>NZ_KI911474.1:0-49744 GCF_000514815.1 Salinispora fenicalii
GTCGTTGGGCTCGCCGTTGGCGTGATTCTGGGCCTGGTGACCAAAAGCCGCTCGGGCAGTTGGTGCCCCCGGTGTGGTGACCTCAAACGCTGCCTACGTGACCACGCGGGCGGGAACCGACCATGATCCGCGCACACGACCCCATGCGCCCGCTCTGGCGGTGCCGGGCCTGCGGCGCCGACTGGCCCTGCCAACCCGCGCGGCTCGCGTTGCTGGCCGAGTATCGCGGCAGGAGGTCAGCACTACTGGCCCACCAGGACAAGCTCCTGGCCGAGGCATCAGATCAGCTATCCCGACTCAACGGCACCAGACCCGACCTCAGGGAAAGGTTCGTCAACTGGTGCTGGCGGGCGGAACCCGAACACCCCACAACCAGCGCCTCCGAACCGGGAGACCTGGACCTGGACCTGGACTTGGTGTTTCGCGGAATCGAAATGATCATCCGTAGCCACTGGGGAGGACGAACCTGCCCCCGATGCGTGAACAAAGGCTGTCCGCACCTCGACTGGGCCGACGACTGGCTGGCCCACCTACGACGATCACCGCAAGGCGGTTAGACAGAACGCCCCGGGTAGCGTTTCGTCACTACTTCCAGCGGAAGTGAACGAAGAGCCGGCCGAAGTTCTTCGAGTCCTTCTCCACCCGGTGGTAAAGCGCCTTTACGTCCTTCTGATCAAGGAACCGCAGCACCCGCTTCTTGAGCTGGCCGGACCCCTTGCCTGGGATGATCTCCACCAGGGTGGCCTTCTTCGCCACCGCCTCGTCGATGATTCCGCGCAAGGCCCGGTCGATGTCAGTGCCCCGGTTGTAAATGTCGTGTAGGTCCAGCTTCAGCTTCACGGCCGGGCCTCCGCCGGGTCGATTCCGTTGCCAGCACCATGGTAGGTGGCCGGACGGGCGACGGGCCGCCCGGTGCGGGTCAACGACCGACCCGGGCCTGCACCCGACGTAACGCCGTCTGATAGTCGGCGTTGCCGTGGTGCATCGCCGCCGCGATGCGCAGATGCCGCAGCGCGTCCACCGGCCGATTCAGCCGCTCCAGCGTCCGGCCCAACACGTGGTGGGCGTAGTGGTCACTCGGGTCTCGATCAACCAACTCGCGTAGCTGCTCTTCGGCTCGGCTGAGCTGCGCCGAGGAGAAGTACGCCCGGGCCAGCAGTTGGCGCACGGCGGTGTTGCCGGGCTCGGCCGCGAGGATGGGCTCGAGCAGCCGAGCCGCTTCGGACGGATCCCCGGCTTCGAAGCACCGGGTCGCCCGTCGATACTCGGCCAGCAAATCCATCCGCCCCACCCCTCCTGTCGTGTCGACACCCTGCCCCGCCGCCGACATCACGACACGCTGGGCACCCTGCACCTCACCCGGCGGAAGCGAGCCGTCCTACCGGTTGAGAATATGTTCACCGGCCGAGGGCGGGAACCCGAAGCGACCCACGGCTGGATTCAGCGCGCCGAGACCAGGGGCATACCGGGCGGATTTTCGGGTAACGGGCGGCCGGAGGTGGGCCATGGTCGCGCTGGCACAGACACCGCCCTCAGCCCAGCGGCTGCGGGCGGTTGACGAATTCCTCGCCGAAGCCTGGGCAGACCAGGCGCGGCACGACAGCCGACTGCGGGATCTCGCCGTCGAGGTGGACTTCGACCGGGGAGTGGCCCACCTGACCGGGGAGGTCGATGAGCCGGGTGACCTACATCTGGTGCGGGAGCGGGTCGGCCGGCTCGCCGGGGTCCTGGCCGTCTGGGCCCGGGTCCGGGTCGGGGGCCGGAATCCGGTCGTCGTGGACCTGGGCTGCGGGGGGACCAAGCAGTGGCCGGACAACCTGGGCCTGGACATCTACCCCGCGGTCGGGGTGGACGCGGTAGCCGACCTGTCGCGCACCCTGCCGCTGGCCGACGACTCGGTGGACGTCTTCTTCGCCGTCCACATCCTGGAGCACCTGATCGACTTCCTGCCGTTGGTGGACGAGGCGCACCGAGTTCTCCGGCCCGGTGGCGTCCTGCACGTGATGAGCCCCTGGTGGGGGCATGTCAACGCGGTCGCCGACCCCACCCACGTACGGCTGCTGGACATCCAGACCATCAAGGGCATCTGCCTCCAACGCCCGCCGGACGCTCCGCGCTGGTACCCCCTGCACGCCGGCTGCGACGGGGCCAGCATCTTCGCCGACCTGACCCTCCTGCCGCCCGATGCGCCACCCCCCACGCCGGCCCACCTGGCCCGCTTCTTCGCCTGACCTCAGTCGGGCTCGGGACCAACCCGGGTGGGGTCCGGTGCACTCGGGGCGCGAAGTGGCCGCTCCAACGGACTGGCGAGTGCGGATGGGGCGACGCCAGTGGCGAAGCGGGTCGAATCAGCGGCCAAGTCCGGGTGTTCGACGCCGAGGGCAACCGCCGCCGCCTCCCGAATGCCCAACCCCGCGCCGTCGCCGTACGTCCGGTCGAAGGTGACATCGCCGAGCACCTCGCGCACCTGCGCCTGCCACCGCGCAAGGTAGTCGCCGTTGATGCCCGGCACCGCGCCCAGGGCGGCACCCCTCGCCTGCGCCGCGCCGAAGAGCCGGGCGGCGGTCAGCGGATCACCCCCTGCGGCGCAGCGCACCGCGATCGCCTGCATCGTGTCGCAGGCGCGGCGGTGGAAGCCGTGCGCCATCCGGGACCGCAGCGAGACCAACAGATGCTCGTGCGCGGCGATCAGGTCGCCGCGGGCCAGCGCCACCAGACCGAGCAGCATGTCCACCGTCCGGCGGCCCCGTTCCACCGGACGTCCCGCCTCCACCGGACGGGCCGCGCCGAGTAGTTCCGCCGCCTCGTCCAAGGCACCCCGACGCCACAACAACTCCGCCAGGCTGAGGACGGCGAAAAGGGCGTCGTCCACCACGTCCTGCCGCTGCGCCCAGTCAATGACCTCCCGGCACCCCTGCTCCGCCTCGGCGAACTGCCCCAGGTCAACCAGGGGGGCCGCCCGGCTGGCCAGCACCCGGGCCAGCAGACCGGCGTCGCCGGACCGCCGGGCCACCACCTCCGCCTGCTGCGATAGGCGCAACTCCTCGACGAAGTCGCCGTCCGCCCCGGCGTGCAACGAATGCGTGTGGTGCGCCGCCGCCAGCTCCACATCCGGGATGCGCTCACCGGTCTCGACGCTCCGGTCGTACAACTGGGACAACCAGAGCCGGCCTCGCCTGGCCAGGCCCCGCTCCCGCCACCATTGGTCCAGCCCGACGACGAGCGCGAGCCCCGCCCGAGCGCTACCGCCCGTCACGCACCAACGCAGCGCGGTTCGCAGTTCCCCGGCCAGCGGGTCGAACGCGTACAACGAGAGCGTTGCCGGCCGGCCGTCCGCTCCCACACCCAACCGCCGTAACGCGTGTGCGGACCAGGCCACGTGTCGATTCCGCGCCGCCGGCTCCTCCCCCGCCGCCGCCAACCGGCCGATCGCGTACGCACGAATCGGGTCGAGCATTCGATAGGTGCTACCGCCGATGTCCGGCTCGGCCAACACCATCGACTTCTCCACCAGCACCGACAGCGAATCGAGCTGGTCGTCCTCCAGCAGCCACTCCACTGTTGCCAGGTCCACCGGCTCGGCGAACACCGCCAGCCAGCGCAGCAGCCGGGCCGCTCCCACGCCCAGCTGCCGGTACGACCAGCGGAGGTTTGCCTGCATGCTGCGGTGACGCGCGACCAGCCCGGTCGCGGAATCACCCCGGCCGGCGTCGAGGACGCCCAGGACGTCATCGAGACGGTCGGCGAGCTGCCCGACCGAGAGCACCCGCAGCCGGACAGCGGCCAATTCGATGGCGAGCGGCAGGCCCTCCAACCGACGTACGACCCGATGCAGGTCCACCCACTCCGCCGGGTCCGGCCGCCGGCCGCCCCGCGCCGCCGTGGCGCGGTCGAGCAGCAGGGCAACCGCGTCGCTCTCCGCTCCGGCTATTGGTGGGTCAACCGAGAGTGGCGGAATTCTCCACACCACCTCGCCGGGAAGTCCGAAGGATTCCCGACTGGTCGCGAGCACCCGCACCCCCACCCCACCGGCGAGCAGCTGGGAGATCACCTGAGCTGACGCCGACAGCTGGGCGTCACCGGTGTCCAGCAGCATCAGCATCCGACGGGCAGCGGCGTGCTCCACCAGCGTGTCCACTATCGGGCGGCCCGGCTCCGGGCGGAGGCCGAGCTGGGCGGCGACCGCGTACGCCACCAGCCCCGGCTCTGCCACCGCGGCGAGGTCAACGAACCAAACACCGTCCGGATGGGACTCGAGCAGGTCGGCGGCGAGCTCCACCGCCAGCCGGGTCTTGCCGGCTCCCCCCGCGCCGACCACCGTGACCAGACGGTAGTTCTGCACCAGCCGGCGCAGCTCGGCCCGCTCGGCCCGCCGACCAACGAACGAGGTGACCGGAGTGGGTAGGTTGTGCGCCGCCGCGTCAGCGGTACGCGGACGGGGGAACTGCCGCTCCAAACCCGCTGCGGTCAGCTGGAAGAGCCGTTCCCGGTCATCGAAGCCACGAAGTCGGTGCAACCCCAGGTCGAGTAGGGAGGCGCCACCGGGCAACGGGTGGGCGTGCTGGGCAGTCGCTGCGGAGCAGAGCACCTGTCCACCGTGCGCAGCGGCGGCGATCCGGGCAGCCCGATGCACCTCTGCACTCACGTACTCACCGTCGCGGGGCTCCGCCCACCCGGTGTGCAACCCCATCCGTACCCGCGGGGTGGCATCCGGGGTTGGCCAGTCGTGGTTGGTCAGGGCACGTTGGGCGGCCAGACAGGCGGCCAGCGCGGCGGACGCGTCGGCGAAGACCAAGAAGAACGAGTCGCCCTCGGTGAGCAACTCCGCCCCCTTGGTGGCGACTACGGTCCGGCGCAGCAGGCGCCGGTGTTCCCGCAGCACTGGCCGGTAGTCCGGTCCGAGCAGTTGGGCCAGCCGGGTGGAGCCCTCGATGTCGGTGAAGACGAAGGTCACCCACCCGGTCGGGAGGTGGATCCGTGGCGACATGCGTGGAACCTCCGCCCAGGACGTCTGGTTCATGCTGCCTGAATGCTGCCTGAATCCAGCCCGTCACACATGGCGAGAATGACGGCCCGGTTCTGCTCCAACGTGCCACTCCGCGCCAGCGTCGGCAAGCACGGTGAGACGTCGACGAACCGATTGCCGACTCAGCAGCCGCAGCCACCGCCGCAGCAGCCACCACCTGCGGTGGGAGCGATCCCACCAGATCCGCTTCGACCGATTGTCGCGACCGTGGAAAGGAGTTTGACGGTGTTGTCGTGCCCCTGCGGGCAGCGGGTCGGCTCGGCGGCTCGGGCCATAGGCCGATTGACCTCGAAGGTGTCGCCGCAGTCGCGGCAGCGGAACTCGTACCGGGGCATGCCTCCAGCCTACGACCGCCCCGGACCATCGACCGAACATGGGTAATACTCGACAGGTGGTGGACGGCGAGGAGAAGCAGACCCTCCGGCCCCTGCGTCCGGCCGCACCGGGCGAGGGCGCACAGAGTGGATCTGGCGTGGCCGCGGGCGGACGGCTCGGGCCGGTGCCCCGACCGCGCCGACCGTGGCTGCAACCGCCGACGGACGAAGATGCGGAGCCGGCGCGGAGCCCCGACGCGAACCGGGCCGACGAGGTCAAGCCATCGAGCTCCACCGACGCCGACGCCACCGACAAGGCCAAACCAGCAAACTCCGCCGACGCCGACTCCGACTCCGACTCCACCGGCAAGGCCAAACCAGCAAACTCCGCCGACGCCGACGCCGACGCCGACGCCGACGCCGACTCCAGCTCCGGCTCCGACTCCGGCTCCGACTCTGACGCCGCCACGCCGGAGCGGGCCGCGAGAACCGGACGGCGCCGGGTTCGCTTCGCGCACGCCATCCGCGTCTCACCCGCCCGATTGACGGTCGGCGCGGCGCGTTCGGTACACCGTTGGTCACGGCGTCCCAGCGGCCAGCTCACCCTCCCTGGTAGCTTCCTGCTGCTCCTGGTCGCGGCGACCGTGGCGGCCGGCGCCCTGCTGGTGCCCACCACAGTGGGCTCCGGCCCGGATACCGCCATCACCGACGACGCGACGGCCGCGCCCGGCGGGCCGCCACCCGCCGGCACGCTGCCGCCGCCCGACGCCACGACGGCCGTCCCACCCCCCGGCCTCGGCCGACCCGCCGACACGCTCGCGGGCTGGGCAGCCCAGACCGGCCCGAAGGTTGGCATCGCACCGGTCGCGTTGCAGGCCTACGGCTACGCCGAACTAGTCCTCGCCCAGACCAACCGCAGCTGTGGTCTGAGCTGGACCACGCTCGCTGCGATCGGGCATGTCGAGTCGGGGCACGGGCAGGCCAACAACGCCCAGCTCGGGTCGGACGGGCGGGCCGCCCCAGAGATCATCGGCCTGCCACTGGACGGGCAAGGCGGGCGAATGCTGATCCGCGACACCGACCGCGGCACGCTGGACCAGGACGCCACCTACGACCGGGCGGTCGGGCCAATGCAGTTCATTCCGACCACCTGGCAGGAGATTGGGGCCGACGCGGATAACGACGGCCGCAAGGACCCACACGACATCGACGACGCCGCCCTGGCCGCCGCCAATTACCTGTGCAAAGGCGGCCGGAATCTGACTACCGCCACCGACTGGTGGAACGCCGTCCTGTCGTACAACGATGTGCGACAGTACGCTCAGGACGTCTTCGACAAGGCCAACCAGTACGGGCAAGCAAGCCGGAGCTGACGTGATCGTCCATGTTTCCGGGGAATCCCCTACTTCCCCCGAGCAGCGGTAGGCGGCAAGCTAGACGGGTGATGATGCGCGAATGGGATCTTAGGGCCGCGTCGTCCGCCGAGATGGCGTCCCTGCTGGACACGTTGAACGCGGTCCTCGCCGCCGACCTGCCGCAGGACCCGCCCTGGCAAGGGAGCTTCCTGCGGGAGTACCTGACTGAGATGATGCCGGGTGAACGGCGGATCTCCTGGGTGGCCAAGGCCGACCCGACCGAGGACGGCGGCGTGGCCGTGCCGGGGATGGTCAACGTGCTGCTGCTCGGCAGCATCGGCGTGCTTGAGGTGCTGGTGCACCCGTCGATGCGCCGCAGCGGCCTCGGCCGCGAGCTGGTCCTGACCGCTGCCCGCCGGGTCTACCAGGAGGGATTCCAGGCGATCGGCGTGGAGGTAGTCGGCGACACCCCAGCGGTCGCCTTCTTCGAGGCGCTCGGCTTCACCCGAGAATACGTCGAAACCCGCAGCGTGCTCGACCTGGCCGGAGTGGACTGGGCGGAGCTGGGCAAGACGGCCGACGGCGTCAGCCCGGGGTACGACGTGCAGTTCCACCCCGGCGGGCTGCCCGATCAGCTCATCGACGCGTACGCGCGGGCCAAGGCGGAGGCGCGCGATGTCGAGGAGGGTGAGCTCCGCCCCAGCTCCTACGACCCGCAGCGGCTCCGCGACAGCCTCGACTGCCTGCACCGACGGGGGATGACCCCATACATCGTCCTGGCGCTGCACGAGCAGACCGGGGAGGTGGCCGGGCTGACCGAGGTGGTGGTGCCGGCGCAGCATCCGACCCGGGCCGACCAGTACGACACGATCGTGGTGCCGGAGCACCGCGGGCACGACATTGACCGGGCGATGAAAGCACGCATGCTGTTGGAGTTGCGCTCGGCCGAGCCGGCGCTCACCGAAGTGCAGACCTGGAACGCGCAGGAGAACGAGGCGATGCTGAAGGTCAACGCCGAGCTGGGCTACCGCTCAGACCGGGAGTGGTACGAGTACAGCGTTGATGTCGCCGAGCTGGTGCATCGGGTCGACGCCACGCGCCAATAGTTCACCATCGGGCCCTTCAGGGGATAGAGCGAGGTAGGGCGGACCCTCTAGCCTTCGCTCGTTACCATCCACCCACCGTGGAGGCTCCATGCGCCCGCGCCGCGCACTCGCTCTATTCGCCACCGTCACCGCTACCGTGAGCATCGCGGCCGTCGGGGTCACGCCCAACGCCGCCGTCGCTGCCCCCACCGACCTGTTCATCTCCGAGTACGTCGAAGGCTCGTCCAACAACAAGGCGATCGAGCTCTTCAACGGCACCGGCGCGCCGGTCGACCTCGCCACCGGCGGCTATCAACTGCTGCTCTACTTCAACGGCTCCACCACGCCGACCACCATTTCCTTGACCGGCACGGTTGCGGCGGGAGATGTCTTCGTCTTCGCCCACTCATCGGCGAACGCGGCGATCCTCGCCCAGGCCGACCAGGTCACCGGTGCTGGCCTCTTCAACGGTGACGACGCGGTCGTACTGCGCCGCGGCGATGCCGTGCTCGACGCGATCGGTCAGGTCGGCGTCGATCCGGGCAGCGGGTGGGGCAGCGGCCTGACCAACACCGCCAACCACACCCTCCGCCGGCTGGGCAGCATCGCCTCGGGGGACACCGACCCCGGCGACAGCTTCGACCCTGCCACCGAGTGGGCCGGCTTCGACACCGACACGGTGGACGGGCTCGGCGCGCACCACTTCGGCGACGGCCCGGTAGACACCCCCGCCACCATCACCTGCGGCGATCCCCTGGTAACGCCGGCGGGCACCGCGGCCTCCCGGGAGGTCACCGCGACCGACCCGGACGATGAGATCGTCGACCTGGCGGTCACGTCAGTCAGCCCGACGCCGTCCACCGGCGCGATCAGCCGGACGGCGTTCACCCCGGCCGGAGCGGTCGGTGGCACCGCCCGGGCCACTGTCAGCGCGAGCGCCGACCTGGCCGCCGGGGCGTACTCGGTGGTCCTGAGGGCGACCGACACCGACGGCACCACCGCGACCTGCACCCTGCCGGTGCAGGCCACCCGGGAGCTGACGGTCGGTGAGGTGCAGGGCCCGACCACCGACGCCGAGGAGGGCGGCACCGACCGCTCGCCGCTCGCGCCGACCAGCGGCAACGGTGCCAGCAACGCGCGGTACGACGTCCGTGGCGTGATCACCCAGCGCACCCTGGCCCGTGACTCCGCTGGCGGGGACCAGCACGGATTCTTCCTCCAAAGCCGCGCCGACGCGACCGACGGCGACCTCACCAGCTCCGACGGCATCTTTGTCTTCATGGGCTCGCACACGTCGCTCATCGGGGGTTACGTACCGACCGTCGGCGACGAGGTGGTGCTCCGCGCCCGGGTCTCCGAGTACTACCACATGACGCAGCTCTCCAGCGCCTCGCTGGTCCGTCAGATCTCCACCGGGCTGGACGTGGACCGGGTGGTCACGGTGACCGACGCGGCGCCACCGGCCGACCTGGCCGACGCGCAGCGCTTCTGGGAACGGCACGAGGGGGCCCGACTGCGGGTACGCGCGGACAGTCAAACGGTGAGCGGCCGCAACGTCTACGCCTCCACCGCTGACGCCGAGACCTGGCTGGTCGACCGGGATGACCCGCTCCTGGACCGGAGCGACCCGCACACCCGCCGCGTGTTCCGCGACGCCCACCCGCTGGACAACGACCCCACCCAGATCTTCGACGACGGCAACGGCCAGCGGATCATGCTGGGCAGCCTGGGCGTCAAGGCCGTCAGCGGCGACAACACCACGCTGCTCCCACCGGCACGCACCTTCGACACGCTGACCGACGATGCGGTGGGTGGTCTTTACTACTCGTTCCAGAAGTACGGCGTCCAGGTCGAGTCCGCCGCCTTCGCGGCCGGAGCCGACCCGGCAACTAACCACCCGCCGCAGCCGGCCCAGCGGTCGACGGAGTACGCGGTCGCTGCGTACAACGTGGAGAACCTGTACGACTTCCGCGACGACCCCTTCGACGGCTGCGACTTCGCCGGAAACGACGGCTGCACCGGCGTACGACCGCCGTTCGACTACGTTCCGGGCAGCGAGCAGGAGTACGAGGATCAACTCGCCGCGCTCGCCGACCAGATCACCAACGACCTGCACTCCCCCGACCTGATCCTGGTCCAGGAGACCGAGGACCAGGACATCTGCGTGGTTGATGGCAACCAGTTGGTCTGCGGTAATACCAATGACGCCGACGGCGCTCCGGACTCGCTCCAGGAGCTCGCGCTGACCATCGCCGACATCGGTGGCCCGGCCTACGCGGCCGCCTACGACCGCAGCGGCGCCGATGCCCGGGGCATCACCTCGGCCTTCCTCTACCGCACTGACCGGGTCGCACTGGCCGAGGCGACCACTGACGATCCGCTACTCGGCGCCGCCCCGACCGTCCAGTACCGCGCGCCCGGGCTCCCGTCCAACGCCGACGTGCAGAACCCCAAGACACTCAACGCGGTCCTGCCGCCCGATGTGGATACCAGCACCGGCAAGGACGGCGACAACGTCTTCACCCGCGCGCCGCAGCTCGGCCGGTTCACGATCGCCGCCGCCCCCGGTTCGGAGGAACGGCTGACGGTCTGGGCGGCCAGCAACCACTACTCGTCCGGCCCGGACCGACGGGTGGGGCAGCGCCGGGAGCAGGCGGCGTACGGGGCTGCGATCGTCTCCGCGATCACGGCGGCGGACCCGGACGCCCGAGTGGTGTTCGGCGGGGACCTGAACGTCTTTCCCCGTCCCGACGATCCGATCGCGACGGCCGCGGACCCGACCCCGTCGGACCAGCTCGCTCCCCTGTACGAGGTGGGGCTGCGCAACCTCTGGGATGACCTGCTCGCCGACGCGCCGTCGTCCGCCTACTCGTACGGCTTCGCCGGCCAGGCACAGACGCTGGACCACCTCTTCGTCACCGCGGCGCTCCACGACGATCTGGTGCAGATGCGGGCCGCGCACATCAACGCCGATTGGCCGGCGGAGTACGCGGGGGACGGCTCGCGGGGCGCCAGCGACCACGATCCGCAGGTGGCCCGGTTCCGGTCCCGCCCGACGCTGACCGTCGCCGACGCCTCGGTGGTCGAAGGCGATCGGGGCCGCAGCGAGCTGGCCTTCACCGTCACCGTCTCGCGTCCCCTCTCCGAGTCGGCCCTGGTCTGCGCCCTGACCCTGGGCCGAAGCGCACGGCCGGGCGTTGACTACCGGTCGTACGCCGGTTGCCAGACGCTGCCGGCCGGCCAGACAGCGCTGACCTTCCCGGTGTCGGTGCGCGGGGACCGGAAGCGCGAGACCGACGAGAAGCTGACTCTGCTGGTGGTTGGGGGCCCGGGGCTCCAGATCGCCGATCCGTTCGGCACCGGGACCATCGTCAACGACGACTGACCGCCAACTGACCTCACCACCGCCGACTGATCGCCAACTGACCTCACCACCGGCGACTGATCGCCACTGACGTCGCCACCGGCGACCGGCCGACCTCAGAAGGCGCCACGGGCGACCTTGGAAGCGGCACGGCCCGCCGGCCCGGTACTCGACCGGGCCGGCGGGCCGTTGCGGTGCTGCGGACCCGGCTGCCGCCAGTGGGGCGACCGGGCGCGGCGGCGTCAGTAGCGCTGACGCAGCAGCTGCGCGGCCTCGACCGCCCAGTAGGTAAGGATGATCTGCGCTCCGGCCCGACGAATCGAGGTGAGTGTCTCCAGCATCACCTGCTCCCGGTCGATCCAACCGTTCGCCGCGGCCGCCTCGACCATCGCGTACTCGCCGGAGACCTGGTAGGCGGCGACTGGCACGTCAACGGCGGCCCGGACCGCCGCGACCACGTCGAGGTACGGCAGCGCTGGCTTGACCATCACCATGTCCGCGCCCTCGGCCACATCCAGCGCCACCTCGCGCAGGGACTCCCGCAGGTTCGCCGGATCCTGCTGGTAGGTCCGACGGTCGCCGTCCAGCGTTGATTCCACCGCGTCCCGGAACGGGCCAAAGAACGCGGACGCGTACTTCGCCGCGTAGGCGAGGACGGTCACGTCCTGGTGGCCGGCGGCGTCCAACGCCCGCCGGACCACGCCGACCTGACCATCCATCATTCCGGACGGCCCGACCACGTGCACCCCGGCCTGCGCCTGCGCCACCGCCATCTCGGCGTACGCGGCGAGGGTGGCGTCGTTCGCCACCGACCCGTCGGACGCCAACACACCGCAGTGGCCGTGCGAGGTGAACTCGTCCAGGCAGAGGTCGCTCATCACCACGGTGGCGTCGCCCACCTCGGAGACCACGTCCCGGATGGCGGCGTTCAGGATGCCGTTCGGGTTGGCCCCGCCGGAGCCGAGTTCGTCCCGGTGAGCCGGCACCCCGAAGAGCATGATCCCGCCAACCCCGGCCTGGACCGCCGCGACCGCGGCCTTGCGCAGCGACTCCCGGGAGTGCTGGAGCACCCCCGGCAGGGATGACACGGACCGGGGCTCGGTCAACCCCTCCTTGACGAACATCGGTACGACCAGCTCGGCCGGGTCGACCCGGGTCTCGGCGACCAGCCGCCGCAGAGCCGGGCTGCGACGCAGCCGCCGGGGTCGGATCTCGGGGTACGGCACGGGTCCTCCAGGGTCAGCGGAACCGGAGGGCGGTCGGCCCCTGCACCTTCGAGCCGCGCCGCTGCTTCGCCGGCATCGCGGCAAGCTTCTCGCGCAGCTCGACGGCGTAGCCGGCCAGCGCCTCCACCAGGTCGGGGACCGAGGCGTGCGGTGGCTGCACGTCAACCCGAAGGCCGAACTCGGTGGCGGTCTCCGCCGTCTTGGGCCCAATTACCGCAACAACGGTCCGCGCGTGTGGCTTCCCGGCGATGCCGACCAGATTCCGGACCGTGGACGACGAGGTGAAGAGCACCGCGTCGAACCCACCCGACTTGATCGCGTCGCGGATCTCGGCCGGCGGCGGCGCCGCCCGAACCGTCCGGTAGGCGGTCACGTCGTCAACCTCCCAGCCGCGCTCGGTGAGCCCGGCGGCTAGGGTTTCGGTGGCGATGTCGGCGCGCGGCAGCAGCACCCGACCGACCGGGTCAAGCACCTCGTCGTGCGGCGAGAACTCGGCCAGCAGCCCCTCCGAGGACTGCTCCCCGGCGGGGATCAGCTCCGGCCGGATCCCGAAGGCGCGTACCGCGTCGGCGGTCGCGTCGCCGATACAGGCGATCTTCACGCCACCGAAGTGGCGGGCGTCGAGGCCGTGCTCGGCGAACTTCTCCCAGACCGCCCGGACCGCATTCACCGAAGTGAAGATCACCCAGGCGTACCGGCCGTCGACCAGCCCCTTGACCGCACGCTCCATCTGCGCGGGGGTACGCGGCGGCTCGACCGCGATGGTCGGCACCTCGCAGGGGATCGCGCCGTACGCGCGCAGTCGGGCGCTCATCACCCCCGCCTGCTCCTTGGTCCGCGGTACGAGCACCTTCCAGCCGTACAGCGGGCGGTTCTCCCACCAGCTGAGCTTGTCCCGCTGGCCGACGCCCTCGCCGAGGGTGAGCACGACCCGGCCGGTGAACCCGAGCGCCGCCGCGACGAAAGAGTCCACTGTCGACGTGGTCGTGTACTGGGTCTCGCCGGTGCCGTCGCCGGTCACGCCGACCGCGGTCGCATCGTCGACTCCGGCGGCGAGCAACCCGTCCCGGATCGCGGCGAGGTCCCCGGCGTCCACCGCGAGGGCCAACGGACCCCGGGTGACGGCGGCGGCCAGCGCCTCGAAGTCGAGCGTGGTGACATCCTCGACGTCGGCCGCCGTCCGGACCCCGGGCAGCGGCACACCCGCGTAGGTCGCCACCCCCTCGGCCTGGCCGACGCCCGGGACCACCTCGAACTGGCCGGCGGTTCGGGCGACCGCCTGCACCTCCCGGACCACCGCCTCGTGGCCGAACGGGTCACCGGCGACCAGGTGCACCGCGTTCAGCCCGGAACGGGCCGCCGAGATCAGGACCTTCGCCACATCGCCCGATCCGCCCTCGGCCAGGGTTAGCTGAGCCTCCTGCTTCGCCTGGCCGCGGACGACATCGAGCAGCGCCTCGGGGACTCCCCGGTCATATACCACCTGGTCGGCGCTGACCAGGGCGTCGTATCCCCGGCGGGTCAGCAGGCCCGGATCGCCGGGACCGGCCCCGACGAACGCGATGCGGCCTACGGGCTTACGGGTGCGGGTCATACTGTGCTCCCAAATTGCTGGGTCCCCGGGCCAAGGTTCCGTTGCTGGCCGAGGATCGAGTCGGCGCCGAGGTCGAGGAGATCAGTGGCGAGGGCCTTACCGATCTCCACCGCGTCGGCGGGCGTTCCGGTGCGGGACAGCCGGAGGTCACGAGTACCGTCCGGACTGATCACCGCCCCGCGCAGGTAGATCTCTTCACCGACGTCGCCTTCGGCGAGTTCGGCGTAGGCGGCGACCGGGGCACTGCACCCGGCCTCCAGGGTGGCGAGCAGCGCCCGCTCCGCGACGACCGTGGCGCGGGACGGTGCGTGGTCGAGTACCGCAAGCAGCTCGACCAGAGCCGAATCGTCGGACCGGCACTCCACCGCCAGCGCCCCTTGAGCGGGAGCGGGCAGCATCAGCATCGGGTCGAGCGTCTCGGTGATCGTGTCGGTGCGATCCAGGCGGGCCAGCCCGGCCCGCGCCAGAACCACCGCGTCCAGGTCGGCCTCCGGCCCGAGCACCCGCGCCAGCCGGGTACCGACGTTACCCCGGATCGGCTCGACCTCGAGCTGAAGCCCAAGCGCGTGCAGCTGGGCGATGCGACGCAGCGCGCCGGTGCCGACCCGGGCGCCGGGCGGCAGCTCGGCGAGGGTACGACCACCGGTGGCCACGAGCGCGTCCCGGGGATCCTGCCGGGCTGGGACGGCGGCGACGTACAGGCCGGGGGCCGCCGCGGTCGGCAGGTCCTTGTACGAGTGCACCGCGAAGTCGATGGTGCCCGCGGCGAGGGCGTCCCGAAGCGCGGAGACGAACACGCCGACACCGAGCTGGTGCACTGGGGCCGCGGAGCGGTCACCGGTGGTCACCACCTCGACCAACTCCACCGGGGTGCCGGTGGCCGCGGTGAGGGCCGCCGCGACCTGCCCGGACTGGGCCATCGCCAGGGCGCTGCCCCGAGTACCAAGGCGTAGGGGGACCTTCATCACTCACCTCCGGTGGGTAGCGCCTCGGCGTCGCCGCCGAGCTGGGGATCGACGTCGGGCACCACCACATCGGGGACGGTGCCGACCGCGGAGGTCTGTGGCACCTCCAGGTCGAAAAGCTCACGCAGCAGCGCCGTGTACTGGTCCCCGCCGGGCTCCGCCGCGAGCTGGCGAACCCGTACGGTCGGCTGGTGCAGGAGGCGCTGGACGACCCGGTGCACTGTCCGGGCGACCTCGGCCCGCTGGTCGTCGGTCAGATCCGGGCGACGCTGGGTGAGCCGGCCCAGCTCCGCGGCGACCACGTCGTCGGCGCGCCCCCGCAGCGCGGCCACGGTCGGTGCGACGTCCGCTCCCCGCAGCCAGGTGAGGAAGGCGTCAACCTCGGCGGCGACGATCTGCTCCACCGCGGCGGCGTCGGCGGCGACGGGGCCGCCGGCGACCAATGCCGCCATCCGGTCGATGTCGATGACCTGGACGCTGGGCAGGTCGGCCACGCCGGGCTCGACGTCCCGCGGGACAGCCAGGTCGAGCAGGACCAGCGGCCCCCGGGATGGGTCCCGACCAGCGAGTGCCTGGGTCACCACCGCGCGGGTGAGGACCGCCTCGGGGGCGGCCGTGGCGGCCACTACGATATCCACTGTGGAAAGCGTTTTGGTGAGGTCGGCGATCGGCACGGCAGTACCGCCGTACGACTCGGCCAGCCGGATCGCTCGATCGGCACCTCGGTTGGTCACGGTGACCGGCGCGGCGCCCAACCGGGAGAGGGTGGCCGCGCCCAGCGAGCCCATCGCCCCCGCCCCCACCACCAGCGCAGGGCGGCCGGCCAGGTCGCTGTCGAGTAGCTCGGTAGCGAGGCCGAGGGCGGCAGTGACGACGCTCTGCCCGGCCCGGTCGATGCCAGTCTCGGAATGGGCCCGCTTCCCGACCCGTAGGGCCTGCTGCATCAGCTCGTGCAGCAGGCGGTCAACGGTTTCCGCCTCGGACGCCCAGTGGTACGCGTCCCGGATCTGGCCGAGGATCTGGGCCTCGCCCACGACCATGGAGTCCAGGCCGGCGGCGACCCGAAAGACGTGGTTGACCGCGGCGGCGTCAAAGTGCACGTACAGGTGGTCGGCGAGGGCAGCCGGCTGGCAGCCGGTCGGCTCGGCCAGGACAGCACAGATGTCACCGAGGCCGCCATGGAAACCGGATACAACAGCATATACCTCCACCCGGTTGCAGGTGGAGACGAGCACCGCTTCACTCACGTACGGCTGCGCTACCAGGCGGGCCAGAACGCGGGGGAGGTCAGCGGGGGCGACCGCCAGTCGCTCCAGAGTGGCGACCGGGGCGGTGCGGTAAGACGCGCCGACGACTAGCAGTTTCACGTGCCGATCGCCTCCTGGGGGTCGGTGGCGGCGAGGTTACCCGGCAATGGGGTGAGGGCGGCCTCGCCGGCGGCGGGGAGTGCGGTCAGGGACGCCTTACGGTGCTCGTGGAAGGACAGGATCTGCAGCTCGACGGCGAGGTCGACCTTACGGACGTCAACCCCGTCCGGCACGGTTAGCACGCAGGGCGCGAAGTTCAGGATGCTGGTCACTCCGCCGGCGACCAGCCGGTCGGCGACCCGCTGCGCGGCGGCGGCCGGGGTGGCGATCACGCCGATCGCGATCGACTCCTCGGTGGCGACCCGGGACAGCTCGTCCACGTGCTGGACGACCAGGCCGTTAATCTCCTCACCAATCCGAACGGGGTCGGCGTCAAAGAGCGCGGCGATGCGGAAACCACGGGTGGCGAAACCGTCGTAGCCAGCGAGGGCATGGCCGAGATTACCCACCCCGACCAGGGCAACCGAGCGCCGCTGGGTGAGCCCCAGGACGTACTCGATCTGATCGATCAGCAGGGCCACGTCGTAGCCGACTCCCCGGGTGCCGTAGGAGCCAAGGTGCGACAGATCCTTGCGGAGCTTGGCGGAGTTAACTCCCGCAGCCGTGGCCAACCACTCACTGGACACCGTCTCGTGACCGTTTTCGGCCAGGTTGTGCAGGGCGCGGAGATACTCGGGAAGCCGGGCGACGGTCGCCTCCGGCAGGTCTGGCAACGCCGGCACGGCGACAGGGCGTTCGGGTGCGCCGGGCGGGCGGTGCTGACTCATGAAACTCCGTGCGGTGGGATCCTGGGCCAACTCCGCCGGGCCGGGTCGGGACTCCCGCTGGCCACCGAGAAGACCGGCTGTGCTAGCGGGGCGGGTCGGAACTACAGAGTAAGCGCTTGTGAAGACACGCACAAATCGCGATCTTGGTCGCCCACGACGCGACTCCACCCGGCCCCCCGTTCCACAAGATCAATGTCTCGACTCCGCCCACGCCGTCCGGCGATTATTGCTCAATTACGACTTCTCTGACCAATCACACGGGGGGCGCGTCGCCCACTTCCCGACGGGCGTGGTACACCAGCCCCTCCCGAAGCGTGGTAGCGCCAGGCCCTCCCGAAGCGTGGTAGCGCCAGCACCTCCAAATTTTCGGCGGCGTGCAGGATGGGTGGTTTCGGTCTCACTGCCTAGCCTCAGGGCATGACAGCTGCACGCGTGGCCGCCACCCCCACCTCCAGCCCGCTGCGCACCCTGCTCCGCCAGCTCCTGCGCGACTCCGGCTACGTCCTCTCCGGCCTACCCCTCGCCCTGGTCGGCATCGTGCTGGCCGCCACCGGGATCTCCCTCAGCCTCGGCCTGTTGGTGACCACGCTGGGCCTGCCGATCCTGACCGGAACGCTCTACGCCGTCCGCGTCCTGGCCGATATCGAACGGCTCTGGCTGCCCTCCGTGCTGGGCATGCCCCGGATCCGCCCCGTCTACCGAAGCCCCGATCCAGGTGCCGGCTTCTGGGGCCGAGCCCTGGCGCCGGTACGCGATCCGCAGTCCTGGCTCGACCTGCTCCACGCGTTCAGCAAGTTACTGGTGGCGACACCGGCCTTCGCCATCCTGGTCAGCTGGTGGTCCGTGGCGCTCGCCGGCGTCTGCTACCCGATATATGACCGGTATCTACCGCATGGTCCGGACAGCACTTCCCTCAGTGAGCTCCTCGGGATGGGTGCCGGTGCCGGCGCCCGGATCTTCCTGTACACCGCCATCGGCCTCTTCGCCCTGCTCACTCTGCCGTTGGTGGCCCGGGCCTGCGCGCGGACCGAGGGTGGCCTGGCCCGCGCTCTGCTCACCGGCGTGGCCGAGTTGCGCAACCGGATCACCACCCTCGAAGAACAGAAACGCGCATTCGCCTCCGCCGAGGCGAATGCGCTACGCAAGCTGGAGCGAGACATCCACGACGGGCCGCAGCAACGGCTGGTTCGACTCGCCATGGATCTCAGCCGGGCCCGTGAGCAGCTCACCGACAACCCGGTAGCGGCCCGGCACACGCTCAACGAGGCGGTTGACCAAACCCGGGAAACCCTCACCGAGCTACGCGCGCTGTCCCGGGGTATCGCACCGCCCATCCTGGTGGACCGCGGGCTGCCGAGCGCCCTCGCAGCGCTGGCCGGGCGCGGGCTGATCCCGATTGAGCTACAGGTTGACGCCGGGCTAGGCGAGCCCGGCGGCCGGCTCGACCCAGCGGTGGAGAGCACGGCGTACTTCGTGGTCGCCGAAGCGCTCACCAATGTCGCCAAACACAGCCGGGCCACCGAGTGCCGGGTATTCGTGGAGCGGACCGGACGGCGACTGCGGGTCGGCATCGAAGACGACGGCCAGGGCGGTGCGCACCTGGCCAAGGGGCACGGGCTGGTCGGCATCGCGGACCGGATCCGGGCCGAACTCCCCGCGACGACCGGGTAGTGGTAGACACGCAGTCATGCGGATCGTGATCGCTGACGACGCCGTCCTGCTCCGAGAAGGGCTAGTCCGACTTCTCACCGAACGCGGCCACCAGGTGGTGGCCGCTGTCGGTGACGGCGACGCCCTGGTGCAGGCGGTGGTGACCCACCGCCCCGACGTATCGATCGTTGATGTACGAATGCCGCCGTCGCACACCGACGAAGGGCTCCGGGCCGCCGTCCAAGCACGTGATCTGGTGCCAGCGACGCCGATCCTGGTGCTCTCCCAGTACGTCGAGGTGTCCTACGCCGACGACCTCCTGGCCACCGGGGTCGGGGTTGGCTACCTACTCAAGGACCGGGTGGCCGCGATCGGCGAATTCCTCGACGCGCTGGACCGGGTCGCCGCCGGAGGCACCGTTCTCGATCCCGAGGTGATCACCCAGCTCTTCGCCCGCCGCCGCCGCGACGATCCGCTGCGGGCCCTGACCCCGCGCGAACGTGAGGTACTGAGTTTGATGGCCGAGGGCCACTCCAACACCGCGATCGCCCGCAGTCTGGTGGTGACCGACGGCGCGGTCGAGAAGCACGTCCGCAACATTTTCACCAAGCTCGACCTCCCACCGGATATCGAGCAGCACCGCCGGGTCCGCGCCGTCCTGGCCTACCTCCGCGGCTGAGGCGAGGCATGATCAATTCGAGTGGGCCAGGGCGACCGCCTCGGTGAGGGTCTCCGCCACTGGATGACCGGAGGCCCGCAGCCGGGCAGCGTCGGTGAGACCCCCGGTGTAGAGGACCGCACGGCCGCCCACCGATAGGGCCGCTTCGGCGTCGTCGAGCGAGTCACCGATCAGCACCACGTCCCGGCCATCCAGCCCCAGCTCGACCAGGTGCCGGGTCAGTGACTCGGCCTTCCGGTCCCCACCGACCTCGGTCCGGAGCCCGTCCACCCGCAGAAAGTGCTTGGTCAGTCCGTAGGTGTGCACGGTTGGCACCAGATCCTCGTGGAACCACATGGAGAGCAACGACTGGCTCCCGGGCCAGGAGGACATCGCGTCCACCGCGTCATGTGCCAACGCGCAGGTGGTCAGCCCGTCCAGGTACGCCTCGTGGAAGATCTTGTCCAGCTGGCCGAACGCCGCCTCATCCACGGCCCGCCCGAGCACCTCCGCGTAGTAGTCAGCGATCGGTCGACGAAACCGCACCCGATGCTCGTCGGCGGTCACCGCCGGCCCGCCGACGCTGGCGAAGGCAACATTGGTTGATGTCACGATCAGGTCCAGGTCGTCGAGCAGGGTTCCGTTCCAGTCCCAAACCAGGTGCGGGTACGCAGAACTCATCGCCGCACCCTACCTGGAAGCCTCAGAGCTGAGGAGTGGTCAGGTCGCGGAGCAACCGCTCCTCCTCGACCCGCCAGTAGCCGTGCTCCTTGCCGTCGAGCAGCACCACCGGCAGCCGGTCCCCGTACTCGCGCTCCAGCTCCACATCGTCGGTGACGTCCTTCTCCACCCACCGGTCATTGGTGACCGAGACCACCCGCTCAAGCGCCGCCTTCGCGTCTTCGCAGAGGTGGCAACCAGGCCGGGTGATCAGGGTGAGGCGGGGTTCACGCATCGGTCTCCTCCGTTGGGACGGCCCCGGCCCGACGACCGGAGCAGTGTCTTGCGGCGCGTACGCGTGGACAGTTTCGCCGCTGACCGGGTGTGAAACACCCCGTACCGCCCTGCACCACACCTGGGTGACCCGGCGAGTACCAGCTTCACCTCGCGCGGAGAAGCGTTCGCACCGTGGCCGGGCACCTCCTGCACCGCCGTCGAGTCTGGCACAGCGATGAACGACCGACCGCACCGGCGCCGGGGAGCGCGGTACGGGCGCCGGGGAGTGCGGTGCAGGCGCCGACCGGCGACACGCCGCGGCGTAGCGACGCCACCTCGATCCGTCCTGCCAACAGGACTGAGCCGTCACGTGCCGTGAGATTGAGGGCGCCCTCCACATGCCACCGCTGGCGGCAGCTGCCGCCGGCTCGCCCCGCCGACCGACCAACGCGCACCTCGCCGCGACCATCCACACCCCAACCCACCTGGGAGTCTCCCCAAGACACTGAGGAATCCGAAAGTCAACCGCACACGACGGACAACTGGTCCGGCAGCAGTGCGACACGACCGGAAATACTTTGGCCCTGTGTAACGGACTTGCCACGCGCGGGTGACGTTGACCCCTATCATCACTCGGGTTGGCTCACCCCGTTTTCCGTGAGTCAACAACCCCTCAGCCCGAGGAGGCCCCCGTGCCCGATAGCGCATTGGACCAGCACCTCAAGGGGATCGGCCGCACGCCGGCACATCCCCTACCCAAACCATGCGTGCCCGATCTACCCCAACCTCGCGCCGGGGACTCGGGCCGTTCGACGGAGGTGCCCCGATGACGACCTTCGGCTACGCGCAGCGGCCAATCGGCCTGGGTGACCCGCCCTCCCGATCCACGACGAATGAGCGGTTGACACCCCGCGGGCCCCGAGATGACAGCCAGCTCGGCGCCTGGAGCGAAAACGGGGTACGCAGCCGTACCCATCCCAACGAGGCCCCCGCCCGGAGCGGGACACCGGGCGCGAACGCCAAGCCGATCGGGGCCCGAGTCGCCGCACCAGCCCGGCCGGCCATGCCCGTACAGGGCCGCCGGAGTGCCGACCCATCCACCACCACCGAGTCCGCCGCCACGGACACGGCGGTACTGCCGGCGCTGCCCGCCAGTACCCCCGCCACCGGCTTCCCGAGCCGTCCCGACCCGTCCGACCCGGCGACCGAAATCTGGGCCCTGGTCGAGCGAGCACAGGCCGGCGAGGCCGAGGCCTTCGGCCTGATCTACGACCGGTACGTGGACACCGTCTTCCGGTTCGTCTACTTCCGGGTGGGCAACCGCCAGCTGGCAGAGGACCTCACCTCCGACACCTTCCTCCGGGCGCTGAAGCGAATCGGTAGCTTCACCTGGCAGGGCCGAGACCTCGGGGCCTGGCTGGTGACGATCGCCCGCAACCTGGTGGCAGACCACTTCAAGTCCGGCCGCTACCGGCTCGAGGTGACCACCGGCGACGTCCTCGACGCCGAGCGCGAAGACCGGGGGCCGGAAGGCAGCCCAGAGGCGGCCGTAGTCGAGCACATCACCAACGTCACCCTGCTCGGCGCGGTCAAACAGCTCAATCCGGAGCAGCAGGAGTGCATCGTGCTCCGCTTCCTCCAAGGCTTCTCGGTGGCGGAGACGGCGCGGTCCATGGGCAAGAACGAGGGCGCCATCAAGGCCTTGCAGTACCGGGCGGTTCGGGCCCTCGCCCGGCTGCTCCCAGACGGCTTCCGGGCATAACTACGCTGGCAGCGGCGGCGACGCCGGGGAGATCAAAATCCGATGAAATCGGTCACTTTCCGTGCTTTCTCCGCCACTGGCCCCGTAACCCCGACCCGGCGCGGCGCGTTCATCCGGGTGCGACCGATGCAGTCCCGGCGTCCCCCGGGTTTCTCGAGTCCGGCTCGGCTGCCGGCCTCGAGCCTCCCGCGATGCCTGCCCGTCCCCGGTCGCCGGTAACGATCGCGGCCGACCGGCCGCGCCCAGCGAGGGAGGTGCCAGCGGTGAACAGCGACCTCTTTTTCTCCCGTCGGCGCGCCGAGCGCTTCGCGCAACTTCTCGACGAAGCAAACGGCGGCCGACGACACCATGTCCGATCCCGAGTCGACGAAGAGCTCACGGACCTCGTCGAGGTCGGGCAGCAGCTCGGTGACGCCGCCCCGACGGTCGAGGTCAGTACCGAGTTCCGGACCGGCCTACGGGCGATGCTGCTGGCCACCGCCGAACGCGAGGGCCTCGGCCGCCCCGCCCCGACGGCCACCACCGACCGGACGGAACACCGCCCGGTACCGAACCGCTCCTTCCTCCTCCCCGCCGTTAGCGCACGACGGGCCCGGGCCCGCGGTGCGATCCTGATCGGCATCGCCACCGGCGCCGTCGCCGTCTCCGGCATCTCCGCGGCCAGTGAGAACGCGGTACCGGGCGACGCACTGTACGGGATGAAGCGGTCGACGGAGCGCGCTCAGCTCGCGTTGACCGGCTCGGACCACAGCCGCGGGCAGCTCTTCCTGGACTTCGCCCGGACTCGCCTGAGCGAAGCGGCCCAACTGAGCGGCGACCGGACCGGCTACAGCGGTGTCCTAGACGATATGGACGCCGACACCCGCCAGGGAATTCGCCTGCTCACTACCGCCGCGGTACAGGACCTCGACCTGACGGCGCTGGACGTGGTCAACACCTTCGTCGCCGCGCAGCGTACGGCGGTCAACGAACTCGTGGGCGACGGAACCCGCGCCGACCGCGACCGCACCCAGCGCTCACTCGCGCTTCTCGACGATGCCCTTCGGCGCTCGGACGCGCTGCGGGCCGCCATCGGCTGCGGCCTGCCCGCGCCGAGCGGCAGCGACGCGCTCGGTCCTACTCCGGCGAACTGCCCCGCAAACCGCTGACACCGCCCGCGGCGGGCCGGCCCCGCTCCCCCCGAGGAACCAGCAGCCACCGCCGGCCCGCCGCACACCTGGGTCGTTTGCCCGGTTGCAGGCCCGCCTCGGTGGGCCACCCGGCTACCCTCGCCAGGTGGCGCACGGTGCGCCGGTCGTACGGAGGGGGAGCACGTGGCCAGCCGAGAGGTGCCCGTCGACACCGACACCCGTAGGCGCATCTCCGGTGGGAGCTCGGCTGGCGGCGCGCCGACCCCGCCGCCGGATCGGGGCGCGGCTGCCTTCTTCGACGTGGACAACACCATGATGCAAGGAGCATCGATCTACTGGTTCGCTCGTGGACTCGCCGCACGCAACTACGTCACCACCAGTGACCTACTCCGATTCGCCTGGCAACAGCTGCGGTTCCGGGTACTCGCCACCGAGCATGTCGGCGACATGTCGCAGATCAAGGAGGCCGCGCTCGCGTTCGTCGAGGGCTGGCGGGTGGAGGACGTGGAGCGCCTCGCCGAGGAGATCTTCGACGAGCTGATGGCGCCCCGGATCTGGGCCGGCGCCCGCCAGCTCGCCCAGGGTCACCTCGACGCCGGGCAACGGGTCTGGTTGGTCAGCGCTGCCCCGGTGGAGATCGGCCGGGTGATCGCCACCCGGCTGGGGCTCACCGGTGCCATCGGAACGGTCGCCGAGGTAGTGGACGGCGCGTACACGGGACGGCTGGTCGGCGACCTGATGCACGGGCCCGCGAAGGCGGAGGCGGTGACCCGACTCGCCGCGGTGGAAGGGCTGGACCTGTCCCGCTGCACCGCCTACAGCGACTCCTCCAACGATCTACCGATGCTCGCCGCGGCCGGCCGCGGGGTCGCCGTCAACCCGGATTCCGCGCTGCTGCGGGAGGCCCGCCGACGCGGATGGGAAGTACGGGACTTCCGTACCGGACGTCGGGCGGTGAAGATCGCCGTCCCATCAACCGCCGCCGTCGGGCTGGTCGCCGGAGCGGTCACTGCGGGGCTGGCCCGGCACCGCCGCCGCACGTCCATCCGGACGTGAGCTCCCCCGCCAACACGCTCGCGCCGCCGTCAGTGGGTGGTTGACCCGGCCGGAACCGGCGTTGGTGCCGGATCGTCGGTGTGGGCGATGTGGGCGAACTGGCGCCACAACCCCCCGACGAGCAGTGCCGAGCCGGCGAAGGCGAACCAGAATGGAGCGGTCATCCCGAGGAGGGTGACGAGGGGGCCGCCGAGCGCCGAGCCGACGACCAGCCCGCCGTACCCACTCATGGTGTAGATGCTGTTGACCCGACCCTGAAAATAGATCGGCACCGCCCGCTGCCGAATGGTCAGGGCGGTGGTGCCCCAGGCAAACGCGTGCGCCCCGAAGACGAAGAGGATGCCCGAGGCGACCCAGGGCGAGGTGGTGACGGCGAGACCGAGATGGGTGAGGGTTTCGATGATCAGCCCAGCCCGCATGATGCCCCCGAGGCTCACCCGGCGGGCGAGCCAGCC
Organism: Salinispora fenicalii; assembly: GCF_000514815.1. Taxonomy (GTDB): domain Bacteria; phylum Actinomycetota; class Actinomycetes; order Mycobacteriales; family Micromonosporaceae; genus Micromonospora; species Micromonospora fenicalii. Next base: position 24,711 of record NZ_KI911474.1, read on the forward strand.
GTACCCGACGGTGGCGAGCAGCCCGCCCGCCGCCATCGCCGTGCTGATCAGGCCGAAGCCGACGGCACCGAGGCCGAGTCGCGCATCGGCGTAGAGCACCAGGATGGACCAGGCTGCGCCGTAGGTGATGTTGAAGAACAGAGCGGTTAGGCAGAGCGTCCGAACGGCCGGATGACGGACGGCCCAGTGAAACCCAGCCACGATGTCACCGCGCAGATCCCGGGTCTGCCCCGCCGCGGCCGGCGCCCGCGGTGGCAGCGACACCCGGGTCACCAACAGCAGCCCGGCCGCGAGGAGAACCGTGTTGGTGGCGAACGGCCAGGACCGACCGGCCGCGAAGAGCACGGCCCCGAGCGCCGGGCCGGCCAGTTTGTTCAGCGTGATGACCCCGGCCAGGACGCGGGCGTTGGCGATCGCCAGGTCCTCCCGACGCACCAGCATCGGCGTCAGCGTCCCCGTCGTGTTGTCCGCGAACACTTCGGCGCTGGCGAGCAGTGCCAGCGTCACCAGCACCACCAGCACCGACACCCGGTCGGTCACCAACGCCCCGACCAGCACGCCGAGGGTGCCCACCCGGACCGTATTAGCCACCAGCACGATGCGCCGCCGGTCGAGTCGATCGGAGAGCACCCCGGCCCAGAGGCCGAACACCAGCGGCGGCGCCCAGCGCAGCAGGGCCGCCAACGCGACCAGGAGCGGGTTGGTGGTCAGCGACGCCACCAGCAGCGGCCCGGCCGCAACCGCGATCCCGTCGCTCAGGTTCGTCGCCCACGACGAGGCCAGCAACCAACGGAACCCGTTACCCAACCGAGCTGGCACGACCGCCTCGACGACTCTCCGCACAACGAGCACCGTACGAAGGCACCAGTCGATCGCAACCGAATTCCGCCCGCCCGCGGGCTCGCCGCTGGTGGCGCCCCTCGTCAGGGGCCGAACGGGTCCGGCCGCTGCTCCAACAGCCGGTGCAGGGTCTGCTGAATGGTCTCCCGCACCTGGTCGGCGAGGTTGAACACGACCAACGGGTCATCGGCCGAGTCGGTCAGGTGCTCGGTGGCGATCGGCGGGCAGAACTCGATCAGCCACTTACTCGGCAACGGCACCATGCCCAGCGGACCGAGCCAGGGGAAGGTCGGCGTGACGGGGAAGTATGGCAGCTTCAACAGCCGGGCGAGGGGCTTCACATCGGCGAGCATCGGATAGGTCTCCTCACCCCCGACTATCGCCACCGGCACGATCGGGGTACCCGTACGCAACGCCGCGGAGACGAAACCGCCCCGACCGAATCGTTGTAGCTTGTAGCGCTCCGCGTACAGCTTGCCGATGCCCTTGAAGCCCTCGGGGAAGACGCTGACCAACTCACCGGAGTCGAGCAGACGCTCGGCGTCCGGGTTGCAGGCGACCGTGCCGCCGCCCTTGCGGGCCACCGCCGACACCACCGGCATCCGGAAGACGAGGTCCGCACCGAGCAGCCGGAGAAATCGGTGCTGGGGGTGCTGGTCGTGGAGCACCGCCGAGAGAATCAGCGCGTCCAGGGCCACGGTGCCGGAGTGGTTACCCACTACGAGGCCCGCCCCCATGTCGGGCACATGCTCCAGCCCGGTGACCTCGGTGCGGAACCAGTCCCGGTAGAGCAGTCGCAACAGTGGATGAAAGACGGATCCGGTGAGCTGCGGGTCGAAGCCGAACTCGTCAACCTCGTAGTCGCCGGCGAGGCGTCCACGCAGAAACGCCAAGCCACTCGCCACCTTCCGATCCCAGTGGTCGCCGGGCTGCTCGGAGACCGCCCCGCCGCTCACGACCGCTCCCGAGCCGCGGCGGAGCGAACCTGCCGGACCCCGTCGAGCACCAGCTGCTCAGCGGCGGCTAGCCGCTCCCGGGTCATCACGACGCCGTTGCGGTGGGCGCGGATGAAGTCGTCGAAGGCGGCAGCAGTGGAGCGTGGGGTGAAGCCGAACTCCCGCTCCAGCCGGTTGGTGTCCACGACGCGACCATGCACGAAGAGGTCAACCTGGTCCAACCCGTAGCGGCCGAAGCCGAGCGTCCGGGCCAACGCGGCCGCCCCGGACAGGCCCGGCTCCAGCACCGGCACCGCGACTCGGCCGGCGCGCCGAATGGCCTGGGAGAGCGCCAGCACCCCGGGGCCGGCGACGTTGTAGGTGCCGGGATGGTCCAGCACGACCGACCGGTGCAGCACCTCCAGCGCGTCCTCGAAGTGCAGGAACTGCAGCCGTGGGTCGCGGCCGAACACGGTGGGCACCAGCGGTTGGGCGAAGTAACGAGTGAGCGTGGTGTCGGCGGTCGAGCCGATGAACGGCGCGAACCGCAGCACGGTGGCGGTTACGTCGGGGCGACGGCGGCGAAAACCTCGCACGTACCCCTCGATGTCCAGGATGTCCCGGCCGAAGCCACCGCGCGGTACTTCACGCGGCTCGGTCTCCTCGGTGAAGACCGCCGGGTCGCGGAAGGACGCGCCGTAGGCGGCGGTCGAGGAGCGGATGACGAGCTTGCGCAGCCGGGGCGCGTGCTGTGCGGCGGCGAGCAGCTGCATCGTGCCGATGACGTTCTGGTCCTTCATGGCCGCTCGGCCCCCGTGCTGCGGGTCGGGAGCGCTGACCAGGGCCAGGTGCACCACCGCGTCAACGTCGAGGTCGGTGAGGAGGCCACCGATCGAACCAGCATCCACCCGGACCCGCTCGACCCCGTTGAGCAGGTCGGTTAGCTCGCCACCCGCCTCGGATGGGTCGACTCCGAGGACCCGCCCGACCCGTGGGTCGGCGGCGAGCCGTGCGGCGACGTGGGCACCGAGGTAGCGACTGACCCCGGTCACGACGACGACCCCCGGGGCACCGGAGGGGCCACCGGGGGTCATGCCGCACACCGTCCTCGGCAGGCGGGATCGAGCCGGAATATCCGTGGCTTGATCACCTAAGCCTCCGAGGGTCGACAGCTGGCACGTGATGACGGTGCCGGGACCAGCCCGGCACCGGATCACTTGCCGAGACGGCGACGCTGGACGCGGGTCTTGCGCAGCAGCTTGCGGTGCTTCTTCTTAGCCATGCGCTTGCGGCGCTTCTTGACCACCGAGCCCATACGACAGCCTTTCGATGCAATGTGCGGGGCGGACCGGATGACACCGGCGTCCGCTTGCGGACAACGGACCGGACCTGCGGGACGGGCGGCGGAGCGCATCTGTGGTCACGGTCGGGTCCAGGGTAGCCGGGAAGCCTCAGCAGGACCAACGCGGCCCCTCAATGCCGGTCACCGCGGCCGGTCCAGGCCCGCGGGCGGGCGGTTCAGGCGGTTTCCTGAAAGGCACCGCGCAGGTACTCGTGCACCGTGTGCTCGGGGACACGAAACGACCGACCGACCCGGATGGCGGCGAGCTCGCCGCCGTGCACCAAGCGGTAGACCGTCATCTTTGACACCCGCATGACCGTCGCCACCTCGGCGACGGTGAGGAACCTGACCTCCGACAGCTGACTGTCGGACCGCGACCCGGCCATGGCTCACCGCCTATCCCATGCCCGGCGCGTGCTATCCCGACGGGGCTTCCGCCGGACCAGCGACGCGCGTGTTACCAGTACGGTAGCGGGGCCGATGTGACCGGCGCGATCTCTTCGGACAAACCGTCACGATTCACACCAGTGGAGTCGAGGCGCTCCCGCCGCCAGCGGCACGGCACCCCGCTCAGTCCCCACGGAGCCCGGTGGCGCCGGTGGCGCCACCGGTGCCACCGGACAAGCGCCCCGAGCCGCTTCCGGACGCGGACCGGGGCTCCGTGCTGGGAGCAGGCACCAGTGTGTCAGGGCGCCCGTCGACGCCCGACACCGGTAGATCATGACCGCCGCCGGTACGCGACTACCGACCCATCAGGGCGTGGGCGAGGAACCCCAGATTGGCGGGGCGCTCAGCCAGGCGACGCATGAGATAGCCGAACCACTCCTCGCCGTACGGCACGTACGTGCGCACGGTGTATCCGTCGCCGATCAGACGGGCCTGATCGGCGGAGCGGATGCCGTAGAGCATCTGGAACTCGAACTGCTCCGGTCCCCGGTCGAACCAGCGGGCCCGGTCCTCGCCGATCGCGATCAGGCGGGGGTCATGCGTGGCGAGCATCGGGTAGCCGGCCCCGGCCATCAGAATGCTCAGGCACCGTACGTAGGACCGGTCCACGTCCCGAGCGGACTGGTAGGCCACCGATTCGGGCTCCCGGTACGCGCCCTTGCAGAGCCGGACCCGGGAACCGGCGCCGGACAGCTGCCGGCAGTCGGACTCGGTCCGGCGCAGGTACGCCTGGAGCACGGCCCCAGTGGACGGGTAGTCCGCGCGCAGTTTGACGAGGATATCCAGAGTGGAGTCGGTGGTGGTGTGGTCCTCCATGTCGAGAGTGACCGTGGTGCCCCCGGCCTCGGCCGCCGCGCAGATCGCCCGGGCGTTGTCGTAGGCGAGCTGCTCGTCGAAGGTCTGCCCGAGCGCGGAGAGCTTGACGCTCACCTCGGCGGCCGGGGTGAGCTTGTCGGCGGCGAGCGATTCCAGCAGGCCAAGGTACTCATCACGAACGGCACGGGCCTGCTCGGGTGTGACCGTGTCCTCACCGAGGTTATCCAGGGTGACCGCGAGCCCGTCGGCAACGAGGGCACGGGTGACCCGCAACGCGTCCTCGGGCCGGGGGCCGGCGACGAACCGGCGCACCACGTTCCGAGTGATCGGGGCTGTCGCGACGAGCCGCTCGCACCGCGATGACCGGGCCGCAGCGAGAATGACGGTACGAAGCATGGGGCGAGAGTAACGCTCATAGCAGCAAAACGGTGGGGCTGTCACATCGCGCTACATCGACACGTCGCATGCCGGGAAGTCGTCTACGGTGGTTGACGTGAACTTCGACGCGTACGCCCGAACCGGAGTCGATCTGATAAACATCCGGTTGGACGACCTCGACGCCCTCCGTTCGCTCTTCCCCGACGACGTCTCGTGGATGCGGGACGAGGTGTCGGAGCGAGATCTCACGATCTTTCGACGGGCGCAGAAGCGACTTCGCGATGTCTTCGAATACGGCACGTCCGGACGGGACGTCCAAGCCGTCGCCGAGCTGAACGCGCTGCTGGAGGCGTACCCGGTGCAACCGCGCATCTCCGGGCATGACTCCAGTGACTGGCACATGCACGTCACCAGCCGCGGCGCCTCGGTGAGTGCGGAGTACCTGGCCGGCGCGGCCTGGGGGCTGTCGGTGTGGCTCTGCGAATACGGCAGCGCCCGGTTCGGGGTCTGTGCGGACGAGCGGTGCGGCAACGTCTACCTGGACACCTCGTCGAACTGCTGCCGGCGGTTCTGTTCGGAGCGCTGCGCAACCCGCTCCCACGTGGCGGCGCACCGGGCCCGCAAGCGGGCCGCGATCCGCGACCGGGTCGCGGTGGCGGCGCAGTCCACCGCCCCGGCCGACAACCTGACTGCGGTCAGCTGAGCGTCGGCCTCCCACCGGGATGCTCCTCGGCTTCCCGGTCGCCCGGCCGCACCGGCTCCGATCCGGCAAGGCTCGCGGCCGGTGGGTCGAGGTGCTGGCGGGCGAAGGCCAACGCCGCCCGTAGGTCCGCTTCCCGGACCGCGCGACTTGGCGCCCGCCGGGTTGACACCTCCACCGCGACCGAGCCGGTGAAGCCGCGACTGGCGAGTGAGCGCAACAGCTCGGCGCAGGGTTGGGTCCCCCGGCCGGGAACAAGATGCTCGTCGCGTCCCTCACCGGTGCCATCGCCAAGGTGAACGTGGGCTAGGCCGGAGCCCATCCGGTCGGCCAACTCCAGCGCGTCGGTGTGGGATGCGGCGCAGTGCGACAGGTCGAGGGTGTAGGTGGGGTACCCCGTCGTGGTCGGATCCCATCCCGGAACGTACGGGACGAACTGCCGCCCCGCCATCCGCACCGGATACATGTTCTCGACCGGGAAGCTGATGCCACTGAACCGCCCGGTGACCTCATCCAAGCCCTCGGCGAAGTTACGGGCGTAGTCCCGCTGCCAGGTGAACGGGGGGTGCACCACCACGGTCGGCGCGCCCAGCGTCTCGGCTAGCTCACCAGAACGGCGCAACCGCTCCCACGGGTCGGCGCTCCACACCCGCTGGGTCACCAAAAGGCACGGGGCATGCACGGAGAGCACTGGCACGCCGTAGTGCTTGGCGAGTCCGGCGAGCGCACCAGCATCCTGGCTGACCGCATCGGTCCAGACCATCACCTCGACGCCGTCGTAACCAAGCGTTGCGGCCAGCTGAAACGCCGCCGCGGTCCGCTCGGGGAAGACCGACGAGGTGGACAGGAGAACCGGAACTCGGGAAGGCACAGCATCGAGAGTAGCCGGCGCCGATAGGGATCTTCAGGATGAGTCCCGGCAAATACCGCTGGCTACCGAGGATGCGTCACATCGGTGCAAGCTGATCCAGCCGGCGCAGGATCACTCCCTCCCGCAACGCCCACGGGCAGATCTCCAGGGTGCCGATGTCCAGCCGGCGCATCGCCGCCTCGGCGACCACCGCACCAGCCAACAGCTGATGTGCCCGGCCGGCGCTGACCCCATCCAGCTCGACGAGCTGCGCCGGGGGTATGTGCCGGATAAACCCGAGCACCTGCCGCAGCCCGGCCCGGGTGAGCCGACGGCGGGCCCAGACGCCCGCTCCGGAGGGGGCCGCGCCGGCAAGGCGGGCCAGGGTCCGGAAGGTCTTCGAGGTAGCGACCGGACGCTCCCAGCCCACCTTGTTCAGCTCCCCGGCCACCGCGTCGAGCTGGCCGTCCACGTACGCCCGCAGCTTCTCCACCTGCTCGACCCCGGGCGGGGTGGTACTGCCCGCAGCGACCCGGAGATGGCGGCGGGTGAGCCGACCAGCGCCCAGCGGCAACGACACCGCAGCGTCCGGATCCTCGTCAATGCCCGCCGCGATCTCCAGCGAGCCTCCGCCGATGTCCAGCACTAACAGCCGCCCGGCCGACCAGCCGAACCAGCGGCGCACCGCGAGGAAGGTCATCCGGGCCTCGTCGGCACCGGTCAGGACCTCCAGTCGAACCCCGGTCTCCGCCTGGACCCGGGCCAACACCGCAACCGAGTTGGTTGCGTCCCGAACCGCGGAGGTGGCGAAGGCGATCAGGTCGTCGGTGCCCAGCCCGATTGCGGACTCCTTCGCGGACGCGACCGCCCGCACCAGGGAATCCGCACCGGCGGTGGTGAGCGCGCCATCCGGGCCGATCTGTTCGGCCAGTCGCAGCACTGCCTTCTCGGAGTGCGCCGGCCAGGGGTGTGCACCCCGGTGAGCGTCCACCACCAGCAGGTGCACCGTGTTGGATCCAACATCAAGGACGCCCAGCCGCATGAGGCAAACCCTAGAGGCAACACCCGGCCGCGGCGCACCGGCCCAGCGATCCGCTGGCGCGTACGCTGGTCAGGTGAGAGGGCAGATCGAGCTCCATACGCGGCTAGCCGGTCCACGCGGCCGGGAGGTCCCGCTGGACTTCCCCCGGGAGTGGATCGAGTTCGGCGATCCGGCCGACGATATCCACCTGATCCGGGCCGACCTGACCTGGCTGCTGTCCCGGTGGACCTGCGTCTACGGGCGCGGCTGTCACGGCATCAACGCCGACCGCCCCGCCGACGGCTGCTGCTCGCACGGCGCGTTCTTCACCGACGCCGACGACGAACAGCGGGTCCAGTCGGCGGTCAAACGGCTGACCCCGGGTACCTGGCAGCACCACCGGCAGGGCTTCAAGAACTGGACCGAGACCGACACGGTTGACGAGAAGACACCCGCCCGGCGGACGGCCACCCGGCCCGACGGCCCCTGCGTCTTCCTCAACGACGCCGGCTTTCCCGGCGGTGCCGGCTGCGCCCTGCACGCCCAGGCGCTCCGCGACGGCGCCCACCCGTTGGAGTACAAGCCGGATGTCTGCTGGCAGCTGCCGATCCGCCGCGAACAGGAGTGGGTCCAGCGCCCGGACGGCACCAAGGTGCTCCTCTCCACGCTCGGGGAGTTCGACCGTCGCGGCTGGGGCGCCGGCGGGCACGACCTGGACTGGTGGTGCACCTCGTCCCGGGACGCACACGTGGCGGCCGAACCGATGTACATCTCGTACGCCCCCGAGCTGACCGCCCTGATCGGTGCGCCCGCGTACGCCGAACTGGCCGCGTTGTGTGCCGCCCGGGCCCGCCATGGGCTGGTCGCCCCGCACCCGGCCGACCCGGACTGAACCGGCACGACGCGGGCGCGGGACGGGCACAGCCGCAACTGCGCTCGGCCGGGTTGACGCACGGCTGTTCCGCGCGAGACTGGGCCACGCGCCGCTGTTAGCGCAGACCGGGCCGTGCTGCGGCCGTTCAGCGCCGCAGCGGGCTGCGTGGACGTCCGGTCACGGCTCGAACTTGTAGCCCAGGCCTCGCACGGTGACGATGTAGCGGGGAGCGGATGGTTCCGGCTCGACCTTGGAACGCAGTCGCTTGACGTGTACGTCGAGGGTCTTCGTGTCGCCGACGTAGTCGGCCCCCCACACCCGATCGATCAGCTGGCCCCGGGTGAGCACCCGACCGGCGTTGCGCAGCAGCAACTCCAGCAGCTCGAACTCCTTCAACGGCAGTTGCACCGGGGCGCCGGCGACCGTGACCACGTGCCGCTCGATGTCCATCCGAACCGGGCCCGCGGCCAACGTCGCCGCACCGGTCTCCACCGTCTCGACGCTCTTGCGGCGCAGCACCGCGCGGATCCGGGCGACGAGCTCCCGTGGCGAGTACGGCTTCGTCACGTAGTCGTCGGCGCCGATCTCCAAGCCGACCACCTTGTCGATCTCACTGTCCCGAGCGGTGACCATGATGATCGGCACGTGCGAGCGCTGCCGGAGCTGCCGACACACCTCAGTGCCCGACATCTCGGGCAGCATCAGGTCGAGCAGCACGATGTCGGCACCGGTCCGGTCGAACTCGCTGAGGGCGGAGGGGCCAGTCGCGGCAACCGAAACCTCGAAGCCCTCTTTACGGAGCATGTACGACAGGGCATCGGAGAACGACTCCTCGTCCTCGACCACCAGAACGCGGCTCAACAGAGGTTTCCTTTCACTGTCACGTCTGCTGGGACTCGGCCGGTTCGGCCTCGATCTCAGCCGAGGGCGGTATCACCAGAAGGTCGTCCGGGGGACGGGCGGGGAGCCGGAGGGTGAACGTCGAGCCCTCGTCGGGAGTGCTCGCGACCTCCACCCGTCCGCCGTGATTGCTGGCGATGTGTTTGACGATGGCGAGCCCGAGACCGGTGCCGCCGGTCGCGCGGGATCGGGCCTGATCGGCCCGGTAGAAGCGCTCGAAGATCCGGTCCACGTCGCTCGGGCCGATCCCGATGCCCTGGTCGGTGACGGCGATCGTGACGTGTTCGTCGTCGCGCTGGGCGGTGATCCGGACGGTGGTGTTCTCACCCGAGTAGTTGATGGCGTTCTCGACCAGGTTCGACACGGCGGTGGCCAGCTGGGTGTCACTGCCGTACACCGTCAGTCCCCGCTCGCCGGCTACCACCACGTCGATCCGGCGGGAGCTGGCACCGGTCCGGGTCCGATCCACCACCTCGCCGACCACCCAGTCCACGGCGACCGGCTCCGGCGCGGGCTGCGGGTCGGCGCCCTGGAGTCGGGTCAGCTCCAGCAACTCCTGCACCAACCGACCCAGCCGGGTCGACTCATGCCGGATCCGTTCGGCGAACCGGCGAGTGGCGACCAGATCCTCGGAGAGGTCCGGCTGTTCCTCGTCGACCGGCTCGGTCGCGTCCAGCAACGCCTCGGCGAGGAGCTGGAGCGCCCCGATCGGGGTCTTGAGTTCGTGACTCACATTGGCCACGAAGTCTCGCCGGACCCGGGCCAGCCGGTGCGACTCGGTCACGTCCACAGCTTCCACAGCGACGTGGCCGCCGCCGAGGCCAACCGCCCGCAGGTGCACGCCGAGCGGATTCTCCGCGGCGACGCCGTCGCTCCCCCGAGGCAGGTCCAGCTGGATCTCTCGCCGTACGCCGGTCCGCCGCACCTGCCCCGCGAGGGTTCGGATCAACGGATGGGCGGCGACCGTGCCCGGCGTGCTGCCAGCGCGGAGCAGCCCCATCGCCCGGGCTGCCGGGTTGACCAGGACGGGCTCGTCGTCGTCGGCGAGCACCACAACGCCGACCCGGAGAGAGTCGATCGTCCGACGACCGAGGCCGGACGATGAACCGTCGGCTATCGCAGGCCTCCCCCCGGGCCGAAGGGAGCCGGACTGGCGGCTCCCGACCGAGATCGATCCGACTCGCCGCGCCAGGACGAGCCGGGTCAGCAGCACGCCGACCACCAGTCCCACGGCCACCGCGACCGCCACTACCCACTCCACCGGGCGATCGTAGGTCCTGGTTAACCCAGCATCCGAACAGATCAGGACGAAATGTCCTCACTTTCGCGGATATTCATCACCCCGTCCGACCCCGTTCACCAAGGCTTTCCCTGCCCAGGGCCCAGCGCCGTCGGGGTCGCTCGGCCCGGGTCAACGGCCCTGGTTCGCCACCGCCGCAGCGGCTTCCCGCGCCGCCGCCGGGTCCAGGTAGGTACCGCCGAGCGTCATCGGGCGCAGCTGCGGGTCGAGGTCGTACCGCAGCGGGATCCCGGTCGGGATGTTCAGCTTCGCGATCGCCTCGTCGCTGATCTGATCCAGATGCTTGACCAGCGCGCGCAGCGAGTTGCCGTGCGCGGCCACCAGCACGGTCCGGCCGGCCAGGATGTCCGGCACGATCGAGTCGTACCAGTACGGCAGCATCCGCTCGACGACGTCCTTCAAGCACTCCGTCCGCGGCATCAGCTCGGTCGGCAGCAGCCGGTAGCGCGGGTCACCGACCTGCGACCACTCGTCCCCGTCCGCGATCGGCGGCGGCGGCGTGTCGTACGAACGGCGCCAGCGCGTGAACTGCTCCTCGCCGTACTCGTCGAGGGTTTGCTTCTTGTTCTTGCCCTGGAGAGCGCCGTAGTGGCGCTCGTTGAGCCGCCACGACCGACGCACCGCGATCCAGTGCCGATCGGCGGCGTCCAGCGCGAGCTCCGCGGTGCGAATCGCCCGGCGCAACAGGCTGGTGTGCACCACGTCCGGCAACAGGTTGTGCTCCCGCAGCAACTCGCCACCACGACGCGCCTCGGCCTCCCCCTTGGCGGTCAGGTCCACGTCGACCCAGCCGGTGAAGAGGTTCTTGGCGTTCCAGTCGCTCTCACCGTGTCGCAGCAGAACCAGCGTCCCGATGGTGGGCCCTTCACTTGCAGTCATGTCGGCCATCCTGCCCCACCGACGAACCGGTCACGTGCGAAGGGGTGACTACCACCACCAGGAATTCCGGTGACCAAAACGCCGCCCACCACTAGGTTGTAAGGCGCTTAGACGATGCCGTTCATTACGGAAGCGGGGCGCCGGGTGCGGACCATGCGAGGTTGGTTACACGAAACGGCCGGTGGTCTTCCCCACACCTTCTGGTATCTGTGGACCGGCACCCTGATCAACCGGCTTGGCTCGTTCGTCCTCATCTTCATCGCCATCTACCTCACCCAGGAGCGGGACTTCTCCGCTGCCCAGGCCGGCCTGGTCCTGGGGCTGTGGGGGGTCGGCGGCGCGGTGGGCACCACCGTCGGTGGCATGCTCGCGGACCGGTGGGGCCGCCGGCCCACGCTGCTCACCGCGCACCTCGGCGCCGCGAGCTTGATGCTCGCCCTCGGCTTCGCCCGAGACCTCTGGTTAATCGCACTCGGCGCCCTCCTGCTCGGGCTCTTCGCCGAGGCCGCCCGGCCCGCCTTCGGCGCCATGATGATCGATGTCGTGCCGGCGAAGGACCGGTTGCGCGCCTTCAGCCTGAACTACTGGGCGATCAATCTCGGCTTCGCCTGCGCCGCGATCCTCGCGGGGTTCGCGACCGAGGCCGGCTACCTGCTGCTCTTCGTGGTCAATGCGGTCACCACCCTGATCACCGCGCTGATCATCTTCTTCAAGGTCAGCGAGACCCACCAACCGCTGGCCGCCGGCGGGCCGAAGGCCCAGACCGGGGCGCTGCGCGTCATCCTGTCCGACCGGGTCTACCTCGGGTTCGTGGCGTTGAACCTCTTCGCCGCGTTGGTCTTCCTCCAGCACATCTCGATGCTGCCGATCGCGATGGGCGACTCGGGGCTGAGCCCGGCCACGTACGGCGCGGTGATCGCACTCAACGGGGTGCTGATCGTGGCAGGCCAGCTCTTCGTACCGCGGTTGATCAAGGGTCGAAACCGGTCCCACGTGTTGGCACTGTCGGCGGTGGTGCTCGGGGTCGGGTTCGGGCTGACCGCATTCGCCGAGACCGCCTGGTTCTACGGTCTGACCGTCCTGATCTGGACCGTCGGCGAGATGCTCAACTCGCCGTCCAACGCCACCCTGATCGCCGAGCTCTCCCCGAATGAGCTACGCGGTCGCTACCAGGGGGTCTTCTCGCTCTCCTGGCAGATCGCCGGTGCCGCGGCGCCGGTGCTCGGCGGGCTCGTCCGGGAGGGGTCCGGCAACGCCACCCTCTGGCTGGGCTGCGCCCTGATCGGCGGACTGGTGGCGGCGGCACACCTGATCTCCGGACCGGCACGGGAGCGCCGGGCCGCCGCGCTGCGGGCAGTCAACCAACCGCCGCCAACCGTGGTCGGGAAGCAGCAGGCAACCGAGGTGGGGTGAGGTTGCCTGGCCACCGAAATACGCGAAACGCCCATCGTGACTTCATCGATGGGCGTTTCGCTGCGTACGACCGGCGGCGGCGGGCGGCACTCACCCCCGTAAGCGGCGCCCGCTCACGCCGCCGGTCAACGGGTGGACACCGTCCCCCAACGGTGTTGCTCCACCCGTCCCCGCGCCACACTCGATGCTCGGATCTGATCGATCCTCCGCTCCCCCGAACGGAACCGAGCGCCGCACGGTGCAATAAAGTTAGTTCGCCCGGAATCTGGAAACAAATCGACCGGGTGTCTCGCCGGTCACAAGCCGGCTGCCCTTCGGTCCGGTCCGTCCTCCGGCCACCAGCGGACTACCCGCCCGGCAACTCCGGCAAACAACTCATCCGTCCTCCCGATCGGGTGACTCTGTACGGAAAAAGTTGCTCATTCTGCCGTCGCGCAGCCGCTCCTGATAGATCAAATTCAGCTTCCGCAGGTCAAAGGTCCGGAACCACTCGTCCCATGTGATTTCGCGCACCCGGGGGCTCTGCCGATACCCCGGCATGTTGAAAGTGAGCACCCCGGCCCGGCCATCCCGCTCGGTGCCCCGGATCGTCGCCGGCTTCGCCTTGCGCTCCCGCGCCCACCGCCGGATCACCTCGTGGTTCGTGGTGACCAGGCTCCGGCCCGCGCGCTCCGGCCGATCGGTCAGGGCGGAGATGACCTGCGAGGACCGCACCGACCGCGAGGTACGTGGCCCGGTACGCACCCCGGTGCCACCCGCCGACCGCCCGCTGGACGTCGCCCGGCGGCCCGGCCCCTTCGTACCGCCCGATCCGCGCTCCGCCCGCAAGGTCTTCACCAGCGTCCGCACCAACTCCGGCTTGCGCAACGCGGAGGTGCCGGTGACACCGTGCTGGCGCAACTGCCCACGGATCTCGTCCACCCGCATCCGAGAGATCGTGGCCTCGGACACCTGCGGTGTGTCCGAGCTCTGGTTTCCTGGCCGGCGTGCGGTCCGGGTCGCCGTACCGCCGCGGCCTGCGCTGCTTCGCTGAGCCATGGAACGCTCCTCCGCCAGTCCGTCGTCGGCGCGCGGCCGGTCCCAGTACCGCACCGCACACCACGGCGTACCCGTCAGGACAGCGCCGAATCCCCCGGGGCAGCGGTCGGGTGCCCGGCAGCGGTCGGGTCGGCAACTGACGGCGCGGCCCCGCCGTCAGCCGACTCGACCAGGTGGGCGAAGGCCGCGAGGTTGGCGGTCGACTCGCCGCGCTTGACCCGCCACTCCCACTCCCGCCGAATCGAACTGCCGAAGCCGATCTCCAGCATCGTGTCGAAGGACTCGTCCGCGTACGTGAGCACCGACCCGAAGAGCCGATCCAACTCGTCGGCGTCCACACCCGCCGAATTCATCCGGCCGGTCAGGTAGACGTCACCGACCGCGTCAATGGAGAACGACACCCCGTACATCCGGGCGTTGCGCTGCAGCAGCCACGCCCACAGTTCCTCGCGGCGCTCATCGGGCTGGCGCATCACGAACGCCTCGACCCGCAGCGCGTACTCGCCGATGATCAGATTGCAGATCGTCCGCAGCTTGTGGGTGCCCGGCAGGGTCACCGCGTACGAGTTCGGGCCGGTCGCCTCACAGGCCAGGTCCCGCTCCGCGCAGACCGCCTCGATCAACGCCCCGAGCTCGCTTCTCCCGTTCACCGCCCCACTTTACGACCGCTCCCGCCCAGCCGCGCCCCGCGCCGGTCCGGCCTCCATCGCCAGTGAGCGGTGCCGGGCCTCACCGGGAGGGTGGCTACGTCAGCCGACCGGGTTCGGTACTCGGCGACCGCCTCCCCGTAGACATCCAATAGGTCACGCACCGTCCGATCCCAGGAGAAATTGCGGGCCTGGCGTTGCGCGCCGTGAGCCAACGTCGCGCGCCGGCCGTCGTCTGGCAGCAGGCGACCCAGCGAACGGGCCCACGCAACCGGGTCGTGGCCATCCACGAGGACCCCGCTCACCTCGTCGCGTACCGCAGTGATCAAACCGCCGACGGCGGCAGCCACCACCGGCGTGCCGCAAGCCTGCGCCTCTAACGCGACCAGCCCAAAGCTCTCGTTGTAGGACGGGACCGCCACCAGGTCGGCCGCCCGGTACAGGGCGGGCAAATCGTCACCGGTCTGCGGTGGCAGGAACCGGACCCGATCGGCGACGCCCAACTCGGCGGCCAGTTCGATCAGGTGAGCCGGCCGCTCAAGCCCGCTGCCGCTGGGGCCACCGCAGACAACCACCGTCATGTCGTCGGCGAGCGCCGGATCCCGCTGGCGCAGCGCCGCCGCCGCGCGGATCAGCACGTCGGGGGCCTTGAGCGGCTGGATCCGGCCGACAAACGCCACCACGTAGCCACGCTCGGGCAGGCCGAGCCGACGACGGGCGAGGAGCTTCGCCCGGGCACGATCACCGTCTGGTGGGCGGAACCGGGCCAGATCCACCCCGGGTTCGACCACCTCAACCCGAGTCGGGTCGGCGTCGTACCGGTCGATCAGGTCACCGGCCTCGGTCTTGGTGTTGGCGACCAGCCGGTCGGCCTCGGCCACCACCTGCTCCTCGCCGATCACCCGGGCCTTGGGTTCCGGCCGGTCCCCGGCGGCGAGCTGCGCGTTCTTGACCTTGGCGAGGGTGTGCGCGGTATGCACCAGCGGAACCCCCCACCGCTCCTTGGCCAGCCAGCCGACCTGCCCGGAGAGCCAGTAGTGCGAGTGGATGAGGTCGTAGTGCCCCGCGGCCCGGGCGGCCTCGGCCCGCAGCACCCCCGCGGTGAACGCGCAGAGCTGGCCGGGTAGCTCCTCCTTGGTCAACCCGCCCAACGGTCCGGCGATGATGTGCCGGACGTGCACGCCCGGCACCATCTCGACCACCGGCGGTAGGTCGGCGGCGGTCGCCCGGGTAAAGATCTCGACCTCGACGTTCGCCTCCGCCAGCCGCCGGGCGACCTCCAGGATGTAGACATTCATCCCGCCTGCGTCACCCGTGCCGGGCTGGTGCAACGGCGAAGTGTGCACGGAGAGGGTCGCGATCCGGCGGGGCCGGGGCCACGGCCGGGCACCTCGCTGACGACCGACACCGGTGTGCTGTTCCGCCACGTCCGCTCCTTCTGTCACGGTTGCCGTCCCGCACGACCGGCGCTTCTCGGTCAACCTCCACGCCAGGTGTCATCTTCCCGATCGGGGTTCGGTAATTCCTTCCGGCCATCCCCGGGCGTGACGGACCTCATCGCCCCCGCTCCCGAGCTCGGGGCCAGAATGGGCGGATGGCATCCGTCGCTGTCGTCACCGGAGCATCCAGCGGGATTGGGGCGGCCACCGTCCGCCGACTCGCCGCCGAGGGGTTCCACGTACTGGCCGCCGCCCGGCGCACCGACCGCCTCGCCGACCTGGTCCAGGAGGTCGAAGCCAACGGTGGGTCGGCCACCGCGGTTGGCTGCGACGTGACCTCGGACGAGTCGGTGGCCCGCCTCGCCGCCGCAGCGGCGGCCGCGCCCGGTCCGGTCAACCTGCTGGTCAACAACGCCGGGGGAGCACGCGGCCTGGACCCGGTGGAGACCGGCGCGGTCGGTGACTGGCAGTGGATGTACGACGTGAATGTCCTGGGCACGCTGCGGGTTACCCAGGCGCTTCTGCCGGCGTTGGTCTCCTCGGGAGCCGGCACGATCGTCGTCGTGTCGTCAACCGCCGGCTTCACCGTGTACGAAGGCGGGGGCGGCTACGCCGCCGCCAAGCACGCGCAGACCGCGGTCGCCGGCACCCTGCGACTGGAGCTGTGCGGCCGGCCGGTTCGGGTCGTCGAGATCGATCCCGGGATGGTACGGACTGAAGAGTTCTCGCTGGTCCGCTTCGGCGGGGACGCCGACCGGGCGGACGCCGTCTACGCCGGAGTATCCGAGCCGCTGGTCGCCGACGACGTGGCGGACTGTGTCGCCTGGTGCGCGACCCGACCGCAGCACGTGAACGTGGACCGGCTGGTGGTCCGTCCGTTGGCGCAGGCCGCGCAGCACAAGGTCCACCGGGCCGGTTGAGCCGGGTGATGGCGGTGCCGGCACGACGTCCGTTCGGTGTCGTGACCCGCGGAACGACGAACCCCAACCGACTTCGCCGGGTGGACAACTGGATCGCCACCACCTGCGGGGATGTGCTGCGTGCGGCAGCGGACCCGCTCGTCGTCGACCTGGGCTACGGCGCCACCGGGGTCACCGCCGTCGAGCTGCGCTCCCGATTGGCCCACGCGGTCCGCCCCGACGTACGCGTGATCGGGCTGGAGATCGACCCGGTCCGCGTCGCCGCCGCCCAACCGGTCGCCGACCCACCCCGGCTCACCTTCGCCCGAGGCGGCTTCGAGCTGGCCGGTCTCCGCCCGGCCCTGGTTCGCGCCTTCAACGTGCTACGCCAGTACGACGAGGGTGCGGTGGCGGGCGCCTGGGCGACGATGACCGCCGCGCTCGCCCCCGGTGGCCTGCTGGTCGAGGGGACCTGCGACGAGTTGGGGCGGCTCGGCGGGTGGGTGCTGATCGACGAGGGTGGCCCCCGCACCTTGACCCTGGGTGCCCGGCTGGCCACCCTGGACAGTCCCGCCCGGCTCGCCGAACGGCTCCCCAAAGCCCTGATCCACCGCAACGTCGAGGGGGAGCCGATCCACGCCCTACTCCAGGCCCTGGAGAACGCCTGGCGGACAGCAGCCCCCTACGCCCCCTTCGGTCCCCGCCAGCGCTGGCTGCATACGGTTACCGCCGTCCGCGACGCGGGTTGGCCGCTGGCGTACCAGCCCCGCCGCTGGCGCCAGGGCCTGGTCACCGTCGACTGGGCGGCGGTGGCTCCCCGCTGACCGGTCAACTGCGCTTGCCGACCCGTCGAGTCAGAGAGCGCAGTTGATCAGGACGGGTTCGGGGTGCAGGGTCACGCCGAAGCGAGCCTGCACGCCGTGGCGAATCTCGCGGGCCAGGCGCACCAGGTCCTCAGTCCGGGCGGTGCCGGAACGGTGGGTCAGCGCCAGGGTGTGCTTGGTGGAGATGGTGACGACACCTTCCGGACCCGGGTGGCCCTTGCCGAAGCCGGCCTTGTCGATCAACCAGGCGGCACTGACCTTCACCGTGCCATCGGCACCGGGCCAGGACGGCGGCTCGCCGAGCTCGGTGGCCCGTTCCCGCAGCCGCTCGTAATCGGCCTGGTCCAGCACCGGATTGGTGAAGAACGAGCCCACTGACCAGGTGTCCGGGTCGGCCGGGTCGAGCACCATGCCCTTGCCCGCGCGCAGCCGCAGCACGGCAGCGCGGGCCTTCGCCAGCGGTACCCGGTCACCGACCGCCACGTCGAGCGCCCGAGCGAGTTCGGCGTAGCGAACCGGGCCGGACAGCGGCGACCGGTTGAGACGGAAATCTACCGACAGCACCACCCACCGGTCGCTGTACTTGAAGATGCTGGACCGGTAGCTGAACCCGCAGTCGCGGGCCTCGATCCGACCGGTGGTGCCGGCCACCCGGTCGTACACCTGCACCCCGGTGATGGTCTCGGCGACATCCTGCCCGTACGCGCCGACGTTCTGGATCGGTGTCGCGCCGGTGGAGCCGGGTATCCCGGACAGGCACTCCAGGCCGGACCACCCGCTGGCCACGGTCTGGGCGACCAGGTCGTCCCAGGGCTCGCCGGCCTCGACTCGCACCGTGACGGTGTCGGTGTCGGTGTCGGTGACCTGCAGCCCCCGGGACCGGACCAACACCACTGTCCCCGGGAAGCCCGCATCGCCGATCACCACGTTGCTGCCACCGGCGAGGACCAGGATCTCTTCGCCGCGCTCCCCCGCCTCCCGCACCCCGCGGACGAGGTCATCCGCACTGGTGGCGGTGACCACGCGGGCAGCCCAACCGCCGAGCCGCAGCGTTGTGTATCGCGACAAATGACACTCGGCGTCCCGTTGGGCCCCGGACGTCGACTGGAGAACCTCTGCCACGCCCCTCACCCTAAGCTGAGGGGTAGCCGCGGCACCCACTGGTGGCCCGGTCACCCCCGGGAGGATGGCGATGAGCAAAACGCACGGTACGAAGGACTTCTGGATCGGGGCGCTGCGGGCGGAGGGGCCGGCCTTCGCCGCGGCGATCGCCGAAGCACCCGCCGACGCTCCGGTGCTCTCCTGTCCCGGCTGGACAGTGACCGACCTGACCCGGCATCTGGCAAGCGTCTACCGCTGGGTGCACGGGACCGTGTCGGCCAACTCCGTCACCCCGCCGCCCCTCCAGTCCGAGCTGGTGGAGCCGAATCCGGACGAGACCGACCTCCAGCTGTGGCAGCGGGCGTACGACGAGCTGCTGGTGCGGTTCGACGCGCTCGACCCCGAGGCACCGGCGTGGAACTGGGCACCGCAGCCGAAGAAGGCCGGCTTCTGGCCGCGCCGGATCGCCCATGAGACGGCGCTGCACCGCTGGGACGCTCAGCTCGCCATCGGTGCGGGCGACCCGATCGAGACGAAGCTCGCAGCCGACGGAGTGAGTGAGGTGCTCGACACCTGCCTGCCGGCCGGCCGACGTCCGGATCATGGGCAGTGGCACGGAGTCGTGCACCTGTCGGCCTCCGATGCCGGGCAGGAGTGGTTCCTGCGGTTGCGCGGCGAAGGGGTTGCCCTGCTGGACACCGCCACGATCTTCGATGATCACGACCCTCACGCCCGGGTCCAGGTCGTCGGCACCGCCAGCGACCTACTGCTCGCGCTCTGGGGACGAGTCAGTTTCGACACCCTGGCGGTGACGGGCGAGCGCGCTCTCCTGGCTGGTCTCCGGACCAGCTGAGGCCGCCGGGCCACGTCCAGTCTTTGCCCGGACCGGGGCTGTTCGCGCACGAGCAGCCCCTGGCTCCACCCGCCTCGCACGGCTCGGAGTCCGCGGAGGGAGAGCGCTTTCTTGACATGGGGTAAAACATCGGGAGACGCTGCGCGACGGGAGGGAGACACCCCTATGAGTGCGCTTCATTTTCCGGAGAAGTTCCGCTGGGGCACGGCCACAGCGGCGTACCAAATCGAGGGTGCGGCCCGCGAAGACGGCCGGGGGCCATCGATCTGGGACACCTTCAGCCGTACGCCGGGCAAGGTCTATCAGGGCCACACCGGTGATGTCGCCTGCGACCACTACCACCGGTACGTCGACGACGTGGAGCTGATGGCCGGGCTGGGGATCCAGACGTACCGGTTCTCGGTGTCCTGGCCCCGAATCCAGCCAGACGGCACCGGCCCGGTCAACCCGCGCGGGCTGGACTTCTACGACCGCCTGGTGGACGCCCTGCTGGCCCAGGGGATCGACCCGATGGTCACGCTCTACCACTGGGACCTGCCGCAGACCCTGCAGGACCGGGGCGGCTGGGCCGCTCGGGAGACCGCGGAGCACTTCGCCGGGTACGCCGCCGCCGTCCACGGTCGCCTCGGTGACCGGGTGGACTCCTGGACCACCCTCAACGAGCCGTGGTGCTCGGCGTACCTGGGCTACGGCAACGGGGTGCACGCTCCCGGGATCACGGACCCGGGCGCCGCCTTCACCGCCGTGCACCACCTGCTGCTCGGGCACGGCCTGGCGGCCCGGGCGCTGCACGCGGCCGGCGCGGGGAGCGTCGGGATCACGCTCAACCCGGCCGACGTCCGCCCCGCCGACCCGGACAGCGCCGCCGACGCCGCCGCGGTACGTCTGGTCGACGGGCTCCAGAACCGGATCTTCCTGGACCCGCTGTTCCGGGCCGCGTACCCGGAGGATGTGCTGGAGCACATCGCCCGAATCGTGCCGCCGGCGTTCCTCCGGGACGGCGACGAGAAAACAATCGCCACCCCGATCGACCTGCTCGGCGTCAACTACTACGCGCCCCTCTACGTCGCTGGTAGGCCGGACGGCGCCGGCGGCGGTGGGGCGTTCCCCGGCACCGACGGGGCGGTGGAGTTCCTGCCACCTGCCGGACCGCTGACCGATATGGGCTGGATGATCGAGCCGGCCGGGCTCACCCGGCTGCTGGAACGCCTCGCCACCGACTACCCGGGCGTACCATTGATGATCACTGAAAACGGGGCGGCCTTCCCGGACCACGCCGCGCCGCCGGCCGACCCGGAGCAGCCGACGGCGGAGGGGGCCGGCGGGGTGGTCGACAACGACCGGATCGCCTACCTCGACGGACACCTCCGCGCCGCGCACGAGGCCATCGCCCGCGGGGTGGACCTACGCGGTTATCTCGTATGGTCGTTACTGGACAACTTCGAATGGGCCGAGGGCTATCGGAAGCGGTTCGGGGTCGTCCACGTTGACTACCTGACCCAGCGACGTACACCGAAGGCCAGTGCCCACTGGTACCACCAGGTGATCTCCCGGAACGGACTCTGAGCGGGAGGTCGAACCGGGAACGGGCGCTGTCCCCGGGGGGAGGGCGATGACGACGGCGCAACGACCGACGCTCGAGGCGGTGGCGCGTCGCGCCGGTGTCTCCCGAGCCACCGTCTCCCGGGTGGTGAACGGCTCCACCACAGTGGCCGAGCCGATCCGCGAGGCCGTCCGCCGAGCCGTCACGGAGCTTGGGTACGTACCGAACCTGGCCGCACGCAGCCTGGTCACCCAACGAACGGACTCGGTCGCGCTGGTCATGCCGGAGGCGGCCACCCGGGTCTTCTCCGACGACCAGTACTTCCCCGGCATCATCCGCGGCGCCGCCCAGGAGCTGGAGGCGGCCGACAAACAGTTGGTGCTCATGCTGGCCGGCTCGCCGGCCGGGCACGAGCGGGTGGAGCGGTACACCACTGGCCGGCACGTCGACGGGGTGCTGTTCGCCTCGCTGCACGGCGCCGACCCGCTCCCCGGCCGGCTGGCCCGGCTGGGCATTCCGGTGGTGTGCAGCGGCCGGCCGCTCGGAGGCACCCCGGTCCCCTACGTCGACGTGGACCACATCGGCGGGGTGAGCCGGGCCGTCCAGCATCTGATCGACAGCGGCCGGCGACACATCGCCACCATCGCCGGCCCCCAGGACATGGTGGGCGGGATCGAACGGCTGACCGGATACCAGGCCGCGATGACCCCGGCCGGGCTGCCGGAATGGGTGGCGTACGGCGACTTCACCCGCGAGTCGGGGGCCACCGCGACCCGGCGGCTCCTCGCCGAGCACCCCGACCTGGACGCGATCTTCGCCGCCTCCGACCTGATGGCACACGCCGCCCTGCGGACGCTACGCGCGACGGGGCGACGGGTGCCCGACGATGTCGCGGTGATCGGCTTCGACGACATCGAAACCGCCGCGTACACCGACCCACCCCTGAGCACCGTCCGCCAGCCGATTCAGGAGATCGGCCGGCGAATGACCCGCCAGCTACTGCGCCTCGCGGCCGGTGAGCCGATCGAACCGGCGGTGGTACTCCCGACCGAGCTGATCCTCCGCGACTCTGGCTGAGCCACCGACGAAACCAGATCGAACAACCGTCGGGACTGCACTAGCGTCACTTCATGCCCCAACTCCGCCACGTCTCCGCCCTCGCCGAGGCCGAGTACGCGTACATCAGCACTGTCGAGCCGGCAACACGCCTCGTCCTCACCGCCGGGGCGTGCCCGCTCGACGCGGACGGCCGTACGGTCGCCCCCGGTGATCATGCCGCCCAGGCCCGGCAGGTGATGGCCAATCTGGAGACCGCCCTCACCGCAGCAGGTGCCCGCCTCACCGATGTCGTCAAAACCACGGTGTACGTGGCTTCGGCGCACCAACCCGACCTGGTGACCGTCTGGCAGGTCGTCCGGGACGCCTTCGGCGACCACGACCCGCCCAGTACCCTGCTCGGGGTGGCCGCGCTCGGCTACCCCGATCAGCTCGTCGAGGTCGAGGCGGTCGCCGCCGTGAGTGCCGCATGAGGATCCGCGCCGCACAGCCCGCCGACGCGCCCGCCGTGGCGGCGCTCCGCACCCAACTCTTTCCGCAGCTGGTTCGCGGGGTGGCGGCAACGCGCCAGATGCTCTCCCAACCGCCCCCAGGGCGGCACTGGACCGCGTTCGTCGCCGAGGTGGACGACGAGATCGTCGGTTGGGTCTCGGCCTTCCGCAACGCCAGTTCCTTTCGAAGGGTCGGCGAGATCTCGCTCCTGCACGTCCACCCCGAGCATCGGGGACATGGGATCGGCAGCGGGCTGCTGACCGCGGTCCTCGACCACCTCGCCCCGCTCCGGCTTCCCCTGCTGCGTGGGCGGGTGCTACCCGAGTCGTTGCCGTACGCGCGGCGGCGCGGCTTCCTACCCAGCCGCCAGGAACGCTTCTCCGCGCTCGAGCTGACGGCCCTGCCACCCCTGGCCGTTCCCCCGGGCGCCCGACTGGTGCCGCTGTCCGAGGTTGACCCCCACCACGTGTACGAGGTGGAGCGCGACGCCAGCGCCGATGAGCCGGGAGACGTCGCCTCCGACGCCCTCACCTACGAGCAATGGCGGGCCGATACGTGGGACAACGTCGGCCTGGACCGGGAGGCCAGCACCGGCATCGAGGTCGACGGCGTCTTGGCGGCAATCAGCCTGGTCCAACGGGACGGTTCGCGGATGTGGTCGGACTACACCGCTTCCCGGCCGGAGCACCGGGGGCGAGGGCTCGCGGCGGCGGCGAAGCTGGGTGCCCTACGCCGGGCCGCGGCCAGCGGGGTGACGGTCGCATACACCGGCAATGACGAGGCGAACAAGCCGATGCTCGCGATCAACGAACGGCTCGGCTATCGACCGGTCGCCGCCCAGTGGAGTTGCCTCCGGGAGATGAGCTGAGCGACAGTGCGTCACGCGCCGTCCTGATCGGTCCCGATCAACCCTACGGTGGTGGGCTGGCCCAGCACCCGGCGGGCCAGTAGGGCAGCGCCCGCGACGGCAGCCGGCATGAGCAGCACGGCGCCGAGTGGGATCAGGAAGCTGACGAACACCGCCACCCCGAAGCCGAGCGCGGTCGGTCGGTCGGCCCGCAGGGCGGCCCGCCGGTCGGACAACCGCAGCCCCCGCCGGTAGAAGGGGGCGCCGACCAGCTCCACCGCGAGGAGCCAGCCGCCGATGGCCGCACCGAGTGCCGGCACCACGGTCTGACCGACCACCGGGATGAAACCGGCCACAAAGAGGGGCACGCCGAACAACACCGCCAACCCCACCAGCCGCAGTGAGTCGACGATGCTGTGCCACAGCGACGACCAGAACGGCACGTCCACCGCGTTGGGCGTACCGCCGAGGCCGTCCTCGACGCGTTCGGAGATCTTCTCGTAGAACGGGTCCCCGATGATCAGTGTGACGGCGGTGAACGCGACCACCGTGAGCAGGCCACCCAGCCCGAGCAGCGCCAAGCCGGCGGCTACCCGCGTCAGACCTCGTCCGGCGGCAGACCAGTCGTCGGCGAACGGTGTGATCAGCGCGGCCAGATCGTCCACGAAGTAGACGAGCGCACCGAACGCGGCGACGAAGAACACTCCAGAGATCAGGGCCGGTAGGACGCCGAGCAGCATCAGGCCGGGGTTGCGGAGGTAGAGGCCGATGCCACGCAGGAAGAGGCCGACACCGGCGAAGAATCGGCCGGCCACCCCGGTTAGGGGCGCGGCAAAAGCGGGGGATGCGTTCATGCTCGCCGAGCCTAGCCACGCCGAGTTCCACCCGGGCTAGCCAGCGATCTCCGCCCGGTCCGCCGAGGTCCGGCAGCTCGCGGACACTACGCACACCCTCCCCCAACCAACGTAAGTCACTTTCACCCAGTTTCGTGGGTTTTTTCGGGTTCATGTTCCTTTGCAGCTGTACTAGCCCTAACGTCCGAATTGGCTGCTACCGCCCGCCTGGTAGCCGAGAAGCGCCATGCCCGGTCCGCCCCGGGGTTGGCAGCTCCTCGCCGCACGGGGAAGGGGATCGACACCGCGATGAAGCACCAACACCACACGANATCTCCTGGCACAAGCCAGGCAGCGGCACGTCGACGGCGGCGGTGGGCCGTCGGGCTGGCCGGCGTGACCGGCCTCGCCCTCAGCACCGCCGGCCTCATCCCCGCCAATGCCGCCGCCAGCGTTGACGCCAACGCCAGCAGCGACGCCAACACCGTCGAACGACCCCACACCACCACCGGCGACCGCCTCCAGAACACCAACCAACCCCCCACCGACAACCACCGGGGCGACAACAAGAACAACGGAAAGGACAGCAAGGGGAAGAACAGCAAGGACAAGGGGAAGGAGGCTGGGAAGCCGCCGGGCACTCCCGTCCCCTGTGACGCCGACGCCCTGATCGCCGCCATCACCCTCGCCAACGCCCGCGGCGGCGCTGTGCTCGACCTCGCCAAAGACTGCACCTACCTACTCACCGCCGACATCGACGGCGCCGG
>NZ_KI911474.1:49879-71308 GCF_000514815.1 Salinispora fenicalii
CTCCCCGCCATCACCACCCCCATCACCCTCAACGGCGGCAAACACACCACCATCGAACGCGCCGCCGCCGTCGACGAATTCAGAATCCTCACCGTCAACACCGGCGGCGACCTCACCCTCAACAAACTCACCATCACCGGCGGACAGACCGACGGCGACGGCGGCGCAATCCTCGTCAACGCCGGCGGCGAACTCACCACCCACCACAGCACCATCACCCGCAACATCGCCGAAAGCGACGGCGGTGGCATCGCCGGCGACGGCACCATCTACCTGAAGAAGTCCACCATCAGCCACAACACCGCCGGCAACATCGGCGGTGGCATCAACAGCTCCGGCCTCCTCGACATCAACAAGTCCCACGTGAAGGCCAACACCGCCGCTGCCGGCGGGGGTGGAGTTGTCAACTTTGGCACTGTCCAGATCGCACACAGCACCATTACCGAAAACCAGGTTCAGAGCGGGAATGTCGGCGGCCTTTCAGTCAACGGTATCGGCACCGTCACGGACACTCACATCTCACACAACTCAGGGCTGGAGCTTGGCGGCGTAGGCACGGATATCGGCACCCAGCTCACACTCCGGGCTGTCACCATTGTCGGAAACACCGCCAGAACCGGCCGGGGTGGCGGCCTGGGTATCGGACCAAGCTCCCCGGTGGTCGTCGAAGGAAGCGTCATCGCGAACAACACCGCTGCTACCGTCGGCGGCGGTATCTTCAACTTCGGGGATCTCGTGGTACGAGACACCAAAATCACTGGCAACCAGGCCGATATGGGTGCCGGAATATACAACGACGAGACGACCGCACTTTTCAACACGAAGGTGGTCAAGAACATCGCCATCACCGACGGCGGAGGGATCACCAACGTCGCCGGCACGGTCGAGCTCAACACCGCAACCGGCACCGTCGTAATCAAAAACCGACCCAACAACTGCGTCAACGTCCCTGGCTGCGCCGGTTAACAACTTCCAACAGACTGCACGAAGGGTTCCGCCCCGCCTCCGCACACCAGACGAAGGAGGGGCGGAACCTTAGTCGCCCCAGCACACCCATCACGTTTGGGTATTGGTTACTTTAAACCGCCAAACGGGATAGCCGAGCAATTAACGTGAGGGTGGCCGCTACCGCCGCCCGGTAGCCGAGGAACGCCACCCGACCCAACCCGGGATTGCGCTCCTCACCGCTACTGGGAAGGACCTCAACACCGCAATGAACCACCTGCACCGCAGCCACGACCCCAGCCACGCCGACCGAAGCCGGGCCAGACCAGGATGGCGGTGGTGGGTAGCCGGATTGGCTGGCTTGACCCTCACCACCACCACCATCGGCACCGCACCCGCCGCCAGCGCGGTCGAGCACTCCTTCCCCCGCACCGCCGACGACCGGGATACAAAGCGCGACCAACCCTCCGCCGACAACCACCGGGGCGACAGCAAGGACAACGGGAAGAGGGCCGAGAAGCCAAGGGGCGCTCCCGTCCCCTGTGACACCGATGCGCTCATCGCCGCGATCACCCTCGCCAACGCCCGCGGCGGCGCCACCCTCAACCTCGCCACAGACTGCACCTACCTACTCACCGCCGACATCGACGGCGCCGGACTCCCCGCCATCACCACCCCCATCACCCTCAACGGCGGCAAACAAACCACCATCGAACGCGCCGCCACCGCAGACGAATTCAGAATCCTCACCGTCAACACCGGCGGCGACCTCACCCTCAACAAACTCAAACTCACCGGCGGAAACACCACCGATGCTGGCGGCGCAATCCTCGTCAACGCCGGCGGCACCCTCACCACCAACCACAGCACCATCACCCGCAACATCACCGACAGCAACGGTGGCGCAATCAGCTCCGACGGCAGAACCTACGTGAATCACTCCACCATCAGCCACAACACCGCTGGCAATGTTGGTGGAGGCATCACCAACTTCGGCCTCCTCGACGTTAAAAAGTCTCAGGTGAACGCCAACACCGCAGCCGCAGCGGGCGGCGGAGTCATGAGCTTTGGAACAGCACAGATCGCGCACAGTACTATCGCCGCCAACAGCGCACCAACCGGAACGATCGGCGGCGTATTCATAAGCGGCACCGGCACCGTAACAGAAAGTCACATTACGAAAAACACAGCCACCGAGGCCGCCGGCGTGGTGATGGACTTCAACACGCAACTCACGCTCAAATCCGTCACCCTGGTCGGAAACACCGCCACCTCGGGCCGCGCTGGAGGCTTGGCGACCAGCGACGACTCCTCCGTTGTCATCGAAGGCAGCGTCATCGCGAACAACACCGCCGCCACCGAGGGCGGCGGCATCTACAACCTTGCAGAGCTAGTGTCCCGAAACACCAAGATCACCGGAAATCAGGCCGATCAAGGCGCTGGCATTTTCAACCTTGACACAGCCACCCTCGTCGGCACGAAGGTGGTCAAGAACATCGCCATCACCGACGGCGGAGGGATCTTCAACAGCGGCGGCACGGTCGAGCTCAACACCGCAACCGGCACAGTCGTAATCAAAAACCGACCCAACAACTGCGTTGACGTCCCCGGCTGCGCCGGATAGCAACCCGCCCACCCGGGCTACTCGTTGAGGAAGGTAGAGATGCGCTCCCGCAGGTCGGCACGCTTGGCCCAGAGGACACCAGGCCGGTCGTACACGTGCAGGGTGGCCTGGGGCAACGCGGCGGCGAGCCGCTCGGCGACCTCGACTGGATGCAGCTCGTCGCCCACACAACCGATCACCAGGGCCGGCGCCGTGACCGCGGCGAGCTTCGCGGCGTCGCGGACCGGGACCGATCCGGGCAGGCCGACCAGCCCCGAGGCGAGACCGTCCCGCATGAGCTGATCGAGGCGCTGCCGTAGGTACGCCCAGCCGGCCGGCGTGTTCCGGACGGCCGGTGGAAGCTCCAGCTGGACCACCTCCGCGAGCTGCCCGACATCACCACTGCCGAGCGCGTCGAGCAGCGCTGTCAGCCGGCGGCGGGCGGCATCACCCCGCAGCCGGTCCAGCACCGCCGGCAGATAGAAGACCAGTCGGTCGAACCGCGTCGGGCTGTCAGCGAGCAGCCGGCAGAGCGCACCCGCGCCCAGGCTCGCGCCAAACGCCCGGGTAGCGAGGCCCTGGTCAGCGACCGACCGCAGGTCGCGCGCGAGATCGCGGTACGTCCATGTACCGGGCGGGGCGGCGGAGCGACCATGCCCACGGAACTGGAAGAAGATTCTGCGACCGGTAACGCCGCTGCCGAAGGGACGGGTGGTGGCGATGCCGCTGCCCAGACCATGCGCAAAGACGGTGACCGGATCGCCGGCGCCGGTGACCAACTGCTCCAGGTGGACGCCGTGCGGGGTGGCGACCAGCTCCGTCTCCGGTTCCGGCAGTGCTGGCCGGCCGGTGCGGGGAGCACTCGGCCCGGGACCCCAGGTACGGGGGCCGCCATCCGGTGGGGGCGGCCACCGGAAGCCTCTCACCAGGAGGTCCCCCGGCCACCCCGGAGGTCCCGCAGACCCGTCCGAACGTCGAGCAGATAGATCAACCCAGCGGCGACGCCGACCAGTCCCAGGATGCTGATCCGGGCAAACAGGGTGAACACCAGACAGACGGCGAGGATCGCCGCCCAAGCACCCTTCGGAATGGTGCCGACCGCGGCGAACGCGTCGGACCGCTGGGTGATGACGTGGACGAGGGCGACTCCCTGCACGATGAGTGCGAAGACGAGCAGAATCAGCTCTATCACGTCGCGGACGGCAAAGGCGAAGATCGGCGCGGCGATGGCCATGCCGGCAAGCTTATGCCGAAGACCCCGGAGACGTCCGCCAGGCCGCTTCCGGGGTCTTCGGCACCACAGGGCATTCGCCCGTCGTCGCGGGTCAGTCGCGGGCCGGCGGGGTCCGCTTCGTCGCGCGCGGCGACTTCGTTGACGAGGCGGCCGGCTTGCCGGCGGCCTTGGTGGCACGCTTCTTGACGGCGGCCGGCTTGGTCTCGGCGGCCTCGGCGACCTGGGCCGGGGTGGGTGCCGGGGCCTGCTCGGTCGTCTCGATGTCGGTGTTCACCGTGTCGGCGGCCTCGAGCACTCCAGCGCCGACGACCCGTTCCCCGTGGCCGACGAGCACGCCGTAGGTGGTGACCGCCCGCTCCTGCGCGGCCTGAGCACCGGCGACCACGACGGCTGCGTTACGGGTGGCGGTCTCCCGAAGCCGACTGAGGTCCAGATCGCTGGCGGCCCGCCGGCGCAGGTTCTCGGCGGTAGCGGTCGCCGTGCGCAAGGTCTCGGTGGCCTTCTGGCGCAGCTCGGCCCCGTCTACCGTGCTGAGGTCGGCAGCGACCCGGTTACGCAGCTCGGTCACGGCCGCGGGGAGCTTCCGCAGCTGCTGGTACGCCAGATCGCCGGCACCGGCGGCGGCGTAGATGGGGGCGGGGATACGACTGGTTTTGGGCTGACTAGTCATTGTTTCTCCTCTTCGACCGCATCGGCGGCTTCGGGGTCGCCCTATGGGCGGACTGGATGCACTGGCGTCGAGACGGGATGGAGTCGGGGTCGATGACGGTGCGACTCACGCACCGCCGGTCGGCGTACCCCCGGTCGTCGTTGGGCCGGTGACCGCGATGTTGGCCAGGTCGGCGGAGGCCCCAGACGGCTGGGCTGGGCCCGGCTCCGGTTCGGTGGTGGGAAGGCCAACCGATTCGGTGGTGACCGTGCCGGTGGCGGGTGGGGCGGCAACCGATTCGGTGGTGACCGTGCCGGACGCGGGCTCGGCCGATGCCGCGTCGGCGGCGGCGGTCGCCTCCGCTAGCCGCGCGTTCTCTCGACGGAACGTCTCGTAGATCTGGGTGAGCGACTGCTTCTGCGCCATGGTCAGGTCGGGGTCCGCGGCTATCGCGGCGAGAACGCCCTGTCCCTCTCGGTCATCCAGCAACCCGGCCCGCAGGTACATCGCCGGAGTGGAGACCCGCAGCGCGCTGGCAAGCTGCTGAAGCACCTCCGCGCTGGGCTTGCGCAACCCGCGCTCGATCTGACTCAGGTACGGGTTGCTGACTCCCGCCTGCTCGGACAGCTGCCGGAGGGAGATCTTCGCACTCCGGCGCAGGTCCCGAATGAACCCGCCGATGTTGGGAAGGTCTTTACCACTGGCCATAACTCAACGCTAGCTCGCGGTGCTAACTCCTGCAAGCAAAATGCTTGCCAGAGTTAGCACCCGGACGCGTGGCCGCGGCACCCGGACGTGGCCGCAGCGACCGGACGCGTGGCCGGAACCACGGCACCGGCCCCCAAAGGCAGCCAGCACCGCAACACCTAACCGCCGCTCCGGTGGATCACCAGAGCGACCGAACGGCGCCTACCGGCCGCCCCCCGCCGAGGAGCGGGATCTCGGCGAACTCCGCCAACGCCGGTGCGGTCACCCCGAGCCGACGCAGCGCGGAGACCAGCACCGGCATCCGGGCCCGGCCGGCACCATCGTCGATCTTCAGCGCGACCGCACCGACACCAGGGACCGCCGCGGCGATGACCCCCTCCACACCAATCTTCGCGAGCAGCCCCGGCACAGCCCGCATCACGCGGCTATCGTCGGCCCGCGTACCGCCGACGATCTCCGGATGGGCCCGCATCGAGTCCGCCACCGCCCGCTCCGGCGAGCCCGGCTCCGCCTGCACCAGCCGCAGGTACGCCATCGCGAGACCGGACAACGACACAGCCAGCACCGGTGCGCCACAGCCGTCGATACCGACCGCCGCCGCCGGCTCATCGGTGAACTCCTCAACCGCTGCTCGCAACCGCTCCTGCAGCGGGTGCTCGCTGTGCCAGTACCCCTCCTCGGGCCAGCCCGCCGCCTGGCAGGTCAGCAGCATTCCGGTGTGCTTGCCGGAGCAGTTCATCTGAACCCGGGTCGGGCCACCGCCGGCGCGCAGCACCGCCGCCCGCGCCTCTTCGTCGGCCGGCAGGTCGGGCGGGCAGTGCAACGCGGACTCGTCGAGCCCGGCCCGCGCCAACAACCCACCGACCCGGGCCCGGTGGAAGTCCTCCCCCTCGTGGCTGGCCGAGACCAGGGCGAGGTCAGCCGAGTCGGCCAGCCGCAGGCCCGCCCGGATCATTCCGACCGTCTGCATCGGCTTGTTCGACGATCGGGGGAAGATCGGCGACGTCACATCCCCCGCCCGCGCCACCGCCGCGCCAGTCGCGTCGAGCGCCACCACCGACCCACGATGCACGCCTTCAACGAAACCCGACCGGATCACCTCAGCGAGCGGCACACCGCCCTCGTACGTCTTTCCCACGGCGTGGACGTTACCGCCCTTCGGGAACGTCCAGCCGACGGGTGAACAGGGAATTGGGAGCGCAACGTCAGGGGGCGACCCCCAACACACCACTTACCCGCGAAGGGCGGGTACGCCGAGCAGTTCCCGGGCCTCGACGGTGGTGAGCGGAGGACGCTGAGCGAGCTGGGCGAAGCCGACCGCGCGGGCCACGAGCTGCATGTTCGACTCGACCGGCTGCCCCTTGGCATAGGTCACCGTGTCCTCCATGCCCACCCGGAGGTGTCCGCCTGCCGAGAGCGAGGCCAGCAGGACCGGGAGCGTGCTCCGACCGACGCCGGTCGCCGAGAACGTGGTGCCGGCCGGTAGGTCCCGCAGCATCTGCTCGGCGGCGACCAGGGCCGCTGGAGTGCCGGGCATTCCGCCGGGTACACCCATGACGAAGTCGACGTGCACATGCCCGCCGGCCGGCAGGCCGTACTTGCCGAGCAGGCGTTGCAGGGCGGTCAGGTGTCCCAGGTCGAAAATCTCGTACTCCGGGACGATGCCCCGCTCCTGCATCCGGGTGTGCAGCTCGACGATGAACTCCCACCGGTTGAGGAACACGTCGGCCCCGAAATTGACCGTGCCCATCGTGCAGGAGGCCATGTCGGGGGCGGCATCAAGCACGGCGAGCCGGTCGGCCTCCGGATCGCTCACGGCGCCACCCGAGGAGAGCTGCACGACCAGGTCGGTCCGCTCGCGAAGTGCCGCGACGGTCTCGCGCAGCCGGCCCTGGTCGAGGGTCGGCCGTGCCGCCCCGTCCCGGATGTGGACGTGGACCACGGAGGCGCCCAGGGCCTCACACTCCTTCGCGGTCAGCAGCAGCTCATCGAGGGTGACCGGCAACGCCGGCACCTCAGCCTTGGCCGACTCCGCCCCGGTCGGGGCAACCGTGATCAGCGTCCCTGTCGTCATGACCGGATCCTAGTCGCCCGGCCGGCGACCGTTCGACCGGAAGTCTTCCGGCATACCGGCTGATTTACCTGAACCCTTCCGCCATCAACGGAGCCCGGCAGAGGTCCTTCCCTAGCTATCGATCATCGCAGCGGTCTCCCCGACGAGCAGCCGGGCATCGTCCGGCACGTTGCGCTTGACCACCGCCAGGGCGACCTGGCCCAGCTCGTGGTGGTGCACGGCGGTACCGACGAAGCCGACCGTCCGCCCATCCCGAGTCACCGGCGTACCGGCCGACGGTGGCTGGTCCGTGGTCACCCCATCCAGGTGCAGGAGGACGAGCCGACGCGGCGGTCGGCCCATGTTGTGCACCCGGGCCACCGTCTCCTGCCCCCGGTAGCAGCCCTTCTCCAGGTGTACGGCCGGCTCGACCAGGCCCACCTCCGCCGGAATGCTCCGGTGATCGGTATCCAGCCCGACCCGAGGCCGGCGGGCCGCCACCCGTACCGCCTCATACGCCCAGAGCCCAGCGACCGGCACGTCCGCGCCGCGCAGCTCGGCGACCACCCGGCCCATGGCCTCCCGAGCCACCAACAGGTCGACGCCGAGCGGACCACGGCGGGCCCAACCCCCGATCGGTAGCGCACGGACGTCGTAGCGCACCGTCGACCGGGGCGGCACCGAACCGGCCCGGAACTTCGGGCCGGGCACCTCGAGCAGGTCCGGCTCCGCTAGACCGGAGACGCCGAGCGTCGCCACCGCGTCCACCGCCGCCGGCCCGACCAGCGAGAGCAGGGCGTGGTCCGGCGTCACGTCACGCGGCTCCACCTTGCTGAAGAAGCGCATCCGCTCCAGATACCCGAGCAGCCCACCGGTGTCGCCCGGCTCGGTGTCCAGCCAGGTCGTACCGCCCTCCTCGGCCACCATCGCGTGCTGCTCGACGTGCCCGTGCGGGGAGAGCACCAGCAACTCGGTGCCCTGCCCATCGGGCAGGTCCGCCAGGTGCTGGGTGGTGAGCGTGTGCAGCCAGCCGAGGCGATCCTCGCCCGGCACCGCGATCACCCCCCGGTGCGAACGGTCAACCAGGCCGACCCCAGTCTCCAGGGTGCGCTGTTCGCGCAGCGGATCCCCGTAGTGCGCCGCCACCGAGCGGACCCCCGCCGCGGCGTGCGCCGGCTCCGGCTGATCCCGGCTCTCCTCGTCGATGCTCTCGACGGAGACCGCCCCAGCAATGTCGATCATTCCTGCACCCCGTTCTCACAACGATCACAACGGCCGAATAGGGAGACGTGGCCGACGTCCACCCGAAACCCCCGCTGCTCGGCAAGCTGGTCGGCCAACGGGCGCAACAGGGCGGGATCGATCTCGTCGATCGCGCCGCACTCCCGGCAGACCAGGTGTACGTGCTGGTCCGCGCCGGCCGCGTGGAAGGTCGGCGAGCCGTGCGAGAGATGGGTGTGCGTCACCAGGCCGAGCCGCTCCAGCAGCTCCAGCGTGCGGTAGATGGTAGTGATATTGACCCCTGCAGCCACCGCCCGGACAGCCGTGTGGACCTGCTCCGGGGTGGCGTGCCCCAGATCCAACACCGCCTGGAGGACGAGCTGCCGCTGCGCCGTTAAGCGCAGCCCACGGGCCCGGAGCAGTTCCGCGAGGGAGGATTCGGACACCGTCCAAGCATAGTTCGCTCGGGCCGAACATCATTCGCCCGTACTGCGGGCCCGTTCTGCGGGCCCGTTCTGCCGGAGCCCGTGTCGGTGGTGCCGGGCCAGGCCTCACTCGGCGCAGCCCGCCCGGGCCCTATGCTCGGCGGCCATGACGACGGCGAGGATCGCGGTGCTCGGGCGTGGCCGGGTGCCGGTCACTGAGCCGGTGCTGCGCGGCGACGACCTGGGCGTCCTACACGGCGACGGCCTCTTCGAGACGATGCACCTGCGGGCGGGCCGGCCCTGGCTGCGGGAGGCGCACCTGAAACGGATGACCAGGGCGGCACCGGCGATGGGCCTAACCCTGCCGCCGACCGACGCCCTGGTCGCGCTGCTCGACGAGATCTGCGTCGACTGGCCCACCGAGGTCGAGGGAGCGCTGCGGCTGGTCTGCACCCGAGGCGTGGCCGGCGGTGCAGCGACCGCGTACGCCACGCTGACCCCGGTACCGCCGTCGGCTCAGACGGCCCGCCGGGACGGGATCACCGTGGCGACGTTGCCACTGGGCGTGCCGGCCCGCGGCCGCGCCGGCCTGGACTGGTTGCCCACCGGCAGCAAGACCACGTCGTACGCGGTGCACAACGCCGCCCGCCGGTGGGCGTCCCGCAACGGCGTCAACGACGCGCTCTGGACCTCCACCGACGGGTACGTCCTGGAGGGGCCGACCGCCAACGTCCTCTGGCTCACCGGCGGGGCGCTGCGTACGGTGCCCGCCGCGGCCGGCATCCTGCCCGGCACCACCGCCGCCTGGCTGCTGGCCAATGTCGAACAGGTCGGGCTGGGCGCGCATGAGCAGCTGGCGACCCCGGCCGAGCTGCACGCCGCGGACGCGGTCTGGTTCAGCTCGTCGGTCCGGGGCCTGGTCGAGGTCCGCGTCCTGGACGGCGTCGGTCGACCCCGGTCGGCCTACACCCGGCGGCTGCAGGCCCTACTCGGCTTCCCCGTCCCGCCCGACGACGACCAGCCGGCCTCAGCCGCCCACCCGGACCAGCCAAACTGACCTCAGCCGCCCACCCGGACCAGCCGGGCGGACAGGTGCGGGGAGAGGCCGTGGCCGACCGCGGCCATCTCCTGCGCATAGAGCAGGGCGCCCTCCACGATGCCGAAGAGGCGGTGACCGGCGGTCACTTCCTTCGCAGTGGGGGTGCGGACCACCGCGTCGGTGGCGAACTCAAGCTGGGTGCCGTTGCGCTTGCCGAGGTGCAGCTCCATCACACCCGTGGGCGTACTCATCAGCGCTTCCCACTCGTTGGTCGCCCGGTCGTCACCGTCGAGTACCGGCCGCCACCAGCCCATCTCGCGCCCGGCGGGACGGATCGGACGGCTCTGCTCGTCCAGCAGCCACGCGCGCGACTCGTAGCAGAGGAAGGGCCGGCCGTCGTGGCTGATCCGGATCTCCTGCGCGTAGTCGAAGTCCTCGATGGTGGGGTAGCCGCCCCGGCCCCGACCCCGCCACACCCCGATGTACGGCAGCAGGCCGTCCAGAGTGGGGTGTAGTTTCGGGCCGGTACGTAGGTCGTGGCTCTCCTCGTAGGGGTACGGGTCCACCGGAGGCGCGTTCAGCCACGGCGGCTGAAGCGGATTCTCGTCACTCACTACTGCCCTCTCGATATGCGTACGGCAAGGTAGACCAAGCCGCCGGCGAGCCCGCCCAGCGCGGCGACCAGCAAACTTACGAACCCTATCTCGGTGACCATCGGCGACTATCCTATGCTGGCACTCGTGGGCCGAACCCTCGTCGTCAAGGTCACCGCCGGAGTAGATGCCCCGGAGCGGTGCGCACAGGCGTTCACCATCGCCGCCACCGCAGCCGCCGCCGGAGTTGACGTCTCGCTCTGGCTGACCGGTGAGGCGACCTGGTTCGCGCTACCCGGTCGGGCGCAGCAGTTCGAGCTGCCACACGCGGCGCCGCTGGGCGAGCTGCTGCACGTGCTCCTGACGACGGGCCGGGTGACCGCCTGCACGCAGTGCGCGGCCCGTCGGGACATCGGGCCTGGTGACGTGCTGTCAGGTGTCCGGATCGCCGGTTCGGCGGTCTTCCTTGAGGAAGTCATGGCCGAGGAGGCCCGGGCACTCGTCTACTAGGTGTCACTCCGCGCAGCCGCTGGAGAGCATCACGTGCAGCTGGTCGCCGGTGGCATCGGCGACGATCAGGTCGCTACCGCTCCGGTGGGCGTACACCTCGGGGGTGTCGACCACAACGGTGCCGGCGGCGGCCAACGGAGCCAGGGCGCTCAACGATGCCGGCTCGGGGCCAGCCGCCACCCGCTCGGTCCAGGCCTTCGCGCCGCCGGGGCACGAGGTCCAAATCCGATCCACATGCTCTGGCACCGGACGGCCAAGCGCCTGCAACGCGGCACGGAGCGCTGGTTCGGGCGGGTTCCCGGGCAGCAGATCGCCGGATGCGGAGTCGGTCGGTCGACAGCCAGTCAGTACCGCAAACCGAATCCGGCCCGGGCTCGTTGACTCCCCCTCGACCAGGACGAACTCACCGGCGTCGGCGCGCAACAGCGGACCCTCGGCGGCGTCCCGAACGCCGGCCCGCCACCGCCGGGGCAGCGCGTCGGCGACGCGGCTGAGCAGGTCGCGCTCACCTCCCTCGACGACCAGAACGTCGATCCCGCGGGTAACTTCGGCGCCCGTGCTGACCGGCGTGACCCGGCAGCCCCGCTCCGTGTGGGACGGGGTCATCGCCCACGCCGCGCCGTCGAGCGCCGCGACCAGTTGGCCGACCGCCGCGTCGACCACCGGCGCCGCCTGCTCGATCGTGCGCTGCTCCCGCACTGTCGGCTCGTCGGTGCGGGCCGACCACCAGGCCAGCCCCGCCAGCAGCACCGCCCAGGCCGCCGTGACAGCGATCAGCCAGCGCCGGGCCCGCGGCTGCGACGGCGGGTGATCAGGGCTGGAGGGTGGGGCGTACCCCGGATGGACGGCGCTCACCGCGCCATCGTGTCATGGCCCGGACCGGGCGCCAGCCGCGCCGGGGAGGCCGCCTCACCCGCCCGAGTCGTCGGAGCCCAGGACAAGCCGGTAGCCGACCCCGCGCACGGTCAGCACCCGTGGGCCACCGGAGAGCAGACGCAGCTTGCGCCGGAGCCGCTTGATCGCCGAGTGCAGGATCGCGGTGTCGCCCAGGTAGGCGCCGCCCCAGACCGCGGCGAAGAGTCGCTCATAGCTCCAGAGCCGGACCGGCGGGGTCACCAACCGGGTCAACAACCGCCGTTCGGTACGGGTCAGCGCCAGTGGACGTCCCCGCCAGGTGACCACATGCCCCGGCGGGTCAACCACCAGCTCGCCGTAGCTGACCGGGGTCTCCGGTGGACCGGCACCCCGTTCCTCGAGGACTGAGGGTTCAGGAAAGAGCATCGCCCGTAGCTCCGCAAGATCAGCACAGCTCAGCACCGGCCCCACCCCGTCGAGCCGACGCAACACGCGCTCGCGCACGGCCATGTCGGGGCTCACGCAGACCACGATCGGACCTTTCCCCTCAGACACGCTGCCTCCCCAGGCACCCGCGTTGACATGCCGGGCATCACCCCGCCGAGATGAGCCCGGCTGAATACCGAGTCAGCGTACGGCCAGAACCTCGCCCAGTCACTGATCGAATACTGACCGAGACAATATATTGATCAGCGTCGGTGTTTTCACAAGCATGGCTGGCGCGGGCTCGGAACAGCCCGGACCCGTGGACGTGGGGAGGACACGTGTTCGTACGACCATCCGCGCGGTCACGCCTGGGGCGTCTGGCCGTCGCGTTCGGGGCGCTGGCGCTGGGGTTGAGCGCCCAGCCCGCGCTCGCCGCGTCGCCGCCCGGCGCGTCGGAGCGGGCAACCGTCGCGCCCGAGCTGCTGGAGACCAGCGACAGCACCAGTTTCCTGGTCTACCTACGGGAGACCGCACCGCTCGCCAGCACCGCGACTGTGCAAGCGCCCGACGACCGGGCCCGCGCGGTCCACCAACTCTTGACCGATACCGCCGAACGCACCCAAGCCGACCTGCTGCGGCTGCTCGACGCGCGGAAAGCGGAGCACACGTCCTACTGGATCGCCAACGCCATCCAGGTCCACGGTGACCGGGCCCTGATCGACGAGATCGCGAGCCGACCCGAGGTCAAGCAGATCGAGCCGATCCGCAGCCGTCAGCTGATCGAGCCGACGCCAGCCGAGGCCGAGGCCCGCATCGACGCCGTCGAGTGGGGCATCGCCGAAATCGGCGCCCCCCAGGTGTGGGACGAGTTCGGCGACCGCGGTGAAGGCATCGTGGTGGCCAACATCGACACCGGCACGCAGCACGACCACCCCGCCCTCGTCAACTCCTACCGGGGCAACCTCGGCGGCGGCAGCTTCGACCACTCTTACAACTGGTTCGACCCGACGGGCATCTGCTCCGACTCGGAACCCTGTGACAACAACGACCACGGCACGCACACCATGGGCACGATGGTCGGTGACGACGGGGGCGACAACCAGATCGGCGTCGCACCGGGTGCCCGGTGGATAGCGGCGAAGGGCTGCGAGTTCACCACCTGCTCGGACCCGTCGCTGCTCGCCTCCGGCCAGTGGATCCTGGCCCCGACCGACGCCAACGGCGAGAACCCCCGCCCGGACCTGCGCCCCGACATCGTCAACAACTCGTGGGGCGGCGGCGGCAACGACCCCTGGTACCAGCAGACCGTCGAGGCATGGCGGGCCGCCGGGATCCTCCCGGTCTTCTCCTCCGGCAACGCCGGCCCGAGCTGCGGCAGCGCCGGCTCCCCCGGAGACTACGAGAGCTCGTACGCCGTCGGGGCGTACGCGTCGAGCGGCGCCATCGCCGGCTTCTCCGGCCGTGGCTCCGGCACCGAGCTGATCAAGCCGAACATCGCCGCGCCCGGGGTCTCCGTGCGCTCCAGCGTCGCTGGCGGCGGATACGCCTCGTTCAGCGGCACCTCCATGGCGGCCCCACACGTCGCCGGCACGGCGGCCCTGATCTGGTCGGTCGCGCCCAGCCTCCGCCGGGACCTGCCGGCGACCGAGGCGCTGCTGGACCGCACCGCCCGCGACGTCGATGACACCAGCTGCGGCGGGACCGCGGCCGACAACAACGTCTTCGGCGAAGGTCGGCTCGACGCGTACGCGTCGGTCAACGAGGCCCCCCGCGGCCCGGTCGGGCGGGTCACCGGCACGGTGACCTCAGCCGCTGACGGCGAGCCGATCGCCGGGGTGACCATCGACGACGGCACCCGCGACACCACCACCGGCACCGACGGCCGGTACTCGCTGACCGTGCCGGCTGGCGAGACCACGGTGACGGCCACGGTGTACGGCTACGAGTCGCAGTCGGACACCTTCGTGGTGGACGAGGGCGGGGCGGTAACCCGAGACTTCGCGCTCGTCCCCCACCCGATGGTCACGGTGAGCGGTCAGGTCACCGACGGCTCCGGGCACGGCTGGCCGCTCTACGCCCAGATCGACATCGCCGGTAAGCCGGGCGACCCGGTCTTCACCGACCCGGTGAGCGGAGAATGGTCGGCCACCCTGCCCGGCAACAGCACCTACTCGATCACCGCCACCCCGCAGTACCCGGACTACCAGACGGTGACCCGGGAGGTACCGGTCGGCAGCGACGGCACCACCGTCGACCTGGCCGTTCCGGTCGAGGCAGCCTGCACGGCCGCCGGCTACAACGGCAGCTACGGTGACCCCCTTCTGACCGAGGACTTCGCCGACACCACCACGCCGGAGGGCTGGTCGGTGGTCAACCGTACCGAGGACGGCGGTTGGACCTTCGAGGACCTCGGCGGGCGAGGCAACCTGACCGGCGGCAGCGGCGGGTTCGCGATCATCGACAGTGATGAGCTCGGCGCCGGTAAGAGCCAGGACGCCGACCTGGTGAGCCCGACGCTGGATCTCTCCGGCACCGACGCACCGGTGCTGCGGTTCAACAGTGACTTCTGGGCGCTCGGCAACAGCGACAGCGCCGACATCGACGTCACCACCGACGGCGGCGAGACCTGGACCAACGTCTGGCACCAGACCAGCAGCCTGCGCGGGCCGCGGGTCGAGGAGGTGCCGTTGACGCCGGCGGCCGGCGCGGCGGAGGCCCAGGTACGGTTCCGCTACGCCGGCAGCTTCTCCTGGTGGTGGCAGGTTGACGATGTCGTCCTGAGTAACCGGGACTGCAACCTGGTGCCCGGTGGTTTGGTGGTCGGCACCACCACCGACCTGAACACCGGCGAACCGATCAACGGCGTCACCGTGACCAGCGTGGATCAGCCCGAAGACCAGGCGGTCTCGGCTGGCACGCCGGACGACCCAGCGGAGTCGGACGGCTTCTACTGGCTCTTCTCCAGCCTCACCGGTACCCACCCGTTCACCGCGGAGCGGACGCCGTACCCGCTGGCCACCCAGGACGTGACGGTCACCGCCGACGACGTGCAGCGGGCCGACATCGCGCTCGCCGCCGGAGAGCTCACGGTCACCCCGGCCGAGGTGGAGTCACACCAGCCGTACGGCAGCACCCGGAGCACCCGGGTGACGGTGAAGAACACCGGCACCGCCCCGGCCAACGTCGAGGTGTTGGAGCGGGCCGGCGAGTTCGAGCTGTTGAACCAGCCGGGAGCCCCGCTGCGCGAGGTCACGGTGAAGGGCATCAGCATGGCACAAACCGGGCCCCGGTACGGTGGCGCGCTGGCCGAGACCGGCCCATCGGCGGACGACGCCTGGACCCGAGTCGCAGACCTGCCGGGGGCGGTCTTCGACAACTCCGCCGTCGCCCTGGACGGCAAGGTGTACTCGATCGGCGGTGGCACCGGCAGTGGGCTGGAGAAGAAGGTCTGGGTCTACGACCCGGACGCCGACTCCTGGTCCGAACTGCCGGAGTTGGCCAGTTCGAGGGCGAAGCCGGGCGTCGCGGCGGTCGGCGGCAAGATCTACGTGACCGGTGGGTGGGCCGACAACGGCAGCCCCGACGCCGCCGTGGATGTCTTCGATCCGGACAGCGAAACCTGGAGCCGCATGGACGGGGTGACCAACCCCGCACCGGTCGCGGCCGCCGGGACCGCCGTCGCCGGGGGCAAGATCTATCTGGTCGGCGGCTGCACCGACGGCTCCTGTACCGCCTCTGACAAGACGGTGGCGTTCGACCCGCAGACCGAGACCTTCACCACCCTTGCCCCCTACCCGCACCCGGTCGCCTGGATGGGTTGCGGTGGCATCGGCGACCAGGTCTACTGCGCCGGCGGCACCACCACCAGCGGCGAATTCACCGACGGCTACCGGTACGACCCGGCGTCGGACACCTGGAGCCCGATCGAGGAGATGCCGCTGAACCTGTGGGGTTCGTCGTACACCTCGGCCGGCGGGATGCTCGTGCTGGCCGGCGGGGTCACCGACGGCTCCACCACGGTGACGAACCAGACGATCGCCTACGACCCGGCGTCCGGATCCTGGCAGGACCTGCCGAACGCCGAGTTCAGCCGGTACCGGGGGGCCGCCGCGTGCGGCACCTACCGGATCGGCGGTTCGCCCAGTTCGTTCGTCGGATCGGCGGAGACCGAACACCTCGGCGGGCTGGGATCGTGCACCGCGGAGGCGGACCTGCCGTGGCTGAGCACCTCGCCGTCCAGCTTCACGCTGGAGCCGGGCGAGTCCCGCAAGCTGCAGGTGACCCTCACGGCCACCGCTGAGGCCGGGGTCGAGCAGCCCGGCCGCTACAGCGGCGAGCTGGCGTTCGCGGCCGACGTGCCGAACTCGGTCCCGCCGGTGAAGGTGGAGATGAACGTGTCTCCGCCGAGGAGCTGGGGCAAGCTGCAGGGCACGGTCACCGGGGTAACCTGCGGCGGGGAGACGGTCGGCGTGCCGGCCACCGTCCGGGTGAACGCGGCCGGCAGCGGCGCCGGCTTCACCCTGAAGGCGGACGCCTCCGGCAAGTACACAGTCTGGCTGCCCAAGGGCCGCTACGACGTGATCGTCGCCAAGGACGGTTGGGTTCCGGAGTTCAACCGCATCCGGGTTGAGGCAGGGTTCGTCGCAACCCTCGACTTCAGCCTGGAACCGTCGTCGGACTGCACGAAAGCAAGCGGCATCTGAGTAAGTCGGTGGGTGGCGGCCCGAGGGGGTCACCGGCCACCGACACCGACACCGGGCTAGCGCAGACTGGCCAACCATCGGCGCCCCACCCCTTCCCGGGGTGGGGCGCCTGTTCTGTTCCAGCGATCCCACGCACTTCCGACTGTCGCACCCCGTGGGGTGCGGCTGCGCCGCCAAGACGCCGCCGACCTGGTACCGGTATCCGCCGCCGGGGCGGACACCGAGGGCAAAGTGGCAGCCCTCATACTCCACCCGGGGATGGTGACCTTACTGAGCTTAAGTAGAAGTCGCGGGCGGCTTCGCTCTCGCAATGGATGAGCACCGCCCGTACGCCGACGACCTCCCCGGCATCTAATGCCCACACGTCGTCCGGATCGACAACCCTGGCCAGGAACACCCCACCATCTGGCCTGCTAACACAACTTTCGCCATCCAATACTCCCTTTTATGATGGCATGACTGGAAACCTAGCAGCCTTATCGGGTAGTTCGGGTATCGAATCTACGGACATCTTCGTATCAACGATGCTGCTAATCTCACATCGCCGAGCTAATGCCGGCAGGATTCACCGGTCCATCACTTTGGAGGTTTCGGTGCGAAGAAAACGTTGGCAAGCCATTCGTCGGGGGGTCGCAACCACTGCGATATTAACCCTCTTTTCTGGACTCATAGTCAGTCCAGCAAGCGCCGCTGAGGTTACGGCCGCAGACCGTAACCGCTGCCTCGAACTGTTGCTCAACGGCGGCCCGGAGGTTGCCCGGGCAGCCGAGGCAGCGCTCATCGGCTCGGACGACGACGTGCGCACTTTTCTAGACGTAGGCTACGCCGAAGCACTCGCACACGATGACCGAACGAAAGTGGCTCAGTACCAAGCTATCGGTGGACCGAGTACCCGCCAGGCGGCCGAGCAGGCGCTGGCCGGGTCCGCCGAGGACGTCCGCGCCTTTCTCGACGAGGGCTATCGCGAACCACTCTCGACTGACCTCCGGATTCGAGTCGCGCAGTTGATCTCGGTCGGCGGCATTCAGGTGAAGACAGCCGGCCAGCAGGCGTTGAATGGCACGACAGAGGACGTGGAGAATTTTCTGTTCTTCGGCCTCCATGAAGCCCGTACGGTTGATGACCGGATACGGATTGCTCAAATCATCACCGCTGGCGGCCCTGTAGTAAAGGACGCCGGACAACAGGCGCTCAATGCTGGCGGCGATCGCGATCTGCGTGAGTTCCTCGTGCTTGGACAACATGTCGCTCGAGCCCGGGACCAAGAGATCAGCACGCTTTCACAATTGGTCAGCCGCGCCAAGGAGGCACGCGAGCTGGCGGCAGAGGAAACCGAGGCCGCCAAGAACGCCTCCGATCAGGCGTTGGAGGCATCCCGGCTGGCCAGGGAGGCCGCCGAGCGGGCTCGGGCGGAGACAGAGGCGGCCGAGGGGTCGGCCAAGCAGGCATCCCGGGCAGCGGCCCGCGCGGCTGATGCGGCCGCGCGGGCCGCCGATGCGGCGCGTACGGCGGTCAGCGCCGCCAAGGCGGCCAACGCCGCAGCGCGGCTGGCCGCAAACGCAGCGGCGCGGGCCGCCTCCGCGGCGGCGATGGCCGGCAGGGAGGCCTCCCGGACGTTCCGAGCCGCTGCAGCAGCGGCTACGGACGCAGGAAAGGCCGAGGCAGCCCGACAAGCCGCTGCCACCGCACGTAATGTTGCGGCCAACGCCCGCGAGGCGGCAGCTGCCTCCAAGGCTGCCGGAGAGGCGGCGCAGGAGGCCAGCGGCGCCGCCACCGCTGCTGCCAGCGCTGGCACCAACGCCGCCGCGGCAGCGGCGGCCGCCGCTGCCGCCAGTGGCTACTCCAACGTGGCTGACAGAGAGGCAGCTCGGGCCGCGGCAGCAGCCGCGGCCGCACAGCGAAATGCGGCGGCGGCCACCCGAGCCGCTAATGCGGCGGAGCGGTTCGCTACGGAGTCAGCCGCATCCGCCTTGGTCGCCTACCAGCAGGCGACCAAGGCTGCGCAGCATGCCGAGGCCGCAGCGGCGGCCGCCGACGACGCCGCTGAACACGCCGGGGACGCCGCGACCGCAGCAGCTAAGTCGACGGAACATGCAAACCAGGCATTGGCGGCGGCCAACGACGCCACCACCGCTGCTACAGAGGCCATCCGTGTGGAAGAGGATGCTCGCCAGGCCGATGCCGAGCGGCTCGC
The DNA here is from genome assembly GCF_000514815.1 of Salinispora fenicalii. Classification (GTDB taxonomy): domain Bacteria; phylum Actinomycetota; class Actinomycetes; order Mycobacteriales; family Micromonosporaceae; genus Micromonospora; species Micromonospora fenicalii. The sequence continues at coordinate 69,038 of NZ_KI911474.1, forward strand.
CGAACAGACCACCTACGGCAGGGAGGATGCTGCTGATGCCCAAGCGGAGGAAGCGGCCGCACTGGCCCAGATAGCTGAGGACAAGGCTGAGGCGGAGCGTCTCGACGCTGAAACCCAGCAGTGGCTGGCCGAGGCGACGGCGCCGGACGCCCCAACGGCCACAGTGCTGTCCAGCGGACGGCGGGCGGCCGCCCGGCTGGTGCAGACCGGCGGACCCTGGACCCGGTCCGCTGCCGCAGCCGCCCTCGCCGGCACGGAGGCGGATCTGCGGGACTTCCTAGCCGACGGCAGGCGAGTGGCTGGTGAGGAAGACGACCGGGCCCGCGTGCGACACATCGCCGCCCTCGGCGAGTCGGAGTTGCGGACAGCTGCCAACGAGGCGCTGTCCGGGACGCACGAGGATGTCGTCGAGTTCCTCCGGACCCGGTACTACCCAGGCAAGGAGGAGGACGACCGAATCCGAATCGGTCAGCTGATCACCGACGGCGGTCCGACGATGAGTGCCGCCGGCCAGGCGGCACTCAACGGCACCGACGAGGACCGGCACCACTTCCTGATGACCGGCCAGTATGAGGCGGCTGAGCAGGACGACCGAATCAAGGTGGGTCAAATCATGACCGCCGGCGGCCCGGAGGTGGAGTCAGCGGCGATGATCGCCCTCGACGGACCACGATCCTACCTCCAGGACTTCCTGGCTGACGGCCAGTACCGCGCGCAGCGCCGAGACGCGGAGACAGCCACCCACGTCGCCCGAGCACAGAGCCTGGTGGCCGACGCAGTCCAGTTCGCCGCGCTCGCCCGGGAGGATGCTGCCGAGGCCGGCCGAGTGGCGGCGATCGCCCGCAACGCCGCGGCGGACGCGGCACAGCAGGCGGCACTGGCTGAACAGGCCGCCAACGAGGCCGCCACGGCCGCCGACGATGCTCAACAGTCGGCCCAGGCGGCGGCGGCCTCAGCGACCCAGGCGGTCGAGGCTGCACTGGTGGCCCGGGATGCTGCCGTCGCCGCGCAAAATGACGCGGCGGCAGCCGCGCAATCGGCCGCACAGGCTGACGCGTCCGCGGCGAAGGCCCGCCTACACGCCAGCGCGGCTTTCGACGCCGCCGCTGATGCCCGCGCCTCCGCCATCGCGGCCGGCAAGAGCGCCGAGGCTGCCGCAGCCGAGGCCGCGGCAGCCCTAGAGTCGGCAATCGAGCTGCAACGCCAAGAGGCCGCAGAGAACCCGGGCGGTCCGGCGGACCCACCGCCGCTGGACCAGCCTCCTGCGGACGGCGAACTGCCCCTCAGGACGGGAAACGAGTTGTTAGGCAACAACCGACTCGCCCAAGCCGCGATGTGGCTGGTGGGCGGTGATTGCACCGCCGGAACCAAGCAAATGATCTGCTACAACGTCAATACGCCAAACGGTCGACCCATGACCGTAGGCGACTACCTGCTCTATCCTGGCAGTCGCCAGGATTTGGTAGACGTCCTCAAGGACGAAGCGGAAATACGGGCCAGTATGCGCTCCCGCGGGATCGATGCCAGCACGTACGGCCCAAACCTACTGGAACACGAGGCCCGCCACTCCGACCAATGGCAGCATTTCGTGCCGACTCAATTTCTTACTCTTTACTTCTCCGGCACGGCATTCTCCTATCTCGTGACTGGCACGGACGGGGACGCCAATCCCTGGGAAATTGGGGCTAATCCCTACATGGGGGGATACTGGGAATATGATGAACCACTACTACCGACTTGGCTCAAGCCAGTGGGGAACTGTCTTATACTCAAGCTCTGCTGGTGAGAAATCGGTGGCGAGGTGGCGGCGACATACGGCGGTGGGCGCCTTACTGGTATTCGCCGCCGCAGCCGGACTCGGCGGATGCACTCCAGCAAAACCGCCGGTGGCTGCGCTGCGTAGCATTGGCGGAGAAACGGTACTGATACTGGCCGATTGCCCCAACTTCACGGCGACCCGGGTGAGTACTTACCCGATCAACACCACATCAAGTAGCTCGTGGCGGATATCCCAGGAAACCGAAGAGCCAATCGGAGAAATCACTTTGTTCCAGGTTCCCTCCGGCTGGAGGCTCGACGAGCAGACACTGGGCACGTTCCAGCCAGGTCAGGAGTATTCAGTCCGCGTCTCTGATAACGCGGCCGGTCCCACGCCGGTCCACTTCACACTCGAAAAACTGGCGGCACTCGGGCCCGACGAGGTCTTGACGAGCCGAGGCGAAGCCGTCACTTTGAGTCAGTTCCACGAGAAGGCCAACAGGGCTTGCTGAT
>NZ_KI911474.1:71583-209072 GCF_000514815.1 Salinispora fenicalii
CCCCCATCACCCTCAACGGCGGCAAACACACCACCATCGAACGCGCCGCCGCCGTCGACGAATTCAGAATCCTCACCGTCAACACCGGCGGCAACCTCACCCTCAACAAACTGAAACTCACCGGCGGACAGACCGACGGCGACGGCGGCGCAATCCTCGTCAACCCCGGCGGGGCCCTCACCACCCACCACAGCACCATCACCCGCAACATCGCCGAAAGCGACGGCGGCGGCATCGCCAGCAACGGCACCGCCCACCTCCGACACTCCACCGTTGAACGGAACACCGCTGCCGGGGTCGGCGGCGGTATCACCAGCGTGGGGGCGCTCGACATCAAAAAGACCCGGGTGTACGCCAACACCGCACTCGATGGAGCCGGAATCAACAGCGAGGGCACGGTGCGGATCGAACGCAGCGCGATCACCGCCAATCATGCTGAGGACACGACCGGTGGCCTGCTCGTCGAAGAGGGAATCGCCACCGTCACGGACACCGAGGTCTCCCACAACAGCGGCGTTGAGGTGGGCGGCATCCTCGCGAACTTCGACGCGCAGGTCACGCTCAGGTCTGTCGCCCTCGTCGACAACGCCGCCAGAACAGCCCGTGCGGGCGGCCTGGCGATGAACCCGGGTGCCACGATCGTCATCGAGGACAGCCTGGTTAAGAACAACACCGCCGTCACTGACGGTGGTGGCCTCTACAACCTCGTAGAGATGGTGCTACGGCGTACGAAGGTCGTTGGCAACCAGGCCGGCAACGAGGGCGCCGGCATCTACAACGAGGCCACCGGCATCCTCACCGTCGTCGACAGCAAGATTGTCCGCAACACCGCTGCGGTTGACGGCGGCGGCATCTTCAACGATGCGGGCGGCACGGTGAACCTGGAGACCGCCACCGGCACCGTGGTGACCGAGAACCGGCCCAACAACTGCGTCAACGTCCCCGGCTGCGCGGGCTGACCCCGGCACCAGGTCAACCTGATCCCGGGTAACCCGGTCCCGCCTCTCGCCTAGTGGCGAGAGGCGGGACCATGTTCAGGTCATTCCCAGCACCGCAGCAGCGCGGCCAACTCTTGCCACCCGCTCACACCCGCCGTACGGCAACGCCGAGGGAGTGCAGCGCGGCCACCTCCGCGTCGGGGGCCTCGTCCGTGGTGACGACGGCGTGCAGCGCGGAGGCGGGTGCGACCAGGGCGAGGGCGGTACGGGAGAGTTTGGCCGCCTCGGCTACCACGATGACGCGGTGGGCCGACGCTATCGCGGCTCGTTTGATCGCGGCATCAGCCAGGTCGTACGCGGTCAGCCCGTTCGCGGCGGTCAGGCCGCAGCAGCCGATGATCGCGGTGTCGAAGCGAAGTGCGGCGAGTGACGCCTCCGTCAGGGGGCCCGTGAGCGCCAACTCGCCGGGGCGGGGCTCTCCACCGGGCATGAGCAGCCGCAGTTGGGGGGCGCCGACGAGGGCGTTGGTCGCGTGCAGGGACAGCGGCATGACGGTCAGTCGACGCCGGGCCAGCGCGCGGGCCACCGCAAGGCAGGTGGTGCCGGCGTCGATGACGACCGCCTCGCCGTCCGCGATCATCTCGGCGACCGATGCGGCGATTCGTTCTTTGACCTCAATGCCGTCGGTTGCCCGAAGCGCGAACGGGGGTTCCTCGCCGCGCAGCAGCACGCTTTTGGCCCCACCCCGGTAGCGCTCGAGGAGGCCCTGCTCGGCCAGGAGCTCCAGGTCTCGGCGGACGGTCATCTCCGACGTGCCGGTTCGTTCTGCCAGCTCCACCACGCTGAGCTGACCGGCCCGGCGTACGGCATCGATGATCTGTCGGTGTCGGTCCACGCTCGCCATCCCCTCATTGAACACTAGATGCCTTCAAATTTCGAGGTTCAAACAGAAAATATGTTTGCTATGTTCGCCAGCATGTTTAAATCGCTACGGGCGGCGCGGCTGGCCACCTTCGCCTACTTCACCCTCAACGGCTTCCTCCTCGGAGCCTGGATCGTCCACATCCCCGTCATCGAGCACCGAGCCGGCATCAGCCACACCACGCTCGGCTGGCTCCTGCTGCTCCTCGGCGCTGGCGCCTTCGCTGGGATGCACGTCGTGGGGCCGCTCACCGACCGCTTCGGCGCCCGTCGGGTCGTCCCACTGAGTGCAGCGCTGTGCAGCGCGGCCCTCGTCCCACCCGCTTTCGCCGAGAACGCCGGGGCGCTAGGCCTGGCCCTACTGGTCCTGGGGATCGGCAACGGCGGCCTGGACGTCAGCATGAACACCCATGCGGTTCAGGTCGAAGCCGGATACAAACGCCCAATCATGTCCGCGTTCCACGCCATGTTCTCCGTCGGCGGCGTCCTCGCCGCGCTGGTCGGCGCCCGGACCCTCAGCTGGGGCTGGAGCCCGACCACCACGCTGACCATGGTCAGCGTCGGCGCCTTGGTGGTCGCCGCGGTCGTCGCACCCGCGCTGCTGGCGCGGCCGACGACCACCAGCACGTCAACGCCCGCCAGCGCGATCAGGAGCCGCCGAGCCCGCACCCCCCGGCGGATCTGGGCGCTCGCTGGGCTCGCACTGATCCTGATGCTCACCGAAGGCGTCGCCAACGACTGGAGTGCACTGGCCCTGCGCGACGCGCTCGACGCACCCGCCGCCACCGCCGCACTGGCCTACGGCGCCTTCGCCAGCGCGATGACGATTGGGCGATTTCTCACCGACCGCGCCGTCGCACGCTTCGGCCCGGTGGCCATCGTCCGGTACGGCTGTGCACTGGCTGCGCTCGCCCTGACCACCATCGCGCTCGCACCGTCGATCCCACTCGCTCTCGCGGGGTGGACGGTGCTCGGAATCGGCCTGTCCGGCGCCGTACCGCAGCTCTTCAGCGCGGCCGGCCACACCGACCCGGACGCCGCTGGCACCAACGTCTCCCGGGTCGCGGGCCTCGGCTACCTGGGCATGCTCAGCGGGCCGGCCGTCATCGGGCCCCTCACCCAGCTGGTTCCCCTGAGCCACACGTTCCTCCTGCCCGCGCTCCTCTGCCTGGTCGCTGCCCTCACGGCCCACATCCTTCGCCCCCGGGAGGGAGAGCCGCGGCTCGAAGTCGAGGTTGCGCAGCCAGCCACCGCGCGGACATCCGCGATCAGGCCTGGAGCGGAGCGGAGCCGGGAAGTTGTTTAGATAAACCTCTAGGTTGACAATCTTCAAATCAGAGCGCAGACTAGGGCTTGCTTCGAGAAATATCTAGACAGCGAAGCCGGCGTCGTAGCACCACGCCGACAACCAGATGACCGAACCCACCAGGAGGAAAGCCATGTCCCGGGTACAGCTCGCGCTCCGCGTCTCCGACCTCGAAGGCTCGATCGCCTTCTACTCGAAGCTGTTCGACACCGAGCCGGCCAAGCGCCGCCCCGGGTACGCCAACTTCGCCGTGGCGAACCCGCCACTGAAGCTCGTACTCCTGGAAGGCGAGCCGGACCAGCCCACCGCGCTGGACCACCTGGGGGTCGAGGTGCCCAACACCGACGAGGTGAACGCCGCGACCACGCGCCTAGCCGAGTCTGGCCTGACCACCTCGGAGGAGAAGGACACCGAGTGCTGCTACGCGCTGCAGGACAAGGTCTGGGTACACGGCCCCGGCAAGGAGCCGTGGGAGGTCTACACCGTCAAGGCCGACTCCGACCAACTCCAGAAGCCGACCGACAGCGCGTGCTGCACGCCGGCCGCGGCGAAGGAAACAGCGGGCAGCGGCAGTCAGGCGAGCTGCTGCTGACTACCAGTGCACGTCGAGGCAGGAACCGCCGGCGCCTCGCTCAATGGCCGCGCCGGCGGTCCTGCCGGGATGAGTTGGGCCCGCTAACTCAGTGAGTCGACTGCCGCATGATCCAGGTGGGCAGGGGCTCCTCGAAGGTGCTCGCCACCTCCCAGCCGGCACGCCGGTACATCTCGACATTGTCGGGATTACTGGTTTCCAGGATCGCCGGAAGACCCGCTGCGGCAGCGTGTCGCAGCCCCACCGCCATGACCGCGTGGCCCCATCGACGCCCCATACTTTCCGGATGGGTGCCCAGGACGCTGAGGTACCAGAAAGGTTCTGCCGGCATTGCCGCGTCCATCGCCCGATGGAAGGCATCGAAACGGGTCAGCGCGTCGGCGGGAAGTTGAGTGGCGAGAACGCCGTCCAGCTCCTCGCCCTCCGCCCCGGGCGACTGCCAGATCGCGACCGACGCTCCGCGCTCGACCATCCAGATCGTTTGCTGATGCACCTGCTTGTCGAAAAGGTACCCGAAAAAGACGGTGGCGTACTCAGGGTAGGTCGCCTCGTCGGGGAAATAACATCGCAGGAGGGGATCTTTCTCGAATGCGGCGACCAGTGAGCCGACGACGCGCTCACGGTCTTCCGGCCTGGCAACGGTGATCTCAGGTGCTGTCACGGGATGCAAAGCTACCGCAGCCCGTCATGACGCCATCTGTCCTACTGGGCCGAGGACGCGCCCCGAGGTCGGCGTCATACCGTTTGGGGGACTTTACTCGCGCAAATCGCGATTGAGATCACATATCGGACCTTACTCGGGTTGGCTGCCGGACAGCAGAGGGGCTACCCGCAACACGCCCTGGGTGGCCCCTCGTCCGTAACGGGGAAGGACACCGAGGCTGCATGAACCGTCCGCACCACACCCATGAACTCAGCCGGTTCGGCCGGCGTAAGCCCAGGCCACGATGGTGGGCCGTCGTGCTAGCCGGCGTTACCGGCCTGGCCCTGACCACTATCGGGGTCGCCGCCACCCCGGCCGCCGAAACTGTCGGACACACTCTCGCCAGCGCCGACGACCGGCCCGGGCAACCCGACCGACCCGCCGGCAGCCACCAAGACGACGGAAAGGGCGACGGCCAAGGCGAGGGGAAGAAGGAGTCGGCGGCCAGCCCGGTCCCCTGCGACGCCGACGCCCTCATCGCCGCCATCACCCTCGCCAACGCCCGCGGCGGCGCTGTGCTCGACCTCGCCAAAGACTGCACCTACCTCCTCACCGCCGACATCGACGGCGCCGGACTCCCCGCCATCACCACCCCCATCACCCTCAACGGCAACAAACACACCACCATCGAACGCGCCGCCGCCACCGACCAATTCAGGATCCTCACCGTCGGCCATGGCGGCGACCTCACCCTCAACCACCTGAGAATCGCCGGCGGTCAGACTGACGGCAGTGGCGGCGGAATACTCGTCAACACCGGCGGAGCACTGACCACCAAGCACAGCACCATCACCCAGAACATCGCCGGCAATGTGGGTGGCGGCATTTTCAACCTGGGCAGCACAGCCATCCACAGTTCTGCCGTCACCGCCAACGCCGCAGGGATCGACGGCGGCGGAATTAACAGCCAGGTTCAGCTCAGCATGACCGATTCGCTGGTCGCGCGAAACAGGACGGCAGCCAATAGTGGCGGCGGCGCCGCCCTCTTCAATAGTGCGACGGTCAGTCGAAGTGAAATTGTGGCGAACTATGCCCACAACGCTGGCGGCGGTCTCATCATCGGCTCAGGCGCCAACGTCATCATTGAAAAGTCCAAAATTACCGCCAACCGCAGCGGCGACAACGGCGGCGGCATCAGCGTTCCCGGCACGGCCCAGCTCACGATGCGACACACGGTCACCAGCACGAACCACGCCGGCGGTGCCGGTGGGGGCGTCTTCGTGAACCTCAACAACAACGTCACTATCGAGGACAGCGTGATCGAAAATAACAGGGCCGCTGGTGACGGCGGCGGCCTCGCCAATCTCAGTACGTCAGTGCTGCGAGACACCAGGGTCATTGGTAACCAGGCGGAAGAGGGCGGCGGCATCTTCAACGGCAACGCCGGCGCGCTCACCCTCTTCGCCAGCAAGGTCACCAAGAATGTCGCCACCACCGACGGCGGCGGCATCCTCAACGAGCTGGGCGGCACGGTGGAGCTGAACCCCGCCACCGGCACAATCGTGATCCAGAACCGGCCGAATAACTGCACTGGCGACGTACCGGGGTGCGCCGGGTAGCCCGCCGATACCAGTACGGGCGGTCGGCAGCACCGCGTGCACCGCCGGCATGATCGGCGGTGCACGTGGGCCAACCTGTCGGGCGGCCGTCGCGACCGAGACAGCGGATGGCCGTCGCGGCCGAGCTAACGGTCGCGACGGCCGCCTACGGGAACGGCAGACGGCGCGCTATCCGGATAGGTCCTGGGGCAGGGTGTTGTACCGGTCCAGGGTGGCTTTGCTGGTCGAGCTGTCCTGGAACACCAGCTCCCACGGGCCGGTGTTGATGTCCATATCCTTGCCGAAACCGACCCACTTGCCGGTCATGCGTCTGCCGGTCGGCTCAACGAGCAGCTGGATTGCGCCGTGATAGCGGGCACCTCGGTAGTAGCCCTCCTCGGCCGTCTGTTCGGTCCACGTCCCGGTGACGACACTGCCATCCACGGTGAGGTCCAGCGACAGCGACGAAGCTGCGGAGTTCGGGAGGCTGCGTACGGTCAGCCGGTCGCTGTGCTGCAACAGCACCACGTAGTGCTGCCCTGCGTAAGACTCGCCGCGACCGCTCGAGTAGTACTGATAGCGACTCAGCCACACACCCACGTATGAGCCATGCGGGGCGCTTGGGCGCGCTACTGGCTCTGGGGTAACCAGATCCGACATGGACGAGGTCAGGTCGTGGCCCCCCTTGCGATCGGCCTTTACCTGAGCGCCCGGCAGGGTGGCGAAGCCAAGCAGCTCGATGGGAAGGCCGGTAACGACCTCCAGCGCGCGGATGTAGACGGGCCGGGGAGCAGCGATCACGCCGGACTCCCACCGCTGTACCAGCCGCTTGTTGGCGTCGTTCGGTTCCCCGGTCCGGTGGCCGGCGGCCTGCAGCGCACGGGCGAAGTCGTCCTGGCTCATCCGCATCCCGGCACGGACAGCTCGAAGCGCGGTGTTGGGGGCAGTCATGACCATCACCATAGCTATCTGTCGTCTAAATGTCGCCACAAATGTGGGTGGTTTGCCATGTGCTGTGCCGCCGCGCCCGGCGACACAGCAGCGACATCATGATGGGAGCCAACCGCTGAAGCAGCACCGAGGGAGGGCGATCCTCATGCGAAACATCCGTAGCGCCTGGCGGCGACTCATCGGACAGTCCGTACCCGTACGTTCTGGTGCCAGGCACCGCTTCGGCCGCCAGCCCACGCGTGTGGATGCGACCGGGCCCGCGACCCGGTACGCGGCACGGGCGGGTGCATACCACCCACTCCGCAACCAATCAACGGTGATCTTCGATACTAGGCCGTTAATGACCCCGCTGGCCCGGCAGCGGGCCAACTCCCGGTGATGGCCACCGATGCCCGATCGCGCCCGTGACCGACTGTCGGCAGCCCAGTTGCGTAACCGGATGATCCTGTCCGCTCGGCGAATCATCACCGAGCACTGGCCACGCGTGGACCGGTGCCCGGTCTGCGGGTCCACCTGGCCGTGCCCACCCACCCAGACCGCCTACGACTACCTCGACTCGGTAGGGCAGGGCAGGTGGGCTCCCCCGCAGAACACCACAGCACCAACCGCATAATCAAGTATCAGCTCTTCGGCAGGTCCAGACGTCCTCAGGGCTTTGTGCTCCAGGTTCAACGCGGTTGCCCCGAGTCGCCGTCGCCGCTACCTCAGAGCTCCCAGGCACCGCCGGAAACACAAGATCCCCACCGACGTTTCCGCTGGTGGGGACCGCAATAGCCCGGCGAAAGGCTATGTGGCCAGGGGCGGGGTCGAACCGCCGACCTTCCGATTTTCAGATGCCCGAAACGGAGTGCCGGCATGTGCCATTCCCAGCTCAGACGCACTGTCGCTCATGCCGGCACACCCCGTCAATCGCTGCTACTGCGGCCATCTGGTGCGGCCACATCCGGCGCGGGATGAACGCCTCGAAGATCGATGACGCATTCAAGGTATCCCTGCCACCGGGCGGCCCTCGCAACCTTGTGCATCTCTCGCACCGATCGACCCGCGTTCGCCTCCATGTCGCGGTCCATCACGTCGATGGCATTGCGGCAGCGTCGTAAGCAGTTCCACAATCGACAAGCAATGCTCGCGAGCGGGATTCGCGTCTTCTGTGGCTAATTAAATGTCCGACACACATAGCTGAGGCGAAATCGGCCAGCTCCAAATGCGGGTACGGCGCGACGCGCCCGAGGCGACCACACGGACAGGTGACGGCGTGACGTGCAGGCGGGGAGTACCGTCGATGGCGGCAGGGCCGGGGTTACCGCCGCGAGGCGGCCTGCTCCACTTCGCGCAGCATGAGTGCCAGGCTCTGCGACTGTCGGTCAGCCGGTAGTTCATCCATTGCCCGCCGGGCGTAGGCGACCCCACCCGCGCTGTCACCGGCTTTAACCATCGTGAGTCCACGATGCAGCTCAATATGAGTAGCGAAACGCGGTAGATCAACAGGTCGCGTACGGTCGGCCTCATTCTGGGCCTCGGACCCGGGGCCGGGCATCCCGAGGCGGGCATACAACATGCTCCGGAACGTGGCCATCCGCCACGGCGGAACGGCGGTATCAGACACCTCGCCATCCGGCGATGCCACCTGGTCGAACACCCGCCGAGCGTCGGTATCGAGCGCAACAGCGCCGCTCCGATCCCCGCGTCCGGCTGCAACATGCGCCTGGGCCATCAGCGCCTGGACGCGCCCGAGTGACGGCCGGTCCGACAGCGCGACAGCCTGATCGGCGTACCGCCGCGCCGTGGTCAGCGCCGCCCCCTCATAGGCCAACGCGATCGCGGCCCGGCCCCGGACCCACACCCGCACGGCGAGATCGTCGGAGCGGTCGGCCGCCACGCCGGCTAGGTCATACCAGCGGATGGCCTCGGTGGGATTGGGAGTGGTCTTGCCGTAGGTCACCAACGCCCTGGCGGCGTGCGACCACATGACCGGCGTATCCAAGTGCTGCTGCAGGATCACAAGGTCGTTCGCGAGGCGGGACTGAAGCGCCACGGCTCCCACCGCCATGTAGTCCCGACCGTACTGGTCGACCCGCTCCCGCCAGTCCTCCTCAGCAGTCCGGCCGCGTAGCGCAGCGCTGAAACCGGCCCGGATCAACTCACCAGCCACAACCGGGCCGACGACTCCGGCCGCCAGGCCGAACATCTGTCGACGCCTCATCCCACCCTCCCCGAGGAGCCGCGCGTAGGCGAGCACGATGTCGGGCGTTGCTGTCCTCCGCCCAGCCTCAACATTGCTCAGATGCGACACCGAATACGACGTACGAGCGGCCATTGAGGCCAACGTAACCCCGACCTCGGTACGAGTCTGCCGGAGTTGGGCGCCGAGATCATCCACACGTCCCCCTGCTGAAAAGCCCTGAAAACATCGACCTCCTTCCGAGCGTAGTCCCGTAGTCGCACGCTGAAATCACACGACGCGGCCGGATGGATATCCGAGGCGCAAGGGTGAGGGAGTACGCGCATGTTCCGGCTGTTCCGCCAACGCCGCCACCGTTCCGCTCGGACTCGTCGCGCTCCGCCGCGACGAGCACGGGGTGACGGCTTCCGGCCGCTTCCTGTCCCGGGCGGCCTTCATGCTCTCGCGGGCCGACCCCGCGGCGGCGATGATCCCCGACGCCGCGTTCGACCCCGCAATCGTGGGCCTCGGACACCCAGCAGACACACCACCGGACTTGCGGGACGACAACTTCACGGCCTGGCTACACCTGCACAGCCCGGAAATCGTGCAGGTCACCCTCCCCGGCCCGGACGACTCACCCAGCCAAGCGGAACACATCTTCGCCAATCGCGCGGGCTCCTGGGCGAGAGTCGGCAACGGGCGGATAACGCAGGTAGGGCCGATCTGGCGAGACGTACACGACGCACACACACGCTGGGCGCACGCCGGTCGTCCCGAGGTGGAACAGATCGGACTGACCGTCCGCGACGACGGTCACCACACGCTATGGGTGGACAACCCGTCCAGCACACAGCGATGGAATCTCACCCCATGACCAGCCTCGACCCATCAGATGGGCACTGCGGCGTGCACCCGGCACGGGGCGATCATTGATCCGACATTGAAACCGTCTTCTGGACGCAAACAGCGCCCCGCCCAGCCGTGAGGCCAGGCGGGGCGTTTGCGTTGTTGGTCGGTGCCGCAGGGGGTGTCGCCGGCGGTACCGCAATGACGATTCTGTGGGCTGGTGGTGCGCGGTCGGCGTCATGCCGTGTGTCGGTGTCTGCCTGGTAGTAGACCGGTGGTTCGCGCTAGTACCGCGTCAACGGCGGCGTCGAGGGAGTGCGGCGGCGTTCGCACGCGTAGCCGTTCGAAAATCCTGGTAGGGGAAGCGGTATCGAAGTCGGATAGATCTCCACAGTCGTTGATGGGTCCGCCGCCGCACTCGGCTAGGGCAAGCGTGGCAGCGATGGCCATCACCTTTGACTCGGGGGATCGGCCGGCTAATACCCAGGCAAGACGACCCGTTTCAGGATCCTCCGAAAATGGCAGGAAGTCGTCGACCGTTACAATCGCCGATGCTTGCCAGTCAGGAATTTCGAAGATCGCCTCGGCGACGACGGTGTGGCTTTGTTCGGGTGGAGGCGGCTCGGTAGGGTAGGGATCGATGCGCTTGTTCAGAAGTAATGGTGGGATTGGGTCGCTCTGTTCTTCGCCACGGTATCGGGCTGGGGTAGCCTGCCGCGCTTCCACCTTCCCTGGTAATTCCTGCCAGCCCAACAGGCCGGTCAACCGGGTACCCGTCAGGTTGACTGCGTCTTGCAGAGTGAACGCCTTCGCCACCTTGCTGTGCCACTCGATCGCCATGTCGCAGATCGTAGCCATGACGATTCACATGCCAGCCGTCCCGCTCTGCCGCTGCTGCCGGCGCCAAGCACGACCCTACCGCCCCGACACCTCGTACTTCGACGTATGTGCTCCAGTGCCACCGAGTCCTGTCCCGCGCGTTGAAGGTCGCTCATCGGCGCGGAAGGGCGAGTCGGAACGTTTGCACGCTCATTGACGCACCAGACGGCACCGCAAAACGTGTGAAGCCCCTGGATAAAACACGACCGTAAGGTCATTCAGACGATCGCCAATGACCGCTTGGAGGCGCGGTGGCTTGTCGGGCTGATGCTTGGCCTCCGTCAAGGCGAGGCGATCGGCCTACACTGGTCGGCTGTGCATCTTGACGGACCGGCCCCGTATCTTGAGGTCGAAATTCAGGCGCAGCGTCGCCCATGGCAGCACGGGTGCAAAGACCCGGTGTCATGCGCAGCCCAGCGTTGCCGAACAAAGCCGTGCCCCACGCGGTGGGCACACGGATGTACCGATGAGAACGTGTGCAAGGGGCGCCCGCACTACTGCCCGCAACGAAGGGCGTTGGCAGGCTGCTCCCGCCATGTTCATCCGTGTCCACCGCTGGGACACGCGCGGATCACCACCACGCAGCAGTATGTGGACCCGTCCGAGGAGATGAAGCGGCAAGCCGTCACGAGGTTGGGGGAGATGCTGGCGTCGGGCCAAGTGGAGTTGTCGCTACTGCGGCCATCTGGTGCGGCCACATCCGACGCGGGATGATCGATGATCAAGAAAAACACAAGATCCCCACCGACGTTTCCGCTGGTGGGGACCTGAATAGCCCGGCGAAAGGCTATGTGGCCAGGGGCGGGGTCGAACCGCCGACCTTCCGATTTTCAGTCGGACGCTCGTACCAACTGAGCTACCTGGCCGTGCTTCGGGTCATGGTACCTGCCCGCCGAGGTCGCCGACGGGCAGGGTCACCTGCCCGATATGTCGAAGGCCGCGCGTGCTGGCGCGGCCTTCGAACTTTGCGGTCCTGACGGGACTTGAACCCGCGACCTCCGCCTTGACAGGGCGGCGAGCACTCCAACTGCTCCACAGGACCTTGCTCATCCGACCGAGGTCGGACCGTGCCCCCAACGGGATTCGAACCCGTGCTACCGCCTTGAAAGGGCGGCGTCCTGGGCCGCTAGACGATGAGGGCGGCCCCGCCATCATTGCACACTCACAAGTTCTGACGGTCTTGCTCCCATCCGGCCCCGCCGGAGGCTTGGAAAGCATACGTGATGGCGCGTCGCTCAGCCAAACCGACCCCGAATGTTCCCCGCAGGACCCCAAAACCGCAGGTGAAGCCTCGCGGGCAGCCCCTACCCCGCGGCCGACTGGTCCAGCGAGTCGCGTACGGCTGCCGCGAGTGAAAGCGCCTCGGCGAGGTTGACCGGACGCACCACCCCGGCGGGAAGGCTGTCTGCCCGCCAGCCCGGTCCGGCCGCGAACACCAGCAGCGGCCGATTCGGGCCCGCGAGCAGGGCGGTGAGCTGTGTGGGATCGGCGGTGCTCCGAGTCTGTGACCACAGCACGACCGCAGCCGGCCCGGTACGGTTGACCGCCTCCAGCAGCGCCCGCACCGGCACTCGCGCGCCGAGTAGCCGGTGGGCGATGCCCGCTTCGGCCAGCGCCGCGCCGAACGCCTCCAGCGGCAGGCTGTGCTGCTCCTCGTCGGCGCAGGAGAGCAGGATGCGGGGCGGCCCATGGGGCGCGTGAGCGCGGACCACCGCGGCGAACGCCTCCGAGACACAGCGGGACACCAGGTGCTCGACCTCGATCAGCGCCGCGGTGGCGGCGTGCCGTTCACCGATCCCGGCGAGCACTGGTCGCAGCAGTGTGTCCCAGGTGACCACCACGCCGTCGGTACTGATGGCGTGGTCGATCACCTCGTTGATGGCGTTCGAGTCAAGTCGCATGGCCGCCCGGGCCAGGCCCCGAGCGGCCGGGCCGGAGCGGCCCACCGGGATTGTCGCCCCGCCGCCGTCGCGCGTCCCCCGTCTCTCGGTCCGGGGACCGGGCCCGGGGAGCGCGGCGTTGGGAGCCTGAACGGCCCAACGGGCGGCTTCGGCCGGTGCGACGCCGTTGGCGGTGAGCCGCCGCATGGTCTCCAGGCGGATCAGGTCGGCCGGGGTGTAGCGGCGGTGGTGCCCGGGGACATGCTCGCTGGGCCCGAGCCCGTAACGCTGGTGCCAGGTACGCAGGGTCGTCACCGCGACCCCCAGCCGACGGGCGACGGCACCCGCGCTCAGTGCCTCATCCGTCACCTGGCCGCTCCGGAGCTTCCTCGGCCGCCAGCGTGGGCTGACGCAGGGTGGGCTCGCCCGGGTGCAACAGCCGGTTGAGCACCCCACCCAGCCACGGGGCGTACGCGTGTGGGTCGGCGTCCAGTTCCGCTGCCAGCTCGGCCGGGGGCACCCAGCGCAGCTCGGCGACCTCCTCCGGATCCGGGCGCAGCGGGGCGCGGTCCGGCAGGTCGCCCCGGAGAACGTGGTCGTATTCGAACTCGACCTTGCCGGTGGCCGGGTCCTCGGCCCGGTAGACGTAGACGCCGACCTCGGTCAGCTCGACCGGGGCGGCACCCAGCTCCTCGCCGAGCCGACGGTTGGCGGCGATCGTCAGCGGCTCCCCGGGCAACGGGTGGCCGCAGCAGGTGTTGGCCCAGCGCAGCGGGAAGCGGGTCTTCACCGCGGCCCGGCGCTGGAGCAGGACCCGCCCGACGGGGTCGACGAGCAGCACCGAGAAGGCACGGTGCAGCCACCCCGGCGGTTGGTGCGCGGCGAGCACCGTGGCCTGCCCGGTCGCCGTACCGGCCTCGTCCACCAGCTCGACCAGGTGGGCTTCCCGGCCGGTCATGAAGGGGCTCCCGTCACCCGCGCGGCGGCGAGCTTGCCGGAGATCAGCACCATCGGCACTCCTACTCCGGGCTGGGTACCGGAGCCGACGAAGACCACGTTCGCGAATCCGCGGTGCAGGGTGGGCGGGCGGAACGGCCCGGTCTGGCGGAGGCTATGTGCGGAGGCGAACGGCGTACCGGCGGCCATGCCCTGCTCCACCCACTCGGCGGGCGTGATCGTCCGCAGCACCTCGATGCCGTCTCCGAAGCCCACGTAGCCGCGCTCCTCCAGCGTTCGCACCAGCCGGTCGGCGTAGCGGTCGGCCAGGCCGCCCCGCCAGTCGAACGGGGCCCGGTCGAGGTTCGGCACCGGCGCCAGCACGTAGTAGGCGTGCCGGTCGGCGGGAGCTACCGACGGGTCGGTCCGGCTCGGGTTGGTGACCAGCAGCGACGGGTCGCTCATCAGCTCGCCCCGGCGGATGACCTCGTCGAAGGTTCCCCGCCAGGCCCGCCCGAAGTGGATGTTGTGATGAGCGATCTTCGCATAGCTCTGCGTCGACCCGACATGCAGGACCACGCAGGAGGGGGAGTAGGTCAGCCGGCGGTGCCGGGTCTGAAGCAGCTCTCGGTGCGCCACCGGCAGGTCCGGGTTGAGCACCACCACGTCGGCGGGGACGAACTCCCCGCTGGCGGTCCGGACGCCGGTCGCCCGGTCGGCCGCGGTCTCCACCTGGGTCACGGTGGTGTCGTACCGGAACTGCACCCCGTGTTTCTCGGCGGCTCCGGCCATGGCCCGCGAGACGGCGTGGATGCCGCCGCGCGGGAAGTGCACCCCGGCGACGGAGTCGAGGTACGCGATGACCGCGTAGATGGCGAGCGCGTCGTGCGGCGCGAGCCCGGCGTACATCGCCTGGAAGGAGAAGACGCGCTGGGTACGCGGGTCCCGGAAGAACTGGTTGATCTTCGTTTGGAGTCGTCGGAAGGCACCACCGGCGAGTAGCTTCAGCAGGTTCCCGGTGAGCAGGTCGGCGGGCGCGTCCAGGTTGCGTTCGATGAAGTCGGCCCGTTCCAGGCGCCACAGCTCCCGGGCATAGTCGACGAAACGCAGGTAGCCGTCGGCCTCCCGCGGGCCGCAGACCGTCGCGATCTCGGCGGCCATCCGGGACGTGTCGGTGATGACATCCAGCGTGGAGCCGTCCGGATAGTACGCGCGGTAGGCGGGGTCGAGGGGGCTCAGTTCGA
This sequence comes from Salinispora fenicalii, assembly GCF_000514815.1. GTDB lineage: Bacteria > Actinomycetota > Actinomycetes > Mycobacteriales > Micromonosporaceae > Micromonospora > Micromonospora fenicalii. Next base: position 86,482 of record NZ_KI911474.1, read on the forward strand.
GCCAGTCGTCGAGCTCCTCGCCGACTGCGTGCAACGCCTCGGCGATCAGCTCCGGCATGGTCAGCACCGTGGGGCCGGTGTCGAACTCGTACCCGTCAACGCTGAGTCGGCCGGCCCGACCACCCGGCACCGACTCGCGTTCCAGCACCGTCACCTGACGACCGCTGCCCGCCAGGTGCAGCGCGCAGGCCAGCCCGCCGAGCCCGGCACCGACGATCACGACCCGGTCCGTACGCCCGCGCACAGTGCGCATCTGGCCACCTCCTCGAGTAAACGCGCCCATCATGCTCGCCGGTGGGTGGCGACGGCGGCGAGACCGGCGAGCGCGGTCCGCGCGGTGGCATCGATCGATGGAGCATTAAGGACTTCGATCGCCTCGGCAACCCGATCGGAGATCATCTGCTCGACCTGGGTGACGGCACCGGTCTCCGCGACCACCTCCGCCAGTCGCGTGACCGCCCGGTCGTCCGCGCTCGCACCAACGTGGTCGAGGGCACGGCGCTGTGCGGGGTCGGCGCGGTCGCGGGCCAACATGAGCAGTGCGGTCGGCTTGCCGGTACGCAGATCATCACCGGCGGGTTTACCGGTGGTGGCCGGGTCGCCGTAGACGCCGAGCAGGTCGTCGCAGAGTTGGAACGCCTCGCCGACGGCCTGTCCGTAGCGGGTGTATGCAGCGATCAGCGGGGAGTCGGCGCCGACGCCGGCCAGGCGGGCGCCGAAAAGCAGCGGCCACTGCACCGTGTAGCTGGCGGTCTTGTAGCGGGCGACCTGCAGGGCTCGCTCCACCGACCAGTTCGTCGGGTCGCTCTCGCCGAGGATGTCAAGGTACTGCCCGGCGACGGTCTCCACCCGCATCTGGTCGTAGCAGCGCCGGACCTCCAGCAACCGGGCCGACGGCAGGACGGCCTGCGCGAGGAGCCGGTCAGCCCAGACCAGGCAGAGGTCGCCGACGAGGATAGCGACGTTCTCGCCGAATTTGCCGGAGTCGCCGCGCCGCCCGGCCGCGGCGTGCTGGGCGGCGACGGCGACGTGTGCGGTAGGCCGGCCGCGCCGGGTGGCGGAGGAGTCCATCACATCGTCGTGGGTGAGCGCGAAGGCGTGCAGCAGCTCCAGCGCGGCGAGCGCCGGCAGCACAGGGGACAGCGGCTCGGCGTCACCGACCACGCCCCGCCACCCCCAGTAGGCGAAGGTCGGGCGGAGCCGCTTCCCGCCGGCCAACACGCTGTCGCGTGCGATGGTGGCGAACTCGCCGGCGCTCGGTTCGATTGCGGCCAGCGCGTCGATCTCGGCGGCGAGGAAGTCGACGAGTGTGTCGTCTACCGCGGCGACAACTTCCTCGGTGTAGGCGGCCAAGCTGGCGCGGACCGGGTCGGTCTCGCCACCACGGCGGGCCGGAATAACCCCGGGGGCTTTACCCACAACTGCGTCGTTGGCCATGCGCGGGAGCATACCCTAGGGTTACGAGTTGCGTCGATTCATGCGTCGAATTGAGGGAGGGTCGGTGGATACGGATCTCACCGCCGCCTACGACCGATGCCGTGAGCTACACCGTCACCACGGCCGCACCTACTATCTCGCCACCCGACTGCTTCCCGCCTGGAAACGGCGACATGTACATGCTCTATACGGTTTCACCCGCTATGCGGATGAGATTGTTGACCGAACCGAGGAGTTGCCCGCGGCGCATCGGGCCGCCCGGCTCGACGACTGGGCCGCACGGTTCATCGCCGGCCTGCACGGTGAGTCGGTCCACGACCCGTTACTCCCCGCCGTGCTGCACACCATCGCCGTCTTCAACCTGAACCGAGACGACTTCGCGTCGTTTCTCCACAGCATGGCGATGGACCTGACCGTCAGCTCCTACCCCACCTACGACGACCTGCTCCACTACATGGAGGGCTCCGCCGCCGTCATCGGCACGATGATGCTGCCGATCCTCGGCAGCGCCGACCCGGTCGCGGCCCGGGAGCCCGCCCGCCAGCTCGGCTTCGCCTTCCAACTGACGAACTTCATCCGGGATGTCGCCGAAGACCTCGACCGTGGCCGGACGTATCTGCCAGACGAGGACCTGACCCGCTTCGGTGTCACCCGCGACGACCTCCTATGCGCACGCGCCGCCGGCCAGGCCAGCGAACCGATTCGGGAACTGATCCGGTACGAGGTGACCCGGGCCCAGGCGCACTACGCTGCCGCCGCACCCGGGGTCACCCTGCTCGAACCCGCCTCGCAGGCCTGCATCCGCACCGCGTACAGGCTCTACGGGGGCATCCTCGACGAGGTCGCCACACAAGACTTCGATGTCTTCGCCCGGCGGGCCCGGGTGCCGCAGCACCACCGGTTGGCGGAGACCGCCCGCGCCCTGTTCACCCGAACCGGCACCCCCGTCCGGGTGCCCGGCCCACCAACATCGACGACGCGCACCCCGGCCCCTTTCTAGACTGACGCGATGGAGCTGGTGGACGTGGTCGTTGTCGGGCTCGGAGTCGGCGGCGAGGAGGTGGCCGGTCGGCTCGCCGAGGCCGGGCTCAGCGTCGTCGGAGTCGAGCGGAACCTGGTCGGCGGCGAGTGCCCGTACTGGGGGTGCGTGCCCAGCAAGATGATGATCCGGGCTGCGAACACCCTCGCCGAGGCACACCGGGTCCACGAATTCGCCGGATCGGCGCGGGTGTCGCCCGACTGGGCACCCGTGGCGGAACGGATCCGCGCGGAGGCAACCGACACCTGGGACGACCGGGTCGCGGTGGAACGATTCGTCAACCAGGGCGGGCGTTTTATCCGGGGCAGCGGACGGCTCGACGGCCCGGGCCGGGTCCGCGTCAACGACCAGGTCTTCCAGGCCCGGCACGGAATCGTGCTAAGCACCGGCACCCGCCCCTCCGCACCGCCGGTCGACGGACTGACCGACACTCCGTACTGGACGAACCACCAGGCGATCGAGGTGGAACGGCTACCAGAATCGCTGCTGGTACTCGGCGGCGGCGCGATCGGGCTGGAGCTGACACAGGTCTTCGCGCGCTTCGGTGTCCGGGTCACCGTGATCGAGACGCTGGACCGGGTACTGGCAACCGAGGAGCCGGAGTCCTCCGAGGTGGTCGCCGCCGCACTCCGCGCCGACGGCGTCGATATCCACACCCGAGTGCTAGCCGACCGGGTCGACCACGACGGAGAGAGGTTCACCCTACGGGCGAACGAGGCGCGGTACACCGCCGATCGGCTGCTGGTGGTGACCGGCCGCCGAGCACACCTCGACGAGCTGGGCCTGGACACCATCGGTGTCCGCGCCGACCAACGCTTCCTGCCGGTCGACGACCGACTGCGCGTCACCGAGGGAGTCTGGGCGGTCGGCGACGTGACCGGCGCCGGTGCCTTCACCCACGTCGCGACGTACCAGGCGGGCATCGTCGTCGCCGACCTGCTCGACCGCGTCCGCCGATCCGACGCGGAGGCGGCCTCGGACCGCGCGGGAGCGGCCTCGGACGGCACGGGGGCAGCCCCAGACGACACGGTCCCCCGGGCCGACTACCGGGCGCTGCCCCGGGTCACCTTCACCGACCCGGAGGTCGGGGGCGTCGGGCTCACCGAGTCGCAGGCCCGCCAGCGGGGAATCAACGTCCAGGTCGGCACCGTGCCGCTGGGTTCCTCGGCACGCGGCTGGATCCACCGCGCCGATGGCCTGATCAAACTCGTCGCCGACGCCGACCGGGGCGTGCTGGTCGGCGGAACGTCGGTCGGGCCAGCCGGCGGCGAGGTACTTTCCGGGCTGGCGGTCGCCGTGCACGCGGCGGTGCCGCTGGCCGAACTCCGCGACATGATCTACGCCTACCCGACCTTCTACCGAGCCATCTCCGACGCCCTACGGGACCTGAGCTGATCCGGCGGATCGAGAGGCGGAGACGAACGTGGCTGGCGCAGCACCGACTGACCCGGACGGACCGACCGGTCGGCTCGTCACCTGGCTGGCGGAGACCTCGATCGACGCAATTCCGGCCGAGGTCACCACCCGGGCCCGGCACCTGATCCTGGACGGCATCGGCTGCCTCCTGGTCGGCGCCCGACTGCCCTGGTCCCAAATCGCCGTGCGGAGCCTGACCGTCGAGCCCGGCTCCAGCATGGTCGCCGGTTGGGACCGCACCACCGACGCGTCCACGGCGGCGCTGCTGAACAGCAGCTTCATCCAGGGCTTCGAGCTCGACGACGTGTCGTACCGGATTCCCTGGCACGCCAACGCGGTGTTGCTGCCGGTCCTGCTGGTCATCGCCGGCCGGCGTCAGACGGTCACCGGGGCGGACCTCCTCCGGGCCCAGGTGTTGGGTTTCGAGACCGCGGCCCGGGTCGGCCGGGCGCTGGGCGGACCACAGCTGCTGACCCAGGGCTGGCACTCCGGCGCGGTCTTCGGCGGGCCGGGGGCGGCGGCCGCCGGCGGGGTGCTGTACGACCTGACCCCCGCCCGGTTCGAGGACGCGCTGGGCATCGCCGCGACCCAGTCGGGCGGGCTGATGGCCGCGCAGTACGGGTCGATGGTCAAGCGCATGCAGCACGGCTTCGCGGCCCGCAACGGCCTGCTCGCGGCGACCCTGGCGGCCGGCGAGTACATCGGGATCAAGCGGGTCTTCGAGCGCGACTACGGCGGGTACCTCGCGACCTTCACGGCGCAGCAGGACTCCGATCCGTCGGCCATCGGCGAAGCGCTGGGCGAACGCTGGTATCTACCGGAACAGACGATCAAGCCGTACACGGCGATGGTGTACACCCACCCGGCGATCGACGCCGCGCTGGCGCTGCGGGCGACGGACGGATTCGACCCCGCCGCCATCAAACGGATCGAGATCGAGGTCGCCGACTCCGTCTTCGACCACGCGGTCTTCCCACTCCACCGGCCGGTCGAGAGCGTCGCCGCGCAGATGTCCGTCTGCTACACGACCGCGGCGGCGCTCCTCGACGGGGCGGTCTCGGTGGAGCAGTTCCGGCCGAACCGGCTGAACCAGGACGACGTGTGGCGGCTGATCGACCAGATGACCGTGACCCGCGTGTCCGGACCGGCATCCGCGGGGCGGGTGTGCCTGACCACCGATGATGGTCAGACCCACGAGCAGCGAACCGAAAAGCCGCTCGGCTCGGCGGAGCGTCCACTCAGTAACACCGCCATCGTGGACAAGTATCGAGGCCTGACCGGGCGAATCCTGGACCGCCACCGGCAGCAGGCGATCGAGGACCTGGTGCTGCACCTGGACGAACGCCGGGACGCCCCGGCGGCGCTACTCGCGCTGCTCGCCCCGACGGTCGGCGAGGCGCTGGACTGACTTGTTCAGGCCCCGACGACGCGCTCGAATGACCCGTTCAGGCACTGGCGCCGTGTCGACCGGCACCCGCGGCGAACCGGGCCGCCCCGGCAGCCGCATCGGCGGCCAGCGACTCCACCCCGTACGTCAGCTCGGTCGCCAGCGCCGCCGGCTCCGGCAGCGCCGCCGTGGCCAGCACCGCGGCCCGATCGTTGCGCAGGCAGGTCTGCGGGTGCCCGGCGAGCTCCGCGGCCAGCTGCTCGGCTGCGGTCCGAGCCGTACCGGGGGCGACCAGCCGGTTCACCAGACCCATCGCGTACGCCTCGGGCGCCGGCACCGGACGGCCGGTGAGGATCAGGTCCATCGCCCGGCTCTCGCCGATCAGTCGGGGCAGCCGGAACGTCCCACCGTCGATCAGCGGTACCCCCCAGCGCCGGCAGAAGACGCCGAGCACGGCGTCGTCCTCGGCGACCCGCAGGTCACACCAGAGCGCCAGCTCCAGCCCGCCCGCCACCGCGTACCCGGAGATCGCCGCGATCACCGGCTTGGACAGCGTCATCCGGGTCGGACCCATCGGGCCGTCCCCATCCGGTGCGACCCGGTTGCCGGTGGGGGTGCCGATCGCCTTCAGGTCGGCGCCGGAGCAGAATGTGCCGCCCGCACCGCAGAGCACCGCCACCGCCGCGTCCGGGTCGGCCTCGAAGGCGCGGAACGCCTCGGCCAGCGCCCGCGCGGTCGGACCGTCCACGGCGTTCCGCGCCTGTGGTCGATCCAGGATCACTGTGGTCACCATCGCGGACCGTTCGACGCGTACGCCCATCAGGACAGCATGGCCCCGGCAGTGTCCGGCACGCCAGGGCCGAAGTCCGACCTCCGCGCGCAGGCTGGCATCGTCCCTGGAGATCGGATTAGATTGCTCGGCGACGTGATCATGCGAGGTGCCCGATGGACCTGTACGACGTCATCCACCGCCGCCGGGACGTGCGGGCGCAGTTCACCGGGGCACCGGTGCCCGCCGAGACCCTGGATCGGGTGCTCGCCGCCGCCCACGCGGCACCGAGCGTCGGGTACTCGCAACCTTGGGACTTCATCCTGGTCCGCGACCCGGAGCTACGCCGCGCCTTTCATGAGCACGTCAGCGCCGAACGGGAGGTCTTCGCCGCGACGCTGACCGGGGAGGCGGCCGAAAGGTTCGCCCGCATCAAGATCGACGGGGTACTGGAGTCCAGCCTGTCGATCGTTGTCACCTACGACCCGGCCCGGGGTGGTCCGGCGGTCCTCGGCCGGCACGCCATCGCCGACACCGGGCTCTACTCGGCCTGCCTGGCCATCCAGAACCTCTGGCTCGCCGCGACCGCCGAGGAGCTCGGCGTCGGCTGGGTGTCGTTCTACCGGGAGCAGTGGCTCGCCGAGCTGCTCCGGATCCCGGCCGGCATCCGTCCGGTGGCCTGGCTCTGCCTCGGCCCGGTCACCCACTTCGAGGCGGTACCCGACCTGGCCCGGCACGGCTGGCGGAGCAAGCGCCCGTTGGCTGAGGCCGTGCACACCGACTGCTGGGGCGACGCGCCGCCGGGACAGTCGTAGGGCCGGGACAGTCGTAGGGCCGGGATCAATCCCGCCGGTGTCGGCCAGCTGGCAATTCCCACTGCCGTTGACCGCTCGGCAGCGCCCGCCGGTCGGTCCCGCCACGAGCGGTCGCCGGGCGTCGACGCAGGCCGAGCACCGCGCCGATCTGCGCGCCGACGATACTCGACACGGCGAGGACCGCCGAGACGGCGAGCGGCCGATTCACCCGGTTCGGATCGCCGGGACCGGCCGCACCCACGGCCACGATCGGCACCTCCGCCGCTGGGTCCCCAGCGGCCTGGTCCGGAGCGGCCTGGTCCGGTACGGCCGTATCCGTCGTGGACGCGTCCGAAACCGCCATCCCCGAAACAGCAGACTCCGAAGGTGACGGCGGGGTTGACTGCTCGGCCGGCGCCGGCGCGGGTGGCCGGGGTGGGGTCGGTCGGGCGATCAGCCGCCCGGTGGCGTTGGGACCGGGGCCACGGTCGTGGGCCTCGGCGGGCAGCCGCAGAAGCTGTCCCGCGTGGATGCGGTCCGGGTCGGTCAGCCGGTTCAGCGTGGCCAGGCTCTGGTAATCCTCGAAGCCGTCCAGGTACCGCGCGGCGATCGATCCGAGGTAGTCGCCCCTGGCCACCCGATAGACCGGTGTCCGCTCTGGCTCGCCGGTCTGCGTAGCGGCGGAAGCGACGGTGGACGCGGCGGCGGAGGTAGCTGGCGCGACGGTCGGCATGGCGGTGGAGGCAGTTGATGTGGCGGCTGCCATGGGTGCTGCTGGGCCTGCCACGGCCGCCGCACTAGCCGCGACGGGACTGGCTGCCAAGATCAATGCGACGGAACCGACCAGCACGGCGGCGGCCCGCTGCTGCCGACCCATTCCCGGCAACCGAGGGGCGGGGCGACGGACGACGAGGGCGCCCAACTCGACCAGCACCGAGAGGGCGAACGTGGCCCAGCCGGCCCAGCCGACCACCGCCAACGCCCGGATGAAGAGCTGGCCGTCGTCGCGGCTGGTCAGCACAGTGCCGATCTCACCGAGGGTCGGCACTTGCGCCGGCAGGGGGTTACCGGCGAATGCGAGCAACGCCACCGGGGCGCCGACCAGCAGCACACAGAGCAGGGCGAGTGCGCCGAACCCGGTGAGCACCCGGCCAAGGAGACGAGCCGATGTGGACATGGCAGCCTTCCTTCCTACAGTCCGCCGGTCAGCGCCCGAGCGGTCGCCTCCCCGGTGACGTTGACGGTGTCGTCGAAGCCGACGAGGCCGAGCAGCGACCTCTCGTAGGTGACGGTGACCCGCACCCGAACCACGGTTTCCCCGTCATCCACCGGGAAGCTGACGGTGTGTGCGCTGGCACCGGCGGCGGCGAGATACTCGGCCACCGCCTGTCGCGCCTGCGGCTCATCGATCTGCTTCGGCCCTCCCTCGATCGCGGTGGCCAGATCGATCGACTGCCCCCCGGTGCGGGCGGCTTCGCTGGCGAGGTTGTCGGCTCGTTGCAGCGCGCGCAGCTGCCCGGCCCCATCGAAGGCGAGCGCCACCACGGTGAGAATGCCCAGGGCAGCGATGGCCAGGACGACGCTGACCCGTCCCGAGTCATCCCGGCGCGAGCCGGTGCAACTCAGGTCGGTGCGGCGCGTCGGCACGGCGGTCATCCTCTGCTCCGGTAGCGGTCCAACGGCGAGGTGAAGCTGGCCGACACCCGACGACTGCTCGGCACTCCCGGAATGGTGTCCAGCCGCAGGTCGGACAGGTCGACGGTGCAGGAGAGCCGAACGGTCACCGAGGCCTGCTGCCCGATCGGGCTCCGGAACGCGGCGGCGAAGCTGGTCGCCTGGCCGTTGACGGTGCCGCTGAGGTCGACTGTCGGCGTACTCGTGCAGTTGAGGCCGCGCCAGTCGAGCTGCCGGACGGCCGCCTCCCGGGCCCGCTCACCGGCGGTACCCGCGTCGCGGGAGATGGAGGCGGCGCGGGCGGCGTCGTGCGCCGCCGCCTCGACGGCCTCGGCCGCGACCGCGGTACGCCCGGCGACCCCGGCGAGGACCATCAACGCGATGAAGGCCGGTGCGAGGATCGCCGCCTCGACGGAGACCGACCCGCGGTCGCGCTGCGGGCCACGGCCACCGCGTCGGCCACGGTCGCGGGTCACGGCTCCGTCCACCGTTCCACCGTCCCGTGTGCGCTCTCGCTGATCGCGAAGTCGACGCCGGGCACGACGGAGAGCGAACGGCCGCGGACGGTGCAGGTCACGTCGGCCGCGTCGGTCTGGCAGCTCGGCCCCGGGGAGTCCCAGTCGACCAGCCAGCCGCCGGCCGCGGCGAGGAAGCGTCGCGCCCGGTCCGCGCCCGCGTCCGGCGGGGCGTTGAGCACCCGCTGCGCGTTGACCCCGCTCTGCGCCGCGTGCATCGCCGTGGAGCGGGCGATGAAGACGGCGGCCACCTGGATCGCCCCGAAGAGCAGCACGAAGATCACCGGCATCACCACCGCCAACTCCACCGGGTTGGCGCCCCGGTCTGTGCCGCCGAGCCGTCGGCGCAGGGCGAGGCGGGCCCGTCGCACGCGCATCGGATCAGGGGGCAGTCGGAATGGCGTTCATCCAGCCCTCCGCCCGGGTGGCAACGAGCGCCGTGACGGTAATCGCGGCGGCCACCAGACCGAAGATGATCACGGCGGTGGGGACGGGGCTGTCCCCCCGCTCGCGGTCGGAGCGCAGCTCGGCCAGGCGCGCGGCCAGCGCGACCTGTAGGTAGGTGAACAGGGGCATGGCGGGCTCCTTTGTCGGACGGTTATCAGAGACGGGCGAGGAACGGGTAGGTGGCGAAACCAAGCAGGACGAAGACGAGCAGGGCGCCCGGGATATCCAGTCGGCCGGTTATCCCCTCCGCCCGCGCCAGGTTGTCGGTGCGGATCTGGTCGCGCAGCGAGTCGGCCCGGCTGCGCAGGGTCTCGTGCACCTGCGCGCCCTCGCTGCCCGAGGAGCGCATGATCGCGCCCACGTCGCCGAGCTCGGGAATACCGATCTGGTCGGCGAGCTCCCGCAGCTCGTCCCAGGGCGAGTGCATCTGGAGCTGGGCGAGGCGCAGCGACTCCCGGATCCGGTCGAAGACCCAGCCGTCGCAGACCTCCGCCGCCCGCTCCAGCGACTGCACCGGCCCGTGCGCGGCGGAGAGCTGCAACGCCACCAGATCCAGGTAGGTGCAGACGGCGGCACGGAACTCGCTGCGGGCCGCCTCCGCCTTGGTCAGCACCGCGCGGTGCGCGACCCACGCGCAGATCAGCGCCAGGCCGATGCTGCCCAGCACCGGTACGGCCACCGGCAGCCCGACCCCCATGGCGGCGAAGGTGACGCTGAGCAGGGTCGGCGAGGCGAGTCCGATCAACGCGGAGAGCAGTAGCGACAGGGCGTACTGCTCGGGGGTACGGCCGAGCAGGGCGAGCTCTTGGTGCGGGGGACGCAGCAACCGGGCGGTCCCGGTCAGCCATTCCAGCCGGTAGCCGGCGGGCCCGGCTGGGTGGGAGGCCCCCGGCGGCTGGTGCAGCCGCCGTAGCGCGGGACCGAGCGCCGGGGCCGCCGGAAGGAGTTCCTGGACCACCAGGAAAACCCCGAGCCCGGCCATCGCCCCGGCGGTGACCGCGACGGTCAACAGCCAGTTCGTCACGTCAGCACCTCCTGCGGCTCGGGCGGCGACAGGAAGCGGGCCGGCCGCTGCGGCTGACTCATCGCGCGAACCCAGGCCAGCAGGACGATGAAGGACGTCCCGAGTACCGCCATCACGAGCTGCCCGGTCGGGGTGCCGTACGGACGGATGTAGTCGGTGTTCAGCAGCCCGTACGCGAGCACCGCCAGGGTCATGCCGGTGAGGAAGCGGACCGCGAACCGGGGCTGGGTACGTTTGGCCTCGATCTCCCGCCGGGTGGCGACCTCGGCGCTGGCGGCTGCGGCGATCGAGCCGAGTACGTCGCCGAGGCGCTCCCCCCGATCGGTCAGGTGCAGAATCAGCGCCGCCACCACCTGGTCGCAGACCGGGTCGGCGATCTCGTCGGCGAAGGCCAGCAGGGCGGGCCGGGCCAGCCAGCCGGCCTGGAGGCGGGCGGCGAGCAGCCGTACCTCCTCCTGGATCTCCTCCGGTGCGGTGGCGACGGTGCCGGTGATCGCGGCCTGCAGGCCCTGCCCGGTGGCCGAGATGTCCTTGAGCCGTCGGGTCCACTCACCGACCGCCTCGATCCGGGCGATGGCCCGTTGCTCGGCCCGGCCCACCGAGAAGAGCCAGGGTGTGCCGGGAACCGCGACGGCGACCAGCAGGCCGACCACCGGGAGCCCGGTCAGCAGGAAGCCCAGCGCGCCGGCGAGCACCGCGCCGACCAGTAGCAGCTGGTGGAAGCGGCGCTCCCGCGCCGTGGCGCCGAAGCCAAGCCGGCTGATCCCGCGCCGGGCTCCCGGGCCCGGCCCGGGTGGGCGGCGGGTGCCGACGATCGCGACGACGGCCAGCAGCAGCCCGGCCACGCAGGCGGCACCGGAGAGCACCGCGATGAGTTCGATGTCGACCGCGGCGTTCATCGTTGGGCCAGCCGAGTCTGCCGAGGGCGCCGCCACGCGCCGCTGCCCGCCTCAATCCACCGGCTCAGCAGCCGGGTGTCGTAGCCGACCCGCAGGAGCTGCGCGCGGATCCGTTCCGGTAGGTGCCGGGGCACCGCCCGCCCGTCCGGCCCGGGCCCGAAGACCGTGGTGGTGGTGATCCGGTCGCTGTCACCGACACCGATCACCTCCTCGATGTGGGAGACGAAGCGGTGCTTTCGACCGCCGATCGCGGTCTCGTCCTCGATGGTGACGTAGACGATCAGGTCGAGGGCGTTGCCAGCCATCCGGCGGGCCTGGTCCACGCTCATCTCCCGGCCGTGCGCCAGGGCCAGCTCGATGATCCGGTCGCTGACGCCGGCCGAGGTGCGGGCGTGGATCGTGCACATCGAGCCGCGGCTGGTGGTCATCGCCTGGAGCATCGGCACGATCTCCCGGGAGCGGACCTCGCCGACGATGATCCGCAGGACGCCCATCCGCAGCGACACCGGGATGAGATCGGCGATGCTGACCTCACCGGCCGGGCGGCCGTCCGGCCCACGTTCGCCATGCCCCTCACGGGCTTCGAAGCTCATCACCGCCCGGTGCCGGTCGCCGCGGCGGGCCGGTAGCAGCTCCCGGCTCTCCTCCAGCAACACGTACGGCTCATCGGCCGGGATCTCGTTCATCAGGGCCCGGATGACGGTCGTCTTACCCGCCCCGGCCAGGCCGGCGACCATGATGTTCAGGCCGGCGCGCAGGGCGGCACGGAGGAAGTCGCGCAGCAGCGGGTCCAGCATCTCGTCCAAGTCGGTCCGGCCGCCGGCGAGGTCGTCCAGCCCCACATCGAGCGTGTTGTGTTTACGGATCACCGCATAGGGGCGGTGGCTGACCAGGAACACCGCGGCGAGCCGGCTACCGTCGGGCAGCTGCAGGTCGAGGGTGGGCTTGGAGGTGGAGAGCGAGCGTTCGGTGGCGCCCGCCCGCCGGGCCGCCGCCTGCAGGATCTCCACCAACTCCGCATCGCTGTCGGCGATCGGCTCGATCCAATCGACCCCGCCGCCGCGCCGGGTGACACGCACCTGGTCGCAGCCGAGGATGTGCACCTCTTCGATGCTCTCGTCCACCAGCAGGGTCTGGAGTCGGCCGAGCCCGGCCAGCTCGGCGGTCACCTGGTCGAGCAGGAGCCGTTCCTCGTCGGCGGTGAGCGGGGTGCCGGCCCGACGGACCGCGTCGGCGTACGCGGAGACGACCGTGACCGCCAGCCGGGCGCGCTCGGTGTCTTCGGCGTCGGGGTCGAACTCCCGGCCACGCTGCCAGTGGGTGAGCCGTTCGCTGAGCTCTCGGCGCAGCTCGCGGACGACCTGGAAGTCAACCCGGGGGCGGGGCGGTGGCTCCGGCCGGGCAGCGGCGGGCTCCGGCTGCCAGCCGTTCGGCGGGGCCAGCGGGGGCGCGGTTGAGGTGGCGGTCGGGGGGTGCCGCCGGGGGTCGGCGGAGACGGGTTCAAATCGCATTCGACGCCCCCTGCGTCACCGCACCGGCGCCTTCGTGGCCCGCCACCGGCCAAGCCAGGCGGGCCCGCCGCCGGTCCAGCAGCGTCCCGATCGGCACCTCCAGCTCGCTGGCGGCGCGCAGCAGCGGCCGGCCGACCCGCACGGTCCCACCGAGGGTCAACACCTCGGCGGTACGCGGGTCGTGTGGCAGCCGCGCGATGACCGGTAGCTGCAACGCCTTGCTGATCTCGCCGCGCCCGTGCCCGTCGCCGACCAGCAGCAGCCGCAGCGTGCCCGGGGCGACCCGGTGCTCGGTGAAGTCCCGCTGGATCGCCCGGACCAGCGCGCGGGTGGCCGAGACCTCCGGCAGCCGTGCCCCGGTGACCACCAGCACCACCGAGGCGGCGCGCAGCAGCGGCCAGGGCGGACCGGGTACGTGCAGGCGGCCACAGTCGACGAGGACGTCGTACGGCGGGTCGCCGTGCTCGAGTTCGGTGAAGAAGTCGGCGAACCGCTGCCACAGCGGGATGACGCTGCCGGCCTGGGCGGGGTCGACCACGCCGGGCAGCAGCAGCCGCTCCCGTTTCGGCGCGTCCAGGTCGACCAGCTGCGACCAGAACGTCGCCTCCAGGTTGCCGTCCCGCAGCTCCCCGACGGCCAGCTCGCCGATGCCCCGGGGCCCGTCGAGCGTGCCACCGAGGTAGCCGGCGAGCAGGGATCCACCCGCCGGGTCGCACTCGGCGAGCACCAGCCGCCGGTGCCAGGTCAGGGCGCAGGCCAGCGCCGAGGTGGTGACCCCCGGCGAGCCCTTCGCGGCGACCAGCGCGATGATCGCCATGCTCAGGCCGCCTCGGTGAGCACGATGGCGATCCGGTCCTGGGCCACCAGCGCCGCCACCGCCGGCACGTCCCGTACGGCGAGCGCCAGGTAGACCACCATCTCGTCGTCGTTTCCGACGAGGTTGGCGTCGATCACGGTGGCCTCGAATCGGGTCGCCGTGGTGACCGACCGGTCGTCGTTGCCGGCCGGCGTGCTGACCAGCGACACCTTGTCACCGGGGTGCAGTTGGCGGGCCGGCGCCTGGGCCAGGTCCAGGCCCACCGAGAGTTGCTGCTGGCCGGCGGCGAGCAACGGTTTGTCGGTGAGCTGTTCCATGGTGAGCAGCGTTCCGGGGACGAGCGACACCTTCGCCCGCTTCCCGACCACCTCGTCCTGCTGCCCGGCCGGCACCGGGGAGAGCCCCGCCCCACCGGCGACCTGCACGGTCATCAGGTCGTCGGCGCTGACCACGCGGCCGACCTCGACCGGTCGGGCCACCGCCAGGTAGCTGCCGGTGGCGCGGACCGCGTTGACGGCGAAGGCCGAGCCGAGTCCGCCGAGGGCGATCAGGAGGACCGCGAGGCCGAGCAGGCCGGGGCGCATCCGGCGCTGCCGGAGCACCTTGGGCGGGGTGATCGGGGCGTCGGCTGTCGCCGCTGCGTTGCTGGTCGCGAGGCTCACTGGGTAACCACCTGAAGCTCATCGATCTCGATCGTCACGGCGCCGCTGGTCCGGGTGACCTCGAAGCTGCCGCTCTCGCCGCCGCCGCTCCAGCTCACCGTCCAGTGCGTGGTCGCCTGGATCTCGTACGTGCCGGGCTCCGGGTAGCCGCTGTGGTAGCCGCAGTCCGGGGAGCGTTTACCGGCCAGTGGACTATCCGACTCGTACGCCGTTCCGGGGCCGGAGCAGGTCACCTTGGTGCCGTTGTCCATGTCCCAGCTCACCCGGGTGACTTCCGCCGCGATCTGAACGGTCAACCCCCGGTCGCTGGCGGAGGCCTGCTGCGGGCCGAAGTAGTGGCGGGGCTGGCCGGGCTGGGCCGTGCTGGCCCACATCCACACCGGCAGGCCGACCAGCCCGGAGCCGATGCGCCGGCGGGGTGCGACGGCCGCCCGCGGCGGGAGCAGGTCGATCGAGGCGAGGGCGGCCCGGGCCAGTTCCGCCGGGTCGGGCGGGGTGCCGAATCCGGGCGGCGGGGCGTCCAGCAGCTCCGTTCGCTGCCAGCCGATATCACCATTCCTGCAGGTGACCAGATACCAGTCGAAGCCGTCTGGGGTGCCCTCGGGCTGGGGCTCGACCAGCTTGTAGTAGCAGCCGTCACCGCTGTGGAACCAGCCGAGCACCTCGTCGTAGCAGGGGACGACCTCGCCGTCCCGCTGGCACGTCGCACCGCCGCCGTCACCGCCGCCCCCGCCGTCACCGGGGCCACCACCTCCCGGACCACCGCCGTCACCGGGCTCGTCGTCCCAGACCTCGCAGGTGGTCTGCGAAGGCGGGCAGATCACATCTGGCGGAGCGGCGGCCGACACGGCGGCAACGGACGGCACGGCGGCAGCGGCGGCCGGCGCGGCGACAACGGGCAGCGCAGCGGCGGCAACGGCCGGCACGGCGGCGGCCGGCACGGCGAGAACGGGTGGCGCGGCGGCGGCCGGTGCGGCGGCAGCAGTCAGGCCGGTGGTGATCAGCGCTGCCAGCCCGCTGGTGATCAGCGCCGGCAGCGAGGTGCGGCGCGATCGGGCCGCCCGGGTCAGCACGGCTGGTCCTCATGGGCGGCGCCGGTGTTGACCAGCCAGCGGCCGTCCGGATATCGGGACACGGTCACGGTGGCCAGATGCCGGGTGCTCTGGCTGCCGGGCACGACCCGCTCGTCTTCCGCGTAGACCAGCCGCCAGTCGGTCGCGTCGAGGCAGTCCTGGATCTCAACGATGGCCGGGACACTCGCGACGTCAACGGCGGTCACGACGGGGTCCGAACGGAGGATGCCGATGCGGATGGCGCCGTGCTCTTTGGCGGTGCGGATAGTGAAGCGAACCTGGGTCAACAACGGGTCGGCCAGGTAGGTGGTGAGTTCCGGGTGGTGTGGGTCGCTGTCGCCACTCGCTTCCTGGGCCACAGCGAGATATCCGGAATAGGCGGCGAGCGCGGCTTTCCGAGCATTTCGCTCGGCTACTTCCCCCGATGCCGGGGAATGTTGATCAACGATGCCCATCGTCTCGACCGGCGCTTCCCGGTCGGCGCCGCAGCTGGTCACAGCACCCAACACCGCTCCCAACACCAGGCACGCCGACACGCCCCTGAACTGGCTTCCTCGCACTGTCCCGACCCTCCTCGTCGACCTCCACCGGGCGGTCGCTACCCGGTGAATCCGGACATGCGGAAACGCGGCCGGATGCTGCCATCCGGACCCCATACAAGACATCCATATTTACTGTTACTGACTTGTAAGAAAGACGACTCCCACCCCGCCCACATTTTCTTGATCGAAGGATTGCAGGGGTTGCATTGCACTCAATGGGCGAGCATAGGCTGACGGCAGCCGATACAACAGGGGCAATTCAGGTGAACACGCTCAGTAATGAGAGGTGGTGGGGCGTGGAGCCCTCGGTTCAGGTCAGTCGAGACCGAAGAGCTGCCCAACAATTACTGTCCGTATTCATCCGATGGGGTTCGACATGACGGTGACCGGCTCCCGCCGTACCGCACCTCGCTCACTGCTGGCCGCGCTCGCGGTCACCCCGGCGCTCCGGCTCGCCGCCGTACGGCACTCCGTACCGGTGGGGGTGACGACCCGGCTCGGCTGCGACGCCTGTGGCGCCCCGATCAGCCTGACCCAGGCGGGGCCGGCGATCGGGCCGCGCGCCCGGTGCGGTGGGTGCGGCGCGCGGGTCGGCCCCCCACCCGGCACGGTGGAGGTCGCCGCGCTCGCCGCCGCCCTGATGCTGCTGCTGGCCGGTGGGCCCGTCATCGAGCTGGTCGCGGCGGCCTGGTGGCTCGGCTGGGCGGTGCCGCTCGCCTTCGTTGACGCCGCGGTGCACCGACTGCCGGACCGACTCACCGGCCCCGCCACGCTCGGCACCTGGCTGCTGTTCGGACTGGCCGCGACCCTCGACACCGGGTACGCCCCTTGGCTGCGCGCCACCGCCGCCGGGCTCGGCCTGGGCCTACTCTTCGCCACCAGCACCCTCCTACTCGGCCGGCGAGGCTTCGGGCTCGGCGACGCGAAGCTCGCGGTCGGAGTGGGTCTGCTCCTGGGCTGGCACGGCTGGCCGTTTCTGGTACTCGGGCTGCTGCTCGCCTTCACCCTGGCCGCCGTGACCGCCCTGGCGCTGCTCGCCACCGGGCGGGCCCGCTGGTCCAGCCACCTGCCCTTCGGCCCGTTCCTCCTGCTCGCCACCCCGGCGACGCTGCTGCTCACCGGGTGACGGGAGAGTGCCGCCGGGCCACCTCAGCGAGCGGCACCAGGACGACGGAGCGCTCGTCCCCTGGAAACCGCCAGGTGGGGACGGGCGCAGGTCGGGTCGGCACCCCGGATCGGGATGACCTCGCTGGTGCCGGGGGTGGGTCAGTCGCGGACGGGTAGCTGGGCGACGAACGCCCGCCACGCCCCCGGCCCGAACACCAGCGCCGGCCCGGTCGGGTCCTTGGAATCCCGCACCCCGACGACGCCGGGAAGGTTGTCGGCGACCTCGACACACTCACCGCCGCTCGTGCCGCTGCGAGTGGACTTCTTCCAGCGAGCGTTACTGAGGTTCATGCAGGTACTCCGCTTCTTTGATCAGCGCGACCGATGAGGCTTGTGGGAGGGCGACGCCTCGCACGCACTCCCACCTGGTCTGAAGGGTAACTATCTCTTCCTCGGCATTGACAGGGTCGCCGGCAAGCTGGTTTTCCAGGTAGCCGACCCAGCCTCCATCCGAGATCATCGCTAGGGCGAGCGGACCGGAGAGTCCCACGTGCAGGCCCGCAGCTACGGGGATCACGTGAATGTGGAGGTACGGCAGCTCCGCCATCCGGAGCAGATGTGCGAGCTGCTCGGCCATGATGGCGTCCCCGAGCCGCAGCGCCCCCTCGTTGATGACCGCCACGACCTGCGGCGGTCGGTCGCGGGTCAGGATCTTCTGCCGCTCCAGCCGAGCCGAGACCTGCTGCTCCACCTCGAACTCGGGCCGGGTGTCGTCGAACCGCAGGACCGTGCGGGCGTAGTTCTCGGTCTGGAGCAGGCCCGGAATCAGATTCGGGTGAAAATAGCGAAGTTGCCGCGCGACCGCCTCGGCCTCCAGCCAGGGCTTGAACCAGGCGGGCTGCTCGTCCCGATGCGCCAGCCGCAGCAGCGATTCGAAGAGGCCGCCGGTCTCCAGGATCTCGTCCGCCCGACACGCGTACGGCAGGTCAATCATTCGGGTGCCGGTCTCCACCGCCGACACGGTCGACGCCGAGTAGTTCGTTCGACGCCCGAACTCCTCCTGGCTCATGCCGGCGAGCGCCCGCTGTCGACGGAGCTGCACCCGGATGAGATCAGCGGCACGTTCAGATTCCATCGACCCTCCAGAGCTTCTTCTAGATCGCCACACCACGCCAGTCCAACGAGCAAGATCGCCAAGCTTCGCCAGCCAAACCTCCAAAATCGCCAAGCGCCGCCAGCCGAACTGCCAAGATCGCCAAGCGCCGCCAGAAAATGAGCAAGATCGCCAGACGTCGCCAGCCCTACCAGCAAGATCGCCAAGCTTCGCCAGGAAAAGAGCACGATCGCCAGACCCTCGCCAGGATCAGCATGAAGCCCTTCCGCCGCCAGGTGGTTAACACAGAGAGTGAATTGAGACGGCGTGAGCCGGTGGAGGACTTTCCCGCCGGAGGCGCCTGTCGGACCGCCCCCACCCCCGCGCTGTCGGTGGGGGCGGTCCCTCCAAACGACATCGAGGAGGTCGACATGCGTACTCGCTGGTTCAGCTGGCGTCGGAGAAACACCGCACCGCCGCGCCCACACGGCACGAACGCGCCGTACCGCGCCGGCGGAGCACACCGGGCGAACGGGCCGCACCGGGCGAACGGGCCGCACCGGGCGAACACTTCACAGCACCCAGCCGCTTCAAGGCGCCCGGCGGCGGCGGAGCGGGCCCGGCCAACCCACCTGCCCGTCACCCTGCCCACGTGGATGACCCAACCAACCCTCGCCGACCCCCAACCCGGACGCGTCGGCTGGCTCACCCCCACCCAACAATGGCGCGCCAACGGAGGCCACTGGTGAACCCCCACCACCTCCCCCAACCACGACTCGGCCCCCACCCCCAACACCCCCACCACCGAACAGGAAACCGACCACCCCACACACCCCTACGACCCACCTGGACCTGCCGCGCCTGCGGCCACCCCTGGCCCTGCGCCGAAGCCCGCCTCCTCCTCAAAACCCAATACGAAACCCGACAACCAAGCCTATCCATCTACCTCGCCGGACTCCTCTACGAAGCCATGCACGACCTCTACCACCTCAACCCCCACGACGGACCAAACCCCCGCGAACTATTCGACCGATTCGTCGCCTGGGGGCCGTTCCGACGATCGGCCCGAAAGCTCCCGGAGTGAGGCTCCAACGCCGGAGTGAGTCGCGGGGGCCATTGTCGACACCGGCACCGGCACCACTGCCTACTGCTGCTGCAGCGGCAGCAGCAGCAGCAGCGATCAACCGGCCCGGACCAGCTGTCGGTACTCCGCGGAGCCCAGGAAACGCGGCACGATCTCCGCGTACGCCTGCCCGAACTCCAGGGTGAGCGCGTCAGCCCGGTCCACGAATCGCATCGCCGCCCCCTCCCCACACACCACATCCGCATCGGTGGCGCTGGTCGGCGCGTAGAAAATTGAAAACTCGCCGACCGTGCCGGGGAATCGCCCCGCCGGAGCCAGTCCCCGCCAGAACAGGCGAAGCTCATCGACTTTGAGACCGGTCTCTTCGTAGAGCTCTCGATGGGCCGCCACCAGCGGATCCTCGCCCGGATCCAGGTGACCACCAGGTAGGGACCATCGGTGCGGATCCACCCGCGTGTTGCCGTCCCGAAGCTGCAACAACAACCAACCCCGCTGATCGACCAAGATCACACCCGCGATTCGTACGTCCACTCGCGCCACCATGCGCGCAGCCTATTTCGGCTGGGCTACCTGTATGACCACCATGACCAGCCCACCTAGGGGGATGAGCTCTCGTCACACGCGGCGCCTACCGCGAGGCGCACCTCAACCTGTCGTCCCTCAGCCCAGATCATCAGCGGTACGCACTCCGGACTCGCCACCCAGGTGCCGCCGGCGAACACCGACCATGCGGCCGACGCGCTCGTAACGGGGCAGGCCTCCACCTGCACGGTAGTCACCGGTGTGGCGGGAGCGCCCCAGCCAATGCGGACGCGATCCTCCCATCCCGGTGCCACCTGCACCTCCACGGCCGCCCCGGTCCGCACATACAGGCCCCACTTGGCGAAGAGACGCCCCTGGGATTCGGATAGTTCGTTGGGTTGCAGGACCTGGGACGACACCGCGACCGTGTCCGCCACTATGCGGTACCGCTCGCCCGGATCCGCCTCCGTGGCGACGGAATCGACGCACGACAGGCGCTCTCCGCCCTCCGGCAACCCCTTCACCACGGCCGGCACGAAAGCTGGTGTCCGAACACGACACAAGGCTTGAGGAGACGTGAATATCCGCCTACGTTTACATCCGCGCCGACCACGACGGTGACTGTCTCGAATGCACCCCCGCGCGGCAAGGCCGCCGTCGTCTCCAGGACAGATGGGGAGGCAGAGCACATGCGGAGGTCTATCTGCGCGGTGATGAGGTGAGTCGCGTCCTCCCGTTCATCGCGGGCGGCGCTCTCCTCGGCGCCGTCGCCGGACTCACCTTCGGCCTCGGTAACTACACGGCCGCATGGATCGTCTGGCTCCTGTACTTCGGCGTGGTTGAAGTAACGGCCGTGCTGAACAGTCGCGACGGTGACACCCTGTCCGAGCACGTCTGGTTGTGGTTCGGCACGCAGCGCCGCAAACCCGGCGAGCCAGCCCGGAAGGTCACGGGCTGGGTGTGGCTGCGGCGGTTCGCGCTGCTGGCGTTCGTGACCTGGCTCGCCCTTCACTTCCTCACCGGGGGCCTCGTCTGATCGCCTGATTCCGCCAAGTCCAGGATCCCGACGGAAACGCCTTCGTGCTGGAAGCCGACGACTGACGGCTAGTCCAAGGTCCAGCTCCGCAGGTCCGAAAACACCTCGGTGCTGCCGAAAACAGCGATGGGCGACCGGTCTCGGGGTGGCGGGCAGCTGCTGGCCACCCGATCAGCGCGGGGTCTTGTCGATGGGGAACTGCACTTCGGTGAGCAGCTCAGCGGGGCTGACCGTTTGAGGGTCGTTGAGGTAGACCTCGCGCGGTGGGCCCGCTGGATGAATACCCTCCTGCTCGATCCAGCCGGTGACGACGTGGTAAGCGGGGCTGATCTCCTGGTATGACCCTCGGTGGACGGTGGTGGCGACCGGGCCGCCGGGGAGCTCACGGTAGCGGACCGGGTCGCCGGGTAGGACGGTGCCGGCCGGGACCGGGATGCAGATCTCGATGTCGCCGTTGGTCTGTTCGTCGATGACATCGTGGTAGATGACGAACGGCTTCCCGTTGGACTCGGTGCCGGCGTTGCCGATGGCGTCGACGACCGCGCCGAAGCCGCGGCCCATGTCGGCACCGATCGCATTGAGGCTGGTGTGCAGGGTGAGGCTGGCCACCGGAATGGTGGCGACTTCCTTCACGATGACGTCGTAGGGCACGACACGTCCTCCTCGATCGATGAGTGCTTGGAGGAAGCGCAGCATCTGCTCCTGCTCGGCGAGCCGGGCCCGCAACCGCTCCCGGTGCGCGACGAGGCGTTTGCCGGTCAGTTCCGGGTCGTCATCGGCGAGTAGGTCACGGATGTCCGCGATCGGCATGTCGATTGCGCGTAATATCCGGATCGCCTCGGCCCGCTCGGCCTGGGCCCGCCGGTAGTAGCGGTAGCCCGAGGACGGGTCGACCCAAGCGGGTGCGAGCAGGCCCTGCTCGTTGTAGAAGCGCAGGGCCTTGACTGACAGCCGGCTCATCCGGGAGAAACGCCCAATCGGGATCAGGTCGTCCATGCTCGGTTCCTCCGTTCCGTACCGATGCTCGAGTCTCCCCTGGCGGGAGAGTCAAGCCTGGGACGGCGGTTCGGTGGGTCGCGGGCCAATTCCCGCCACCACCCGCGCGGCCCTTACCTAAAGGAGCCACCCATGACCGACAACACCGCCATTAGCGCGACACCACCGCCGACTGCCCGGTGGCGGTTCACCTGCGAACGGCCCGGCTGCACAGATGTTGGGCGCGGACCGAACATCAGGCCCGGCGCCGTTCTAGGCCCCCAGCGGGGAGCCCTCTGCCCTCAACATCCCCCGAGTGAACCGTTGATCTAGCTAGCCGAGCGCCTGCATCATCGGGCTGTACCAGCGGCTGCGATCGCCCGGAAGAGACGGCGACCCTGAGATCATTAACGTGGTGCTGCTCCGCAAGGTTGCTCCGGCGTCCTGCACCCATTCGCGTAGCCGGCGGTCGTGGTCGAGCAGGTCGATCCGCACTGACCCGTCGGCACCGCCTGCCAGGTCGCCTATCAACGTTGCGGCGGCGTGGCGATCTGTGGCCAGCACCGGCCCGATCATCAGTTGATCGAGGTTGCGCCACACCGCGCCGTACCCGACGATGTCGTTGCCATGTTGCAGAACCTGCAGTTGGGTGGCGAACAAAAGCAGCCGTTGCAGTAGCGCCTCACGCGGGGCGCCGACAATCGCGGTATCGAGTGCCCTAATTGCCGCGATGTCCTCGGGCAAGGCTGGGCGGGAGCGTGGCTCCGGGTGGCCGGAAATAGTTCCGATATAGGTATGCAGCGCCTCGACAGCGGTGAAGCCGAGCTTTTCGTACAAGGGACGGCCCGATTCGGTGGCAAACAGCGCCACGGTCCTGGTCCGGGCGCCCGCGAGGGCGTGTGTCACGAGCCGCCGGCCCAGTCCCTGACCGCCATGGCGCGCCGCGACCAACACCATGCTGAGCACCGACAGCGAGTTGCCGTAACGGGTCAGAACCGCCGTTCCCACCAGTTCACCCCTCGTATTCCGGGCACCGAACACGGTGCCCAGCTCGAACAGCAGGCGCCACTTGCCGTCCTCGGCAGGCCATCCCCGGTCCTGCGCCAGAGCGAGACACCCGGGAAGGTCATCAACGGTCAGCACACCGATTCCCCACGTCACGTGCTAACTATTGCAGCGCTGAACCTGGTTGGTCAGACGGCCCACGGACGCTGGCGGAGCGCCAGTTAGGTTAGGCACGAGGTCCTTGCCGGCCGCGATGCCGTCAAGGCTTTCCGAGGGCGGAGGGTGTGGGATTCGAACCCACGAAGACATCACTGCCTTACCGGTTTTCAAGACCAGCGCCATCGGCCACTAGGCGAACCCTCCCGGCGCGCCGCCCCACGGGGCGACGACCGTGCCCAGTCTGCCACGCCGGCCCCGCCGATGGGCAAGCACGCCCACCCACATGCCGTCCACAGTGCGGGTTAGCAGTACGGGCTCCCGGGCACGGACCGGCGTCGGGTAGACAGGAAGCATGCACGCGATCACGATCCAGGAGTTCGGCGGGCCCGAGACGTTGGTCTGGACCGAGGTGCCCGATCCGGTGCCCGGCCCCGGCGAGGTGATCGTTGACGTACGGGCCAGCGCGGTCAACCGGGCCGACGTGCTGCAACGGAAGGGCTTCTATCCGCCGCCCCCGGGTGCGCCCCCGTACCCCGGTCTGGAGTGCTCTGGGGTGATCAGCGCGATCGCCGACGACGTGTCCGGTTGGGCGGTGGGCCAGCCGGTCTGCGCGCTGCTGGCCGGTGGCGGGTACGCGGAGCGGGTGGCGGTGCCGGCCGGCCAGCTGCTGCCGGTGCCGGACGGCGTGGACCTGGTGGAGGCGGCGGCGCTACCGGAGGTGGCCTGCACGGTCTGGTCGAACGTGGTGCAGCGGGCGGGGCTGGCCGCCGGGGAGACGCTGCTGGTGCATGGCGGCGGCAGTGGGATCGGCACCTTCGCGATCCAGCTCGGCTCAGCCCTCGGGGCGACGGTGCTGGTGACCGCGCGGTTGACCAAGCACGACCGGCTGCGGGCCCTCGGTGCCGCCCACCCGATCGACTATCGGGAGCAGGACTTCGCCGCGGAGGTGCGCCAGTTCACCAACGGCCGGGGCGCGGACGTGATCCTCGACATCATGGGCGCGGCCTATCTGGGGCGAAACGTCGCCGCGCTCGCCACCGACGGCCGGCTGATGCTGATCGGCCTGTTGGGCGGCCGGAAGGGGGAGCTGGATCTCGGTGCGCTGCTGGCGAAGCGGGCGACGGTGGCCGCGACCACCCTGCGTTCCCTCCCGCTGGGCCAAAAGGCGGAGATCGTCGAGGGCGTACGCGAGCAGGTGTGGCCGCTGATCGCGGCCGGCAAGGTCCGCCCGGTCGTGGACCGCCGGCTGCCGATCACCGATGCGGCCGAAGCCCACCGCCTCGTCGAGTCGAACGAGCACGTCGGCAAGGTGCTGCTGACCGTCGGCTAGCGCGGCATTGCCAGGCGGGCACCGGGGCCCTCGTCGGCGACCCGGTCGCCCGGGTTGCTGAGGGTGCAGCGGCGCAACGACAGGCACCCGCAGCCGATGCACCCGTCGAGGTCGTCCCGGAGCCGGGTGAGGAGCGTGATCTTCTCGTCGAGCCGGTTCCGCCACAGTCTGGAGAGCTGGGTCCAGTCCTCCGGGGTCGGGGTCCGGGCGGCCGGCAGGGATTCAAGTGCCTCGCGGATCTCGTCCAGCGAGACGCCGACCTGTTGGGAGATCCGGATGAACGCCACCCGGCGGAGTTCACTGCGCGCGTACCGGCGCTGGTTGCCGCCGGTGCGGTCGGCTCGGAGCAGCCCGATCTGCTCGTAGTAGCGCAGCGCAGACATTGCCACCCCGCTGCGCGTGGAGAGCTGGCCGATAGTCAATAGCTCCTGCATCACGTCACCTTGAGCTGAAGTTGGCTTTAAGTTGCAGGCTAGCCGCATGACAGCCATCACGACCACCGCAACGATCGTCGAGGCCGCCGCGCCGCTCGACGGTCGACAGCCGGTCGCTCCCCTGCTGGAACGAGTTCGCGCCAGCCGGGAGTTCGGCACGAACGTCTACTCCACCATCGACGTGCTCCAGGTGCTCTATCAACGCGTCCTGCGGGTCCACCCGGAGGCCGTTGACGACCCGGACCGGGACCGGTTCCTGCTCTCCAAGGGGCACGCGGTCGCCGGCTACTACGCGGTGCTCGCCGCCGCGGAGTTCTTCCCCGCCGACTGGCTCGACGACCAGGGTGGGCCGGCCAGCCGACTCGGCGACCACCCCGACCGGATGCTCGTGCCCGGCGTGGAGATCGGCTCCGGATCGCTCGGCCACGGTCTCGGCCTCGGCGTTGGAAGCGCGCTCGGGCTACGGGCCCAGGGCCGGCTCGAACCCCGGGTGTACGTGCTGCTCGGCGACGCCGAACTGGACGAGGGTTCCAACCACGAGGCGATCACCTACGCCGGGACGACCGGCCTGGCCAACCTCACCGCAATCGTGATCGACAACGCCTCCGCCACCCACGGCTGGCCGGGCGGACCGGCAGCCCGGTTCGTCGTAGACGGCTGGACCGCGGCGACCGTCGACGGACGCGATCACGATGCCCTGCACACCGCCCTGACCGGGCATGACGGCAACCGGCCCCACGTCGTCGTGGCGGTCGTCGAACCCAAGGAGGCCTAATGCGCGACACCTTCGTCGACACCACCACCGCGCTGCTCGCCGACGACCCGCGCACCGCGTTGGTCCTGGCCGATATCTCCGCCGCCCTCTTCGCCCCGGCAGCGGCCCGGCACCCGGACCGGGTCCTGAACGTCGGAATCCGGGAACAGCTGATGGTCGGGGTGGCCGGCGGGCTGGCGTTGACCGGCCTGCGGCCGATCGTGCACACCTACGCGCCGTTCCTGGTCGAGCGGGCGTACGAGCAGCTCAAGCTCGACCTGGACCACCAGGATGCGAGCGCGGTGCTGGTCAGCGTGGGCGCCTCGTACGACCGCCCGGAGGCGGGCCGGACCCACCTGTCGCCGGCGGATGTCTCGCTGATCGACACCCTGCACGGCTGGACGGTGCACGTACCCGGCCACCCCGGCGAGGTGGCGCCGCTGCTACGGACGGCGGTAGCCGCGGAGACCTCGGCGTACCTGCGGTTGTCGGTGCTCAGCAACGACCGGCCGCTGGGCGGCGATGGAGCGTTGCAGGTGGTGCGGGACGCCGGACCGGGAGCACCCCTGGTGGTGGCCGTCGGGCCGACCCTGGACGCGTCCACTGCGGCGTTGGCCGACCTGCCTGTCACGGTGGCGTACACCAACCGGCCGCGCCCGTTCGACACCGCCGGGCTCCGCGATCGGGCCGGCACCGACGTGATCCTGGTCGAGCCCTACCTCGCCGGGACCTCCAGCCGGGTGGTCTCGGCGGCGCTGGCGGACCGCCCACACCGGCTACTGGCACTCGGCGTCGGGCGCGAAGAACTCCGACGGTACGGGTCGGCCGACGACCACACCCGCTGGCACGGCCTGGACGCGTCGGGGCTGCGGCGATCGGTGCTGGACTTCGTCTCGCCGGTACTGCACTGACCTTCCGGCACCGCGCTGACCTTCCGGCGCAGCGGTCAACGGGGGGCGCTCGGCGGGGCAGCGGGGCGAGGGTGGCCCCGGAGAGTCAGCGGGGGGTGGTGCCCGGAGGACGGCGCCGGGCCCGCTCCCGGCCGAGAATCCAGACCGCCTCGACCCCGTCCTTCCAGGTGATCTTCTTGCCCTCCTCGCGGCCACGGGCCCGGTAGCTGATCGGCACCTCGTACGGGCGGATCCGACGGCGCAGCAGCTTGCCGGTCACCTCCGCCTCCATGCCGAAGCCGCGAGAGTGAATCTCCAGGGATCGGTACAACTCGATCGGCATCAGCTTGAAGCAGGTCTCCAGGTCGCCGATGTAGGAGTTGAACAGCACGTTGGCCACCATCGTGACGCCCTTGTTGCCCATCACGTACCAGAAGCTGTAGGCGCTGTGGCTACCGAAGGTGCGATTACCGTATACGACCTTCGCCCGCCCATCGAGGACCGGCGCGAGCAGCTTGGCGATGTCCTGCGGGTCGTACTCCAGATCCGCGTCGAGGATCACCATGTACTCACCCTCGGCGTTGTCGACCGCCGTCCGGATGGCCGCGCCCTTACCGGAGTTACGCGGGTGGGTGATCACACGGACTCGGGCGTCATCGGCCCGGTCCAGGATCTCGCCGGTGCCGTCCCGGCTCCCGTCGTCCACCACGACGAGCTCGATCTCGCACGGATAGTCCACCGCGAGCGCCTGCTTCAAGGCATCCGCGATGCGTTCTTCCTCGTTGTAGACCGGCATGAGGATCGAGAGCTTCACGGATGTTTCCCCCGGTGGGCGCACCATTGGACGCCATAGCGTACCCCGTCAGGCCGTGATCTTGAGGTATCAGCGGCGGTCCGGCGCCATCGTGCCGAACCGCCGCCGGGGACGCGCTACTCGCTCTTGGGCAACACGATCAACCGAGCCTCGCCTTCTTCGCCGTCCTTCGCGCCGGCAACACCGAGCACCCGGCCAACCTCGATCGCCTCCGGCTGGACCGTCTGGCGACGCTCCACCACCCGAAGCTCCGGCCCGAAGGTCCAGGTCAGCTCGAAGCCATCCGACGACCGGATGGTCATCGTCTGCTCATCGATCGCGGTAACCTCACCGCGTTGGACGGCTACCGTCCTCGGACCGTCCTCTTTCGTCTGCACCACGACCTCGCCGTGCATGGTGTTCTTCCGCAGCAGCACCCGGGCCGGCCGCCGCTTGCGCCACTGTTCCGCCCGTTCCTTCCGGCCCGACTCCGCGTCGGGGGTCGGTGAATCGGACGCGGCCACGGGTACGACGTCCATCTCGACGGGGTCCAGACCCAGCGCGGCCAGCGCCTGGCCCTCCACGCCCAGTGCCGCGGCGACCTCGACGGCCTGCTCTCCGGCCGGCCCGGCCACCTGGGCCGCCCCGCAGCCGCTGAGCCCGAGCGTGACCGCCGCGAGCAGCGTGGTGGCGGCGACTCCCCAACGTGCCATGACTCTCCCTCTCGTCCCTGTGGGTGGAAGTCCAGCCTGGTCGGTCTCGGCGAGCGCAGCGTCAGGCTGAGGTTCGGATCTGGTAAGGATCTGGCGGCAGCGAGACGACGAACGCGGCCCCGCCCTCGGCCGCGTGCCCCGCGCTGATCTCCCCACCGAGCCGCCGGACCAGGCCGGCGGCGAGGGCCAGGCCCAGCCCACTACCGACCTTGCGCACTCCCCGGTACCGCTGATGCAGGGCACCCCGCTCGAAGACCACCGCCAGGTCGTCGTCGGTCAGACCGGGGCCGCCGTCCCGGACCTCGATCACCCCGCCCGCGGCCGGGTCCACGCCGGCCCACCGGGTCGCGAGGACCACCGGCGCCCCCGGCGGCACCACCCGCAGCGCATTCTCCAGCAGCCCATCCACCACCTGCCGAATCCGCCCCGGATCGGTGTACACCGGCACCGCTCGATCCGGCGCCTCGACCCGGAACGCCACCGAGACGGCCGCGCACCGCGCCGCCCACGTCCGCTCCGCCTCCGCGGCCAGCCGAACCAGGTCGACCCGTACCGGCTCCAGCGGAAAGTCCACGGCCTCCAGCCGGGCCAGGGCCAGCAGATCCCGTACCAGCCGATCCAGGTGCTCCGCCTCGGTCAGCACAGTGCGCCCGGTTCCGGCCACCTCCGCCGAGTCGATCACCCCGTCCGCCAGGGCCTCCGCGTACCCTCGGATGGCGGTCAGCGGGGTCCGCAGCTCGTGCGAGACGGAGAGCAGGAACTCCCGCTGCCGTCCCTCGCTGGTGGCGAGCGCGGCAGCCAGGCCGTTCAGGGCCTCCGCCAGGTCCGCCACCTCGTGCGGGGGCTCCACCGGGACGCGGACCGCACGCTCGCCGGACCGCAGCCGCGTGGCGGCGTCCGCCGCCCGCCGGATCGGCCGGGCCAGGCGACGGGCGAGAAGTACACCGGCGACCAGCCCGGCCGCTAGCCCGGCAAGCAGGGGCAGCCAGAGGCTCTGGGCGACCTGCCGCCACATGCCGCCGAGCGAGCCGGCCCGCGCGAGCACCACCCCGTCGCCGCCGGGCAGGGCCCGCCCCTGCACCAGCGCCGGCCGGCCGGCGACCGAACGCCGGCCGGCGACGTGCCGGCCCTCGGCGATCCGTTGCACGACCTGGACCGGCAGCCCCGGCCGATCCACCACCCCGTTCCGCACCAGGTACGCCTCGATGCCCTGCGCCCGCAGTTGCCGCAGCAGCCGGTCCTCGTCCACGGTGCGCGGGGTGTCCAGGCGACTGCGCAGCGCCTCGGCGGCGAGTCGGGACTGGGCGGCCAACGCCTGCTGCTCGCGGTGTTCCACCCCGCGGACCGCGAGCGGCACCGCGACGATCGCGGTGACCAGGACCGAGACCAGCGCGACCGCGCAGGTCACCAGCACCGCCCGGACGGTCAGGGTCGGCCCGCGTCGGATACGGGCGGGCCGTCGGGCGCCGGCCGCCGGCCCGGTCGGCGGGTCGATCCGGTACTCACGCATCGACGGCGTACCCCACCCCCCGATGGGTACGGATCACACTCGCCGCGCCGAGCTTCGCGCGGACCTGCGCCACGTGCACATCAACGGTTCGGGTGCCCGCGGGCACGGCGTACCCCCACACCCCGGCGAGCAGTTCCTCCCGGGTGAACACGCGGCCCGGGCGGGCCATCAGGTGGGCGAGCAGGTCAAACTCGGTGGAGGTCAGCTGTACCGGACCTCCCGCCGCGGTCACCGTACGGCGGTCGGGGTCGAGCGTGACCGCGCCGACGATCCGCGGCTGGCCCGGCGGCGGCCCGGTGACCCGGCGCAGCACCGCCCGTACCCGAGCCACCAGTTCCCGCGGGCTGAACGGCTTGGTGACGTAGTCGTCAGCGCCGAGTTCGAGCCCGACGATGCGGTCCACCTCGTCGTCGCGCGCGGTGAGAAAGATGACCGGTGTCCAGTCTCCGGCCTCGCGCAGCTGGCGGCAGATATCGGTGCCGGGGAGACCGGGCAGCGCGATGTCGAGAACACAGGCGACCGGCCGGAGTCGGCGGGCGGCGGCGAGGCCGGCGTCACCGTCCCGCTCCAGATGCACGCCGAACCCGTCCCGGGCCAGATAGAGCCGGACCAGATCGGCGATGGCCGGTTCGTCCTCGACGAGGAGGACGAGCCCGCGATGCGGCGCGTCAACGGTCACCGGCTCATGATGGCCGATCGGGACGGCGCGGCCTCGCTCGGGACGTGTTCGGGTTCGGTAAGGAAACGGTCAGCGGACGGTGGCGGGTCGGAAAGTGGTCGGCCGGACCGGGGCCGGACCGGGGTCACCGATCGTGGCGACCAGCCGCTCGTGGGCGGTCCGGATGCGGGTGCGGAAGGCGTGGTTGAGCAGTTCGTCGAGCTGCCACACCTGCTTCGGGTGCCGAGTCCGGATGACGAACCGCTCCCGAACGCCGTCGATGGCGGTAGCGGCCAGCTCCAGGCAGTGCAGCCGTGGGTCCGGACCCCAGGTGACGTTGCTCAGCTCGCGCAGTTCGGTGTTGAGGTGCAGGCGGAGCCGGTGCAGCACCCGGGTCTGCCGGGTGACGACCAGCCGTCGGTGGGTCAGCAGCAGGAGGTATTCGCCGGCGGTGGACCGGTTCGGGCAGCTGCACCGGGTGACTAGGATGGGGGCGTCACCCGAGCCGACGCAGCGCCGAAAGACAGGCATGTGTCGACTGGCGGTCTGGGTCGCGATACCAGCCTCGGCCGCAGCGGGAAGGAACGTTCGGGAGAAGACGTCCATGCCCTGACCAACGACGCCCCGGCGCGGGATGATATGGGCGAGACGGTCGAACCTTGCATCTTCCATGCGCCGGAGCGGATCCGCCCACTGGGACGGATCATGCCCCACCGGGAGGCGGGGTGGTTCAGAGCAGTTCGACGATGGTCGCGTTGGCCATGCCGCCGCCCTCGCACATGGTTTGCAGGCCGTACCGGATGTTCTCGTCTCGCATGTGCGCCAGCATGGTGGTCATGATCCGGGCCCCGGATCCGCCGAGCGGATGCCCGAGGGCGATGGCGCCGCCGCGCGGGTTCAGCCGCTGCGGGTCGGCCTCGGTCTCCGCGAGCCAGGCCAGCGGCACCGGGGCGAACGCCTCGTTGACCTCGTACACCCCGATCTCCTCGATGCCCAGCCCCGCCCGGCGCAGCACCTTGGCGGTGGCCGGAATGGGCGCGGTCAACATGGCTACCGGGTCGTCGGCGCAGACCACAGCGGTGTGGATGCGGGCGAGCGGGCGCAGGCCGTGCCGGCCGGCCCACTCGGCGGTGGTGACGGCGAGCGCCGCCGCGCCGTCGGAGATCTGGGACGCGGACCCGGCGGTCACCACGCCGTCGACCTGGAATGGGGTGGCGAGCTCGGCCAGCTTCGCCAGTGACGTGTCGCGCCGGATGCCCTCGTCGGCGGCGACCGTGCCCCCGTCGGCGAGGTGGACCGGCGCCAGCTCGGCATCGAACGCGCCGGCATCCTGCGCCGCGCCCGCCTTCTCGTGGCTGGCGAGGGCGAACTCGTCGAGCTGGGTGCGGGTCAGCCGCCACCGGCGGGCAATCAGCTCCGCCCCGACGCCCTGGCTGAACGGGAGCGGGTCATCCTCCGCCACCCCCGCCACACCCCGATAACGGTCCAGGATCGCCGCGCTGAACGGCGTGCCCCCGGCCACGCTGGAGCCCATCGGCACCCGGGTCATCGACTCGACCCCGCCCGCTACCACCAGGTCAGCCTGCCCGGAGAGCACGGTCGCGGCGGCAAAGTGCAGGGCTTGCTGGCTGGACCCGCACTGCCGGTCGAGCGTGGTGCCGGGAACCGTCTCGGGCCAGCCGGCCGCGAGGACGGCGTTGCGGGCAACGTTCCACGACTGCTCGCCGACCTGCGAGACGCAGCCCCAGAAGACGTCGTCCACCTGACCCGGATCGATGCCGGTCCGCTCGGTGAGGGCGCGCAGCACGTGCGCCGACAAGTCGACCGGGTGTACGTCGGCGAGGCTTCCCTTGCGCCGCCCGACGGGGGTGCGTACGGCGCCGACGATGACTGCGTCACTCATAACTACTCCCCGGTAACTTGGCTTGGCATCGATGGTACGCGGCCCACCCGGTCGCCCGCCGCACTGGCATGCTGGGAGATGTGGATACGACTTCGCCCGGTACCCGGCAGTGGCGAGTCCCGGCCGCCCTGCCGGCGGTCAAGACCGGCGGGGCCGGGGCCCTGGTCGCGCTCGGTCTCCTGCTCGATGACGGTGACCCGGTCCGGCTCACTCTGGCCGTGCTGGCCGCGGCCGCACTCCTGATCTGGGCAGCGCGCGACTTGCTGGCACCGGTCCGCCTCGCGGTCGATCCGGAAGGGCTGACGGTGGTCAGCGGCTTCGCGGGCCGCCGGCGGCTGCCGTGGTCGCAGGTGGCGGAGATCCGGGTGGACCGGCGGGCCCGGCTCGGCCGATCGAACGCGGCCCTGGAGGTGGATGCCGGCGAGACACTGCACCTGTTCGGCCGGTTCGACCTGGACGCTGACCCAGTTGATGTCGCGGCGCAGCTACGGGCGGCCCGCCCGACCCGGTAGTACCGGGCCGGGCAACCACGCTGGGCCGGCGGTGATCGGTCCGGCGAGCGATCGGAACGGCGGTGATCGGTCAGGCGAGCAGGGTCGCGGTCCGGATCAGGGCCAGGCCGAGCAGGGCCACCACGAGTACCGTCCCGCCGCCCACCTGCACCATCGTGCGTCGCGACCGCGGGGCGTGGGCGAGGATGAAGGCCATCAGGCCGCCGACCACGAGACCGCCCAGGTGACCCGGGATCGAAATCCCCGGCACGGTCACCGTGAAGACCAGGTTGATCACCAGGATCGGGAGCACCTGGGAGACATCCCGCCCCAATCGCCGGCCGATGACGAACAAGGCCGCGAAGAGCCCGAAGACGGCCGTGGAGGCGCCCGCGGTGGCCGCGTTCGGCGCGCTGAACAGGTAGGCCGCGACGTTCCCGCCGAGACCGGCGATCAGATAGAGAGCCAAAAACCGGGCCGGGCCGAGACTCGCCTCCAGGGTTCGGCCGAGGATCCACAACGCGTACATGTTCAGCAGCAGGTGGATCACGCCGTAGTGCAGGAACATCGCGGTGACCAGGCGGTACCACTCGCCATCGGCGACGCCACCCACGGTGCCGTCGGGAAAGACCGCGAGTCCGATCACGGCTCCCCACTCGGTCAACGGCGTGCTGCCGCCGAGTAGGCCGCCGAAGCCGGAGCCCCCCACCACCGCGTCGCCACCCCGGTCGGTGCCGATGGAGAGCAGCATCACCAGGGCGTTGAACGCGATCAACGCCTTGGTGACGTAGCCGTGTTGGCCGGCGAGACCACCACCGAAGGCGGTACGCGCCGGCCGCACGCTGCGGCGCCCTTCATTGACGCACTCCGGGCACTGGAAGCCCACCGAGGCCTCGCGCATGCAGTCCGGACAGATGACCCGGTCGCAACGGTTGCACCGGATGTATGCCTCCCGACCGGGGTGGCGGTAGCAGACCGGGGTGGTCGGTGGTGATTCGCTCACCGGACAACCCAGGTACCCGAGCGCTCAGTCATGCGAGCAAAGGTACCTGGTCCGCCTTCAGGAGCCGGTGCGCTCAATCTCGACCCGCTCGATAACGACGTCGCGCAGCGGGCGATCCTCGGGGTCCGTTGGGGTGTTGGCGATCGCGTCAACGACCTTCACCGACTCCTCGTCGGCGACCTGTCCGAAGATGGTGTGCCGGTTGTTCAGGTGCGGGGTCGGCGCCACCGTGATGAAGAACTGCGAACCGTTGGTGCCCGGCCCGGAATTCGCCATCGCCAGCAGGTACGGCCGGTCGAACCGCAGCTCGGGGTGGAACTCGTCGGCGAACGTGTAGCCCGGGCCGCCCCGGCCGGTGCCGCTCGGGTCACCCATCTGAATCATGAAACCGCTGATCACGCGATGCGAGATGGTGCCGTCGAAGTACGGGCCGCTGCCCGGCTGACGGGTCCGCGGGTCGGTGTACTGCCGGGTACCTTCGGCCAACTCCACGAAGTTGCGAACGGTTTTCGGCGCGTGGTTTGGAAAGAGCTGCAGCCGAATTGGGCCGGCGTTGGTGTGCAGGGTGGCGTAGAGATCCTCGGCCACGGGTACTCCTCACTCGTTGTTCAGTTCCATGCGGATCCTCCCATGTGCCCGATCTGGCCATGCGGAGGCATCCGAAGGTGGAGGATGACGAAGGGACAACTCCGAGGAGGTGGGACCGTGTTTGGAAACGGGCGGCGCAAGACCCAGGGCGAGCTTGCCAAGATCGAGCTTGGTCGAAGCTTCGGTCATCTGAAGCGGGCGGCGGGGCACGCAACGAACGGCACCGGCGCCACGGTCGGCCCACGGGTGCGGGCGGCCCGGAGCGCCGTTGCCCCGACCGCGCTGGTCATGCGGAACCGGGCGGCGAGCGGCTACGTGTCGACCGTGGCGGCGCTGGCGCCGCTGGCCATCGCCGTCCGCGAGGCCCAGGCGGAGGCGGCCGACCGGGCCGCCGCCGGACGGAAGGGCGGCGCCGGACGAAGGGGCGGCACCGACAAGTCGGCCGCTGCCAGCAAGAAGGTGCAGGCGAAGAGGGTGCGGGCGACACGCGCGAAGAAGCGATCCGACCGGGGCAGGATGACCGGCCTGCTGGCGGCCAGCGCCGTGGTGGGGCTGATCGGTGCGATGGCGTTGCGACGCCGCTACGAACGGCGAGAGTGGGTCGAGTACGACCCGGTCCCCAGCCTGGAGCCGATGCAGGCCGAGATGGACATGATCGAGGTCACCACCCGGACCCCGGCCGAGCGGACCACCCCGGCACCGACCGTGACCGGGGATGCCGGCAAATCGGCGGACCCGGCGAGCGGCGCGACAACCCGTGGCGCGGCGGCAGGCGGCACCGCCAAGACCAACTCAGGCCGGCGCCCCACCACGACGCCGACCGAGAAGGTCGCTGCAACGCCCGAGAAGGTCGCTGCAACGCCTGAGAAGGTCGCTGCAACACCCGCCGAAAAGGCCCCCGCGACGCCGGTCGAGAAGGCCCCCGCGACGACCGAGGGTAAGAGCTCCACTGGCCGGCCCACCAACGACCTCTCCAAGGCCATGAAGAACGGTCGCCGCTGACCCAGTTCAGAGCCAGCCGTGCCGGCGGAACCAGCGGTACAGCGCCAGGCTGACCCCAAGCATCAGGGCCAGCACCGTGGGGTAGCCATAGGTCCACCCCAACTCCGGCATGAACTCGAAGTTCATGCCATAGATGCCGGCGATGGCGGTCCAGACCGCCGCGATGGCCGCCCAGGCCGCGATCTTGCGCATATCGTTGTTCTGGTCAACGGTGACCTGGGCCAGTCGCGTCTGGAGGATGGAGTTGAGCAGGTCGTCGTAGGAGTTGACCTGCTCGACGGTACGGCTGAGGTGGTCCTGCACGTCCCCGAAGTACCGACGGATCTCCGTCGGCACCTCACGGTTACGCTCAGCGGTGATCCGCAGGAGCGGACGCTGAAGCGGCATCACCGCCCGCTTGAACTCGACCAGCTCCCGCTTCACCTGGTAGATCCGCTGAATCCGATCGCCGCCCTGCCGGCGGTCGAAGACATCAGCCTCGAGCGTGTCCAGGTCGTCCTCCAGCCGGTCGGCGACCTCCAGGTAGTGGTCAACCACCCGGTCCGTCACCGCGTACGCCACCGCCCACGGGCCATGCGGCAGCAGCTCTCCCTTCGCCTCCAGCTCGGCCCGCACCGGCGCCAGCCGGCAGGCGTCCCCGTGCCGGACACTGACCAGAAAATTCGGGCCGATGAAGAGCAGCACCTGGCCGGTCTCGACGACCTCGGAGTGCTCGGTCAACTCGGCCTGCTCGCGGTAGTGGGCGGTCCGTAGCACCAGGAAGCTCACCGCACCGAACTGCTCCAGCTTGGGCCGTTGCTGGGCTTTAACCGCATCCTCGACGGCCAGTTCGTGCAGGCCGTAGGCGACCGCGATCTCGGTCATCTGGGCCAGGTCGGGCTCGTGCAGGCCGAGCCAGACGAAGCCGTCACCCGCCCGACGAGCTGCCGCCAACGCCTCGGTGTGGTGCCAGTGGCCGGCTTGGCGCTCCCCGTCCAGGTAGAGCGCGCAGTCAACGACCGCATCGTGGGGCACGGCCGGCGCCGATGGCCCGGCGGTGCCCTCGGAGCTGAGCCGGCGGGTCATCGCCCGCACTGGGGCCGCCCAATCGCGCGGCCGAATCACCCGACCACCCGCCCGGGTGCCCCTGGGTTCGCGCCACGACCGGTCCGCCATCACGCCCTCCCCGCTCGCCGACGCGTTGCAGCGTACGCCGGCAACCGGGTCGACCCCGATGCCGCCGGGTCCGGGGCGAACGCCGGGCCGGCCGCCTCAGCCAGCCCGCGCCGGGCCGGTCACGTCGAGCCAGCCCGGCGGTCGGTGGCGGAGGTCAGCCCCGTACGGCCGCCACCGCCGCCGCGAGTCGACGCGCACCCTCGTCCATCTGGTCCGCGGTCACCGCCGAGTACGCCAGCCGCAGCGCGTGCTGCCCACCCTCGACCACGAAGTCACTGCCCTTCACGACGGCGACCCCGCGCTCCGCCGCAGCCGGAGCCAGCCGGTCCACCTCGACGTCCTCCGGCAACTCCACCCAGAGGAAGTAGCCGCCATCCGGCTCGACGAACTGGGCCTGCGGGAGGTGCCGCCGCAACGCCTCCGCCAGCGCCTGGGCCCGCTCGCCGAGGGCCCGACGCACGGTCGCGATCGAGCGGTCGATGTCCCCGGAGACGCAGAACTGGTGCACGATCGCCTCGGAGACCATGCCCGGCGAGATGTAGAGGCTGGTCGCCTTCTTCGCGATGTCGGCGATCAGGTCCGCCGGCCCGACCAGGTATCCGACCCGCACGCCGGGGCAGACCGTCTTGGTGAAGCTGGAGGCGTGCACCACCCGGTTGTGGGTGTCCAACGAGAGCATCGAGGGCAGCGCCTCGCCCCGGAACCGGACGTCGGCGTACGGGTCATCCTCAAAGATCGTGAACTCGAACTCAACGGCGAGGTCGAGTAGCTCCCGCCGCTTGTCGA
This sequence comes from Salinispora fenicalii, assembly GCF_000514815.1. GTDB lineage: Bacteria > Actinomycetota > Actinomycetes > Mycobacteriales > Micromonosporaceae > Micromonospora > Micromonospora fenicalii. The sequence goes on from NZ_KI911474.1 coordinate 123,479, forward strand.
GGCTCAGCGTCACCCCGGCCGGGTTCTGGTAGTTCGGGATGACGTGCGCCAGCCGTGGACGCACCCCGGACTCCAGCAGCTTGCGCAGCTCCGTGGTGTCCAGACCGTCCGGCTGGATGGTGATCCCGTGCAGCTCACTGCCCATCCGCCGCAGGTTCAGCAGGGTCCGGTCGTAGGTCGGGCGCTCCACCACCACCGCATCGCCGGGTCGGACCAGATGGTCGAAGAGAAACGCGTCGGCCTGCAACGAACCGTTGGTCACTAGGACCTGGTCCGCCCCGACGCCGTGCTTCTGCGCGATCCACTCACGCAACGGAAGGTAACCAGCGGAGGGACCGTACGCCGTCACACCGGTGGGATCGGCGTCGAACGCGCGGACGGCGGCGGCCTTCAGCCCCTCGACATCGACGATGTCCAACGAGGGAGCGCCACGGGCGAAGGAGATCAACTGCTCGGCGGTCATGGCTGTTCAGCGTACGGAAGGCGACGGAGGATGCGCCGACGGCACGGCGAGTGCCGTGGCGGAGCCACCGGATGGGTGACCGACGTCACCCGGGGACGACCCGTTCGGTCGCCCAGACCCGGACGACGTCCCGGAGCGAGATCACCCCGGCTACCTCCCGCTCGTCGAGCACCACCAGGTGCCGGAACCCGCCCCGGGCCATCGCGATCGCCGCTTCCTCGACCGTCCACTCCGGCCCCGCGTACACCACGTCCCAGGTCAGGTGGGCTCCGGTCCGCTCACTGTCACAGTCCAGCCCGCGCCCGATCGCGTTGAGCAGGTCCCGCTCGGTCATGATCCCGACCCCTTCGGAATCCGGATCGATCACGACCGCCGACCCGATGCCCCGCTCCGACATCATGCGCGCCGCCTGCCGGAGCGTGTGCTCCGGGCCGACCACCAAAACCTGGCTGGACATCACTTCCCGAACCTGCATCACACATCAACCCCTGCGGAATGGTGGCACTCGGTAAAAACATGGTGCACCCAGTGTGTTACCGGGACAAGGCTGCCGCATGCGATCCGACCAGCCCGTTCGGTCGAGCGGCGTGGAAGACCACCGCAACACCATCGGCGGCCGCCAGCAGCCCCGCGCCACTACCCACTAGCCGACCCGGTTGCCCCCAGGAGCGCCAATCAACGGCGCTATCCTTCCTCCGGTGACAGCCGAACGAACGCAAAAAGATGCCGGAATGGTCGGGATGGTGCTAGCAGCTGGCGCCGGACGCCGCCTACGCCCACACACCGACACGCTGCCGAAGGCACTGGTCCCGGTTGATGGCGCGACCACCATCCTTGACATCGCGCTGCGCAACCTGGCCGAAGTCGGACTCACCGAGATCGTCGTCGTGGTCGGCTACGCCGCCGACGCGGTTCGGGAACGCAAGGCGGACCTGGAACAGAAGTACGGCGTCACGCTCACCCTGGTGCCCAACGACCGGGCCGAGGAGTGGAACAACGCGTACTCGCTCTGGCTGGCCCGCAGCTGGTTTGCCCGCGGGGTGCTGCTGGTCAACGGGGACACCGTCCATCCGGTGAGCGTGGAGAAGACCCTGCTCGCCGAGCGCGGACCGGGGATCCTACTGGCGATCGACACGATCAAGTCGCTGGCCGAGGAGGAGATGAAGACCACCTTCGACGCCGACGGCCAGCTCACCCGGATCACCAAGCTGATGGACCCGCACGAGGCCCGCGGGGAGTACATCGGTGCGACGCTGATCGAACCGCGCGTCGCCGAGGCGCTCGCCGACGCGCTGGAAGCGACCTGGCGACACGACCCGAACCGCTACTACGAGGACGGGTACCAGGAGTTCGCCAACCGAGGTGGCGAAGTACGTGGGGCGCCGATCGGCGATGTCGCCTGGGTCGAGGTCGACAACCACGACGACCTTGCGCGGGCTCGGGAGATCGCGTGCCGCTACTAGCCCGTACCGTCGCCACGCCGCTAGCCATCGAGGTCCGCCGGGGCGCGGTCGCCAACCTCGGCGAACTCCTCGCCGACCGGCGGATCTCCGCCGGCGGCGACGTGGCCGTGGTGGTAGGGCCCGGGCAGGGAGAGAAGATCGTCGAGCTGTGCCGGCCAACGCTGGGCTCAGCCGACGTCTTCACCGTTACCGGCGGCAGTATTGATGCCGCCAACGAGTTGGGCGACCGGCTCCGCCGCCGGCACTATGACGCGGTGGTCGGGATCGGCGGTGGCCGGACGATCGACACCGCGAAGTACGCCGCCGCCCGCTACGGGATCCCGATGGTCACGGTCGCCACCAGCCTCGCCAACGACGGCATCGCCTCCCCCGTGGCGTCGCTGACCCACGACGGCGGCAAAGGCTCGTACGGGGTACACATCCCGATCGCCGTCCTGGTCGACCTCGACTTCGTCGAGCACGGCCCGGACCGGCAGACCCAGGCCGGGATCGGTGACGCGGTGAGCAACCTCAACGCCTGCGCCGACTGGGAGCTCGCCCACGAGCTGCGCGGCGAGCCGATCGACGGACTCGCCGTGACGCTGGCCCGGACCGGCGCCGAGGCGCTGCTGAACCACCCCGGCAAAATCACCGACGACGCCTTCCTCACCACGCTGGCGGAGGCGTTGATCCTCGGCGGCATCGCCATGTCGATCTCCGGTTCGAGCCGACCGGCCAGCGGCGGCGACCACGAGATCTCGCACGCCATCGACCACCTCTGGCCCGGCACCAGCGCCCACGGCGAGCAGGTCGGGCTCGGGGCCCTCTTCTGCACCTGGCTGCACGGCGACCGGGAACGGTTCGGCCAGCTCGCCCGCTGCCTGCACCGGCACGGCCTGGCCACCAGCCCGGCCGACCTGGGCCTCACCAACGAGCAGTTCGTTGAGGCGGTGCACTTCGCGCCTCGGACCCGGCCGGACCGCTACACGATCCTCGAACACCTCGCCCTGTCCACCGACGAACTCCGGGCCCAGCTGGGAGGCTGTCTTGACGCCCTCGGTGAGCACCTTGACTAAACCGTCCCAACCGACCCTGGCCGACTTCTACCAGACCAACCGGGGCGGCGGACTGTTCAGCGAGTCGGTCAGCCAGTGGATCGGGGCCGCCTTGGCCAGCGGCGCGCACCGGCTCGGGCTGCGGCCCACTGCGCTGAGCATCACCAACCTGGTACTCGGCCTGATCACCTCGGTGACCGTGGTGACGCTGGCCGAGCCGGTTGCCGCGGGCCGCGTACCGGCCTGGTTGGTCGGGCTGGTGGCGCTGGGCGGCTGGCAGGCGGCGTACGCGCTGGACTGCGCGGACGGGCAGCTCGCCCGAGTCACCGGTCAGGGCAGCCCAGCCGGGGCACGGGTGGATGTGCTCTGCGACGTGGCGGCCCAGGTCGCCCTGGTCGCCGCGCTCAGCGCGACCGCGGTCGCGCAGTCACCGTCGACTCCCGCCTGGCTGATCGCGGCCTTCGCCGGCACCTGGATGGTGAACCTGGTTACCTCGGTGATGCAGAGCGGGCCGAACGCGACCAGCATGGTCACCTCGACCTCGCTGCCGGTACGGCTGGTGAAGCTGATCCGCGACTACGGCGCGGTGATCTTCGTTGCCGCGCTGGTGCTCCTCTTCGCGCCCGGCCTGGCCAGCTGGCTGGTCGTCGCCTTCACCGTGATCAACGGCGGTTTCCTACTCGCCAGCATCGCCTTCGCTGCTCGGGCCGCACTACGCTGACCGGCCAGAGTCAGCCGTACGGGCGGTTTCGGCGTAGATGTCGAGTAGCCGCCGGGTGACCACGTCCGGGTGGAAGGTGCGCTCGTAGCGGGCCCGAGCGGCCGGTGCCCGGCGGGCGGCGTCGGCGGCCGCCGCTGGCAGCGCGTCGGCCAACTCGGTCGGGTTCGGCGGCACCACCCAGCCGGCGGGTTCCGCGGTGTCGGCGCCGACCAGGAACGGGATACCACCGAGGGCGGTGCCGAGCACCGGCCGCCCGGCGGCCAGCGCCTCGATGATCACCGTCGGCAGCACGTCGTGCCAGGTGCTGGTGGCCAGCACCACGGCGCTCGCCACCAGGGCGGCGTGCACCCCGTCCCGGTCTAGCGGACCGAGGAAGGTCACATCTGCCCGCTGGGCCGCCGCTTCCTCCACCAAGGGTCGCAGTTCACCGTCACCGGCGACGCGGAGCGGGCCGAGCGCACCGTCCGGGTGCCGACGCCAGGCCTCCAGCAGCAGGTCCAGCCCCTTCTCCGGGCTGAGCCGGCCGAGGAAGAGGAAGCCGGTGCCCAACGGCGCCGGGGCACCCGGGTCGGGGATCGCGTTCGGCTTCACCACGATCCGTTGCTCCGGGATGCCGTAGTCCCGAAGGTGCTCCGCGATCGAGGTGGTCAGCGCGATGAACCGGTCCACCGAACGCCAGGTGCCCCGGTGCACGGCGAGCGTCGTCGCCATCAACGCGCTCTGCGCCCGCGACCCCCGATAGCAGCGGTGCACGATCGCCGGTACGCCCAGTACCCGCCCTCGGCAGTCCTGGCAGATCGCCCCGTCCCGGAAGTACAGCCCGGACGAGCAGACCTGCCGGTAGTTGTGCACGGTCTGCACCACCGGTACGCCGTACCGGTGCGCGGTCCGCACCACCCAGGGCGAGAGCAGGGGGTACGGGTTGTGCAGGTGCAGCACGTCCGGCCGGTGCTCGTCGAGCAGGCGGCCCAGCTCCCGCTGGGCTCGCGGGGCGTAGATCGGGGAGATCGGTAGCAGCGCCTTCTCGGGCCCGGACATCGACGCGATCTCGTCGGAGCTACGCAGGAACGGCAGCACCTCGACCCCGGCCGCGGTCAGCTGGGCGATCTCCGCGTCGACGATGGTGTTCTCGCCGGACGGCTGAGCCTCCCGGTACCGGTTGTGCGCCACCACGACTTTCATGGAATTGGAGGCTACCGTTGGCGGGTGCCCGAACTACCAGAGGTGGAGGCGCTCGCCGACTACCTGCGCCAACGCGCCGTCGGCCGACAGGTTGACCGGCTGGAGATCTCCGCGATCAACGCCTTGAAAACGTACGACCCGGCGGTCACGGCCGCGGCCGGCCAGCCGGTCACCGACGCCCAGCGCCACGGCAAGTTCCTTGACCTGGTGCTCGGCGCTGACCTGCACCTGGTCGTTCACCTGGCCCGCGCCGGCTGGCTGCACTTCCGGGAGGAGTTCTCGTCCCGCGCCCCGCTGCGCCCCGGCAAGGGCCCGGTGGCGCTGCGGGCCCGTCTCGACGACGGGTCCGGGTTCGACCTGACCGAGGCCGGCACCCAGAAGAGCCTCGCCGTCTATCTAGTGACCGATCCGACGGCGGTGCCCGGGGTGGCCCGGCTTGGTCCGGACGCGCTCGCCGTGGACCCGGCTACCTTCGCCGAGCGGCTCCGCAGCCGTAAGGGCCAGGTCAAGGGGGTACTCACCGACCAGACGGTGCTCGCCGGGGTGGGTAACGCGTACTCCGATGAGATCCTGCACACGGCGCGGCTGTCGCCGTTCGCGCTGACCACCCGGCTGACCGACGACCAGCTCGCCACCCTGCACGCGGCGACCCGGGACGTGCTCGGTGACGCGGTGTCCCGGTCGGTGGGGCAGCGGGCCGCCGAGCTCAAGGGCGAGAAGCGCTCTGGTCTGCGGGTTCACGCCCGCGCCGGGTTGCCCTGCCCAGTCTGCGGCGACACCGTACGGGAAGTCTCGTTCGCTGACTCCAGCCTCCAGTACTGCCCGGGTTGCCAGACCGGGGGGAAGCCACTCGCAGACCGACGGCTGTCGCGAATTGTACGGTGAGTGAGGATGCTCACGGCAAACCGTGAATATTCCGCCCGCGTGCGACGAACGTCGGGATTGGGGTTCTACTCGAACGGCCATCCATCGGTATAGTGGCCCGGTCCCGGCTTCTGTAAAGGTCCGGAGCCGGCCAGCTGCCAACCGACACAGCCCTGATGCGAGGTCCTGCCGGTCCACGCTCGGGTCCGGGTGACGCGTGGGAGACTGAAGCGGTGGGCGACACGGGCCCTCACTCCGAGTGAGCAGTCCGCGTCCTGCGGGAGGACATGGATGAGGTGACGACAAGCCTCCAGCGCCCGGTAACCAACGGAGGCCGGAGCAAAACCGTGCGGCACGTCGACAGCTTCGAGATCCAGCCGCCGACACCGCCGTCCCACAACGGCGTGCCTCGGTCGGCCTGGGCCCGTAGCCACCGCCGGGTATCCCGCTGGCACCGCCCCTATACCGCGATCCTGGTTCTGCTGGACTTCGCCGCCGCCGCCTTCGCGAGCTTCACCGCTATTCGCGCCTTCGACCAGTCGCGGGCCGGGTTCTACGACGACCCGACCTGGTTCTACACCGTGGCCTGCGCGCTGCTGCCGCTCGGCTGGGTGGCGATCCTCTGGTTCAACGGCTCCTACGATCGGCGTTACCTGGGCCTCGGCCCGGATGAGTTCAAGCGGGTGCTCCGCGCCGGTGTGGCGGTCTGCGCGACAGTCTCCTTCCTAGCGTTCGCCACCAAGACCGATCTGTCCCGATATTCGGTCGGCACCGCGCTACTTCTCGCCCTGCTGCTGATCCTGCTGGTCCGGATCCTGTCCCGATTCGTGCTGCATGCGCTCCGGCGCAACGCTGGCCGGGGCGCGCACCGGATGGTCCTGGTGGGCACCTTGCCCGAGTGCCTGGAGGTCCACCGCCAGGTCACCCGTACCCCCGCCGCCGGCCTGGTGCCGGTCGCCATCCACCTCACCGACGGCTACGCGGCTGCCCGGGGGGTGGAAACCCCGGTCCCGGTCTACGCCGGGCGGGACCTCCTCGCCCTGGTTCGCGAGGTCGGCGGCGACACGATCGCGGTCTGCGGGTCGGCCAGCGCCGAGCCCGGCGAGCTGCGCCGCATGGCCTGGCAACTCGAAGGTTCCGGGGTCGACCTGGCGGTGGTCCCGCAGTTGACCGACATCGCCGGGCCCCGGGTGCACATCCGGCCGATCGAGGGCCTGCCGCTGCTGCACGTGGAAGAGCCGACCCTCTCCGGTCCGGCACTGCTGGCGAAGAACATGCTCGACCGGATGGCCGCCGGCCTCGGCCTGTTGGTCCTGCTACCGGTCTTCCTCGCGATCGCGGTCGCGATCCGGATCTCCGACCCGGGCCCGGTCTTCTTCCGGCAGCCCCGGGTGGGCCACGAGGGGCGGACCTTCCGGGTCTGGAAGTTCCGCACCATGTACGTGGATGCCGAGGAGCGGCTGGCCAGCCTGGTGGACCAGAACGAGACCGACGGCATGCTGTTCAAGATGAAGCGGGACCCGAGGGTCTTCCCGGTGGGCCGCTTTCTGCGCGCCTCGTCCCTTGACGAACTGCCCCAGCTCATCAACGTGCTGAAGGGTGAGATGTCGTTGGTCGGGCCCCGCCCGCTGCCCGCCGACGACGGTGACTTCCTCGGCGACGTACGCCGCCGGCTGCTGGTCAAACCGGGCATCACCGGCCTCTGGCAGGTCTCCGGCCGCTCCGACCTCTCCTGGGATGAGGCGGTCCGCCTCGACCTCTACTACGTCGACAACTGGTCCCTGACGTACGACCTGAGCATCCTCTGGCGCACAGTCGGAGTGGTACTCGCACGGAAGGGTGCGTACTAGCCCGATGGAGCAGGTACTTGTCACCGGAGCCACCGGCACCGTGGGGAGCCTTCTGGTTCGGGACCTCGCCGACCGCGGCGTGCGGGTGCGGGCGCTGGTTCGTTCGCCAGAACGGGCGGCGGCAGCGCTACCCCAGGGTGTGGAGACGTTCCGGGGGGATGTCACCGACTCGGGGTCGGTCCGCTCCGCGGTAGGTGGGTGTGACACCGTCTTTCACGCTGCCGGGCTACCTGAGCAGTGGTTGGCCAATCCTGACCTCTTCGAGCAGGTCAACGTCGACGGCACTCGGCACCTGGTGGAGGCGGCTCTTGCCGAGGAGGTGGCGACGTTCGTCTACACCAGCACCATCGATGTCTTCGACCAGGTCCCGGGCCGACCTTTCGACGAGTCAAAGATCGCAGAACGTCCGCTCGGCACGGCGTACGAGCGTTCCAAGCAGCGCGCCGACGTTCTCGTGACCGAGGCGGTCCAGCGGGGCCTGCCAGCTCGGTTCCTTCATCCATCCGGGGTTTACGGGCCCGGTCCGGCAACCGCGACCGCGCTGAACCTGGTGCTGCTCAGGCTGGCCCGTAACCAGGTTCCCGTACTGCCCCCGGGCGGCATGCCCGTCGTCTTCACCGAAGACGTCTCGCGGGGACACCTCCTCGCCGCCGAGGCACCGATCGGCAGCCGGTTCATCCTCTCCGACCGCTACCTGACCATGACCGCCATCGCCGAGCTGGTCCACACGCTGGTGCCGACGGCCAAGGTCCCCCGCACCTTGCCACCGGCCCTCGCGACGACCCTGGCCACCTCCGGTGAGTTCGTCGCCCGCCTGACCCGCCGGCCGCCCCTGCTCGCCGCGGGCGAGCTGCACTTCCTCCGCTCTCACCCACTACCCGACGCCTCCCGGGCCCGCAGTCAACTGGGCTGGCACACCACCGAGGTACCGGAGGGTTTTGCCCGCGCCCTGCGGCACTTCGGCGCACTGCCCTAGCCAGCAGCCGGCAGCACGGCCTTCACCCGGTGCACCTAGCCCGGCTCCACCCCCTTGGCAGCAGCGGTCGGCAGCGGCCAGGATGCACTCCGTGAGTGGCAGCTTCTCCGCCGTCGTCGGCGTCGTCGCTCTGGCGACCGCGCTGGCGGCGGCCCTCGTCGCGGTGCTGCGCCCCCGCGGCCACCGCACCATCGCCACCGCCACGCAGCGGGCCACCTACGAGGTGCTGCACACCGCCGGACTCGCCGCCGAGCCACTGCGCGCCGGGCTGACCGCCACGAACGCGGCCAAGGCCGCGCGCCACCTCCGCGCCCTGATCGGGGCGGCCGGGCTGGCGCTCACCGACACCGCGGCGCTACTCGCCCTCGACGGGCGCGGCGCGCACCACCGGACCCAGCTCGTCGCGGCAGCCCGCCGGGTCGTGGCGGCCGGTCGATCAACCGTGCTCGGGGAGGCGGAGCTGCCCTGTGACCGGGTGGACTGCCCGGTCCGGGGCGCCGTCGTCGCACCGTTGACCGGCGTGGACCGGAGGGTAGTCGGCGCACTACTGGCCATCACGGACGCGGCGCCCGCACCCGGCCTGGTGCAAGCGACGCTGGAGACCGCGCACTGGGCCGGTAGCCAACTCGCCCTCGCCGAGCTGGACTCTTCCCGAGAGCGCCTGGCCCGCGCCGAGGTCCGCGCGCTGCGGGCACAGATCAGCCCCCATTTCATCTACAACGCGCTGACAGCGATCGGATCCTTCGTCCGCACCGACCCCGACCGAGCCCGGGAGTTGATCCTCGAGTTCGCCGAGTTCACCCGCTACTCGTTTCGGGCGCACGGCGAGTTCACCACCCTCGCCGAAGAGCTTCGATCGATCGATCGCTACCTGACCATCGAACGGGCCCGGTTCGGTGATCGGCTCCAGGTGCGACTCCAGGTCGCACCTGAGGTGCTTCCGGTGACCCTGCCCTTCCTCTGCCTGCAACCACTGGTCGAGAACGCAGTCCGACACGGGTTGTCCGGCAAGCCCGGTACCGGCATGGTGAGCATCGAGGCCCAAGACACGGGCACCGAATGCCACATCACGGTGGAGGACGACGGGGTGGGGATGGATCCGGCCACGCTGACCGCCGGCATCGCCGAACTGGCCGCCGGGAGCGACCCGGTGGGGGCGCCGGGCGGGCATGTGGGTCTGGCCAATGTTGACGAACGACTTCGAGCGGCCTTCGGCGACGAATTCGGCCTGGTGGTGGAGACCGGCCTCGGCTCGGGTACGCGGGTAAGCATGCGGGTGCCGAAGTTCCATCCCGGCGTACGGGCGAGCTCGTGACCGGGCTCCTCCGGGTCCTGGCGGTTGACGACGAGCCACCAGCCCTCGACGAATTGGCGTACCACCTACGGGTCGACCCGCGAGTCGCCCGGCTACACACCGCCGGTGACGCCACCGAGGCGTTGCGGGTGCTCCGCGACGGCGACGTGGACGTGGTCTTCCTCGACATCCGGATGCCGGGGCTGGACGGTATGGAGCTGGCCCGGGTGCTACGCCGCTTCGCCCGGCCGCCGGCCATCGTCTTCGTCACCGCCTACGACGACGGCGCGGCGGACGCGTTCGACCTGGGCGCGACGGACTACGTCCGCAAACCGGTCCGGGCGCAACGGTTGGCCGAGTCGCTGCGCCGGGTGATCGGATCGCGGTGGGTGCCCCCGCAGCCGGCGGCGCCGGCACAGGAAGAGGACCCGACGATCCCGATCGAGCTGGCCGGGACGACCCGGATGCTGCCCCGGTCGGCGGTGCGCTGGGTGGAGGCCCAGGGTGACTACGTGCGACTGCACACCGCCGACGGTTCCCACCTGGTCCGGGTCTCCTTGGCGACCCTCGCCGAGCGGTGGGCTAACGCGGGCTTCGTCCGAATCCACCGCTCCTACCTGGTCCAGTTGCGGCTCATCGCCGAGCTGCGGCTGGTGAACTCCGGGTACGTGGTGGTGGTCGACGCGACCGAACTGCCGGTCAGTCGGCGGCACACCCGCGAGCTGAAGGAGAAGCTGATCCGAGCGGCCAAGCAGGACTGGGCCCGCTGACCCAGCTCGTACGGCAGCCACCGGTTGAGATGGCGCTGGTGGGGCGCCTGGTCCGAGTTGATCTGCTTCGTCATGCCGTCCTCACTTCGTCGCTCTGCTTCGTACCGGCGAAGGGGGAGCGGACGGGGTCCGTGGACCGGATGCCCTTGAGGAGGAGCCAGCCACCGGCGACGACTTCGAAGGTGAGCATCGGCAGCCACAGGAGTATGCCGGCGCCCTCGGTGGTGACGGCGCCGGCGGCGCTTTGCACGGGGACGCTGACGGCGAGCAGCAGCGACGCGAACAGGCCGAGGATGGCCAGCGGTCGGGGGATCGCGCGGGACCGCAGTAGTAGGTAGGCGAACACGGCACTGCCGACGGCGAAGAAGCAGGCGCCGACGTTCGTGCTCCACACAGCGATGTCGGCCGCCGCCGCGCCCAGTTCCCGGGCGCTGTCCGTTTGTTGCCGGCTGAGTGACAGCAGCAGCATGGCACCGAGGATCTGTACCGCGTAGAGTCCCGACTCCACCGCCCGGCAGGCCAGGGCGAAGGCGGCCAGAGACGGGTCCTGTCGCCGGGTGATGGCGTGCAGCATGGCGGCCAGACCCAGCGTGGCGATACCGGCGACGACCAGCAGCACGATGCTGAGCTGCAGCCCGGACGGGTGGGTGGCGATGTCGTCGAGCCGTTCCGCGATTCCGCCGGCACTGCTGCCGGCAGCAGCCGGACTGGCCAGGACGGCCGCGATAACCAGTAGGAATAGGGCACCGGCGAGGCGCGCGGCGGACCGTTCGGACATAGTTCCTCCAGCAGTATCGTGGCAACCCCGGGTCGGGCTGCGGCGGTTCGAGCAGCGGGCAGCGACGTACCCACCGCGATCAAGGTGGACCGATCGTGACGGGCACGCGTTGAGTCGGCGTTGTGCGGACGTTGAGAAGATGTTGAGCTGCGGGTCGGGGCGGGCTATCGGACGCGGGAGTGGCTATGGCAGGGCCGGCGGTACGCATACGGTTGCTCGGCGGGGTCGAGGTGGTGGACGGGAACGGCGCCGCCATCGACATTGGGGCGGGTAAGTGCCGTGCGCTGCTGGCGGCCCTGGCGTTGCAACCCGGCGTGGCGGTTCCGGACTGGCGGCTGATCGATCTGCTGTGGGGCGAGCAACCGCCCCGGACTGCCGTCCGAACTCTGCAGTCGTACATCGCTCGGCTGCGGGGTGGTCTGGGCGCCACGAGGATTGTCCGCTCGGGTGCCGCGTACCGTCTCGATGTACCCGCCGATGCGGTCGATGTGATCCGGTTCGGCCGGCGGGTCGAGGCCGGTGACCTCGCCGGGGCGCTCGCCGAGTGGACCGGCGATCCGCTCGCCGGGGTGCCGGTGCCCGGCCTGGCTGCGGCCGTGGACGGCCTGGTCGAACGGTGGCTCGGCGCGGTCGAAGCCGACCTCGCCGCCCGGGTGGACGCTGACGCCGCAGCGACCGTGGGGCCGTTGACTGAGCTGAGTGCGCGGTATCCGTTCCGTGAAGGCATCTGGGCGCTGCTGATGACGGCGCTGTACCGGGTGGGCCGGCAGGCCGACGCGCTGGCCGCGTACCGCACTGCCCGTCAGCGGCTGATTGAGCACCTGGGTGTGGAGCCCGGGCCGCGCTTGCGCCACCTGGAGTTGGCGATTCTCGGCCAGGACCACCGCATTGGCGGCGAGCAGCGGCCTGAGCCGGTCGACCGGCTGCCCCGGCGCGCCGTGCGACTGATCGGCCGCGACGGTGACCTCGAGCTCATCGGCCGGGCGTTGGCCGAGAGTCCGGTGGTCACCCTGGTCGGGCCGGGTGGCATCGGCAAGACCGCGCTCGCCGTCGCGGCCGCCCAACGCGCCCGGTTCGAGCACGGCGCCTGGCTGGTCGACCTGACCAAGATCACGACCGACCAGGACGTCTCCCAAGCCGTGGCCGCGGCGGTACGCGTCGAGGAGGGCCCAGGCCGGTCGTTGAGTGAGTCCATTGTGCTGGCCCTGAGCTCGCTCCAGGCGCTGCTTGTGCTCGACAACTGCGAACACGTTGTGGACGGCGCGGCACGCCTGGCCCAGGCCATCGCCGACGGCTGCCCGCAGGTGCGGGTGCTGGCCACCGCCCGGGAACCGCTCGGCCTCGGCCACGGTCACGAACGGCTGGTCGCCGTACCACCGTTGCCGGCGGCCGGGGCGGGCGCCGATCTGTTCGTCGAACGCGCGAACGCGCTGACCGCCGCGTGCACAATGGGTGCCGCGCGGGAGGTGATCGAAGAAATCTGCCACTCCCTCGACGGGCTTCCTCTCGCCATCGAGCTGGCCGCCGCCCAAACCGTCAGTCACACCCCGCAGGAAATCCGCGAGCGTCTCGACGATCAGCTCGGTCTGCTGGTCGGCGGGCGGCGGACCGGGGCGGACCGGCACCGCACGATGCGCGCCACGGTCCAATGGTCCTACCGGCTGCTCACCGTGGCCGAACAGGACCTGCTGCAACGGCTGTCGGTGTTCACCGGCCCAGTCGACCGGGCCGCAGCCGCGGCCGTTGCCGCCGGCAGCGGCCTGGATGTCAACGACGTGCTGCACACCCTCGTACAGCGATCGATGGTTACCGCCGAACCCGGCCCGTTCGGCCAGCAGTTCAGGTTGCTGGAACCTGTCCGCCAGTTCGCGGCCGAACACCTCGCCGCAGGATCGGCGGCCGCACCCGCCCAGGCCGCGCACACCCGATACGTACGCGAACAGGTGACCTCGCTGCACGACCAGCTCACCGGACCCGCCGAAGTCCAGGCGGTCGCCCGGCTGGACGAGCTGTGGCCCAACCTGCGCCTCGCGGTTGACCGAGCCTTTGCCTGCGGCGACTACCGCCTCGCCCATGACCTGTTCCGGCCGATCTGCACCGAGGCCGCTCGGCGGCACCGGCACGAAATCGGGCAGTGGGCGCAACGCCTCCTCGAACAGGCACCGGTCGAGGACCGGCCGCGGGTCGTGGCCGGCCTGGTCGCCGCCGCACCCCGCTATCACGTCCGTCAGGACCCGGCCGGGTTCGACACCCTGGTCCGGCAGCACTGCGAACCGGACGACCCGGTAGCCCGGCATCTGCGGGCCAACGTCCACGACGACTACGCAACTCAGCTACACACGGCGCCACCGGCGCTGGCCGAACTGCGCCGGCTCGGCGCCGACGATCTCGCCGCGCAGGTCGAGGTCGACCTCGGCGCAGCGTTGGTCTTTCAGGGGCAGTACGCACGCGGAGAAGCCCAGCTCACCCAGCTCGTCGACCGGTTCCGCAGCCACGGCCCGCCGACCTTGTTGCACTGGACGCTGATGCTGCTCGGCTTCTCCGCCGCCTTCCAAGGTCAACGGGCCGTCGCCGACCAGTTGTTCGACCAGGCGATTGACGTGCCGCTGCCGGCACGCACCCACTCGCCGAACCAGTCCGTACGTGCCCAGGCGCTGTTCCAGCGCGGCGATCGCAGAGCCGCCTATCAGCTACTCCGTGCCCACGTCGAAGAACTGCTCGATGCCGACAACATGCACGCGGCCTGCGCTGTCTTGGTCAGCTTCGTCACGATGATGCCGACAGTGGCACGCTTCGCCGACGGCGCCCGGATCCTAGCCTTCCTCGACACCACCGGCATGCTCGACAACGTCGCCTGGGCGGCCATGGTCGCCGACGCCCGGGACAAACTCGCCGCCTTCGCCCCCTCACCGAAAGAATCCACGATCGTGAGTCAGCGACAAGCCCTCGCCATGATCGGCGACACGCTCGACGATCTTCTTATCGAACAGACCAGCCCCGCCAGATGCTAAGGGCTAGAGCACCACGGCGGTGATCGCCGACCCGAGCATCGCCGGCCCGTACGGGATGGGGGTCCGCGGGCCGGCACGACCGGTCACCAGCAGGACGATGACCAGCGGAAGGTTGACCAGCGGAGCGAGCAGGACGCCAGTGACCACGGTCGGCCACCCCAGCCAGCCGAGGTAGAGCCCGAGCGCCGCACCGAGCTTCACATCGCCGAAGCCGAGTTGGGACCGGGGCAGTAGCGTGAGCGTCAGGTAGCCGACCCCGCAGAGGGCGGCGGCGAGCAGGGCCCGGCCCAGTGCCGGGAACGCCGGGTCGGCCACCGCGGCGAGCAGCAGCAGAGCCAGCCCGCCACCGACGGCGGCCCCTATCAACGGGTCGGGCAGCCGCAGCACCCGCAGGTCGACCACGGCCAGCGGCACCGCGAGGGCAGCGAGCAGCAGAAACGCCGGCAGCGCCCCGGTGGCTCCGACCCCGGCCGCGACAATGCCGGTGGCCGCGGCGGTGAGGGGCACGGTGACCGCCCACCCCGGAGTCAGCGGGCGACGACAGTCCGGGCATCGCCGGGGTGCCCGCCACCAGGGTGGCCGCGCGCCGGCGCAGTCCGGGCAGGTGCTCCGCCAGGCCGGCCGGGGCCGACCGGTCGGCCAGTCAACCGCGTATCGGTCGATCAGCCCGGGCAGCAGCAGTCCCCAACCAGCACCGGCGGCGGCAACGAGGGGGAGCAGCATGGCCGGAGCGTAGCGTCCGCCCGCCCCGCCCCGGCGTCCTCGCCCGCGCCGGTCCACACCTCCCACCGCAGGTCAGAGCAGGCGTGGGTCACTGTTATCCACAGCAAGGAGCAGTTGTCCACAAGTTATCCACAGGGTGGGTGTGGTGCTCCACAGGCAGCAGGCAGCGCTTGACTTTCCCCGGAATCGAGCGAGACTGCCGGAGTGGTGGCCGCCGATGACCGCGCTTCCGCGCGGACCCGCATCGTGCTGGCTGATGTGGTCCGTCGCGATTCCGGTCGTGAGCACCCCCGCACCGAGCTCGCCGAGCAGACCCGGGTCGGCGAGGCTCTGGTCCGCGGCCTGGTCCGGGCCCAGCTCTCCCTGGCGTTGCGGCTCTGGCTGGTGGTGGCCGTCGGGCTCGGCGGTCTGCCGTGGCTGTTCGCCATCGCGCCATCGGTCAGCCGGGTCACCGTGCTCGGGGTGCACCTGCCCTGGGTGCTGCTCGGAGTGCTCTCCTTCCCGTTCCTGGTTGTGGTCGGCTGGGCATACGTGCGCCTGGCCGAACGCAACGAGCAGGACTTCACCGACCTGATCCAGCGGCCGAAGCGCTGAGTGTGGGCAACGGCTACGTCGTTCCGGCGATCGTCGCGGTCACCCTGATCACCGTCGGCATTGGCTTCTATGGGCTGCGCCTCGCCCGCACCACCTCGGACTTTCTGGTGGCGTCCCGGGCGGTCAGCCCGACCTGGAACGCTGCCGCGATCGGCGGGGAGTACCTGTCGGCCGCGAGCTTCCTTGGCGTCGCCGGCCTGATCCTCAAGCACGGCGTGGACGTGCTCTGGTACCCGGTCGGCTTCGCCGCCGGGTACCTGGGGCTGCTTCTCTTCGTCGCCGCGCCGCTGCGCCGTTCCGGGGCGTTCACCCTGCCCGACTTCTGCGAGCTACGGCTGGGCTCCCGGCGGCTGCGCACCCTCGCCACCGCCTTCGTGATCTTCATTGGTTGGCTCTACCTCGTCCCCCAACTGCAGGGCGCCGGGCTGACCATGGCCACATTGACCGGCTCGCCCTACCCGCTGGGAGCCCTCCTGGTCGCAGCGGTGGTCACCGCGAACGTGGCGCTCGGCGGCATGCGCGCGATCACCTTCGTCCAGGCGTTCCAGTACTGGCTCAAGCTGACCGCTCTCGCCGTACCAGCGATCTTCCTGGTATTGCAGTGGCAGGCCGACGGCCGCCCCGCGGTGACCCCACCAGAGGGTCCAACCTTCCGTACCGCGACCACCGTCGTGGTCGAACATCCCGCCACCCTCACCCTGCCCGACGGCCAGCAGCGGCAGGTACGCCCTGGTGACGAACTGACCTTCGCCGCCGGAGAGCCAGTGCCCCAGGTGGCCGGGGCCGCCGCCGACCCGGCCGACTGGTTGCTGCCCAGCACCGAAGCCGACGAGCAGGGCCTGTTCACCACCTACTCGCTGATCCTCGCCACCTTCCTCGGCACCATGGGCCTACCGCACGTACTGGCGCGCTTCTACACCAATCCGGACGGCGCCGCCGCCCGGCGCACCACCCTGGTGGTACTGGCCCTGGTCGGCGCCTTCTACCTGCTGCCGACCGTCTACGGAGCACTCGGCCGGATCTACACCCCGCACCTGCTGCTCACCGGGGAGACCGACGCAGTGGTGCTGCTCCTACCCGGTGCGGCCCTGGGTACGGAAACCACCGGCCGGTTCCTCGCCGCACTGGTCGCCGCCGGCGCGTTCGCGGCGTTCCTCTCCACCTCCTCCGGCCTGCTCACCAGCGTTGCCGGAGTGATCTCCACAGACGTCCTGGGCCGCGGCTCGGTACGCGGGTTCCGACTCGCCACGGTGCTCGCCGGCAGCGTGCCCACGGTGTTCGCGCTCAACGTCTCCGGGCTGGACGTGTCCCAGGTGGTGGGGCTGGCGTTCGCGGTGGCCGCGTCGAGCTTCTGCCCACTGCTGGTGCTGGGCATCTGGTGGCGGGGGTTGACCTCCCGCGGCGCCGCCGTCGGGGTGCTCGTTGGTGGGGGTTCCGCGGGCGGGGCGGTACTGGTGACCGTGCTCGGCCCTCCGCTGACCGGGTGGCCGGCCACCCTCCTCGCGCAGCCGGCCGCCTGGACGGTCCCGCTCGCCTTCGCCGTCATGGTGGCGGTATCGACAGCCACCCGCCGCCGCGTACCGACCGATGTCAGCGCCACGATGCTCCGCCTGCACACCCCCGAAGCCCTGCGACCGTAGCGCCAGGGCCCTCCTCTGCGGAAGGGCCCTGGGCTGGAAACTCATCTCAACAGGCGTCCGTACCAGCGCAGAGCCGTGCGGCTGCGCGCTCCGCAATTCGCTGGTCCTCGGCCGGATCAACGCCTTTGAGCCACACCTGGGCCACCAGTTCGCCCTGTCGCACGAAGAGCCAACGGAACGACAGGTCACCGGCCCGACCAACCAACAACGACTCGTCACCCGCAAGGCCGGAGGCGAAGACCTCCATCCCCTTGCTGTCCGGGTTCAGGGGAATACAGCCGGCCACCTCCCGCCGAACGTTTCCCATCGTGGTCTTCGCAGCTTCCTCCGAATGCCGCTCCACCCGCTCGATTACCGTGCTCTCGGTCCCCTTGGAGAATGCAGCTCCCCGGAACGCCTTCTCTCCTGGCCAGCTCTGTCCGACTTCCTCGCAGGCATAGCTGCTCCCCGCACGGAATGACCAGTCGCCGCCCAGATCGTCGCCTGCCGCCCGGAACCCGGTCGGGAGATCCGCGGTACGGAGCATGGCCGCGGCCGGAACATCCGATGACGGCGGGCTGAGGGTCGGTTGATCGGTGGTCTCCGGCGACTCGCTCGGCGGGACCGTGGTCGGCGAGGATGACGGGGTGGGTGACACCGTCGGCGTCGGGATGCCGGTGGGGCTTGGCGAAGGGCTGTTCGTCGCGGGTAGCGACGGCGGTACGGGGTCTGGGCCCTCGGCTAGGGCCACAGCACCGGTGGCGACGACGGCGACGGTGACCGCGCTCGCCAAGCCGAGGACGAGGCGGGTATGCCGGGTCCGCCGCCGGGCACGCGCAAGCACCTGGTCGGCCGGGTCCCAGTTCAGGGTTTCGGTGTCGTCGTACAACTCGGTGAAAAGTGGATCAGGCATGAGTGACCTCCTCCGGAAATGAGGTGTCAAGTAGGGCAGCGAGGGCTTTCCGCCCACGGGTTAGGCGAGCCTTGACAGTGCCCGTCGGCGCACCCGTCTGGACCGCGATGTCAGCAACGGACAGATCCACCAGGTGGTGCAGGACGATCGCCTCCCGCTGCTCGGTTGGTAACTGCCGCAGCGCGGCGACCAGCGCTACGGTGTTCTCTGATGGCGGTCCGCTGGCTGCGCCGACACCATGCCGGCGGTAGGCGGAGATACCATTACGGATCTTTCGCCAGCGGTTCACCAACCGCCGGTGCCCGACAGTCCGCACCCACGCCTCTGGGTCGTCGTACGTGCTGATCTTTGACCAACGCTGCCAGGCCCGCACGTACGCCTCCTGCGTAGCGTCCTGCGCCTCAGCCAGGTCGCCACCGAGTGCGTAAAGCACCGTGACAACCCGATGTCGCGTGCTGCGGTAGAACTCCGCAAAGCTATCTTCCGCATTCACTGCGCTCCGCCTCCCTCGACTTCTCCGGTATCACCCGCGACGAAGTAGGACGGTTGCAGGACACCTGAAAGTCTTCTCAACGTGAGCGGGCTAGCTGGTCCTGGCCGACTACGGTCTACGCATGACAGCAGAGCACCCCGCCCTCACGCTGCGCGGTCTGGTGAAGCGCTTCGACACGAAGATGGCGGTGGCCGGCGTCGACCTGACCGTGCCAGCCGGCTCGTTCTACGGGCTCCTCGGGCCCAACGGCGCCGGCAAGACGACCACGCTATCGATGGCCGTGGGGCTGCTCCGGCCAGATGCCGGCGGCGCCTGGGTGCTCGGCCACGACGTCTGGGCCGACCCGGTACGGGCGAAGCAACTCCTCGGCGTGATGCCCGACGGCTTACGCCTCTTCGACCGGCTCAGGGGCGCGGAGTTGCTCGCGTACCACGGCCTGCTGCGCGGCATGAACCCGGCGGTGGTCAACCAGCGCGCAGCGGAGCTGCTGGACGTGCTCGCGCTCGCCGACGCCGGGCGGACCCTCGTGGTCGACTACTCGGCCGGGATGAAGAAGAAGATCGGCCTGGCCTGTGCGCTGCTGCACGGACCCCGGCTGCTCGTGCTGGACGAGCCGTTCGAGGCGGTCGACCCGGTGTCGGCGGCACTGATCCGAGACATCCTCCGACGGTACGTCGCCGGCGGTGGCACGGTTGTCTTCTCCAGTCACGTGATGGAGGTCGTGGAGCGGCTCTGCTCGCACGTGGCGATCCTCGCCGACGGCGCCATCAAGCGGGTCGGCACGCTGGACGAGGTCCGCGGAGAGCGCCCACTGGAGGAGGTCTTCGTGACGGTCGTGGGCGGACGCACCGCGACCGGTGAGGAACTGGCGTGGCTGTCGCGGTGACCGACGTGGGGGCGGGGCGGCGGGTCTCGGCCCGGCACTTCGTCCGGCTCAAGCTGCGGGTGATGGGCAACAGCTTTCGGGGCCAGGGCTGGCGGATCGGCTCCTTCGTACTCGGCGCGGTCGGTGGGTTCTGGCTCGCCACGGTTGGCTTCTCCCTCTTCGCCATCCCGGGCCTCGCCGGCGACGACGAGTACGCGATGCTGCTGGCGGCCTTGGGTGGCGGGCTGGTGGTGCTGGGCTGGCTCCTACTGCCGCTGATCTTCTTCGGGGTCGACGAGACGCTGGACCCGGCCCGCTTCGCGCTGCTTCCGCTGCCCCGCCGAACGCTGGTCACCGGTCTCTTCGCGGCGGCGCTGGTCAGCGTGCCGGCGGTCGCCGTGCTGCTGGCCTCCACCGGTTTGATCCTCACCGCGGGCATCTTCGGCGGATGGACGGCCGCCCTCACGCAGGCCGTCGGGGTGCTGGCCGGCCTGCTGCTCTGCGTCGCCGCTGCCCGCGCCGTCACCAGCGCCTTCGCCACGATGCTGCGTTCTCGTCGGGTCCGGGACCTGGCCGCGGTCCTCCTGGCTGGGGCCGCCGCCCTGATCGCGCCGGTGCAGCTGGCCGCCGCCGCCGCGCTGCAGGACGCGGACTGGGACCGGCTCGCCGCGGTAGCGACCGTGGTCGGCTGGACACCGTTCGGCGCGCCGTGGACGATCGGCATCGAGGTCGCGCAGGGGCGGCTCTGGGCCGCACCGGTGAAGCTGCTGATCACCGCACTGACCGTGGTGGCGCTGTTGGCCTGGTGGTCTCGCTCGCTGGAGTCGGCGATGGTCGGCGTTACGGGCACCGGCGGGGCAGCGGCCCGGCCGAAGGTGACGGGCACCGCTGTCACGCAGCTCTTTCCCCGACTGCTCGGCTGGCTCCCCCGGGGCCGTTTCGGCGCGCTGGTGGCGCGGGAGGCACGCTACTGGTGGCGAGACGCCCGCCGGCGGGCGCACCTGATCACGCTGGCCGTGGTCGGTCTTTTCGTCCCGGCCCTGTTCAACCTTGGCGGCGGCTCCCCGGAAACCCCGTCCCCGGTCCTGGTCAGCCTCACCATGCTCTTCGTCGGGGTGCTCGCCGCCGCCACTCTGGCCAATCAGTTCGGCTTTGACGGCAGCGCGTACGCAGCGCACGTGGTCGTCGGGGTGCCGGGCGCGGTGGAGCTGCGGGCCCGAATGGCGGCATTCTCGCTCTACCTGTTGCCGCTGGTTCTGGTCATCTCCGGGGTACTCGCCCTGCTGCTGGGTCGACCGTGGTGGATCGGTTTGACGGCGGGGAGTCTTCTCGCCACCTTCGGTGCCGGGCTCGCGGCCAACACCCTGCTGTCGGTGCTCGGGGCGTACTCCTTGCCGGAGACGAGCAACCCGTTCGCGATGAACAGCGGCGCCGGAGTGGCCCGCGGCTTCCTGGGCATTCTGTCCATGCTCGCCACGGCGGCCGCGGTGACCCCGATGGTGGTGGCCGCCGCGCTACTCGGCGACGTCTGGCTCTGGCTGGCCCTGCCGGTCGGTGCAGCGTACGGGCTCGGGGCGGCACTGCTCGGTGCCTACTTGGCCGGCGACGTGCTGGACCGACGCCAGCCCGAACTACTTGCGGCCATCGCGCCTCGCCGCTGAGAACCCAATTCGATCTAGCCGCAACCATCGGTTGGGGCAACGAGTCTGCTAGGTAGAGCCGCGCGATCAGCGGCAAGCCAGCAGGGAGGCACCAACGTGATGGTAAGGACGCACGGCCCCGAGGACATCCGGGAGGAACCACCACCAACGCCAACGGCCACGGCCACGGCCACGGGGGACACGAAAGACGTGGCGGGCGTGGTGGACAGTTTCGAAGAGTTCTACGCCGCCACGTTCCAACCGTTGATGCTCCAGCTGTACGCATACACAGCCGACATCGACCAAGCCCGCGACGCAGTCCAAGAGGCATTCAGCCGAGCCTGGCCCCGCTGGAACAATCTAGCCCACTACGACCACCCAGCAGCCTGGATCCGCACCGTCGCCATGAACGTCGCCCGCAGCCGCTGGCGCCGACTACGCGCCGCCCGCGCACACGCCCGATTCCGCCGCGACGACACCACCGACGGACCAACCCCAGACCGGGTAGCCCTAGCCCGCGCACTCGCCACCCTGCCCGAAAAACAACGACGAGCAATCATCCTCTTCCACATCGCCGACCTCAGCATCACCGAAATCGCCGAACAACAAGGAGTCGCCCCCGGCACCATCAAATCCTGGCTACATCGAGGCCGCGCCGCACTCGCCACCGCACTCTCCGACACGGAGACGGAGGAAACCAATGCCTGAAAACGACAACACCCCAAACCTGGACCACATCTTCACCGCATACACCTCCGGCGGACCACTGGCAGCCCCAGCCGGCCCCGCCGCCGCCCAACACATCGCCCGCCGCCGCCGCACCACCCGCATCATCACCGCCGGCGTCCTAGCCGTAGCACTACTCGCAGCAACCCCAGCAGTCGCATCCACCTGGACCAACCAAGAACCACCCGCACTACCAGCAGACACCCCGACTCCGACCACTCCCGCTCCGTCGCTCTCCCCCACTCCGTCCGCCTCCCCTACCCCCTCGACGACGCCCAGCACGCCGCCGCCGAACGGCCAGATCGGGAAGACGGAGCTCGGTAACGCCACGCTCGAGCTCCCCGCCTGGCCCGAATACCTGAAGGAACACTGCCCAGCAGGACGGGTGAAGTTCTCCGACGGCACCGCCCAACTCGCGCCCAACTCGGAACTCCGGATCAAACTCACCGAGGTAGTCCACGCTGATTTCGATCAGGACGGAGCGAAGGAGACGGCCGCGCTGATCAACTGCAGCGGGATTGAAATGGGCGAGGCGCGGGTCCTCGCCTTTGACCGGGACGCATCGGACAACATCGTGACGATGGGTCTGGTGACCGGGCAGACCGGCGACATCGCCTGGATTAGGGGGATCCGCGCGAAGGGCACCGCTGTCGAGGCAGAGGTCGTGGACGCGGCCGGCGAAGGAGTCGTGGAGGGGTTCGCGCAGTCGCAGTGGCGGACCTACTCCTGGTCCGGCAAGGGCTTCGTCCAGTCGGGCGGGCCAAGCATGTTCCCGCCGAACCCGCGAGTCACCGACCTCTCCATCAGCGGGGATGACGTGCAGCTCGTACCGGACGGCACGGACACGGCGTCGGGCACGCTGCGCCTGACCGTCAGCAACCAGGGGCCGCAACGGGCCACCGACCCCTATCTGACGGTGGATCTGCCGGGTGAGATCACCATCACCTCGCTACCCGCGAAGTGCGAGACGTCGAAAACCCTGAGCGGTACGCGCTACCGATGCTGGCTGCCGGCACTGGCGGTGAATGCCGACTCCGTTGTTGACCTTCCGTTGTCCGCGCCGAAATCCGTTTTCGATGGCGCGCAGCCCGGTCGGTGGGAAGCCAAAATCGTCTGGGGCTACACCGGAACAGATACCGGAGACGGCAAGGGCTGGCCCTACCCCGAGCCCGACGGCGCCGAGGACGACAACTCAGCGAACGGGAACGTCCTGCCTGCCCCCTGATCAGCGCACGAAGCCGCCCAGCGACTGCCACGTCGGTCGCTGGGCGGCCGCCCCGTTCTCCGGCCGTCGCCAAGCCGGAAGCAGCCGGGTGGGCGACGGCCGGTCAGTGGAGGCGGGTAGCGGCGACGAACGTGCGCCAGGACTCGGGACCGAACGTCAGCGTGGGGCCGAGCCGGTCCTTGCTATCCCGCACCAACACCACCCCGACCAGATTGTCCGCCACCTCGACACAGTTTCCCCCGGTATCCCCAGAGCGGGTTGACGTGCGCCAGCACGGTTTAACAGCAGTCATGACGTCACCTTCAGCTTTCGAATCATGTCTAGCGAAGTGCTTGTGGACAACGCCTCGCCCAGCACGCTATCCCACTTGCGGTTAATGAAGCGGACCGTCTCAGGGTCATTGACCACGTGCCCACGGGCAGCGTTTTCCAGATAGATCGCTTGTTCGCCGTCGGCCAGCTCGACCAACACGAAGCCCCCGGATAGGCCGACGTGCTCGCCGACGCTGAGTGGCACTACATGCAGCCGGAGTTGCGGTAACTCGGCTACCTCCAGCAGCCGGTCAAGCTGCACGTCAAGGACGGCCCGGCCACCGACCGGTCGACGAACTGCCGTCTCGTCCAACAGGAAGACCATCTGCGACAATGGGGGATCCCGGTACAGCAGTCGCTGGCGCTCCATGCGGATAGCGACCAGCTCATCCACTGCGGCAGCTTGCTGTAGCCCGCCAGCCGAGATTACCGCGCGGGCATACTCCTCGGTCTGAAGCAGGCCCGGCACCAGACACGGTTCAAAGGCCCGCAACCGGGTCGACTGCTGCTCGTAGCCCCGCCACGCCACAAACCAGGAGGGGCCTCGCTCCTGGTCAGCCTCCTTGAGTAGCTCGGCGAGGAGGCCACCAGTGTCTAAGACGTCATCTGCGGCGACCGCCAACTCCATGGTCGGGCGGCGTCGACCGGTCTCGATGGCGGCGATAAGAGACGGGCTCCACTTGATCATTGCTGCCAGGCCCTCTTGAGAAACGTTGGCAGCGGCACGGGCTGCCTTCAGTGCCCGGATCCACATCTCGAACTTCATCGCCCACCTACCAGGTAAGTACGTGACCGCGTTCTGTAGTAAGCACTGGCATCCTCCCCCGCCCCGGCCACCGAGTCCAGGGTGGAAGCTGCGCGGCCCGGCTGGTGGAGGCGACGACCCGGTGGCCGGTCCTGCGTCGGGTCGCCCCGGTCACTTCCGGTCGGGGCGGCCCGCTAACTGGAGGAGACGGCGATGCTCAGACTGTTCCGACGAAACGGCGCGCTGCAGTGGTACCGGCGCAGGAGAAGGCCGGCGGCGCACAGCCCACAGGGGGCGCCGGCCGTGGGGCGGGCGCCGGCCCCGCCGCAGCAGCCACCAGCTTGGGCCAGCTGGCCGACGGTGGCGTCACCCCAACCGGGCCGAGTTGGTTGGCTGACCCCGGCGCAGACCTGGCGGGCCAATGGTGGCCGCTGGTGAGCGGAGCGCGACCACCAGCAGGCCGGCCAGCGGTGCCACACCTACCGATGCGTCCGCTCTGGCGGTGCCGGGCGTGTGGCGCCCCCTGGCCCTGCCAGCCAGCTCGGCTCGCGTTGTTGGTGGAGTACCGGCACGATCGGCCGGCGCTCCTCGTGTACCTGGGAACGTTGTTCGCGGAGGCGGCGGCGCAGCTGGCGCCGCTTGACCGGAATGAGCTCTCGGACGGGCTGCGGGAACGCTTCGTCGGCTGGGCGCGGGGCGGGGACGGCAGAATGTTCCACGTGAATCATGAGCCGGGCGCTGACATCCACCACACCGATCCGTTCGCCGTTCCCGCCGGCCAGCGGTCCCCCGTACGCCGGTTGCGCGGTCGACTGGCGACGCCGGTGACGCTCTGGACGGCGCCCGGACCGGCGGGGCTGACGGTGTCGTCAACGCTGGTGGCGGAGGGTGAGCCGGACCGCCTCCTCGGCTTGATCGATCCGGAGTCGGAGCTGTGGGCGGCGGCCGAGGCGGCTGGTCGCTTCGCGGTGGCGCCACTCGGCCCGGCGCACCGGCAGCTGGCCGACCGGTTCGCCGGGCTCTTCCCGTCGCCCGGCGGCCTCTTCGCCACTGACGACTGGACCGACACCGAGTACGGCCCGGTGCCGGCGGATGCCGGCGGCTGGACCGGGTGCCGGCTCGACACCGCCCGGGAGTACGGCTGGGCACTGCTGGTGGAGGCCACGATCGTCGCCGTCGAGCTGGTCGAGGAGGCGGAGCCGCTGCTGCACTACCGGGGCCGGTATCGCGAAATCACCGGCGGCAGTCGCCGGTCACCGGAGTGAGCCGGGTCACTCGGCGCAGCCATCGTGCCGTTCGGCGCAGCTGACGACCGGCGACGATCGCCGCCTTCCGGGTTGGTAGCGGATTCCCTACCGTGCGTGAAACCCCGGATACCTGTGAAGGTGGTGAGCCACGGATGTCCACGGATACACCCGCGTCCGCCCCGGCCGACTCGGCGGCGGAGCGCTATCTGGCCGTGCAACGGTCGGCCGAGTTCGCCGCGTTGCGCTGCGCGCTGCGCGGCTTCGTCTTCCCGATGGCCGTCGCGTTCTTCCTCTGGTACGCGCTCTACGTGGTCCTTTCCGCGTATGCGCGGGACTTCATGGGCACAAAGATCGTCGGCAACATCAACGTGGCGCTGGTCTTCGGTCTACTCCAGTTCGCCTCCACCTTCCTGATCGCCTGGCTCTACTCCCGGTACGCCGCCCGCCGGATCGATCCGGTGGCGGACCGAATCCGCGCGGAGATCGGGGAGGTGAACCATGACCACGGTCCTCGCGGCTGAGGCGGGTGACAGCACCGCCCGGAACCTGACTCTCACCCTCTTCCTCGTCTTCGTGGCGGTGACGCTGGCGATCACGGTGTGGGCCAGCCGGCAGACCAAGACCGCCACCGACTTCTACGCGGGCGGCCGCTCCTTCTCCGGCTTCCAGAACGGCATGGCGATCGGCGGTGACTACATGTCGGCGGCGTCGTTCCTCGGCATCGCCGGCCTGATCGCCCTCTACGGCTACGACGGCTTCCTCTACTCGATCGGATTCCTGGTCGCCTGGCTGGTGGCGCTGCTGCTCGTCGCCGAGTTGCTGCGCAACTCCGGCCGCTACACGATGGCCGACGTGCTCGCCTTCCGGATGCGGCAGCGTCCGGTGCGGACGGCCGCCGCGGCCTCCACCATCACGGTCTCGATCTTCTATCTGCTCGCGCAGATGGTAGGCGCGGGGGCGCTGGTCGCGCTGCTGCTCGGCATCAAGCCGGGTACAACCTTCCTCGGCCTGGACGCGGACGCCGCCAAGATCGCCACAATCATCATGGTCGGTGCGCTGATGGTCACCTACGTGACAGTGGGTGGCATGAAGGGCACCACCTATGTGCAGATCGTCAAGGCGTTCCTGCTGATGGGTGGCGCCGTCGTGATGACACTGCTGGTGTTGGCGAAGTACAAGTTCAATCTCTCCGGCCTGCTCGGTGACGCGGCGGACGCTTCCGGCAAGGGCGCCGCTTTCCTCGAACCGGGGCTCCGGTACGGCGTCGAGACACCCGGCGATGCCCTGAAAACCTTCTACAGCAAGCTGGATCTGCTCTCCCTCGGCGTCGCGCTGGTGCTCGGCACAGCCGGCCTGCCACACATCCTCATCCGCTTCTACACCGTGCCGACGGCGAAGGCCGCCCGGAAGAGCGTCCTCTGGGCGATCGGCATCATCGGCACCTTCTACCTGCTCACGCTCGCCCTCGGCTTCGGTGCGGCGGCGCTGGTGGGAAGCGAGGCGATCACCGCGCAGGATCGGGCCGGAAACACCGCCGCACCGCAGCTCGCCGAGGCGTTGGGGGTGGACTTCCTGGGCGGAGAACTGGGTGGGGCGACCCTGCTGGCGGTCATCGCGGCGGTTGCCTTCGCGACGATCCTGGCGGTCGTCGCCGGCCTGACCCTGGCCTCCTCGTCCAGCCTGGCGCACGACTTCTACGCCAACGTGGTCAAGAACGGCACCGCGTCCGAACGGCAGGAGGTGGCCGTGGCGCGGATCTCCGCCCTGGTGATCGGCGCGATCTCGATCGTTCTCTCCATCTTCGCGCAGAACCTGAACGTCGCCTTCCTGGTCGCTCTCGCCTTCGCGGTGGCCGCGTCGGGCAACCTGCCGGCGATCCTCTACAGCCTCTTCTGGCGGCGCTTCAACACCAACGGTGCGGTCTGGGCCATCTACGGCGGCCTCTTCGCCGCGGTCTTCCTGGTCTTCTTCTCCCCGGTCGTCTCCGGTTCGCCGACCGCGATGTTCCCCGACCAGGACTGGCAGTGGTTCCCCCTGTCCAACCCGGGCCTGCTCTCCATCCCGTTCGGCTTCCTCTGCGGCTGGTTCGGAACGGTGATCTCCAAGGAGCACGACGACCAACGCTACGCCGAGCTTGAGGTCCGTTCCCTCACCGGCGCGGGCGCGCACTGACGGTTCCGGGTTGGCCGGGCCGGCGACCTTCTGGACAGGTCAGGTGCGGGGCGGCGACCCCCGGACGGGTCAGGGGCGGGGCGGCGACACCCCGCCCCTGACCTTGCGCGCCGGGCGGCGAAACGATCGCTCGGTAGGGTGGCCGCCATGAAGGTTGTGCAACGCTTCGGCCCCGGTCACCGCATCCTCGTCACCGGTGGGGCGGGCTTCGTGCCCTCCCATCTGGTTGACGCCCTCCTCGCCCGTGGCTGCACGGTCGTGGCGGTGGACAATTTCGTCACCGGATCCAAGGAGAACGTCGCCCACCTGGCGGAGACGTCAACCTTCACGCTCGTCGAGGCGGATATCTCCGACGGGCTTCCCAAGCACCACCCCGCGCTCGCCGAGCGGTTTGACGCCATTCTGCACATGGCATCGCCGGCCAGCCCCACCGACTTCGAGAAGCTGCCGGTGGAGATTCTCCGGGTCGGCTCGGTCGCCACCCTGCACCTGCTGGACCGGGCGGTCGCCGATGGTGCCCGGTTCCTGCTGGCCTCCACCTCCGAGGCGTACGGGGACCCGTTGGAGCACCCCCAGCGGGAGACGTACTGGGGCAACGTCAACCCGATCGGGATCCGGAGCGTCTACGACGAGTCGAAGCGGTTCGCCGAGGCGGCGACGATGGCGTACCACCGGAGCCGGGGAGCCGACGTCGCCATCGTCCGAATCTTCAACACCTACGGCCCCCGGATGCGGCCGGACGACGGTCGGGCCATCCCGACGTTCATCGCCCAGTCCCTGCGCGGCGAGCCGATCACCGTCCACGGCACCGGGGATCAGACCCGCTCCATCTGCTACGTCGATGATCTGGTGCGGGGCATCCTGTTGCTGCTGGACTCGACCGAGACCGGGCCGGTCAACTGCGGGACCGAGCACGAGATGAGCATGCGTCAGCTGGCTGAGTCGATCGTGTCGCTCTGCGAAAGCAGCTCTGAGGTGACCTATGTCACCCGTGCCGCGGATGATCCGAAGATGCGTCGACCGGATCTCACCCGCGCCCGGGAACTCCTCGACTTCGAGCCCGAAGTTACGCCCAAGGAGGGCCTGCGCCGCACGATTGCGTACTTCCGCGAGCGGCTCGGGTAGCCGCCCACGCCAATTCGTCGCCGAATCGGGGTGCCATCGGCTGACAGCTTCCCGACGTACCCTGACTCGCATGTCAGCGACCACCGCCGCCGCATACCCGCTCCTGCGCCTGAGCCACCGCACCGGACGGGCGCGGGTGGCCGGCTCCGCCACCACCGGACGTGCCCGCCCCGCGCCGACAGACTGGCACCCCGCGCCTACCGGACCGACCGGTGGCGGGCCCGTCGGCCCCGGGGGTCCGGGCGGTCCCGGTGGTCCGGGCGGTCCCGGTGGCCGCCCCGGTCCGGGCCGACCAGGGCGGCGTGGCCCACGCCCTCGCTGGGGCCGGATCGCGCTGGTGGCCGGTGTCGCCGTACTGGTGTTCGCCCTGCTCGCCGCGACCGGGGCCTGGGTCTACGCCCGTGGCCTCGACAATGACCTCGCCCGGACCAATCCGTTCCCGCCGGGGGAAACCAACGACCGACCGGTCAAGACGGTTGATGGCGCGCTGAACATCCTCCTGGTCGGCACGGACTCACGGGATCCGGACGCACCGATGGACCAACGCGGCGAGTGGCGCGCCGACACGATCATCGTGATGCACATTCCCAGCAACCACCAGGAGGCATACCTGGTGTCGATCCCCCGTGACCTGTACGTGCCGGTCCCGGAGAGCGCGAGCGCCGACTGCGACTCGGGGCAGCGGAGGAAGATCAACGCCGCTTTCGCGTTCGGCGGCCTCCCGTTGGCGGTCCGTACCGTGGAGTGCTTCACCGATGTCCGCCTCGACCATGTCATGGCGATCGACTTCGGCGGGTTCGAAGAAGTGACGGACGCGCTCGACGGTGTCGACCTCACCGTGGAGAAGACGATCACCTCGATCCACAAGCCCTACCGGACCTTCACCGAGGGCGTCAACCACATGAACGGCGCCGAGGCGCTGGACTGGGTCCGGCAGCGCAAGCAGTTCGCCCGGGGCGACTTCGACCGGATGCGGCACCAGCAGGAGTTCCTGCGCGCGCTGATGAACAAGGCGGCCAGCACCGGAACGCTCACCAACCCGGTTAAGATGAACGACTTCCTCAAGGCCGTGACCGCCGCGGTCACCGTTGACGAGGACTTCTCCCTCATCGACTTGGCCTTCCAGTTCCGCAGTCTTCGTGGGGAGAACCTGACCTTCGTGACTAGCCCACACAACGGCAGCCAGACCATCAACGGCGCATCGGTCGTGATCTCCGACCGGGAGCAGGCGCTCGCGATGTACCAGGCCATCTCCGCGGACAGCATGGCCGACTGGGTTGCGGCGAACGAGAGCGACGCCGGCAGCTGATCCCACGCTGGCCAGCGCCGCCGGCGTCGACCTGGCGGGCCGCGGGTGGCCCGCCAGGTCGATGCTGACCAGGTCGGGATCCGGCGAACGGACCCGCCGAGGGCCCGCCGGACCGTAGCCTGAGGTGAGGATTACTCACAGACGGTGGCGGGGAGGAACCACGTCCAGGTCGAAGGGTGGACGGGAGCGGGCCGACGCGGGCGTCCGGCGCGGACGACCACGTTGGGCCCGCCTCCTACTCGGCGTCGGCCTCGCGTTGGTAATCCTGTCCGGCCTCGCCGCGGTCGGCCTCTACCGGCTCACCCAGCGATACGACCAGACAGTGGCCCGGGAAGAACTGCTCGATCCGGGCGCCCGACAGCGCCGCACAGACCTGAACGGTCCGCTGAACTATCTGCTTGTCGGCACCGACCGCTGGCGGAGCAGCAGC
The DNA here is from genome assembly GCF_000514815.1 of Salinispora fenicalii. Classification (GTDB taxonomy): domain Bacteria; phylum Actinomycetota; class Actinomycetes; order Mycobacteriales; family Micromonosporaceae; genus Micromonospora; species Micromonospora fenicalii. Next base: position 154,022 of record NZ_KI911474.1, read on the forward strand.
GCCACCGCCGACCGACGATCGGACACCATCCTGATCGTGCACCTGCCGGCCGGCAGACGTGAGGCGTTCCTGATATCCGTACCCCGAGACCTGCGGGTCACCATTCCCGCCGGCCCCGGCTTCAGCGGCGGAGAAGACAAGATCAACGCCGCGTACCAACACGGTGGCGGCGGAGAGTCCGGCACCCAACTACTATCCGCTACCGTAGCTCAACTCACCGGCATCCGCTTCGACGGCGCCGCCAAGATCGACTTTTCCGGCTTCCGCGACGTCATCGACCACCTCGGCGGCGTACACATGTGCGTCGACACCGAATTCCGCTCGATCCACACCGACCGGGTCTTCACCCCCGGCTGCCAGGACATGGACGGCGGCACCGCGCTGGACTTCGCCCGCCAGCGTTACGACCTACCCAACGGCGACTACGACCGGCAGACCCACCAGCAGCAGCTACTCCGGGCGGTACTGCAACGCGCCTCCGACACGTCAGTCCGCAACAACCCGGTCCGCCTGGACCAGGTGCTCCGAGCGGTCGGCAACTCGCTGACGGTCGACACCAACGGCGTACCCCTGGCGGATCTCGTCTTTGCGCTGCGGGAACTGCCCGCGGACGCCCTACGCGGAATCCGGATGCCGTCCTACCCACAGACCATCGGCCAGGTCTCCTACGTCATCTTGCAAGAAGGCGGCGGTGGGCTCTTCACCGCCGTCCAGAACCAGCGGGTGCCGCAGTGGGCCCAGGCCAACCCCCGGTGGGTCACCCAGCTCTGACCAACCGGCAACACCCAACTGGCGGGCCCGGCACCTAAGCTGGAGGCCGTGTTCGGACCCCGCGTACCCACCGTGACAGTGACCGAGATCAACGACGATGCTTACCTGCTCGATGTCCGGGAGGACGACGAGTGGCTCGCCGGTCACGCACCCGGTGCCCACCACCTGCCGATGACCCAGCTTCCCTCCCGGCTGGCCGAAGTGCCGGACAACCGGGAGGTGGCCGTCATCTGCCGATCTGGCGGACGCTCCGCGCAGGTCGTCACCTACCTCCTGCGCAACGGCTGGGAGCAGGTACGCAACGTCGAAGGCGGGATGGGCGAGTGGGCTGCCACCGGACGGCCGGTGGTCGGCGGCAACGGACAGCCGGGCCGGATCCTGTAGCCGCACGTCATGGGCCACCCCCTGGTCTTCGCCCACCGCGGCTCGTCGTACGACCTACCGGAACACACGCTGGCCGCGTACCTACGCGCCCTCGATGAGGGCGCCGACGGAGTGGAGTGCGATGTTCGGTTGACCCGCGACGGTCACCTCGTCTGCGTACACGACCGTCGCCTGGACCGCACCAGCAACGGGCACGGCCCGGTCAGCACGCGAACGCTCGCCGAGTTGGAACGGCTCGACTTCGGGTCCTGGCACCCAGGTCCCGCGTTGGCCGACGGCGACGAGGTGCTGGACGAGTCGTACCTGCGGCTACTCACCCTGGACCGACTCCTGGAAGCGGTCGGCGCCGCCGGCCGGCCGGTCCGGCTGCTGATCGAGACCAAACACCCGTCCCGGTACGGGCGACACGTCGAGCGCCGGCTGGTCACCCTGCTCGACCGGCACGGGCTGACCGCGCCGAGGCCCGACCACCCGATCCAGGTCACCGTCATGTCGTTTTCGCTGCTGGCGGTGCGGCGACTCCGTGCGCTGGCCCCCGCGCTGCCCACCGTGCTGCTGTTGGACAAGTTGCCGCGCGGGTTACGGCTGAGCCGGTTGCCGTTCGGCATCCAGATCGCCGGACCCGGCCTCGCGCTGGTGCGTTCCCACCCCACCCTGGTCCCCGCCCTGCGAGCAGCCGGCAACCAGGTGTACGTCTGGACGGTCAACAAGCCCGGTGACCTGGAGCTGGTACTGGACACCGGGGTGGACGGCATCATCACCGATCGACCGGCCCCCACGCTCACCCGGCTCCACAGCTGAGCATGGGACCAACGGGCCTGTCCCGGATCCGGCCGGCGGGGCACACTCGGGACATGCCGAGACGCACGGACTTCTCTGCTCTGATCAACGGCCACACCGAGGTGATCGAGATGATCAACTCCGGCGAGGCCGGCGTGCCGGCACTCAACCAGCTACTCCGGGTGGCCCAGCAGGCGCTGGGTGCCGCCGGGATGGCCTTCGTCGAGTTCGCCCCCACCGGCGGACGGGTGATCGCCGCCACCGGCACCGTCGAATGGGCCCTCGGCCAGTTCCTGCCGGCAGACGACCCAGACGCCGTCTGCTTGCTCTCCGGACCCCGAGTCCACCAACTCGACACCGGCCGCCTCACCGGCCGGCTCGGTACGAAACTCGCCGAGTCGGCCAGGTCCCAGATGGTGGTGTCCCGCGCCGAGATCGACGGGCACACCATGGGCAGCCTGCACGCCCTCTACCCCGCCGACGAGGACCGGCCGTGCCCGGACCACCAGTGCGTCATCGCCTACGTCGCCTCCTGCATCGCCCACCTCTACGGCGACCAGTGCGGCCTACCGGTGCACGTGGACGGACCGATCGTGGCTGCGCTCGCCGACGGCCTGGCCGTGGTGGACCGCGAGGCCCGCGTCCGACTCTGGAATCCCGCCGCCGCCCAGATCACCGGCCACACAGTCACCGACGTAGTCAGCCAACCGGTGCCGTTCCCCCTCCCCACGCCGGGGCAGGCTCTCGACCACCGGCTGCCGGACGGTCGCTGGCTGCGGGTCACCTCGGGAGAGCTACCGGGGCCAGGAACACTGCGCGTGGTCACCTTCCGCGACATCACCGACCAGCAGCAGAGCATCACCGACCACGACCTCTTCGTCGCGGTGACCAGCCACGAGCTGCGCACACCGGTCACCGTCATCAAGGGGTACGCGGACACCCTCACCGATCACTGGGAGGCGCTGAGCGACGCCGACCGGCAGCTAGCCGCCCAGAAGATCGGACAGCGCGCCAACGAGCTGGCCCGCCTCGTTGACCGACTCCTCTCCTCCTCCACCGCCGAGGCGGGCTCCGGCGGAGCACCGCCCGCCCCGTACGACCTGGGCGACGCCCTGCGGGCAGCGGTGACCGACCTCCCCGCCGAGCTGCGGCGCCGAATCACCCTCACCGCGCCGGTCGGCCTGCCCCGGGCGCTCGGTCACCGGGCCAGTCTGGCGACGGTCCTGACCGAGCTGTGTACGAACGCCGGCAAGTACTCGCCCCCCGCCAGCCCGATCCGGATCACCGCCGGTACCGACGGACAGACCGTCTCCATCCGCGTCACCGACCAGGGCATCGGCATCCGCCCAGAGCACGTGGAGCGCGCGTTCGACCAGTACTGGCAGGGCGATTCCGACGACCGCCATCGCTTTCCCGGAGCCGGGCTCGGCCTCTTCCTCGTCCGCCGAATCGTGGAACAACAAAATGGACAGGTATCCCTCCGACCGAAAGCCGGTGGCGGTACGGTCGCAGAGGTACGGCTGCCCCGTGGATGACCAAGGGTGGCAGGGTGTGAAGGGCGACGGTGTTGACGGAGAGTCCCGAACAGACGTGGTGTGTGGCGGTACCCCACGACGGGGTGGGAGCCCGGCAGGCGCGGCACTGGCTCGCTGACGAACTGGGTGCCGCCGTACCGCCAGCGCTGCTCGCGGATCTCGTGGCGGTCCTCGCGGAGCTGGTGGGAAATGCCGTACGGCACGCCGACCCACTGCCGGGCGGGGTGATCCGGGTGGGTTGGCAGCTCTGCTCCACCCCGACGGGGCCGCGGATCCGGTTGCAGGTGACTGACGGTGGAGCCCCCGTCGAACCGCGGATTCGGGCAATCGAGCCCGACGCACCGGATGGCCGTGGCCTGCACATCGTCGCCACGTTGGCCAGCCGCTGGGGCGTTTACCGGGATGGCCTCGGCCAGAGCGTCTGGGCTGAGTTCGAGCCGGCCGGTCAGCAGGCCGACCAGGTCGTCACCGATGCTGTCGGGGAACCGGGTTTGGTGGTCGCCTGACCGGCGGGGCCGGGTGGGTCCGACCCCCGCCAGCCCACGCGTCCCTCTAGGCTGTCCGACCGTGAGCAAGCGTCGAAAGAGTCAGCAGGCCGCGGAGTCCACCGGAAAGCGGAAGAAGGTTCGGGATGTCTTCGTGCCCCGCCCCTTCGAGGACCTGACCGACGAGCCGGAGTGGATCGCCCTACGCGAGCTCGTGCCGGCCGCCACCGCGCCGCTGCGCCTCGCCCCCGACCTGGTGACCGAGTTCGGCGAGCGGGAGGTCCTGCTGGCCACCGTCCTGCCGGTGGCGGCACCGGCGATGGTGCAGCAGACCGGCCGGGTTCTGCTCGGCCTTCAGCGGCATCAGCAGTCCGGCGACGTCTCCCGGGACCTGGCCGAGGCGTTGCTCTGCGCACTGCGGACCGAGCCCGGCCGCCAGGTCAGCGTCCCGCCGCTGCCCGGCCCCGGGCCCCGACTGCCAGACGTGCTGGTCGATACTCCACTGGAGATCACCCTGCACGATAGCTTCCAGTTCTGGCTCGAACCGGGCGCGGCCGACAATCCGACCGTGCAGGCGTCGCTGGAGCGGGCCGACGCCGCGATCTACCCGACCGTGCGGCTCACCGCGGCCCGCGCCGCCTACTGGTGCCAGGTCCCGGGGAAGGCACACGTCCGGTGGGTGCTCCCCGACGACGAGGACGCCGCCCTGGACGCGCTGGCCCGCCTCAGCTCGGCCGGCACGTTGACCCTGGGCGAGGGGACGAAGTTCGCCGGAATGTTCCGCGCGCACGGCCGCCTCGTGCCGGTCTGGGACCTTCCGGAGGAGACCCCGGCTGGCCACTGGGAGCAGCCGGTGGCGGAGTTCGCCGAGCGCTACGCCGCAGCCCTGACAACCGCCGCCCCCCTGGACGCGGCGGCCCGGCGGGCGCGGCCCGGGCTCCTCGGCCGCCAGCTCACCCTCCGCTGAGTCCGCGCGGCTGGCGGAGCCGGGATCGGCGCGGACTGGCGGAGCCGGGATCGGCACCGACCTCCCCGCCGGGTCGCGTTAGTTCAGCGCGGTAGCCCGACCGCACCCGCCTCGGCCGGATCAGTCTCCCGGCCGAGCGGGGCGCGGAGCAGCGGGCAGGACATGCACCGGGGGCCTCCCCGCCCGGAGCCCAGCTCCGAGCCGGCGATCGGGACGACCTCAATGCCGGCTCGCTCGAGCTGCGCGTTGGTCTCCGTGTTCCGCTCGTAGCTGACGCAGAGCCGGGGTGCCAAGGCAAGGGTGTTGTTGCCGTCGTCCCACTGTTCCCGCTCGGCGGTCACCGGATCCAGGCCGGTGTCGATCACCCGGAGCTGGTCCAGGTTCATCGCGTCCGCGGCGGCCCGCAGGAACGGCGCCGGCCCTTCCAACCGCGGATCGTCCCCGTCCGTCCCGGCGGTCACCGTGTACGCGACGAGCGTGCTGGCGATGTTCGGGTACATCAGCACAGCGTCGGCGTCCACCATCGTGCAGACGGTGTCGAGGTGCATGGTGGCCCGCTCCTGGGCGATCGGCACGACCAGGATGGTGTGGGCCAGGTTCGCGGCGAAGACCTGACGGGCAAGCCGCTCGGCGCCCGCCGGGGTGGTCCGCTCACCCACTCCGACCGCCAGCACTCCGGGGGCGAGTAGCAGCACGTCCCCACCCTCCAGATGCTCCATCCCCGGGCGGTACGCGAACTCGGTGCCGGCGAAACGTGGATGGTGGCGGTAGATGGCGTCGGTCAGTGCGCTCTCCCGCCGACGGGCGGGCATTGCCAGGCTGGTGACGGCGGCCCGACCACCGATCCAGACCGAGGAGTCCCGGGTGAAGAGCAGGTTCGGTAGCGGGTCGATGACGAAGTCGTGCCGGTCCATCAGCTGGTAGACCAGGCCGCCGGGGCGCTCCCGGCTGATCCGCAGTTCCTCGTGGGCTAGGCCGGCGATAAGGACGCTGGCCAACGTGGCCGGGTCAAGGTAAGTGAGGTGGTCGGCGACCCGGGCGCGCAGCTGGTCGCCGAGCCGGGGCGAGCGCAGCACCTGCTCGGTTAGCTCGGCCCGAGCGTCGTCGCCGGCAAGGGTCTCGGTAAGTAGCTCTGCCAGGTGGAGCACCTCCACGCCGCGCTCGCGCAGCGCGTCGGCGAACGCGTCGTGTTCCTCCTGCGCGCGGCTGACCCAGGGGATGGCGTCGAAGAGCAGCGAACCACTGTTCCGGGGGGTGAGCCGGGCCAGCTCGGGCCCGGGACGGTGCAGCATGACCGTACCCAGGCGACCAACCTCACTGTCCACGTAGTGGCTCACCATCGCAGCCTAGAGCCTGAGTTCCCGGCATCCGGCAAAACAACGATGGATGAACGTGGCATTCATCCGCACTCACTCCGGCGCTCCAACTTGCCCACTCGGGGGAGTAGCGACGTAGGGTAGCGGGGACATAACTTCGAGGGACCTTTTGCCGGAGGTCGCGATGACTGTCTACCCTGCCCACCAAGCTGCACCCTCCGCCCGGGCGCTGCCGCCCACGGCGGTGCCGCCTCCCCGGGTGGATAGCCCGGGCCCTCTCGCGCCACCCCGCTCCTCACCCCTCGAATGGGCCCGGCGCCGACGGGCCTCGCGAGGAGCACGGCGGCTGGAGGCAGCTGGAGCACGAGCTCTGGGCCGCCTCGACCAACTCGGTCCGGCCTGGCACGTGATCGAATGGCCGCGTACCGACTCGCTCGACCTCCTCCACGACGACGCCGACGGCGAGCGCGCCGGCTTCCTCGCGATCGGCCCGAGTGGGCTCTACGCGGTCACCATCGTTGACCACGGCCGGGCCCGGGTGCTGGTGGCCGGTGAGGTTGTGCAGATCAACGGCAAGCGTCCGGCCTACGTGACCGAGGCGCGTAAGGATGCCAAGCGGGCGAGCAAGGCCCTCAGCAATGCGGTCGGGCTACCAATCCCGGTAACGCCGGTGCTGACGTTCGTCGGCTCCGGCGTCATCAGTGTGTACGGCCTCCCGGAGGACTGCCTGATGGCCACCCATCGGGAACTGGACCGGCTCCTCGTGGCCGCCGGTAACCGAATCAGCCCGGAAACCGCGGCCAAGCTGTCCCGCGTCGCGCAGCACCCGGGCACCTGGCGCAGCGGCAGCTATCGCCCGGCGGCCGACTACCGGTGGTATGGCGACGGCAGCTGACAAGCCGGTGCGCCGACGGTACCGTCGGTGGGGACGTAGCGCGGCCCGGATGCGATCGACGCCGGTCAGCCGCACCACCGCCGGCCCAACCTCCGCCGCCCTTCCCGCCAGGTAGGCACGGCCCAGATCATCGCCAGCACGTTGGCGGTTGCCGGCGCGGTCAGCGGAGGATGCGTTGGGTCACGCTAGCGTGGACAGACCGTCTGGGTTGATTGAGGAGGTGCGGTGGCCCACGTCGAGCTCTCGCTCTCAGAAGTCCGCGTGCCGGCGGTAGGGGCACCGACAGAGCAGGAGTACGACAACGTCACCTCCTGGTCGATGACCGTCTCCCGGGCAGACGAGCCCTGCCTGCTCATCGCTGCCGACACTCGCGTGGTCGCCGTCTCCGCCTCCGGGTCCCAGCTGCTTTTTCTCCGCGACTGCCGGGACATGATCGGGCAGCCACTACTCGACGGTAGCCTGCGGCTACTCGACTTCACCGCCAACCGGGGCGAACTGACCGAGCCGGAACTCGACAAGATCCCACCGCTGCTCGCGATCACCTCCGGTCGCCTGACCCGCGGGCTACTTCGGATCAAAGGAGTCCCGGCGGGCGCACCGGACGCCACCGTTGACGCCATCTCCACCCCGGTTCACCACGCCGGCGCAGTCGTCGGCTCACTCACGTTCTTCTCCGAGGTCTGACCGGCGCACGGCATGTGGCGCGCGCCGCACGCGGTGTGCTGGGTAGGAACCGCCCGAGGCCGTAAGGTGCCCTCATGCTGGATATCGCTCTGCTGTCGGGTGATTACGCTGTCTGCCGCCTGGCAGCCGGCTCTGCCCTGCCACCCGGCCTGTCGGGCGGGCTGAGCGACAACGACGTAGTCACGGTGAGCTGGACCACCGACGGCGTGTCCGTGATCTGCCCGGCAGCACGCGCACCGGCACAGACCGAGACCACCTGGCGTTGCCTACGCGTGATCGGCCCCTCTGACCTCGCGCTCTCCACCGGTCTGGCCGCTCTCATCGAACCGCTGGCCAAGGCCCGTGTCTCCGTGGTTACCTTCTCCACCCACGACACCGACTACCTGCTGGTCCCGGCTGTCCGCCTCGATCAGGCGGTCACGGCGCTCGACCAAGCCGGGCACCGGGTCCGCACCTAGCCAGAGCCGGGTCGCGTTTGCCTCGGTCGAGACGACACCCCGCCGAGGCTTCACCAGAGCAACGGACGCTCCTACGATGGGTTCCCATCCGCGTGCGCTCATTCATGTCGATTTGAGGAATCGTCCGTGCCGTCCGGCCCGCCCCGCCCCGCTGCTCCCACTCCGCCCACCCACCGGTCCCAGACTGGATCGCCGACCCGGCGTGGCCGCTCACAGACCCCGGCCGTGACCGTGGTCGGGCTCATGGGGCTCCTGTCGGTGCTCACGTCGGGCTGCGGCACCCCGCCCGAGCTGCGGGATACCCAGCCGAGCCAGTCAGCCCGGTCCGCGTCGCCCACTCCGACCGGCACCGCGACCACCACCGCCGCGGCGCTGCCGCCAACCGGGGCGCCGACCCCGACGGCCAGGAGCACACCGGTCGCCGTCCAGTGCTCCGCCGGCCCGACCAGCCAGCAGGTGACCGCCCTGGTACGCAGGCAGGACCTGCTTCCCGACGACGCCCAGGTACGGGTGCTGACCGGGCCGCTCTGCGCCGACGACTGGCACTACACCCACCTCGCCGTGACCGGCTACGAACCACTCCAGGTCGTCAGCCAGGGTTCCGGCACCGCACCACGCCTGGTCACCGCCGGCACCGATGTCTGCACAGCGGAGGTACGCGTCATCTCCCCGACCGGCATCCGGACCCTGGCCTGCCACGCCGGCTCGGGTACGTAGGCTGTCGCCATGCCGGGAACACCACCGACCCGCTTTGTCTACCTCGGGCCCGAGGGCACCTTCGCTGAACAGGCGCTGCGGACCATCCCTGCGGCCGAGCGGACCAGCCAGACTCCCGCCCGCAGCGTCGGTGAAGCGCTGGAGAGCGTACGCGTCGGTGCCGCGGACGCGGCGCTGGTGCCGCTGGAGAACTCCATCGGTGGCGCGGTCGGGGTGACGCTGGACGAGCTGGCCGAGGGCGAGCCGTTGGTGATCACGCGAGAGGTGATCCTGCCGGTGGAGTTCGTGCTCGCCGCCCGTGCCGGCGGGCATCTCGGTGGCGTGCGCAGTGTGGCCGCCCACCCTCAGGCGTCCACGCAGTGCCGGGCGTGGCTGCACGCCCACCTGCCCGACGCGGCGGTCGTTGACGTGCTCTCCAACGGCGCGGCGGCGGTCGGAGTCGCGGCTGGCGACTTCGACGCGGCGATCTGCGCCCCGATCGGCGCGGCCCGACACCGGCTCGCGGTACTGGCCGACAAGATCGCCGACCATCCGGATGCGGTGACCCGATTCGCGCTCTTCTCCCGGCCGGGGCCGCCCCCGCCGCCCACCGGGGACGACGTGACCTCGCTGGCGGTCTACATCGCCCACGACCGGGTGGGCGCGCTGCTCTCCGTGCTGATGGAGCTGGCCGTGCGCGGGGTCAACCTGACCCGGATCGAGTCCCGGCCGACCGGCGAGGCACTTGGCCGGTACGTATTCTTCCTGGATTGCACCGGTCACCTGGCTGATGCCCGGCTCGGTGAGGCATTACAGGGACTACGTCGGGTCTGCGCCCAGGTGCGCTTCCTCGGGTCGTACCCCCGACATCGCTGGACCGGCGGCGAAGGTGAGCGACCCGCCCCAGCCCCATCGGGGACCCTTGACACCGACTATGTTGACGCCGCCGCCTGGCTGGCCCGGCTGCGCAGCGGGGATCTCAGCTGAGACCGGTCGCTGGGCGGCCCGACGGCTCAGCCCCAGCCCAACTCGTGCAGGCGCTCGTCGTCGATGCCGAAGTGGTGGGCGATCTCGTGTACGACCGTGATCGCTACCTCCTCGACCACCTCTTCCTCGGTGTCGCAGATGTGCAAAATCGGGTTGCGGTAAATCAGGATGCGGTCGGGCAGCACGCCCGAGTAGCCCCAGCCGCGGTCGGTCAGGGCGTGCCCCTCGTACAGGCCGAGTAGCTCCTCGCCGGGAGGTGGGGCGTCCTCGACCAGGATGACCACGTTGCTCATCAGGCTGAGCAACTCCTCGGGTACCTCGTCGAGCGCGTCGCCGACCAACTCCTCGAACCGCTCCCGGTTCATCTCCATGGCCACTGCCCCATTCTGCCGGTACCCGAAGCTCCGGCGGGAGCCCCCGCACCGGCCAGCCAGCCGGTAGGGAGACAGGCAAGCAGGCGTCGACGGGGAGGCCGGCGGCCGGCGGGCGCGATTCGATTCGGCCCTCCACTGGTTGGTTGTGCCATGATGCGGATCAGACTCGCCGATCCGAAAGGTTTCCGATGGATCCGGAGCAGCCCATCCCCCGACAGGAAAGCCGGTCCGACGGCATCGCGGGCGGGCAGCGGGGCGGGGTCGATACTCGATTGTCGGACCGCCGACGCCACATCACCGGGCTCCTCCGCGGCCGGCGCCCACCCCTCATTCTCGCCGGGCTCGGGGCCGCCGCCGGGATGGCCTCGCTGGTGGGTGAGTGGGTTGTGCTGAACCTGCCAACCGGCGGTCCGGCCGGCGGTCCGATCCAGATCCCGGAAACGGTCGACGAGGTGGGCAGTTTCGGTAACGCCTACCTGGTGGGCCTCCTCGGTCTTGCTGTGACGGTCGCCCTCGCCCTGCGCGGCACCGGAGCCAGCCGGTCAAACGCCCGCATCGCCGGCCTGGCCTTGGCGGCTGCGCTGCTCGCGGTCCTGATCGCCGGGGCCGCCACGATCGGCGACGCGGACGTACGCGTCATCTACTACCGCGGCCAGGAGGGTTTCGGCATCGAATACGGGCGGGGGATGGTCACCGCCTTCCTGGCCTGCGTACTACTCGGGGCTGCGTTGCTGCTCGCCCCGGCCGCGGAGGGGCCTGATCCGGCGTCGGAGACCGATGCGGCGCAGGAGACCGATGCGGCGGCGCCGGCCCGACGACCGGGTTCTGCCCGCAGCGCCGCAGCGGACGACCTGCCGCCCCCCGCCGACATCACCGTCGGCCCGACGGCCCCGTTTGTCCGCCCGGACTGATCGAGCTGAGCCAAGCCACCGGGCACCACCCTCGCCTCGGGCTTGCCCGACAACTGGTCCCCGCACTGCCGCGATGCCACCCGTTGGCACCGGATTCGCCGGTAAGCCATGGTGACGGCTGCCTCCGCGAGGTACGGTTGCTGCCCGCCGTGACGCCGGGTCACACAACCGTGACGACTGGCCGAGACGGCGGCGGGCGAAGGAGGAGCCATGGTCCGCCCGGGATTACCCAAGTTGATCGCTACCGATCTGGACGGGACGCTCGTCCGCAGCGACAACACTGTCTCCGCGTACACGCACGAGGTACTTGACCGGATGCGCGCCGCCGGCATCCCGATGGTCGGCGCTACCGGCCGCGGACCACGGCTGACCGAACTGACCCGGAACGACATCCGCGCCGCCGACTTCCTGGTAATGGCCAACGGCGGCCGGGTGGTGGACCAGAGCGACCCGGACGGGCCGTTAGTACTCCGCGACGAATGGCTCTCCGGCGCGGTGCTGGCGGAGTTGCTGACCGAGCTGGAGGCAGCGGTCGGTCCGCTGACCATCATGGTCGAGTCGTCCGACGAGCCCAACGCGCCGCTCTGGGGGGACTATCACGCGAGTTGGCCGTACCCGGAGCTGTTCGAGGCGCGCAGCCGCGCCGAATGCCTCTCCGGCAACGTGATCAAGGCATTCGCCCGTACCGCCGACCACCACACGGACGAGCTGTTGGAGGTGGCCCAGCGAGTCGTCCCACCGCACACCGCCTCGCTCACCCAGGCGGGCCTGGGCTTCATCGAGATCTGCCCGCCCGGCGTGGACAAGGCAACCGGGCTTCGGGTAGTCGCCGAACGGCTCGGCGTGGACCCGGCGGAGGTTCTGGTCTTTGGCGACCAGCCAAACGACCTGCCGATGTTCTCCTGGGCGGGTTGGGCCCGGGTGGCGGTCGCGAACGCACACCCGGCGGTTCACGCGGCTGCCGACGAAGCCACCCTCCGTAACGACGACGACGGGGTCGCCGTCTACCTTGATCGGCTGCTGACCCGCTGACGGCGGGCCCCGGGCCACACCGATCAGAGGTACTGGCCGGTGCTGTGCCCCTCGCCGCCGGCCGACTGCCCCATCCCGGGCATGCCGGGCGCGATTCCGCCCGGCCCGCTGGGGAGAGCCTGCCGACCGGAGCGCATCTGCTCCAGCTGGACCCGGGCCGCCATCTGCTGGGCGACCAAGGCCGCCTGGATACCGTGGAAGAGCCCTTCCAGCCAGCCAACGAGCTGCGCGTGGGCGATCCGCAACTCGCTCTCGCTGGGCGCCTTCTCCTCGGTGAAGGGCAGGGCGAGGCGCTCCAACTCCTCCCGTAGCTCGACGGCGAGTCCCTCCTTGAGCTCGACGATGGACCGCTCGTGGATCTCCCGCATCCGGTGCCGGCTGGCGTCGTCGAGCGGGGCGGCCTTGACCTCCTCCAGCAGCTGCTTGATCATGCTGCCAATCCGCATCACCTTGGCGGGCTGCTCGACCAGTCGGGCCGGGTCCTCCTGGCTCTCGTCGGTCTGCACCGTGCCGACTGGACGACCGTCCGGTCCCACCACCACCACGGTGCCGGTCCGAGCAGTATCGTCCTGGCCCTGCTCGTCAGCCTGCTCCTGCACGTCGTTCTGTCCTGCGGACTGCGTTTCGGTCATGGCACCCATCTTTCCCCAGCCGCCGGCGACGATACCCCCCGGGAGCAACGATCAGCGCCGATCGGGGCCACCCGCTACCGTCACGGGCATGTCCAGCGACCCGCGTGCCGTACTCACCCGTCCCGCGCCCGCCCCGGATGTCACCGTCGCCTACGGACCCCATCCGGACCAAATCGCGGATCTACGCCGGCCAACCGGCACCGGACCGGCCCAGCGGCTGGTGATCGTTGTACACGGCGGCTTCTGGCGGGCCGAGTACGACCGCCGGCACACCGCGCCGCTGGCGACCGCACTGGCCGGGCTCGGCTACCCGACAGCGCAGGTCGAGTACCGCCGGACCGGACCGCCCGACGGTGGCTGGCCGGGGACCCTGGCCGACATCCTGACCGGGGTGTCCGAGCTACCCCGGCTGACGGCCGAGGCGTTCCCCGGCGCAGTGGCGGCCGGCCCGCCGATCCTCATCGGGCACTCGGCCGGCGGGCAGCTGGCCCTCTACGCCGCCGCCACCCGGCCCGCCACGGTCGGCGGGGTTCTCGCCCTGGCCCCGGTGGCGAACCTGGCGGAGGCCTACCGGCTGGACCTGGACACGGGTGCGGTGGCCGCACTGCTCGGCGGCGGCCCAACCGAAGTGCCGGACCGCTACGCGGCCTGTGATCCGCGTTCGCTACCGCCACAAAATTCACGGACAGTAGTAATGCATGGCGCCCTCGACCAGCAGGTGCCGGTAGCGATGAGCCGAGAATTCGTCGCGGCCGGGCGTGCCGCCGGCGGCAACATCCACCTCCTTGAGCTGCCTGATTGCGAGCACTTTGGCCTCATCGACCCAGAATCGGCGGCTTGGCCGGAGGTCGTCCTCGCGTTACGGTCCCTCACCAACGCCTAGTAGCTAGTTGACGCAGCGTTGCCACGCGGGGTAGAACGCCGGATGGGCAGGATGCGCCCGGCCAAGACTCTGGAGAGGGACCCGGTGACACAGGTGAACCGCAGGCGTGCCCTACAGCTGTTGGCGGCGCTGGGCACGGCCGGACTCGTGACGGGATGTAGCAACAGCAGCGAGTCCGACGCCGACGCTCCGCTGAGCCCGATCAAGATTGGCATGCTCATTCCGCAGACCGGTGATCTCACCGACGTCGGGACCGAGGTGGCCAACGGCTTCCAACTCTTCCTGGATCTCAACGAAGGGCAGCTCGGTGGGCACCCGACCCAGCTGGTCACCGCCGACGAGGGCAAGGACGCGAAGTCCGGCCAGGCCGCGGTCGAGGGACTACTCAAGCAGGGGGTGCTGGCCCTCACCGGCGTGGTCGGCTCAGCCGTCATGCTCGGCATCCGCGACACCGTGGAGCAGGCCCAGGTGCCGCTGGTCGGTTCCAACGCCTCCCCCAGCAGCCTGCAGAGCGTCGTCTACATCTGGCGCACGTCGTACGTGCTGGACGAGGCCGGTCGGGCCCTCGGCGGCCATTTGAAGAAGACGCTCGATCCGTCGGAGCGGCTGGCGATCATCATGCCGGACTCCCCGGCCAGCCAAGACGTACTCCGGGGCTTCCAGCAGGAATTCGGTACGTCCGACCCCCGGATCGGGGATCCGGTTACCTGGACGGAGGAGATCTCCGGCACCCCGGGCAAGAACGCCTACCGACGCGATATCGCCACGGCGCTCAAGCGTGACCCAGACGGCGTCTTCTGCTTCTTCGCCGGCACCGCCGCCGTGGAGTTCCTCAAACAGCTCCGCGCGGAGGGGTACACCGGCCCCGTCTACGCCCCGGGCTTCCTGACCGAGGGCAACGTCCTGGCGAACTTCAAGGACGAGACCAATGTTCTCGGCATCCAGACCACCCTGAACTACTCACCCGACCTCAACAACGCGGCCAACCGGCTCTTCGCCTCGGCGTACCGCAAGAAGCACGGCACCTCACCGACCGCGTACGCGACGGCGTCGTACGACGCGGCGCACGTCCTCAACCAGGCGATCCGGCGTGCCGGCGCAGCACCCACCCCAGCGGAGGTGAACCTGGCGCTCGGCAAGATCGGCCGAGTTGACAGCCCCCGCGGCGTGTGGCAGTTCAACCAGTCGCGCACCCCACAGCAGCGGTGGTACCTCCGCGAGGTCCAGCTCGACGGCCAGCTCCTCTCCAACATGCTCTTGACCGAGCTGGCCACGCTCGGCTGAGCGGGGCGGCGCAGATCCAATCTCGCCGCCCCGCCGGTACGACGCCGCTCGGCAACGGGCGCTAGTGGCGCAGTTCGGCGATGCAGCACTTCACGCTTCCGCCGCCCTTGCGCAACTCGGCCAGCGGCACCGGCACCGGCTGGTAGCCGGCGGCTGCCAGCTTGTCGGCGAGACCGGTCGCCTCGCTGTTCAGGATGACGTTACGGCCGTCGCTGACCAGGTTCAGACCGAACGCGAGGGCGTCAGCGTCGTCGGCGACGACAGCCGCTGGGAAGAGCCGCGCCAGAACCTTCTGGCTGGCGGCGGAGAAGGCGCCCGGGTAGTAGGCGATGTTGCCGTCATCGATCGAGGCCAGCGCCACGTCCAGGTGGTAGAAGCGGGGATCGACCAACCGCAGCGAGACCACCGGTCGACCCAGCGCCTCCTGTGCCTCGGCATGGGCAGCGGGCTCCGTCCGAAAACCGTAGCCAGCCAGGACGAGACCACCGTGCGCCGCCGGCAGGTACGCGAAGTCACCCTCGCCCTCGTTGGTAACGGTCGGGGCGATGAAGTGCCAACCGTGTGCCTGGTAGAAGGATCGGTGAGCCGTGGCCTCGGCGCTCCGCTGCGCGTGCTTGAACCGCGCGCCGTAGACGGTGCCATCGACGACGAAGGCACCGTTGGCCGCGTAGACCATGTCGGGTAGCCCCGGCTTGGGGGCGAGCAGGCGCACGTCGTGGCCGAGCCCGACCAGCGTCTCCCGTAGTTGGTCCCACTGCTTGACCGCCAACTCCGTGTCAACCGCGGCGCTGACATCCATCCACGGGTTGATTGCGTACTCAACCGTGAAGTGCTTCGGCGAGCACATGAGATATATCCGCTTTCGCGGCACTCGCTGCTGGTTCACGATTACCAAGGTAGGTATCGTCGAACGACGGTAACAGCCACAAGTATTGCTTCCAGGAGGCAGAATCTTGCAGATAGACGCAGTGGATCAGCGAATCATTGCGTTGCTCGTCGCCGACGCGCGCGCGTCATACGCCGACATCGGACAGCGGGTCTCCCTGTCCGCCCCGGCAGTGAAACGACGGGTCGATCGGCTGCGCGCGACCGGGGTCATCCGTAGATTCACCGCCGTCGTTGACCCGGCCGCGGTCGGCTGGACCACCGAGGCGTTCGTCGAGCTGTTCTGCGCCGGTCGGACCACGCCACCACAGATCGGTGTCGCCGCCCGCCGGCACCCCGAAGTCGTCGGGGCGTACACCGTCTCGGGCGAGGCGGACGCCCTCGTCCACCTGCGCGCCGCCGACATCGCCCACCTCGAGGCCGCGCTGGAACGACTGCGGGCCGAGTCCTTCGTGACCTCCACCCGCAGCACCATCGTGCTCTCCCGGCTCGTCGAGTCCCCTGGCGTCGGCCCGTCCCCCGACTGACCACCGTCGCTGCCCACCATCCCGGAGCCCGCCACCGCCGTATCGAAGGGGACGCGCTCCACCGGCGCCGAGTCGGACGGCAGCGAGCCGCACGGGAACCGCGGGCAGGCCGGCGGCGTCGGAAGGGGCATGACATCGCGCCGTCCCACTCTTGTCGCGGGCACCCTGCTCGCGCTCGTCCTGCTCGCGGGCAGCGCCGCCGCGACCCGCCTACCGGAGCCGAACACGCCACCGGCCGGACCCGAGTCACCACTACAGTTGGTCTCCTTCGACTCCTGCACCGATGCGCTGGCCGAACTGCGCGCCGCGACCGCAGCCGAGGTCAGCCCGTGGGGGCTCGCCGGCGGCGCGCCCCAGCAACGGGCCGTAGCGGCAGCACAGGATGCCATCGGCAACGCCGATGAGTCGACGCCGGCCGGGGACTACTCGCTCACCAATGGATACGAGGCCGGCGTCGACGAGCCGGACCTGGTCAAGACCGACGGGCAGCGGATCGTCACCATCAGCCAGGGCGTACTCCGGGTCGTTGACCCCACCACCAACCGATTCACCGGACGGCTGGACCTCAACGATGGCCCCGACCAGCGCCACTGGGCCCGGCACGACCTGCTCCTGTACGGCGATCACGCGGTGGTCCTCACCGACGCGGCACCGATGGTCCTCCCCGCGACCGGCCTCGGTCGCGAAGACATCGCCGTGCCGCCGCCCGGATCAAACCCGCGCACCGCGACCCGCTTCCGCCTGGTTGACCTGAGCGGCTCACCCCGGGTGCTCAGCACGTACGAAATCGATGGTCGCACCCTTGACGCCCGACAGACCGGGAGCACGGTCCGGGTGGTGGTCCAGTCCCACCCCCAGCTGGCCTTCCCGGAGTTGCCCGCCACCGCCGACGAGGTGGCCCGCCAGGAGGCGAACCAGGCCGCGGTGGCCGCCGCCGGCATCGAGGCGTGGCTGCCGGCCTACGAATGGACAGCCGGAGCGGAACACGGGACCGGTCGGGTTGACTGTGACCGACTCAGCCGCCCGCAGACCGGCACCGGCTCCGCCGTGCTGACCGTACTCAGCTTCGACCTCACCGCTGACCGGCTCACCGACGGCGACCCGGTCAGCGTGGCCGCCAACGCCGACACCGTCTACAGCACCGGTGACAGCCTCTACCTGGCGGGCCAGCGACAGCTGGCGGCCTCGCCCACTCCGGGTCGGTGGCCCGACCAGATCGGCACGTCGGTCACCGAGATCTACCAGTTCGACACCACCGCCGCCGGCCGCCCCCGCTACGTCGCCGCCGGCACGGTGCCCGGCCGACTCATCAACCAGTACGCCCTGTCCCAGTGGCAGGGCCACCTACGCGTCGCCACCACCACCACCACCGGCCAGGCCGGCACCACCGGCCAGGCCGGCACCACCACGGGCGGGGCCGCCACCATCACCAGCCAGGACGAGCGCAGCTCGGAATCCGGCGTCCACGTGCTGCGTCGAAAGGGCGAGGTGCTGGCCCCGATCGGTGCGGTCACCGGCTTGGGTCCGGGGGAGCGGATCTATTCGGTGCGCTACCTCGGTGACACCGCGTACGTGGTGACGTTCCGGCAGACCGACCCGCTCTATGCACTCGACCTGAGCGACCACGCCGCCCCCCGGGTCACCGGGGAGCTGAAGATCACCGGCTACTCGGCGTACCTGCACCCGGTCGCGGACGGCCGGCTGCTCGGCATCGGGCAGGAGGCCGATCACGACGGACGCGTGCAGGGTGTCCAGGTCTCGCTCTTCGATGTCCGGGACCCAGCCCAACCGCTCCGGTTGGACCGCTGGCACCGCCCGGACGCCTGGTCCGCCGCCGAGCATGACCCGCACGCATTCCGATACGACCCGACCACCGGGCTCCTCGCCGTCCCGGTCAATGCCGGCCTGCGCCTGTTGCGGGTCTCCGGGGATACCCTCACTGACCAGGGCGAGGTGACCCACCCGGCTGGTGGACACATCACCCGTTCGCTACTCGTCGGAGACACCCTCTGGACAGTGTCGGACGCGGGCCTGCGGGCCACCGACCCGACGACCGGAGAGAGCCTGGCCTGGCTGCCGAATAGCTGATCAGCGCTGGCTCGGCGGGTGGGCCTCGTCACTCGGGGTCCCGGGCTCACCCGCCGCACCCAGCTCGACCGGCCAATCGGCGGCCAGCTGCTGGACCCGGGCCGTGGCGGCGGTCGGCTCCGCGCCCCCACCAACCGCGACCCCCACCAGGTAGGCGGCGACCGGCGCGCCGGGGCGCAACACCTGATGCGCCACGTCCCGCGTCAGGTCAAGCACCGCTGGCACCGGCACCTGAGCCGGGTCGAGGCCGAGCTCGGTACAGACCGCCGTCACCCAGTCGTCCATCGAAGTCATCGCACCCACTCCTCTGCCTGGCGTAGATCCTCGTCAGTGTCACAGTCAAACCATGGTGGGGGGCCATCCCCGCGCCACGGCACCTCGTGTACGGCCAGCCCATGCAGCAGAGCCCGCAGCGACGCCCCGGCCAGGGGGCGCTGGCTGGCCAGCCGGGTGAACGCGGCCCGCAGCGGGGCGACGCGCCACACCCCGCACAGCGGCTGCCGCCGCCCGGCGTCATCAACGAAACACACCCCGTCAATCGCACCGGGACCCGGCGCCAGCTGGTCCCCGCCCCGCTCGCCGTCGAGGTGGCCCAGCAGTTCCCGGACTGCGTCCCGAGTGAGCAGCGGCAGGTCAGCGGCGAGAAGGGCGAGGAGGTCCACACCGGCGGGTAGCCGGGCCAGCCCGGCTGCTGCGGCGGCGACCGGCCCCCCGCCCGGCGGTGACTCTCGGGTAATCAGGACCCCGGCCGGCGCACCGGCCGGTGGACCCACCAGGATTCGCGGTGCGGCGTCGGCGACCGCGGCCAGCACCCGGTCTCGCATCGGGCAGCCACCGACCGGCCGGGCTGGCTTGTCCACGCCGTCCATCCGCCGGGCCGCACCCCCGGCCAGCACCACCGCCGCGTAGCTGCGCACCCGGCTACGGTACCGGCCGAGCCCATTTGGCTCCGCGCCTACCTGCGCGAACAGCGGGCCCACCGAGGGCCGAGCCCGCCCGCCGGAGTCAGCGGGCACCCCACCCGCCGGGGTCAGCGGGCACCCCGCCCGCCCCGCCGGGGGCGGGGACGAGCCACGCCGGTCAACGTGATGGCTGGCCACCCGGCCAGCCGGGTCGGGGGCACCCCACTCCGAAGCAGGTCAGCTACCAGCAGCGCGAGCGAATAGTCGGGATGTAGGGCGAGCACCCGTTCCAACGCCACCGCCGCCAGCGCCCCCTCCCCAGCCCGCCAGGCCGCGAAGGCCAACAGCGAACCGGGGGCGGCGATGAGCTTCGGCTCGGCCCGGCGGAGCAGGTCGGTCCAGAGCGCGATGTCGGCCTCCCGCCCGTCGGTACGCTCCCAGGCAAGATCCCGCACTGCCCGGTCGGTCAACAGCCAACTCAGCCAGGCCACCTCGTCATCGTCGAGCCTTTCGCCCCGTCGATGCCGACGCTGAGCGGCCCGGATCGCGGTGCTCCCCGCCGCCCGCACCGGCCGCCCGCCGGGCCGGTTGCCCCCGGATGCCCGGGTCACCAGGTCGGCGAAGCGCCGCCCCGCCCGCTGCACGGCCCGCCGCAGCCGAGTTCGCTCAGCACCCTCGACCGACGCCACCTGGGCGACGAGCGCCGCCCGATCGGGCAGAGCGACCTGACCGGCGAAGACCGCAGCGGCGGCCACCTGACTCGTGCCCGAGTCGTACGCGGTGCCGTCGGGCGGACAGCACTCCGGCTCCGGGCAGAGGTACGACCAGTAGCGGCCATCGGTGACTCGGAGCGCGTCGAGCACCTTGATCCCGGCCTCGGCAAGGGCCTGCCGGACGGCGTCAACCGCGGGAGTGACCCGGGACGCGGGCCCGTAACCGAGCACTGTCACGCAGTCGGTGGATTGCTGGGCGACCACTGCCGCCAGGTGTCGGGCCGCCTCGGCAGACCCGCCCGGACTGGCAGCGCCGCCCGCGGTGGCAGCGCCGCCCGCGGTGCCGGTGGATCCGGCCGCAGCGGCGGAGCAGGCCAGGTCGGCAAGGTCTGCCCGGGCGGCGAAGGTGACCCGTAGGCCACGCATCGCCACCACGACCATGCTGTCAGCCGGATGGAACCCGAGCAGATAGGGCACGGCGGCGATCAGGTCCGCGCCGGAGCGAACGGAGAACCGGGGGAGGTCAGTCGAGGCCATTCCGGCAGCCTGTGCCCCACCCTCGACCGCCGTCCGCCCCTGTGGACGACACGCGCTCTATCCACAACTACGGTGCGTAATTACGCTGGTCACGGCGACTTCTCGGCCTCCGCCGCCCTCGACCCACCCCCACCCACTACCGTCCGACGCATGGATCTGGCGTATCTGCGGGCCCACCCGGAGCACCTGCCGACCTTCCGGACCCACCAGCGGATCCGGGAGACGCCGGTCGCCGGCGGCAGTAGCTGCACCGCCGCACGGCTCACCCTCGACGACGGGCATTCGATTTTCACGAAGACCTGGCCCGAGTCGGCCACCGGGCACCAGCCGGCGCACTTCTTCGCCAGCGAGGCGGCCGGGCTGCGCTGGCTACAGGAGGCGGACGCGGTCGCCGTACCGGAGGTGATCGTGGCACTGCCCAACCTGCTGGCGCTGGAGTGGGTCGAGTCCGGCGAGCCCGACCCGGAGGCCGCCGAGCGGTTCGGCCGGGAACTGGCTGCCCTGCACCGAGCCGGCGCCCCGACCTTCGGCGCCGAGTGGCCGGGCTTTATCGGCATGTTGCCGGCGGACAACACCCGGGACGAGGGCCCGTGGTCGCGGTGGTTCGTCGAGCGCCGGCTCCTGCCGTACCTGCGGATGTCGGTCGACAACGGCGCGCTCGGCTCGGCGGAGCGGAAGCTGATCGAGCAGGTCGCCGACCGGGCCGCCACTTTCGGCGGCGACGAACCGCCGGCCCGGCTGCACGGTGACCTCTGGCCGGGCAACCTGCTCTGGAGTCGCGACTACCGGGTCTGGCTGGTTGATCCGGCAGCACACGGTGGCCACCGGGAGACCGACCTCGCGCAGCTCGCGCTCTTCGGTGGCGCACCGCACCTGGACCGGATCCGCGCCGCCTACCACGAGGCGTGGCCGCTGGCCGACGGCTGGCCGGAGCGGATCCCACTGCACCAGCTTCACCTGCTGCTGGTGCACACCACGCTCTTCGGTGCGACCTACCGCGAAGCGGTTGCCCAGACCGCCCGGAGCGCCCTGCTCGGTTCGGGCGCGCTACCGTCATAAGGTGAGCGCCGCCCGACCGACCGCTGGCGTCCTCGTTGACCGGCACGGCCGCGTCGCCCGAAGCCTGCGCGTCTCCCTGACCGACAAGTGCAACCTGCGTTGCACCTACTGCATGCCGGCGGAGGGGCTGCCCTGGCTCGCCGGGCCGCAGCTCCTCGACGACGACGAGGTGGTCCGGTTGATCCGGATCGCGGTGCGGCGGCTCGGTGTGACCGAAGTCCGGTTCACTGGTGGTGAGCCGCTGATCCGGCCCGGCCTGGTCGGCATCGTCGCGGCGGTCGCGGCGCTGGCCCCCCGGCCGCGCATCTCGCTGACCACCAACGGCATCGGTCTGGACCGGCTCGCGCCGGCCCTGCGCACCGCCGGCCTGGACCGGGTGAACGTCTCGCTGGACACCCTCGACCGGGAGCGGTTTGTCCGGCTGACCCGCCGGGACCGATTGGATGCCGTGCTCGCCGGGTTGACCGGCGCGGCCGAGGCCGGGCTGACCCCAGTCAAGATCAACACAGTCCTGATCCGCGGCATCAACGAGGACGAGGCGCCCGCACTGCTGCGCTTCGCCCTCGACAACCACTACGAGCTGCGCTTCATCGAGCAGATGCCGCTGGATGCCCAGCGCGGCTGGGACCGGTCGACCATGGTCACCGCCGACGAGATCCTCACCCTGCTGCGGGCCGAACACACCCTGGTGCCGGACCCGGCCCACCGGGGCGCGGCACCGGCCGAGACCTGGCTGGTCAATGGCGGCCCGGCCCGGGTCGGCGTGATCGCCAGCGTCACCCGCCCCTTCTGCGGAGAGTGCGACCGCACCCGGCTCACCACCGACGGTCAGGTCCGCGACTGTCTCTTCGCCACGACCGAGTCCGACCTGCGCGGGGCGCTCCGCGCCGGGGCCGACGATGATGAGATCGCCCGCCGCTGGGAGACCGCGATGTGGGGTAAACGGGCTGGTCACGGCATCGACGACCCGGGGTTCCTGCAACCCGACCGCTCGATGTCCGCGATAGGAGGCTGACATGTCCGACCTGCGGGGGCCAACGACCGACGCCCGACCCGACCGGATGACCGCGACCCTCACGATCCGCTACTTCGCCGGGGCCCGGGCGGCAGCCGGATGCGCCGAGGAGCACCTGCCCGCCGGCCGATCGCTGGAGGCGGTCCTGACCGACATAGCCGACCGACACGGCGAACGGCTCCACGCGGTACTGGGCGTCGCCAGCTTCCTGGTTGACGGGGTGAACTGGCACGATCGGCGGGCACCGCTGCCCGCGGGCGCCACGATCGACGTTCTGCCCCCGTTCGCGGGTGGCTGAGGGAGGCACAGCCTTGTTCGCGGTACTGGGGTTCGTCGCCGTTCTGGCCCTCCTCACCGGCCTGGTCCACCTCTACCTGTGGAAGCGGCTGGTACGCGACACCACCCGGCCGGGACTGCCGCGACGCATCGGTGGTGTCACCATGCTGGTGCTCGCGGTGCTCGTCCCGGCCACACTGGTCGGCACCCAAGCCGGGGTGCACTGGCTCGCCTGGCCGGGCTACCTCTGGCTCGCGGTCCTGTTTTACCTGCTGGTCCTGCTGGTGGCCCTGGAGCTGCCGATGTTGGTCGCCCGGCTGGTGCTACGCCGCCGGGTAGCCGCCGCCACGCCCACCGCCCCGGCACCAGAACCCGCCCTGGTGACGGCGGGCGGGTCGGCCGAACCGCCGGCCACCGCCCCGCCCGTCGACGGACAGCCGGACCACGATCCGTCCCGCCGGTTACTTCTCGCGCGCGGGGCGGCGATCTTCGCCGGGCTCACGGCCACCGGCCTGACCGGCTACGGCGTGCGCACCGCCCTCGGCCCACCCCAGCTGGACCGGGTACAGGTCCACCTGGCCCGGCTACCCCGGAGCATGGACGGCCTCCGCATCGCCACCGTCTCCGACATCCACATCGGCCCGCTACTCGGGCGCGCACACACCGAACGGATCGTGGCCACCATCAACCGGCTGGACGCCGACCTCGTCGCGGTCGTCGGCGACCTCGTGGACGGCTCCGTCGCCGAGCTGGGCGAGGCGGCGGCACCGCTGCGCGACCTGCGATCCCGACACGGCAGCTACTTCGTCACCGGCAACCACGAGTACTACTCCGGCGTGGAGGAGTGGGTGCAGGAGGTGGACCGCCTGGGCCTGCGGGTCCTGCAGAACCACCGGGTGGAGATCAAGGCCCGGGGCGGGGCACTCGACTTGGCCGGGGTCAACGACGCCGAGGCGGCCGGCACCGGGGTGGCCGGCCCGCCGGACTACGCCGCCGCCCTCGGCGATCGGGACCCGAACCGACCGGTGGTACTCCTCGCCCACCAGCCGGTCGCGGCGTTCGAGGCCGCCAAATTCGGTGTTGACCTGCAGCTCTCCGGGCACACCCACGGTGGGCAAATGGTGCCCTTCAACTACCTGGTGCAGCTTGAGCAACCGGTGGTCTCCGGCCTCGGCGAGATCAACGGCACCAAGGTGTACGTGACCAACGGCGCCGGCTTCTGGGGCCCCCCGGTCCGGGTCGGCACCGAGCCACAAATCACCCTCGTCGAACTGCGTTCGGAATAGCGCAGCTCACGTGAGCGCGTGGCGGCGAGCGTAGGACGCGGGCTCCATGGCAAGATGCGTCGTGCCTCCGATCAACGCCGCACCCCCCGGTGGCCTCCCGTCCTTCGTCGCGGACCTGCACATCCACTCGAAGTACTCGCGGGCGTGCAGCCGTGATCTCACCCTGCCGAACCTCGCCTGGTGGGCTCGGCGTAAGGGCATCGCCGTCCTCGGCACCGGCGATTTCACCCACCCCGCCTGGTACGACCACCTCCAGGAGACCCTGCATCCAGCGGAGCCGGGCCTCTACCAGCTCGCTCCGGAGGCCGAGCGGGAGATCGCACGCCGGCTACCGCCACGGCTCGCCGACGAGGCGGAGAACACCCCCGTACGGTTCATGCTCAGCGTCGAGATCTCCACGATCTACAAGCGCGACGACCGGACGCGCAAGGTGCACCACCTGGTCTACCTACCGGACCTGGCGGCGGTGGCCCGGTTCAACACTGCGCTCGGGCGGATCGGCAACCTCGGCTCCGATGGCCGGCCGATCCTCGGTCTGGACTCCCGCGACCTGCTGGAGATCACCCTTACGGCGAGCCCGGACGGCTACCTCGTGCCGGCGCACATCTGGACGCCCTGGTTCTCCGCCCTCGGCTCCAAGTCCGGCTTCGACGCGATCGCCGACTGCTACGCCGACCTGGCCGAGCACATCTTCGCGGTGGAGACCGGCCTCTCCTCCGACCCGGAGATGAACTGGCGGGTTGGCAGCCTCGACCGCTACCAGCTGGTGTCGAACTCCGACGCCCACTCCCCGCCTGCGCTGGCCCGGGAGGCGACGGTCTTCAGCTCCGCCCGCGACTACTTCGGCATCCGGGAGGCGCTGCGGACCGGCGACGGCCTGGCCGGGACGATCGAGTTCTTTCCAGAGGAGGGGAAGTACCACGCGGACGGCCACCGACTCTGCGGCGTCAACTGGGCACCGGAGCAGACCCGGGCGGCCGGCGGGCGCTGCCCGGAGTGCGGCAAGCCGCTGACCGTCGGGGT
This sequence comes from Salinispora fenicalii, assembly GCF_000514815.1. Classification (GTDB taxonomy): domain Bacteria; phylum Actinomycetota; class Actinomycetes; order Mycobacteriales; family Micromonosporaceae; genus Micromonospora; species Micromonospora fenicalii. The sequence continues at coordinate 179,407 of NZ_KI911474.1, forward strand.
CCTCAACCGGGTGGAGGAGTTGGCCGACCGACCCGCGGGGCACCGGCCGGCGCACGCCCGTGACGTCACCCACCTGGTGCCGCTGGCCGAACTCCTTGGCGAGATCAACACGGTGGGGGCGCGATCGAAGAAGGTCGCGGGCAAGCTCAACGACCTGATCGCCGCGCTCGGTCCGGAGCTGGAAATTCTCACCCGGACGCCGCTCGCGGAGATCGACCGGGTCGGCGGCGAACTCCTCGCCGAGGGCATCCGCCGGCTTCGCCGCGGCGAGGTCCACCGGGTGTCAGGCTTCGACGGCGAGTACGGCGTCATCACCCTCTTCGACCCGACCGAACTCCGCCCCGGCGGGGGCGCGGCGGCGCAGGAGACGCTCTTCGACGTACCCGCCGTGCCGGCGCCGCGTCGACCCGCGGAGCCGAGCCCGAAGCCGAAGGCCCGTCGCCCGGCGACGAAGCCGGAGCCGAGGCGGGCCAGCCAACCCTCGCCGCCGATCGCGCCACCCCCCTCGCCGCACGAACCCTTCGAGCCGATGCTCTCCGGAATGGAGGAGGTCGGCACCGGTCTGCTCGACCGGCTGGACGCGATGCAGCGGGTGGCCGCGTCCGCGCCGGGTGGGCCGCTGCTGATCGTGGCCGGTCCGGGCACCGGCAAGACCCGTACGCTGACGCATCGGATCGCGTACCTCTGCGCGGAGCTGAACGTCTTCCCGGAGCGTTGCCTGGCGATCACCTTCACCCGGCGTGCCGCCGAGGAGCTGCGGCACCGTCTCGACGGGCTACTCGGGCCGGTCGCCGAGGATGTCACCGTCGGCACGTTCCACTCCGTTGGCCTGCAGCTCCTGCGGGAGAACCATGTGGCCGCCGGCCTGCCGGCGAACTTCCGGATCGCCGACGACGCGGACCGCGCCGCCGCCCGCGCCGAGGCCGGCGACGACCACGACAGCTACCTGGCGCTGCTCCGCAAGCAGGACCTGGTCGACCTCGACGAATTGCTCACCTTGCCGCTGGCCCTGCTGCAAGCCGATCGGCGGTTGGTCGATTCCTATCGCGAACGGTGGCAATGGATCTTTGTTGACGAGTACCAGGACGTTGATGAGGTGCAGTACGAGCTACTCCGGCTACTCAGCCCCGCCGACGGGAACCTCTGTGCGATCGGTGACCCGGACCAGGCGATCTACTCCTTCCGGGGGGCCGATGTCCGCTACTTCCTGCGCTTCTCGCAGGACTTCACCGATGCCCGGCTGGTCCGACTGAACCGCAACTACCGTTCGTCGGCACCGATCCTGGCCGCCGCGGTACAGGCGATCGCCCCCACCTCCCTGGTCCGGGGCCGTCGGCTGGACCCGGCCCGGCTCGACCCGGAGGCCCCACTGCTCGGCCGGTACGCGGCCACCTCCGTCGCCGACGAAGCCACCTTCGTCGCCCGTACGGTGGACGAGTTGGTCGGTGGGCTGTCGCACCGCTCACTGGATTCGGGGCGGATCGACGGCGCCACGACAACGCTCTCGTTCTCCGACATCGCGGTGCTCTACCGCACCGACGCGCAGGCCGCGCCCATCGTTGACGCGCTGTCCCGGGCGAACATCCCGGTGCAGAAACGCTCCCATGACCGGCTCCGCGACCGCCCCGGCGTCGCCGACATCGCCCGGGAGCTGCGGCACACCGGCGGCGTTGACGGCGACCTGCCGGCCCGGGTTCGGCTCGCCGGACAGGTGATCGCGCAACGGTTCGCCGCCCCCACCCTCGACGGTTCGGGAACCGCCGGCCCGGCCGACGTACGGGTGGCGGTCGATCTGCTCACCCCACTGGCTCGGCGCTGCGGCGATGACCTGGACCTGTTCCTGTCCCAGCTGGCGACGGGGGCGGAGGTGGACGCGCTCGACCCACGCGCCCAGGCGGTCACTCTGCTCACTTTGCATGCCGCCAAAGGGCTGGAGTTCCCGGTGGTCTTCCTGGTCGGGGCCGAGGACAGGCTGTTGCCACTGCGCTGGCCCGGCAGCGAGCCGGACGACGAGGCGGTCGCCGAGGAGCGACGGCTCTTCTTCGTAGGTGTGACCCGCGCGCAGGATCGGCTCTACCTCAGCCACGCCGCCCGGCGATTCCGGCACGGCACCGAGTACGACTGTCGCCCCACTCCATTCTTGTCCGCGATAGATCCGGGGCTCTTCGAACGCCTCGGGGAACCGAAGTCCCGCCGCCCGAAGGACCGCCAGCTCCGCCTGATCTGAATTCGCACCCGCCACGCCACGGTGGCGAAGGCGGCGGGACCCCGAGGGTCCGGCCGCTCACACTCCCGTAGGAGGATGCGCATGCCGGACTACGAACCGCCGCCCGGCCCCGGTGACGGGCCATCCCCCACTCGGCGCAGCGGACCGCTGGTCGCGGTACTCGGCATCGTCGCGTTCCTGGTCCTCGGCACCGGGGCAGGTGTCCTCTGGTTCCGCACCGGGGGCGACGAGGCGCCGACGGCGTCGAGGTCCGACCCCAACGTCGCAGCCTCGGTCTCCCCGGCCGGGCCAGCTACCTCGACGAATCCGACATCCAACGTCGCGGCCCCGGATTCTTCGGCCAACCCTCGCTTCGTCGAGGTCGGCCAGTGCGTCCGCAACGATGGGCCGGCCGACGGCGAGCCAAAGATGCTGATCACCGAGTGTGGCCCGCAGACGTACGAGGTGCTGCTCCGCGTTGACGGCCCGACCACCGGCGAGGAGGACGCCGCGGCGAAGTGCGCCGCTGTTGGCGGCTACACCAACTGGTTTTTCTTCGACAGTGACCTGGACACCCTCGACTTCGTGCTCTGCCTGAAGCAACGCTGAGCACCGCACCCCTGGGGACGAGATGAAGCCCAACGAGACCCCGGACCCGAGCCCTTCGCCGTGGAGCCGGCCACCGCTCGGTCAACTCCCATCACCCGGCCAGCTCCCGCCGCCCGGCCAACTCCCACCGCCCGACCAGCTCCCGCCGCCCGGTCAACTCCCACCGTCCGGTCCGCTCTCGGGTCCGCCGGTGCCGCCATCGGTCGGTGGCCAGTGGGGCGCTCCAGGCGGTCAGGCCATGCCACCCGCGCCCCCGAAGCGATCCGGCGGCCGGATCGTCCTGATCATCGGACTGACGGTGCTGCTCGCGCTCTTCCCCTGCCTGGGCCTGACCGGTTGGGCGGCATGGAAGCTCTCCACCATCGGCGACCGTTCCTCGGAATCGCCCTCTTCCCCCTCGACTGCACGGGATCGGGCGCAGAACAACTCGACGGGCTGGCAGAACTTCGCGCGGGGCGACTGCGTGGTCAACGACGGTACCGGTGACCACGTCAGGCTACGCAAGGTTGGGTGTAGTCCGAACACGTACCGGGTGCTGCAACGAATCCCGGCCACGACGGACAGTGCCCCCTGCCAGACCCTGGCACCCCTCACGAACGCGGTCTACGTGCACGACAACCCGGAAGACGCGCTCGACTTCGTGCTCTGCCTACGAAAGTACTGATGTCCAAAGCTAGGGCTATCTAGCGTGGAAGCTAGACAGCCCTAGATCTGGCTCGACACCGGAGTTCGCGACACGCCGGTAGCCCCATCTACAGATGTCTAGCCCTACTGCTAGACATCCCGATAGTCTCCGATGCGTGGATCCGGTCCGCAATCCCTACGCTCCGGGCGCCGGGCAGCGCCCGCCCGAGTTGGCCGGGCGGGGGCGGGAACTGGACGTCTTCGACATCGTCCTGGAACGGATCGCGCGGGGCCGGCCCGAGCGCAGCCTGATGCTCACCGGGCTGCGGGGCGTGGGCAAGACGGTGCTGCTCAACACGCTACGGTCACAGGCCATCAACCGACTCTGGGGCAGCGGCAAGATCGAAATCCGGCCAGACCAATCGCTGCGCCGCCCGATCTCGGCCGCCCTCCACATGGCCGTGCGCGAGCTGGCCCCCCGGCACCGCGCTCCGGACCGGATCGACGCCTTCCTCGGCGTCCTGAAGGCCTTCGCGCAACGGTCCGCCCCGAGCGGTCGGGGCGGGGCTTCCCCCCGACTGCGGGACCGGTGGCAACCCGGCATCGATGTCCCCGCCGCGAGTGGACGGGCCGACTCCGGCGACATCGAGATCGACCTGGTGGAGCTGCTGACCGACGCCGCCGCGGTGGCCGCCGATGTCGGCACCGGCATCGCCGTCTTCATCGACGAGATGCAGGACCTCGCCCCGGAGGAGGTCTCCGCCCTCTGCGCCGCCTGCCATGAGCTGTCCCAACTCGGCGCGCCACTGATCGTGGTCGGTGCCGGCCTGCCACACCTTCCGGCCGTACTCAGCGCAGCAAAGTCGTACTCCGAACGGCTCTTCCGCTACCAACGCATCGATCGACTCGACCGAATCGCCGCTGACCAGGCACTCTGCGCGCCCGCTGAGCGCGAAGAGATCGAGTACGAGCAGAAGGCGCTCGACCTGCTCTACGAAAAATCCGGCGGCTACCCCTACTTCGTCCAGGCGTACGGGAAGACGACCTGGGACCACGCCCCCCGCTCACCGATCACCGCCGCCGATGTCCGGGTGGCGGCGCCGGACGCCGAGGCCGAGCTGGCGGTGGGCTTCTTCGGCTCCCGGTTCGAACGGGCTACCCCGGCCGAGCGCGAATACATGCGGGCGATGGCGGCCCGCTCCCTGATCGACGGTACGGACGACAGCGCCCCGGACGACATGGACGCCGCCGTGCCAACCGCCGAGATCGCTCGTGCGCTGGGGCGCAAGCCCGCAAGCCTCTCCCCGGCTCGGGACGCGCTGATCAAAAAGGGTCTGATCTACTCCGGCGAGCGCGGCACGGTGGCGTTCACCGTGCCGCACTTCGGCCGCTACCTTCGCACCCAGCCGGCGTAGCCCGAGCCCAACCGACGCAGCCCGGTCGACGCCCGCCGACCTAGCCCGGGCGATGCCCGCCGGTGCAGTCCGGGCGACTCACACCTTCGACCACGGCGGAGGAAAGATCACCTCGCCGGGTGGCGGCGCTCCCGTGCCACTGTCGACCGAGGGCAGCACTCGGGCCTGCCAGGGCTCGCCGAGCCCAGACCAGGGGCTGGTGAGGCCGAACCGGTCGGCCCGGCCGAACCCGAACCGCCGGTAGAAGGCCGGATCACCCAACACCACCACCAGGCGCTCACCCAGCTCGACGGCCGCGTCCAGGGTCGCTTGTACCACCGCGCTGCCCAGCCCGATGCGCTGTCGGTGCGGGGCGACCGCCACCGGTCCAAGGGCGAGCGCGGCCACGTCGTCAGAGTCGGAGCGCACTCGCACCCGAGTGAGCAGCGCATATCCGACAACCTCACCCCCGTACTCGGCAACCATGGCCAACGGCGGCAGCCACTCCGCGCTGCCACGCAGCTCGTCAACGAGGCTGACCTCAGGCGGGGTGGTGACATCGGGGCGGGCGAACGCGCCAGCGAGGACCCGACGAACCGCACCGGCATCTGCTGGTTCCTCGGGCCGTAGCCGCATGGTGGTCACGCCGGGGACATTACCCTCCGGCGATGGCCCATCCGGGGCAGTCCCGCGATTCGGCGTGGCAGGTCGACCGACCCGGATCGGTCGGTTGCCGGGGTGACGACGGATCCGACAGGGTATGACTGACCCATGACACCCGTACGCTCCCTCGCCCGAGTAATGCTCAGCGGCATCCTCGTGGTCGAGGGGGCCCGTAGCCTCGCCGCCCCGGGCCGGCTCGCCCCCGCCGCCAAGCCGATGACCGACCGGGTCGAACCCCTGCTGCGACAGGCTGTTCCTGGTATCCCCACCGATGCCGAGACCCTGATCCGCGCCAACGGGGCCGTACAGTTCGGCGCCGGCCTGCTGCTCGCCACCGGACGGTTTACCCGACCCGTGGCCTTGGTTCTGGCCGGCACTCTGGTGCCGGGTACTATCGCCGGGCATCCCTTCTGGACTGACACGGATCCGGCAATGCGGGTAAACAACCAACTCCATTTTCTGAAAAACCTCGGCCTCTTCGGTGGCCTCTTGCTGGCCGCCGCGGACACCGCTGGGAAGCCGGGGCTACGCTGGCGGGCCGGTCAACGGCTCGACCACTCCCAGCGTTGGGCAACGCGAGCTGTCCGTACCGCCCGCCGCCAGGCCCGGATCACCGTACGATCGGCAACGACGGCTCGACGCTTCCCCGGCTGACCTGCGTCGACTCCCCTCCCGTCGCACTCCGTCGGACTGGACAGCGAATCCGGCGTACCGTCCACCCGGTGATAACCCGGTGGAAATGTCAAAACCAGTGTGGGATCGGACACGATCCCATAGCGCGGGAGGCAAAAACGTGAGGGACCGTTCTAGGCTCCGTACCGGACCAGGACGGCTAGGACGATATTGGTACGGGGGTGGCCACTCGATGCCGACGACTCTCCGTCGGCGGGTGCGCCGCTTCACCCCGGTTCGCCGCGTCCCACGGGGGCTCGATCGCAGGACCCTCATCCGAATCGGAGTCGTGGCCGTCGTCGCATACGCTGCCTGGCTCGCCGTCGGCGCGTTCGGGCGACCGTACAACTTCTTCGACCTGAAGATCTACCACGGCGCGGCGGTGTGGTGGGCGAACGGCCACGAGCTGTACGAGTTCATCGCGCCCGACACGACCCTTGGATTCACCTACCCCCCCTTCGCCGGGCTCGCCATGCTCCCGATGGCCCACCTTCCGGTCGGGCTGGCCGGGCTGGTGAACGCGGTGGCGAGCGTCGCCGCGCTGGCCGCGGTCCTCGCCGCGCTACTCCGCCCGATCGCCGACCGGCTCAACTATCCCCTGTGGTACGCGGTGGCGCTCGCGACGGTGCTCGCCGCCGCCCTCGAGCCGTCCCGGGAAACCCTCGGCTACGGGCAGGTCAATCTGCTCCTGTTCGCACTGGTCATGGCCGACCTGGTCGGTCTGCGCTGGCGATCCCGCCGGGGCACCCACGTCGCTCCCACCGACGGGCCGCTGCTGCGCTTCGTCTACAGCGGCACCTGGGCGGGCGTCGGGATCGGCCTCGCCACCGCGGTGAAGCTGACTCCCGCACTCTTCATCGCCTACCTCATGATCACCCGTCAGTGGCGGGCGGCGACCACCGCCGTCGGCACCGTACTGGCCGTGACGATCGGGTCGTTCGCCGTCGTCGGCTCCGAATCCCGGGCCTACTTCGGTGGGGTGCTCTGGCAAACCGAGCGGGTCGGTGCCGCCGACATGACCCCCAACCAATCGCTCGCCGGTCTGCTCGCCCGCCTCCACGACTCGATCGAGACCCCGGGGCTGCTCTGGTTCACGTTCGCGATCCTGGTTCTCGCGCTCGGTCTGTCCCGGGCCGCCAACGCGCGGGCAGACGGCGACGAGCTGACGGCGTTCACCCTGGTCGGCCTCACCACCAGTGTGATCAGCCCGATCTCCTGGACGCACCATCTCGTCTGGGTGATCCCCGCGATCATCGTGCTCGCCGACGCCGCCGTCCGCCGCCGGGACGCCAGCCGGGCGCTCTTCGCCCGGGCCGGTCTGGGTGACCTACCCGAAGTTAACGGTCTGCGCCCCCCGATCTGGTACCCGACGTTGACCGGGCTCCGACACGGGGCCGCCGCCGTGACCCTCTATCTCCTCTTCCTCATCTCGCCGATCTGGCCGTACGAGCACCAGCTGCCCGAGGTGTCGCACTATCAGGACGGCCTCTTCGGTGCTCTGATGGAGAATTCGCTGGCCCTGGCGCTGATCGTGCTGGTCGCCGCGCTGCCCTGGCGCCCCGGGGCCGAGCCGGCCTTCTACGGCGAGCGTCCGGGTCGGCCGGTCTCGCTGGCCAGCCGCCGCTGACCGACGGCGGCGACCCGGCGATCACTGACCGGCGACCGAGGACCCGCGGTCCACGCACGGACGGCGTTAGGGACAGTTCACCCACTCCTCGGTGCCGTCCGCGAACACCTGCCGCTTCCAGATCGGCAGCCGTGCCTTCACCTCGTCAACCAGTCGGGCACAGGCGGCGAACGCGGCGGCTCGATGGGCGGTGCTGACCGCCGCCACCAACGCCGCTTCGCCGATCTCCAGCGGCCCGACCCGGTGCGAGACAGCCACCGCGTACACCTCGGGATCAGCGGCGATCTCGGCAGCGACCTCGCGCAGCACCCGCTCGGCACTCGGGTGCCCCTCGTAGGTCAACGCGACCACCGCCCGGCCGTGGTCATGATCCCGGACGACACCCTGAAACGACACCACCGCGCCAGCGGCCCGGTCCGCCACCACGCCCTCGTGGGCGGCGAGATCCAGCGGTCGCTCGGTAACCTCGCCGAACGCCACGGTCGGGACGGTCATGACCCACGCTCCCCGGGAAGCAAGGGCAGCGGCACGACCGACACCCGGTCGCCCGGCTCCCCGGAGGCGCCGGGGCGGATCACCGCGAACCCGTCGGCTCCGGCCAGGCCACGGAGCATGGCCGAGCCGACGTGCCGGAGCGGATGGGCGGTTCCGGCAGCCCGATCCAGCCGAACCAATGCAAGGTGGGTGAAGGCACCCCGCCCGGGGATCGGCTCCGCGAGCACCGCCTGCGGCAGCTCCGGCATCGGCCGACCGACGAGACCAGCCAGTAGCGGCGCGACCAGCGACGCCAGGGCGAGAATCGCGGACTGCGGGTTACCGGGCAGCCCGGCGACGAAACGTACCCGGCCGTCGGCGCCGACCACCCGGGCCAGCAGCATCGGGAAGCCGGGCCGAACGGCGACGGTGTTCACCACGTACTCCGCCCCCAACGCCTCGAGCGCGGGATGCAGGTGGTCCACCGGGCCATGCATGGTGCCGCCGGTCGTACAGACCAGATCGGCGTGGGTGAGCGCATCGCTGAGCGCCGCCACATGCGCCGAGAGGGTGTCCGCCACCGGCCCGACCACGTCGGAGGAGCGCACCGCACACCCGTACCGGCGCAGCCACGCCGGCACCGCGGGACCGAGTGCGTCCCGGACCCGCCCCGCCCCGGGCGGCCCGGCCGTCAACAGTTCGTCCCCGAAGACCAGCAGCGCCGCGCGGGGCTGCCGCCGTACGCGCAGGGTGTCGTGTCCGCAGGAGGCGGCCAACCCGATCACCGCCGGGTCCACGGGCGTCCCGACCGGAAACAGCTCCTCTCCGGCAGCGGCCTCCTCACCCGGCAGCCGCCACTCGGGCGACGGACGCGGGGTGCCGGTCACCAACCCATCCGGAGTACGGCTCGACTCCTCCACCCGCAGCACAGCGGCGGCACCATCGGGAACCATCGCACCGGTGGCGATCTCGACGGTGGTGCCGTCCTCGGTCAGCGGCGCCGGAACCCCGCCGGCCAGGACCCGACCCACGATCCGCCACGGGCCGGCGCCCCGCACCGCCCAGCCATCCACACTGGTCGTACGGAACGCCGGTAGGGGGGTCCGGGTAGCCAACGGCTCGGCCAGGGTATGCCCGTCGATGTCAACGAGCGGGCGACTCACCACCGGCAGCGCGGCAGCTCGACCCACCGCGTATGCCCGGGAACGCGCCTCCTCCCAGCCCGCGGGTGAGGGCGGAGCGACGGGGTCGGCGGCTGCGGCTTCCATGCTCACCCGACGAGAGTATCGGGGCGCCGATGTGACCGTTGGTTCGCGAACCGATCAGTGGTCCCCACCACGAAGCTGGTCGACGGCGTGGGCGAGGATCGGCCCGAGCACGGCCAGCCCGTCGCGGGCGCCGCCGGTCGAGCCGGGGAGGTTCACCACCAGCGTCCGTCCCAGAACACCGGCGACTCCCCGGGACAGCACCGCGGTGGGTACGCGGTCCCGGCTGTACGCGCGGATGGCCTCCGCGATGCCCGGGATCTCGTGGTCGAGCAGAGCCCGGGTCACCTCCGGGGTACGGTCCGTCGGGTTGATGCCGGTGCCGCCACTGGTCACCACGACATCCACCCCCTCGGCGGCGGCAGCGCTCAACGCCGCCCCGACCGGGTCGCCGTCGGGGACCACGATCACCGGCTCGTCCACCGTGCAGCCCAACTCCCGCAGGCCGGCGACGAGCAGCGGGCCGCTGGTGTCCGCGTAGACACCGGCGAAGGCGCGGTTGGAGGCGACGATCACCCGCGCCCGGATCACAGCCGGTCCTCGGGGCGGACCCACTCGCCGGTCGCTCCGCCCTCCTTACGCAGGACTCGGACCGCGTCAACTGTGGCCGCCGGGTCGACCGCCTTGACCATGTCGATGAGGGCGAGGCCAGCGACCGCGACAGCGGTGAGCGCCTCCATCTCGACGCCGGTGCGGTCGGCCGTCCGAGCGGTCGCGGTGATCTCGACGGTGTCGTCGGTGAGGGTCAGGTCAACGGCGACCCCGTGCAGGGCGATCGGGTGGCAGAGCGGAATCAGGTCCGGGGTCCGTTTCGCACCCATGATCCCGGCGAGTCGGCCGACGGCGAGCGCATCACCCTTGGGCAGCCCATCACGGCGCAAGAGATCAATGACCTCGCGGGTGGTGCGGAGCCGACCGGTGGCGACGGCCAGCCGCCCGGTCACCGCCTTGGCGGAGACGTCAACCATGCGGGCTGCGCCTGCCGCGTCAACGTGGGTGAGCTGCGCGGAATCCGTCACGACGGCGAGTCTAGTCACCGCTGTGCCCGGCCCGAGCCGCCGGTTGGAGCGGCCTGCCAGCGCGGAGCCGCGCCGGTGAGGCTTTCGGTACGGTCATCCGCCTTCCACAGACCGCCGGCCGACTACCGCCGCGGTCGTTCCCAGCCCGCCTGACCCGCCGCCGTGGATCTGCAAAACTGACCGCGTGACCAGCGCCGTTCCGGGCGTACGCCGTGGGTGGCTCGCCCTTGACAACGCCGCCGGTGGCCTCGCCGTCGACCTCGCCCTCTACGCCGCCTCGGCCGGATTCGCCGCAGTCACCACCCTGACCTCTACCCTCGCCCCGCACCGCGCGTGGGGAAGTATCGCCACTGCCGGCTACCTCGTCGCCGCCATCGCCGCCACCGCCCAGCTGCTGATCTGGCGACGCCGCCCCGGCTCTCCGCTGACCGGGCTCTCCACCCGCTGGGTGGTCGCCGGGCTCGCCGCTACCACCACCGTGCTGCTGCCGGTGCTCTGGCAGAGCATCGAACGGGCCTTCGGACGCACCGACCGGGCGCAGGAGGAGGTCATCGTCGTTGAGGATTCCGGGCGGCGGCTGATCGAGACCGGTACCCCGTATCTGAGCCGCGAGGCGATCGCCGCGCTCCCCACCAGCGAGCAGCTGTTCGGCTATACCCCGTACCAACCGGGCATGGCCCTGTTCGGTCTGCCCCGCGCCATCGTCGACACCGCGTTGACCGACGCCCGGGTGTGGTTCGCGCTCGCCACCGTCGCCACCCTCGCACTCGCCGGACGCACGCTCTGGCGAACCGGCGCCCACGACGCGCACCGGCCTGGCGACGGCATCCTGCGCGGCGTACAGGCCGCCACAATCCTGCCGGTCAGCGCGCTCACCCTCGCCACCGGCGGCGACGACCTGCCCGTTCTCGCGCTCTGCCTGCTCGCGCTGACCCTCGCCGCCGCCGGCCGACCGGGCCGGGCTGGAGCGGCCGTTGGGTTGGCCGCTGCCCTGAAGCTCTTCGCCTGGCCGGTCGCGGTGGTCTTGGCCGTCTGGGGCGCCACCCGATCGTCCGGACGGCGGGTCCTCGCCGGTGCCCTGGGGCTGCCGGCCATCGCCCTGCTACCCGTCCTGCTGATCGACTCCGACGCGTTGGTCGAGAACGTGCTCCGCTTTCCGCTCGGCCAAGGCCTGGTCACCAGCCCGGCTCAGTCCCCGCTCCCGGGCCACCTGATCTCCACCGCGCTGCCCGCCGGGCGGCTACTCGCCGGCGGACTGCTGCTCGCCGTCGGGCTGGCCTTCGCCCTGCGGCTCACCCGCCGCCCGCCGCGTACGGCCGCCGCCGCGTCGCTCATCTGCGGGTACGGGCTCCTCGTCGCGCTCCTGCTGATGCCCGCCAGCCGGTTCGGCTACCTGCTCTACCCCCTGGCCTTCCTGATCTGGGCCCCCGCACTCGCCCGCCGGAATCCAGCAACCCGCCACGGAGCTGGCTCGCACGGCGTACACCTTGAGAGGTGACCACCTTTCGTGACCGCAGCGACGCGGGTCGGACGCTCGCCGATCGACTCACCGCGCTCGTCGGCGACCCCGATGTCATCGTGCTTGGTCTGGTCCGCGGTGGAGTGCCCGTGGCCGAGGTGATCGCCCGTCGGCTCGAGGCCCCGCTCGACGTGATCACCGTCCGCAAGCTCGGCCTTCCCGGGGCGCCCGAGGTCGCGTTCGGCGCGATCGGTCCCGGCGGGGCTCAGGTGCTCAACGAGCGGATCGCCGGCCGGCTCAGCTCGGCGGAGGTCGCCGACGTGGACCGCCAGGAGCGGGCCGAGCTGGACCGCCGGGAGCGGCTCTACCGGGCCGACCGCCCGCCGCTGGACCTCACCGACCGCACTGCCCTGATCGTTGACGATGGCCTCGCCACGGGCGCCACTGCCCGCGCCGCGGTCCAGGTCGCCCGCCACCTCGGTGCCCGTCGGGTGGTGGCGGCTGCCCCGGTCGGCTCGCAGGAGGCGTACGAGTTGCTCTCCGCCGAGGCCGATCAGGTTGTCTGCCCACAGCACCCGACCGGCTTCACCGCGGTCAGCGCCTACTACGACGATTTCCACGAGGTCTCCGACGACGAAGTGACCGCCACGTTGACCGCGACCGCTTAGGTCAACCAGGTACGGTCGGATGATGAGCCTCACCTGTCCCAAGTGTCACGGCGAGATGCGCCAGTACGAGCGCAGTGGCGTCGTCATCGATCAGTGCAGCGAGTGCCGGGGGATCTTCCTCGACCGCGGCGAACTGGAGAAGCTGTTCGAGGCGGAGGCTAACTGGAACCGGCAGCAAGCCGCTCCGGCACCCGCCCAGCCCAGCCAGCCCACCGGGTACCCGCCGCCCCCGCCGCCGCAGCAGCCCGGCTATGGCACCGTGCCGCCCCCGCCGCCGCCCGCGCATGGCTACCCCCCGGCCCCGGCCCCGGCCTACGGCAGCCACGGTCAGCACTACGGCTACCACGGGCACTACCGGCGGAAGCGGCACAAGGGCTTCCTGGGCGACCTGCTCGGCTGAGCGCCGGCTGCTCGGCCGAGCACCGGTAGGGCGCGTCCGGAGGGCCCCACCGTGGCAGCGCGGGGCGGGGTCCTTCCGGACGTTCATCGGCCAACCGGCCGGCTCACCCGATCGCCAGGTCAACCCGCCCTCACCGATCGCCAGGTCCACTCACACGATCGCCATGTCCACGAAGCGCGACAGGTGGAGCTGCGCTGCCACCGTCACCGTGTCGGTCGGCCCGTTTCGATGCTTGGCCACGACGAAGTCCGCCTCCCCGGCCCGCGGCGACTCCTTGTCGTAGTAGTCATCGCGGTGCAGCAGGATAACGACGTCGGCGTCCTGCTCGATGGAGCCGGACTCCCGCAGGTCGGAGAGCTGGGGCCGCTTGTCGGTCCGCTGTTCGGGGCCACGGTTCAGCTGGCTGACCGCGATGACCGGGCACTCGACCTCCTTCGCGAGGAGCTTGAGGCCACGGGACAGGTCGGCGACCTCCTGCTGCCGGCTCTCCGTACGCTTCGGCGAGGTCATCAGCTGGAGGTAGTCGACGACGATGAGCTTCAGGTCGTGTCGCTGCTTGAGGCGCCGCGCCTTGGCCCGGATCTCCATCAGGTTCATGCTCGGCGTGTCGTCCACGAAGAGCGGTGCCTCGCTGATCTCGCCCATACAGCGGGCGAGCTTCGTCCAGTCGTCGTCGGAGAGCTGACCGCTGCGGAGCACATGCAGGGGCACCCGGGCCTCAGCCGAGAGAAGTCGCATGACGATCTCGACCTTGCTCATTTCCAGCGAGAAGATCGCCGAGGCCTGGTTGGCACGAATCGCGGCATTCCGCGCGAAGTCCATGCTCGCCGTGGACTTCCCCAGGCCGGGCCGCCCGGCGACGATGATGAGCTGGCCGGCGTGCAGACCGTTGAGGAGGCGGTCGAGGTCGGTGAAGCCGGTGGGCACGCCGGTCATCATGCCGTGCTGGGCGCCAACCGCCTCGATCTCGTCGAGGGTGGGCTGGAGCATGTCGGCGAGGATGGCGAAGTCCTCGCTGACCCGCCGCTCGGTGACGTCGTAGACGGCCTGCTGGGCGAGGTCAACGACGTCATCCACGTCCCGGCTGCCACTGGCGGCGGTACCGAACCCGAGCTGCACGATCCGGGTACCGGCCTCGACCAGCCGCCGGAGCACGGCCCGCTCGCTGACGATCCGGGCGTAGTAGGCGGCGTTGGCCGCGGTGGGCACGCTGGCGATCAGGGTGTGCAGGTACGGTGCACCCCCGATACGGACCAGATCGCCGGAGTCAGCCAGGGCCGCCGCAACCGTGATCGAATCAGCGGGCTCGCCCCGGCCGTAGATCTCGAGGATCGTATCGAAGACGGTGGCGTGGACGGGTCGGTAGAAGTCGTTGCTCTTGAGAATCTCGACTACGTCGGCGATCGCGTCCTTGGAGAGGAGCATCCCACCCAGCACGCACTGCTCGGCGGCGATGTCCTGTGGTGGGGTCTTCTCGAACTGGCCGTCCCGCTGCACCGGCACCGAGGTCGGCCCGCCCGCACGCGGTTCGGCTGGCATCTCGTCGGCGACGGACACGGCTCCCCCTTCACACCGTCAACTCATCGTCCTAGCTTCACCGCGGAGTCACGGCCTTCTCGACCCGCAGGGCGATCGGGGGCCATCGTGCGGCGGGTCGGGTGGCAACCATACGGAAGACGAGGAGGCTGCCTCAACAGCAGCGGTGGACGAGTCTCGGGACAACCTGTGGATAGCCGGGGGCCGGCATGTGCGCAGTGTGTGCACAGCCTGTGGATAACCGTGGAGGGCTTCCCCCCAACACCGCGCTGAGCTGCAACGATGCAATCCACACCCTGTGGATAAAAGAAAACTGGCTAGCCGCCTGGTTGACCACCGGCCGCCGGATCAGGCCCAGGGTCCAGACACAGGTCGGGCACCGGGTCGGAAGCAGGTCGGACCCATTCAGGAACAGGTCGGGCCCGGGTCTGGAACACAGGTCAGGCCCAGGGACGGATACAGATCGGGCCCGCGCCGAGTACGGCGCGGGCCCGACCAGTGGTGCGGGTGGGGTGTCAGCCCTGAACGACGCTCAGGTCGAACGCGGCGGTCACCTCGGGGTGCAGCTTGATCCGCACCGGGTAGGAGCCGAGCGACTTGATGTGCTTGGGCAGCTCAAGCCGGCGACGGTCCAGCGTCGGGCCGCCAGCGGCCTTGACGGCCGCGACGATCTCGGCCGCGGTAACCGAACCGAAGAGCCGACCGCCCTCGCCAGCGCGGGCCTTCAGGGCCACCTTCAGCCCTTCGAGCTGGCCCTTGACCTCGTTGGCGTGGCCAAGGTCGCGAATCTCGCGGGCCGAGCGGGCCCGCTTGATGAGCGTGACCTGCTTCTCCGCGCCCTTGGTCCAGGTGATCGCGAAGCCCTGCGGCAGCAGGTAGTTACGGCCGTAGCCGTTCTTGACCTCCACGATGTCCCCGGGGGCACCGAGGCCGGATACCTCCTGAGTCAGGATGATCTTCATGTCGGCGCCTCCCCTCAGCGAGCCGTCGCCGTGTACGGCAAGAGCGCCATCTCGCGGGCGTTCTTGACCGCGCGGGCGATCTGCCGCTGCTGCTGCGAGGTCACGCCAGTCACTCGCCGGGCACGGATCTTGCCCCGGTCGGAGATGAACTTGCGCAGCAGCGCAGTGTCCTTGTAATCGATATAGGTGATCCCGTCCTTATCAAGCGGGTTCACCTTCTTCTTCGGCTTGCGAAGTGCCGCAGCCTTGGCCATTGACCTTGCTCCTGGTTTGCGATTGCGGGCGCTCGGCGCCATCAGAACGGAGGCTCCTCGTCGAAGTTGCCACCGCCGGACCCGCCACGCGAGGGAGCAGGAGCAGGAGCGGCCGAGGCCCACGGGTCGTCGAAGTTGCCTCCGCCGCCCTGGCCACCACCGCCGCCAAAACCACCACCGCCCGAGCGGGACATCTTCTGCACCTTCGCCGTGGCGTAGCGCAGCGACGGGCCGATCTCGTCGACCTCCAGCTCGATAACCGTGCGCTTCTCACCCTCGCGAGTCTCGTACGACCGCTGCCGCAGCCGACCGGACACGATCACACGGGTGCCGCGCTGCAGCGACTCCGCGACGTGCTCGGCGGCCTGCCGCCACACGGTGCACGAGAGGAACAACGGCTCGCCGTCCTTCCACTCGCTGGACGACTTGTCGAAGAACCGGGGCGTCGAGGCGACCCGGAACTTGGCGACCGCCGCACCGGAGGGGGTGAATCGCAACTCGGGGTCATCGGTCAGATTACCGATGACCGTGATGATGGTTTCTCCTGCCATGACCATCTCCTCGCGCACTCATCGTCTCGCCGTACAGGCTGACAGAGCCGTCCGACAATGCCGACGAGGCTGATCCGGGGGTGTCGGGGTTGGGGGTCGGGGTGCGCCTCAGCGCACTTCCGGCCGAATAACCTTGGTACGCAGCACCGACTCGTTGAGCCGCAGCTGACGGTCCAGCTCGGCCACCGCTGCTGGCGTCGCCTGCAGGTCGATGACGGCGTAGATACCCTCGGTCTTCTTGTTGATCTCGTACGCGAGGCGCCGGCGGCCCCACACGTCGGTCTTCTCGACCGAGCCACCCGCGGTCCGAATCACGTTCAGGTACGTGTCGAGCGACGGGGCGACGGTGCGCTCCTCAAGGCTGGAGTCGAGGATCACCATGATCTCGTAATGACGCAAGACGTGCTCACCTCCTATGGGCTAGGCGGCCACGGTCCTTCCGTGACAGGAGGTCGTGCGTCGTGGCCCACTCCGGAACCGGGGGGACCCGGCCGGACGTAGACAACCGGACCAGGATACCCGGTCCGAAGGATCATGCCCGGGGCGGTGGAAACGCCGCCGGACATGGTTCACGGGGGGCCAGCCAGGACGTCGATGTCGAGGCGGGCCCCCCGTGACCAGAGACCGCGGGGTGTCGCGTCCGCATTCCTTGGGTGGGACCTGGGGAGGAACGACCACACCGATGAGGTTGGACCGGCGACACCCCGCGGGGCTTCTTCATGTTGTTTCTCGACCATATCCCTGATGTGTGGGACTTGTCGGAGAATTCGGTAAATCTCAGACAATCTTAAAATTTCATCCCGCAGAACCGTCCATCCCACCTCGTTCAACGACCACTGATCGCGGCGGTGACGCACCTCTGACCGCTCCGGCTACGCGCGTCGCCGCACTGCGGTCACCGTCGGAGGGTGAACTCGACGTAGGCTCCCCGCATGCGTATCGGAGCCCACGTCGATTCGTCCGACCCACTGGCGGAGGCGACCGCAAGAGCCGCCGACACCGTGCAGTTCTTCCTCTCCGACCCGCAGGGCTGGAAGGCACCGAAGCCGCGGGCGGACGCCGACCGGCTACGCAGCGCCGAGGTGGACCTCTACGTGCACGCGCCGTACGTGATCAACCTGGCCACGTTGAACAACCGCATCCGGATCCCCAGCCGTAAACTCCTGCTCGCGCACGCCCGCGCCGCCGCCGCCATCGGGGCCCGCGGCCTGATCGTGCACGGAGGCCACGTCAACGCGGGCGACGACCTCGCCACCGGGTTCGACAACTGGCGCAAGGCCTTCGCGTACGCGGCGGAATCCGGCGGCTTCGGCGTGCCGGTGCTGATCGAGAACACCGCTGGCGGGGCTAACGCCTGCGCGCGCCGGCTGGACGCGCTCGCCCGGCTCTGGGACACGATCGGCGACCATGAGGTGGGCTTCTGCCTGGACACCTGCCACGCCTACGCGGGCGGTGAGGAATTGCTCGGGCTGGCCGACCGGATCAAGGCGATCACCGGCCGGATCGACCTGATCCACGCCAACAACTCCAAGGGCGCCTTCAACTCGGGCCAGGACCGACACGACAACCTGACCGGCGGCGCGATCGACCCGGAGCAGCTGGTGGCGGTGATCCGTGCGGCCGGCGCCCCGGTGGTGGTCGAGACACCCGGCGGGACGGACGGCCAGGCAGCCGACGTCGCCTTCCTCCGGGAGCAGCTCGGCGTGCCGGCTCCGACCTCATGACCACCGGACGTGCCGACGGCGCACCGCCACCGAATCCCGCGGCGGCCAGCACCGCCGGTGACCAAAAGCCCAAGACCAGCACGGACAAGCTCGAAACCGACTCAGGTGACGCCGAGTCACCCAAGGCCGACTCCACGGCCGCCAGCACCGAGAGCACCGCCGACACCGCCGCCAAGAACACCGCCGCGGGCAACGCCAGCACCGCCACCAAGAACACCGCCGCGGATACCGCTGTTGGCGACAGCGCCGCCGAGCGCACCAGCGACTCCGCTGCTGACGGCACCGCTTCTGCCGCTGACGGCACCGCCGAGAAGGACAAAGAGGGCGGGAAGGAGAAGGAGGGCGAGAGCGAGAAGGAGAAGCGGGACCCGTTCGCCTCCTTCGGCCCTGCTCCGACGCCGGTGCCGACCCGCGTTGGCCGGGCGAGGCGCGCCGTCGGCCGGTTGCTGGTGCACGAGTGGACACTCGCGGCGCTCGGCTCGCTGGCCTTGGCCGTCGCGATGACCTGGCCGACACTGCGCTACCCGCGCCACACCCTGCCTCAGGACTACTGGGATCCAAGCCTGCAGGCGTGGCAGATGGCCTGGTCCGGGCACGCGCTGTTGACCGACCCGGGCCGACTATTGCACTCCAATGCGTTCTTCCCGGAACGGTGGAGCTTCGCCTTCTCCGACACGCTGCTGGGGTACGCCCCAGCGGGGATGATCGGGACCGGCCCCGAAGCGGCCCTGCTCCGATACAACATCATGTTTGTGCTGGCCCACGCCCTCGCCACATTCGGGGCGTACGTGTTGGCCCGGCAGTTGGGGTCGGGCCGGATCGGCGCCGCGGTCGCCGGAGTGACCTACACGTACGCGCCCTGGCTGCTGGCCCAGGCCGGGCACCTGCACGTCGTCTCCAACGGTGGTATCCCGCTGGCGCTGGCCATGCTCGCCCGGGGGCACGGCTGGTCGCTGCGGCACGGCTACCGACCGGAGAAGCGACGGATCGGTTGGGTCTACGCCGGGTGGCTGGTCGCCGCCTGGCAGCTGAGCCTCGGCTTCGGCATCGGGCTGCCGTTCGCGTACGTCCTCGCCGGGATCGGGCTGGTCGCCACGGTGACCTGGTTTCTGCGGCGCTGGGTTGTCCGCCCGGTGCGACGCCCCTTCGGTCGACGGCTGTTCACCGCCGACGTGGTCGGCGGGCTGATCTTCGCCGCGGTCGGCGGCCTCCTCGCGCTTCCCTACTTCACCGTCGCCGAGCTGCATCCGCAGGCGGAGCGAACCGCGGCCGACCTCGCCTGGTTCTCCCCACCCGCGACGGGTTTCCTCACCGCGCCGGCCGAGTCGCGGATCTGGGGTGACCTACACGAGGGGGCTCGGGCGACGCTGTCGTGGCACCCGGAGATGACGCTGCTACCCGGGTACGGGCTCTACGCGCTCGCCCTGGGCGGCCTCTTCTTCTCGGTGTGGCGAGTGCGGCACCGGCTCCTGCTGCTGGCGGGGGTCGTGGTCAGCATGGTGCTGGCGATGGGCACCGAATTCTTCGACGGGCAGTACACCTTCGTGCCGCTCTTCGAGCACCTACCCGGGTGGAACGGCCTGCGTACACCGGGCCGGCTGATGCTCTGGGCGACGCTGCTGCTCGGGCTGCTCGCGGCCGGCGCGGTGAGCGCCTTCGCCGGCCGGGTCCGGAAGATCTCCGCCGCTCGGATCCCTTCCTGGCCGAGCCCGTGGCTGCGGTTGGCCACGCTGCTTCCGCTGCTCTTGGTGACCGTCGAGGGGCTGAATCGCACCCCGCACCCGGTAGTCCCGGTGCAGCCCGCGGCGATGCGCACGGTGGACGGCCCGCTGCTGGTGCTGCCGAGCGACCAGAGTCATGACCAGCCGGTCATGCTCTGGTCGACGACCCACTTCCAGGACATCGTCAACGGTGGGAGTGGCTTCACCCCGGCCCTGCTCGCGGAGGTGCGTCAGGTGACAATCGCGTTCCCCGACCAGGCCAGCATCGACTACCTGCGCACCCTGGGCGTTCGCAACGTACTGATCCCTCGGGATCAGGTGGCCGGTACGCCGTGGGAGTTCAGCATCGACGAGCCGGTTGACCTGCTCGGCATCACCCGGGAGGAGATCGGCAACGTAGTCGTCTACCGCCTGTAACCAGCTCCCGCGCCGATCAGGTCGCCGCCGGCACGGACGTTCGCTGTCTGGACACCCAGGGGGCGTCCGGTGCGCCGTCGATGACCCCGCCATCCGGGTCGTCGGGGTAGCTGGCCCGTACCGCGTCCTGCTCCGGCTGGAGGACTTCCCGGATAACGAGCGCGCAGAGCACGACGACGGTGGTCAGCCGGAACGTCGCGGCCAGCACGAAAACGCCTTCGGGAAAGACCGGCGTGCCGGTGGCGGTGCCCAGCAGTTCGCCGTAGAAGGCCAGGAAGTAGCCGACCTCGGCGAGCTGCCAGGCCAGGAAGGCACCCCACTTGGGGCGGGCAAGCACGGCGAGGGGCAGCAGCCAGAGCACGAACTGCTGCGACCAGACCTTGCTGAAGATCAGGAAGGCGGCGACCACGAGGAAGGCGAGCTGGGCGAGGCGCGGCCGGCGTGGGGCCCGCAGGGCCAGCACGGCGATGCCGATGCAGGCCAGGAAGAACAGCGCGTACGCCAGGTTGTTCAGCACCGGAATGTTGTTGCTCAGCCACTCGAACGGGCCGGTGCCGGGTTCGCCGAACTTGCCGTCGAGGTAGCGGCCGATGTACCAGAGGGTGCCCCAGTCGATCGGCCGCTCCGTGTTGAGCTCCAGGAAACGTCCCCAGTTGGTGGGGAAAGCCAGCGCGGTGGGGAGGTTCACCACGACCAGCGCCACCGCGCCCGTACCGATCGCGGTGAGCGCGGCCCGCAGTCGGCTACTCCGAATGGCCAGCAGCAGGATCGGCCAGAAGAGGAAGAGCGGCCAGAGCTTCGCCGCCCCGCCCAGGCCGAGCAGGAGGCCGGCCAGCACGGGTTTGCGGCGTGCCCAGGCGAACAGGCCGAAGGCAGCCAATCCGATGGCGAGAAAGTCCCAGTTGACGGTGGCGGTGAGCAGCAGCGCGGGGGAGAGCGCGAAGAGCGCCGCGTCCCAGGGTCGTCGGCGCCGCAGCGCCAGGATCACCGCGACGGTGGCCACCGCCAGCGCCCCGAGCACCAGCACGTTCAGGTTGTAGAACCACATGGCCTGGTTCAGGCCGGGGTCCGCGCTGCCGAGCGCGTGCACCGGCAGGCCGAGGGCACCCATGAAGTAGCCGGTGAGCACCGGATACTCCACCGGGTGATCCCGGTAGGGAACCTTGCCCTCGTTGAGCCCCTCGGCGTAGTAGAGGGCGAGCACGTCGGTGTAGCAGAAGCGGGTGTACTGGACGTTGTTCGTCCAGGCGCCGTCCTGGCAGGGCGACTTCTGCACCCAGTGCAGGGCCATCGTCAGGCAGACCAGGGCCAGGACGATCCGCACCGCGGTCCAGAACCGACGCTCCCCGCCGGCCGGGCGGTCCAGCGCGGTGGCGTGGTCGCCCAACGGGCCCCCGATCAGGCCGGAGACGCCACGGACGAAGCCGTCGGAGCGGGACGGGTGGTCCGGTGCGGCGGCGTCGTCCATACCACCCGTCGTCTGCGTCTTCATGACGTGCATCCTGCACTAGATCCGTGTTGCCGTCGTGTACCTGGATGGCGTGGAGACAGTTGGCCCTTACCGCACGGCGGTCTGGGTGTCGCCGACACCGCGCTGCCGCGCCTTCCACCCCGCTGGGTGGAAGGCGCGGCAGCGGGTTAGGCGTTCGCCAGCCCGGCTAGCCCCGTCCGGGTCGTTCGGTGCCTCCGTTCGGCGGTGGCGGGAACCCGATATCCCCACCGTTGCCACCGCCGTTGCCGCCTCCGTTGTTGCCGTTGTTGTTACCGCCGTTGTTGCCGTTGTTGTTGTTACCGCCGTTGTTGTTGCCGCCGTTGTCGTCGTCGTTGTCGTCGTCGTCGCAGAACAGGCCGAACAATCCGCAGTCCGGCTCCTCTGGTTCCGGCGGCTCGCCGTTACCGGCCGTGTCGTCCCCGACACCGGTGATCTGTGGCAGGTCAGACTTGGGCGCGCCGTCCAGCGCCTCGTCCATGAATCGCTTCCACAGATCCGCCGGGAGATCGCTGCCGCCGATGTTGCCGTTGTTCTTGTTAAGGATCGCGGGTTCGTCGGGATCGGCGCTGCCGACCCAGAACGCGGTCGCCAGGTTGTCGTCGTAGCCGACCATCCAGGCATTCGAGTTATTTCTGGTGTCCTGCAACTCCCAGGTGCCGGTCTTCCCGGCCGCCGGCCGCCCCCCGGAGAGGGCGGCGCCGCTTGCCCTCGGGATCTGCCTGAGCACCGCGGTCACCTCATCGGTGACCTCCTTGCGGATCCGTTGCTGCCCGTCCAGCTTCTCGCCGGTCCCGCCGACAACCTTCCACTCACCAGTCTTATCGTCTTTCTGCTCGACCTTGAGCACGAAGTGCGCCTGGTGGAAGACGCCGTCGTTCGCCAGCGTCGCGAGGCCGTTGGCGTGGTCGAGGACGGTGATCGGGTACTGGCCATAGCCCACCACCCGGTCGAAGTGCCGCGGCGCCAGGTCCTCCGGCTTCTCCGCCAACAGGTTGTACGGCTTGACTGGGTTATCGGTCCACATGGTGGTGATACCCGCCTGCCGGGCCATGCCGATTACCTTGTCCGGGCCAATCTGCTCCGCCACGTGGAAGAACGGAACGTTGTACGACTTGACCGTCGACTCGTCCAGGGTGCAGGACTTGCCACACGTCGCATTTCGGCCCGCGTTGTAGACGCGGTTCTCGTAGCCCTCCGGGGTGAAGGGCGTGGCGTCCCACAGAGAGTTGACGGAGATGCCGGCGTCGATGGCGGCCGCCAGGGTGTAGACCTTGAAGGAAGAGGCGGGCGGGTGGCCACCGCTGAGCACGCCCCCCACGGTGTTCTTGCCGGCCCAGTCGAGGTCGCCGCCGCTCTCTCCACCGTAGTAGGCGAGCACGCGACCGGTTTTGGGGTCGATAGCGACCCCGGCGGCCATCAGGTTCTCCGGCTGGCCGTCAAGGACCGAGCCCTTCGTCCCCGCCCGCGCCGCCTTCTCCATCGCGGTCTGCATCTTGTTGTCGATGGTGGTAGTAATCTTGTAACCACCCGTACGCAGCGCGTCAACGCAGGAGGGCTGCTTACCCTCAGCCCCCGTGTTGGTGCAGAGCCCCCACTGCTCCATCTCCGCCCGCACATAGTTGATGACGTTGCCGCGGGGGGTCGCCACACCGAAGCCGTTGCCCCCCTCGGCCGGCGGCTTCACCTCCGGATACTCGGTCGGCCGCTCCGCCGCGTCGAGCCAGCCCTCAGCCACCATCCCGTCAAGGACGTAGTCCCAGCGCGCCTTCGCGTCCTCCGGGCTGGTCGCCGGGTCGTACCCGTTGTGCGTGGCGGTCTTCTCCGGTTGCTTGATCATCCCGGCCAGTACGGCGCCCTCACCGACGGTCAACTTGCTGGCGGGCTTACCGAAGAAGGTCTGCGCCGCGGCCTCGACCCCGTAGGCGCCACGGCCGAAGTAGATAACGTTGAGGTAGTTCTCCATGATCTCGTCCTTGCTGAACTCGTCGTTCAGCTTGGAGGCGAAGATCGCCTCGCGCACCTTTCGGGCGTAGGTGTCGTCCTCAAGGCTCTCGTAGGCGTTGCGCGCGTACTGCTGGGTGATCGTTGACGCGCCCTGCCGGTCGCCGTCGGTGAAGTTGTTCCAGGCGGCCCGGGCGATGCCCTTGTAGTCGACGCCCGAGTGCCGGTAGAAGTTCCGGTCCTCGGCCGCCGCGACCGCGTCGCGCACGTGCTGTGGCATCTGGCTGTTGGTGATCAGCGTCCGGTTCTCGTTACCAAGCTTCGCGACTAGGCCCTTGCCGTCACTCGTGTAGACCGTCGTTGACTGCGGAAGTGGGATCTGGTCGGGCAGGACGACGTTGGTGGAGAAGTAGGTGAACCCGACGACACCCAGGCCGGCGAGCATGATGAAGACCGCGAACGAGGCGATCAACAGGTTCGCCCGCTTCCGCTTCTTCGCCCGCGCGGCGGCGTTCGGGTCACGGCCACCATTGCGGGATCGGCCCGATCCACCGGGGCCGCCCGGGCCACCCGGGCCACCGGAGGCCGACGCGACGCTGGCCCGCGCCACCGAGGCCCGACCCCCGGCCGCTGCGCCGGCTCGGGCCCGCCCCGTGGACGCCGAGCCAACGGAGGCCGAGCCAACGGACGCCGAACCAACCGAGGCGGAACCAACGGACGCCGAACCAACCGAGGCCGAGCCGCTCGCAGCGCCGACGCTTGCGCGTCCGGCGGAGCCGCCCGGCGCCGGGGATACTGGCACGGAGGCGCGACCAGGACCAGCGGGCGCCGGCACGGAAGCGCGACCAGGGCCACCGGAGGCCGGCACCGAGGCGCGACCGGCCCGACCGACCGAGGCCGCACCGGCGGCGCCCTGGGCGGGGACGGACGCCGAGCCACCAACCGAGGCCCGGCCGCTGGAAGCGCTGCCCCGGGGTGTCACCGAGGCGCGGCCCGCTGTTCCCTCCGGTGCGGCCGACTGACCGCGCACCGCACCATCCGGGGCACCGTACGCGTCGTCGGCCCGCCCGGGGACGCCGTGCTGGCCCGGTATCTGGGCCCGCCCGCGCGAGGAGTTGGGGTCGCCGTACGAGTTCATTCTTCACACCCTGCCGGTCGCGGTGGAGCGCTGCCGCGCCACCACCGGTTTGCCGTGAGTTGCGGCACCAGGTGATACGACGCGGCCACGTCGCACAAAGATGCCTATTTCCCAACTAAGGGGGCTATTCGGACAATCAAGCCGGCGATCGATCGAGGTGACGGCCCGCTGGGCCGAAGCGAACGATCGTGCTGACGTCACCGTTGCGCCTCTCGCCTCCGTTGCTCGCCCGGGCCGTCCGTGGTGGGCGCCCCGCCCACTGCGACCTGCTCTGGCCCGTTCTCCGCCAGCCCGTCCCGTCCGAGTAGATACTGCTCGATGAGATGGTTCCAGTCGCAGCCGAGGCACACTTCTACCACGAAGACCTGAAACTCACGCAGTGTCATCGCCAGCACGGGCAACTCCACCAGCCTCCGGGCCTGACCGGCGGACTGCCGAAGTTCGTCGCCGTAAATGTAGTGCACGCGCGTCAGGTTCTCACTCCGACAGATCGGGCACCGCTCGTCGGTCGACTCGCCGTGAAACCGGGCAGCGTTCTTCAGGTATGGCGAGGCATCGCAGAGGTCATCCGGGCCGACCCGGTTGGCCCGGAGGTCCCGCAGCGCCGCTCGCTTCCGGAGCGAGTAGTCGACCACCTGGCGCTGCGTACGCATGAGCACGAGCGTACGCGGTGTCGCCCCACCCGGCGACCGGGGTAACTACCTGTATTCGAAACACGGCGGTGCGGGGTTTGCCCCACCTGCGGCGATCCGCTAGCGTGACGATGTATCGGTCCGATACATCGTCGTGGTTAGGCTCGGGTGAGCAGGGTAAGGAGGATGGCAGTGCTCGAATTCGCCATCCTCGGTCTCCTGCAGGAGGCTCCGATGCACGGTTACGAGCTGCGTAAGGAGCTGACCGCGAAACTCGGCGCCATCCGGGCGGCCATCAGCTACGGAACCCTCTACCCAACCCTGCGCCGCCTACAGGCGGCAGGGTGGATCACCGAGGCCAACGAGACACCCACCGCCTCGGACGTTCCCGCGCTGACCAGCCGACGAGGCCGCGTGGTCTACGAGATCACCGCGGAGGGCAAGGAACGGTTCGCCCAACTCATCGCCCAAGCCGGGCCCGAGACGTATGACGACACCGGCTTCGGCGTGCACTTCGCGTTCTTCGCCCGAACCGACCAGGCAACCCGACTTCGCATCCTGGAGGGTCGCCGCCGCAAGATCGAGGAGCGCCGCGAAGGGCTCCGCGACGTGCTTGGTCGCGCCGCCGAGCGGCTCGACGCGTACACCATGGAACTGCAGCGCCACGGCCTGGAGGCCTGTGAGCGTGAGGTCCGCTGGCTGGAGGAGCTCATCGCCAACGAGCGCTCCGGCCGTGCCCCGACAGCCCCAACCACCGGGGCAGCCGGCGGTCGACCAGAAGACAACAGCCCGCCTCCGCCTGGAGAGTCCAGGAAAGAGCGGCCGTGATGAAGGAGAAGGAGGCAGACGCTATGGGCTCCGTCCGCGTCGCCATCGTCGGTGTGGGGAACTGCGCCTCGTCCCTCGTACAGGGCGTGGAGTACTACCGGAACGCCGACCCGAACGACCGCGTTCCGGGTCTCATGCACGTCACCTTCGGCGACTACCACGTCTCGGATGTGGAGTTCGTCGCGGCGTTCGATGTGGACGCCAAGAAGGTGGGCATGGACCTCGCGGAGGCGATCGTCGCCAGCGAGAACAACACCATCAAACTGTGCGACGTGCCCCCGACCGGGGTGACCGTGCAGCGCGGTCCGACGTTCGACGGTCTCGGCCAGTACTACCGCGAGATCATCGAGGAGTCCGACACCCAGCCGGTGGACGTGGCCGAGGCGCTGCGCGCGGCCAAGGTCGACGTGGTCGTGGCCTACCTGCCGGTGGGCTCCGAGGAGGCCGACAAGTTCTACGCGCAGGCCGCGATCGACGCCGGCTGCGCCTTCGTCAACGCCCTCCCGGTCTTCATCGCCTCCGACCCGGTCTGGGCGAAGAAGTTCGAGGACGCGGGCCTGCCGATCGTCGGCGACGACATCAAGAGCCAGGTCGGCGCCACCATCGTGCACCGCGCGCTCGCGAAGCTGTTCGAGGACCGTGGCGTCGAGCTGCTGCGCACGTACCAGCTCAACTTCGGCGGCAACATGGACTTCATGAACATGCTGGAGCGCAACCGCCTGGTCTCCAAGAAGATCTCGAAGACCCAGTCGGTGACCTCCCAGGTGCCGCACGAGATGGCCAAGAGCGACGTGCACATCGGCCCGTCGGACCACGTGCCATGGCTGGACGACCGCAAGTGGGCCTACATCCGCCTGGAGGGCCGCTCCTTCGGCGACACCCCGCTCAACGCGGAGCTGAAGCTTGAGGTGTGGGACTCGCCGAACTCCGCCGGCGTCATCATCGACGCGGTCCGGGCCGCGAAGATCGCCATGGACCGGAAGATCGGCGGCCCGATCCTGTCGGCGTCGTCGTACTTCATGAAGTCCCCGCCGGTGCAGTACGCCGACTCCGACGCGCACGCCGCCGTCGAGGAGTTCATCGCCGGCGAGATCACGCGCTGACGATCTGACGATACGAGGGGGTGGGTCCGGTGGCCCACCCCCTCGTCGTTCACCAGCCCGACAGCGCGGAGTCCCACCGGCGCCGGGCAGCACACCGCCCCCGCTCGTGGCAGCATGACGCCGGTGCGCCTACGACCGCTGCTTCTCGGCACAGCGGCCGTACTGGCGGCCGCCCACGTCCTCGGCGTCCTGGTTGGGAATCCCCCGCTGCGCCACGCGGAGGTCCTGGCCCTGCTGGCGCTCGGGGGCTACGCACTCCTCGGTGAGCTGCCGAAGCCCCGCTGGGTCGTACCGGCCGCACTCCTCGTGCTCGTCGTGGAGGCGTACCGCAGCGTTCCGGCCGCCATCAGCCCTGACAGTTACCTGCAGCGGCTGCTCCCCGCGCCCGAAGGCCCCTCTCCGTCGCCGGTCATGCTCACCGACGGTCTCGCCCTGACCTGGGCGCCCCTGGTCCGCACTGACGCCCACCCGCGCAGCGCACCTTCCAGAGATAGCCGTTGGCCGGCACCCGAACCGGGTGCCGGCCAACAACGTGTTCCCCTTTGCGGGTCAGATATGTGGTGCTGCGGGGGTCAGCGGGTCCAGTGCTCGGCGACCAGTTCGGCGGCCTGGGTCTCCCACTGGGCGTAGTGGAACGGGTACGCCGACACCTGCACCGTCTGCGCGGCCTCGGTCAACGGCATCTCCTGCCAGCCCTCGACCTGCTTCAAACCCTCCAGGAAGGCGGTGGTGGAGTAGGCGGGGTCGGTGATCTGCTCCACCGTGCCCCAACCGGACGACGGACGCTGCTGGAACAGGCCCTGCGAGTCGTGGTCGTTACGCGCACCCAGGTGTCCCAGGTTCTCCAGCTTCGACTCCTGCAGGCTGGTAGCGATCGCGACCACGGCGGCCCGCTCGTCCATGTCGGCGTTCTTCGTGGCCTCGATGATGGCCTTCACATTGCCGGTCTGCTCGTCGCCCAGGTCGATGCGGGACTGCTCACCCTGGGTGCCGTGCGGGATCAGCGTGTCCATGTCCGGCTTCTCCACCGGCACCGCAGCCGCCGAGGCGGTCGCATCCGCCGACGTGGTGGGGGTGGGGGTGGTAGCGGCGGTGGTGGTGTCGAAGGCTTGGGGGCTGGCCATCACACCAGCACCGAAGGCCAGACCAGCGATACCAAGTGCACTACGACGCAGAATCGTGTTCATGAGAGTTGCTCCATTCGGGGGTCGACACCCACAGGCACCCGAAGGGGGTCGGGAGCGGGGTGCAAGCACCGTCCGGCGCTCAACGAACTAAGGGAAAGGTCGGCGACCGCGGGTCTCGCGGGACACGCACGGCGCCGGGTCCAGATGTAACGACCGGCCGGCCACCATCATTCCCGGCGGCCGATCCCGCGGGTGGCGGGGCACTTCCTCGGTCGTACGCATGGTGTAACGCCCCGGCACCCGCCGAGATTCCGCCACCACCGTGCCCCCGACCACACGCCAAACAGGCATTGACCGGACATACGCCGCCCGAGTTCAGAGGGCAGCGACCGCAACGCGCGACCTTCCGGCACGCCCCTCGGCCGGCCGCCGTTTGACGGGGATTTTCTCCGACTCGGCCAGCGATGGGCGTTTCCGAAACCTGTCCTGGAGATTGGGAGTTAATAGTGCAATTGTTCGGCTAACTGCGGATTGTCCGCTCGGAGGTATGAATGAGGCCGGGAATTCGTCGGTGGGGAGTCCGGGACGCCGACGCGCGCCGGGTGGGACGCGTGGTCGCCGGATGGCTCTTCCTCGCGCTGGCGGTGACCGTGACGCAGGCGACCGGCGGATGGCCCGCCCTTGCCCGGCAGCAGCCAGCCGCGTCCAGCGCGATGTCGGAGACCGTCCTCGCCTGGGGAGGAAACGGCCGGGGCGCGCTCGGCAACGGCACCACCACCGACAGCCCCGTCCCCGTGGAAGCGGAGTTACCTGCCAACACCACGATCACCGCCATGGCCGCCGGCAACGGCCACAGCGTCGCGTTGACCTCCGATGGTGCCGTCCTCGCCTGGGGCCGAAACGCCTCCGGCCAACTGGGCGACGGCACCACCAACAACAGCAGCACCCCCGTGGTGGTCAACCTCCCCCCGAACACCACGATCACCGCCATCGCCGCCGGCCATAGCCACAGCCTGGCGGTTACCTCCACCGGCACCGTCCTCGCCTGGGGCTACAACTACTACGGCCAACTGGGCAATGGCACCAACAACAGCAGCAACACCCCAGTGAACGTCAACCTGCCGACCGGCACCACCATCACCACCATCGCCGCCGGCGCC
>NZ_KI911474.1:209162-284625 GCF_000514815.1 Salinispora fenicalii
GCCTGGCGACAACCACGGCCGGCACCGCCCTCGCCTGGGGCGGTAACTACTCCGGCCAACTGGGCAACGGCACCAACAACCACAGCAACACCCCACTGAACGTCAACCTGCCAACCGGCACCACCATCACCACCATCGCCGCCAGCGCCAGCCACAGCCTGGCGACAACCACGGCCGGCACCGCCCTCGCCTGGGGCGGTAACTACTCCGGCCAACTGGGCAACGGCACCAACAACCACAGCAACACCCCAGTGAACGTCAACCTGCCGACCGGCACCACCATCACCACCATCGCCGCCGGCGCCGGCCACAGCCTGGCGACAACCACGGCCGGCACCGCCCTCGCCTGGGGCGGTAACTACTCCGGCCAACTGGGCAACGGCACCAACAACCACAGCAACACCCCACTGAACGTCAACCTGCCAACCGGCACCACCATCACCACCATCGCCGCCAGCGCCAGCCACAGCCTGGCGACAACCACGGCCGGCACCGCCCTCGCCTGGGGCTACAACTACTCCGGCCAACTGGGCAACGGCACCAACAACAGCAGCAACACCCCAGTGAACGTCAACCTGCCGACCGGCACCACGGTCACCGCCATCGCCGCCGGCAACGACCACAGCATGGCCCTCACCGAACCACCAAGTTCCACCACCGCGCTGGAGGTCTCACCGCGGAACCCGGAACCGGATCAGGACGTCACTCTCACCGCCACCGTCATCTGCACCACCAGCGCCCCCACCGGAACCATCACCTTCCGAAACGGCAGCAGTGACCTCCACACCATGCCCCTGGATGGCACCAACACCGCCACCCACACCACCAGGCTCCCGGCCGGTACCCACACCCTCACCGCCCACTACACCAGCACCAACACCTGCCCCAGCGGTCAGTCGGAGGCCACCACCATCACTATCGACACACCCACCAGCCCCGGCCCCGATACCCCCGATGACCCCGGCCTCCCCACCACCGGCCCAAGCCTGCCCACCACCGGCCCAAGCCTCCCCACCACCATCGGCGCCGCCGCCCTACTCCTCCTCACCGGCACCACCCTGATCCACCTCGCCCGCCGACGCCGACCAACACACCAGCCGCACTGAGCGAGCCATCGTTGGTCGGCCCCCTCAGCGCTACCTCTCCTCCTGGGTGAGTCGGTCAAGCAGATCGCTCGAACGACCCACTTCAGTCTTCACGCCGAGCGCCGCCAAGAAGCCGCGCTCCACGAGGCGGCGAGCCGAGCACGGAAACGGGTCGCCATAGGTGCAAGGGCCGGCATCGGTGAGTTGGTGGCTGCGGTGCAGCCGGTAGCTCAGCCGCCAAACGGTCGGCGACACGCACTCGGCCGGCGGGTCCTCCGGCGGGTCCTCCGGATCGCAGCTGAGCCGCATCAGTCCACCATCAACCCGAACCGCCTACGCCAGGCCCAGGTGAGCAGCGGTGCCGTGAGCCGGATGGAGTCTGGATTCATCGCTGTCCACCTACCCGAAAGTCAGAACGGGCCGCCAACGCAGACTGACTGACGCCGAGCCCGTCCAGCTCTCCACCGTCATTGACGAGTGCGCCCTTCGCCGGCTGGTGGGCAGCCCGGAAGTCATGCGGGCACAACTCGCTCACCTGCGTTCTGTGGCCACCTGGCCGAATGTTGAAATCATGATCTTACCGGTCGATGCGGGCGCACATGCCAGCCCGAACGGTTCCTTCGACGCCTTCCGAATGCGCCGGCCGTACCCGCCAGTCGGCTGCATCGCCACTGCCGCCGGCAGCATCGTGGTCGAGGGAGACAAGGCACACCCACTCTTACGACGCTACGATCGACTGCGCAGCACGGCCCTACACAATGGGGCCGTGCAGCGGTTCCTCTTGGATCTGGAAGCACGTCTGGAGTGAGCATGGCGGCGAAGAGCTGGGTCCACCCGATCGAGCCGAGCAGGGTCGCCTGGCACGTCAGCACCCGCAGCGGTAGTGGCGGCGGCGACTGTGTCGAGGCGGGGCCGGTGCTCGACGGGAGCAGGCGGGTCGCCGTGCGCGATAGCAAGGACCGTTCCGGCCCGGTCCTCGGCTTTTCCGCCACCAGCTGGACCGACTTCCTCACCGGCCTACGGTCCGGCACCCTGACCAGCTAACCCGCCGTCGACCACTTGCGCTGAAGAGCCACGCCGGCCTCCAACTCCAACAGCTTTACCTTCCGGTCGATCCCGCCACCGAAGCCGACCAGTTTGCCGCCGGAGCCGACGATCCGGTGGCAGGGCACGATCACCGGCACCGGGTTCCGGTTGCACGCCACGCCGACCGCCCGCGCCGCCGAGGCGTCGCCGAGCCGCCGGGCCACGTCGCCGTAGGTGAGCGTCTCCCCGTAGTCAATGGCGGTCATCTCCCGCCACACCGCCCGCTCGAACTCGGAGCCCCGGGGGATCCGCACCGGCACGGTGAAGGCGGTCAGCTCGCCGGCGAAGTAGGCACGCAGTTCAGCCACGGCGCGGGCAGCGAGGTCGTCGGCGGGTTCGTCGGCGGCCTCGGCGACCCGCGCGAAGTGCGCTCCGCACACGCTCTCACCGTCGGTGGCCAGGGAGAACTCGCCAATCGGCGAGTCGAGCACGGTCCAGCGCATCCGCCTATTCTCCTTCGCCGGTACGACCCGCGCTTGGGTGGCTGTCCCATAACCGCAGATACGTGATCTTGGAATGGTTTTGTTGGGGCGCTTGGATAATTGGCGCTGTCACCGGCCGAGGTAGTTACGGCAGGAGCAGGTCGTGGATGTTCCAGGCGAGCTTCCCGGCGGACCAGGAGGTGTTCGCGCAGATGGCGACGTCGATGTTGAGGCTCGGGTAGTGGTAGAGGCGGGTGCTGACGCCGTCTTCCTCGCCGGTGTGGCCCCACCGGATGACAGTGCCGTCGTCGTCGAGGATCGACATGACGCCGTAGCCGTAGTGCCAGAGGTAGCCGCGGACCTTCTCCTCGCGCTCGGCGACCCGGGGGGCGAGCATCTCGGCCACTGCCTGATCCGGTAGCAGGGCGCCGGCGCGCAGGGCCTGGGTGAAGGCGATCAGGTCGGCGGCGGTGGCGGTGGCGCCGCCGTCGGCGGCCGGCTCTGGGGTGGTGGCGTAGATGTTGCGGGTCCAGCCGGTGATCGTGCCGGTGCCGTCGCGGGCGGGGACATAGCCGTCGGCGACCCGCGGCGCGTCGGCTTCCAGAGGCAGGAGGTCGGTGTCGGTCATGGCGGCGGGGTCGAAGACGTGCTCGCGCAGGTGCTCGGCGAACGGCGCCATGGTGAGCTGCTCGATGAGCATGCCGAGCAGGATGTAGCTGGCGCCGTTGTACTCGTGCCGCTCACCTGGAGGGAAGCGGGCCGGTTTGTCGGCAAACAGCGGCAGGTAATCGGCATTACGACGCAGCAGATACACCGGGTGCGTGCGGAGCAGTTCGGCCCAGGTGGCCTCCCAGTCGCCGGTCTCGTCGAACCAGTCGGCGATACCTCCGGTCATGGTCAACAGCTGCCGCACCGTCACCTGCGCCGAGATCGTGGTGTCGGCCAGATCGAGCAGCTCGACGATGGGTGCGTCGAGGTCGAGCCGGCCCCGCTCGACGAGTTGCAGGACCCCGACCGCGGTGAACATCTTCGACACCGACGCCACCCGGAAACGGGTATCGAGGGTGTGGGGCACCTGCCAGGCCCGCTGCGCCAACCCGGTCACGCAGGCGTGCAGGGTGTCCTCGCCGCGGCGGATCAGGACCACGCCGGAGAAGCCGTCCGTCTCGGCGGCGCGGGCGACAGCGGCCGGAATGTCGGCCGGTACGGAACTTTCGGGCATCGTGGCTGCTCCTGGGATCGCGAGGTCG
Source organism: Salinispora fenicalii (assembly GCF_000514815.1). Taxonomy (GTDB): domain Bacteria; phylum Actinomycetota; class Actinomycetes; order Mycobacteriales; family Micromonosporaceae; genus Micromonospora; species Micromonospora fenicalii. The sequence goes on from NZ_KI911474.1 coordinate 213,006, forward strand.
GGCGGGAGGACCCGGCGGGATCGTAATGACTGATCATTGTCGCGACCACCGATTTAGGACGTGCGTCCAAGTTGGTGCCAGGCTTGAGCCTGACGTGATGACCTCGCCGGCCTTGAGTAGGGCCGCGGACTGCTTCTCCCACGAGTGCCCGTCCAACGGGTAGCCGTGGATGAGTACCACCGGCTGTCCCTGACCGTGGTCCTCGTAATACACGTCGATGTTGGTGCTGTTCTCGGTCCCGACGGTGATGTACGGCATGACAGGCCTCCCAAACCAAAGACGAGAACGATCGTTCTCGCTTGCGTTGGGTAGTACGTTAGAGAACGAACGTTCCCCTGCGCCAGTCGGGGCAGCATGACCGTCACCACACTTGACCGGGACAAGAGGAAGCCATGCCCCCCACCACCCGAAACCGGACCACCGCCCAGACCGAGCAGATCCGCGAAAATGTCCTGATCGCCGCCGACCGGCTCTACTACAGCCGCGGCATCCACGCCGTGGGCATGGACGCCCTACGCGACGAGTCCGGCGTCTCCCTCAAACGCCTCTACCAGCTGTTCCCCTCCAAGGAGAACCTCGTCGAAGCCGTCCTGCACCGCCGCCGCGGCATCTGGAACAGCCTCGTCGAAACCGCCGTCGCCACCGGCAGTGACACACCCCGGGACCAACTACTCGCCGTCTACGACGTGCTGGCCCGCTGGTTTGACGAGGACGACTTCCGTGGCTGCGTCTTCATCAACACCTTCGGCGAGCTCGGCGGCACCGCACCCCACATCGCCATGCTCATCCGCGAACACAAGGCGAGTTTCCAGGCACGCCTGGCCGAACTGGTCACGAAAGCCGGCGCCCCCGCCGCACTCGCCCACCAACTCGCCATCCTCGCCGAAGGAGCCCAGACCACCGCCGCCATCGCCGGCACCAACGACGCCGCCCACCACGCCCGCGCCGCCGCCACCACACTCATCGACACCGCACTGGCCACGAACCGGCCGGCCACAAGCCACCACAACGACGGGGTAGACCCCCCGGTCACCACCTGACCGGGTTCAGAGGAGGTTCACCCCGAGCAGCAGGGTGCCGGCGCTGAGGCTGGCGCCGCCGGCGACGGTGAGCCAGATGAGTTTGTTGGGCTTCGTGTCCCGGGGCCGGACCACCGAGAGGAAGAAGCCGAGCGGCATCAGGATCGGGGCGGCGACGATGAGCAGCCGGATCAGCGTACGGGTGCCGTCCGCCACGTCGGCCTGTTCGATGTAGGGCAGGGCCACGAGGGCGAAGAGGACCAGCACCCCGGCGTGCGCGTGCCCGGCGGTCCAGAGGCCTCGGCGGACCGGATTGTCCAGGTAGCCGGCGGTGCGCCCGGCGAGGTGCCGGAGCAGGGCCAGTCCGCCGAACCCGATCGTCACGACGGTGATCAGCAGGATTCCGGCGGTGTTCAGGGTGGACGGGGACATGCGGACACCTCCAACTAGTCAATGTAAAGATGCACCCTCGCCCGAATCTTGTCAATAGCTAGATTCCTGAACGGGCAAACTCTCAGCGGTCGCCGGCGTCGGAAGTTACGGAGGTGACCGGTGTCCGAACGCATCGACGGGGAGTTCACCGCCTTCGTCAACGAACGCGGTGGTGTTCTACTGCGGGCCGCCTACGCCCTGGCCGGCAGCCAGCACGGCGCCGAGGACCTGCTCCGGACCGCGCTGGCCAAGGCGTACGCCCGCTGGCCCCGGATCCGGGGGGACGCCGAGCCATACGTACGCCAGATCCTCTACCGGGACCAGGTGTCCGGGTAGCTTGATCAAGCCGACATCGAGCCGTGGCCGCCTCTGTGTCATCAATGGAAGGCGATGACCAGTCCGCTGCGGACCCCGTTCACGGATGAGGCGCTCACCTCGGATCGAAGACGCCGGCGTGCAGGGCTGCGGTGGTCGCGGCGGCAGCACGTCGGGCGAACTCCTCGTCGATGGGTTCGTTCGACTGGATCGAGCAGGACCTCGATCCGCGGTACGGTTCCGGCGTACTTCCCGAGGTCATGCGACCGCTGGTCTTTGTCGACCCTGCTCGGCGATTCCCTACTCGACGATTCCCTGCTCGCGGGACCAGCGCAGCAGCTCGGCCTCGGCCTCGTCCCGCCCCAGCGGGCCCCGCTCCAGCCGTACCTCCTTGAGGTGTTTCCAGGCCTGCCCGACGACCGGACCCGGTGGTACGCCGAGCAGCTCCATGATCGCGTTGCCGTCCAGGTCGGGGCGGACCCGGGCCAGGTCCTCCTCGGCCGCGAGCCGGGCGATCCGCTCCTCCAGCGCGTCGTAGTCGGCGGCGAGCTGGGCGGCCTTGCGTCGGTTGCGGGTGGTGCAGTCGGAGCGGGTCAGCTTGTGCAGCCGCGCCAGCAGATCACCGGCGTCGGTGACGTACCGGCGCACCGCCGAGTCGGTCCACTCACCCCGGCCGTACCCGTAGAAACGCAGGTGCAGCGCGACCAGTGCGGTGACCTTGGTGGTGGTCTCCTTGGGGAAGCGCAGCGCCTTCATCCGGGCCTTGGTCATCCGGGCGCCGACGACCTCGTGGTGGTGGAAGCTGACCCGACCGTCCGACCCCACCGCCTTCGTCGCCGGCTTGCCGACGTCGTGCATGAGCGCGGCCATCCGGAGGATGAAGTCGCAGCCGTCCTCCTCGTACGAGACGGCGTTGCGCACCACGGTCAGCGTGTGCTCGTACACGTCCTTGTGTTGGGCGTGCTCGTCGATCTCCAGCTTCAGCCCGGTCAGCTCGGGCAGGAACCGCTCGGCCAGCCCGGTGTCGACCAGCAGCCGCAAGCCGGCGACCGGGTCGGCGCCGCAGAGCAGCTTGGTGAACTCGTCCCGGATCCGCTCCGCCGTGATCCGGTCCAGGTCGGCGGCCATCCGCACCATCGCCGCCCGGACGTCCGGGTGCACGGCGAACCGCAGCTGTGCGGCGAACCGGGCCGCCCGCAACATCCGCAGCGGATCATCGCGGAACGACTCCTCGGGCGCCGCCGGGGTACGGACCACTTTGGCCGCCAGATCCGCCAACCCGCCGTGCGGGTCGGTGAAGCGATGCTCGGGCAGGCTGACCGCCATCGCGTTGACGGTGAAGTCCCGCCGCTTCAGGTCCTCGGCGAGGCTCGTGCCGTACTGCACCACCGGGTTGCGGCTGACCTGGTCGTACACCTCCGCGCGGAAGGTCGTGATCTCCAGCCGCAGACCGTCGCGCTGCACTCCGATGGTGCCGAATTCCCGCCCGGTCTCCCAGATCGCCTCGGCCCAACCACGCACGATCCGCAGCGTCTCGTCCGGCTGCGCGTCGGTGCAGAAGTCCAGGTCGTCGCCGAGGCGGCCGAGCAGTGCGTCGCGGACCGACCCGCCGACCAGGTGCAGTTCGTGACCGGCGCTCGCGAAGCGGCGGCCTAACTCGTCGGCGACCGGGGAGACCCGGAGCAGTTCGGCTACGGCGGTGCGCTGCGCGGCGGTGAGTTCGCGGCGGTCGGCGGCGTGCGGTGCGGAGTCGGACATGGGAGGGCCAGCCTATCGGTCCGACCGGGCCCGGCGTCCGCCGGGCGCGGATGACGCCGGGCCGACCACTAGTCTGTGTCGAGGCCCTCGCCCGCGGACCCATGGTCGGTGCTGGGCACCGACCAGACCCTGGAGGCGACAACGATGAGCGGCCGGCTCTACCGCAGCGCCAACGCGCTGGGCAACGGTGGCCGACCGACGGATGACGACGCGATCTTCATCTCGGCCGAGCCGCTGAACCAGCCGGCCGCCGAGGCGGTGGCGCCTCCGGACGAGGCGGTGGCCGAGGGGAGCGCCGCGGCGAACAGCCTGGTGATGGCCGCGGGCAGCCTGGTCAGTCGGGGTACGGGCTTCATCCGGAACCTGATGATCGGCGCGGCCCTGGGCAACCTGGTCGGTAACGCGTACACCACGGCGATCTTCCTCCCGAACCAGGTGTACGAGTTCCTGCTCGGCGGAGTGCTCACCAGCGTGCTGGTGCCGGTGCTGGTCCGACGACGCAAGGCCGACCCGGACCGGGGCGAGGCGTACGCCCAGCGGCTGCTCACCCTGGCGGTGGTGGCGCTCGCCGCCGCCGCCCTGATCGCGGTGATCCTGGCTCCGGTGCTGACCGGCATCTACGCCGGCGGCAAGGACGAGGACTACCGGGGCCTGGTCACCAACCTGTCGTACCTGATGCTGCCGATGTTGTTCTTCACCGGCATCAGTGCGCTGATCGCCGCCGTGTTGAACACGCGCGGGCACTTCGCCGCCCCGATGTGGGCGCCGATCCTGAACAACCTGGTGGCCATCGGCACCTTCGGCCTCTACATCTGGGTCTACGGCGCGCAGGCGCTCCAGCCGGGCCAGGTCGGGCCGGACCGGATCCTGTTGGTCGGTGGCGGCACCCTGCTCGGGGTGGCGGTACAGGCCGCGGGGCTGCTGCCCGCCCTACGCAAAGTCGGCTTCCGGTGGAAGCTGCGCTTCGACTTCCGCGCGTTGGGGCTGCGGGAGTTGGCCCGGCTCGGCGCCTGGATGTTCTGCTACGTCGCGGTCAACCAGCTCGGGCTCTTCGTAGTGGTCAACCTGCTCACCCGGGTGGCCGGCGAGGACGACGCCGGCCTGCTGATCTACAACAACGTCTTTCTGCTGCTGATGATGGCGCACGGTGTCATCGCGGTCTCGATCATCACCGCGCTGATGCCCCGGATGAGCGCGGCCGCGGCGGACGGCCGGTTCACCGACCTCACTGCCGACCTGTCTCGGGGCACCCGGATGGTCACGGCCGTACTCGCCCCGGTGGCGGTCTGCTACGCGGTGCTGGCCGCGCCGATCTCCGTGGTGGTGTTCCGGTACGGCGCGTTCACCGGCGAGAACGCGGTGGCCACCGCCACCGTGCTGCTGGTCGCCGCGATCGGCCTGGTGCCCTTCGCGGTCAGCCAGCTCCTGACGTTCGCGTTCTACGCGCTGCCGGACACCCGTACGCCCGCGCTGGCCAACATTCCGGTGGTGGCGCTGCGGGTGCTGCTCCAGGTCGGGCTCTACGTCGTCCTTCCTGCCACCTTCGCGGCGGCCGGCATGATGCTCGGCAACGCGATCTCGTACCTGGCGGCGGTGGTGCTCTCCGCGCTGCTGCTGCGGCCCCGGGTCGGCCGGATCGGGCTGGGCGGGATCATGCGTACGGTGGGCAAGGTGTTGGTCGCCGCGCTCGGAGCCGCGCTGGTCGGTCTCCTGGTGGTCCGCCTGCTGCCGGGCCGACCGGAGGAGCTTGGGTGGTTCGCGGCGGCTGTCCAGCTGCTGATCGGTGGGGCGGCGATCGGTCTCAGCTACCTCGGGCTCGCGATGCTGCTCCGGATCGGGGAGGTCACCGAGGTGGTCGCCATGGTCCGCCGCCGGCTCGGTCACTGAGCGTCCCGTTCTGACCGTTCTTCGCAGCCTGGGCATTCGGACCTGCCCACCGCAGGGAGTGCACTCTGCGTAACCAAGGATCACCAGCCTGGGGATGTGGCTGTGGATAACTTTCGCCCCGCCGCTCAGTTGCCGAGTCATCCTGTGGATAACTAGCCGGGCGGGAAGGCATGTCCGGTGCTGACCCGGGAATCTGGGCCGGGTGCCCCGCCACCTGACCCCAGCCCCTGCGGCAACTACTAGCGGTCAACCTCTAGATTGGCTAGTACATGCGCCAGCAACACCGCCAACAACGGACATAACCGGACAGGTAACCCGAGCCCCGCAGCCGCTACCGGTGCGGTGGGAAGATGACATGCTGGGGAAGGCAGGGAACCCAGGTAAGGTCGCTCTCGACGGGTGTGGCAGGCGTCGGCACAGACGCCGACAACGGCCGGCCGGTTCGTGGGAGGCAGAGCGGAAGCCACAATGCCCAGCAACACGGGTCCATCGATCGACACGATCACCGAGGGAGGACGGGTGACCCAGGTCGGCGAGGGTCAGGAGGCGGACGAGAACGCTCCGCCGATCATGACCTTCGGTGCTCCGATCGCCGGTGACGTACTCGCCGAGCGGTACGAACTCGTTGAGCACATCAACAACGACAGCGCTGGCCGGCTGCTCTGGCGCGGGATCGATGTCGTGTTGCGCCGTCCCGTCGCAGTAGTGCTGCGCTACCCGGGCGGCAACTCTGCCACCGAGATGCTTCAGGCCGCCGTCGCGGCCAGTCGGGTCATCCACCCCAACCTGGTCGGTGTCTACGACGCGATCGACGAGGGCGAGCGGGCATACGTGGTCCGCGAGTGGGTCGACGGACAGTCGCTGCGGGAGCTCGTGGCCGCGGGGGCGCTGGACCCGGCTCGGGCGACCGCCGTCGGTAACGCCGTCGCGAGCGCCCTGGCCGCCGTGCATGCCACCGGAATGGTGCACGGCAACGTCCACCCCGGCACGATCATGATCAGTGACGACGGCCGGGTGGTGTTGGCGGACGCGCGCACCGACGGGGCTGACAGCCAGGCCAGCGATATCCGGGCGGTCGGTGGTGTCCTCTACTTCGCGCTTACCGGCCACTGGCCACACGCTGAGGTCCCGTTACACGGCGCCACCGCCGGGCACGGGCGGGCGGCGACCCCGGATGCGGTTCGCGGGCCGGAGGGTGCGCTCGCCGGGCCGCGCCAGGTGCGGGCTGGGGTTCCGGCGTACCTGGACGACCTCACCATGGACCTACTGGACGGCTCGCTCCCGCCCCCGCCGTCGGATGTCCTCGCCGCGGAGTTGGCCCGGCTGGACGTACCGGCCGATGAGCATTTCCTGGAAAGCAACGGCCCACTGCAGTTCACCGCCGAGACCGGAGACGAGCCGTCACCGCTGGCCGCGGCCGGCGGGCGGAAGCTCGCCATCGGGATCGCCAGCCTCCTCGCCGTCGCGCTCGTCGGCCTCCTGATCGGCATCAGCGCGCTCAGCGGAGATGGGGACGGCGACCAGAACGCGGCACCGGCCGCCATTCCCGCTCCCACCACGCCGGCCGACCAGGACTCACCCGACTCCACAGCGGCCGAACCACCGAAGATCAGCGCTGCGAAGATCATTGACCCGGATAGCGGGGACCGCGCTGAGGTCCGCGACGCCGAGAAGGTATTCGACGGCAGTCTGGATGAGGGCTGGGCGACCCAGACTTACCGGGGGCACCCAGACTTCGGCAAGATCAAGCGCGGCATGGGCATCTGGCTCGACCTCGGTGAGCCCCGCACCATCAAGTCCCTGCAGGTCCAGCTCTCGGCACGGGGCGCGTCGGCCCGGTTGTACACGGGCACTAGCGAGCACCCCTCCTCGAGCGCGGGCGACAATGCGCTCTTCGAGGAGTACGAGCAGAACGCGATCGGGCCGGCCAAGAAAGACGCCGGCACGACGATGACCTTCGACGCATTCGATGCTGACGCGAAATACCAGTACCTGCTCTTCTGGCTGACCGAGTTGCCACCGAGCGACGGTGGTTACAAGGTCGGCATCCAGGAGATCAAGGTCTCGTGATCCGCTCACCGCGTCCCCGGCACCGTCTCCGCCGGACGTGGTGATGACGACGAACGGGTCGACCGAGCGGCCGGTGGGCGACGACAGACCGCCGGCGGTCGATCCCTCCTCCGATCTCGACCTGCTGCGCGCGCACGTCGCCGGCGATCGGGACGCCTTCGCCGAGCTATTTCGCCGGCACCGGGACCGGCTCTGGGCGGTGGCGCTCCGCACCCTCGGCGACCGGGAGGAGGCAGCCGATGCGCTGCAGGACGCGCTGCTCTCTGCCCACCGGGCCGCCGGGCGGTTCCGGGGTGACTCGGCGGTGACCACCTGGCTACATCGGATTGTGGTCAACGCCTGCCTGGACCGGATCCGACGCCGCCAGGCGCATCCGACGGTGCCACTGCCCGACGGCGTACGCGACCTGGCGGGCGCCACTGGGGGCACGGAGCCGGCCGCTCCCATGCCCGACCACGACACCGCCCTGGTGGTCCGGAAGGCGCTGGCCGCGCTACCGGTCGAGCAGCGTGCCGCGCTGATCCTGGTTGATGTGCAGGGCTATCCGGTAGCCCAGGTTGCCCGCATCCTCAATGTCGCTGAAGGGACGGTGAAGAGCCGGTGTGCCCGGGGCCGGGCCCGACTGGCGGCGGCGCTCGGGTATCTCCGGACGGCACCGGAGCAGCTGCTCTCGGGTGAAGGCACGCCAGCCGTCCCGGGACGGAACCAGCAGCCGCGCGGTGGCGTCCGATCAGTGTCGGGGCGACCCCGACGCGAAGCCAACCAGGAGGAGCTGTGACGACTGGGGGGTTCCGGGAGGTCGACCACGAGCTGCTCGCCGACTACATCGGTGGGGCACTCGCGGGCACTCCCGACGAGGTGATCGTCGCCCGCCTGGTCGAGCGGGACGGGGCCTGGGCGGACGCCTACGCCTGGCTCGCGCCGGCGGTCGCGGAGGTCCACGCCGCCCTGGTCGCCTATGGGACGGCGGAGGAGATGCCCGCGGACGTGGCGGACCAGATTCACACCGCGCTGGCCGGGACCGACGATGCGGTGACCGAGCGCACGTCAGCCAAGGGCGCGACGGCCGGCAGGGCAACGCGCCCTTCGGTCGTGCCGACTCAGCCGCACGCTGGTTCACGGCGCCCCGGTGGCATTCCCCAAGTGGCCGCCGCCGGCCCCGGCCGACGGCGCCGGCGGTGGCGGGTCGGCGCTCCCGCCGCACTCGCCGCGGTAGCGGTGGCCGCTGTCGGGCTGCTCGGCCTGGATCAACTCGACCGGGGAACGGGCGGTCCGGGGTCGAGCACCGGCACCACTGAGCAGGCCGCCGCCGGGCCGGTGAGCACCACCGCGCCGCCGATGCAGACCGGTACGGACTACCAGCGGGAGGACTTGGCGTCCCTGGCCGCCTCGCCGCGGCAGTCAGCCGCCCCGCCGCAGCAGTTCTCCGGCGAGGGCACCGCCGAGTCGGAGTCATCCGACGTGGGAATCCAGAGCGACCGGATGGCCGGGCCGATCGGACTCGATCGGCTGGCGGATCCGGGCGCGCTCGAAGCCTGCCTGGCTGAGATCGGCACCGAGCACGACGCTGGTCGGTTGACGGTCGAGGTGGTGGACTACGCCCGCTTCGAGGGCCAGCCGGCGCTGGTCGTCCGGTTCACCGATGCGACTGGTGCCCGCTGGGCCTGGGTCAGCGGGCCCGAGTGCGGGGTACCCGGGTCGGGCACGGACACCCGGTACCGTACGCGGGTAGGGTAGGACCCCTGTCGTGGGGTGTTGTGCCGTGACGTGAGCTGACCCACCGGATGACCGGCTCGGGAATTCCCGGTTCGTACGATGGCGTTCTCTACATCAGCTGCCGACGCCTGATTCAGGGTGTCGGCACCGACTCGCCGTCGGTGCGCGCCGTCGGCGAACACACAGACGAATCGGGAGACGGCAGTGGACGACGTCCGCAACCTGATCATCATCGGCTCCGGGCCAGCCGGGTACACGGCGGCGGTTTACGCCGCGCGCGCGAACCTCGCGCCGCTGGTCATCGAGGGGGCGCAGTCCGGTGGCGCGTTGATGACGACGACCGAGGTGGAGAACTTCCCGGGGTTCGCCGACGGCATTCTCGGTCCCGAGCTGATGGACAGCATGCGCAAGCAGGCCGAGCGCTTCGGTGCTGAGTTCCTGACTGACGATGTCACTCGGGTTGAGCTCAAGAACACCGGCGAGGTCGGCTCAGACGCGGTCAGCACCGTCTGGGTGGGGGAGACCAGCTATCGGGCGAAGGCCGTCGTCCTCTCCACCGGCTCCGCCTGGCGCCCGCTGGGTGTGCCGGGTGAGCAGGAATACCTCGGCCACGGTGTGTCGTCCTGCGCCACCTGCGACGGCTTCTTCTTCCGCAACCAGAACATCATCGTGGTCGGCGGTGGTGACTCGGCGATGGAGGAGGCCAACTTCCTGACCCGCTTCGCGGAGTCGGTCACGATCGTCCACCGCCGGGACAGCTTCCGGGCCAGCAAGATCATGGCCGAGCGCGCGCTGGGCAACGACAAGATCAAGGTCGAGTGGAACTCCGTGGTGGAGGAGATCCTTGGCACCGACGGCAAGGTTTCCGGCGTCCGACTCCGCCACGTGCACACCGGCGACTCCCGGGTGCTCGACGTGACTGGCGTCTTCGTGGCGATCGGCCACGACCCCCGCAGCGAGCTCTTCCGTGGCCAGGTGGACCTGGACGACGAGGGGTATGTGAAGGTGGACGCGCCCAGCACCAAGACCAACATCCCGGGGGTGTTCGCCGCCGGTGACCTGGTGGACCACACCTACCGGCAGGCCATCACCGCCGCCGGTACGGGCTGCGCCGCCGCCCTGGACGCCGAGCGCTTCATCGCCACGCTCCAGAGCTGAAATTCCGAAACACATCCCCCGAGGAGGGAACGTAGTGGGAGCAACCAAGTCGGTCACTGACGCCAGCTTCACCACCGAGGTACTGAAGTCCGACAAGCCAGTTCTGGTGGACTTCTGGGCGGAGTGGTGCGGGCCGTGCCGGAAGGTGTCGCCACTGCTCGAAGAGATCGCCGGTGAAATGGGCGATCAGGTCACCATCGTCAAGCTCAACATCGACGAGAACCCCGAGACCGCCCGTAACTACCGGGTCATGTCGGTGCCGACGCTCACCGTGTTCAAAGACGGCCAGCCAGTGCAGTCGATCGCCGGCGCCAAGCCCAAGGGGGAGCTGGTCAAGCTCATCCAGTCCGCGCTCTGACCAGCATCCGACGCAGACCTACCCTCCGCATCCGCTCCGCCGGGTGCGGAGGGTAGGTCTTTTCCCGGCCGCCACACCTCAGGCCCGGCAAGCGCCTAACCTCAACCCCAGAGACACCACCGCCGGTCATCGGCGGGGCCACCGGCACCGGACATCGGCGGCCTCGCCGGCCCATCCGGCCAGCCAGCGTCCGTGCAAAAGGGGGTCGAGCGTGCGTCCGATCCGACCCGGCGACCGTGGACCGGCGGTCACCGAGATCCGTAAGGTGCTGGCCGGCCTCGACCTGCTCACCCCGGCAGCACCAGCCAGCGACGAGTTCGACGCCCACACCGAACGTGCCGTGCGAGCCTTCCAGCAGTCCCGCGGGCTGAGCGTGGACGGCCGGGTCGGCGCCGAGACATGGCAGGCACTGGACGCGGCCCGCTGGCGGCTGGGTGCCCGCACCCTCTACCACTCCGTTCCGGAACCGCTCATCGGTGAGGACATCCGGTCACTCCAGGAACGGCTCCTCGAAATGGGTTACGACGTGGGCCGGGCGGACGCCATCTACGGTGTCCGAACAGCCCGGGCGCTCGCCCAGTTCCAACGCGAGGTGGGGCTGGCCCCAGACGGTACCTGCGGCCCCCACACCGTGAACTCGCTCCGACGCCTCGGCCGCAAGGTGGTCGGCGGACGCCCACAGTGGCTCCGTGAATCCGACGCCATCCGACAGTCCGGGCCCACCCTGGTTGGGCGGACAGTGGTCATCGACCCGGGGCACGGCGGCAGCGACCCGGGCGTGACCGTGCCCGAGGGACAGCTGCACTGGACCGAGGCCGACCTGGTACACGACCTCGCCAGTCGCCTCGAGGGACGGCTCGCCGCGGCCGGGGTACGAGTGCAGCTGACCCGCGGCCCGGCACAGCGGGACCAGCTGCCCGACGTTGACCGGGCCGCCCTGGCCAACTCGCTCGGCGCGGACGTGTTCATCTCCCTGCACCTCGACTGGCACGCCAATCCGGCCGCCGAGGGGGTGGCCACCTACCACTACGGAACCGACAACGGCGTCACCTCCACCACCGGCGAACGCCTCGCCAGCCTCGTACAGCGGGAGATCGTGGCGCGAACCGGGCTGCGCGACTGTCGGTCCCACGCAAAGGCGTGGGACCTGCTACGGCTGACCCGAATGCCGGCCGTCCGGGTCGAGGTGGGCTACCTGACCTCGCCAGCGGACCGCTCCCGGCTGATCGACCCACGGTTCCGGGACCGTGTGGTGGAGGCGATCGTCGCCGCCGTCCAGCGAATGTACTACCCGATCGAACAAGACGTACCCACCGGGTCGATCGACGTGAGCAAGCTGCGGGCGATGGTGGCGGCTGGGAGCGTGGCCGCCGGGACCGTGGTCGACTGACCGAAGCGGTGCCCTCGGGCGGTCAGCCCGCGCTGGAGCGGGTCGCCGGAGTGGGACGGACCGGTCGGAGCAGGCTCTCCGGGCTCATCGAGCCGAGCAGTTTCTCCAACGCGTACTCGACATCGGACTTCCAGCTCAGTGCGGTGCGCAACTCCAGGCGCAAGCGGGGAAAGCGGGGATGCGGACGGACCGTCTTGAAACCCACGGAGAGGAAATAGTCCGCCGGGGCCACACACGCCCGCGCCGAGTCGTCGGCGTCGCCGAACTTCGCGTCACCGAACACCTCGATCGCCTTGATTCCGCGCTTCGTCAGATCCCGGGCGACCCCCTGCACGAGCATCCGACCAAGCCCGCCACCGGCGAAGGCCGGAATCACCCTCGCCGTCATCAACAGCGCCGCGTCGGGGGAGACCGGTGAGGTCGGAAAGGCCATTGATCGCGGCACGTACGCCGGCGGGGCATACAGCACGAACCCGGCGGGCATGTCGTCCACGTAGATCAGCTTGCCGCAGGCGCCCCACTCCAGCAGGGTCTGCGAGACCCAGGCCTCCTTCTCCAGATCGGGATCCCCGGCCCCGCGAGCCCGGTCAGCGGAGACCGGATCCAGCTCCCAATAGACGCACTGCCGGCACGTACGGGGCAAATCCTCCAGGGTGTCCAAGGTCAGGCTGACCAGACGTCGCGACATCGGCGCATCCCCACAGTAGGCTCGGAGGTAGACCGCCCTTCGGTGTCCCCGACCAACGATCGTACGCCGGATCCGGACACCGCGGGAAGGGATACGCGAAACGACCACCGGGCAGGTGACAGCGGAACATGACCGGCACGACGCTCGACGACTACACCGACCGCTACGCCCGACGGGTCCGAGGCATGACCGCCTCGGAAATCCGGGCACTCTTCGCGGTCGCCAACCGGCCAGAGGTGGTCTCGCTCGCCGGAGGTGCGCCGTACGTCGCTGCTCTTCCCCTGGACGCGGTCGGCGAGATGCTCGGCCGGCTCGGTGCCGACCACGGCAGCACCACCCTCCAGTACGGCATCGGCCAGGGCACCCCGGAGCTACGGGAGCGGATCTGTGAGGTGATGTCGCTCTCCGGCATCGACGCCGCCTGCGGCGCCTCCCCCGACGACGTCGTCGTCACCGTCGGCGGCCAGCAGGCGCTGGACCTGGTCGCGCGCCTCTTCCTCGACCCGGGCGATGTCGTGCTCGCCGAGGGCCCGACCTACGTCGGGGCGCTCGGGGTCTTCCAAGCCGCCCAAGCGCAGGTCGTGCACGTGCCGATGGACAACGACGGACTGATCCCCGAGGCCCTGGAGACGGCCATCGCCGATCAGGCGCGCGCCGGGCGCCGGATCAAGTTCCTCTACACCATCCCCACCTACCAGAATCCGACCGGTGTGACGCTGACCGAGCAGCGGCGCGAACGGATCCTCGACATCTGCGAACGCGCCGGCCTGCTGGTGGTGGAGGACGACCCGTACGGGCAGCTCGGCTTCGAGGGCGATGCCCCGGCCCCGCTGCGCGCCCGTCGCCGCGATGGCGTCTTCTACCTGAGCACCTTCTCGAAGACCTTCGCGCCAGGGCTGCGGGTCGGCTGGATCCTCGCCCCGCACGCGGTGCGGGACAAGCTTGTTATCGCCAGTGAGGCACAGATTCTCTGCCCCAGCGGCTTCGCTCAGGCGGCCGTGGCCACCTACCTCGGCACAATGCCGTGGCGGGAGCAGCTCAAGGTGTACCGGGAGGTCTACCGGGAACGGCGGGACGCGCTCCTCGCGGCCATGGCGGACCTGATGCCGGCCGGCACGGCGTGGACCCGGCCCGGAGGCGGCCTCTTTGTCTGGGCCACGCTGCCGGACGGGCTGGACTCAAAGGCGATGATGCCCCGCGCCATCGCCGCCCGGGTGGCGTACGTGCCGGGCACCGGCTTCTACGCCGACGGCACCGGCAACGATGCGATGCGCCTCAACTTCTCCTTCCCGCCGCCCGAGCGAATCCGGGAAGGCATACGGCGACTCTCCGGAGTGATGGAACAGGACCTCGCCATGCGCCGGGTCTTCGGCGCGGTTGGCCCTCCCGGCTCGCCTCGAGGACGGGCCGGTTCGGACACCCCCGGACCGGACTTGGCATGATTCTGACATGGGTAAGACCGCTGCCGACCCCGCTGTCCTAACCGACCTGCGCGTACTGGTACTCGCCGGCGGGCTCTCCTACGAACGGGACGTCTCGCTACGATCCGGCCGGCGGGTCCTCGACGCGCTGCGCGCCGTGGGGGTGGAGGCGGAACTGCGCGACGCGGATGTCGCCCTGCTGCCGGCGCTCATCGCCGACCCGCCGGACGCGGTGGTCATCGCACTGCATGGCGCCACCGGCGAGGACGGCTCGCTCCGCGGTGTGCTGGACCTCTGCGACGTCCCGTACGTCGGCTGCGACGCCCGCGCGTCCCGCCGCGCCTGGGACAAGCCCTCGGCCAAGACCGTGCTGCGAGAGGCACGCATCCCCACCCCGGACTGGGTGGCCCTACCCCATGACCGCTTCTCCGAGCTTGGTGCGGTGGCGGTGTTGGACCGCATCGTCGACCGGCTGAGCCTCCCACTGATGGTGAAACCCGCGCAGGGTGGCTCGGGTCTGGGCGCCGCCGTGGTCCGGGACAGCGCCGCCCTGCCGGCCGCGATGGTCGGTTGTTTCGCGTACGACTCCACCGCCCTCGTCGAACGCTACCTGCCCGGGACAGACGTGGCGGTATCCGTAATCGACCTCGGTGAAGGACCGCAGGCCCTGCCAGCGGTGGAGATCGTGCCCCGGAACGGCGTATACGACTACGCCGCTCGATACACTGCCGGCCGCACCACATGGCACACCCCGGCCCGACTGACCGCCGAAATGGCCGAGGCGGTCGCCGAGCTCGCCGTAGCCGCACACACCGCGCTCGGGTTGCGCGACCTCAGCCGGGTCGACCTGATCGTTGATGCCGACGGTCAGCCGCACGTACTCGGGGTAAATGTCGCACCCGGCATGACGGAGACCTCACTGCTACCGCTCGCGGCTCAGGCCGCCGGTCTCGACTTCGGTCGAATGATCGGGACTCTGGTTTCCCAGGCTGCTGCCCGGGCAGCCTAAGCCGGCGAAGCGCGTCGTAGTCGGCTGCCAGCCTCAGGACGACGGAGGCGCGTTCGAGGCTGATGGCCGCGGAGGGGAAGCGTCACCGGCCTGCTCCAGGGCACCGGAGTCGCTGCGGCCGGCGGGGCCCTCAACCGCACCGACCAACACGGCTCCGCTCTCGGCGTCCGGGGCTTTCTCGCCGTCCGCTTGAGGTCCTGATTCATCAGCGCCCCGGGGTGGGGTCGACTGGCCCTCCGAAACACCGGCACCGCCCGCCGCAACGTCAGCGTCAGCGGTGCCCGCGGTGCTTCCGGTCTCCCCGATCTCCCCGGCCTCCCCGATCTCCCTGCCGGGCGCCGTGGCAGACCCCGCCGTGACAGACCCCGCCGCACCGACGCTCTCCGCCATGCCGCCGCTTCCTGTCGCGCTCTGCCGCCCGGCCACAAAAACCGAGTTTCCTTCGTTCACGGTCGTCTCCGCGCGCTCCGCCGCTTGGGCCGTCTCCGCCGCCTCAGTGGCCGCGACCCTCTCCACGACGGTCTCCACAGCCGTCTCCGCGGCCTCCGTTGCGGTCTCCGCAATCTCTGCGGCACCGAAGCTGGCCGGTGTCTGCCACTGGATTCGAGGTGGTTCGGCGAGTTGGCGCCCGCCGAAGTCCGCCAACCACGCGGCGACGAGGGCAAGGTTCTCCCGCCACGTCGACTCGGGGATTGGCGGCAGAATCGAATCCCACAGCGGCAGGAAGGTGCCCCGAAGCTGAAGCTGACCGTACGGCCGGGCGAGGAACCAGAGGTGCAGGTGCGCGGATCCGTCACCCCAGCGGTTCACATGCACCCGGGACACGCCGTCGAGAGACCGGATGGCGCGCTCCAGCCGGACCGTCAGCACGCCGAGTTCAGCCGCGAGCAGATTCGGTAGGTCACCTAGATCCAAGTGCGAGCGGGACTCAAGGATCAACACCATCGGTAGGCCGGTAGGTCGATCCATCGCACGTACCCGCCACCGCTCGCTGACCCAGATGTACGCCTCATCCGGGGCGCCGCAAGCGGTGCATTCCCGGTCGCCTTCACCGCGACGGGGCGGCTCGGTCGCGACCGGATCATCGAGTTGTTTGACGCGGAGATCGCCCTCAAAGGGGAAGGAGGGCCATTGGGTGAAGGTCGGCACTGAGGGAGGGGTGTCGGGCACGAGGGTGACCCTAACTGTTTCTGGGACCGCTGTCCCCATCTCCTTCGACCGTCGATCCGCCGGGCCGGCGCAACCGCCACCCACCCATGTCTCGACGTTATCCACAGGAGGTCGGGGGTTATCCACAGCCGCCTTCCACAGGTCAACACGGAGGTTGAGGCGCTGTTTCACGTGAAACAGCGCCACCTGTGGACAACTGCTGTGGATAACGTTGGGAACGAGACCTCTGCTACACCCGGCACCGCCGGCCAGAGTCGCGGGGCGCCACTGGCTAGGTGCGCCCGGTGGTGGACCGACACTGGCGTGGAGGCAACCGCTCGCCAGGTCGATCCGAGTTGGCGCCCATCCGTTGGAGAGTCGGTTCAAGAAGCGGGCGGGCGGAGCGGGCGAGCAGAATGGGGCGGGCGGGAAAGTGGGGGCAGCGAGTCCGGCGAGCGTTGAGTCAACTGGGCCAAGCGGGCGAGCGGACCAGGTAGATCGGAGCGAGCAGATAGAGGGGAGTGGCCGAGATCGGATCAGGCATGTTGCCGAACTGAGCTGCCTCACCTGGTCCACGGTCGGGCCCGCTCCCTGGGTGTCCGTGCCCGATCCGGGTACCCCGCCGAACGACAACCGCCCCCGTTTCACGTGAAACGGGGGCGGCGCCCTGGGCAGAAGTCGACCTTCGCGGTCAGTCCTCGGGCTGCTCCCGCTCGACCCCGATGATGTCGACGATCCGCTCCAGGTCATCCACGCTGCCGAACTCGATCGTGATCTTCCCCTTGCTCCGGCCGATGTCGACCTTGACCCTGGTGTCGAAGCGGTCGGAAAGCCGATCGGCGAGATCAGTCAGTGCGGGTGCGTGCGGCTTCGGCCGGCGCTTCGGCGCTTCCTTCTCGCTGGTGTCATCGCTGAGCGAGAGCGCCACCACCTCCTCGGTTGCCCGCACAGACAGCCCCTCGGCGACGATGCGTTGGGCAAGCCGCTCCTGCGCCTCTGGGTCGTCCAGGCTCAACAGCGCTCGGGCATGGCCAGCAGAAAGCACTCCAGCGGCGACCCGGCGCTGCACCTGGGCGGGGAGGTTGAGCAGCCGGATCGTGTTGGAGATCTGCGGCCGGCTCCGGCCGATCCGCCGGGCCAGTTCCTCGTGAGTGGCGCCGAACTCGTCCAACAGTTGCTGGTACGCCGCCGCCTCTTCCAGTGGGTTCAGGTTGGCGCGGTGAATGTTCTCCAGCAACGCGTCCCGGAGCATCGAATCGTCCCGGGTATCCCGCACGATCGCCGGAATGGAGTTTCGACCAACCGCCTGTGCGGCCCGCCAGCGGCGCTCACCCATGACGAGTTCGAACTTCTCGTCGTCGAGCTGGCGGACGACGATCGGCTGGAGGAAGCCGACTTCCTGGATGGAGACCTTCAGCTCCTCCAGCGCGTCCTCGTCGAAGACCTGCCGCGGCTGCTTGGGGTTGGGGACAATCGCGTCGACCGGGATTTCGGCGAAGTGAGCACCCGGGACCGGGCTAAGTGACTCGGACTCGGGCGCGGGTGGTGGCGTACTCACCGCCGCCAGGCCAGCGGTCGGTGTCACGGCTGGGTTACTGGCGAATGGGGCGGGCCCACTGGGCACCGCCTCGGTAGGAATGAGGGCGCCCAGCCCTCGGCCGAGTCCACCCTTGGGACGATTCTTCATACCTGGCCTCCCCGTGGCCTGTCCGCGCTATGCATTGCGGCTCACCTCGGCCTTGATGCCCCGCTCAGCGATCTCCTGGGCGGCCTCGAAGTAGCTCGTCGCCCCCCGCGACCCGGGATCGTAGGTCATCACAGATTGGCCATAGCTGGGCGCCTCGGATACCCGGACGTTACGTGGGATGACCGCCTGCAGCACCTTATCCCCGAAGTGGTTACGGACATCCTGCTCCACGGCGTCCGCCAGCCGCGTACGCCGGTCGTACATTGTGAGCAGGATGGTGGAGACCTCCAGCCGGGGGTTGAGGTGCTGCCGGACAAGGTTGATGTTGTTGATGAGTTGATTCAACCCCTCCAGCGCGTAGTACTCACACTGGATCGGGATGAGCACCTCCTCCGCGGCAACCAACGCGTTCACCGTGAGCAGGCCAAGCGACGGCGGGCAGTCGATGAGGACGTAGTCGAAGTGGCCCGGGTAGCCGGTGATGGCGCGGGCCAGCCGCGACTCCCGGGCAACCACCGAGACCAGTTCGATCTCGGCGCCGGCCAGGTCGATAGTGGCGGGCACACACCACAAGCTGGGGATTCCCTCGACCGGCTGGGCGACATCCTCCAGGGGTAGGCCGTTGATCAGACAGTCGTACACGTCCGGCACCCCGGTGTGGTGCGGGACGTTGAGCCCGGTGGACGCGTTGCCCTGCGGATCGAGGTCGACCACCAACACCCGGTTCCCGTGCAGTGCTAGCGCCACTGCCAGGTTCACCGTTGTGGTGGTCTTTCCAACGCCGCCCTTTTGGTTCGCGACGCACATGACCCGGGTCCGCTCTGGACGAGGCATCGTCACCTCGCCGCTCGGGTTCAGGATCTGCACGGCGCGCATAGCTTCCATCGCCAACGGTGGGTCATCCTCTTCGCGCGTCGGTGTTTCACGTGAAACGTACGTGTCATCAACCCCGTCCTGCCCGGAGGGCAGATTCGGAGCCTTGGTCGGTTCGGCCGGCCGCCCCGGCATTGCCCGCTGCGGCACAGCCACCTCGACGCGTGCCGACGTGGCTGTCTTCCCCCGTACCGACGCGGCCTGCGCGGCCGCCGGTGAATCGCCAACCCGGGAACTCTCCCCGGCACTGCGGCTCAACGGTACTTCCGGCGACGATTGGCGGGTACGTCCCGGAGTTGGCGCCGCTCGCCGGAAGGCATCGTCCTGCGGCACTCGGGTAGGCGGGCTGACGGAGAGGCTGGGAGCACCCCAACCGGGATCGTCGGTTTCACGTGAAACCAGGTCGCCCGTTGACCCGGTCGCGCGCGGATCGTCGTACCTGCCGTCGTCATGCACCTGTCATCCCTGCCCGCTTCGGATGGTCGGTCCGCATCCTGTCAACGGGTCGCTCAGGTAGTCACACCCGGAGCGTGCGGCCCGTTGGAAGCGGTCGGAATCCGGTGAGCACCGGCGCCGCCCGCTCCACACTATCGACGCGCGGCCAGCCTACGGGGATTGGGCGTGGTCGGTCCACGTCGGGCTTCGCATCCCGCCTGCCACCCGTACCTGTTCAACGACGCAGCTGCCGCTTCGGCAAGGCCACATTCGCCGAATTCCGGCAGCCCGCCGAATGGCTCACGGGTCGGCGGCGGCCACATGAGTCTCGCCGACTCCGCTGGGCGTCGACCGGGATCGGCGATCAAGGGGCCAGCGAAGCGGTGCCCCGACGAATCAACGCCGCCGACCGCCACGGGAACGTTTCGCGGACTTGGGTCGCGGCGGTGCCACCACCCGCTCCCGAACGATCTCGATCACCGTCGTCGGCGGCTCGACAACGCCCGTACCGCACTGGTGCACCTCTGGCACACCGCCGCCAAGCCGCTCCACGACGGCGGCATGCTCGGCGACCTCCTCCGCAGCCGAGGCACCCTTGAGGGCGATCAGCTGTCCGCCCGGTACGGCCAGCGGCAGGCACCACCGGGCGAGCCGATCCAGCGGGGCCACCGCCCGAGCGGTCACCACATCACCGGTGAGCGGCTCGACTTCGCCAGCACCGGCGGCGATCTCCTCGGCCCGGCCCCGCACGACCTGGACCGAGGCCGCCAGGTCGAGCTGCGCGACCGCCTCAACGAGGAAGGCGGTACGACGGGCGAGCGGCTCGACCAGGGTGACCGAGAGATCCGGCCGGGCGACGGCGAGCACGAGGCCCGGCAGTCCGGCCCCGCTACCGACGTCAAGCACGGTCGCGCCCGGCGGAATCCGCTCCGCCACCGCCGCACAGTTGAGCAGATGCCGTTCCCAGATTCGCGGAGCCTCCCGCGGGCCGATGAGTCCCCGAACCACCCCGTCGGTCACCAACAGGTCCACGTACGCAACGGCCAGGCCCAGCCGGTCACCGAAGAGGGTACGAGCCGCGGAGGCCACCTCCGGCGGCGGCGCGGCGTCCCCCGCACCCAGCACGGGGCGATCGCCGACAGGCAACGGCCCGGGTGGCGTACCACCCGGGCCGGACGCGAAGCGCGCCGCTGTGTCGTCGTGAGTCACCCGCTCAGTCCACCGGCCGAACGATGATGCGCCTGCTCGGCTCGACGCCCTCGGACTCGCTCGCCACGCCGTCGATGGCGTTGACCACGTCGTGCACACACTTACGTTCGAAGGCGGACATCGGCTCCAGTCGCACCGA
This sequence comes from Salinispora fenicalii, assembly GCF_000514815.1. Lineage (GTDB taxonomy): Bacteria > Actinomycetota > Actinomycetes > Mycobacteriales > Micromonosporaceae > Micromonospora > Micromonospora fenicalii. Next base: position 233,719 of record NZ_KI911474.1, read on the forward strand.
CTCGCCGTGCTCCTTGACCTTCTCGACGGCGTTCTTCGCTACTGCGGCGAGTTCCTTACGGCGGCCTGCCCGGTAACCGCCCACGTCGAGCAGCAGCCGGCTGGGAGTGCCGGTCTGCCGGAAGACCGCGAGCCGGGTGAGTTCCTGAAGCGCCTCCAGCGTGGCGCCGCGCTGGCCAACCAGGCTCTGGAGCCGGCCGCCGACCACCTCCACGACCGGACGCCCGCCGGAGACCAACTCGTCGATGTCCCCGTCGTAGTCAAGGATGTCGAGCAGGCCCTCCACGTAGTCGGCGGCGATCTCACTCTGCCGGAACAGGTCGCTCTCACCGGTGGACCGCTGCTCCGTGCCGCCAGACTCGGTCTCGGCCGCCTCGGTCTGGCCCCTCGCCGTCGTCTCCGTCCCCTCGTCGTCCTGGGACTCGTCAGCGCGGGACGTGCTGATCTCGGTCACGGTCTCCTCCGTACTCACTCGGCCGGACCGTCGGGTCCGCTGGTTTCCCGTGGTACCGGCGGAAATGCCGGTACCACGGGCAGGTCTATCCGGGCAGTCTCGCCCATGGCCGCGGGGTGCGGCGGCGTTTTGTCCTCCGGCGCCGGCCCTCCGGCAGCGGCCCGGTTGCGGTACCAAGGTAGATACCGCTGGACACCGGTCGGATCAGCCCTGCCGTTTAGCGGGGCGACCTTTCTGGTTCGCGGGCTGGCCCTTCTGCTGGCCGGTGGCCTGGCCCTTCTGGCTGGCGGGCTGGCCCTTCTGGTTGGCGCCTTGGCCCTTCTGCTGGCCGGCGGTCTGGCCCTTCTGGTTCGCGGGCTGACCCTTCTTCGGGCTGGTGGGCTTGGCACCCGGCTTCGGGGCAGCGACCTTGGTAGCGGCCGGCTGAGTGGTGGCCGGAGGGGTGGACTTGCCACGGCCGAAGAGGCCACCGCTCTTCGCCGGCTGCACCGGACCACGCGTACCAGTGGTGCTGGACTTCGCGCTCGGCGGCGGCGGGAACTTGCGCAACACCCACTGCTGCTGGGCCAGCGTGAACAGGTTGTTGGTGACCCAGTAGATGATTACACCGATCGGGAAGATCGCGCCGGAGATGAGCAGCGACGCCGGGATGCCGTAGAGCATCAACCGCTGGATCATCCGCTGCTGCGGGTCCTCGGCCCAGCCGGTCTTGAGGATCATCTGCCGGCTGGTCAGGTAGGTGGTGCCCATCATCAGCAACACCAGAATGCCGGCCATGACCTTGACGGTGGTGCCGTCGGCGCCCAGCGCGGCGAGTTCTTCGGGGGAGGAGCCGAACTTGCCGGCGATCGGCGCGGTGAACAGCTTCGCGACCGAAACGCTGTCGAACTGGTCAACGGTCCAGCCGTAGAGCGTCTTACCGCTTTCGGCCTTGTTCGGGTTGAGCCGGCGGAGCACGTGGAACAGGCCGAGGAAGACCGGAATCTGGAGGAACATCGGAAGGCAGCCCATGAGCGGGTTGGCCTTTTCCTTCCGATATAGCTCCATCATCTCCTTCTGGAGCGTCTCCCGGTCACCCTTGTGCTTCTCCTGCAGCGCCTTCACCTGCGGTTGCAGCGCCTGCATCGCCCGCTGTGACTTGATCTGCTTGACGAAGACCGGGAAGAGGATCACCCGGACGGTGACCACCAGGAAGATGATGGCGAGGATCCAGGACCAGTTGGTGCCGAGCACCGCGCCTTCCGGCACCCCGACGGCGTCCCAGAGCTGGTGCCAGCGCAGCAGGATCCACGAGATCGTGTAATAGATAGGGTCGAGCAATTCTCAGACTCCAGTCACATCGGCGCGGCGGCGACCGTCCGGCTCCGGCACCGGATCGAATCCACCCGGGTGGAAGGGGTGGCAGCGCATCAACCGCCGGGCCGTCAGGCCGGCTCCCCGAACCGGGCCGTGGCGGGTCACCGCCTCCAGGGCGTATGCGCTGCACGACGGGTAGAACCGACAGCGGGCCGGCAACGCCGGACTTATCCACCGACGGTACGCGATGATGGGCCCAGCCAGCACCCGGGCACCGAGCGAGGTTGGCTGTGGCGGATCTGGTGCCGAACTCACCGGGACCGCCGCCCGCGGGGGGCGCGTGCGGCCGCGATCGCGGCATCGAGGTCGACACCGAGCCGCTGGTACGACCGGTGCGCCGCGGCGGGCAGGGCACGGACGATGAGGGTGCTCCCGGCCGGCAGTCCGGGAAGGCGCTCCCGGACCAGGTGCCGCAGCCGGCGGCGGACAGTGTTGCGGACGACTGCGTTGCCAACCGCCTTGGAGACGACGAAGCCGGCGCGGGCTGGTGCGGATGTTTGCTCCGGACCAGTGTCCCGCGCCGGCTCCGGCGAGGAGACATCCGGCGGGGCGCCAGGCGAGGTCAGATGGACGACGACCACGCCGCGCCCGACGCGTCGGCCACCACGGACTGCCGCGGCGAAGTCAGTGCTGCGCCGCAGACGCTGCGCGGCGGTCAGCACGACTCTCCACGCCCTGCCGATCGGACCTGGCGGCCTCAGGCCGCCAGGCGAGCACGGCCCTTGCTGCGACGGGTCGAGATGATGGCGCGGCCGGCACGGGTGCGCATGCGCAGCCGGAAGCCGTGGGTCTTCGCGCGCCGGCGGTTGTTCGGCTGGAAGGTGCGCTTGCTCACGTCAGGCTCTCCGTTGTCCTACCCCTAGGCGAGGGATCGCCGGGGTCGCGTCTGGTCCGAGGTCGTCCCAGTTTCAGGTCGTGTCACGATCCGGGTCGTGTCATGATCCGAATCAGGTCATGATCCGGAACACCTTCGCGGCGCCCCCGATCAACGCTGCCCGACGCTGCGGACAGCAAGCATCCATCACCCTAGCAGAGGGTGAGAGAGCAGCCGCTCCAGCCTACGCAGGGGCGCAACGAGCGTCAACGCTCCCACCGACCGGCCCAACACTGGCTGTTCCGACGTTTTCGCTGCTGCCGCTGACGGTCAGCGTACGTCCGCTGTTGATGGCTTCCGGACATCGCTGTTACCGTGCCCGATTGCGGTGCAGGGCTGTTGGCCTGAATCGCGGTGAGTGGCTGTCGGAAGCCCGGCGTCGGTCCGGCTGTGGTCGCCGCCGGCAGGCAAGACCGAATCGGGCGGTGGATCGTTCGGCAAGATGACCCGCTTCAGCGCCCGTTCGTACCGGGGGAGGTCTGACCCACATTCGGGGGCAGCCACAATCGGTGCCCACACAGGCTGTGGATAACTTGTGGACAAGGACCGGTCGGTCAGCCGGGGTGGGGAAGCATCGCGTGAACGCGGCGAGCCCAGGACGGCCGGCGGGAAGGACGGCGGCATCCGGGAACAGAGGCGAGGGGGTGGCACGACGGTGACGGGTACAACCGACCTTGCCGCGGTGTGGACGGCAACAACCGACGAGCTCGCCGACGAGATCGTCTCCGCACAGCAGCGGGCCTACCTGCGGCTGACCCGACTCCGCGCCATCGTCGAGGACACCGCGCTGGTCTCCGTCCCGGACGCCTTCACCCGGGATGTCATCGAGTCCCGGCTCCGCCCAGCGATCACCGAGGCGCTCACCCGCCGGCTGGGGCGGCCCATCCAGGTAGCTGTCACGGTGCGAGCGCCGGAAGACAGCTCCGGCCGCCCGGCCGGCACCGTTTACGGCAGCGCCCCGAGCCCGGAGGCCGGCGCGTTACCCGGCGACACTTCCGGCGGCGCCGCAGGAGGTGACCCGGACGAGGGCATGGACCAACGGTTCCCGCTGATTCCCGGGCAGGCCCAGCCGGAGCGCCGCGCTGCCGTACCCGCCAGTTCGTACGGTGAGCAGCCGCCGTCGGCGTCCCGGGACGGCCAGGAGCCGTTGTTCGGGTCCGCCTTCGCCGGGCCGCCCCGAGGCAATCGACGCGACTTCGACGAGCAGGCCCGGCTTGGCCCGCCGGTGGCCGAACGCCCGTTCGACGCCCGCTACCGAGTAGAGGCGACAGAACAGCACGGAGGGCAGGCACTGCCCCGGGAACTCGGCACGGACAGCGGGCCGGGGCGGGTGGACCACCGGTCTGGTGCCCGCGAGGACCGTCGGCTGCCAGCGCCCGCCGACAGCGGTGGCAACCGGCTCAACCCGAAGTACATGTTCGAGACGTTCGTCATCGGTTCGTCGAATCGATTCGCCCACGCGGCTTCGGTGGCGGTCGCCGAGTCACCGGCGAAGGCGTACAACCCGCTGTTCATCTACGGCAGCTCGGGGCTGGGCAAGACGCACCTGCTACACGCGATCGGCCACTACGCCACAACACTCGGCAACGCCAACTCGGTCCGGTACGTCTCGACCGAGGAGTTCACCAACGACTTCATCAACTCGCTGCGCGACGACAAGACCAGCGCCTTCCAGCGCCGGTACCGGGATGTCGACATCCTCCTGATCGACGACATCCAGTTCCTGGAGAACCGGGAGCGGACGCAGGAGGAGTTTTTCCACACCTTCAACACCCTGCACAACGCCAACAAGCAGATCGTGATCACCTCCGACCGGTCGCCGAAACAGCTGGCGACCCTGGAGGACCGGTTGCGGACCCGGTTCGAGTGGGGTCTGCTCGCCGACATCCAGCCGCCAGACCTGGAGACCCGGATCGCGATCCTGCAGAAGAAGGCCGCCCAGGAGCGGCTGTTCGCCCCGCCGGACGTACTCGAGTTCATCGCGTCCCGGGTGTCGAACTCGATCCGAGAGCTCGAGGGCGCGCTAATCCGGGTCACCGCGTTCGCCAGCCTCACCCGGTCGTCGGTGGAGCTGTCGCTGGCCGAGGAGGTGCTGCGGGACTTCATCCCGGACGGCACCGGACCAGAGATCACCGCCGACCAGATCATGGTGGCCACTGCCGACTACTTCGGGGTGAGTCTGGAGGACCTGCGTGGGCATTCCCGCTCGCGAGTGCTCGTCAACGCCCGCCAGGTGGCCATGTACCTGTGCCGGGAGCTGACCGATCTGTCGCTGCCCCGGATCGGGCAGGCGTTCGGGGGCCGCGACCACACCACTGTCATGCACGCCGACCGCAAGATTCGTCAGCAGATGGCCGAACGGCGGTCGCTCTACAACCAGATCGCTGAGCTGACCAACCGGATCAAGCAAACCACCTGAGGCACCCACCGCACCCACCGCACCCACCGCACCACCCCCTGAGCCGCTGAACCGGCGCGCCGTCATGCTGTGGCGCCGCCGCAGCGGCGCTCCTGCCGCGTTCCACCACCTTCACCAGACCCGCCGGCGGCCGCCCGAGCCCGGGCGGTGGGTCGAATCCGGGTGTCCCGTCGGCGTTAAGAAGCCCCACTCGTTGTCCACAGCTTCCGCTCCCGTCGGTGGAGAACGTTGGGCCGCCGGCCCTCGCTATCCACAGGCTGTGGAAAAACCTGGGGGTAGTGCTGTGGACGCTTGGGGATAACGATGTCGTTGTCCACCGACGGCGGACGGGGTGTGGACGAGCTGTTGAAGGTTCTGGGGATAACTCGGGTCGAGCAGCGAGCGGCGGTCCACAGGCCTGGGGAAGAAGTCGGTGGATAACCGGTGGATAACCGGTGGACAACGGTGGACGGGCTGGGGGTAACTCTGGCCTGTGGATGAACGCTCGGGTTTTCCCCCGGCTTCTCCACAGGAAACCCACCGGTGGATTCCCAGGCTGACCTGCGTAAACGTAAGTTCTCCACAGTTTGCACAGGTGCGACGAAGACGATGAGTTAGATCTCTAAAGACAACAAAAACCAATCATCACCGTTGGACTTCCTGTGGATCGGGCCGTAGACCGCCGCTGCCGGTCAGCGGCACCTGGACACGCATGGGGTCGGACGTACCGCCGATGCCCACGCGCCCTAAGGTGCCAGGAGAACCGGCACGCCCCGGCGGGTCGGCAGGCAGCGGTCGGCATGAGAGAGTTGGCGCTGACGTTGACGCGGAGGCATTGATGAAGTTCCGAGTAGAGCGCGACGCGCTCGCCGAGGCCGTGGCCTGGACCGCGAAGAGCCTGCCGAGCCGGCCGTCGGTGCCGGTGCTCGCCGGAGTGCTGCTGCGGGTTACCGACGGCAACCTGCAGGTCTCCGGCTTCGACTACGAGGTCTCCAGCCAGGTGACCGTCGAGGTGCAGGGGGATGCCGACGGCGCCGCCCTGGTCTCCGGTCGGCTCCTCGCCGAAATCACCAAGGCGCTACCGGGGAAGCCGGTCGACATCGCAGCGGTCGGCGCCCACCTCGAACTCGTCTGCGGCAGCGCCCGATTCACCCTGCCCACCATGCCGGTTGAGGATTACCCCACGCTCCCGGAGATGCCGGTCAGCGCTGGCACCATCGACGCCGCCGCGTTCGCCGCCGCCGTTGCCCAGGTAGCCGTGGCAGCCGGCCGGGACGAAACCCTGCCGATGATGACCGGCGTTCGGCTGGAGCTCTCCGGCGGCACGTTGGCCCTGCTCGCCACCGACCGCTACCGTCTCGCCCTGCGGGAGATCGAGTGGAACCCGGAAGACCCGGAGATCAGCCTCAACGCGCTGGTACCGGCCCGGACGCTGCACGACACCGCCAAGGCTCTGGGGCCGCTCGGCGGCCAGGTAACCATGGCGCTTTCCCAGGGGGCAGCGGGCGAGGGCATGATCGGTTTCGTTGGCGGTACCCGTCGTACCACCAGCCGACTCCTCGACGGCGCCAACTACCCGCCGGTGCGCTCGCTCTTCCCCGCCACCCACAACGCGCAGGCCCAGGTGCCGGTCAGCGCGCTCATCGAGGTCGTCAAGCGGGTCGCGCTCGTCGCCGAACGCACCACACCGGTGCTGCTGAGCTTCAGCGGCGACGGCCTGGTGGTCGAGGCCGGTGGCACCGAGGAGGCCCGTGCCAGCGAGGCGATGGAGGCCAGCTTCAGCGGTGATCCATTGACCGTTGGCTTCAACCCGCAGTATCTGATCGACGGTCTCTCGAACATGGGGACCCAGTTCGCTGTTCTGTCGTTCGTTGACGCCTTCAAGCCGGCGGTGATTTCCCCCGTCGACGAGGATGGCGAGGTCGTGCCCGGGTACCGCTACCTCATCATGCCGATCCGCGTCTCCCGCTGATCGCACCCGACACGAACCACAACGCACGGAGGTACGGACAATGCAGCTCGGCCTGGTAGGGCTCGGCCGGATGGGCGGCAACATGCGTGAGCGGCTGCGTGCCGCCGGGCATGAGGTGATCGGCTACGACAACCAAGCCGAGCTGAGCGACGTCGCGAGCCTGGCAAAGATGGCGGAGAAGCTGGACGCGCCCCGCGCGGTCTGGGTCATGGTCCCCGCCGCCGTCACCGACGACACCATCGCCAAGGTGGCGGAGGTGCTCGACGCCGGCGACATCATCGTTGACGGTGGCAACTCGCGGTTCAGTGACGATGCTCCGCGCGCCGAGCGGCTGAACGAGCGCGGCATCGGGTACGTCGATGCCGGGGTTTCCGGGGGTGTCTGGGGCCGGCAGAACGGGTACGCCCTCATGGTCGGCGGCGCCCAGGAACACGTCGATCGGTTGATGCCGATCTTCGAGGCGCTGAAGCCGGCCGGAGAGTTCGGCTTCGTGCACGCCGGCCCCGTCGGTGCCGGACACTACGCCAAGATGGTGCACAACGGTGTCGAGTACGGTCTCATGCATGCCTACGCCGAGGGCTACGAGTTGCTGGCCAAGTCTGAGCTGGTTACCGATGTCCCCGGTGTCTTCAAGTCCTGGCGGGAGGGGACAGTCGTCCGCTCCTGGCTGCTCGACCTCCTCGACCGTGCGCTCGATGAGGACCCGAAGCTGGCCGAATTGAGCCCCTACACGGAGGACACCGGGGAGGGGCGGTGGACCGTGGACGAGGCGGTCCGACTCGCCGTTCCGATGAACGTCATCGCTGCCGCGCTCTTCGCCCGCTTCGCCTCCCGTCAGGACGACTCGCCCGCGATGAAGGCCGTCGCCGCGCTGCGCCAGCAGTTCGGCGGGCACGCCGTTCGCAAGCGCTGACCGGTCCCACCACCCGTGTACGTTCGCCGGCTGGAACTGGTTGACTTCCGCTCGTACGAGCGGGTCGGCGTGGATCTCGAACCGGGGGCGAACGTCCTGGTCGGTCCCAACGGGGTCGGCAAGACCAACCTGATCGAGGCGCTCGGTTACGTGGCGACCCTGGACTCCCACCGGGTCGCCACGGACGCCCCGTTGGTTCGGATGGGTGCCGACGCGGGGATCATCCGCTGCGCCGTGGTGCACGAGGGGCGGGAACTGCTGGTCGAGTTGGAGATTGTTCCGGGGCGGGCCAACCGGGCCCGGCTCGGTCGATCCCCGGCCCGGCGGGCCCGGGACGTGCTCGGTGCCCTGCGGCTGGTGCTCTTCGCCCCGGAAGACCTGGAGCTGGTCCGGGGCGATCCGGCGCAGCGGCGCCGCTACCTCGACGATCTGCTGGTGCTCCGGCAGCCCCGGTACGCCGGGGTGCGGGCCGACTACGACCGGGTACTCCGGCAGCGGAACGCCCTGCTGCGCACCGCGTACCTGGCGCGTAAGACCGGTGGGACCCGCGGCGGCGACCTCTCCACGCTCGCGGTCTGGGACGACCACCTCGCGCGGCACGGTGCCGAACTGCTCGCCGGTCGGCTCGACCTGGTCGCCGCACTCGCCCCGCACGTCACCCGGGCGTACGACGCGGTGGCCGCCGGTTCGGGCGCGGCCGGCATCACGTACCGATCGTCGGTCGAGCCGGCCAGCCCGACCGCGGACCGGGCTGCGCTGACCGCGGCGTTGAGTGACGCGCTCACCGCCGGCCGGGCCGCCGAGATCGAGCGGGGGACCACCCTGGTCGGCCCGCACCGGGACGACCTCAACCTCACGCTGGGACCACTGCCCGCCAAGGGGTACGCCAGCCACGGCGAGTCCTGGTCGTTGGCGTTGGCGCTCCGGCTGGCCGGGTACGACCTGCTGCGCGCTGACGGGATCGAGCCGGTGCTGGTGCTGGATGATGTCTTCGCCGAGCTGGACACCGGCCGGCGGGATCGCCTCGCCGAGCTGGTCGGTGAGGCGAGTCAGCTCGTGGTGACCTGTGCGGTGGCAGAAGATCTCCCCGCGCGTCTGCGCGGAGCGCGATTCGTTGTCCGCGAGGGGGAGGTACAGCGTGTCGAGTGAGGTGGAACCCGCCGCCGGACCCCGTGCGACGGCGGCGAGCGGCGCGGGCGGGGTCCCCCCGGCGTCCGCTAGCGGGGCGGAGGCACCGGCCGGTCCGCAACTCGCGCGGGCGGTGCTGGATGCGGCGAAGGCTCGCCGGCAGACGGCGCAGCCGCAGCGGCGCAGCCGCAGCGGTGGGGCGGCCGGTGGGGGGCGACGGCTGCGGGGCTACTCCGGCCCGGGGCCGGACCCGCGCGACCCGCAGCCGCTCGGCGCGGTACTGGATCGGCTGGTGAAGGCCCGGGGCTGGCAGCAACCGGCGGCCGAGGCGACGGTCTTCGGCGCCTGGGAACGGGTGGTCGGCCCGGACGTGGCCCAGAACAGCCGGCCGGTGAAGCTGGAAGGGGGTGAGCTGACCGTGGAGGCGCGTTCGACCGCCTGGGCAACTCAGCTCCGGCTCCTCGCCGGCTCACTGCTGCAGCAGATCGCCCGCGAGGTGGGCCACAACGTCGTACGTCGGCTGCACATCCACGGTCCGGCCGCACCGTCCTGGTCGCGTGGCCCTCGTCGGGTGCGGGGCCGCGGCCCCCGGGACACCTACGGCTGAACGGCCCGGCGGGGTGCCACCGACTCGGCGTAGACCGCGAAGCCCCGATCGGCGCAGCGGCGGTAGAACGCGGCGAGGACGCTCAGCTCCGCGCAGGTGAAGGTCCACTGCGGTGGAGCTCCGCTGTCGTCGCGGAGCCGGTCCAGCCGGCTGTCCAACCAACGCAGCTGCTGTGCGGCCAAGCGTCCGTCGCCGAGTAGCGCGCGAAGCACCTCGCTGACGGTTTCGAAGGTGACTGCCTCACCGACTGCGCGGTGCCGGGCCACGAACCGCTCGACTCCGTCGGCGATCCACCCGCAGCCGTCCGGGTCGATCACCGGGTCCTCGTCTTCTTCCGAGTTCTCTGTGGCGTATAGCACATTATCCAAGCCGAGGATCAGATCGACCAGCTCGGTGTACGCGGTTGCCCGGACCGTGCCGCTCTTGGCGATCAGCTCGGCGAGCGCGGCGGTTGGTGCGGAGATCTGCGGCATGTCGACGATCTCGCCGAAGTCCACGAACTCCGCCGGCGCGACCGGGTCGTAGAAGCGGCCAGTCCGCGGCCAGTTCACCACGACGTTGTCCAGCCCCATCTGGTGTCACCCCTCAGCCCATGTCCGTACGAACGGGTCGATCGTCCGGTTCCAGCCGCCAAAGATCAAGCCGGTGTTCCTCGCGAGATAGACACCCGTCGGACGGAGAACGCTACCGGCCGATGCGAGCCAATGGTCGGCTCGGTGTGCGTAGGGGGAGTCGTGGACTGAGCGGTCGGCCGGCTATGAAGGTCTCAGCCGCCGCGCAAGGGGTGCCGAGTGGTGGTTCTGTCGCCGAAGCCCAGTAGGATTGGGCCTGAGACGAAGACCCGGTGCGGAGCGATGAAACCCGGGGCCGGCCCGGGCCCGAGATCATCGTCCCGCATCAGGTCGAGCCGATCGCGATCCGCGGGCAACCGCGGCGGCCGGCGCGTTCGACCCCCAGCCCGGATTACTCTCCGGTGCCGGTCCGCGCGCCCGACGTCGCGTTCTGTCCGCCGAACCCCGTGACCGGTCGCGCCAGCTGGCGTGGCCGACGCGAGAAAGTGGCCGAGGGTGGCAGCGCAGGACAAGCAGGAGTACGGCGCCGAGTCGATCACCGTCCTCGAAGGGTTGGAGGCGGTCCGCAAGCGCCCCGGTATGTACATCGGGTCCACCGGCGAACGCGGTCTGCACCACCTGGTGTGGGAGGTTGTGGACAACGCGGTGGACGAGGCGCTGGCCGGGCACTGCGACACCATTGACGTGGTGCTGCTCGCCGACGGCGGGGTTCGGGTGACCGATAACGGCCGGGGTTTCCCAGTCGACCCGCATCCGAAGTTGAAGAAGCCGGGCGTGGAGGTGGCGCTGACCGTGCTGCACGCCGGCGGCAAGTTCGACGGCAAGGCGTACGCCGTCTCCGGTGGCCTGCACGGCGTCGGTGTGTCGGTCGTGAACGCCCTCTCTACCCGGATGGCTGTCGAGATCCAGAAGGACGGCTACTTCTGGCGGCAGTCGTACACGGATTCGAAGCCGACGCCGCTGGAAAAGGGTGAGCCGACCGACGCCACCGGTTCGGCGGTCTCCTTCTGGCCCGATCCGACGGTCTTCGATACCGTCAACTTCAACTTCCAGACCATCTACCGCCGGCTCCAGGAGATGGCCTTCCTCAGCCGGGGTCTCACCATCCACTTCCTCGACGAGCGAGTCGACGAGGGCGATGACAGCAAGCCGCGGGAGGTCACCTTCTGCTACCAGGGTGGCATCGCCGACTTCGTCCGGCACCTCAACGCCTCGAAGACCTCGATTCACAAGTCGGTGGTCGAGTTCGGCACCGAGGAAGACGGCATGTCGGTCGAGATCGCCATGCAGTGGAACGAGTCGTATGGCGAGTCGGTCTACACCTTCGCCAACAACATCAACACGCACGAGGGCGGCACCCACGAGGAAGGCTTCCGGTCGGCGCTGACCAGTGTCATCAACCGGTACGGTGCGGAGAAGCGGCTACTCAAAAGTGACGAGAAGCTCTCCGGGGAGGACATCCGGGAGGGGCTGGCGGCGATCATCTCGGTGAAGCTGACCAACCCGCAGTTCGAGGGGCAGACCAAGACCAAGCTGGGCAACACCCCGGTCAAGAGCTTCGTGCAGCGGGTCTGCAACGAGTGGCTGGTGGACTGGCTGGACCGTAACCCGGCCGAGGCGAAGGTCATCATCACCAAGGCCTCTCAGGCCGCGCGTGCCCGGGTCGCCGCCCAGCAGGCCCGCAAGCTGGCCCGCCGTAAGTCGTTGCTGGAGTCCGGCTCGATGCCGGGCAAGTTGGCCGACTGCCAGTCAACCGATCCCCGCGAGTGCGAGGTCTTCATCGTTGAGGGCGACTCGGCGGGCGGCTCCGCCAAGCAGGGGCGCGACCCACGGACGCAGGCGATTCTGCCAATCCGCGGCAAGATCCTCAATGTGGAGAAGGCGCGGATCGACCGGGTCCTGAAGAACAACGAGGTCCAGGCGCTGATCACCGCGCTCGGCACCGGCATCCACGACGACTTCGACATCGAGAAGCTGCGGTACCACAAGATTGTGTTGATGGCCGATGCGGACGTCGATGGTCAGCACATTCAGACGCTGCTGCTGACGCTGCTCTTCCGCTTCATGCGGCCGCTGGTCGAGTTGGGCCACGTCTATCTGGCCGCCCCGCCGCTCTACAAGATCAAGTGGAACCGGAAGGGGGACGACGCGCAGTACGCGTACTCCGACCGGGAGCGGGACGGGCTGATCACCCTGCGTCAGCAGAAGAAGCCCAACGCAAAGCCGGACGACATCCAGCGCTTCAAGGGGCTTGGCGAGATGAACTATCCCGAGCTTTGGGAGACCACGATGAATCCGGCTACGCGCACCCTGCGCCAGGTCACGCTCGACGACGCGGCGACCGCGGACGAACTGTTCAGCGTGCTGATGGGGGAGGATGTCGAGGCTCGTCGCTCGTTTATCCAGCGTAACGCCAAGGACGTGCGGTTCCTGGACATCTGAGGGTCACTCGGATCCGGCCGACCGTCGTCTGCGGCGGCCACGACTCATCCACAGAGTTATCCACAGCCAGGCCGATTTCCACAGCGGTTATCCACAGCACAAAAGCGACTCTGAGTCTGATAAGGGTTAACAAGTGACCGATACCCCCGAGTCCACACCGAACGAGCCCGACGTCCCCGAGACCGCCGGCGCCGTCGTGGCGCACGACCGGATCGAGCCGGTCGGGCTCGAGGTGGAGATGCAGCGCTCCTACCTCGACTACGCCATGAGCGTGATCGTCGGGCGGGCGCTGCCGGACGTCCGGGACGGGCTGAAGCCGGTCCACCGCAAGATCCTCTACGCGATGTTCGACTCGGGGTACCGGCCCGACCGGGGGTACGTGAAGTGCTCGCGGGTGGTCGGCGACGTGATGGGCCAGTTCCACCCGCACGGCGACTCGGCGATCTACGACGCGCTGGTCCGGATGGCCCAGCCCTGGGCGCTGCGCTACCCGCTGGTGGACGGCAACGGTAACTTCGGCTCACCGGGTAACGATCCGGCCGCGGCGATGCGGTACACCGAGTGCAAGCTCCAACCGCTGGCGATGGAGATGCTGCGGGACATCGACGAGGACACCGTCGACCTGCAGGACAACTACGACGGCCGGGCCAAGGAGCCCACGATCCTGCCGTCCCGGATCCCCAACCTGCTGGTCAACGGCTCCGAAGGCATCGCGGTCGGGATGGCCACCAAGATCCCGCCGCACAACTTACGGGAGATCGGCGCGGCGGTGCAGTGGTGCCTGGAGCACCCGGAGGCCGACGAGGCGAGCACCCTGGAAGCCCTCCTCGGGATCGTCAAGGGGCCGGACTTCCCGACCCACGGACTGATCGTCGGCCAGGCGGGGATCCAGGACGCGTACCGCACCGGTCGTGGCTCGATCCGGATGCGCGCCGTGGTTGAGGTCGAGGAGGACAAGCGAGGCCGGCCGGCGCTGGTGGTCAGCGAGCTGCCGTACCAGGTGAACCCCGACAACCTGGCCGAGCGGATCGCCGAGCTGATCAAGGAGGGGAAGCTCGGCGGGATCGCCGACATCCGGGACGAGTCCTCCGGCCGCACCGGCCTGCGGCTGGTACTGGTGCTCAAGCGCGACGCGGTCGCCAAGGTGGTGCTGAACAACCTCTACAAGCACACCCAGCTGCAGGAGACCTTCGGCGCGAACATGCTGGCGCTGGTGGACGGTGTGCCGCGCACCCTCAACCTGGCCCAGTTCATCCGCTACTACGTCGATCACCAGATCGAGGTGATCCGCCGGCGGACGGCGTACCGGCTGCGTAAGGCCGAGGAGCGGGCGCACATCCTGCGCGGTCTGGCCAAGGCGCTGGACGCCCTCGACGAGGTGATCGCGCTGATTCGGCGCTCGCCGACCGTGGATGACGCGCGGCAGGGCCTGATCCGGCTGCTGGACATCGACGAGATTCAGGCGACCGCGATCCTGGACATGCAGCTGCGCCGGCTGGCCGCGCTGGAACGGCAGCGCATCCTCGACGACCTGGCGAAGCTGGAGCTGGAGATCGCCGATTTCAAGGACATCCTGGCGAAGCCGGAGCGGCAGCGGCGGATCGTCTCGGAGGAGCTGGGCGAGATCGTCGCAAAGTGGGGCGACGACCGGCGCACCCAGATCATTCCGTTCGACGGCGAGGTCTCGATGGAGGACCTGATCGCCCGCGAGGACGTCGTGGTCACCATTACCCGAACCGGGTACGCGAAGCGCACCAAGGTGGACGCGTACCGCTCGCAGCGACGGGGCGGCAAGGGGGTCAGCGGCGCAACGTTGCGGCAGGACGACATCGTCAGCCACTTCTTCGTGTGCTCGACGCATGACTGGATTTTGTTCTTCACCAACAAGGGCCGGGTGTACCGGGCCAAGGCGTACGAACTCCCGGAAGCCAGTAGGGTGGCCAAGGGCCAGCACGTGGCCAATCTGCTCGCCTTCCAACCAGACGAGCAGATCGCACAGATCATCGAGATTTCCGACTACCAGGTCGCCCCCTACCTGGTTCTGGCCACAAAGAACGGGGTGGTAAAGAAGACGAAGCTCGAGGAGTTCGACTCCAACCGGTCCGGCGGCATCATCGCGATCAATCTGCGCGAGGACGACGAACTGGTCGGTGCTTCCCTGGTGGCGCCGGAGCAGGACCTCCTGCTGGTGTCGAAGAACGCTCTGGCGATCCGGTTCAACGCCTCCGACGAGGCGCTGCGACCGATGGGGCGGGCCACCTCGGGCGTGATCGGGATGCGGTTCAGCGAGGACGATGAGTTGCTCGCGATGGAGGTCGTCCGGCCTGACCTGGATGTCCTGGTGGCCACCAATGGCGGTTACGCGAAACGTACTCCGATTGAGGAATACCCGGTCCAGGGCCGGGGAGGTAAGGGCGTGCTGACTGCGAAGATCACCGAGCGGCGCGGTGGTCTGGTCGGTGCTGTGGTGATCGACCCGGACGACGAGCTCTTCGCTATCACCAGTAACGGTGGTGTCATTCGGACTCCGGTGAAGCCTGTACGCCGTACGCGCGACCGGAACACAATGGGGGTCAAGCTGATGGACCTTCCGGATGGCGTAACCATCGTGGCGATTGCTCGCAATGCCGACGAGCCTGACGAACAGGACTAGTTGCATGACGGAGACACAGGCGAAGTCGGGGAACGCGGGGAACCCGGCTAACCCGGTCGACGAGGACGGTGCCACGAGCGGTGCCTCAGCCGCCGGCCGTGCGGCAGTGGGCCGAGCCACCGTCCCCGCCGACGTGCCGGCCCCGAAGTTCACCAGGGCTCCCGGGATGGCCCCGCCGCCGGACAAGCCGGCTAAGGAGCCGGAATCCAGCGCGGAACCGGCTGAGGCCACGAAGGTCGAGACACCGCGCACCGATGGTGCAGCCGCGGAGAAGACCGCCGCGGCCACCGTGCCGTCAACCGCTGGCGGCGCTGGGCAGACCAGCACGGTCGCCGGGAGCGCGGCTGGTCTCGGAAGCACGGCTGCCCTGGGCGGCGCGAACGGCGTCCCCCGACTCGATGACACCGGAAGCCAGCCGCGGGTCACCGGGACGGCCCGCCCGCAGCCGAACTCCGCTGGCCGGCCCCAGGGCGGTACCCTCCCGCCGGGAATCAGCGGGGTGGCGGCCATCGGGGCGGCGCGCGTCGGTGACGCGGTCCGCGCCGCGCGTACCGCGGTTAGTTCTGCCGCGTCTCGCGGGCCACGCCGGGCCCGACTGAACCTGCGGCGGATCGACCCGTGGTCGGTGATGAAGTTCGCCTTCGCGGTTTCGGTGGTGCTCTTTATCGTTGTCGTGGTCGCGACCTCGGTGCTGTACCTGGCGCTGGACGCGATGGGCGTGTTCGCCAGCGTCAACGACAGCCTGAGTGATCTGGTCAACGCCGGCGGCGGTCAGAGCGCAAACGGCTTCCAGATCACCGCTCGCGGGGTGATCCTGAGTTCTGCGTTGATTGGCTTGGTCAACGTCGTGCTGTTCACGGCACTGGCAACGCTGGGCGCATTCGTCTACAACGTCTGCGCCGACCTGGTGGGCGGCATCGAGCTGACGCTCGCTGAGCGCGACTGAGTAAGTCCGCGTTACCCGGGTCACCGGCCGGTGACCCGGGTACCCGCACCCAGCGGCACCGGGGAGTGCCCGGAGTCACCCCCGATTTTGGGGCGGCCGGGCTGATGGGTTAACCTTGCTCGTCGCAACACGGGGCTATAGCTCAGTCGGTTAGAGCGCAGAGCTGATAACTCTGAGGTCGCTGGTTCGATTCCAGCTAGCCCCACCTTCCACTCGGTCCTCACATTCTGAGGGCCGAGTTTTTTCGTAGCGCCGTCTGACGTCTCCACTCCGCGCCCGGCCGCTACTGGCCCGATTCCGGGAAGCGCTCTGCTCGCCGAGATGTCAGAACCCCCAGCCGTTACCGGCCGGACAACCTGGGCGCCAGCGGCGACGCCGGTACGGCAGCAGGTGGCGAAAGTGTCGTAGCCCACGCCTAGTCTGGCGCCGTTCGATGTTCCGTCCCGGCCCGGTTCCATGGGTCGGTTCGCCTTCGAGGAGGTCCGGTGCTCAACCACCTTGGCATTCAGGTTCGCGATTTTGATGCCAGCCTCGCCTTTTACGATGCTGTCCTGGCCCCACTTGATGGGCGTCGCCTGATGGAGTTCCCGCAGGCGGTCGCCTATGGCGGCAGCACCCCGGACTTCTGGCTCAGCCCGCTGGGTGGCGCGGCCGGGGGCGTCGAGACGCACATCGCCTTCACCGCGCCGGACCGGGCTGCGGTGCAGGCATTCCATGACGCCGCGGTGGCGCTCGGGGCGGAGGTGCTGCACGCGCCCCGAGTCTGGCCGGAATATCACCCGACCTACTTCGGCGCTTTCGTCCGCGATCCGGATGGCAACAACGTCGAGGCGGTCTGCCATCAGCCGGAGTGATCGATCCCGCAGCGTCGGCGGGGAGCGGGACACGGTGCTGAATCCTCCGGGGGTACTGCGTCGACGATGCTGACTCGTCCGGGCCACTGCTACGGCGGGCCCGTTTACCGGACCTTGCTTCCGGCTGATACGGTCCTCGGGTAGGTCCGACGGCACTGTCGAGCGTGAGGGGTTGCCCTAATGTTCAAGAAGCTGCTGATCCTCGTCGGTATCGTCGGTGTGGCGGCAATCGTGGCCAAGCGAGTCAAGGAAACCAACGACGAGCGTGCCCTCTGGCACGAGGCCACCACCGCGCCCGACCTGCGCTGATCCGCACCCGATCAGCGTTTGGGCGGCACGGACCGCTTCCGGGGCCCTAGCTCAACTGGCAGAGCACTGCCTTTGCAAGGCAGGGGTTAGGGGTTCAAGTCCCCTGGGCTCCACCAATGCCGTCTTTGAACAGGCGATCCGTCCTCGCAAGAGCGACGGGCACAAGCTGGGCGCATGTCAGTCATGATCTTGCGTTTGGCTGGTCGCCCTGTTGACACGCCCCACCGGGATGTGGTGCTGGCCGTGAGCGATATCGACTGTGTGGAAGCTGGGCGTCACGCCTGCGGGAGTGACGCCGGTGACCGTGGCGTCGATGGTGCGGGTTGAGGCCCGGGTTGTCTACTTCACCAGCCGCATTGGCCGATCCGTCAAGAGGCTGTAGGCGAGAACGATCAAGGAAATGAGACCGACTGCAGCGAGAGCTACGCCGATCAGCCGTTCCAGCCGGATGAATCGCGCTAGCCGCTCATCGTGTGAGACGCCAGGTAACCAGCGCCACGGCGGAAGTCGCCGGAGCACGCTCGCGGTGAGCATCGACCGCTGTACGTGCCACGCGGTCACGCCGCGAAAGTTGCTAGCGAGAGCTACGCCTAGGAGGCACAGAATCACACTCATGGCGGCACCCGCCAGGAAGCGCCAGGTCTCCATCTGACCCCCCCCACGATGTGATTATTGGACCTTAGTTGCCGGCTCATGTGTAGCAGCTGCGTCGCCGACAGCTGGGTGAGTGCTGGCTCGCGCATCAGCAGGTCAGCACCGTGAGTGTCGTGTCTTCAAACCGGTGAGACGGGAGAGTCGTCGGAGGTTCGTGAAGCGCGCCCATGTCCGGCATCCACGCCAGCCGGGTCGCACTGTGCGTCAACGTCTCCGCGTCACCGCCGTCCGTCCCGCCGGGCCTGGCGTCTTCCTAAGGGCTCGTGCGAAGTCCGGCGGGCCCCTGGTTGGTGAGTCGGGCTTCGGCGATGAGGGCCTCGATGGTGGCTTTGCGTTCGGGGCCGCTGCCATGATGGTGCGCACGGACATGGGAGGGGTGCACTGTGCCGAGCTATCTCCGTTCCCGGGTCTCTGCCTACGCGCTCGTCCTGCCGATGGCCTTCCTGTCCGGCTGTGGGGAGGACACTCCAGGACGGACCGTGGAGGCGAACGGCGTCATCACGTTCGTGGCACCGGAGGCCGATGGGGGCCGGGACGCCAAGATTGTCGGTGAACTTGTGGTGGGCAAGGGCCAGTGCCTGGCCGTGCAGACCGCGGAGAATCGGAGACTGGTCGTCGTGTGGCCGGCCGGAAGTGAACTGAAGACCGGAGACGGCACCACCGGGGTCAAGGTGCCCGGCGCAGGCACTGTCCAGGTCGGCTCCACTTTCACTGCAGGTGGCGGCTACGCCTACCCACCGCTCGGTGACGACATGCCCACCATCCCCGAAACCTGCGCCAGCGGCGCGGAGGAGGTCGCAGTCATCGACAATCTTCACGGCCAGTAGCACCTTCGACTTCGGGGTGACGCAGGATCTTTCTTCGTCGATGTAGCCTGGCGCTGGTGAGCGATGCCGGAGGTCGCGGGAGCAGTTCGAGTCAGGCGGACGAGGCTGCTGCGACACAGTTGGCGGCGGCGCGGGCCGGTGACGGCGATGCCTTCGGCCGGTTGGTGGGGCCGTTGCGGGACGAGCTACGCGCCCACTGCTACCGGATGCTGGGGTCATTCCATGACGCGGAGGATGCGGTCCAGGAGACCCTGGACCGGGCGTGGCGCAGCCTAGAGCGCTGTGAGGACCACGGGTCAATCCGGCCTTGGCTGTACAAAATTGCGACGAACCGGTCGCTGACGATCATTGAGCGTCGGGGTCGGCGCGAGTTGCCCACGGATCTGAGTCCGGGCGGTGCGCCGCTGACCGAGGCGGCGTGGCTGGAGCCGTACCCCGATCGGCTGATGGATCCGACGGCGCGGCTGAGCCCCGAAGCCCGCACCGTGGCACGGGAGAGCGTGGAGTTGGCGTTCGTCGCCGCCTTGCAGCATCTGTCGGCGTCGCAGCGAGCGGTGCTGTTGCTGCGCGACGTGCTCGGCTACGCCGCCGGTGAGGTCGCTGACGTGTTGGACACCACGGTGGTCGCGGTCAACAGTGCCCTACAGCGGGCCCGCAAGGTCGTCGTGAAGCTGTGCCCCGAACCCAGCCAACAACAGACCTTGCAGACGCTCGGCGACGCGGAGCAACGGAAGGTGGCCCGGCAGTACGTGACCGCCTGGGAGGCTGGTGACGTCGACGCGATTGTGGCGATGCTGACTGAGGACGCACGGTACTCGATGCCGCCGCTGACGAGGTGGTACGCCGGCCCGGCAGATATCCGCGGGTTCCTGGTCGAGACGGTGCTGGGGCATCGCTGGCGGTTCGTGCCGACGTCGGCGAACGGGCAGCTCGCGTTCGGCACCTACCTGTGGAGCGACGGGCGGGGCGCGTACGTCCCGGCGGGTGTGGATGTGCTGACGCTGCGCGGGCGGCAGGTGGCCGAGGTGGTCTCGTTCCTGGACGCCGATTTCCCGACCTTCGGCCTGCCGGAGCAGCTGGGGAAGAGAATTTTCTCGGCACGCGATGATTTTGCGGACTGGCCCGGGTTGTAGTCCTGACGGACCCATCAACCCGGAAGGATCGAGCCGACCATGGCTAGCAACGAGGAGCAGATCCGCACCCTGATCGAGCGCTGGGCCAAAGCGGTCCACCACGGTGATCTCACCGGAGTCCTTGCCGACCACACGGAGGACATCGTGATGTTCGACGTGCCGCCGCCGCAGCAGGGGGTGCGGGGTCTCGATGCCTACCGCGAGACCTGGCCACCATTCCTCCGGTGGCAGGCCCAGGGCGCCTCGTTCGACATCGAGTCGCTGGAGGTCACCGCGGGCGAGGATGTCGCCTTCGCGTACGCCCTGCTCCGCTGCGGCACCGAGCGCGACTTCGCCGATAACCCCGATAACCGGCTGCGGTTGACGTTCGGTCTGCGTAAGCAGGACGGCCGGTGGCTCATCGTTCACGAGCATCACTCATTTCCGCTCGCCGACGGGTCCACCGCGGCCAACCCCGCCCCGCATCAGGACCACGCTGCCACCGACCAGGAGCGCGCTGCTGCTGAGCAGGGCCACGCTGCCACCGAGCAGCACCTGCGTCAGCTACACCAACGGTGGTTCGCCAGCACCGCCGCCAAAGACCTCGACGGCCTGATGGCCCCCATCGCCGAGGACGTCGTCTCCTATGAGCATGACCAGTCGCTGCAGTGCATCGGGGCTGATGCTGTCCGTGAGGTCTGCAAGGCCGGTCTCGACGCGGCCGGCGACAGCAGCGTCACCTGGCACGTTCCCGACCTGAAAGTCCTGGTCAATGGTGACCTTGCTGTCGCCTGGGGGCTCAACCATGTCAAGGTGTCCGCTGGCAGCCAGTCAGTGGACACCTGGTCCCGCGGGACCCGCATCTTCCAACGCCGGGACGGCGCCTGGTTGATGACCCACCAGCACCTCTCCTACCCCTTTGACCCGGTCACCGGCGACGCCAAGACCGACCTACGCCCGTAACGGAACGGCGCGTTCAGCACGGCGGGTTGTCGACCAACTGCTTGGGAGAATGGCGATGTCGGGCACGGGTGTGCACCCAGACGCTGCTCGCCACCGAACATGTGCTGCGGTCCCGCCGGGAACTGTCCCTCGGTATGGGGCCGGCGCGGAGGATGTGGCGACCGGAGGTGCTGCCGGTGGTCTGCCGGCATTTCTCGCCGCTACTGGTGGCGGCCATTCCCAGTCGATGCCGGCCCGGCAGGGATACGGCACCGCATTGGCCCGGGGCGAGCTGCACCTGCGTGCACTCCGCTACCTACCGCTATCCGGTAGGAGGCGGAGTGCCGGTGCAGCCCGGCCCCGTCAGCCGAGTGTGATCTCCGGCGTCAACGGCGTGTCCGCCTCGGCGGTGTCGACCTCCCGCACCACCCCCGCGGCCCGAACGTCCCGGCTGACCAGAGCGAAGGCGGCGAGGTCGCTCGGGCGCCCGCGGAGGGTGAGTTGGGCTACCGGCACCCGCATCGACTGCTTCGCCTCGGACTTTGCCCGGCGGATGGCGGCGAGCACATCGGAGGCGAGCCCAAGCAACTCCGTCCCGTCCGGCACGGCACGGTCGGCCTCTGCGGAACCACGGGCTCCGGTGGGGCCACAGGCTTCGGCGGGGCCACGGGCTTCGGCGGAGTGGTTGGCCTCAGTGGGGTCGCCGGGGCTGACGAGCTCCTGTCGGGCCGGCCACGACGCCCGGTGCACCGAACCCTCCTGCCACCACGACCAGGCTTCCTCGGTGACGAACGGCAGCATCGGCGCGAAGAGTCGCAGCAGCGTGTGCAGCGCCAGCGCGAGCGCGGCGTGGGCCGAGCGGACAGCCGGATCGTCAGGCTCCCCGTACGCGCGCTCCTTGACCAACTCCAGGTAGTCGTCGCAGAACGACCAGAAGAACTGCTCCGTGCACTCGAGGGATCGGGTGTAGTCGTGCTGGGTGAAACCGGTGGTGGCGGAGTCGACGACGGAGGCCAGGCGGGCCAGCATCGACCGGTCGAGCGGTTCGGTCACCTGCGCCACGTGGGGTGCCAACAGCGTTGGGGAGCCGAACCGCAGCACGAACTTGGTGGCGTTCAGGATTTTGATGGCGAGTCGACGGCCGACTTTCATCTGCCCGGTGTCGAAGGCCGTGTCGGTGCCCGGCCGGCCGCTGACCGCCCAGTACCGGACGGCGTCGGAGCCGTACTCCTCCAGGAGAGCCATCGGCGTGACCGTGTTCCCCTTGGACTTCGACATCTTCTTGCGGTCCGGGTCCAGGATCCAGCCCGACAGCAGCGCGGTGTTCCAGGGCAGGAGGTTGAACTCCTGGTGCGACCGGAGCACGGTGGCGAATAGCCAGGTCCGGATGATTTCGTGCGCCTGCGGACGGAGGTCCATCGGGAAGACCCGGGCGAAGAGGTCGTCGTCGACCGTCCACCCGCCGGCGATCTCCGGGGTGAGCGAGGAGGTGGCCCAGGTGTCCATCACATCCGGATCCGCCCTGAAACCGCCCGGTTGGTTGCGCTGGCTCTCCTGGTAGCCGGTCGGGACGTCGCTGCTGGGGTCAACCGGCAGCGCCGGGTCGTCCGGCAGGATGGGGTGCTCGTAATCGGGCTCGCCCGAGTCGTCGAGCGGGTACCAGACCGGGATCGGCACACCGAAGAAGCGCTGTCGGCTGATGATCCAGTCCCCGGAGAGACCCTCGACCCAGTTCTCGTACCGGCTGCGCATGAACTCGGGGGACCAGGTCAGCTCGCGCCCCCGATGGACCAGCGCGGCCCGCAGTGCGGTGTCCCGACCACCGTTGCGGACGTACCACTGTCGGGTGGTGACGATCTCGAGTGGCTTGTCGCCCTTCTCGTAGAATTTGACCGCCTGGATGGTGGGGCGGGGCTCGGTCTCGAGATTCCCGGCGGCGCGCAGCAGCTCCACGATCTTCGCCTTCGCGGAGAACGCGGTCAGGCCGGCGAGCGTCCGGTACGCCGCCACCGCGTCGGCGTTGACGACCCCGGGTGGTGGCTCGGGGAGCAGGCGGCCGTCGCGACCCATCACCGGCCGGGTCGGTAGGGCCAGCTCCCGCCACCACAGCACGTCCGTCAGGTCGCCGAAGGTGCAGATCATCGCGATGCCGGAGCCTTTGTCCGGCTGAGCCAGCGGGTGCGCCTTGATCGGCACCGGGACACCGAAGAGTGGCGTGACGGCGGTGCTGCCGAAGAGATGTTGGTACCGCTCGTCATCCGGGTGGGCGACGAGCGCGACGCAGGCCGGCAGCAGCTCGGGCCGGGTGGTCTCAACGTAGATCTTGTCTCCGGTCGCCGAGTGAAAGGCGAGCCGGTAGTAGTTGCCCTGACGCTCGCGATCCTCCAACTCGGCCTGCGCGACGGCCGTGCGGAAGCTGACGTCCCAGAGGGTCGGGGCGTCCGCCAGGTACGCCTCACCCCGGGCCAGATTACGGAGGAAGGCCCGCTGGGAGATCGCCCGACTCCGGTCATCGATCGTCGCGTACGTCAGGGACCAGTCGACAGAGAGGCCCAGGTGCCGCCAGAGGGCCTCGAACACCTGCTCGTCGAGCTCCGTGAGGTTTCGGCACAGCTCCACGAAGTTACGCCGGGAGATCGGTTGCGGCCGGCTCGGGGGCTCGGCCGGTGGCGTGTAGCCCGGGTCGTACGGCAGGGAGGGATCGCACCGGACCCCGTAGTAGTTCTGCACCCGCCGCTCGGTGGGCAGACCGTTGTCGTCCCACCCCATCGGGTAGAAGACCGTCCGGCCCCGCATTCGCTGGAACCTCGCGATGGCGTCGGCGTGGGTGTAGGAGAAGACGTGACCGACGTGCAGCGCCCCGCTGACCGTCGGCGGCGGAGTGTCGATCGAGTAGACCTCGTCCCGGGTTACCGAGCGGTCGAAGCGATAGGTGCCGGTCTGCTCCCATACCCGCGACCAGACCTTCTCGATGCCCTCGAGGGACGCCTTGGCCGGCACAGCTATTCGCTTCCTGGTGTTCTCGGTCACTGTCGGACTATATGCCGCTGGTCCAGTGATTTGGCCGCGCTAATTGGGTCGGCGACGGGCGGGCAGGTCCGGCAGGCTAGCGTCGAGGCGTGAGCACGCCGCGAGTACTGCCCGCTGACAGCGGTGTCGCCGAGGCCGCTGTCATCCTGCGGTCCGGTGGTCTGGTCGCCCTGCCCACCGAGACGGTGTACGGCCTGGGCGCGAATGCACTGGACGCCCCGGCGGTGGCTCGGATCTTCGCGGCCAAGGCGCGGCCGAGTTTCGACCCGCTGATCAGTCACCTGGCTGAGGCGGCGGAGCTGGAGAAGCTGGTGGGGACGGTGCCGGCGGCGGTGGCGGTGCTGGCCGAGCGATTCTGGCCCGGGCCGCTGACGCTGATTGTGGACCGGCCGGCGGCGATCCCGCCGATCGTCACCTCCGGGCTGGAGACGATGGCGGTGCGGGTGCCGGACCATGCAGCGACGCGCGAGTTGATCGCGGCGGCCGGGGTGCCGGTGGCGGCACCGAGCGCGAACCGGTTCGGTCAGCTCAGCCCGACGCGGGCCGAGCACGTGGTGGCGGGGCTGGGGGCGGCGGTTGACGTGGTGCTCGATGGTGGGCCGACCCGGTGTGGGATCGAGTCGACGATCGTGGATGCGCGAGGCGACCATCCGGTGGTGTTGCGGTTGGGCGCGCTGCCGGTGGAGTCGCTTCAGGAGGTGGTCGGTCCGGTGCTGGTCCGGCCGGGCAGTTCGGGGCAGCCGGTGGCCCCGGGGACGCTGGCGGCGCACTACGCCCCGCGTACGCGGCTGCGGTTGGTCACCGATGTCGAGCCGGCGGACGGCGGCGTTTCCCGGCGGGGGTTCCTGGGCTTCCGCGACTGCCCGGCGGGGGACTGGGCGGCGGTGGAGGTGCTGTCCAGCAAGGGTGACCTGACCGAGGCGGCGGCCCGGTTGTTCGATGCGCTGCACCGCCTGGATGGGGCCGGTGTTGACGAGATCCTGGTTGAACCGGTGCCCGAGGTGGGAGTGGGGCGGGCGATCAACGACCGGTTGCGCCGCGCCGCCGCTACTTGGAAGTAGCCGGCTGCCGGGACGAGCCACGTCCCGGCGGGTGCCGGGAGAGTCCTCGCGACCTGGTGTTTGGCGACGGCCGTCGCCCCCTGGTGCTAGCCGCTGTGCCCCCGGAGGCGGGCGAGCAGGTCGTGCAGGTCCACCCCGGGGCGGGGTGGGGCCGGTAGTTGCTCCACCAGGCGGGCGACTGTGCTGTTGGCGAAGGCGGCGCCGGCCGCGGAGCCGGTGGCGATCGTCCAGCCGATCGGGCCGAGCGGGGTGCAGCCGAAGAAGTGGCTGAGGCCGGGAGTCTGTACGACCAGGACGAGTACCCCCACCGAGCCGGCGGTGGAGAGCAGGACGCCGGGGGTGGTGCCGCCGGCCAGCAGGGTCTGGCCGAGCTGGGTGCCGATCAGCGACACCAGGGCGACCGTGCCGGCCCGGCGGGGCGAAGCTGCCACCCACCGGGACAGCACCCAGCCGGCGGTGGCGCCCAGCGCGGTGGAGGTGGCGCGGACACCAAGTTCTCGGTTGAGGGTGGCGCCGAGGGAGGTGTCTGGCCCCTCCCGGAGCAGGTTTTCGCTGTATTCCGGCGGGGGTGGCCGGACTGCCACGGCCAGGGCGGGGGCCAGATCGGTGAGCAGGTTGACGAGCAGCAGCTGCCGGCCGTTGAGCGCGGAGCGGCCGTCAATGGCGGCGGTGACGATACTGAACGCGATCTCGCCGAGGTTGCCGCCGAACAGGATGCTCAGCGCGTGCCGGACCGACGACCACATGGCCCGCCCTTCGGCGAGGGTGGCGATGATGGTCTCCAGCCGGTCGTCCATGACCACCAGGTCGGCTGCGGCGCGAGCCGCGGGCGTGCCGCGCTGTCCGAGGGCGATGCCGACGTCGGCGAGTCGGATGGCGGGTGCGTCGTTGGCGCCGTCACCGGTCATCGCCACGGTACGACCGCAGGTCTGGAGCGCCTGGATCATCCGTACCTTGTGGGCTGGGGTGCATCGGGCCACGACGTCGGTGGTGACCAGGCGGGCCGCCAGCGCCTCGTCGTCGAGGTCCACGAGGTCGTTGGCGGTCGCCACCCGCTGGCCGTCACCGGGGCTGATCACCGAGGCGATCGCCTCGGCGGTGGCCGGATGATCGCCGGTGATCATGATTGTGTGCACTCCGGCCTTGCGGATGCTCTCCACCGCCGGGGCGGCGCTGGCCCGGATCCCGTCGGCCAGCGCGAGGATGCCGACGAAGGTCAGGCCCTGGACGTTGTCGTCGGCGATGGACTCGTCGGACACGGCCCGTTCGGCGAGGGCCAGCACCCGCTGACCGGCCCCGGCGTGCCGGAGCAGTTCCTGCTGGACCGCCTCTCGGGTCGCGTCGTCCAAGGGCACCACCCCGGCCTCGGTCCGTCGGTTGTGGCAGCGGGGCAGGACGGTCTCCGGGGCGCCCTTGACGCTGAGGACCAGGCCGGCGTCGCAGGTGCCGACGGTGGCGTGGTAGCCGCGGGACGGTTCGAAAGGAAGCCCTCCGGCGGGACGCCACTCTTCGGCGCCGGTCTGCTCCACCGTGCTGGTCTCCTGGGCGGCCCGTCGGATCGCCCGGTCGGCCTGCTCGGGAAGCTGCTCCGGGTCCTCGGCGTCCGGAGTGGCGCGCAGGGCGACCGCGAGGATCATGCGGAGGTGGTCGTCGAGCTGGTCCACGGTGGCGAACCGAGTACCGTCACCGACTCCGGAGAGCACCAGCCGCCCTTCGGTCAGGGTGCCGGTCTTGTCGAAGCAGAGCACGTCCACGCGCCCCAACGCCTCAATCGTGCGGGGGTTTCGCACCAGGGCGCCGCGTTCGGCCAGACGCCGGGCCGCCGCCAGCTGCGCGGCGCTGACCAGGAACGGCAACCCCTCGGGCACCGACGCGACGGCCAGGTTCGCGGCGGTTGAGGCGGTCTCCGCCAGCGGTATGCCGCGCGCGACGCCGGCTCCGGCGACCGCGACCGCGGATCCGAGTGCGAGCGGTATCGCCGAGCCGGTGAGCCCGCCGAGTCGTGCTTCGACGCCGCCGCTGGGTCGGGCCTGCCGAGCGAGGTGGAGACTGCGCCCGGCCTCCGTGTCGGTACCGGTGGCGACGACCACGCCCCGGCCGTGACCGGCGGCGACGGTGGTGCCCTCGTACAGCATCGAATGGCGGTCGGCGATGTCGGACGCAGCCACCGGTTGGTCGGTCTTGCCGACCGGCAACGACTCGCCGGTCAGCGAGGACTCGTCTGCCTCCAACCCGGTGGCCTCGAGGATCCGGCAGTCGGCCGGTACGGCGTCACCCGGCTCCAGGATGATCACATCACCGGGGACCAGTTCGTCGGCGGGTAGCTGCTGTTCGGCGCCGCCCCGCCGGACCCGGGCGGTGACCGCGGTACGGGACAGCAACTCGGCCAGCGATCGCTCGGTGTTGCGTTGGTGTACCGCCCCGACCAGGGCGGAGCCGCCGACCACGCCGCTGACCAGGGCGGCATCAACCAGCGATCCGAACGACGCGGAGAGCACCGCCCCGGCGGCGAGGACCGGAGTCAACGGGTTGGACAACTCCTCCAGGAAGGCGCGGAGCAGGGTCGGAGTCGGACTGCCGTCGGCGACCTGGCCGGAGCGCCGGCGGCCGGCCTCCACCGGATCCAATCCGTCGAAGCCGCTGCCCAGCTCGTCGAGGACGGTTCCCACCGGCATCAGGTGCCACGGAACCGTCGTCCGCCCGGCGGGGGCCTCGGTCGGCTTGGGTAGATGGTGGGCCCGCCACACGCCATGGGCGAAGGCCAGTGCCGCTGTCCCGTTGACCGCGGCCTGGGTCCGGTCTGGGAGCTGTTCCCGGGCGGCGGTGAGTGCGGACAGCGTCCCGAGACCGGCGCCCCCGAGCCCCAGCCGGATGTTCTGCGTCGTCATCCGGCGCGCCACCCCAGCCGCCTCGACCACCAGCGCGCAGGCCCCGAGGTCGGTGCCGACCAGTAGGTGCGCACCCCACGGTGGCAGCTCCTCGTCAACGGTCAAGCCGAGGCCGCAGTCGGCTGCCGCGAGCGCCCCCCGGCTATCGGAGAGCAGCATCACGACCGCGCCGTCGCGTTGCAGCTGGCGTACGGTTTCGGTGAGCTGGGCACCGCCGGCGAGGACGGTGTCGGCGAAGTCGTACCGGCCCGGGTCGTCGTCCGCCACGACCAGCCGCAACCCCGCCCGTCGAGCGGCGGCCGGCAGGAGGTCCACGCCGGGAGCCGGCTCGGCTTCGACCCGCAGCAGCGCGACGAGCCGACCGCCGTGTGCCAGGCCGAGGAGTCGGCCGCCGGATGAGCGAAGCCGGTCGCTGTGCAGGGTGTCGCCCGGGTCAGCGGCGTCGAGGCGGTCCAGCGGGCCGAGACTCCAGCCGTCGCCGTGCTGGGCCGCCGCCGGCTGAGCCGGGTCGAAGAGGGCAAACGCTCGGGCGCCTACCTCGCCCAGTTCCGCGTCGCCCAGCGGCGCCAGATCGGTGAGGATGCCACGGTCGGAGCCGAGGATCGTGGCGTCCAGGACCAGCGTGTCGATCCGGTCGAGTTCGCGGAGCACGCGGCGGTCCATGGCGATGACTCCGCGTCGCGCGAGCAGGCTACCGAGCTGGGCGGCGTAACCCTCCCGGCCGGCGCCGCTGGACTTCGGAAGCGCGGCGAGGCCGAGTGCGGCGGCGCGTTTCGGGCCGGTCACCGGGGTTGCGGCGGCGGCGGCCACCGCGCCGGCGTGCAGCATCCGGACTACATACCTCTCGGCCGGTCCATCCGGTTTCGGGCAGGGCCGTTCGGCTGGCAGGACGGGGGCAGCGGCCCGCCCCGGTGCACCGGCGAGCCGGGGTTCGGCCGTCGTCCACGCGGCGAGTTGGGCCCGCGCCTCGCCCCACTGCACCACCCGCTGGAGACTGTCCAGGACGATGCCGGTCCAGCCGCCCGCGAGGCCCTGTGTCACCGCCTCGGCCAGCGGGAAGAGTAGGTCGGCGCGTGGATCAGCCCGCACTCCCCGGTCGGCGAGGGCGTGCAGCCTCGGGTGTAGGTCAACCGCGTTGAGGAGGCCGGAGATCTCACCCGGTACGGGGGTGAAGGGCAGGATCCGGGTGGCAGCGGAGATCGTCAGACCGAGCGCGTCGGAGGCGAGGGCGCCGAGCGTCCGGGGGGTGCGGGGGCCCTCCTCCGGCGGGTGCGGCGGTGGGATCTCCGGGTCCGGTTCGTGCGGGCTGATGCGTTCGGCGCGGGCCACGGTGGCGATCAGATCGCGCAGCCTCGGCTCGGGGGAGCCAACGGCGACCACCACCCGCCCCGAGGGGGCGTTCACCCGCGCCCAGCTCACGCCGGGTACGCGTGCCAGGGCCGCTTCGACCTGCCGGGCGAGCCGCTCCCCGCCGTCCTGATCGACCCCGTGTACCTCGATGTGGTGTCGGCCGTAGCGGGACCAGACCTGGCGGTTTGTCAGACCGGTGAGCCGAGCGGCCCGGGCAGCGGTGGATCCGAGGTTGCGGGCCGCCTGCCCCATCAGCTCCGGCACGGTCGGCACGCGTACGCTGCCAGCGACGCGGCCCAGCGGGATCATCGAGGCGTACGGCGGGACTCGTATCGGCCCGATTCCCCGGTGTCGCTCTTCCCGTACGCCATCCCGCCTCCCACGCCGTGTGTCCCGGCGGTCTGACTTCCCGCCCGACCGTCCGTTATGCCCCTGGCCGGCGGTGAAGTTGTACCGGCCAAGCCGGCATGGAGGGCGGCGACGGTGGAAAACCACGGCGGTCACCGCCGTTTCTGGGAGGTCGAGATGAGTATGTTGACCCGGGATCTCAGTGGGAGTCGGGACATGATCCGGACGTTCACCCGCCGAGTGGAGGTGCCAATACTGGGGGAGGTGGCCATCCCGCCGCCGGACAAGTTGGCGTACTACGCGGGCGTGGGTCTGCTCACCCTGTTGCAGGTCATCGAGTGGCCGGTGGCGTTGGTGGTGACCGCTGGTCACGTGCTGGCCGACCAGCATCTATCCGGGCTGGCCAAGGGGCTCGGGGAGGCGTTGGAGACCGCCTGACACCCTCGGTGGGTGTACCCGGCGACCCTCGGCGCTCCCGGCCGGGTGGGGGTAGTGGGCGCTGTACACGTACGGGGGAACCCGTTCGCGGCCAACGCCCCACCCGGTTCGGGCGAACCTACGGTGGCCTCATGTTCACCCTGGTCACCACTGTGATTCTGTACGTCGGAGGTTTCGTCTTCCTATACGGAGTGATCCGCCTCGCGATCCGGCACGCCTTGGAGGAGGCGGAGGTGCGTCGGATCCAGGCCCAGCGGGCCGAGGAGTTGGCCGCCCACCGTGATCGGACCCTACTGGAGGGGAAGGGCTACCTCGCCGGGAGTTGATCCGGTGGTAGCGCGCACTCAGGCAGCTGTGGCTATCAATGTTGTTGCACGTGAAACATCGGCATGGTCGATGCGCCGGGTCGGTGCTGGCCTACTCCATCAGGCCCCGGTCGCCACGTGCCGCTGGGCCTCGGTCAGAGCGGCGAGTAGGGCTGACGAATCCTGCGCGCCGGTCACGGCGTACCTGCCGGCGAGAATGTAGGTCGGCACGCTGGTGATGCCGAGTTCCCGCGCGGTGGCCAACCCGGCGCGGACCGCGGCTACCTGCCCGTCGGATTCGAGGAAGGTGTGGGCTGCCGTGGCGTCCAGGCCGACCTCGCCCGCGATCGTGGCCAGGGCTGGTCGGGAGCCGATGTCGATACCGTCGCGGAAGTGGGCCCGGTGCAGTGCCTCGACCGTCTCGGCGGCCCGGTCCTGTTCGATCGCCCAGGCGACCAGCCGATGCGCGTCGAAGGTGTTCGCGGCGAGCGCCCGGTCGAAGTCGAATTCGATGCCGTCCCCGGCGGCGGCCCGAGTGACCTGGTCCGCCATCTGCCGTGCGCGCTCCCGGCCGCCGAACTTCACGCCCAGCGCGTCCAGCAGCGGCAGCGGCTCGGGCACCGGCGCCGGGTCGAGCTGGAACGGTCGGTAGCTGACGGTCGCGGTTCCGTCGTAGGACGCGAGCGCCCGCTCCAGCCGGCGCTTGCCGAGATAGCACCAGGGGCAGACCAGATCGCTGTAGATTTCGATCTCCATAACCGAAGGCAACCCGGTGGTCAGCTTGTCTGTTCCCGGACCTGCCGCTTGAGCCGGGCCAGGACCGCGGTGCCGCCCCGGATCCGCAGCGGACTGACCGCCTGGGCCAGCCCCATCTGTTGGTAGAGGTCGTCGGGGACAGCCAGCACCTGCGCTGGTCGAGCGCCGGCGAGCCCTTCGGCGAGGATGCCCGCAAAGGCGCGGGTGGTGGCCGCCTCGGGTGGGCAGTCGAAGACGGTCTCGACGCCGCCCTCCGGAGTCACGCGTGCGCGCAGGAAGAGAGCCGTCTGGCACTCCGGGACCGGCTCCAGCTCCGCGCGGTCGGCGTGCCCGGACGGCAACGGCCCAACGGCATCGGCATACTCCAGCAGCAGCTCCAGCACGATGTCACGGGGAGCTGTGGCGAATTCGTCCACGATCTCGACCAGCCGGGGAGGCATCTCGGGCATCCCGCCAGGCTACCGTCGCCCGGAATTCAGATCGGGCAGTATGCCGACGGAGCGCACCCGTCTCCTGGCGGCAGGGCTGTGCCCCGCACCGCGTTGGGGCGTGCCCCACGGTGGCGGGCGGGCCCCCTCCTAGCGGCGGGCCTGCCCGCGTCACGGCGTCGGGGCTTGCCCGCTGAGCTGGCCGAGTGCCGATTGGGGGTCGAGCCGCAGGGCGAGGTCACCGAGGGAGACGATGCCGACCAGCTTCCGCTCGTTGTCGCAGACCAATACTCGCCGTACGCCCCGTTCCCGCATGAGGGCCGCCGCCTCGCCCACGGTGCAGTTCTGTTCGATCATCACCACCTCACGGGTGATGATCGAGTCAATGGTGGTCCGGGCTGGGTCACTCCGCTGGGCGACAGCCCGGACCACGATGTCCCGATCCGTGAGTACGCCGGCGAGCGTGGCCCCGTCGGTGGCGACCACGTCCCCGATATCGGCCTCCTTCATCACCCGTGCGGCTTCATCCAGCGTGGTCTCCATCGGCAGGTAGATGACCTGCTTTGTCATCACGTCACTGACCCGGAAACTGGTCATGGAACTCCTCCAGCAGCGATTCCAGCCCGATCGGGACGCGGTTCCCCGTTCCACCCTTACTACACCTACCTCTACGGTCACCCCTTCGACCAGAGGCTGTCCGGCTCCCCGTCAGCTCGATGTCACTTGGTTCCCCGTCGGCCCGATATCAGCCGGCCCGACCCCGGGGGCACCGGCAGTAGCACCATCGGTGAGAAACTATCGCTTCTCAGGCGGGGCTCGCCGCTACCGGAGGCGGAGACACGGGTCCTTCCCTACCCTGGAGGGTGTAGTGAGCTGGCGCAGTTTCGTGGCGGTCGGGGACAGCTTCACCGAGGGCCTGAACGACACGTACCCGGACGGTGGCTTTCGGGGCTGGGCCGACCTGGTGGCCGCTCGGCTCGCCGTCGAGGCCGGGTCGGAGTTCCGGTACGCGAACCTCGCTATTCGTGGTCGGCTCTTCCCTCGGGTCGTGGACGAGCAGGTTCCCGCTGCGTTGGCGATGCAGCCGGATCTGATCAGTTTCGCGGCAGGTGGGAACGACGTGCTGCGGCGAAACTTCGACCCGGATGACCTCATCGCGCGCTTCAATGACGTGGTGGGGCGGCTGCGCGCAGGCGGGTCCGACGTGGTCCTGTTCCGCTTCGCCGACGTCATGGCCCGCCTGCCCGGGCAGCGGCTGGTCGCCCCCCGGGTGCAGCTACTCAACCGAGCGGTTGGTGACACGGCGGAACGGCATGGCGCGATCTTGGTCGACCTGTACGCCGACGACACGTACCTGAACCCGATGCTGTGGAGCACCGATCGGTTGCATCTCTCCTCGGCCGGGCACCGGCGGGTGGCAGCCCAGGTGCTGACCGCGCTGGGGGTTAGCTGTGCCGAGGAATGGTTGCTGGCTCCCGAACGTCCGCTGCCCAAATCGTGGCTTATGGCCCGCACCGACGACCTCCGTTGGGCGACCCACCACCTGGCACCCTGGCTCACGCGTCGCCTCACAGGTCGCAGCTCCGGCGACACGGTCACCGCCAAGCGTCCCGCCCTGACCCCGTTGACGGACTGACCGGCCCCGCTCCCAGGGGCCTGCCGCGCCTGGTCTTGTCCCGGCCGTGCTCTCGGAAACCCGAGGCACGGCCCCGGCCGCTGCACGCGGTGGAGCCTGCGGACTACGCTTTCCCCGTGACGGTGCAGCAGTCAGCCAAAGCGACGAACGGCGATATGGGCAGCGGCCGACGGCGGTCCCGCAAGGAGGAGATCCTCGAGATCGCGGTCGGGCTGTTCGCCTCCCGGGGCTATCACGGGGTGTCAATGGATGACATCGGCGCTGCCGCCGGGGTGACCGGTCCGGCGCTCTATCACCACTTCGCCGGCAAGGAGGCGATGCTGGTCGCCGCGTTGATCCCGGTCAGCGAAGGGCTGCTCACCGGTGGCCGGGAGCGGGCCGCCGCCCATCCCGACGATCCCCGCGCCGCGTTGGAGTCGCTGATCGATTTCCATGTCGACTTCGCGCTGGCCCAACCAGCGGTGATCGCCCTACATCTGCACGAGCTGGACCGGCTGCCTGATCAACCGCGTCGCCGCATTCGTCGGCTCCAGCGGCTGTACGTCGAGGAGTGGGTGAATGTGCTGACCGCGTCGCACCCGGGCCTGCCCGACAACGAGGCGCGGGTGTTGGCCCACGCCGCGTTCGGCCTGATGAACTCGACCCCATTCCTTGGTGGCGTGGTGGACCGGCAGCGCCGAGCCGAGCTGCTTCGTAGCGCCACGCTGGCTGCTTTGTTGGCGCCGACAGCCCGTTGACTATTGGGTCCAGGCCTGAGGCTGCCCCA
The DNA here is from genome assembly GCF_000514815.1 of Salinispora fenicalii. Lineage (GTDB taxonomy): Bacteria > Actinomycetota > Actinomycetes > Mycobacteriales > Micromonosporaceae > Micromonospora > Micromonospora fenicalii. Next base: position 267,737 of record NZ_KI911474.1, read on the forward strand.
GAGTTGATCGGGGGCTGTGCCGCAACTGACTCGTCAGTAACCGGGGTGGCATGGTTCCCTAGCTTTCCGTTCGACCCTGGGACGCTGGAGGAAACATGATCGAGTCACTGTTGGTCGTCAATCGGGGCGAGATCGCCCGCCGGATCATCCGTACCGCTAAGCGACTCGGTGTCCGGGCGGTCGCGGTGCACTCGGAGGCTGACGCTGGCCTGCCGTTTGTGACCGAGGCCGATGAGGCGATCTGCGTCGGCCCGGCAAACCCGGCGCAGAGCTACCGGAACGTCGAGGCTGTCCTCGCCGCCGCCAAATCGACCGGCGTACAGGCAATTCACCCTGGCTACGGCTTCCTGTCGGAGAACGCCGACTTCGCCCAGGCCGTCACTTCGAGCGGTCTGCTCTGGGTCGGGCCCGGTCCGGACGCGATCACCGCGATGGGTGACAAGATCAATGCTCGGAATCTGATGGCGGCGGCCGGGGTGCCGGTCGCGCCGGGAACCACGGAACCGGCGGCGGACCTCACCGCGGCGGTCAACGCGGCGGCAGAGATCGGCTACCCGGTGATGGTCAAGGCCGCCGCTGGCGGGGGCGGCATGGGCATGGGGATCGCGAACGACGAGGCCGCGCTCCGTACCGAGTATGACAAGGTGCGTGCGTTCGCCGAGCGGATGTTCGGGGACGGCTCCGTCCTGATTGAACGGTACTTCCCCCGGGTGCGCCACGTCGAGGTGCAGATTCTCGGCCTGGCCGATGGTCGGGTGGTGGCGCTCGGCGAGCGCGAGTGCTCGGTGCAGCGACGAAACCAAAAGCTGGTCGAGGAGTCCCCCTCCCCGGCAGTCACCCCGGAGCTGCGGTCCCGGTTTCTGGCCGCGGCGGTGCGGGCAGGCGAGGCAGTCGGCTACCGCAACGCCGGCACGGTCGAATGCCTGCTCGACCCCACCACTGGCGAGTTCTTCTTCCTGGAGATGAACACGCGTCTGCAGGTCGAGCACCCCGTCACTGAATTGGTCTACGGAGTTGACCTGGTCGAGGAGCAGTTGCGGGTGGCCGCCGGGCTGCCGCCGACGTTCGACCCGGATGCCTTGACCCCACGCGGGCACGCGATCGAGCTGCGGGTCAACGCCGAGGACCCGAAGCGCTTCCTACCCGGGCCAGGGGCGATCACCACCTGGACCGAACCGACCGGCGAGGGCGTCCGCGTCGACTCGGGGTATGTCGTCGGTAACACGGTGACCCCGTTCTACGACAGCCTGATGGCCAAGCTCATCGTCAGTGGCGCGGACCGTGCCGAAGCGATTAGTCGGGCGCGGGCCGCAGTGGCGCAGTTCCAGCTGGTTGGGCCGAAGAACAACCTTCCCTTCTTCGCCGAACTGCTGGACAACCCGGAGTTCCTCTCCGGTGACTACGACACTGGCATCGTCTCCCGAATGCGCTGACCGCATCCGCTTCGTGCGCGTCAACCCACATCCGGTGCTGGGCGTGTGATCCCGGAAATCGGTGCTGATCCCCGGGATCAACGCTCGATCCTGGGATCAGCGCTCGATCCTGGGATCAGCGCTCGATCCTGGGGTCAGCGCCCGTCCTCGCGGGGTCAGCGCGCGGGGGTCGAGTTTGGCTGCCACCCCGCAGGGACCTGTCGGCGTTGGCGCGATCGGCTCGTCGGACGGCGCGGGTGACATGCTGGGGGAGTCGGACCAGAGCGTGTCACAGTGAGGTGGCCCATGGGTAATATGCCGGGATTCGTGTCCATTCGGGAGGTCGGTCCGCGCGACGGGCTCCAGAACGAGGACCCGATTCCGACCGAGGCGAAGGTGCGGTTGCTTGATGCGCTCTCCCGGACGGGAGTGGGGCGAATCGAAGCGGTGTCCTTTGTGCATCCGAAGGCGATCCCGCAGATGGCCGACGCCGACGAGGTGTGGCGGCGGGCGGATCGAACCGAAGGGGTGCGCTACTCAGCACTGGTGCCGAACACGCGGGGTGCCCACCGCGCGTTGGCCGCCGGGTTCACCGAGATCGAGGTAGTGGTCTCCGCCAGCGACACGCACAACCGGCGTAACGTCAATCGCTCCACCGACGAGTCGCTGGACGACATCGCCGAGTTGGTCGAGCTGCTCCATAACGCCGGTGCACGGGCGGAGGTCATCGTCGCGACCAGCTTCGGCTGCCCGTACGAGGGGGACATTGACCCCGTTCGGGTGGCCGGCATTGTGGAAAGGGTGGTGCGCGACGGCGCCGACCGGGTGGCGTTCGGCGATACCACCGGCATGGCGACGCCCCGCCGGGTCCGCGAGTTGGTGACGGCCGTACGTGATCGTGCTGCCCACGTACCGGTGCTGCTGCACTTCCACAACACCCGTGGCACCGCGCTGGCGAACCTGTTGACCGCCATCGAGCTGGGGATCACCGAATTCGACGCGAGCGTCGGTGGTCTGGGTGGCTGCCCGTACGCGCCCGGGGCCAGCGGGAACCTGGCTACCGAGGAGGCCGTGCATTTGCTGCACGACATGGGCATCGACACCGGTATCGACCTGGACGCCCTGATCGAGGTCGCCGAACTGGCCGAAGAGCTGGTCGGCCGAAGCCTGCCCAGCGGCGTGCTCCGGGCCGGCCCGCGAACCCGGCTGACGCCCCTGCCCGGCTGACGCTCCTGGCGGGCTCACGTCCTGCCGGGTTGATTCCTTCGTCTGGCTGGTTCCCACCGCCGTGCGGTCGTATTCCGGCCGCACGGCGGTCGCTACGTGGAGCCGGGCGGGTCCCCGGACTCACCCGTGCGGGCCGGCAAATCATGGACGTAGTGCGCTACCCTAACGATCGTTCAGTTAGGTTCGGCTGTGCACACGAGTGTGCGCTGGACCGGGAGCGGCAGCACAGGAGGATTCGGCGTGACGCTCGATGGTGAGGCGCTGGAGCAGCTACGTAAGCGGGCCCGGGCCGGTGGAGCGGACAAGTACCATGCGGCGAATGCCGCGAAGGGCAAGCTCTTCGCCCGGGAACGGGTCGCGTTCCTGGTTGACGAGGGATCGTTGGTCGAAGACGGGCTCTACGCCAACGCGTCGGCCGAGGGGCTGCCCGCCGACGGTGTGATCACTGGAACTGCCACCATCGATGGCCGCCCGGTCTGTGTGATGGCCAATGACTCCACGGTCAAGGCCGGCAGTTGGGGAGCTCGGACCGTCGAAAAGATCATTCGAATCATTGAGCGTGCCTACGCGACCAAGGTTCCGATGGTTTACCTGGTCGACTCGGCCGGTGCCCGGATTACCGACCAGGTAGATCTGTTCCCCGGTCGGCGGGGCGCCGGAAAGATCTTCTGGAATCAGGTCCGCGCGTCTGGCTCGATCCCCCAGGTCTGTGCGCTCTTCGGACCGAGCGCGGCCGGTGGGGCGTACATCCCGGCCTTCTGCGACGTGGTTGCCATGGTCGAGGGAAACGCCAGCATGTACCTGGGCTCGGACCGCATGGTCGAGATGGTCACCGGAGAGCAGACGACCCTGGAGGCGATGGGCGGGGCCCGGGTGCACTGCGCCGAGTCCGGCGTTGGCCACTTCCTTTGCCGGAGTGAGGCCGACGCGCTGGACGTTGTACGGCGCTACTTGTCGTATCTGCCGACAAACTGGACCCAACAGCCGCCTGCGGCGCCCGCTGTCGAAGCGCCGGCGAAGGTCGACCTAGCGACGCTGGTGCCGGCCAGCGAACGGCAGGCGTTCGACATGCGCCGGTACGCGAAGGGGCTGCTTGACCAGGGAAGCTTCTTTGAGATCCAGGCGCTGTGGGCCAAGGAGTTGACCATCGGCTTCGGCCGGCTCAACGGCGAGGTCGTTGGTGTGGTCGGCAATAACTCGATGTTCAAGGGGGGCGTGCTCTTCGTTGACTCGGCCGACAAGGCGACCCGGTTCGTGCAGCTCTGTGACGCGTTCAACGTGCCGTTGCTGTTCCTCTCCGACGTACCCGGGTTCATGGTCGGCAGCGCGGTGGAGAAGCAGGGCATCATTCGGCATGGCGCCAAAATGATCACTGCAATCTCCGAGGCGACCGTACCCAAAATCTGTGTGGTGGTGCGCAAGGCCTACGGTGCCGGCCTCTACGCAATGGCCGGCCCCGGGTTCGAGCCGGACGCAACGATTGCCCTGCCGACCGCGAAGATCGCTGTGATGGGTGCGGAGGCGGCGGTAAACGCGGTCTACGCCAACAAGATCGCGGCCATTGGGGACGAGAGTGAACGGGCCGCATTTGTCGCTGCCCGGCGCGAGGAGTACGAGCAGGACATCGACATCGTCCGGCTCGCCAGTGAGCTGGTGGTTGACGCGATCGTGGAACCACCCGAGCTGCGCGGTGAGCTGATTCGCCGCTTCGCCGCCGCCCGTGGCAAGGATCGCCACTTCGCCACCCGCCGACACGGCGTCACCCCTGTCTGACCCGGTCGCCCCGGGCGTCACAAGCGCCGGGTGGCCCATCTCCCACCAGGAGGAACTCATGGACTTTCGGCTTTCCGAGGAGCACGAGGCGCTGCGAGCGAGCGTCCGCGACTTCGCCCGCGAGGTGGTCGCTCCAGTCATCGCCGATCACTACGAGCGACACAGCTTCCCGTACGACGTCATTCGCCAGATGGGACAGATGGGTCTGTTCGGCCTTCCCTTTCCGGAGGAGCACGGCGGAATGGGGGGTGACTACTTCGCGCTCTGCCTCGTGCTGGAGGAGCTTGCCCGGATCGACTCCAGCGTGGCGATCACGCTCGAGGCGGCGGTCTCGCTCGGCGCGATGCCCATCTACCGGTTCGGCACGGATAAGCAGCGGGCAGAGTGGCTGCCGCGACTGCTCAACGGTTCGGCACTGGCCGCGTTCGGGTTGACTGAGCCGGGCTTCGGCTCGGACGCCGGGGGGACCCAGACTCGGGCGGTACTCGATGAGTCGACGGACGAGTGGGTGATTAACGGGTCGAAGGCCTTCATCACCAACTCCGGGACCGACATCACCGAGCTGGTCACCGTCGCGGCGGTCACCGGTACGAGGCCGGACGGCTCGAAGGAGCTGTCCACGATCATCGTGCCGACCGGAACCCCGGGCTTCACGGTGGCACCGGGGTACTCCAAGGTGGGCTGGACGGCCTCCGACACGCACGAGTTGACCTTCGATGACTGTCGGGTGCCGGCGGGGAACCTACTCGGCGAACGGGGTCGAGGCTTCGCGCAGTTCCTGCGGATTCTCGACGAGGGGCGGATCGCGATCGCCGCACTCGCCGTCGGACTGGCCCAGGGCTGTGTGGACGAGTCGGTCCGGTACGCGAAGGAACGGCACGCCTTTGGCCGTCCGATCGGGGCCAACCAGGCGATTCAGTTCAAGACTGCGGATATGGAGCTACGGGTGCATACCGCTCGGCTGGCGTATTACGACGCTGCGTCGCGGATGCTCGCCGGAGAACCGTTCAAGCGTCAAGCGGCCATCGCCAAGCTGCATGCCAGCACCATCGCGGTAGACAACGCCCGGGACGCCACTCAGATCCACGGCGGATACGGCTTCATGAACGAGTTTCCGGTGGCCCGCTTCTGGCGGGACGCCAAGATTCTCGAGATCGGCGAGGGCACCTCCGAGGTGCAGCGCATGATCATTGCTCGTGAGCTGGGGCTGTAGCCGGGACCGTACGGTGCGCGGCTTTCCGGGATGGGCTGCACCGCAGGGTTGCCGGAACTGCGCGGCGGCATCGCTGTCGGGTATCCGCAGTGCCGCGTCAGTAGGACGACGATGGCCTGTCGGAGATCGTCGTTGATCCGTACCCTTCCTGCCCATGAACTCGGGGGATGACCATCTGCGGTGGTCCGGCGGCCGGTTGGGGCTGCCCGACCTGCTCCGCAGACACCGGCTCGCCGCCGGCCTGACCCAGGCCGAGCTGGCGGGCCGGGCTGGCATCGGTGTGCGGACCGTTCGGGATGTGGAGCGGGGCCGTTCGTCACGACCCCAGCGGACCACCGTCGAACTGCTCGCGACCGCCCTTGGGCTGGTCGGCGCAGCGCGATCCACCTTCGTCGCCGCCGCTCGGCCCGTACCGACGCCCCGGCGCCTGGAGTCCGAGTCACTGCGCTACGTCGACCCGGACGGCATGGTACGGCCGACCGCGCTGCCCCCAGCCCCCGAGCTGATCGGTCGGGAGCGTGACGTGGTCGAGCTGGTCGGGATGCTGACCAGCGAGCCGGCAGCCCGGCTGATCAGCCTGGTTGGGCTGGCTGGCGTCGGCAAGACGGCGCTGGCGCTCTCGGTGGCCCATGCGGCTGCCGGGCACCTCCCGGGTGGGGTGGCCGGGGTCCTCACCGGGGAGGGAACGGATGTTGCGGAGCTGCTTGCCGCCTCCGCGGCAGTCTTCGGGGCAGCTCGCCTCCCTGAGCTCGCCACCCGCCTCGCCGGTCAGCCAGCACTGCTGCTTATCGACGCGGTGGAGCGGGCTCCGGGCACGGTCGCCGAGGCCGTGCACCAGCTAGCGTCCGCGGTGCCGTCGCTGTTGGTGCTGGTCACCGGCCGCCACCCGGTCGGGCTACGCGGCGAGTGGGTCCGGCCCGTAGCCCCGCTCGATACGCCACCGCCGGACCGGGACGAGGCCGGTCCGGCAGCTCTCGCCCGGTATCCGGCGGTGGCGCTGTTCACCGCCCGGCTCGCGCTGGTCCGATCGAACCCGCCGACGGCGGCGGAGCTGCCGGCCCTGGCCCGACTGGTCCGCCGCCTCGGTGGCCTTCCGCTGGCGATCGAGCTGATGGCGGCGCGGGGGCACCTTCTCGACCTGCACGAGTTGCTCGACCGGTACGGCGATCGGCTGCTCGATCTGGCGACCGTCTCCGGGGCAGCGGAGCGGCCGGTCTGGAACGCTGCTGATCCGGGCCCGGCGCAGCGAACGCCCGCGGCGGTCGTCGAGACGCTGCGGGACGCCGTTGCGACCAGCTATCTCCTGCTCACCCCCGAGGAGCGCGCCGCCCTGCGCCGGCTCGCCATCTTCGGTAACCGCTGGTCGATCAAGCTGGCTGAGGAGCTGCTCGGAGCTGGCGCCGATCCGGCGGGCACGGTGTTGGCTGTTGACCCGGTTGTGCTGCTGGACCGGCTCCGGGAGCTGGGTCTACTCAGCATTCTGGGGGTGGGGACATTTCGGTTCCGGCTGCTCGATGCCGTCCGGGAGTTCGCCATCGAGCAGGCTGCTGGCGCGGGTGAACTCACCATGGCCCGGCGTCAACATGCCCGGGTCATGGCCAGATTGGTCGCCGAGACGGCTCCGTACCTGGTGGGGGCGGATATGACCGCGGCGGTGCACCGGCTGGACGACGTGGGCGGGGACATCAGCTCCGCACTCGCACATGCTGCTGTCGACCAGCCGGTGACCGCGCTGGGCCTGGCGGCTGGACTCGTCCGGTGGTGGCGCTTTCGGGGGCGGGATGTCGCCGGCCGGCAGTGGCTGCGCCGGTTACTGGCGGATCCACGTACCGCTGACGCTGCCCCTGTTCTGCGGGCGTGGGCGTTGCTGGGTGTGGCCCGGTTGGCCTCGGAGCACGGCGCGGGGGCTGAGGAGCTGCCGGCTGCCCGTGCGGCGCTCGCCGCTCTGCAGTCGGCCGGCGACGTCGCGGGTGAGCTGGAGGCCCGTACCGTTTTGGGCAGGCTATTCACCGGCACCGGCGACCACGATGAGGCGCGGGGGCAGGCCGAGGCGGTACTGGCCCTGGCCACCCGGCACGGGCGGATTCGGGACATGACGGTGGCGCAGAACAACCTGGCCTGGCACGGGATCCGGGTCGGCGATCTCGCCACGGCCCGACGCCGGCTGGCTGCCGCTGATCGACTGGCGGCCCAGTGTGGGGAGCGACGGCTACGCGTACTCGCGATGGCCAATCTGGCCGAGGTCACGCGCCTTGAGGGCCGCTACGACATCGCGGTCGATCAGGGGCGCAGGACGCTGGCGGCGTTGACGGCGCTGGGCGATCCGGGACACCACCGTCGGGTGCTGGGCACGGTGGGGCTGGCGCTGGCCCAGGGCGATCGCGTGCCGGAGGCAACCGAGGTGCTGGCCGAGCTGCGACTCGGGGGACCGGCGGGTCTGAGGATGCCAGCGGACGGGATCTGTGGGCTGATTGAAGGAACACTGGCGTTGCGCCGGGGCGATCGGGAGCTGGCGGCCGAGTGGTTCGCCGTCGCGGCCGAGGTGGGGGCCAACAGCCAGGACCGCCGTGACTTGGTGGAGGCGCTGGTGGGGCTGGCCGCCAGTACGGCGGAGCCGACCGTGTTGGATCGGCTGGATGCGGTCTGCCGGGTCAGTGGGATCCACCTGTTGCCGCCGGAGGTGGAGGCCTTGGCAGCGGTTTCCCCCCGCCGGCCCTGACTGCTCGCGGTGGAGGGGGTGGGCCAGCGGGGAACAGGTCCCGGGAGTGGCGCGAGCGAGAGCCCCCTCTGTTACCCCTCGCTCGTCGCCCGCGCCCTCCCCCGGGTGCATCCCCCGTTGATCGGAGCTTAGTTGGCGGGGAAACGCCCGCTGACCGATTTGCCCAATAACTAGCTGGCTCTCGGGTAGTTCTGCCGCTCTTTCTGCCGGTGGCGTCCGCTGCCGGCGGTGCCTCGGCCCAAGCCGGCGCTACCCATGGTGCGATGTCAGTCGCTATCTCGGTCCGGTTCTGGGTCGATGGCACCGGCGGTAGCGCCGGGATGGACCGCATCTCGCACCCGACGTAGCCCTTCGAGGAGTCGGGCCAGCGATTCCGGGTCGAGCTGCCCGGTGAACCACTCCTCGATGATTCGTAGGTGACCCGGGAGTACGGCGTTGAGTCGCTTACGGCCGGATTCGGTGGCCACCGCGAACGAGCTGCGTCGGTCGGCGGGGCAGGCACGCCGGGCGAGTAGTCCATTGCGTTCCATCCGGTCGACCACGCGGGTCGTCCCGCTGGTGGAGAGGGAGGTCTGTGCGGCGAGGTCGGTCATCCGGAGCTGGTTGTTGGGTGAGCGGGCGAGCCGGGTGAGCACCTCGAACTCCACCGGGGAGAGGCCATGCTCCTCGAACTGAGCGGTGAACCGGGCTGTCAGCCCAGCGTGCGCCTCGACGAGTAGGCCGACGGCGGTGATCCGGGGGTCGTCGAACACATTCTGGTCCACCTGTTGATCCTACCAGTAGTTGATCAACGAAATATTGCCGTGAGTGAATCTGTTCACCACGTTATTTACAAAACAAGCATTTTTGTGGAAGGTGCACGTGACCAGGTTGGTGGGCTCGTGTGCGCCCGGCTCTGGCCCGCTGCCTTGGGCGCTCTTGCCGTGAATGGTTCACAATGCGCAGCGGAGCTGCATCGCTCCGTTACCTCGGGCGCCGGGAGGACACATGGGCAGGGATGTCACGCAGGGCGCCTTCTCCCGGGAGGATCGGGTCCGCTACCGCCGCAAGGTGCGTCGCTGCCTGGACGTCTTCGCCTTGATGCTGGATGACTTCGGTTTTGACGCCGATCGGCCGATGACCGGCTTGGAGATCGAGCTGAACCTGGTGGACTCTGCTGCGGAACCGGCGATGCGTAACGAGGAGATTCTCGCCGACATTGCCGACCCGCTCTTCCAGGCCGAGCTGGGGCAGTTCAATCTCGAGCTGAACGCCGTGCCCCGACTGATCGAGGGCTCCGGCTTCACCGGCTACGAACAGGACCTTCGCGGTAGTCTTGCCCGCGCCGACGAGTGGGCAGCCAAGTCCGACGCGAAGATTTTCCTGGTGGGAATCCTGCCCACCCTGACCGAGGGGCACCTGGTCGTCGACAACCTCTCCACCAACGAGCGCTACCGGGTACTCAACGACCAGATCGTCGGAGCGCGGGGCGAAGACATCGAACTCGACATCCGCGGAGTCGAGCGGCTACAGACCCACACCGACTCAATCGCCCCTGAATCTGCCTGCACCAGTCTGCAGTTGCACCTTCAAGTCGCGCCGGACAACTTCGCCGACTACTGGAATGCCTCGCAGGCAATCGCCGCCGCCCAGGTGGCTACCGGAGCCAACTCCCCCTATCTGTACGGCCGACAACTTTGGGCGGAAACCCGGATCGCGCTGTTTCAACAAGCGACTGACACCCGGCCAGACGAGTTGAAGGCGCAGGGCGTTCGCCCTCGGGTCTGGTTCGGTGAGCGGTGGATTACCTCAATTTTCGACCTTTTCGAGGAAAACGTCCGCTATTTCCCACCGCTGTTGCCGATCTGCGAGGAAGAGGACCCAGTGGAGGTGCTGCACGCCGGGGGCGTGCCGAAACTCGGCGAACTGCGCCTGCACAACGGCACCGTCTACCGCTGGAACCGGCCGGTCTACGACATCACCGGCGGGCGCCCGCACCTACGGGTGGAGAACCGGGTCCTGCCAGCCGGTCCAACCGTGGTCGACATGCTGGCCAACGCTGCCTTCTACTTTGGATCGGCGCGCGGGCTGGCGGAGGCGGACCGTCCAGCCTGGAGTCAACTGACCTTCAGCGCGGCGGAGGAGAACTTCCACTCCGCCGCGCGCCGCGGCATCGACGCCGTGGTGCACTGGCCTCGGCTCGGTGAGGTGCCGGTCGCGGAGCTGGTCCTCGACGTGCTGCTGCCGCAGGCCGCTATCGGGTTGGATCGGTTCGGCGTGGCTCCCGGTGAGCGAGACCGGCTGCTCGGCGTCATCGAGCAGCGCTGTCGGACCCGGCGCAACGGCGCGGTATGGCAAGCGGAGACGGTGTGGGCGGCCGAACGGCACCGGAAGCTCGACCGCTCGGCGGCGCTGCACCACATGGTCCAGCGGTACGCCGAACTCCAGCGCAGCAACGAGCCGGTGCATACCTGGCCGGTCGATTAGGCGGGGTGCTCGACACTACGCCCCGGGCGGTCGTTGTGCCGGTGTCGATGGTGACCGCCGGGGCGGGGCAATGGCCGGTCCGGGACGTTCCCGCCACTGCCGTCAGCTGGTGCGGCGGGTGGATCGGGGTCGGTGTGAACCCACCTCCGTTGGCTCCTGCGGCGCGGGGGAGACATCCTCTGCTGGTGCATCGTTCGCGGTGCGCGCAGCCGGTACCCCGCTGGTGGCATCCGCCTTCCCGGTGCGGGGCCGCCGGCTGCCTGACCCCCGCGTTCGGCCGCGAGTGGTGGGCGTCGCGGCGGTCGAACCGTCCGGCTGCGGGTCGGTTACGGATTCCGCCGACTGGGGCGAATTGGCCGGGGGCTCCGCTGGTCGAGGCGAATCGGTCCGCGTCCGGCGGTTGGCCCGTTGACCGAGCGCGGCGACCAGCGACGAACTCCCAAAGCCGATGATGACCGCGTACGGGGCGATGAGGTGCGCTGATGCCTGACCGGGAGCGAGATCAGCCAGTTCCGGCACGGCAAGCAGGTAGGCGATCGCGACGAGGAGCGGACCGGCTGCGCCGGAGGCGGTGGCACCTATCCGCGTATCGGGATGCCTGGCCGTACCGCGGGCGACCAGTACGCCGATGAGGAGGGCGGAGCCGAGGGACAGTAGCGCACCCGGCCAATAGAACCAGTCGCGGAGCCACAGCTCGCTTCCGCCGACGCTGAGCTGCCAGATGCCGAGCTGGGCGGTATTCAGCCCCCGTCCCGCAATGACACCGTCCACAACGGCCACTACAGCGAGTAGCCACAGCCAGCCGACGGTTGCGATTACGTTGGTGGCGGCGGCGCGGGAATGCAACGCCCACACGGCGAGGGCCACGCCGACCAGCACTCCCAGGGCGGCGTATCCAGCGGCGACCTCGCGGGGCGCGGCGACGCCGGGTACCACGGCCACCCGGGCCGGTACGGCGGTCAGTAGCACCGTGATCAGGGCACCGATCCCGGCGGCTCCGGCGAGCGCCAGTTTGCCGAGCGCACCGTCGGATCTATCCGGCTCAGCCTTGCTCCGCTCTGCCGTCGTCCGGGTGGCCGGTGCGGCGGCGTCGGGGCCGCTCGGGCGGTCGGTTGTCGAGTCCGCGCCGGAGAGCTGGCCGTGGTCGCTGGTCGGCTGGCGCTCCACGGGGCCACGACGACGGAGGCGTTGCGCGCAGACCGCACCAGCCACAGTGGAGGTGGCGGCGATCCATATGGCCCAGATCAGACTGGCTGTCCAGGCAGTGACAGCGACGCTCTTATCAGGCGGTGGGGCCCAGTTGATGATGCCCAGTCCGTAGCCGAAGCCCAGCGCGGCGGCGCCGGCCCCGGCGGCGGTGCCAAGCGCGGTCATGATCGAAGTTGCCCAGCCGCGTCTCGCCATGCCGGCGAGCGTAACGTCCTGTGGTCGGGACGGGGAGTACTCGCCTCAAAATCTTACGCAGAGTAGTTGTGGTGGGGCGTCGCGTTGACACGGATCGGGGCGCGGTGAACTGATTCCCGCTGATTCCCCTGCCGGCCGGCTAAGTTGTCGTCAGGCAGCTAGGGGGTACGTGGGATGAGCGACGACCGAACGCCCGCCGCCGACGGACCGGACGACGAAACCCGCCCGCTGCCCGCCGATCAGACCGCGCCACTGCCCCCCGCCGATCAGACGGCGCCACTGCCCCCCACCGATCAGACGGCGCCACTGCCCCCCACCGGAGGGCCGGCGGCATGGCTGGGGCGTGCGGGTGTGCCGCCACCACGTCCGCCGGAGTACCAGGAGGCGACCGGGTGGTACGGGGAGCCGAACGGGCGACGGTGGTGGTCACCGATTCTCTGGGGAGTGATTGTCCTACTGCTCGCTGCTTTCGGCACTGGTCTGTGGCTGGCCCTCGGCGCCGGCGACGACGAGCAGGTCACTCCGGACTCCTCGCCGTCGGCCACTGCGCCGTCGGCCACTGCGCCGTCGGCCTCGCCGATACCGACGTCCGCCACGCCGACCGCGACCGCGCCAACCACGACTGCGCCAACCACGACCGCGCCAACCACGACTGCGCCAACCACGACTGCGCCGACCACGCCGTCGCCGACGGGGGAACCGGGTGAGGTTCCCATGCCCCCGGTGGTGAACCGGCCACTGACGACGGCCCAGGTGATCCTGGACCAGGCCGGACTGGCGTACCGGGTCCGGTACCGAACCTCGAACCAACCGTCCGGCATCGTAATCGGGACGGAGCCACGGGCGGGTGCGTTGGTACCGGAGGGAGCCGTGGTCGTACTGGTGGTGTCGAGTCCCGGATCGTCGCCGGAGCGGCCAACGCCTACTCCGACCCCCGAGCCCACCCCCACCAGCTGACCGAACGTTCACACCACCCCACCGGCTGCCTGACGTTCAGCCAGACCGGTTGCTAGGCGGATATCCCAGGTTCCGGGTCCTGGCGGCGCGCGTGGAGATGCCGGGGTGGGCGTACCGGGGTTCTTTCGTAGGTGCGCCCACCGGCGGCGGATCGCAGCAGTTCAGCCCACGCGTGCGGGGGTCCGCGCCAGTGGTCGGCGCGATGTTCCCACGGTGTGTGGGTGGCGTTGCGGCGCGGCCTGGATCTGGTCCAGCCCTTCCTGCTGTACGAAGATCGACCGCCGGCTGACCGCGTCCCCCGATGCGTTCAACTCATAGCCGTCGAGCCAGAGCCAACCGTCGTAGGTTGGCCAGTCGAGGACCCGGATCACCCGGAAGGCGATGGGTCGGAGGAACTGGACACTCGCCGCGCGAGTCACGTGCAGTACGTCACCGGTGCGGGGAAGCACATGGGCTCCTGGGAAAGAGGGCCGGCGGAGGCGCCGGCGGGAGTTGTTGGGGGACATGTGTTGTCGGCCTCGGGGTGGTGCCCCGCAGGCTGGCGTTGTTGGTGCCTGCCCGTGGGATCACCACGGTGGGAGAACAGAGGAGGACTCTGCGTGATCCGCCATAGGGAATAGAGTGCATCAGTGACGTGCGACATGCAAGTTGCATGTCGGTGGTTGCCGATGGGTTGTTGGTCCAGAGCGATGCAATGCTTGAGCTGTTCGTATTCGGGCGGCACACTGAGGGCCGGGTTCGTCCCGCCGCCATCCGCCGCCGCGAACCCGTCCACCGTCGTGCCCTCCCCGGCGCGACGGCCGAGCCGGGAAGTTGTCAAGGTGGAGGGGGACGGGTGGCAATGACCGCGAGATTGAGTCCAGGGTGGAACCGTGGCTGAGCGGCGAAGCCCGACGATCCGCCGACGGCGGCTGGGCGCGGAGCTCCGTCGGCAGCGTGAAGCCGCGGGAATCACCATCGAGTCGGTCGCCGAACAACTCGAGTGCTCGGCCTCGAAGGTCTCCCGGATCGAGACCGGCCACACCACAGCGACGCCCCGCGATGTCCGGGACATGCTCCGGATCTACGGCGTGGTGGGCGCGGAGAGCAACGAGCTGGTACAGATCGCTCGCGAGGCTCGACAGAAGGGCTGGTGGCATCCGTACAGCACGGTTCTGGTCGGAGCCTACGTCGGCCTGGAAGCGGCGGCCAGCTCCATCCGCGCCTATGAGCAGCAGGTCGTGCCGGGTCTACTAGAGACCGAGGAGTACGCGAGCGCCATGATCCGTGCTGCCCGACCGGACTTCACCGCAGAACAAGTCGCACAACGTGTCCGTGTCCGACTGGGCCGTCAGTCGTTGCTGACTCAGGATGATTCAGTCGATGTGTGGGTGGTGCTCGATGAGGCAGTGGTGAGCCGACCGGTGGGTGGTGACACGGTGATGCGTGGTCAGCTCAAGCGGCTGTTGGAAGTAACCGAACTACCGAACGTGACGTTGCAGATCCTGCCGTTCGAGGTTGGTGCGCACGCGGGCATGGACGGGACCTTCAGCATCCTGAGCTTCCCCGAAGCCAATGATCCGGATGTTGTGTACGCGGAGAACGCCACGGGTGGGCTCTTCCTGGAAAAGAGCGACGAACTGCAGAAGTACAGCTTCATCTTTGATCACATCCGCGCGGCCGCCATTAGCCCTGAGGAGTCCATCGCACACATCGCGAAACTGGCAGAGGAGCCGTTGTGGAAATGGCGACCAAGGAGTTCCCCGTGGACCTGACGCAGGGCACCTGGTTCAAGAGCTCGAAGAGCGGGCCGAACTGCGACAACTGCGTAGAGGTGGCGTACGTGCCGGGGGCGGTCGGCGTGCGGGACTCGAAGGACAGGTCCGGCCCGGCCCTGGTCTTCAGCCGGGGTGGCTGGCGTTCCTTCGTCAGCGATGCGCGGGGCGGTGCCTTCGACCCGCGCTGACCAGGATCGGTGTCCCCGTCCGGCCCGTTCGGATGGGGACACCGGATTACCCCATTTTGGGGTTGAGTGACCCGGCTTTCCTATGCCCCGTCGCCACAACGGCTTCGTCTCGTTGAACCCGTCGGTACGGCGCAGATCAGTGACTCGCCGCGCCGATTGGCAACCGAACGAAGTAGGCGAGACGGATGACGACGATCGGGTCAGAGAACCTCACCAATGGTCCGGGTAAGCCGGAGCGGTTCGGTGGCAAGTACCGCGGGACACGCCGGGACACGGTGCTCACCGAGGTGGTGTCGCCGGACGCCGAAGCCGCCGAGCGGCAGGATGGGCCCGCACCTCAGCGACCGGCTTCACCCCGCCCCCTGCCTTCGTTTGACGGGGACCCGTCAACGGGTACGGGCTTTCCGGCCGAAGGCTGGTCGACTGGTCCGGGCGAATCACTGGTTGATCACCCGTTGCTGCGCGGTCTCCTGATGGAACTTCCCCCGAAGGGCAGTGTTCCGCCCCCGGGGTGGCTAGATCGCTGGTTCGAGGCGACTCGGGCCATTCTCGAACTTCTCTACGTGCAGGGATCGGGGCGGTCCCGCTGACGGTTGTTTCGTGCCTAGGCGCTGGTCAGGCCGCGAGTCCGCGGTGCTGAACGGTGTGATCTCCGGCGGCTTCACCTCCCGGTAGCCAGACGTGCCCCCGTCGCCACATCGGTGACTCCCGGGTATTCCAGTCATGGTCCAGTGACTCGACGTGTTGATTTCTCGCCTCCCCGCCGATTATTCTCATCGAAAGATTGGCATCTATCGATCGACTCGTCCGGGAGCCGGTGGACTTTGATGCCATCCGGAGGGAGACAGAGGAGATGGGTCTATCCCGAAGGTCCGTGTTCGTCGGATTAGCCACGATGGCCATGGTGGCGTCCGCAACCCCCGCTATGGCCGCTGAACCGGTTGGTGAGATCCGTAGTGCGGGGGGTGCTACGGCTGTAGCCGACAGCTACATTGTGGTCTTCAAGGACAGTTCGGTCGGCCGTGGTGCGGTCGAGAGGTCGGCTGATCGCTTGGTGGATCGGCATGGTGGCCAGGTTGCCCGGACGTACACCTCAGCCCTGCGTGGGGCTGAACTGCGGGTGGATGCTGGTGCTGCCGCTCGGATCGCGGCCGACCCGGCGGTGGCCTACGTCGAGCAGAACCATCAGGTGTCGATCAATGGCACTCAGCCTAATCCGCCGTCTTGGGGTTTGGATCGGGTTGATCAGCGGGATCTGCCGTTGGACAACTCGTACACGTATCCGAACACTGCCAGTGACGTGACCGTCTACATCCTTGACACCGGTATCCGTACCACTCACCAGGACTTTGGTGGTAGGGCTTCCTGGGGCACCAACACTGCCGACAACAACGACACCGACTGTAATGGGCACGGTACGCACGTGGCCGGCACCGTTGGTGGTACGGCACATGGTGTTGCCAAGGAGACCAATCTGGTAGCGGTGAAGGTGNTGNACTGCGCGGGNANCGGTACTTTCGCTGGGGTTGTGGCTGGTGTCGACTGGGTGACCGCGAACGCGGTTCAGCCGGCGGTGGCGAACATGAGCCTTGGTGGCGGTGCGAACAGTGCGTTGGACAACGCGGTGAGTAATTCGATCGCCTCCGGTGTCACCTACGCGCTGGCGGCGGGTAACAGCAGCGCCAACGCCTGCAACTACTCACCAGCCCGTACCCCCGACGCGATCACCGTCGGGAATACCACCAGCACCGATGTCAGGTCCTCTCGCTCCAA
>NZ_AZWQ01000015.1 GCF_000514815.1 Salinispora fenicalii
TTATCCGCCGGGCGTGATCAGTCCGCTTTCGTACGCCAGTACCACGGCTTGGACCCGGTCACGGAGTTGCAACTTGGCTAGGATCCGCCCGACGTGGGTCTTCACGGTCGCTTCCGCGATGTGCACCCGGGTGGCGATCTCGGCGTTGGACAAGCCTTGGGCGACCAGTAGCAGCACCTCGCGTTCCCGCTCGGTGAGCTGGGCGAGCCGTGGGTCCTGCGCCGGGCCGGGACCGAGCTGGCCGGCGAACTGGTCGAGTAGCCGCCGGGTGATCGACGGGGCCACCACCGAGTCGCCCTCGGCGACCACCCGGATCGCGGCCAGCAGCTCCTCCGGCGGCACGTTCTTCAACAGAAAACCGCTGGCCCCCGCCCGTAGCGCGGCGAACGCGTCCGCCTCAGTGTCAAACGTGGTGAGCACCAGCACCCGGGGCCGGCGGTCGGCGGGCCGGGCGACGATCCGCCGGGTCGCCTCCACTCCGTCCATGGTAGGCATCCGCAGGTCCATCACCACCACGTCGGCCTCGACCCGGTCCAGCACGCGCAGCGCGTCCGCGCCGTCGATCGCCTCGCCGACCACATGAAGATCGGGCTGCGAGTCGAGCACCATACGGAAGCCGGCCCGCACCAGCGCCTGGTCGTCGACGATCACCACCCGGACGGCCATGTCACACCTCTGTTCGTGGTTGCGGGGCTCGCAGACCCGACACTCCGCGCGCTCACGGCAGAGCCTGCCCCGCGTCAGGCGGTGCCGACGGTAGCGGCAGCCGCGCCTCGACCCGCCATCCACCAGCGGACGTAGGGCCGGCGGTGAGGCTCCCGCCATACACTCCTACCCGCTCACGCATGCCGACCAGGCCGTGTCCGCCCGACGGTGCCGCACGGACCACCGACCGGCCGCGCCCATCGTCCACGGCCCGGACCACGACGGCGGCTGGAGACCAGTCGAAAACCAACTCGACGGACGCGCCCACCCCGGCATGCTTGAGCGTGTTGGTCAGCGATTCCTGCACCACCCGGTAGACGGTCAGCTCCAGACCCGGTGACAGCACCGTCGGCTCACCCGACGTGGCGTAAGCGACCGCCACACCGGCGGCGCGGAAGCGGTCCAGCAGGTCGGACAGCCCGACCAACGCCGGCCGGCGGTGCGCCGGTTCCGCGTAGACAACGCCGTCGGACCCGGCCGCGTCTGCCGGCTCCCGCAGTACACCCACCAGCCGGCGCATCTCCTCCAACGCCTGCCGCCCGGTGTCCCCCACCACCTTGGCCGCCTCTCGAGCAACGGCCGGGTCCCGGTCGATGGTGAACCGCACCCCGTCTGCCTGCACGACCATCACGGCCATGGTGTGCGCGACCACATCGTGTAGCTCCCGGGCAATCCGAGTGCGTTCCTCGGCCACCGCGGCCCTGGCCTCGGCCTCCCGCCCCCGTTCCAGCGTCGCGGCCCGCTCCTCCAGGCTGAGCATGTACAACCGGCGGGTCCGCACGTTCAACCCGACCAGCCAGACCGCCCCAGTGACCACCCCAAGCTCAAGCGCGTCCGACCACCAGTACGCCGGTCCGCCCAACTGGAGAGCGGCCAGCACCACACCAACGGCAGCGACCAGCCCCGCGATGATGCCGTAACGGAGTCGGTCGGCGTACTTGGCCACGCTGTAAAGAGCGATCAGCACCCCGATGTCATAGGCCCGCGGCCCCCAACCGACCGCCACCTGCACCAGCGCGAGCGCAGCCACCACCGCCGTTACCGCCAACGGGTGAGTCCGCCGGAACACCAGGACCGCCGCCATCCCGAACCCCACCAAGGTGGCCTTCCAGCCACCCGGCTCACCCGAGATCGATGGGACCGCGAACAACGCCACCACCCCGGAAACGGCGACGTCGAAGACGACACTACGCAGCGGACGACCAAAGACCACGCGATCCACGATCATCCAGGGTACGAGGCGTGAGGCACTCCGATACCTACCCACAGACCCCCCGCAACGAACCGCCCGTGCAGCGAAATACGTCGGAGCGGCGGGATCGTCCGACAGCCGTCCGACCTGGCCGTCTCGCCACAGACGCGGACATGGTTACGATGAGCTTGCGCCACTCCGCCGAGGCGAACCCGAGGTCGACCTCTCGCCCGTCGACGCGGCCCGCGATGACCTCGCCGGCACCGAGCACAAGCCGGCCGGCCCGGGCGCAGATTTCGTCAGAGGCATCGAGCGGGACGGCAGACCAGCACCGTGGGGGCGCCGTCCACCCGGGTCAGCACGAGGCTGGCCGGCTGATCACCGCTCAACCGCAGATCGCGGCGAAGCTTCTCCGGCTCGAGGGCTGAGCCCCGCTTGCGGATCTCCACCCGGCCGACCCGCCGCTCGCGCAGCAGGGCGCGAAGCCGCTTCAGCGAGAACGGCAGTACGTCGGTGATCTCCAAGCAGCGGGCGAAGGGGGTCGGCGTGGGAGCGTCGGCGTACAGATAGGCGATTGTGGGGTCGGCGAGGGTGGCGTCGAGGGCGTCGGCCAGCTCGGCGACGAGGTGGGCACGGACCACCGCCGGGTCCGGGTCATAGACGTAGCGGCGGACCGGTCCGACCGGCGCCTCGGCCACGCGCGAGCTGGTCAGCTCGTGCACTCTCGTGCGGCGCGTGGCGGATCCGTTCCGGCCGGCGGTGTCGGTTGGCGGCTCTTCCCGCAGCACGGTCGCGCGGCGGGTCACCGTCGCGAACTCGCCGCACCAGAGGGCGGCCTCGACCAGGTCACCGTTGACGCTGACCCACTCCGCCTCCGCGCCGGGTGGGATCAGTGCGTGGTCCAGGCCGGGTGCCACCTTGACGACCGTCCGCGGCACCCGTTCGGTCAGCGAGAGCACGAAGTCCCACGGTGGGGAGTAGGCGTTCGGGTCGAAGATCCGTCGACCGGAGGCCCGGCGGGCGGGGTCACAGAAGACCCCATCAACCCGACTGAGATCGAAGGTGGTCGCGTCCCGGTGTTCGACGGTGAAGCGTTCGGCGAGTCCGGTCGCCTCGGCATTCGCGGCGGCGGTCGCGGCGGTGAGTGGATCGGCCTCCACCCCGTACACCCGGATCCCGGCCTGGGCGGCGGCGAGCGCGTCGGCGCCGATTCCGCAGCCGAGGTCGGCCAGGGCACAGACGCCACTGGTGCGCACCCGTTCGGCGCGTCGCCGCGCCACCACCTGGCGGGTGGCCTGCTCCAGGCCGGCCCGGGTGAAGAACATGGTGGCCGCTGCCGGACCGAACTTGCCCACCGCGCGACGGCGCAGCTCGGCCTGGGTCAGTGCCGCCGCGGCCAGGTCGGCTGGGAGCCCGGCGGAGCGGAGCGCCGCCGCCGCGGCCAGCGGGTCACCACCAGCCACCTCGGTCGCCGCCGCGAGCGCTGCTGACCCCGCGGGGGTACGGAGCTGCGCCAGCTGTCCCAGGTCCACCCCCTCATTCTTCCGGCTGGTCCGCGGGGGCCGGAGCCGGGGTGTTGCCGGCCCCTCACTCGTACGGGCGACGCGTGGGGCGGTTCGTTGGCACTCTCCTTGACGGAGTGCTAGCCGAGGAATAACCTGCGATTAGCACTCTCGACCTGAGGGTGCCAACCTCCGGGCCCTGGTGCCCGGCAGGTTAACGCCAGGCGGACCGGCACCCGCGACGACGGCCCCGCCCGGTGGCATGTGGCAGATTGAGCTGGCCGGTTTGCCGGTCGGCAACGAAACCAAGTACCCCAGGAGGGTATGCCCGTGACTACCGCGACCAAGGTTGCGATCAAGCCGCTTGAGGACCGCATCGTGGTCCAGGCGAATGAGGCTGAGACCACCACGGCGTCGGGCATCGTGATTCCCGACACCGCCAAGGAGAAGCCGCAGGAGGGCACCGTCCTCGCTGTCGGCCCGGGCCGGATCGACGACAAGGGCAACCGCGTGCCGATCGACGTCAAGGTCGGCGACACCGTCCTCTACTCGAAGTACGGCGGCACCGAGGTCAAGTACGCCGGCGAGGAGTACCTGGTGCTCTCCGCCCGCGACGTCCTCGCGGTCATCGAGAAGTAGGTAACCGAGCAGTGTCGTCGCCCCGGTCCGGCTCGCCGGGCCGGGGCGACGACGCTTCGAAGGGACATTCATGGCGAAGATCCTGAGTTTCTCGGATGACGCTCGGCACCAGCTGGAGCACGGTGTCAACGCCCTCGCGGATGCGGTCAAGGTCACCCTCGGCCCCCGCGGGCGCAACGTCGTCCTGGACAAGAAGTTTGGCGCACCCACGATCACCAACGACGGCGTGACTATCGCCAAGGAGATCGAGCTCACCGACCCGCACGAGAACCTCGGCGCGCAGCTGGTCAAGGAGGTGGCGACCAAGACCAACGACGTCGCCGGCGACGGGACCACCACCGCCACCGTGCTGGCCCAGGCGCTGGTCCGGGAGGGCCTGCGGAACGTAACGGCCGGCGCCAACCCGACCGGCCTCAAGCGGGGCATCGACGCGGCGGCCACCAAGGTCTCCGAGACGCTGCTCGGCAAGGCCGTCGAGGTGTCGGACAAGGCGGCGATCGCGCACGTCGCGACCGTCTCCGCGCAGGACTCCACGATCGGTGAGCTCATCGCCGAGGCGATGGAGCGGGTCGGCCGCGACGGTGTTATCACCGTCGAGGAGGGCTCCACCCTCGCCACCGAGCTGGACGTGACCGAAGGCCTCCAGTTCGACAAGGGCTTCATCTCGCCCAACTTCGTGACTGACACGGAGGGGCAGGAGTCGGTCCTGGAGGACCCGTACATCCTCATCACCACGCAGAAGATCTCGGCGATCGAGGAGCTGCTGCCGCTGCTGGAGAAGGTCCTCCAGGAGAGCAAGCCGCTGCTCATCATCGCCGAGGACGTCGAGGGTCAGGCGCTGTCCACGCTGGTGGTCAACGCGCTCCGCAAGACCATGAAGGTCTGCGCGGTGAAGGCTCCCGGCTTCGGTGACCGCCGCAAGGCGATGCTGCAGGACATGGCGATCCTGACCGGTGCCGAGCTGGTCGCCCCGGAGCTGGGCTACAAGCTCGACCAGGTCGGGCTGGAGGTGCTCGGCACCGCCCGCCGGGTGGTGGTCGACAAGGAGAACACCACCATCGTTGACGGCGGCGGCCAGGCCGCCGACGCCGAGGACCGGGTCGCCCAGATCCGCAAGGAGATCGAGGCTTCGGACTCCGAGTGGGACCGGGAGAAGCTCGCCGAGCGGCTGGCCAAGCTCTCCGGCGGCGTCGCCGTGATCCGGGCGGGCGCGGCGACCGAGGTCGAGATGAAGGAGCGCAAGCACCGCATCGAGGACGCCATCGCCGCCACCAAGGCCGCGGTCGAGGAGGGCACGGTGCCCGGCGGTGGTGCCGCCCTGGCCCAGGTCCTGCCGGCGCTCGACGATGACCTCGGCCTCACTGGGGACGAGAAGGTCGGCGTCTCGATCGTGCGCAAGGCGCTGGTCGAGCCGCTGCGCTGGATCGCCCAGAACGCTGGCCACGACGGCTACGTGGTGGTGCAGCGGGTCGTCGACAAGGACTGGGGCCACGGCCTGGACGCGGCTACGGGCGAGTACGTCGACCTTGCCAAGGCCGGCATTCTCGACCCGGTGAAGGTGACCCGCAACGCGGTCGTCAACGCCGCGTCGATCGCGGGCCTGCTGCTCACCACCGAGAGCCTTGTGGTGGACAAGCCGCAGGAGCCGGAGCCGGCCGCGGCTGGCCACGGCCACGGTCACCAGCACGGCCCGGGTTTCTGACCCACGCCGGACGCTCTGTCGGGGCGCGTCGTCCACAGTGGCGATGCGCCCCGACGCGTCTTTCGGGACTGCTTACGGAACGCTGACGGCGACTACCGGCGCGGACCGAGATTGGAAACACTGGTCCGCGTGACCAGTACGACCCGTCCCCACGCCGCTTTGGCCGGGGCGATCGCCGCTGCGGTGGCGATCGGCTCGGCGGAGCTTGTCGCGGTATTGACCGGCCCCCGTTCCGCTCCCCTGGTAGCTGTCGGCGGCCTGGTGGTCGACACCGTGCCGGAGCCACTCAAACAGTTCGGTATCGCGCTCTTCGGGCGCTACGACAAGGTCGCCCTGCTGGTGGGGACGGCCCTGCTGCTGGCCGGCTTCGCCGCGTTGCTCGGCGTACTGTCCCGGCGGCACCTGGCGTACGGGCTGGCCGGTGTCACGGCGTTCACGGCGTTGGGGACATTCGCCGCCCTGACCCGGGCCGATGCGGATCTCGCCGACGCCCTGCCGGCGCTGGCCGGGGGCAGCCTCGGTGGGCTGGTGCTTTGGGCGTTCATTCAGGGCCCGTTGGAGCTGGATCCGTGGCCCTGGTCCGCCCCCACCCCACCGGTCGATTCCGGTGCGCCGGTGGCCGGGCTGGCTGACCGGGAGCAGGCCGTGGGCCCGAGCCCGGAGTCCCGGCGACGGTTCCTCACCGCGAGTGGGCTGCTGCTCGGGGCGGCGGGGGCGGCCGGCGTCGGCGGCCGGTGGCTGAGCGGCCGACGGGGAGTATCGGCGGCCCGCGCGGCGGTCGAGTTGCCGGCCCCGGCGTCGCCGGCCTCCGTGGTGCCCGCTGGCGCCGACCTGAATCTTCCCCAGCTCGCCTCCTACGTCACGCCCAGATCCGGTTTCTACCGGATCGACACTGCGCTGGTGGTGCCGCAGGTGGATCCGGCCACCTGGCAGTTGCGCATCCACGGCCGAGTCCGGAACCCGATCACCCTCAGCTTCGCCGACCTGCTGGCTCGGCCGCTGGTCGAGCGGTACGTCACGTTGGCCTGTGTGTCGAACGAGGTCGGCGGTGACCTGATCGGCAACGCCCGCTGGCTGGGGGCGCCGCTGCGGGAGCTGTTGGCCGAGGCGGATCCGTTGCCGGGCGCGGATCAGGTTGTCGGTCGGTCGGTTGACGGCTGGACCTGCGGCACTCCCACCGCGGTGTTGCGGGATGGCCGGGACGCGTTGCTGGCGGTCGGTATGAACGGTGAGCCGCTGCCGGTCGAGCACGGTTTCCCGGTCCGGATGGTGGTACCGGGCCTGTACGGCTACGTGTCGGCCTGTAAGTGGGTCACTGAGCTGGAGTTGACCAGCTTCGCGGACTTCGACGCGTACTGGGTGCCGCGTGGCTGGTCAGCGCAGGGCCCGGTGAAGACCCAGTCGCGGATCGACACGCCCCGTCGGCGGAGTCGGCTGGTGGCGGGGGAGGTGGTTGTCGCCGGTGTCGCCTGGGCGCAGCACCGGGGCATCCGGCGGGTGGAGGTCCGGGTGGACGAGGGGCCCTGGCGGGAGGCTGACCTCGCGCCGACGGTCTCGGTGGATACCTGGGTGCAGTGGTCGTGGCGGTGGGAGGCGACACCGGGGGAGCACACGCTGCAGGTTCGGGCCACCGACGTGACCGGTGAGACGCAGACCGGCCAGAGCACGCCGGTGGCTCCGGATGGCGCGACCGGTTGGCACACGGTGCGCGTCACAGTTGGCTGACCTGCGGCGCGACCGGTTGGTCAGTGTCCATCGCGGGTTGGCTGACCCGCGGCGCGACAGGCGCCGATTCGTCGTCTGGGCGGCGTGACGTACACCCCAGGATCGGGAACCTTGGACAACTCACGGCAAATGCCCCAACTGTCGGAAAAGTTCGAAGGATTGGCGGGAACCCCCTCCCGACCGGACTCCGTCATGGTCTGCTCATTGACGGAGAGGAGACCACTGTGCGTACGGTTCTCGTGTGCGTTCGGACGCCCTTGGCGGCGCAGCACCTGACCTCCGCCGCGGCGCGGCTGGGGCTATCCGGGGCGGTGCGGACCGCCGTCTCCGACCCTGAGGTGATGCTGCGGCTCGCCGAACGCCCCGCCGACGTGGTGCTTGTTGATACGGCGCTGACCCGGCCAGACAGCGCGGGGTTCGTCCGCCGGGTCCTGGCCCGGGCACCGCAGGCGGCGGTGGTGCTGCTGGGAGCCGAGGAGTCCGAGTCGGCGGCGGCGACGATCAGCGCGGGCGCCCGGGGGCTGATTCAGGGCGCCGACCACGACCTCACCAGCTCGGTGGCGAAGGCGCTGCTGCTGCTCTCCGCCCCCGGGCGGGCCAACCGCCACCGGGTCGACCCGGCGCGGGACGCGGCCTCGGTGGGCGGGTCGGTCCGCGCAACCCCCGGCGGCCGGGCTCCCGCCGACCCACCGTCGGGTTGGCCGGCCGGGGCCACCGAAGGGGCCGGTGGGGCGCCCACGGTCGTACCGGTGCAGCGCGGCGACGACCCCGCCGACCCGGCGGGAGAGCCCGCTGCGGTGCCCGCCGGCGGCCCGGCTCGGGAGTCACGGCCCGCGGTCGGGCTGACCGAGCGGGAGCTACAGGTGCTCCTGGGCATGGCCGAGGGCAAGAGCAACGCCGAGATCGGCCGGGAGCTGTTCGTCTCCGAGGACACGGTGAAGACCCACGCCCGACGACTCTTTCGCAAGCTCGGCGCCCGGGACCGCGCCCACGCCGTCGCCGCCGGCTTCCGCGCCGGGCTGGTCGCCTGATGCGTCGCTGACGTGTCGGTCGATCCGCCCGGGACCCCGGTGCCGATCCGCCCGGGAACCTGGCGTCGATCCGCCCGGGCCCCGGCGTCGATCAGGCCCGAGGCCCGGTCGAGCGCCAGGATCAGCGGTTGGAGTTCGGCTCCTCGTCGGTGCCCTCGCTCAGGGTGTCGTGCACCCCGTCGGCGTACCCGCGGGCGTAGTCCCAGGTCACGTAGTGATCCGGATCGGGGTCGTACGCCGGCTCGTGCACCCGGGGGTGCCCGGAGCTGAGCAGGTGCCGCAGGTTGCCGCGAAGAAGATCCCAGCCGAAGTAGTGCGGCTCCCGGCAATCCTCGCACTTGATCACCAGGCCGCGTACCCCGATCGGCGCCAGCAGTGCCTGGTAGATCTCCAAGTCGGCGAGGTCTTCCAGCACCTCCTGCCGCTCGGCGTCGCTCAGTGGGTCGAGCTCAGCGTCGCCGGAATCGGGCTGGCCCGCCGTCGAATCGGCCGGCTCTCCATTGAAGGGATCGATGGGCTCGTCGTGCACCCCCTCACCGTAGACCCAACGCTCGATCGCCGCCCGCCCTGGGCCCGCGTGACCTGCCCACCCTGGGCGTACGTGACCTGCCCGCCGGTGGCGGGGGCGCGGCCAGTGGATGGGTACGATGGGCGAAGCGCCGTTACCCCGGCTTCTGCCGGTGCCCGCCCGCGCCACCTCGCTGAAGCCCGTTCGAGCAGCTCAGGGGAGCAATCGTGGAAAATTCGCCCAGCACAGTTCAACCGACCGACGCCGACAACGGTGAGCTGGGCGGTCACCTGCCGGAACTGCCCGCCGGTTCGGCGCGGGTGGTTCCACTCGGTCTGACCTTTGACGATGTGCTGCTCCAGCCGGGCGAGTCGGATGTCGTGCCGAGCCGGGTGAACACCCGCACGAAGCTCACCCGCACCGTCGAGCTGAACATTCCACTGCTGTCCAGCGCGATGGACACGGTGACGGAGGGCCGGATGGCGATCGCCATGGCCCGCCAGGGCGGGATCGGTGTGCTGCACCGCAACCTCTCCATAGAGGACCAGGCGCTCCAGGTCGACCTGGTGAAGCGTTCCGAGTCGGGCATGATCACCAACCCGGTGACCGCCGGCCCGAACGACACCCTCCAGGACGTGGACACGCTCTGCGGGCAGTACCGGATCTCGGGTGTGCCGGTGGTCGACGGCGACGGGCAACTGGTCGGCATCGTCACCAACCGCGACATGCGCTTCGTCTCCGACCCGGCCACGCCGGTCCGCGAGATCATGACCCGGACCCCGCTGGTCACCGCACCGGTCGGCGTCAGCAAGGACGAGGCGCTCGGCCTGCTGCGCCAGCACAAGGTCGAGAAGCTGCCGATCGTCGACGGCACCGGCAAGCTGCGGGGCCTGATCACCGTCAAGGACTTCACCAAGAGCGAGCAGTACCCGAACGCCACCAAGGACTCCGCCGGTCGGCTTCGCGCCGCCGCCGCCGTCGGGGTGGGCGAGGACGCGTACAAGCGGGCCCGTGCCCTGGTGGACGCCGGCGTGGACGTGCTGATCGTGGACACCGCGCACGGCCACCAGCGGGACGTGCTGGAGATGGTCGCCCGGATCAAGAAGGATGTCCGCGTCGATGTCGTCGGCGGGAACGTCGCCACCTACGCGGGGGCGAAGGCGCTCGTCGACGCCGGTGTGGACGGGGTCAAGGTAGGGGTCGGTCCGGGGGCGATCTGCACGACGCGGATCGTGGCCGGCGTCGGCGTGCCGCAGGTGACCGCGATCATGGAGGCGGCTCGGGCGGCCCGACCGGCCGGCGTTCCGGTCATCGGGGACGGCGGCATCCAGTACTCCGGTGACATCGCCAAGGCGCTCGTGGCCGGCGCCGACACGGTGATGCTGGGCGGCCTGCTCGCCGGCTGCGCGGAGAGCCCCGGCGAGCTGATGTTCATCAACGGCAAGCAGTACAAGGCCTACCGGGGGATGGGCTCGCTGGGCGCGATGCAATCCCGGGGCCAGGTCCGGTCGTACTCGAAGGACCGCTACTTCCAGCAGGATGTCACCAGCGACGAGAAGCTTATCCCCGAGGGCGTCGAGGGCCAGGTGCCGTACCGGGGCCCGCTCGCCCAGGTCGCCCATCAGCTGGTCGGCGGGTTGCGCCTGGCGATGGGGTACTCCGGCGCGGAGAGCATTTCAGAGCTGCACCGGCGCGGACAGCTCATTCGGATCACCGCGGCCGGGCTCAAGGAGAGCCACCCGCACGACATCCAGATGGTCGCTGAGGCACCCAACTACCAAACCCGCTGACCCATCACCCCCTACCGTCTGGAGTCCCCATGCGAGACGTGGTCGAGATCGGGCTGGGTAAGACCGCACAGCGCGGCTACCACCTGGACGACATCGCGATCGTGCCGAGCCGCCGTACCCGGGACGTTGACGACGTGTCAACGGCCTGGCAGCTCGACGCGTACCCGTTCGGCATTCCCTGCGTCGGCCACCCCTCCGACGCGACGATGAGCCCGGCCTCGGCGGTGCGGCTCGGCCAGCTCGGCGGCCTCGGTGTGCTCAACGTGGAGGGTCTGTGGACCCGGTACGAGAACCCGGCGAAGGTGCTGGAGGAGCTGGCCAGCCTAGGCGAGGACGCCACCGGCCCGTCGCCCCGCCCCACCCGCACCGGCGCGACCGGGCCGCACCACACCCGGCGGCTGCAGGAGGTGTACGCCGAGCCGATCCGCGCGGACCTGATCGCCGAGCGGGTTCGGGAGCTGCGGGCCGGCGGCCAGACGGTGGCGGTACGCGTCTCGCCGCAGCACACCCTGGCGCTCGCCCCGGTGATCCTCGACGCCGGGGTGGACATCCTGGTGATCCAGGGGACCATCGTCTCCGCCGAGCACGTCTCCACCACCGATGAGCCGCTGAACCTCAAGGAGTTCATCGCCGATCTCGACCTGCCGGTGGTCGTCGGCGGCTGCACCGACTACAAGACCGCCCTGCACCTGATGCGTACCGGCGCCGCCGGTGTGATCGTGGGGATCGGCGGTGACGACTGGTCGACCACCGAATCGGTGCTCGGCATCCGGGTGCCGATGGCCACCGCGATCGCCGACGCCGCGGCGGCGCGCCGGGACTACCTGGACGAGACCGGTGGCCGCTACGTCCACCTGATCGCCGACGGCGATATTCGGACGTCCGGTGACATCGCCAAGGCACTTGGCTGCGGCGCCGACGCGGTGATGCTGGGTGAGCCGCTCTCGCTCTGCCCGGAGGCGCCGGCCGGCGGCGCCTGGTGGCACTCGGCCGCCAGTCACCCGTCGCTGCCCCGGGGCGCCTTCGAAGCCGCCAGCGAGCCGGTCGGCTCGATGGAACGGCTGCTGTACGGCCCGGCCGACGAGCCGGATGGCCAGCTCAACCTCTTTGGCGGGCTGCGTCGGGCGATGGCCAAGTGTGGCTATCGCGACCTCAAGGAATTCCAGAAGGTCGGCCTGGTCCTGGACCGTTAGCCGGCGCGGAGGGGCGTCGCCGCGCCGGTCGGGTGGTTAGGCTCGACCGGTGCGTTCCACCTTCGCCCGGGTTCGACCCGGCCTCGCCGTCGTCGTGGCGGCGACCCTGCTCACCGGCTGCTCGGCGGCGGATCCGGGCGGCGACTTCCGCCCGGGCGCTGCCGACGTGGGCGACCCGTATGTGCCGGGTGCCGGTAACGGGGGATACGACGTGGAGCACTACCGGCTCGCCGTCGACTACGACCCGCCCACCGACCGGCTCCGGGGACAGACGGCGGTCACCGCGGTGGCCACCCAGCCGCTGTCCCGGTTCAACCTAGACCTGCAGGGTCTGGAGGTCACGGCGGTCGAGGTGGACGGGGAGCGGGCCCGGCACCGGCACGACGGTGACGAGCTGGTGGTGACGCCAGCGCGGGGGTTGGCCCAGGGTAGCCGCTTCACCGTCGCGGTCGAGTACGCCGGCCGCCCCGGCACCCGGCCGAACGGTGCACTGGGCGGCGGCGGTTTCCTGCACACCGAGGACGGTGCGATCGTGCTCGGCCAGCCCTACTCGGCCGCCGCCTGGTTTCCGGTGAACGACCACCCGAGCGACAAGGCGACGTACGACATCGAGGTGACCGTCCCGGACGGGCTCGCCGCGCTCAGCAACGGGGTGCCCGGGGAGCAGAGCAGCGCTGGCGGCCGGACCACCTGGCGCTGGGCGCAGCGGGACCCGATGGCGAGCTATCTGACCACCTTGGTGATCGGTGCCTACCGGGTGGAGACCGGCACCCACGCCGGGAAGCCGATCGTCACCGCCGTGCCGGAGCAGCTCGCGGAGACCAGCCCGGAGGCCGTCTCGCTGGCCCGTACCGGCGAGATCGCCGACTTCCTGGCCGACCTCTTCGGGCCGTACCCGTTCGACTCCTACGGCGGGGTGGCGGTCGCCGACCACCGGGTGGGGTACGCGTTGGAGACGCAGTCCCGTCCCGTGTACGGTCCTGTCTTCTTCCTCAGCGGGCGGCCCAACTTCGATGTGGTCGTCCACGAACTGGCGCACCAGTGGTTCGGCAACAGTGTGGCGGTGACCCAGTGGCGGGACATCTGGCTGAACGAGGGCTTCGCCACCTACGCCGAGTGGCTCTGGGCGGAGCACCAGGAGGGTCGGTCGGTGCAGCGTGCGTTCGAGGGCCGGTACGGGGTGACGGACTGGTCGCTGCCGGCCCTGGACCCGGGGCCGGAGCAGATGTTCGGCAGCGCCGTATACCAGCGCGGGGCGCTGGCCGTACACGCGCTGCGGCGGACGGTCGGCGACGACGCCTTCTTCGCCATCCTGCGGGCCTGGACGGCCGAGCGGCGCGACGGCAATGGCACCACCGACGACTTCATCGAACTGGCTGAGCGGGTCTCCGGGAAGCAGCTCGACGATCTCTTCGACGCCTGGCTCTCCGGCACCACCCGACCCGCTCTCCCCGAATCGGGCTGAGCTGCCTCTGGCGCGATTGCTACCGGTCGGTAATGATGCGTCTATGCGGTACGACGTGGTCGTCATCGGTTCCGGCTTCGGCGGGGGCGTCGCCGCGCTGCGGCTGGCCGAGAAGGGCTACCGGGTCGGGGTGCTGGAGGCGGGCCGACGCTTCGCCGACGGCGACTTCCCCCAGACCTCCTGGCAGCTGCGCCGTTTCGTCTGGGCGCCGTGGCTGGGCTGCTACGGCCTGCAGCGGATCACCCTGCTGCGGGCGGGCCGGCGCCGGGCAGGTGGTGTGCTGGTGCTCTCCGGCGCCGGGGTGGGCGGCGGTTCCCTGGTCTACGCGAACACCCTGTACGAGCCGCAGGACGCCTTCTTCCAGGATCCGCAGTGGCGGGACATCACCGACTGGCGGGAGGAGTTGACCCGCCACTTCGATCAGGCGAAGCGGATGCTCGGCGTCACCACGTACCCGGAAACCACCGGGGCGGACCGGGCGATGCGGGCGGTGGCGGAGCGGATGGGGGTCGGGCACACCTTCCGGGCCACGCCGGTCGGAGTGCACCTCGGCCCGCCCGGGCAGCGGGTGCCCGACCCCTACTTCGGTGGGGCGGGGCCGGAGCGAACCGGCTGTACGCACTGCGGCGCCTGCATGACGGGTTGTCGGCTCGGCGCGAAGAACACCCTGGCCAAGAACTATCTGTGGCTGGCCGAACAGCGCGGCGCCCGGGTGCATCCGTTGACGACCGTGACCGCCGTCGCGCCGGTCGAGGGGGGCGGGTACGCGGTGCACACCCGGCGTACCGGCTCCTGGCTGCGGGGGCGCTCGCAGGTGATCCACGCCGACCAGGTGGTCTTCGCCGCCGGTGCGTTGGGTACCCAGCGCCTGCTGCACGGGATGAAGGCGGCTGGGGTTCTGCCGCGGCTCTCCTCCCGCCTCGGAGCGTTGACCCGTACCAATTCGGAGGCGATTCTCGGCGCGGCGGTGCCCCGGCGGCAGGCGCGGGCGGCGGGGGTCGACTTCACCGAAGGGGTGGCGATCACGAGTTCGTTCCACCCTGATCCGCAGACCCACATCGAGCCGGTCCGCTACGGCCGGGGCTCGAACGCGATGGGGCTGCTGCAGTCCCTGCTGGTCGACGGCGGCCCGCGCCGGGTACGTCGCTGGCTGGGCACCCTCGCGCGACAGCCTCGGGCTGCGGCGGGGATGCTGTCGGTTCGCAACTGGTCCGAGCGTACGGTGATCGCCCTGGTCATGCAGTCGGTGGACAACTCGTTGACCACGCGGCTACGCCGTGGGCTCGGCGGTCGTCGACTCGTCTGCGAACCGGGTCACGGAGCGCCGAACCCGACCTGGATTCCGGCCGGCAACCGGGCGGTTCGGCTGCTGGCCGAGGAGATCAATGGCGTGCCGGGAGGTTCGCTCACCGAACCGTTCAACGTTCCGGTGACCGCGCACATCCTGGGTGGCGCGGTGATCGGCGCCACCGAGGAGGATGGGGTGGTGGATCCGTGGCAGCGGGTGTACGGGCACCCTGGGCTGCACGTCGTTGACGGCGCGGCGGTCTCGGCCAATCTCGGGGTGAATCCGAGCCTGACCATCACCGCCCAGGCCGAGCGGGCCATGTCGTTCTGGCCGAATCAGGGGGACCCGGATCCCCGCCCTCCGCTTGGCTCCCCGTACGTCCGGTTGGCCCCGGTGGTTCCGCGTCATCCGGCGGTGCCCGCGCACGCCCCCGGTGCCCTGCGGTAGCGCCGGGGAGACCTCGGCGGCGCGCGGTTGGCGGGGCCGCTGCGCCGACTCGGGTCCCGGGTCGGCGTCGGGCGTGCCGGTGGGTAGGCTTGCTGCACATGAGCACCCCGCGCCCCGTCCTGGTGGTGGACTTCGGAGCCCAGTACGCCCAGCTCATCGCACGTCGCGTACGGGAGGCCCGGGTCTATTCGGAGATCGTCCCGCACACGATGTCGGTGGCCGAGATGCTGGCGAAGGACCCGGCAGCGATCATCCTCTCGGGCGGCCCGTCCAGCGTCTACGCGCCCGATGCTCCGGGTATTGACGCCGGGGTGTTCGAGGCCGGGGTGCCGGTCTTCGGTATCTGTTACGGCTTCCAGGCGATGGCGCAGGCGCTCGGGGGCACGGTCGCGCAGACCGGCAACCGGGAGTACGGCGGCACTGTGCTGCGCCCGCGGCCGGAGTCCGGGGTGCTGCTGCGCGACCTTCCCGGTGATCTTTCGGTCTGGATGAGTCACGGCGACTGTGTGACGGAGGCGCCGGCTGGCTTCGCGGTGACCGCCGAGTCAGCGGGTGCCCCGGTGGCGGCCTTCGAGGATCGGGCCGGGCGACGGGCCGGGGTGCAGTTCCACCCGGAGGTCGGGCACACGGCGCACGGCCAGGAGATGCTGACCCGGTTCCTCTACGACATCGCCGGCATCGAGCCCACCTGGACGCCGGAGAACATCATCGACGAGCAGGTGGCCCGGATCCGGGAGCAGGTCGGTGCCAAGGAGGTCATCTGCGGTCTCAGTGGTGGCGTTGACTCCGCGGTCGCCGCAGCGCTGGTGCACCGGGCCATCGGCGACCAGTTGACCTGCGTCTTCGTTGATCATGGTCTGCTGCGGGCGGGTGAGGCCGAGCAGGTGGAGAAGGACTACGTCGCCGCCACTGGAATCAAGCTACGGGTGGTTGACGCGGCGGATCAGTTCCTGACCGCGCTGGCCGGGGTGACCGATCCGGAGCGGAAGCGCAAGATCATCGGTCGGGAGTTCATTCGGACTTTTGAGGCCGCTGCCCGGGACATCGCCGCCCACGGCGACGTGGAGTTCCTGGTGCAGGGCACCCTCTATCCGGACGTGGTGGAGTCCGGTGGCGGTGCGGGCACGGCCAGCATTAAGAGCCATCACAACGTCGGCGGGCTTCCGGAAGATCTCGGATTCTCCCTGGTCGAGCCGCTGCGTACGCTCTTCAAGGACGAGGTTCGCGCGCTCGGCCTGCAGCTGGGCCTGCCGGAGGCGATGGTCTGGCGGCACCCGTTCCCTGGGCCGGGGCTCGCGATCCGGATCATCGGCGCGGTGGACCACGAGCGGCTCGACGTGCTCCGCCGGGCCGACTTCATTGCCCGGCAGGAGCTCAGCGCTGCTGGCCTGGACCGGGGTGTGTGGCAGTTCCCGGTGGTCCTCCTGGCCGACGTGCGCAGTGTGGGCGTGCAGGGAGACGGACGCAGCTACGGGCATCCCGTGGTGCTGCGCCCGGTCTCCAGCGAGGACGCGATGACGGCCGACTGGTCGAGGCTGCCGTATGACCTGATCGCCCGGATCTCCACCCGGATCACCAACGAGGTCGCCGAGGTGAACCGGGTGGCTCTGGATGTCACCAGCAAGCCGCCGGGCACCATCGAGTGGGAGTAAGTCGCGCTCATCTGGCGGGAGTAGCCGGCGGCTGAGGCCCCGGGCCCGGCCAGGTGGGGGCAGTGGTGGTCGGCCCGGGTGCCGCTGGGTGCGGCCAGGCCTGTGCGGTGGTGGTCGGCCCGGGTGTCGCCGGGTGCGGCCAGGCCGGCGTGCCCACCGGCTCCGCCGGAATCAGGAACCACATGATCGGGTACGCGAGCACTGCGATTCCGCCGGTGAACAGGACGGTTACCGCGAAGATGACCCGAATCAGCGTGGGGTCGACGTTGCAGTAGCGGCCGATGCCACTGGCCACCCCGGCGATCATTCGGTCGGTGGTAGGGCGACGGAGTTGCTTGTACGGCGGCTGCAAAGTTCCGGTGTTTGTCATGTCCTCATGGTGCGTCGTCCCACTCCGGTCGACCTCGGTGATTTCCCGGGGCCTTACCCTGATCTGCCCCTCGCCCGCGAGCTGAGAGTCATGAATCCGACCCTTTTCGACGTTGGTGGCGGGGAGCGGGGAGAATTTAGCTCTGTGACCCTCATGCTGGAGCCGCTTCGTAGGATTGCGGCGTACGCGGTTTGTACTAATTCTGTCGGTCAGGTGCTGCTGGTCCGCGCCTCGCAGCGTTCCGGGACACCCGGTACGTGGTCGCTGCCCGGGGGCGCGGTCGACCATGGCGAGGACCCCTGCGACACGGTCGTGCGGGAGACCGCCGCGGAGACTGGGCTGTCGGTCAGTGTCGCCACCCTCACCGACGTGCTCGCCGACATGCGAGCGTTGCCTGAGCGGGGCATCACGATCCACACTGACCGTCTGCTCTACCAGGTGTCG
This sequence comes from Salinispora fenicalii, assembly GCF_000514815.1. GTDB lineage: Bacteria > Actinomycetota > Actinomycetes > Mycobacteriales > Micromonosporaceae > Micromonospora > Micromonospora fenicalii. Next base: position 17,654 of record NZ_AZWQ01000015.1, read on the forward strand.
GTGCGGGGCGGGACGCTCGCCGACCGTGCTGATCAGCCCACCGACCTGGCTCGCTGGTTCACCCTTGAGCAGGCCCGTGAGCTGCCCTTGCGCTCGTTCACGGCGCGGGCCCTCGGCCTGCCCGCCTCGTCGGCGGATGTCGTGCCGGACGAGCCGCCCGAGTTCCCCTCCTTCTACGCGGTCGAGGGGCCGGACGGCCTGCATCGGGCACAGCGCTTCGCCGCGTACGCGGTCGTCACCGACCCAGACGAGCGGGTCTTGCTCACCCGGGTCTCGGACGGGTATCCGGGTGCCGGCTGTTGGCATCTGCCGGGTGGCGGAACGGACTACGGTGAGCAGCCGGGCGCGGCCCTCATCCGTGAGTTGGTCGAGGAGACCGGGCAGACCGGGCGGTTGGTCGAGCTGCTTGGTGTGGCGAGTCACCGGGACGCCGCCTCGCTCGGTCCGGAGGGCTACCCGATCGACTGGCACGGAGTCCGCGCCTTCTACCGGGTCGTGGTTGATCGCCCCGCCCCGCCTACCGTGATCGATGTCGGTGGGTCCACCTGTGAGGCCCGCTGGTTCGCGAAGGAGGAGTTGGGCGCCCTCCCGGTAGACAGGTTGACCGAGGTGACGGCCGAGGCAGTCCAGGCCGCCCGGCTGACCTGACCGCCCTGGCTGGCGTTCCCGGGGGCTATTGTCGGGTCGCGGCGACAACTTCTATCGATGCGGCTCAGGGCGGGGGCAGAGTGCAGGAGCAGCGGCGGACGGCGGCCTACGGGCTACTGCGGGATGACCGTGGGCAGGTGCTACTCGCACAGGGCTCGGACGGGCACCCGGACTGGGGCGCCTGGCGGCTGCCGGGCGGCGAGCTTCGGCACGCCGAGCATCCAGCCGCCGCGGTTGTCCGCGGGTTCGCCGAGGAGACCGGGTTAGCCGTGACGGTGGCCGGGGTCCGGGCGGCGGTAGCCGATGTGGCCACCTTCCCCGCCGGAACCGGGCTGCACACCGACCGGCTGGTGTTCGACGTGACCGCGACGACGGGTGGAGTGCTCCCGGCGGACCAGGGTGGCGGCGGTACCAGGCTGGGGTGGTTCCCGCCCGGCTCGGCGACGTCGGTGCCTCTGATGCCCTTCACGGCGGAGCTACTTGGCCTGCCGGGCACGCCCCTGCCGCCGGAGCTGTCCCACGTGCTGCCGTCGGCGCCGACGGCTGTGGTGTCGACTGCCGTGGCGCCGACCCCTCGACGGCACCGATTCGGCGCGTACGGGCTGGTCACCGACCCCGCTGGTCGGGTGCTCCTGACGCTGATCGCGGAGGGCTACCCGGGGGCTGGCAGCTGGCACCTGCCCGGCGGGGGCACCGACTACGGTGAGGCGCCGGAGACGGGGCTGCTCCGCGAGCTGGTCGAGGAGTCCGGTCAGATCGGCCGGGTCGTCGAGTTGGTCGGGGTGGACAGCCTCCACCACCCGGGGGCGGTCGGGCCGGAGGGATACCCGTTGGACTGGCACACCGTTCGGGCCATCTACACGGTGGCGGTGGATGAGCCGACCGAGGCGCGAGTACTGGAGCTAACCGGCGGGTCGACTGCCCGGGCGAACTGGTTTACCGTCGCCGAGCTCACGGGGCTTCGGCTTAGCGATATCGCTGCCCGGATGGTCGCCGGGCTTTGCTGACCCATCTTGGCTCGGTGTTGGCCCCGTGCGGGGCGACCAGGTGGATATGCGACCCCGCAGATTCCCCGCAATTAAGGCATTACGGGTGCCAGAGAGCGCTCGTCATGGTGGCGTCGCTGAACTCCGGTACATTTGGGTGCGGGAGTTAACGGTGTAACGGGCGATGCGATCCGAGTTGTGAGCAAGAGGGCGGTTCGCGCGGTTTAAGGGAGTTTTAAGTACCACCGGCAGCTATCGCCAAGCCCCGTTTGCCTGTGCGATGGTGTACCCCGCAAAGCGGCTGCTGGGCCAAGAAGGTCCGGCACGAGACAGCCGGACGCCCGCCATTGCGGCGGTGCGCCGATCCGGTGATGGAGGGAACGTGCCGAGAGCCCCCTGGCGCCGGCGTCGTACGACAGACAGTCCACGTCCTGCAGGGCGTCGATGGGCAGGTCCGTTGCGGCGCAGCGGCACGATCGCCCGTCAGGTGCTGTGGGTCCGGGCCGGCCGCCACGATGGTGGCCTGCGTGCCGGCGGTGACCGGCCGCTGATCGAGCGCCGGTTCCCAAAGCGTCGCTATCCGGGGTACGACGCCGAGGCGGAGGTGATCGTCCCGGTGGGCCCTGCCGTTGTCCCGGCGTCGCCGGTGGAGCAAGCGGCGCCGATCTTCCCGGCAAGCCCTACTGCCATCCCGGCAAGCCCTGCTGTCGTCCCGGCGCCGTCGGTGGAGGAAGCGGCACCGTCGGTGGAGGAAGCGGCGGCGATCTCGATTCCGCTCCTTCCCGGTGCGCGGACGGCGGCTCGGCGGATGAAGTTCGCGCTGGTCAACGGCTGCACCCTCGCCAGTCTCACCCTCGGCATGCTGGCAATCTTCCTGGCCATGCAGGGCGAGGTGCGGCCCGCGGCGCTCTGCCTGATCGCCTGCGTCGCCTTCGACGGTCTCGACGGTGCCCTCGCGCGCAGACTCGGCGTGGCCAGTCCGTTCGGTGCCCAGATGGACTCGTTGGCCGACATGTGCTCCTTCGGCCTAGCCGCCCCGGTCGTGGTTTACGCCTCCCTGGCCGGCTCGGTGCCGCCGGCCGCCGCCGCGGTGGCCTGTGCGCTCGTCGCGTCCTGTGCCGCGATTCGCCTCGCCCGGTTCAATGTCTCGCCGAAGGACGGCCGGTTCTTCCGCGGTGTGCCCACCACCATGGCCGCCGCCATGCTGGCGCTGAGTGTTGCCATCGGGCTGCCGGTGTCCGGGCTGGTCCTGCTCGGCGGGGTGGCCCTGCTCGCCTTCGCGATGGTCTCCAGCTTTCCGTACGCGAAGCTCGCTCGCCTGATGAAGCTGCCGCCTTGGGTGTGGCTGGCTCCGGTGGTGGGTGCGCTGGTCGATATCCGGCTTACCTTCGCCCTGGTCGTGGTGGGCTACCTGCTCAGCGGTCCGGTGCTCTGGCTGCGGCAGCGCCGTACCATCTGATTTGGTTTCGCGACGGGACGCCGTGGATTCCCGGCGTCCCGCGCAGCTTCTGCCGTCGCCCCGCGCCCGTCGCGGTCAGTGCCAGCGGGCGATCACCGAAGACCCACCGACGACCCGGTCGCCGGGCCCGACCAGCGGTTGGGCCGAATCGGCCGGCAGGTAGACATCGGTGCGTGAGCCGAACCTGATCAGCCCAAACCGTTCACCTTTGGCGAGCAACGACCCGATGGGCGCCCGCTGCACGATTCGGCGGGCGATCAAACCGGTACGTTGCGCCACGACCACCGTTCCGTTGGTGGTGTCCAACACCGTGTAGGCGGCGACATTGTGTTCCGCGTCGGGCTTCATCGCGTTGGCGAAGCCACCGTCGGTCACGAAGTAGTCGACCACCTTGCCCGCCACCGGGGAACGGTTGATGTGGACGTCGAGCACCGACAGGAAAACGGCGATCCGCAGCCACTCGCCCTCGCCGAACCGCTCGTCGGAGAGCCGTTGTACCGAGAGCACCTTGCCATCGGCCGAGGCGACCACCGCGGACGGATCCGCTGGTACCTCCCGCTCCGGGTCCCGGAAGAAGGCAGCGACCGGCGCGGCGGCGAGGGCCGGCAGCAACCACAGCTTCGAGGTCGGCCGGGCGACGCGGGCCACCGCCGCCAGCCCGAGGGCGATTCCGGCGGCGGCCACCCCGTTGCTGTCGATGTGCATCGTGCGGGTCAGCGGCACGCTGGAAGGCCGGTATGCGGGGGCCAGCCCCACCGCCGCCGCCGCGTCGGCCGGGCTGAAGCGAAGTCGGTGCACCCGCAGCGGCGGGTTGTTGCGTAGCAGCAGGTCGCTACCGACGCCGTGCAGCGCGGCCTGGCGGTCCAGTTCGTCGCTCGCGCCGCCGGTGCGCTTGCCGGTGGCGGGTGTGGCGACGCTCAGTGTGGCTCCGCTGCCGAGGTACATGGCGAGCCCGTCGAGGGTGGCCCGGGTCTCCTCCACCGTCCCGATGAGCGGTTCACCGATGATCGCCACCGCGGCGGCCTCGGCCTCGGCCAGCGCGTCAACGACCCGGACTCGCTCGGCGACCCAGGGCCCCTGGGCGGCCACGTGCCCGCGCAGCATCCCGGCGTCCGACCATCCGGCCGGTACGACGGTGAGCGTGTCATCGGGCAGTAGCGCCTCGATCGCCGCGGCGAGCACCGGGGACTCCGGGCTGGCGTCAACCAGCAGGGCAGCCTTCGGCTCGTTGATTCGGGCGAGTTCCGAGACGAGGACACGGGCGGCGCGCTCGCCGACGCGGACCGGACCGGAGTGGCCGGTGGGAAGCACGGCGGGGGACTGGGTCATGTCGGACAGGCTCCTGACGGGGTCGGGACGACGGGTTGGCGAATCGGCGCGATCGGCGTCGGGCCGGCTCGGCGTCGCCCCCTGGATGGGCGGCCGGGGCCGAGCCGGCAAATGCGCGGCGGGGGTGGGCGCCACCGGCCAGCATATGCCCCGAGTCGTGCCGACCCGGCGTCGCGCTCAGTGCCGGTCCCCCTCAGCTGGCCCGGGCTCCGGCATCGCACCCGTCGGTGGGGCCTGCGCCCCCGGAGCGGCCGGGCTGCCGGACCGGGCTGCGCGAAGCGCCCCGATGAGCCCCAGCGCGCCGATCAGTAGCAGTGCTCCGGCCAGGAACCAGCCCACCGGGGGAAGAGTGAATTCGAGTAGCTGGGCGACCAGCCACCAGGCGGCAAGGAGCAGAAAGAGCAGTCCGAAGAGCAGAGACACTGGGTCGGTGCGGTGGGCCTTCACCGGGTTACCTCCAGCTGGCCGATGTCAACGTGAACGAAGAGGCGCAGCGTCCCGCCGCCGGGACCGTCCGCCCCCAGATCGGTGCTCTCGTGCCGCGAACCGGTGGAGCCGCCGCGCTTGTCGACGCGTTGATCGAAGACGACCGAGTCGCCGACATCGACGGTCGCGGTGACCGTGGTGTCAACGTTCGGGGGCAACACCACGACGGCCTCTCCGGCTATGACCGCTACCGTGACCTCGCTGTGTTTCCCGGTGAAATCCACCGAGCGCAGGTCGAGCAGCGAGTTGCCGACGGTGTTCTCGTACCGGCTCGCGAGCTCGGCGTGGTTGGCAGGAGACCAGTTCACCGTTTGGTTCACTGTTTGGAAGCGGTCGGACTCGGCCACCGTGGCCACCCCCAGTGCGGCGGCGGTGATCAGGCCGAGCGCGATGAGCCAGCGGGCCCGGCCGAACCAGGCGCCGACGAGTAGGCCAAGGCCGATGGTGGCCAGGACCGCCGCGAAGTACGCGGACGCGCTGAGGGCGGGTACGCCGGTCAGATCGAGGACGGCCAGCAGCCCGAGGACGAGGAAGACCAGCGAGAAGGTCACCCCACCGAGCGCGGACCGTTCCCGCGGTCGCTTCCGCTGCGGTGGGGGAGCCGGCGGTGGGGTCGGCGGGGCGTACGGCCCGTGCGGGGCGAACGGGGGGCGGAAGCCGCTGGGCGGAGCCTCGGGCGTTGTCGGTGCGTCCGGCGGCGGTGGCCAAGTCGGCCAGGCCGGCGCCGGTGGAATGGGCGATCCGGGCGGGCCTGGGCGTTCGCGGTTGAGTAGCAGAGCGCCGCTGATCAGAATCGCCGCGCCGAGCAGCACGGCCCGGAACGCGTCGGTGACGATGAAGGCGAAGCTGATTGCCACCAGGATGCCGAGCACGATCACGGTGACCGGGGACATGCTGGAGCGTCCCCGGCCCAGCATCGACTCGATCGGTGAGGCGGTGTCCCCCTCACCTGGGATGATCAGCCAGGCGGAGACGTACACCAGGATGCCGATGCCGCCGAAGAAGCCGAGCACGGCGAGCAGCACCCGCCAGAGCACCGGATCAGTGTTCGTCGCCCGGCCGATAGCCGCGCAGACACCGGCCAGATAGCGGCCGTCGTGCGGACGGACCAGCCCGTACCGTGAGGTGAAACTGCTGCCTCCGGTCGGTGGGGTGGGTGGGCTCCAGGGGGTGCCCCCGGGCGGGCCCTCAGGCGGTGGCGGTTCACCCATCGGCGCTGCAGGTGGTGGTGTCGCCCCGGTTGGCTGCCGGGCGGCTTCCTCGGTCATGACCTCGATCCTGCTCTCTCGCCGCTTCGTCGGCCTCCGGCGGAGACCCTGACCTCACCCTGAGATCAGGCAAGCAGGATCTCCGGGACGCCCCCGTGGTCGAGTGGTGACCTGGCGTGTGACGATCGGAACCGGCGGCGGGCGCCGCTCGCCGGCGAAAGCGCCGCGACTAGCTAGGGAGTCCCCGATCAGTGTCGTGACCAACCCCCCACGCCTCTATCGCGCCCGCGAGCACCGGATCGCTGCTGGGGTGGCGGCGGGGATCGCCGGGCACCTTCGCATTCCGGTGCTCTGGGTCCGGGTCGCGTTCCTGATGTTGCTCGGCTTCAACGGCCTCGGGCTGCTGCTGTATGCGGCCTTCTGGGCGGTGGTGCCGCTGCGACCGGGGGACACCGCCACCCCGCCCCGTCGCGACGTGGCTCAGCTGCTGCCGTTCGTGGCGATCGGCCTGGGGGTGCTGATCCTTCAGATGGTCTTCTTTGATTCGGCGGCTGCCACCGGTGTGGCCGGTACCGCCGGCTGGCTGGTCACGATCATCGCGGTCGGGGCGGGGCTGATCTGGCACCAGTCCGCACCGCAGCGGCGACGGCAGTGGGGCGGGACGCTGCCGGTGCCCTGGCTGAGTGCGGTGGTGGAGGAGAGCGACCGGCGGGCGTTCGTGCTCCGATTCATCGGCGGCGGAGTCCTGGTCGCGGTGGGAGTGATCGGGGTCGCGGCGGTCTACTCCCCGACGCAGAACTTTGACGCGGTGCTCAACGGCGTGATCTTTGCCTTGGTCGGTCTGGCGGGTGTCGGGGTGGTGGCCGCGCCGGTGCTCTGGCGAACCTGGAACCAGCTCCGGTCGGAGCGGGAAGGACGGATCCGCCAGCAGGAGCGGGCCGAGCTGGCCGCCATGGTGCATGATCAGGTGCTGCACACCCTCGCGTTGATCCAGCGAAACGCCAGCGACGGGAAGGCGGTGACGCGGCTGGCCCGGGGGCAGGAGCGCTCGCTGCGTAACTGGCTCTACCGGCCGACGGCCTCGCCGACGGAGCGCTTCGCGGCAGCGCTGGAGCAGGTGGCGGCCGAGGTAGAGGACACGTACGCGATCACGGTGGAGACGGTGGTCGTCGGTGACCGGGAGACCGACGAGCGCGTCGGCGCGTTGGTGGCGGCCGCCCGCGAGGCGCTGGTTAACGCCGCCCGGCACGCTGGAGTGCAGACCGTCTCGCTCTACGCCGAGGTCGAACCCGAGCAGGTCAGCGTCTTCATTCGGGATCGGGGGAGGGGCTTCGATCCGGCTACGGTGGAGGAACACCGGCACGGCGTTCGAGGCTCGATCATCGGCCGGATGACGCGACACGGTGGCCGGGCGGAGATCCGCTCCGAGCCTGGGGAGGGGACCGAGATCCGGTTGATCCTGCCGATCTCCCGCGACGGGTCCACGGCGGAGAGGAGTAGGTGATGGCGGAGCAGACGCCGAGCACAGCGGCGGAGGTGGGTGTGGCCGCGCGGCGGCTGCGGGTCTTCCTCGTCGACGATCACGCGATGTTCCGGGCCGGAGTCCGCGCCGAACTGGGTGCGCATGTCGACGTGGTGGGCGAGGCAAGCACGGTGGGGGAGGCGGTTACTAGGATCGCCGCCACTGAGCCCGACGTGGTGCTGCTCGACGTGCACATGCCGGAGGGGGGCGGCCGGGCGGTGCTCGAGGCCGTCCGGCGCACCTACCCGCACGTGCGGTTCCTCGCGCTCAGCGTCTCGGACGCCGCTGAGGACGTGATCGGGCTGATCCGCGCTGGCGCCCGTGGCTATGTCACCAAGACGATCTCGCCGGACGAGTTGGCGGCGGCGGTCCGGCGGGTCGCCGAGGGCGATGCCGTCTTCAGCCCCCGGCTGGCCGGCTTCGTGCTGGACGCCTTCGCCGCTCGCCCGGACGCGCCGATCTCCGACCCGGAGCTGGACCAGCTGACCAACCGGGAACGGGAGGTGCTGCGTCTGCTCGCTCGGGGGTACGCGTACAAGGAGATCGCCAAGGAGCTGTACATCTCGATCAAGACGGTCGAGACGCATGTGTCGAACGTGCTCCGTAAGCTCCAGATGTCCAGCCGTTACGAGCTGTCACGCTGGGCGGCGGATCGTCGGCTCGTCTGAGCCGCCCACCGACTGTGCCGGTGGGGGTGCGCAGGGTGGTGACGTTGGTCGTTGTCGATGCTGTTTCCGCAGCTCCTACCACGCTTGCCTGAGGCCGACGCAGTCACCTCCGGGTGGATGTACACACCGTCCCGGCCGGGTATCGGGTTGATAACACGTCTTCCCGCTAGCGCGCGTCTGGTGTCACAGTGGCAGGCACCTCACACCCCCTCGTGAGCTGAGCGCCCTGAGGAGGCACTCCCATGCGTGGGAAATTTCTGAAGGTGGCGGTCGCCGCGACCGCCACCGCAATGTTGGCCACCGCCTGTGGTGGTGGCGGCGACGACTCGGACGATGCTGGCGGCGGCGAGGCCGGTGGCACGCTCCGCGTCTACGCGACCGAGCCGGCGTTCTTGCTGCCGTCGAATGCCAATGACGAGCCGTCGATCTACGTGATCCGTCAGCTCTACCGCGGTCTGGTCAAGTACAACGCCGAGACCAGCGAAACAGAGATGGATCTGGCCGAGTCGATCGAGTCGGACGACAAGAAGCTCTGGACGATCAAGCTGAAGGACGGCTACACCTTCGACAACGGTGAGCCGGTCAACGCTGACTCCTTCATTCGTTCGTGGAACTACGCCGCTTACGGGCCGAACGCCCAGAACAACGCGTACTTCATGAAGCGGATCGCCGGTGTCGACGACGTCACGGCCAAGGACCCGGACGGCGACGGACCGGAGGAGGCCCCGGCGCCGAAGGCCGAGACGATGTCCGGCCTGAAGAAGGTTGACGACCTGACCTTCACCGTCGAGCTCAAGGCGCCGTTCACCGGCTTCCCGACCACAGTCGGGTATTCGGGCTTCTTCCCGATGGCGCAGGCCTGCGTTGACGACATCGATGCCTGCAACGAGACGCCGATCGGCAACGGCCCCTACAAGATCGACGGTGAGTGGGAGCACGAGGTCGAGATCAACCTGGCTCGTAGCGACACCTGGAAGGGTGAGCCGGGCAAGCCCGACGCGATCAACTACCGGATCTTCGCGGACGTGGACAGCGGCTACGCCGCCTTCCAGGCCGGCGAGCTGGACGTGATGTACACGCTGCCACCGGCGCGTTTCAAGGACGCCAAGGCCAACTACGGCGACCGGCTGTTCGAGCAGCCCGGTGACAGCTTCAACTACGTCGGTATGCCGATGTACAACGAGAACTTCCAGGACAAGCGCATCCGTCAGGCGTTCTCGTTGTCGATCGACCGGCAGTCGATCGTGAACGCGGTCTTCGACGGCCGGTACGCCCCGGCTACCGGCTTCGTCGCGCCGATCTTCGAGGGTGCTCGCGAGGGTGTCTGCACCTACTGCGAGAAGGACCTTGAGAAGGCCAAGCAGCTGCTCGCCGAGGCCGGTGGCTGGAAGGGCGGCAAGCTGGTCCTGTGGGCCAACGCGGGTTCTGGCCACGAGGACTGGCTGCAGGCGGTCGGCGACCAGGTCAAGGCGGCGCTGGGGATCGACTACGAGCTGAAGGTCAACCTGCAGTTCCCCGAGTACCTGGAAAAGGCCGACAACAACCAGTTCACCGGCCCGTTCCGGCTCGGCTGGGGCCCGGACTACCCGTACCTGGAGACCTACCTGTCTCCGCTCTACACCACTGGTGCCTCCAGTAACAACTCCACCTTCAGCAACACCGAGTTCGACAACCTGATCAAGCAGGGTGACTCCGCCGACACCATTGACGAGGCGATCACCTTGTACCAGCAGGCTGAGGACATTCTGGCTGAGGAGATGCCGGTTGTCCCGATGTTCTGGCGTAAGGAGGCGGCGATCTACAGCGAGAACGTCGACACCTTCGTCTGGAACCAGGTCGCTGGCGCCGACTACGGTGCGACCTCGCTGAAGTAGAACCGAGCTTCAGCAATCTGATCCCGCCGTACAAGGATGTGGCGGCAACGGTCACCCCACCAGGGTGATCGTTGCCGCCGTATCAGCGCCGAGAGGAGACCCCGACATGGGGCGCTACGTCATTCGACGGTTGCTCCAGTTCATCCCGACCGTGCTGGGCACCATGTTCCTGCTCCACTACATGACCTCGCTGGCGATCCAGTTCAGCGGTAACCCGGTCCGGGCGCTCTTCGGCGACCGGACCCCGCCGCCTGCCCTGCTTCAGGCGATCACCGACCGACTCGGCTACGGCGACCCCTGCCTCGAGCAGAAGGGCAACCCTTGCTTCGGGCTCTTCCTCGACCGGGTGAGCGGAGTCTTCCTGCACTTTGACTTCGGCATCAACATGCGGCGGCAGGAGGTCACGGACCTGGTGGCCAACGCTATTCCGTTCACCCTGAAGCTGCTGGTGATCGCGATCGTCTTCGAGGCCGTCGTCGGTATCGCCGCCGGCGTGTGGGCGGGTCTGCGGGGCGGCAGCTTCGCCGACAACCTGGTGAAGATCAGCACCGTCTTCGTGATCTCTGTGCCGATCTTCGTGCTCGGTGTGGTGGTACGGGAGTTCATCGGGGTCAAGTTCGGCAACATCCTGCGTGATCAGGAGTGGGTCCCCGATGTCATCGCATACGGGTTCTTCAGCCCCGGTTTCAAGCCGGACTACCCTTTCGCCAGTCTTCTGATCCCCGGCATGGTGCTCGGCGCGGTCGCGCTCGCCACCACCGCGCGCCTGACCCGGACCAGCATCATGGAGAATATCCGGGCCGACTATGTCCGGACCGCGCGGGCAAAGGGCCTGGCGAACAAGCGGGTCATCGGCGTGCACACGCTGCGTAACTCGCTGATTCCGGTTATCACGTACCTCGGTGTCGACATCGGTTCGGCGATGGCCGGCGCGGTGGTCACCGAATCCATCTTCAACGTGCCCGGCATCGGCCGGCTGGTGACCAACGCCGCCCGCACAGGTGAAGCGCCTGTGATCATCGGCGTGGTGACCATGCTGGTGCTGGTCATTCTGCTCGTCAACCTGCTGGTCGACCTTCTGTACGCCGTGCTCGACCCGAGGATCCGCTATGAGTGACGGCACCCTGGTCATAAACCGGTGGCCGGTGATCCCGGCGATTCGCGGCAGGGCGAAGCGAAACGAGGTGTGGACATGAGTGACGTGACGAGTGCCGGCACCGCCGTCGGCGGTGCCCCGGGTTCCGGTGACGGCCGGTCCCCGGAGAAGACGAGCAAGAGCCGCAAGGAGCGCAACGCCAGCCTGTGGGCAGATGCCCGTCGGCAGTTGGTTCGCGACCCGGTCTTCATGCTCGCCGTGCTCTACATCTTCGTAGTCAGCACGATGGCGGCCTTCCCCAGGCTCTGGACCAGTCAGGACCCCCGGGCGTGCAACACCGACATGTCCCGGCTCTCGCCGAGTTGGGAGCACCCATTCGGTTTTAACACCCAGGGCTGTGACTACTACTCGCACGCCATCTACGGCGCTCGGCCGTCGATGGTGATCGCGATCGCCGCTACCGGGGGCATCGTGCTCTTCGGCGGCCTGATGGGACTCCTCGCGGGCTACTACGGCGGCTGGGTCGACGGGGTCATTTCCCGGCTGATGGACATCTTCTTCTCACTGCCGTTCCTGCTCGGAGCGATCGTCTTCCTGACCCTGATCAAGAAGCAGAACGAAGCGACCATCGCCCTGGTGCTGTTCCTGCTGAGCTGGCCGACGATCGCCCGAATCATCCGCGGTAGCGTCATCTCCTCAAGGGACCTGGACTACGTGCAGGCCGCCAAGGCGGTCGGGGCGAGTAACGGCCGGTTGATGTTCCGGCACATCTTGCCGAACGCGATCGCACCCATGTTGGTGTACGCCACGATCGTGCTGGGTGCGTTCGTCGCCGCGGAGGCCACGCTGACCTTCCTCGGTATCGGGCTTCAGCCGCCGGCACAGTCGTGGGGCATCATGATCTCGGCCCACGATGTGTACTTCCTGGAGCATCCGTGGCTGCTGCTCTTCCCCTGCGGGCTGTTGATTGGCACGGTGCTGTCCTTCATTCTCATGGGTGACGCCCTGCGTGATGCCCTCGACCCGAAGTTCCGGTGACCGCCATGAGCACTGATGTGAACGTCAAGCTGGATGCCCTGCCTGGCCTTGACTCGGATGCCCTGCCACTCGAGGTCAAGGATCTACACGTCGAGTTCCGCACCCGCAACGGCATCGCCCACGCGGTCAACGGTGTCAGCTTCAGTCTGCGGGCCGGCGAAACCCGGGCGATTCTCGGTGAGTCCGGCTGCGGAAAGAGCGTCACAGCCCAGGCGATCATGGGGATCCTGGACACCCCACCCGGGTTTGTCACCGGCGGGGAGATCCGTTACCGCGGCGTTGACCTGCTCCAACTGCGGGAGGCGCAGCGGCGTCAGGTCCGCGCCAACCGGATCGCGATGATCTTCCAGGATGCCCTCTCCGCGCTGAACCCGGTCTTCACGGTCGGCTTCCAGCTCGGTGAGCTGTTCCGCAAGCACCGGGGCATGTCCCGGGCGGACAGCAAGGCGCGCGCTATCGAGCTCCTTGACCTGGTCAAGATTCCGGCGGCGAAGCAGCGGGTGAACGAGTATCCGCACCAGTTCTCCGGTGGTATGCGGCAGCGCGTCATGATCGCTATGGCGTTGGCGCTCGACCCGGAGGTGCTGATCGCCGATGAGCCGACCACTGCCCTGGACGTCACCGTGCAGGCCCAGATCATGGCCCTCCTCGCCGAGTTGCAGCAGGAACGGAACATGGGTCTGCTGCTGATTACGCACGACATGGGCGTGGTCGCCGACGTGGCGGACCAGATCTCGGTGATGTACGCCGGCCGGGTCATTGAGGAAGCTCAGGTCCGGGACATTTACGAGAGCCCGTCCCACCCGTACACCAAGGGCCTGCTGGAGTCGATTCCCCGCCTGGACCTCAAGGGCCAGGAACTCTCCGCCATCAAGGGGTTGCCGCCGCTGCTGACCGACATCCCGGCGGGATGCGCGTTCAGCCCCCGCTGCCGGTACGCGCAGGATGCCTGCCGTCAGGATCCGATGCCGCCGCTGCATCAGGTGGCGCCGGGCCGAAGCTCCGCCTGCCACTTCTGGAAGGAGGTCAAGGCCGATGTCTGACATCGTGCTGGAGGCCCGTGACCTGGTGAAGCACTTCCCGCTGACCCAGGGGATCCTCTTCAAGCGGCAGATCGGTGCGGTCCGCGCAGTTGATGGGATCAACCTGCAGCTGCGTCGGGGGGAGACCCTTGGCATCGTCGGCGAGTCCGGCTGCGGAAAGTCGACCCTGGCTCGGATGCTGGTGGGGCTGGAGACCCCCACCTCCGGTGACCTGTTCGTGCAGGGCCGGAACATGGCGAAGGTCGGCGGCACCGAGCGGCGTCGCGGCCGGCGCAACATCCAGCTGGTGATGCAGGATCCATACACGTCCCTCAACCCGCGGATGACCGTCGGTGCCATCGTCGGCGAGCCGTTCGAGGTGCACCCCGAGGTGCTGGCGAAGCCCAAGCGGCGGGCCCGAGTTCAGGAGCTGCTGGATCTGGTCGGTCTGAACCCCGATCACATCAACCGGTACCCGCACCAGTTCTCCGGCGGCCAGCGACAGCGCATCGGTATCGCCCGCGCGTTGGCGCTCAACCCGGAGATCATCTTGTGTGATGAGCCGGTCTCCGCCCTGGATGTGTCGATCCAGGCACAGGTGATCAACCTGTTGGAGAAGCTCCAGGACGAGTTGGGGCTGTCGTACATCTTCATCGCGCACGATCTGTCTGTGGTGCGGCACATCGCCGACCGGGTCGCGGTGATGTACCTCGGTCGGGTTGTCGAGATCGGTACCGAGGACCAGATCTACGAGAACCCCACCCACCCGTACACGCAGGCGCTGCTCTCGGCGGTGCCGGTGCCGGATCCGAAGCTGAGGGGTCTGCGGGACCAGATCGTTCTGACCGGTGATGTACCGTCGCCGGCCAACCCGCCCTCCGGGTGCCGCTTCCGGACCCGCTGCTGGAAGGCGCAGGATATCTGCGCCCAGCAGGAGCCGGAGCTGGCCGTCCGGCAGAGCTCGGCGCACCCGAGCGCCTGCCACTTCGCCGAGGTTCGGGACGTGGTGCACGCGCAGCGGTAGCAGCTTCACAGCGACCGGGGCGTCGGCCACCCATGGCCGACGCCCCGGTCCTGTTTTGCTACCGGGTGTCGGATCAGAGCGGGCCGCGGCCGGCGCGGAGCAGCAGGAGAGCGACCTGGGTGCCATCCGCCCCGAGCGCGGCCCGGAAGCGTTCCAGGATCTCCTGCTCCCGAGAGAGCACCAAGCGGGTGCCGCCGGAGGCCATGCGGGTCGCGCCGACCTGCCGGGAGAGCCGTGCCCGCTCCTGCCAGAGGTCGATCAGGGTGCCGTCGATCTCGTCGATTCGTTGCCGGATATTCGCGATCTGCGCTGCCGCCAACGGCTCCTTCGTGCCGGCGTCGCGATCGACGGTGGCCTCCGTGCCACCTGTTCCGTCCGTGTTGCCGTTCTGCTCCGCCACGCCTGTCATCATCGTCGTACCCTTCGGGTGTCGGGCTCTGGTGCGCGGATCCCAAGACGAAAAGGCCCCGGGCTCGCGAGCCCGGGGCCTTTTCGTAGGTCTTGGTTGATCAGGCGTGACCTACGGCTGCCGGACTCTCCGGGCCGTAGTAAAAGTAGTCGCGCTGACCGAACACGGATCCGAGTATGCCCTCTCCTGCCGAGTGCCGCAAGGAAGTCCTGACCAGGGAGCCTGTTGCCGCCGGAGGGAGATGACCGGGGGCGGGACGGGGCGCGCGGCGGCACACACATCCGGGGCCGTGGCCGAAGGGATTCGTCGGGGCGACGGCATAGACTCGCCATGCGATGCATCCTCTCTTTGACATTCCCGTGCCCTCGTCCGCGCCCGACCCGGCCCCGCCGCGACGGCCCACTCCGACACGCCTCGACCCGCAGGCGCTGCTCGACGGGCTGAACGGCCCGCAACGGGACGCGGTCACCCACGCCGGGTCACCGCTGCTGATCGTGGCCGGGGCCGGCTCCGGCAAGACCCGGGTACTCACCCATCGGATCGCCTACCTGCTCGCAGAACGACAGGTGCACCCAGGTGAGATCATCGCGATTACCTTCACCAACAAGGCCGCGGGCGAGATGAAAGAGCGGGTGGCCCAGTTGGTCGGGCCGCGTGCTCGGTTGATGTGGGTCTCGACTTTCCACTCCGCGTGTGTCCGCATCCTGCGGGCCGAGCACGAGCACGCCGGTTTGAAGTCGACCTTCTCGATCTATGATGCCGATGACTCCCGTCGGCTGATGCAGCTGGTCGCCCGGGAGCTGGACCTCGATCCGAAGCGTTACCCGGCGCGGGGGCTGGCCGCCCAGGTCTCCAACCTGAAGAACGAGCTGGTTGACCCCGAGGAGTTCGCCGGCCGGGCCAAGGGGCCGAATGAGCGGGCGCTCGCCGAGGCGTACTCGCTCTATCAGCGGCGGCTCCGGGAGGCGCACGCGCTGGACTTCGACGATCTGATCATGACGACGGTGCATCTGTTCCAGTCGCATCCGCACGTCGCGGAGACGTACCGGCGTCGGTTCCGGCACGTGCTGGTTGACGAGTATCAGGACACCAACCACGCCCAGTACGTGTTGATCAAGGAGCTGGTGTCGGGCACAGCCGGGCTCGACCCGGCGGAGCTCTGCGTCGTGGGTGACGCCGATCAGTCGATCTACGCGTTTCGGGGCGCGACGATCCGCAATATTCTGGAGTTCGAGCGGGACTTCACCGATGCCCGGACAATCCTGCTGGAACAGAACTACCGCTCCACCCAGACCATCCTGAACGCGGCCAACGCCGTGATCGACCGAAACACCTCCCGGAAGCCCAAGCGACTCTGGAGCGACGCCGGGACCGGTGACCCGATCGTCGGCTACGTCGCCGACACCGAGCACACCGAGGCCGACTGGGTGGCCCGGGAGATCGACCGGCTCGTGGACGACGGCGACACCCGGCCGGGAGACGTGGCGGTCTTCTACCGCACCAACGCCCAGTCCCGGGTCTTCGAGGAGGTGTTCATCCGTGTCGGCCTCCCCTACAAGGTCGTCGGCGGGGTTCGCTTCTATGAGCGGAAAGAAGTCCGGGACGCCCTGGCCTATCTGCGGGTGTTGGTCAACGAGGACGACACGGTCAGCCTTCGCCGGGTGCTGAACACTCCCCGCCGGGGCATCGGAGATCGAGCCGAGGCATGTGTTGAGGCGCTTGCCAGCCGGGATCGGATCTCCTTCGGCGCGGCCCTGCGCCGGGCCAAGGACGCACCGGGCATCTCCACCCGGGCGACGAACGGAATCGCGGAATTCGTCGCGCTGCTCGATGGTGTCCGGGAGGTTGCGGAGACCAGTGCGCCCGAGGAGGTGCTGGAAGCATTGCTGAACCGGTCGGGGTACCTGACCGAGCTGGAGGAGAGCCTGGACCCGCAGGATGCCGGCCGGGTCGACAACCTCCAGGAGCTGGTCAGCGTGGCCCGGGAGTACACCGAGCGGGTGGAGGGCCTGGGCGCGGAGGGCGAGCGGGCCACCGTCGCAGGCTTCCTGGAGCAGGTCGCGCTGGTGGCCGACGCGGACCAGTTGCCCGCCGACGACCCAGAGCATCAGGGGGTGGTCACCCTGATGACGCTGCACACCGCCAAGGGACTGGAGTTTCCGGTGGTGTTCCTGACCGGGATGGAGGACGGGGTCTTTCCGCACGCCCGTACCTTCGGCGACAACCATGAGCTGGAGGAGGAGCGGCGCCTGGCGTACGTGGGGATCACCCGGGCCCGGCAGCAGCTCTACCTGTCCCGGGCGGTCACCCGCTCGGCGTGGGGCCAGCCGGCATACAACGCGCCGTCCCGGTTCCTTGCGGAGTTGCCTGTGGAGTTGGTGCGCTGGGAGCGCACCGAGGGTTCGTACACCTCATGGGCCGGTGGCGGCGGGGGCGTGGGCGGTCGCGCGGATCGGGGGCAGAGCGGTTTCACCGGGGGCACGCCGAAGGCCGCTCAGCTGGCGCGTCGGCTCGGTGTTGACGGTAGCCGCCTCACCACAGCCAGCGAGTTGCCGTCAGCACCCCCGCGGGTCGCGGTCGGGGACCGGGTCAGCCACCAGCGGTACGGGCTGGGTCGCGTGCTCGCGGTGGAGGGACATGGCCCGGGCGCTCGGGCCCAGATCGACTTCGGCGACCAGACGCTCTGGCTGGTGCTCCGGCACGCACCGATCGATCGGCTCTGAGTGGAGCGGGCCAGCTCCCCAGCGCAGCCCTCTCCGGCACGAGCTCTGTTCGTCCGTCGTCGGCCCCGGATGCCGCTCGGTCAGCAGGCCACGTCGATGCCGCGTTCGCGGAGGAACGGCGCCGGGTCGATCTGGCTCCATAGCTGGCCCTGGTGTACCTCGAAGTGCAGGTGGGGGCCGGTGGAGTCGCCGGTGGAACCCTCCAGGCCGATGGTGTCACCGGTGCTGACCTGGTCGCCGACGCTTACTTTCGCGGTGCTCAGGTGGGCGTAGTGGGTCAGATATCCGTTGTCGTGATCGATGACGACCGAGATGCCGTACCCGTCGCCGACGTCGCTGGCCTTCGTTACGGTGCCGCCGAAGGCGGCGCGGACCGGGGTGCCGGCGGGCAGGGCGAAGTCGATGCCGGCGTGCAGCACCCCCCACCGATTGCCGTAACAGGAGGTGATGGCGGCATCGGCCATGGGGATGACCCAGGTCGGCGTTGACGTCGTGGTTGTCGTGGTTGTCGGCTTGGCTGTCACCTTCGGTGCCGTGCTGGCCGAGGGCTGCGCCGAGGGACTTGCCGATGCGCTGGGGGTCGGACTGCTGCTCGCCGACTCCCGGGCGGAGCGATCCGCGCGGGCGGCGGCCTCAGCGCGGGCGGCGGCCTCAGCTTGGGCGGCGGCCTCAGCTTGGGCGGCGGACTCAGCCTGGGCTTGGGTGGCGGCTTCGGCCTCGGCCTGGGCTTGGGCGGCGGCCTCGGCCTGGGCTTGTAGGTCAATGTCGACGGCACCGTTCGGGGTGGCGTCCTGATCATCTCCGGTGATCGCTGTTACCGCGACTCCGGTCAGGGCGAGTCCGGCTACCGCGGCAGCCGCGGCCCGCAGCACCCGGCTCCGGGTGCTGGTCGGCCGCCGATGGCGGGCCGGTGTGGTGTTCCTGCGTGAGCGGGGGGTGTCGTTCTGCACAACGGACCTTCACTGCTCGTAGGGGCACGTGACCCCGACATCCTGAGGTCCTTCCGGAGCCGGCCGGAGACGAGGGGCCCTCGGGCGGGCTCGGTCCGGCGGGCGTGTCGGAGCTTTGTCGGTCCGTGTCGCGAATAGCAGCGGTAGCGATCCAGCCTGGGCGTGCGCTCAGTCACATTGCTGGAGGTGACCTCAAACACCTTCGCCGGCCGAGGGCGAGAAAAAACCGCCCGGATCGGATGATCCGGGCGGCAGTAAGGCATGACTTAGCGTCAGGGGGTGGCTACCTCGCTGTGGAAAGGCTCCATCTGGAGCTTGATGTCCACTCCGCGCTCCATCAGCCAGGGCACCGGGTCGAGCGGTTCGCCCTTGACATGGACCTCCAGGTGCAGGTGGGAGCCGTAGGAGAGGCCGGTGTTGCCGACCAGGCCGAGCTGGTCGCCGGCCTTGACCTGTTGTCCCTCTTGCACGCTGAGAGTGGAGGAGTGGCCGTAGATGGCCTCGCTACCGTCGGCGTTCGCGACGATCACCGTGTATCCGTACCCGCCGAACCAGCCGGCCTTGGTGACGGTGCCGTCATGAATGGAGACGTAGGGGGTGCCCTCTGGGGCGACCAGGTCCACGCCGGTGTGCAGCTCTTCACCCTGAACGCCGTATGGGGAGTTGAACTCGTAGTCCTTGAGGGGGAGGCACCAGACTTCTGTCTCCGCCTCCGGGTTGACCCGCTCGCCGTCCCGCGACGAGCGGTCGGCCGCATTGGCGCGCTCCGCGGCGGCGTCCTCGCTCAGCGCGGAGGCCGTCTTTAGCTCGTCGAGGACCGTCGGGCTGACGCTCTTGGCATCGGGAAGGGCGCTGCCGGCGAAGAGTGCGACCCCGCTGGCGCCGACGAGGGCGGTGGTGACCACTGCGGCGTAGCGGCTTCGCGGTGGGGTGGGTACGCGGCGGCGGCCGCGATATCTATCGGGCTCAGACGACAGGCGCTGGCGCACGCACACCCTCCGTTGTCGGGGTATCGAGGCGATCGGGTGGGTTCGTGAAGCTGGATGAACTTCGCCGACCGCGTCGTCACCCGTCCATGGACCTGATGACAACCGTTGGACACGGTAGCCAACCGCCACGTCCGTCACAAGCCGCATCGCCAGATTGGTGTGATGTTCTGTCCGATTGTATCCACTATTGTCCTTTGGCTGAGCTGGTGAAGGTGTCCCCAGTCTCATCCTGTTCGTCGCGTAGGGTGACCGAACAGCGGACCCATCCGACTTGACCGACCTGGGATGTTGTCCTGTCTTCGGTGGGTGGGCGGACGCCGAGGCGGCGAGGTGTTCGACGGCCCGGATTCCTCAGCCCGGACCGGTCGGGTTACCGTTCGTTAAGGTCAAGCCGCGAAGCCGGTGAAGGGATGCGTAGATGAGCTCTCGTGTTCGGGTCGTCGTCGCCAAACCGGGCCTGGACGGCCATGACCGCGGCGCGAAGGTCGTCGCGCGTGCCCTCCGGGACGCCGGGATGGAGGTTATCTACACCGGTCTGCATCAGAGCCCGGAGCAGATCGTGGAGACCGCAATCCAGGAGGACGCCGACGCGGTCGGACTATCCGTTCTGTCCGGGGCGCACATGACCCTTTTCCGGCGGGTGTTGGAGCTCCTTGCCGAGCGAGACGCACGAGACATCGTCGTCTTTGGTGGAGGCATCATCCCGGACACTGATATCCCGGAACTGCAGCAGATTGGCGTGGCCAAGATTTTCACTCCGGGAGCCACCACGGGGTCGATCGTGGACTGGGTTCGGCAAAACGTGGCGCAGACCGTCGCCTGACGGTCGGCCTGGGAAGGTCACGGGCCGGGGAGGTCACGGGCCGGACAGGGGGAGAGGCCGGACGCACCCCTCACACGCCCGGCCTCTCTATGCACGATGCCCCGCCGCCACCCCTCGACCGACAGGGCATCGGCCGTCCTGTCGTCGCGCTGACCAGCGCTTCGACATCTGACTCAACGAGGCCTGACCCCCGGGGTTACGTGTCGGGGAAAACATCGTCCGGAAGGTTGACACTCGGCCAAACGGCGGGTGCTGGCCAGTCGGCTGTGCAAAACCGCACATCACGTACCCGCTTGGTCGTTGGTGGTGTCGACCTCGCTAGGCTGCCTTCAATGGCCTGTTACAACTGATGACAGGCGTCAAACTGTTTTCCATACGCTGGTGGCGGCGCGACGGCGCGCCGCGGAGACGGGACGGGACGCGCAATCGTGGACCTGTACGAGTACCAGGGGCGGGACCTGTTCGAGCGGCACGGGTTGCCCGTGCTCGCCGGCGGCGTCGCCACGACCCCGGAGGAGGCCCGCGCGATCGCCGAACGCCTCGGCGGTCGGGTGGTTGTCAAGGCGCAGGTGAAGGTCGGTGGCCGGGGCAAGGCCGGCGGGGTGAAGCTGACCGAGGGCGCGGAGGAGACGGTGGCCCGGGCCACCGACATCCTCGGCATGGACATCAAGGGACACACCGTCCACAAGGTCATGATCACCGTGACCGCGGACGTGGCCGACGAGTACTACTTCTCCTACCTGCTGGACCGGGCGAACCGCACCTTCCTCTGCATCGCCAGCGTCGCGGGTGGGATGGACATCGAACAGGTAGCCGCCGAGACGCCGGAGAAGGTCGTCAAGGCGCCGATCGACGCGAACACCGGCGTTGACGCGGCGACGGCCCGGCGAATTGTCACCCAGGCCGGTTTCCCGGCCGAGGTCGCCGACCAGACCGTCGAGATCGCGGTGGACCTGTGGAAGGCGTTCGTCGCCGAGGACGCGACGCTGGTCGAGGTGAATCCGCTCGCCAAGACCGCCGAGGGTGGGCTGCTGCTGCTCGACGCCAAGGTCAGCCTGGACGAGAACGCGGCGTTCCGGCACCCGGACCACGAGGCACTGGTTGACCAGGCCGCGGTGGACCCCCTCGAGCAGGCCGCCAAGGAGAAGGACCTCAACTACGTCAAGCTCGACGGTGAGGTCGGCATCATCGGTAACGGCGCCGGACTGGTCATGTCGACCCTCGACGTGGTCGCGTACGCCGGTGAGCGGCACGGCGGCGTGAAGCCGGCGAACTTCCTCGACATCGGCGGCGGTGCGAGCGCCGCGGTGATGGCCAACGGCCTCGAGATCGTGCTCTCCGACCCCGCGGTGAAGAGCGTCTTCGTCAACGTCTTCGGCGGGATCACCGCCTGCGACGCGGTCGCCAACGGCATCGTGCAGGCGCTGGCCCTGCTCGAGCAGCGCGGCGAGAAGGTCACCAGGCCGTTGGTCGTCCGCCTCGACGGCAACAACGCGGAGGCCGGTCGGGCGATTCTCGACGGCGCGAACAACCCGCTGATCCAGCGGGTCGACACGATGGATGGTGCGGCCGAGCGGGCCGCCGAGCTGGCCGCTGCGGGGGTCTGACAATGGCGATCTGGCTGACCAAGGACTCGAAGGTCATCGTGCAGGGGATGACCGGTTCCGAGGGTTCCAAGCACACCCGGCGGATGCTCGCCGCGGGTACCGACATCGTCGGTGGGGTGAACCCGCGCAAGGCGGGCACCACCGTTGACTTCGACGGCACCGAACTGCCGGTCTTCGCTAGCGTCGCTGACGCGATGCGGGAGACCGGCGCCAACGTGACGGTCATCTTCGTGCCGCCGCAGTTCACCAAGGGTGCGGTGATCGAGGCGATCGACGCCGGCATCTCGCTCGCCGTGGTGATCACTGAGGGCGTGCCGGTGCACGACACCGCCGCCTTCTGGGCGTACAACGTGGCGCAGGGCGAGCGGACTCGGATCATCGGGCCGAACTGCCCGGGGATCGTGTCGCCGGGCGCCTCCAACGCCGGCATCATCCCGGCCGACATCACCGGCGCCGGCCGGATCGGCCTGGTCAGCAAGAGCGGCACGCTGACCTACCAGATGATGTACGAGCTGCGTGACATCGGCTTCTCCACCTGCGTCGGAATCGGCGGCGACCCGATCATCGGCACCACGCACATCGATGCGTTGGCCGCGTTCGAGGATGACCCGGACACCGACGCGATCGTCATGATCGGTGAGATCGGTGGCGATGCCGAGGAGCGGGCCGCCGAGTTCATCAAGGCGAACGTCACCAAGCCGGTGGTCGGCTACATCGCTGGCTTCACCGCACCGCCCGGTAAGACGATGGGGCACGCGGGTGCGATCATCTCCGGTTCGGCCGGTACCGCGGAGGCCAAGAAGACGGCGCTGGAAGCAGCCGGCGTCAAGGTCGGCAAGACTCCGACCGAGACGGCCCGGCTGATGCGGGAGATTATGTCCGCGGGCTAAGCCCCGGCGACGACAGCTGGAGGGATCGGCCGTCCACGGCTGATCCCTCCGGTCGTCAACTCAGCTCAACGGATTGCTGCCGCCGATGTAGAGAAGTCCGTTCCCGATGATGTTGAGCACGCCGAAGGCGATGCCTAACCAACCGAGCACCGGCGAGTTGCCGAAGCGCCGCGCATCGCGGATCGACAGGTAGCCGAAGACGATCCCGAGGACGCCGCAGCAGAGCAGGCCGACGACGATGCCGAGTACGCCCCAGAGCGTCGTCCGGTCCTTGCCCGCCGCCGCGCCGGGCGGCGGATATGCAGCGGTCACGGCGTGCCTCCTTGCGTCGATGCCCGCGCCCGCCGGGGGTGCAGGGGCACGGTCCATGGTCCACACCTGGCAGTGGTGGAGGTCCCCACTTGACACCCTGGTCGGCCGCGGTGGCGTCCTCTGGCCGAGGCTAGACCGGATCGGAGGCAGGAGACGGTGGATCACGTAACTCGAACCCGCCCGAGGGGTTTATCGACCTGCCACTACCCCGACGGCATGTCAGAGTGGACCTGATGTCCTCTGTCACCCCCGATCAGCCCGGCCGACGCGCCCCAGTGAGCGCCCGCCCGCCGGGGCGACCCGGGCCGGCTCGCCGAGCACCCGCGCCACGGGCGAGTGGGCCGCCGAGTCGTCCGCCGCTGGCCGTGGCCGCGGGCGTCGCCGCTGTTGGTGCGGCGCTCACCTCCTGGCTGCCGGTGGCAGTGGTGCTCTGGTTCTTTCAGCTCAGTGAGGGTGCGTCGAGCCTGCCGGAGGCGGTCCGGGTCGGGCTGGCCGGCTGGTTGCTCGGGCATGGCGTCCCGCTGACGACGAACACCGGTCCCCTCGGGCTCGCCCCGCTGGTGGTGACCCTGCTCGCCAGCTGGCGACTCATTCGGGCCGGGGTGCACGTCACCCGGGCCATCGGCGCCCGGGGTAGCAGGTCGCCAAAGCGCGCGTTGGTCGCCGCGGGGGCGGTCGGCGTCGCGTACACCATCCTCGGAGTGCTCGCCGCACTGCTGGTGGCCCGCGGGGAATTGGACGTATCGCCGGTACGGGCCGGTCTGACCCTCGCCGCGGTTGCCACCGTTGCTGCCCTCGCCGGGGCGGTTCGTACGACCGGGCTCGGTGACCTGCTCGCCGCGCGGGCGCCGCTACCGCTGCGGGAGGGGATCCGGACCGGTCTGGTCGCGGCGCTTCTGCTGCTCGCGGCGGGTGCCGGTGTGGCCGGCCTGGCGGTCGCGACCGGCGGCGGTGACGCGGCCGACCTGATCGCGGCCTACCACACCGGGGTGGCGGGGCAGGCCGGGATCACCCTGGTCAACCTGGCGTACGCCCCGAACGCGGCGATCTGGTCAACCAGCTACCTGCTCGGCCCCGGGTTCGCGGTCGGCACCGACACCACGGTGCAGACCAGCGAGGTGACAGTGGGGGTGCTGCCGGCCCTGCCGCTGGTCGCGGGCCTCCCCGGCGGACCGGTGGACGGCCTGGGGACGGGCCTGCTCGCGGTGCCAGTTCTGGTCGGGATGGTGGCGGGCTGGTCGTTGACCCGGCGCATGCTTCGGTCCGGTGGCAACGGAGCCCGGGAAGAGTGGGGTCCGCTACTGCGCCCGGCGTTGCTCGCCGGCCCGGTGGCGGGCCTACTGGTGGGGGTCGCGGCGGTGGCATCAGCCGGCCCGCTGGGTGCGGGCCGGCTGGCGGAGGTCGGACCAGTGCCGTGGCAGGTGGCGGCGGTGGCGACTGTGGTGACCGGGACCGGCGTGCTGGGTGGCGTGGTGGCGGCTCGCTTCCTGTCCCGCGGCTGACGCCGTGACATGACTAGTTGTTGAGCACGATGCTCAGGGGAATCCAGCCGAGGCCCAGCAGCGCGCCGATCAGTCCGCAGATCATCCCGGCCAGGGCCTGGCCACGATTGTCCGCGAGCCCCTGCTCGACCTTCTGCTGGCCGAGCCGTCCGGTCACCACCGCGGCGATTCCCAGCGGCAGGCCGAGATAGCAACAGGTCAGCGGGACCGACACAATGCCGAGGATCATAGAGATCAGCCCGAGCGTGTTCTGCTTCCCCGCCGGTAGGGGGTAGCCCGCGTTCGGGTACATCTGCATCCCACCATAGGGCGCTGGGTACGGCGCAGCGGTGGGCGCGGCGTACGGGTCCGGTGGTGGCGGGTTCGGCGGTGTGGTGGGCATGGCGTACGGGTTTACCGGCGGCGGGGGGTACGGCTGCTGCGAAACCGAGGTAGCCGGTGGGGCGTAGGGGTCCGCGGGTGGGGCGTAGGGGTCCACCGGTGGGGCGTACGGGTCCGCGGGCGGGGCGTACGGGTCCGCGGGTGGGGCGTAGGGGTCTGCGGCCGGTGGAGCGTACGGGTCCGCGGGTGGGGTGGACGGAGTGGGCTGAGGGGTGGACGGATCGTGCTGCGGAGTGGATGGGTCGGGCTGCATGCGTCCTCCCGGTCGATCAGCAGGAGCTCGTGGATTGGGGCGGGATTCCGGGCTGCATCTCTCGCTACTCCTTTGCACAGGATGCGACATCGGGACAACTGTCGCTACCGGTGCGCGGGGGAGCGATCGGCAGCGTACCTGGCCTGGTCGCTGATTCAGCGCCGGCTTGCCGCCCAGCGAATCGGTGGCCGGGCGGCCCCGATAGGGTTGTCCGGTGCCTGAGCCCGCGTCTGCCGCCCGTATCGTCGTTCTCGTCTCCGGCTCCGGCAGTAACCTTCAGGCGTTGCTCGACGCCAGCACCGATCCCGGGTACGGGGCTCGGGTGGTCGCGGTCGGGGCGGACCGCGATGGCATCGCCGGGCTGGACCGGGCCGCGGCGGCGGGGGTGCCGACCTTCGTTGAGCGGGTGAAGGACTATCCGACCCGCTCCGACTGGGACGCCGCGCTCACCGCGCGAGTGGCCGAGCACACTCCCGACCTGGTCGTCTCCGCCGGCTTCCTGAAGCTGGTCGGCCCGCACTTCCTCGCCGCGTTCGGCGACCGCTATCTGAACACGCACAACACTCTGCTGCCGGCCTTCCCCGGCATTCACGGGCCCCGCGACGCACTCGCCTACGGGGTGAAGATCACCGGGGCGACCCTCTTCTTCGTTGACGCGGGCACGGACACCGGCCCGATTGTCGCCCAGGTCGCGGTGCCGGTCCGGGACGGCGACGACGAGCAGACGCTCACCGAGCGCATCAAAGAGGCCGAGCGTCGCCAGCTCGTCGAGCAGGTGGGCCGCCTGGTCCGTGCAGGTTGGACAATTTCCGGAAGAAAGGTCACGGTCCCGTGAGTTCCAGTCAGGACGAGCGCCGCCCGATCCGGCGGGCGCTGGTCAGCGTCTACGACAAGGCCGGTCTGGCCGAGCTGGCCCAGGCGTTGCACGACGCCGGCGTGGAGATCGTCTCGACCGGAAGCACCGCGTCGGCCATCGCCGGTGCCGGCGTGCCGGTCACCGCGGTGGACTCGGTGACCGGGTTCCCGGAGATCCTCGACGGCCGAGTCAAGACGCTGCACCCCAAGATCCACGGTGGTCTCCTCGCGGACCTGCGCAAGGAATCGCACGTGGGGCAGCTCGCCGAGCACGGCATCGGGGCGATCGACCTGCTGGTGTCCAACCTGTACCCGTTTCAGGCGACTGTCGCCTCCGGGGCGGGGCAGGACGAGTGCGTCGAGCAGATTGACATCGGTGGGCCGGCGATGGTGCGGGCCGCCGCCAAGAACCACGCTTCGGTCGCCGTGGTGACCGACCCGTCGGGCTACCCCCAACTGCTGGCGGCGGTACGGGCGGGTGGCTTCACCCTGGCACAGCGCCGGGCGCTCGCGGCCCGGGCGTTCGCGGTGATCGCCGACTACGACGTGGCCGTCGCCGAGTGGTGCGCGCGAGAGTTGGTCGAGGAGGACGCGCCGTGGCCGGGCTTCGCCGGGCTGGCGCTGCGTCGCGAGGCGGTGCTGCGGTACGGGGAGAACCCGCACCAGCCGGCCGCCCTCTACACCGACCCGTCGAGCCCGGCCGGGCTCGCCCAGGCCGAGCAGCTACACGGCAAGGAGATGTCGTACAACAACTACGTTGACGCCGACGCCGCCTGGCGGGCCGCCAATGACTTCTCCGACCAGCCGGCGGTGGCGATCATCAAGCACGCCAACCCGTGTGGCATCGCGGTGGGTGCGGACGTCGCCGAGGCGCACCGCAAGGCACACGCCTGCGACCCGGTGTCCGCCTTCGGCGGCGTGATCGCCGTGAACCGGCCGGTCGGCGTCGAGCTCGCCGGGCAGGTGGCGGAGGTGTTCACCGAGGTTGTTGTGGCCCCGGAGTTCGAACCCGACGCCCTCGAGGTGCTGCGGGGCAAGAAGAACGTGCGCCTGCTGCGCGCCCCGGCCTACGCCCCGGCGTCGGCGGAGTGGCGACCGGTCACTGGTGGGATGCTGGTGCAGGTGCGGGACCGGGTGGACGCCGCGGGCGACGACCCGGGCACCTGGCAGCTGGCGACCGGCGAGGCCGCCGACGAGGCGACCCTGCGGGACCTGGCCTTCGCCTGGCGGGCGGTCCGAGCGGTGAAGAGCAACGCGATCCTGCTCGCCCGCGACGGCGCGACCGTCGGCGTGGGCATGGGGCAGGTCAACCGGGTCGACTCGGCCCGGCTGGCGGTGGAGCGGGCCGGTGCCGAACGGGCGCGCGGGGCGGTGTGCGCCTCCGACGCGTTCTTCCCGTTCGCCGACGGGCCGAAGATCCTCTTCGACGCCGGCGTGCGGGCGATCGTCCAGCCCGGCGGGTCGATCCGGGACGAGGAGGTCATCGAAGCTGCCAGGGCGGCCGGCGTGACCATGTACCTGACCGGCACCCGGCACTTCTTCCACTGACCGAGGTCACGTCAGCTCCAGCCCACCGTCGACAGTGAGGACCTGCCCGGTCAGCCAGGTGCTGGCCGGGTCGGCCAGACGCAGGATCCAGGCGGCGATCTCTTCGGGGTCACCGCGGCGACCGAGGGGGATGCGGACGGCCTCTGCTCGCTTGATCTCTTCGATGGCCGGGTCGGAGAGTCCGGCGGCGGCCAACGCCTGGCTCTCGGTTGGGCCGGGAGCCAGGGCGTTGACCCGAATGCCGTCCGCCGCGAGTTCTGCCGCCCAGCTCCGGGTGAGCTGTTCGAGGGCGGCTTTGGAGGCCGCGTAGTGGGCGGCGCCGGGCAGGGGCCGGTGGCCGTAGGTACTGGAGACGTTGACGATCGATCCGCGGCTCCGGCGCAGGTGTGGTAGGGCCGCGTGCGCCAGCAGGCTGGGCGCGACGACGTTGAGGTCGAACAGGGCAGCGATGCCCGCGGCCGTGGTGTGTGCCAACGGCATGATCCTGGTGGCACCGGCGTTGTTGACCAGTATGTCCAGTTGTCCCCAGCGGTCGACTGCGGCGTCAACCACTTCCTGCGGTGCTCCGGGGGCGTTCAGGTCGGCCGGGTGAACGGCGATCGCGGGGCTTTCGGCGGCGGTCTCCGCGAGGGCATCCTTGCGGCGTCCGACCCCCAGCACCTGGGCGCCTGCGCGGGCGAACGCGTGTGCTGTGGCGCGGCCGATGCCGGATCCGGCGCCGGTGACGACAACGACTTGTGCGGTGAGATCGATGCAGGGTCCGGCGTTCACGGTCCATCTCCTTGTTCGATGTTCGCAAAACGTCGAACAAGGTAGCATGGTCGCCATGAAAAGAGCACGACATCCCGACCCCGACGAGCTCTCCCTCATCGACGTGCTGGGGGCCCTCAACGACCCCATCCGGGTCGGTCTGGTACGTGTGCTCGCCGATGGCCGCGAACGCGGGTGGGGCGAACTTCGCGTGCCGGTCGCCAAGTCCACCCTCAGCCATCACCTGCGCGTGCTCCGCGATGCGGGCATCACCCGCACCCGACAGGAAGGCACCCGCTGCTTCGTCGAACTTCGTGGCGGCGACCTCGACGCCCGCTTCCCCGGACTGTTAGGCGCCGTCCTCGGCGCCGCCGACCGGGACGACGTGGGCAGTCACGTCGGCGTCGTAGGCGGCCTGCCTGAGGCCCCCGCAGATCGAAAGCCGGGTGCCCCGCAGATCGAAAGGTGAGTGCCCCGCAGATCGAAACCCCGGGGTCGGCATCAGGGTCCAGCCCCGGCGGATCAATCCGGGACGAGTAGGTCATCGCCGATGCCAAGGCGGCCGGCATAACCATGTACCTGACCGGCACCCGGCACTTCTTTCACTGAACAAGGTGAGGCCCGTGTGTGGCCCACCGGCCGGGCCGCCAGCGCCGGTCAAGCCGTTAGGCCACGGGGCGGGCTCCGGTAGCCCGAACAAACCCGCCTACCGGACAGGCAGCAGGCCGGCGACACGGCAACCGGGTGGACCGGCCTTCGCCGGGCCCGCTGCCCGGATCCCTGGTGGCCGCGAGCTGGGGTGCGGTCGTCAGGAGGGGGACGCTGGCTCGCGGAGTTCGGCGAAGTGGCAGGCCGACGGGTGCGGGTCGGCGGCGCGCGGCACGGTGTCCGGGTCCTGGGTGGCACAAATGTCCTGCGCCTTCCAGCACCGGGTGCGGAATCGGCAGCCGCTCGGCGGGTTCGCCGGGCTCGGTACGTCGCCGATCAGGCGGATCATGTTCTGGCTGTCCCGCAGCTCCGGGTCGGGCACCGGCACCGCCGACAGTAGCGCCTGGGTGTACGGGTGGGTGGCCCGCTGGTAGATCTCCTCCTCGGTGCCGAGCTCGACGATCCGGCCCAGGTACATCACCGCGACCCGGTCGCAGATGTGCCGCACCACCGACAGGTCGTGGGCGATGAAGATGTACGAGAGGCCGAGCTCGTCCTGAAGCTGTTCGAGCAGGTTGATCACCTGCGCCTGGATCGAGACGTCCAGCGCGGAGACCGGCTCGTCACAGACGATCACCTCGGGGCGTAGCGCGAGCGCGCGGGCGATGCCGATGCGCTGCCGCTGCCCGCCGGAGAACTGGTGTGGGTACCGGTTGATGTGCTCGGGGCTGAGCCCGACCATGTCCAGCAGTTCCTGGACCCTCCGCTGTCGGCTGCCCTTGGGCGCCGCCTCCGGGTGGATCTCGAAGGGTTCCCCGATGATGTCGCCGACGGTCATCCGCGGGTTCAGTGAGGTGTACGGGTCCTGGAGGACCATCTGCATGTTGCGGCGGAGCCGGCGCAGCTCCCCGCCACGGGCGGCGAAGAGGTCCCGCCCCTCCAGCGTCGCCGCTCCGGAGGTCGGCATCTCCAGCCGCATCAGCAGCCGGGCCAGGGTGGACTTGCCGCAGCCGGACTCGCCGACGATGCCGAGGGTCTCCCCGCGGCGCAGGTCGAAGCTGACCCCGTCCACGGCGCGGACCGCGCCGATCTGGCGCTGGAAGACGACGCCCCGGGTGATCGGGAAGTGCTTGACCAGGTTCTCGACGGCCAGGATCGGCTCGCCGCGTACCTTCTTCGGCGGGCTAGCGGGCGCGGTCATCGCGGACCTCCTGCGCGAAGTGGCACGCGCTGGTCCGGCCGTCGCCGAGGACCAGGTCGTGCGGTACGACGTCCACGCAGACCTGCTGGACGTACGGGCATCGGGGGTGGAAGGGGCAACCGGAGGGGATCCGCATCAGGTTGGGCGGGAGCCCCCGGATGGTCGACAGCTGCTGGCCCTGGAAGTCCAGCCGCGGGATCGATTTCAACAACCCCTTGGTGTACGGGTGGGCGGGTGCCTTGTACAGCGACCGGACGTCGGCGTGTTCGACGATCCGCCCGGCGTACATGACGGCGATCCGGTCGGCGACGCCGGCTACCACGCCGAGGTCGTGGGTGATCAGGATTATCGCCATGCGGAGGTCTCGGCGCAGGTCGGACAGGAGGTCCATGATCTGGGCCTGCACGGTCACGTCCAGCGCGGTGGTGGGCTCGTCGGCGATGAGGACCTTCGGGTCCAGCGCCAACGCCATGGCGATCATGACGCGTTGCCGCATACCGCCGGAGAACTGGTGCGGGTAGTCGCCGAGCCGGTTGGCCGCAGCCGGAATCTTGACCAGCTCCATCAGCTCGATCGCCCGCCGACGGGCGTCACCGCGGGACATCCCGGCCCGTTGGCGCAGCGTCTCGCCGATCTGCCAGCCGACCGGGAAGGTCGGGTTCAGCGCGGAGAGGGCATCCTGGAAGATCATGGCGATCTCGGTGCCGCGTACCTGCCGGCGTTGCTCCTCGGACTGGGTGAGTAGGTCGCGTCCCTGGTAGCGGATCTGCCCGGAGCGGATCACCGCGGGCGGGGTGTCCAGGATGCCCATGATCGCTTGGGCGGTGACGGACTTGCCGGAGCCGGATTCGCCGAGCACGGCAAGGGTCTCCCCGGCGTCCAGGTGGTACGAGACACCGTTGATCACCTTCGCCACACCTTCGCCGGTGCGGAACTCGACGTGCAGGTCCCGTATCTCGAGCAGGTGGCCGCCCTCCGGGGTGGGGGAGGCGGGCGTGGGTTGGACTGCGGACTGGGACACAGTGCCTGCCTTTCGCTCGCTGCCACGGGTGGGCCGGTTCCCGCGCATGCTCACCGGAGTTTCGGGTCGAAGGCGTCTCGGATCGCGTCGCCGAGCATGATGAACGCGAGCACGGTCAGCGCGAGGAAGGTCGACGGGACGATCAGCGGGGTGGCCGACTCCCGCATGTGCACCCGGCCGTTGTTGATGTCGATGCCCCAGGAGATCGTGGGTTCCTTGAGCCCGATGCCGAGGAAGGAGAGCGTCGCCTCGGCCGCGATGAACGATCCGAGCGCGATGGTCAGCACCACGATGGCGGGGGCGAGCGTGTTGGGCAGGATGTGTCGCCACATGATTCGGCTGTTGCTCGCGCCGAGCATCCGGGCGGCGGAGACGTAGTCCTGCTCCTTCGCGGTGATCACCGACGAACGGACCACCCGGGCCGTCGTGGTCCAGCCGAGGACCGCGAGGACGAAGATGACCGCCGCGATCCGGATCGTCGCGCTGTCGCTGGCGACTCGCTTGAGCAGCACGATCGCGGCGAGTAGCAGCGGGATACCGAGCACGATGTCGATGACCCGGGAGAGGATCGCGTCGATCCACCGGCCGAAGTAGCCGGCGAGCATGCCGACGGTGAGCGCGATCAGCCCGGTGAGCAGCGCTGAGAGGGCGCCGACCAGGAGCGAGGCGCGGGCGCCGTACACCGCTCGGGCGTAGGTGTTGCAGCCCTGGAAGTCGTACCCGAAGATCGCTCCGCCGGAGGGGCCGGCGTGCTGCCGGGAGAGGAGGCAGTCGGCCGGGTCGGCGCTGCTGAACAACGCGGGCACGGCGGCCATCGCGGTGACCACCAGGACCAGGGCGGAGCTGATCCAGAAGATCGGCTTTCGCCGTAGGTCCCGCCAGGCGTCGCCGGCGAGGCTGCGCGGCCGGCCGGGGGTGACGGAGGTGCCGCCGACCTGGTTCGGCGCGTTCGGCTCGCCAGAGGGACCGCGCCGGGCGTTCGGATCCTCCGCCCCGGCCACCGTCTGGAAATCACTCATAACGGATCCTCGGGTCGAGTACGGCGTAGAGCACGTCCACCACCAGGTTGGCGATGAGGTAGACCACGACCAGCACGCTGACGATCCCCACCACCAACGGCCCGTCTTCGGTGCGGATGGCGCGGAAGAGGTTGAAACCGACCCCGGGGATGTTGAACACGCCTTCGGTGATGATCGCGCCGCCCATCAGGTTGCCCAACTCGACGCCGAGGAAGGTGACCACCGGGATGAGTGAGTTGCGCAGTACGTGGATGCCGACGATCCGTCGCTTGACCAGGCCCTTCGACCGGGCGGTGCGGACATAGTCGGCGCGCAGGTTCTCGGCCACCGAGGTCCGGGTCAGTCGCAGCGCGGTGGCCAGGGAGAGGGAACCGAGGACGATCCCGGGCAGCAGGAGCGCGTAGAAGTCGGGGTCGGCGCCGGCGGTGGGCGGGAAGAGCTGCCACCGGACGCCGAGGAGGTACTGCGCGATGGGTGCCAGCACGATCGTCGGCACGGCCAGCACGACCAGGGTCAGCAGCAGCGTCGAGTTGTCGAAGATGCTGGCTCGCCGAATGCCGGCGAGCACACCGGCGGTGACCCCGACGAGCACGGTGACCGTCATCGCGATCAGGGCCAGCTTGATCGTCACCGGCCAGGCGGCGGCGAGGATGTCGCCGATCTGCCGCCCGGTGAGGGACTCGCCGAGGTCGCCCTGGAGCAGGTTCCGGATGTAGTCGAAGTACCGGTAGAAGAAGCCGTCGATTCCGGTCCGGTCCAGGTGGAACTTCTCCGTCAGGTATGCCCGTTGGGCTTCGGTGACCGGGCGTTCGCCGGCGAGCGCCTGGATGGGGTCACCCTGACCGGCGAACATCAGCGCGTAGACGATCAGCGTGGTCCCGAAGAAGGCGAGGACCATCTGGAGCAGTCGTCGCAGAATAAAGCGGACCATACTAGGCAGTCTCTCTGAAAAAGGGCGAAGGGGAGGCGTGGTCGGGTCACCAGCTACCCGGTGACCCGACCACGCCGCTCGCTACGGAACTACTGGACTGCCTCGATCTTGAGCAGGTCGACTCGGTTGAAGAGGTCCAACTCCACGTTCGTGACCTTGCTCGAGTGCCCGAAGACGTTCTGGCCGTAGCGCAGTGGGATCACCGGCATGTCCTCGGCCAGCAGCTCCTCGGCCTGCTGGTACTTCGCGATCGCCTCCTCCTCGGAGGCCGCCGCCGAACCCTCGGCGACCAGCTTGTCGAACTCGGGGTTCTCGTAGCCGTAGAAGTTCGCCGAACCGGTGCTGCTGTACAGCGGGCCGAGGTAGTTCTCCATGGACGGGTAGTCCATGACCCACGCCATCCGGAACAGGCCGACCGACTGCTCTGCCTTGACCTTCGTCAGCAGGTCGGAGAACTTCGGCTCGGCGTTGCCGACACACTCCACATCCAGGTTCGCCTTGAGCTGGTTGCAGGTGGCGTCGACCCAGTCCTTGTGGCCGCCGTCGCCGTTGTACGAGATCTCGATCTGGCTCGGGCCGCCCGCGCTCTCGTAGAGCGCCTTCGCCTTGGCCGGGTCGAAGGTGCCGGCGTCGCCGATGGTGTTCTCGCGGTAGCCCGCGACAACCGGGGAGACAAACGAGCGGGCCGGAGTCTGCGAGTCCTTGAAGACCGCCTTCGTGATCTCCTCCCGGTCGATCGCCATCGAGATCGCCTTACGCACGTCCGGGTTGCTGAACTCCTCCTGGTAAGTCGGGAAGGAGAGGAACTGGAAGGACGATCCGGGGCTGGTCTGGAACCGATCCCCCAGGTCGGTGGGGGCGGTCGACAGGTTCTCGGTCGGGATCGCCTTGATCACGTCGAGGTTGTCCGAGAGGACATCCGCGTACGCGGCGGCGGGCTGCTGGTAGATCCGGAACTCGACGCCCGCCACCTTCGGCTGCTCGCCGGGGAAGGCGTCGTACCGCTCGACCTCGACCCGGGCGTCGTGCTGCCAGGTGCCCTTCATCTTGAACGGGCCCTGACCGATCGGCGCCTGCTCGTAGCCCTCGTCGAGCACGCCCGGCTCCGAGAACGCGGCCTTCGGCAGCGGGTAGAAGGCGTTGTACCCGAGCATGGTCCGGAAATCGGAGTACGGCGCGGACAGGGTCACGGTGAAGGTCAGGTCGTCAACCTTCTCCAGGCCGGACAGCGCCTGCGCCGCCGGGGTCTCGCCCTGTAGCTCGTCGTACCCGGCGATCTTCTCGAAGAAGTAGCTTGAGCCCTGGCCGTTCGGGGCGTAGGCGCCGTAGTTCCAGGCGTCGATGTAGTTGTCGGCGGTGACCGGCTCGCCGTTGTGGAAGGTGTAGCCGTCCTTGAGCTTGATCGTCCAGGTGATGTTGTCCTCGGACGTCACCGACTCGGCTGCCACCTCGTACGCCTGGTTGGCGTCGTCGTAGTCGATCAGCGGGCTGAACAGGGCAGCGAGCACCTGCGAGCCACTGGTCTCGGTGGTGTTGGTCGGAACCAGGTGCTGCGGCTCGGCGATCTCGATCCGCACGGCCGCGTTGGGGTCGGTCGCGCCGGAACCACCGCCGCCGGAACCGCAGGCCACCAGGCCCAGGGTCGCCGCGAGCGGGAGGGCCGTCCAGGCGGCGAGTCTACGAACGCGCATGAAGCCTCCTCATCCTCACGCTGCGCATGACCCGACGCTGGGTAACGCTGCGCAACGATCGGCAACGGTAGGTCGCCGGTCAGCGATCGACAACGGAAGGGTTGCGAAGTCGTAACGGAGGGTGGGGATGAGCCTTGTCGGGGGTGCTCCCCCGTGCTATAGATGCCGCTGCTGACCTGCGCTTTTGGCTCGCCGAATCGGTGGGTCGGTCGGGGTGTGTCGACTCGTAACGGCGACGCCGAACCCGCCGTCGCCGACCGTCCCGCATGCCCCGGACCGCAGTCGATTTTCCGGTTTTGGAGCAGCATGCGTTACTCAGAGTGACTTATTGCACTCGGCTGGCGGTTCTGGTGTCCCCGGCCACAGCAGCGCCGGCCGTCGACTGCCCGGGTCGTCGGCTCCGCACGGGGCTGGCGTGAGACGATCTGGAGGTGACGGCGACGCTTCTGGACGGCAAGGCGACCGCAGCCGAGATCAAGGACGAGCTGCGGGTCCGCGTGAAGGCTCTGGCGGAACGGGGTGTCACCCCCGGTCTCGGCACCGTTCTGGTCGGTGGCGATCCCGGCTCCCAGGCGTACGTCAACGGCAAGCACCGGGACTGCGCCGAGGTCGGCGTCGCCTCGCTCCGCCGGGAGCTTCCGGCCGACGCCACGCAGGAGCAGGTGGACGCCGTACTGGCCGACCTGAACGCCGATCCGGCCTGTCACGGCTACATCGTGCAGCTGCCGCTCCCCGGCCACCTCGACACCCAGCGAGTGCTGGAGCTGATCGACCCGGAGAAGGACGCCGACGGTCTGCACCCGGTCAACCTGGGCCGGCTGGTGCTCGGCTACCCGGGGCCGCTGCCCTGCACCCCGCGCGGAATCGTCGAGCTGCTTCGCCGACACGACGTGGCGCTGCGAGGTGCCCGAGTCGTCGTGGTCGGTCGGGGTAACACGGTCGGCCGCCCGCTCGGGCTGCTGCTCACCCGGCGCAGCGAGAACGCGACCGTCACCCTCTGCCACACGGGCACCCTCGACCTCACCGCGCACACCCGGGCCGCGGACATCGTGATCGTCGCGGCCGGGGTGCCGGGGCTCCTCACCGCCGACATGATCACGCCGGGTGCCGTCGTGGTGGATGTCGGGATCACCCGGGTGATCGGCCCTGACGGCAAGGGCCGCTACACCGGCGACGTGGATTCCGGCGTCGCCGAGGTGGCCGGGGCCCTGGTCCCGATGCCGGGTGGAGTGGGGCCGATGACCCGCGCGATGCTGCTGACCAACGTCGTGGAGCGGGCCGAGCGCGGCTGAAGTCCCGCAGCGGCACCGAAGCGCACCCATCGGGGTCATAACCGTCCGCCCCTGACCGGATCGGTGTCAGGATGGCTGATACGGTCCGGAAAAGCCGACTGGTATCAGGGAGTGGGACGTCAATGGGTAAGAAGGTCACTGTCGTCGGGGCCGGCTTCTACGGCTCCACCACCGCGCAGCGTCTGGCCGAGTACGACGTCTTCGACACCGTCGTGATCACGGACATCGTGGAGGGCAAGCCGGCGGGTCTCGCCCTGGACCTTAACCAGTCCCGGGCCATCGAGGGCTTCGAGACCAAGCTGGTTGGCGTGACCACCGGCCCCAACGGTGAGGGCTACGAGGCCATCGAGGGCTCGGATGTCGTCGTTGTCACCGCCGGTCTGCCACGCAAGCCCGGCATGAGCCGGATGGACCTGCTGGAGACCAACGCCAAGATCGTCCGGCAGGTCGCCGAGAACGTCGCCAAGTACGCGCCGAACGCCGTCGTGATCGTGGTCTCCAACCCGCTCGACGAGATGACCGCGCTGGCCCAGATCGCCACCCAGTTCCCGCACAACCGGGTGCTCGGTCAGGCCGGCATGCTGGACACCGCCCGGTTCACCAACTTCGTGGCCGAGGCGCTGGGCGTACCGGTGGCGTCGGTGCGGACGCTGACGCTGGGCTCGCACGGGGACACCATGGTCCCGGTGCCGTCGAAGAGCAGCGTGGCCGGCAAGCCGCTGCGTGAGGCGATGCCCGCCGAGCAGATCGAGGAGCTGGTAGTCAAGACCCGCAACGGTGGTGCCGAGGTGGTGGCGCTGCTGAAGACCGGCTCGGCCTACTACGCCCCGTCAGCCGCCGCCGCCCGGATGGCGAAGGCCGTCGCCGAGGACTCCGGCGAGGTCATGCCGGTCTGTGCCTGGGTGGACGGGGAGTACGGCATCTCCGGCGTCTACCTCGGGGTGGAGGCGGAGATCGGCGCGCAGGGAGTCCGGCGGGTCGTCGAGACCGATCTGGACGCCGACGAGTTGGCCGCCCTGAAGGAGGCCGCGGAGGCAGTTCGCGCCAAGCAGGGCGACGTCGCCAGCATGTGACCACACCGACGGCAGTGCCCCGTGGTCACCCGGCCGCGGGGCCGCCGTCGCCCACGCCGAGGGCCCCGGAATGAGGCCGGCTGGGGAGATCGGGATTGTTTGCAGTACGCTCGTACTGCTTGAGCATGTCCCCCGAGAGGAGCGCCGGCCGATGGCGAAGATCAAGGTAAACAACCCGGTCGTAGAGCTCGACGGCGACGAGATGACCCGGATCATCTGGAAGCAGATCCGGGAGCAGCTGATCCTGCCCTACCTCGACGTCGACCTGCGTTACTACGACCTCTCGATCCAGCACCGGGACGAGACCGACGACCAGGCCACTGTTGACGCCGCCAACGCGATCAAGGAGCACGGCGTCGGCGTCAAGTGCGCCACGATCACCCCGGACGAGGCGCGGGTCGAGGAGTTCGGCCTGAAGAAGATGTGGCGGTCGCCGAACGGCACCATCCGCAACATCCTCGGCGGCGTCGTCTTCCGCGAGCCGATCATCATGTCCAACGTGCCGCGGCTGGTGCCCGGTTGGACGAAGCCGATCATCATCGGCCGGCACGCCCACGGCGACCAGTACAAGGCCAGCGACTTCGTCGTCCCCGGGCCGGGCAAGGTCACCATCACCTACACCCCGACCGACGGCACCCAGCCGGTCGAGATGGAGATCGCCAACTTCCCCGGCGGCGGGGTCGCCATGGGCATGTACAACTTCGACGAGTCGATCCGGGACTTCGCCCGCGCCTCCATGCGGTACGGCCTCGACCGTGGCTACCCGGTCTACCTGTCGACGAAGAACACCATCCTCAAGGCGTACGACGGCCGGTTCAAGGACATCTTCGCCGAGGTCTACGAGGCCGAGTTCAAGGCCGAGTTCGAGGCGGCCGGCATCAGCTACGAGCACCGGCTGATCGACGACATGGTCGCCGCGGCGCTCAAGTGGGAGGGCGGCTTCGTCTGGGCCTGCAAGAACTACGACGGTGACGTGCAGTCCGACACCGTCGCGCAGGGCTTCGGCTCGCTCGGCCTGATGACGTCCGTGCTGATGACCCCCGACGGCCGTACCGTCGAGGCCGAGGCCGCGCACGGCACCGTCACCCGGCACTACCGGCAGTACCAGAAGGGCGAGAAGACCTCGACCAACCCGATCGCCTCGATCTACGCCTGGACCCGGGGCCTGGCCCACCGGGG
Organism: Salinispora fenicalii; assembly: GCF_000514815.1. Classification (GTDB taxonomy): domain Bacteria; phylum Actinomycetota; class Actinomycetes; order Mycobacteriales; family Micromonosporaceae; genus Micromonospora; species Micromonospora fenicalii. The sequence continues at coordinate 56,061 of NZ_AZWQ01000015.1, forward strand.
CAAGCTGGACGGCACCCCGGCGGTTTCCGAGTTCGCCAACACGCTGGAGAAGGTCATCATCGAGACCGTCGAGGGCGGCCAGATGACCAAGGACCTCGCGCTGCTCATCTCGCGGGACGCCCCGTGGCTGACCACCGACGAGTTCATGAACGCGCTGGACGAGAACCTGGCCCGCAAGCTCGCCTGATTCCCGACCGGCGGGGCCGCCGACTACCGGTGCGGTAGTCGGCGGGGTGGGGATCGAGCCGGCGGATGGCGCGACTTTCTTCGGCGCGCCTCGTTGACCCAGATGGACGAGATGCCAGTCGCGTCCAGGAAGGTTGGCCGCGGTCGCCCGCGACGTGCGCCGCCCGTCAGCTTTCCCGGCTGTCACGCACAGCCAGCCGTCCCTTCCCAGCGGGGGGCCCTGTCCCGGGCCCCCCGCACCCCGGGCTCTTACCCGGTCCGGCACTGCGACACCCGGGGCCCCGGCACTGCGACACCGCGAGCCCTCGGACCGCTGGCCCGGGCGTCCCGGGCCAGCGTCCTGTCCCCTCTGCCGCGGGGCGGCGTGACCGGGAACTACCCGCTCGAGTGGCGGGGTTCGACCCAGCCCGTCTCGGCCAACTGGTGCAGGACCTCCTGCACCGCCTCCTCCACCGACAGGTCGGTCGTGTCGACCGTCAGGTCGGCGTCGGTCGGCTCCTCGTACGGATCGTCCACTCCGGTCATCCCGGTCAACAGACCGGCGCGGGCGCGCGCGTACAGGCCCTTCCGGTCCCGCTGCTCGCAGACCTCCAGCGGGGTGGAGACGTGGATGAGCAGGAAGCCCGCCCCGGCGGCCAGCGTCATCTTCCGAGCGGCGGCCCGCGCCTGCTCGTAGGGGGCGATCGGGCAGCAGATCGCCACCCCCCGGTGCCGGGCGATCTCGGCAGCGACCCAGCTGATCCGGCGGACATTCGCGTCCCGATCAGCCTTGCTGAAGCCGAGCCCAGCCGACAGCTCCCGGCGCACGATGTCGCCGTCGAGCAGGGTGACCGTCCGTTCGCCCTGCTCCCGTAGGGTATCGGCGAGACCACGGGCGATGGTGGACTTGCCGGACCCGGAGAGGCCGGTCAGGAAGATGACCAAGCCTCGGTAGCGGCGGGGTGGGCGGGCGTGCACCAACTCCTTCGCCACCGCCGGGGGAGTGTGCCACTCCGGCAGCGGGAATCCGCGGTCCAGCAGATCGTTGATCTCGGCCTGGGTCAGCGCCTGCCGCCGGTTGCGCGGCGGGATGTCCTCCCGCCACCGCCACTGCCCATCGCGGTTGTCGTAGGCCAACTCCCGCGGGACCAGCACCCGCAGCCCAGCCCCGGAAAGCATCTCGCCGGTGGAGAGCAGATGGGTCACCCCGTACGCCGCCGAGACCCGCGCCCGGAGCAGCGCGTCGCTGATCTCCTCGCGGCGGCGGGGCAGCGGAACGGCGATCAGCGTCGCCGGCGGCATCCGGTCCCGGGCGGCGAAGACGCTGCGAACCAGGGCCTCCGGCGGCAGCTCGCCGCTCTCCTCGCCGATCGGGATCAGCACCAGCAGGTGGGCGCCGAGGGTACGGGTGGCATGCGCTATCTGGGCGAGTTGCGGCCGGTGCAGCGGCCGGTCGGCGACCACCCCGAGCACCCGGCCGGGTGGCAGTAGCGAGCGGATCTCCTCCGGGGTACGCCGCAGCCGCTGGAACGGGCCGTGCCCGCCGTCGCCGAGCCGGCGCACCGGACCGCCGACCCCTATCACCCCGTCGCGGACCGGCCAGACGTCGGCGACCTCCAGCGCGGCCATCGGGGCCCCCTCGCCGTCGGTCAGCACCAACGTGCGGCGGGCCGGATCCCGGACGTCGAGCCGCTCGGCGAGGGCCGCGGGCACCTGGAGCGTCACCGGCACCGACCAGGGAGCGTCGTCGCTGAGCCGACCCCGCCGGCTCACCGAGACCAGGTCGGCGCGGGTCATGAAGCCGGTCAGCGGGGTGTACGCCCCGGTGAGGAGCAGCTCCAGGTCGGCCAGTTCACCCGGGCGGGGCGAGTACGCCGGCGCGTCCCGCAGCACCTCGTCGGGCGGCACCCAACCGTTACTCATGAACCCCCCAAATCACTGTTCGGCACTAGTTTCTCAGTCGACCGGGGGATCGGTCGAGTGCCACTCCAGGAGATGGGGGGTGCGGCCCGACTTCAGGCAGTGGCCAAGGGGGCCGCACCGAACGACACCGCGAACCGTTTGCACCAGATTGACACGCTGGTCAGTCCATCCAGGTCCACCTCGGCCGGGATGTCGTACGCCTGGTCACCGCGGTTGCCCTTGAGCCGGCCCAACTCGACCCAGTGGCCGTCGTCGAACACATGCCATCCGGCTTCGCCGCTCCGGACCGGTTGGTCGGTCAGCCACACCCGCAGGTCAGGGCCGTTAGAGGTGGCCAAGCCGACCAGTTCCAGCCGCAGCTTGCCGTCGGCGGTGCGGATGATCCGGGCGGTGCCGCTGGTGTCGTGTTCGTGGGTGATGAACTCGCCGCTGCGCACGATCGTCGGGCCGGCAGCCGGGGCCGAGGCTTCGTCCGGTGTGGAGCCGGCAGCTGGGGCGGAGTTAGCGGGCGAGGACGGTGCTTCGCTGGCCACGACCGCCAGCTCTTCGTTCACCTCGGTATCGGTGACCAGTTTCCACGGCTGGAACCAGTAGAGACCAAAGGCGGTGCCGGCGGCGAGAACGGTGACCGCGACCCAGGTGAGCGGGGCGCGCAGCAGTCTTGAGGCCATGCCTCCAGTCTGCCGGCGGGAACCGGTAGGGGAATTACCGGAGCCTTACGGCTGCCGCCCCCTACGGGAATGATCAGGGGCGCGTCGGGTGTCGGTAGCGTGCGGTACCTGCCTAATCTGGGGGCGTGGCACTCATCGCGACCGAGTCGCTGACCAAAACCTACCGGGGTGGGGTCACCGCGCTGGCCGATCTGACCGTCGTGGTCGAGACCGGCATCGTCGGTCTCGTCGGCGCGAACGGCGCCGGCAAGTCCACCCTGATCAAGATCCTGCTCGGCCTGCTCCCGCCGACCAAGGGGCAGGTCCGGGTCCTCGGTCTGGATCCGATCACCCAACCCGACCAGGTGCGGGCGCGCGTCGGCTACATGCCCGAGCACGAGGCCCTGCCACCCGACCTCACCGCCGCCGAGCTGGTCACCCACCTCGGCCGGGTCAGCGGCCTGCCGCGGACGGTCGCCCGCGAACGGGCCAGCGAGGCGCTACGACACGTCGGGCTCTACGAGGAGCGTTACCGCCCGGTCGGCGGCTACTCGACCGGCATGAAGCAGCGGGTGAAGCTCGCTCAGGCCCTGGTGCACGACCCGGACCTACTGCTGCTCGACGAGCCCACCAACGGGCTCGACCCGGCTGGGCGGGACGCGATGCTCGCCCTGATTCACCGGATCGGCACCGAGTTCGGCATCTCGGTGCTGGTCTGCTCGCATCTGCTCGGCGAGGTCGAGCGGATCTGCGACACGCTGGTCGCCATCGACGGTGGCCGGCTGCTGCGAGCCGACCGGATCGACGCCATGACCTCGGCCACCGACATACTGGCCGTGGAGGTCAGCGAGGGCATCGAGGAACTGGCCGCCCGCCTGGCCGCACTGCGGCTGCCGGTCCGCCGGGACGGCCGCCTGCTCCTCGTCGAGCTGGCCGATGATGACACCTACGATCAGATCCTCGGCGCGGTCGCCGAACTGGACCTGCCGCTGCACCGGTTGGACCAGCGTCGCCACCGGGTGGCCGAGCTGTTCGCCACGAGGGAGCCCAGCCATGTCTGAGTCGACCGGAGTCATTCACGACATCGGCTACCAGCGCTACTCGGGCCCCCGCCTCGGCCGTGGCGCGGTGTTCGGCGCGCTGTACCTGCACGGGCTGCGCACGGTCTTCGGCTTCGGCCGCAGCGCCAAGGCGAAGATCTTCCCTTGGCTGGTGGTGGGCATCGTGATCGTGGTCGCCGCTGTGGTCGCCGCCGTCCGTAGTCAGCTCGGTCAAGTGGTGATGACGTACGCGCAGTTCGCCGACACGATGAGCTGGCTGATCATCTTTTTCGTCGCCGTCGCCGCCCCCGAACTGGTCAGTCGCGACCTGCGCAGCGGAGTACTGCCGCTGTACTTCTCCCGGCCGCTGGCCCGATCGGACTATCCGCTGGCCAAACTCCTCTCCCTGGTGACCGCGCTCTGGTTGTTGCTCGGCGGCCCGCAGCTGGTGATGTTCCTCGGCGCCGCCTTCACTATCGAGGAGGGGCCGCGGGGGGTGTGGAACGAGCTGCTTGACCTCCTACCGGGCCTGCTCTACGCCGGTCTCTGGGCAGCGGTCTTCGGCGTGATCGGCCTGTTGGTCGCCGCCCTCACCGGCAAGCGGGCGTTCGCCGCCGGCGGGATCGTCGCGGTCTTCCTGATGACCACACCGATCGTCGGCATCCTCGCCATCCTGCCCTCGCAGACAATCAATGAGCTGGCCTTCCTCGCCTCCCCGATGACCATGGTCAACGGTGTGGGCACCTGGGCGCTCGGTGATCTGCTCTTCGAGCGCGGGGGTGGGCTCCCCATCGGTGGGTTCGGCCCGCTCTACGCCTTCACGGCCGTGCTGCTCGTGGCCGGCTGTGTCGTCCTACTGTTGGCCCGCTACCGGAAGGTGGCCACCCGATGAGCGTGACCAGTGTGGAGCCGAGGTCGGCGCCCGCCCCCACGGGCAGCCGACTGGAGCTGGCGGGGGTCTCCCGCTGGTACGGCAACGTGGTCGCCGTCAACGATGTCAGCATGATCCTGGGACCGGGGGTCACCGGGCTGCTCGGCCCCAACGGTGCGGGCAAGACGACGCTGCTGCACATGATGGCCGGTTTCCTCGCGCCGTCCCGTGGCGCGGTGACCCTGGACGGAACGCCCACCTGGCGCAACCCCGAGGTCTACCGGCGACTGGGCCTGGTCAGCGAACGGGAAGCGGTGCACACCTTCCTCACCGCGTACGAGTTCGTGCTGGCCAGCGCACGGCTGCACCGGCTGCCGGACCCCGCGGAGGCAACTCGCCGGGCGATCGCCCTGGTCGAGCTGGAGGGGGCGCAGTCCCGCCGGATCGGCACCTACTCCAAGGGCATGCGACAGCGTGCCCGGGTGGCGGCGGCGCTGGTTCACGACCCGCAGGTGCTGCTGCTCGACGAGCCGTTCAACGGGATGGACCCGCGGCAGCGGCTGCACATGATGGACCTGCTGCACCGCCTTGGCGGCGCCGGGCGCACCATCCTGTTCAGCTCGCACATTTTGGAGGAGGTCGAGCAGCTCTCCGGCACGGTGCAGGTGATGGTCGCCGGCCGGCTCGCCGCCTCCGGAGACTTCCGGACGATCCGTCGGCTGATGACCAACCGGCCCCACGTTTTCGCGGTCCGGTCCACCGATGACCGGGCGCTCGCCGTGGCGCTGATGGCGGAAGCATCGGTGACCGGCGTGGAGCTGGGTCAGGCCGAGCTGACCGTGCGGGTGAGCGACTATGGCGCTTTCACCCGGGTGCTGCCCAAGGTCGCCCTGGCCCGGGGGATCCGGGTGCGGCAGCTGGTGCCCGAGGACGAGTCCCTGGAGAGCGTGTTCTCCTACCTGGTGGAGGCCTGACCATGTCGACTGTTTCCTGGATCACGGCCCGGGGGCTGTTGGGGCGGCGCCGCTTCCTGCTGCTGTTTCCGCTACCGGTGCTGCTGGTGCTGCTCGCGGTGCTCTCCCGCGCGCTGGGGGTGGACCCCAACGAGTGGGGGCCGCCGGTCCTGGTCGGCCTCGGGTTGGCCGTGGTGCTGCCGGTGATCGCGTTGATCGTCGGGACCGGCGTGCTCGGCGCGGAGATCGATGACGGCACCGTGGTGCACATCCTCACCAAGCCGTTGCCGCGTTGGCAGATCGTGCTGCCGAAGCTGGCGGTGGCGGCCGGCGTCACCGCGGTCACCGTCGCCGTACCGTTGTATGTGGCCGGTGTGCTCGCCAGCTCGGTCCGGGTCGGTCTGGCGCTCGCCGCCGCCGCCTCCATCGGCGCGCTGGCCTACTGCGCGTTCTTCCTAGCGCTCAGCCTGGTCACTCGGCGCCCGGTGCTGCTCGGGCTGGTCTACGTGCTGATCTGGGAGGGGCTGCTCGGTAACGTCGTCAGCGGGACGAAGGTGCTCTCCATCCAGCAGTACGTGATCGCGCTGGCCGACCGGTTCGCCCCGACGGAGCTGCTCGCCACCGATGTCTCAGTGCCGGTCGCGGCGGTGATGAGCACGCTGATCGCGGTCGGCTTCACCGCCCTGGCGGTTGATCGGCTCCGGTCGTTCAGTGTGGCCGGCGAAACCAGCTGAGGCAGGTGAGCGGCCCCACCACCCGCGGGATAGCCCGGCGGCGCTACTCCGGACAGTGCGGGCTAGGCGGTGTCTTCAAAGGATCGACCAGCAGGCCAGCCGCCGCCGGCGAGGTACCCGCGGCGGCCGACCGCCGGACTCAAAACACAACAACGGTGTAGCTCCGAGGCTCAATGATCGGCTTCGGCCGGCGTCGGCGATGTCTCGCCCCGTGAGGCCTATTTGCAGTGCCCCTGGCGGGCGACGCCGAATTGGCGCCGCCCCAGATCCCGGTGGTTGGGCTATGGGCCGTCGACCCTGCGGTCAGCTGGCGGTGAGCTTCTGGTCGAGGAAGCCGTACACCCCGGAGAGTCGCCCGTCGTCGTCGGCCGTGACCACCTGGAAGCCGGTGGCCACGGGCTCGGTCGCCCCGGCTGGGACGAGGTGCCAGGTGAAGCGGGCAATGTTGTGGTGGGTGTCGACCGGCCCGGCCAGGGCGAAGGTCATGCCTGTGAGCTGCTCCCGGGCGGACCTGATCAACGCGTTGACCGCCTCGTGTCCAGTGAGGTGGTCCTTGGGATCCGTGTAGATCACATTCTCGGCACAGGTACTGCGAACTTCTTCGGCCAGGCGCGTCGCGTCTGTCTCGTTCCACATATCGATGTAGCGCTTGATGGTGTTAGCAAGGTCACTCATGGCTGTGGGTCCTCTGGTCTCGGAAGCCACGCGGCGTTAGCCGTGGCTCCTGGAGATTCGCACCCATGCGACGGAGTGTCGATTACGTGCTAGGTAACGAGTCGATCATCGCAGCCCACACCCAACACTGGGCCGACCCCTCGCCGCAGACCTACGCTACCCGTGGGGACGACAATTCCACCTCACCGGCTCACCCCAGCCCGCGTCCGCCGCGGATTTCGGCGCCTACGCGCCAACAGCCCCTGTCCCGCCAGTGCACCGAGGGGCTGGCGGACCGCTCGGACCAAATGTTCAGGTCCGGGACGGCAAGGTGGTCAGGCCGTCGGGCCCGGTGTCGCCTGACCTTCCCTCCTGCTCAGCTCAGCGAGTCGAGCCACTGGCGGTGCAGCGCGGCGTACCGTCCGTCGCTGTGGACCAGTCGCGCCGGCGGACCGTCCTCGACGATCCGCCCCGACTCCAGCACCACCACCCGGTCGGCGATCTCGACGGTGGAGAGCCGGTGCGCGATCACCAGCGCGGTACGGTCCCGCAGAATGGTGGCCAGGGCCCGCTGGACCGCTCGTTCGGTTGGGACGTCGAGGGACGAGGTCGCCTCGTCCAGGATCAGCACCGCTGGGTCGGCCAGGAACACCCGAGCGAACGCGACGAGCTGCCGCTGACCGGCCGAGAGCCGGCTGCCGCGGCGATGCACCTGGGTGGCGTACCCGTCGGGCAGGGCGGTGATGAATTCGTCCGCGCCGATCGCCTTCGCCGCCGCCGCCACCGCGGCGTCGTCGGCGTCCGGCCGGCCGAATCGGATGTTCTCCGCGACCGTCCCCCCGAAGAGGTGGGTTTCCTGCGTGACCAGGACGAGCGCCCGCCGTAGGTCGGCGTCGGCGATGTCCCGCAGGTCGATACCCCCCAGCGCGACGGTGCCCGTGTTCGGGTCGTGGAAGCGGGCGAGCAGCTTGGCGATGGTCGACTTGCCGGCACCGGTCGGCCCGATCAGCGCGACGGTCTGTCCGGCCGGGATATCCAGATTCAGTCCGCGCAGGATCGGGGACTGCGGGTAGTACCCGAAGGAGACCGAGCGGAAGGCGACCGCGCCGCGCCCGGCTTCGGCGGCCGGCAGCGGCACCGGACGGACCGGCTCCGGCACCTCAGGTCGCTCGTCCAGCACCCCGGCGAGCTTCTCCAGCGCCGCGGTGGCCGACTGCAGCGAGTTGTAGAACTGGCTCAGCTCCTGCATCGGCTCAAAGAACCGACGCAGATAGAGCAGGAAGGCGGCGAGCACCCCGACCTCGGCGTGACCATTGAGGACACGCCACCCGCCGTAGCAGAGCACCGCCGCGATGGTGACGTTGCCGATCAGCTTGACCCCGGGCGAGTAGGTGGCGATCAGCTGGAACGCGTGCAGGCTGGCCCGTCGGTAGTCGTCGTTGACCCGGGTGAAGATCTGTTGGTTGCGCGGCTCGCGGCGGAACGCCTGCACTGCCCGGATTCCCCGCAGTGACTCGACGGTGTGCACGATAACCAGGGCAATGGTGTCCCGGGTCCACCGATACGCCACGGCCGAGGTGCGGGCGAACCAGCGGGACAGCCAGAACAGGAACGGGAACGCCAGCAGCGTCACGGCGGCCAGCGGAAGATCCAGCCAGAGCAGGATCGCGGCTACCGACAGGATCGACAGGGCGGCGAGGACCAGGCTGTCGATGCCACCACCGACCAACTCGCCGATGGAGTCCAGGTCACTGGTGAGCCGCGAGACCATCCGCCCGGAGGTGTACCGCTCGTGGAAGGTCACCGACAGGCGCAGGAAGTGCCCGTACACCCGGCGTCGGAGGTCGAGGAGTACGGACTGACCGATCCGGGCGGAGAGGACGAGGAAACCGCGGCGGGCAATGTACTCGGCGACCGTGGCGACGACGAACGCGGCGGCGATGTACGTCAACGGCCCGGCGTCACCGGCCCGCAGCGGCGGAATGGCCCGGTCGATGCCGAGCATCACCAGATACGGTCCGGCCATGCCCGCCACGTTCTGGATGAGCAGCAACGCGACGGCGACGGCGAGCTGTCGGCGGTGCGGGTGGAGCAGGTTGCGCAGCAGCGCCCGGCTGCGGGCGCGTAGCCGGGCCACCGCCGCCGGATCGGTGTCCTCGGCGCGGCTGCGGTCGGCGTCCGGGTCGACTGCGATGCCGCGCCAGTTCTCCTGGGTCGGCCGCGGTCGCGGCACGGGGGCGGCCGAGGGCGGGTCGCTGCCCGGACCGTCCCCGTCGGTCACGAGCGCACCAGGCCGTTGGGGAACGGATCGCCCGCGGGTGGCCCCGGTTCGGCCGAGAGCAGGGCACGGTACGCCGGCACCGTGGCGAGCAGGTCGGAGTGCCGGCCCAGCGCGGTGATCCGGCCGGCCTCCAGCAGGGCGACCCGGTCGGCGAGCGCGATCGTGGCCGGTCGGTGCACCACGACCAGGGTTGTCGTGTCGGGTAGGGCCCGGCGGAGCGCCGTCTCGACCAGCGCCTCGGTGTGCACGTCGAGGGCGGACAGCGGGTCGTCGAGCAGGAGCAGGGCGGGGCGGCTGAGCACCGTTCGGGCCAGTGCGAGCCGTTGCCGCTGCCCGCCGGAGAGCGACAGGCCCTGCTCGCCGACCCGAGTCGCCAACCCCCACGGCAGGTCGTAGGCGAAGGTGGCCTGGGCCAGCGTGAGCGCCGCCCGGACCTCCTCGTCAGCGGCGTCGGGCCGGCCCAGGGTCACGTTCTCCCACACTGACATGGAAAAGAGCGTCGGGTCCTCGAAGGCCACCCCGACCAGCCGGCGCAGTGTCGCCAGCTGCAGGCGCCGCACGTCGTACCCGTCGATGGTGAGGTGGCCGCCGGTCACGTCGTGCAGCCGGGGCACCAGCGACAGCAGGGTGCTCTTGCCGGAGCCGGTCGCGCCGACCAGCGCCACCGTCTCGCCCGGCTCGATGGTGAGGTCAACGGCGCGCAGTACGGGTTCGCGGGCGCCCGGGTACCGGAACGAGACACCCGCGAACCGCAACCGACCGTGGATCTGGGAGCGGGGTGGGGTAGCGGCGCCGGGAGCGTCCAGGATCGCGGGCGGGGTGTCCAAGACCTCCCGGATCCGGTCGGCCGCGGTGGCCGCCTCCTGCCCGCCCGCGATGATCCACCCCAGGCCCTGCACCGGCCAGATCAGCAGGAGCTGGAGGCTGACGAAGGCCACCAGCTCGCCGATGGTGAGCGTGCCGGCCGCGGCGGCGCCCGCGCCAGCGACGAGGACAACGCCGAGGGTCAGGTTCGGCACCAGGTCGAGGCGGGCGGAGGTGTCGGCGAGCAGTCGTCCCTTGCCGACCGCGGTGTCATGTAGCGCTCGGGAGCTGACGGCGAACCGGGCGGCCAGTTCCGGCCCGCGCCCGTACGCTTTCGCCGTGCGTAGCCCCTGCGCGGTCTCCTCAACCAGCGTCGCCAGGTCGCCCTGCTGGTCCTGCATCCGCCGGGAGGCGGCGTGGTACGCCCGCGCGAACCGCCGCGCGAGGAGGAACAGCGGGACGGCGCTGACCGCCACGGCCAAGCCCAGCACCGGGTGCAGCTGGATCAGCAGCGCCACCACCACGGTGTACGTGACCAGGTTCAGGGCGAGGAAGAGCAGGCCGAAGGAGAGGAACCGACGGATCGCCGAAAGGTCGGTGGTGATCCGGGAGAGGAGCTGGCCGGACTGCCACCGGTCGTGGAAGCTGGCCGGCAACCGTTGCAGGTGGGCGTAGATGTCGGCCCGGATGGCTGTCTCGATCCCCAGTGAGGAGGAGGACTGCACCCAGCGCCGGATGAAGATCAGGACTGCTTCGGCGAGGCCGAAGAGCAGCGCCAGGCCGGCGAGGCGGAACAGGCCGGCCGGATCCTGCCGGGCGACCGGGCCGTCCACCACCCGCTGGGCTACCAGCGGTACGGCGATCCCCGCCGCCATCGCGGCCAGGCCGGCGAGGAAGAGCCAGGCGAACTCCGGCGCGTAGGGGCGTAGGTAGTGCCGCAGCCGCCAGAGGCTGTCGAACGGATTTCGGCCCGTGGTGGGGGCCGGGTCGCCGTCAACCTCCGCGGGCACTACCCGACGTTACGTCTTTTAGGACCGTTGCCGGTGTCGGCTTGCTGTCAACTGTCGCTCATGATTCAGCAACCACTTCTTCACATCCAGCCCCCAACGGTAGCCACCGAGCGTTCCGTCGGTGCGCAGCACCCGGTGGCAGGGGACGAAGAGTGCGGCGGCGTTCCGGGCACAGGCCGCCGCGGCGGCCCGGACCGCCGCCGGGCGGCCGGCCAGCCCGGCGAGCGCCGTGTAGGTGACCGGATCGCCCGGCTTCAGGTCCCGCAGCACATCCCAGGCGTGGGCCAGGAACGCGCCGTCGGTGTGCTGCTCGACCGGAACCTCATCGACCGCGGTCAGCTCGCCATCCAGGTACGCCGTGACGGCAGCCGTGATCGGGCCGAGGTCGCGTCGTTGGCGCAACGGGGCGTGCAGGCGTGGGTGGACCAGGGCAAGCAGGGCGGGCAGGTCAGTGGTGAAACCGGCAGCCCGGACCGCCCCGTCCGGTCCGGCGAGGATGCCGAGCGGGCCGGCCGGGGTGTCGGCGACGGTGGCGTCGATCGTGTTCATGCTGCTCTCCAGAGTCGGCTCATCGCGTACGAGCGCCAGGGGCGCCAGCGGTCGGCGTACGAGTGCAAGGTGTCCGGGCTGTTGGGGAGACCGAGGGCGGCCGCGCCGCGGCGGACGGCCACATCGGTGGGGAGCAGGACGTCCGGATCGCCGAGCGCGCGGAGCGCGACGTAGTCCGCGGTCCACGCCCCGATCCCGGGGAGAGCCAGCAGCCGCTGCCGGGTCTCCTGTCGATCCCCACCCGGCTCCAGGTCGACCTCCCCGGCGGCCACCGCCGCCGCGAGCCGACGCAGCGTCTCCCGACGGGCGGCCGGCATCCGGAACGCCGTATCCGGCACGGCAAGCACCTCCTCGGCGGCCGGGAAACCGGACAGCTCGCCGCCTCTCGTCTCGGGCACCGAGGTGGGGAGGTGGCTCAGGAGTCGGGTGAGGGTGGTGCGGGCGGAGGCCACCGAGACCTGCTGGCCGACGATCGCGCGGACAGCCACCTCGAAACCGTCGACGGTGCGGGGCACCCGGACCCCGGGCTCCGCCGTGACCATCGGGGCCAGGGCGGGATCGGTGGCCAGGGCGGCGTCCACCGCGGTGGGGTCGGCATCGAGGTCGAGCAGCCGGCGGCACCGGGCCACCGCCGGCGCCAGGTCCCGCAGGTCGGTCAGGCGCAGCGTCGCCGCCACATGCCGCTCCGTCGGGGTCAGCGCCGCCGTGCCGGTGCCGTGGGGGAGCCGCAGCCCCCGGTGGTAGGTGCCGGCGCGCACCTCGTCCACCCCGGGCAGCGTCCGCGGGGCGAGGAAGTCCAGCAGCGCCCCGACGTGCAGTGGGGGGCGGTAGGCCAGCCGTACCGTGATGGTGCCGGGGCCCGCGGGCGCCGTTGGACGACGCCGGGTGGCCCGCAGCTCGGATGGAGGGACCGCGTACACCTCGCGGAGGGTGTCGTTGAACTGCCGGACGCTGCCGAACCCGGCGGCGAACGCGACCTCCGCCATCCCGAGGTCGGTGGATTCGATCAGGGTCCGCGCGGTCTGCGCGCGTTGCGCCCGGGCCAGCGCGAGCGGGCCGGCGCCCAGCTCGGTACGGAGTAGCCGGTGCAGGTGCCGCTCGGTGTAGCCGAGCCGTGCCGCCAGACCGGGTACCCCGTCGCGGTCAACAACGCCGTCGGCGATCAGCCGCATGGCGCGACTCACCAGGTCTGCCCGGAGGTCCCACTGCGGCGAACCGGGGGTCGCATCCGGCTGGCATCGGCGGCAGGCCCGTAGCCCGGCCCCCTGCGCTGCGGCCGCAGACGGGAAAAATCGGATATTCTTTCGCTTCGGGGTAGTCGCCGGACAGGATGGCCGACAGTAGATTCCGGTGGAGAGCACACCGGTGTAGAACCAGCCGTCGAACCGCTGGTCGCGGCTGTCAACGGCCCGATAGCACCGTTCAAAGTCCAGGTCCACGCACCGATGATGCCTCCGTTCGGAGCCGGTCGGCTGGCGGGAATCGGACGCCGGCGTACCGCAGGGGTGCCCGGGGCCGGAACGGTCGGTCCTGGTCGGTACCGTCTCGCACACCAAGTCACGGAAGAAGGGTGCGGCGATGGCGAGCGGGGCGGGCGGGCAGGCGTCGACACGGGACAGGCACCCGCCGCTGGATCCGGCGGTGACGCAGGGCTTCTTCACCCGCATGCGCGCGGTCGCACCGGCGGCGGTCGGCGCGCTGGACCGGGACCGGGCCGGGAACCCGGAGCGGGCGTTCGAGGAGACGGCCAGCGGCCGGCTCGTCCGCTCGCTGGACGACGACCGGCTCCGTGCCCTCGGCATGTGGGTGCACCACTGGTGCGTGCGCTTCTACGACGATGACACCCGGGCGGCACTGCGGCTGCTCAGCGAGATCGCTGCCCGGCCGGGGCTGGGGTGGACCGCCGACGAGGTTCGCTGGATGCTGCGCGAGTCGCACGCGGTCGGGCCGGCGGCCGACGCGCGCTTCACCCTGCCGCTCGCCGCCGCAGCCGAACTGCCCCCGGAAACATCGCGGATCGAGCCGGTGATTCCCCGCCAGGCTCGCCCCCGGGACTGACCGAGGCTGTCCTCCGGCAGGATGGGCGACGCACCCGACGGAAGGGACTACCGTGACCGCCACCGAACCCACCATCCTCGCCACCAGCATGGGCATCTTCGCCCCGGGACGAGCTGGTCAGTCCAAGCGGATCAATCCGGTCTTCGACCTTGCTGCCGACCTGGCCCACGCAACGGAGCCGCGGATCTGCTTCCTCGACCAGGCCCAGGGGGACCAGCCGGCCATGCTGGCCCGGGTCTACGAGGGGTTCGCCGGCAGCCGGTTCCGGATGTCCCACCTGGCGTTGTTCCCGATGCCGAACGTCGAGGACGTGCGGGCCCACCTACGGGCGCAGGACGTGATCTGGGTTGGTGGCGGCAGCGTGGCCAATCTGGTGGCGGTGTGGCGAGTGCACGGCCTCGGCGAGATCCTGCGGGAGTGCTGGGAGGCCGGGATCGTCTTGGGCGGGGTGTCGGCCGGCTCGATCTGCTGGCACTCCGGCGGCGCCACCGACAGTTTCGGGACCACCCTGCGGGGCTTCACCGACGGGTTGGGCTGGCTGCCGTACGGCAACGGGGTGCACTACGACAGTGAAGACCAGCGGCGTCCGTTGATGCATCGGCTGGTCGGCGACGGCACGCTGCCCACCAGTTACTGCACCGACGACGGCGTCGGCCTGCTCTACCGGGGCGAGCGACTGGTCGAGGCGGTAGCGGACCGACCGGGCGCGTCGGCGTACGAGGTCAGTCGCGGTCCGGACGGCAGCATCCGGGAGACCTCCATCGGTCCCCGCCTGCTGGGCTGAGCCGGCGGCAGGAATCATCTGCCGGGTGCCGGGTGCCGGGTGCCGGGTGCCGGGTGCCGGGTGCCGGGTGCCGGGTGCCGGGTGCCGGGTGCCGGGTGCCGGGTGCCGGGTGCCNTGCCGGGTGCCGGGTGCCGGGTGCCGGGTGCCGGGTGCCGGGTGCCGGGTGCCGGGTGCCGGGTGCCGGGTGCCGGGTGCCGGGTGCCGGGTGCCGGGCCGCGGCGGCGTAAGCTGGCTCGTCGTGAGTCTCACCATCGGCATCGTCGGCCTGCCCAACGTCGGCAAGAGCACCCTCTTCAACGCGCTGACCAAGAATGACGTGCTCGCGGCGAACTATCCCTTCGCCACCATCGAGCCCAACGTCGGTGTGGTCGGCCTGCCGGACGAGCGGCTGGGCAAGCTCGCCGAGATCTTCGAGTCGCAGAAGGTGATCCCCGCGCCGGTGTCGTTCGTCGACATCGCCGGGCTGGTCCGCGGCGCCTCGAAGGGCCAGGGGCGGGGCAACGCGTTCCTCGCCAACATCCGGGACGCCGCCGCGATCTGCCAGGTCGTCCGCGCGTTCTCCGACCCGAACGTCGTGCACGTCGACGGCAAGATCGCCCCGGCGGACGACATCGAGACGATCAACACGGAGCTGATCCTCGCCGACCTGCAGACGCTGGAGCGGGCGATTCCCCGGCTGGAGAAGGAGGCCAAGCTCCGCAAGGACCGGGCCGCCGCGGTGACCGCCGCCAAGGCCGCCGTGGAGGTGCTCGACAACGGCACCACCCTGTACGCGGGCGCGGCTGCCGCCGGTGTCGCGCTGGAACACCTGCGCGAGCTACACCTGCTGACCACCAAGCCCTTCCTGTACGTCTTCAACGTTGACGAGGCCGAGCTGGCCAACGCCGAGTTCCTTGACGAACTGCGGGCCCTGGTCGCCCCCGCCGAGGCCGTCTTCATGGACGCGAAGATCGAATCGGAGCTGGTGGACCTGCCCGAGGAGGAGGCCCGCGAGCTACTGGAGTCGATCGGTCAGGCCGAGCCGGGGCTGGACCAGCTCGTCCGGGTCGGCTTCCGCACGCTGGGGCTCCAGACGTACCTCACCGCCGGCCCCAAGGAGGCGCGGGCCTGGACCGTGCCGGTCGGGGCGAGCGCACCGGAGGCCGCCGGGGTCATCCACACCGACTTCCAGCGCGGCTTCATCAAGGCGGAGGTCGTCTCCTACAACGATTTGCTCGAGGCCGGGTCGATGAGCGCCGCGAAGGCGGTGGGCAAGGTCCGCATCGAGGGCAAGGACTACATCATGCAGGACGGCGACGTGGTGGAGTTCCGCTTCAACGTCTGAGTTAAGCGTTGCGTGCGAGTACCGTTCACCTGGGTGAATCCGGCTGGTAGGTCAGTGCCTGCTGGCTGAGGGCTGCTCCGGTGGCGGGGCAGGGGTGAGCCAGGCGAGGGGCTGTCCGTTGAGGGCGGCGTCGGCGAGGCGGTGGGCGCTGGTGGTCTTGAGCGCCGCGCGTGAACTGTCGATCCAGCGTTGGACGTTGTCGATGCCCTGGTGGCGGTATTCGACGGCTTGGACGAGGCATTCCAGCTTGTCGGCGTCGCGGGCGACGATGGCCTCGGGCGTCTCGCCCGCTTCGTACTCGGCGACGGCGGCGGTGATGAGGTCAGCGACGGCTGGTGGGCCGGCGGCGACTTGGTCGGCGGTGACGGTGGTGTTGGGTGCGGCGGTGAGGTAGCGCTTGGCGATGTGGGGGATGTCGGTGATCCGGGTTTCCTGGGTGTCGTGCAGGACGCACAGCATCGACACCCGGGCCGGGTCAGCGCCTTCCATGGCGGCGAGCATCAAACCGATCAGCGCGGTGCGGAACGAGTGGTCGGCGATGGACTCGGGCTGCTTGACGCCGGCGAACCACCAGCCGGTGCGGGCGGCGCGTTTGAGGACGCCGGCTTCGAAGATGAAGCTCATGGCACCGTCGGCGTCGTGGTCGTCGGTCATCTGTCCGTCCCTGTGCTGGTGATTCCGTCTGCGCGCAGGCTGTAGACGATATAGGTTCCTGTCGGAACTGTGGACAGATGCGGTCGCTGTCCAGAATTCGGATGCCGCGATCAAGGAGCATGCGGCCCTCGGCGAAGTTGTCGAGAGTGAGGCCGCCCACTGCTAGCAGCGCCCACGTGGCTGAGGCTGCTGCGGCCCAAAGGGTACTGGCGGAGCATCTGGAGCGGGTCCGCAACGAGGACTTCCATGGCGCCAACCTGCTGCTCGGCACTGACGTGCTGTATGCCACCCCGAAACTCAGCACGAGGAGTTCCTACGGAGTCAGCCACCGCTGGGGATACCCGGAAGCGCGTCGCCGTAGCGATAGCCGCCCAGGGTGGAGCGGTCGCGAAGGAACGAATGTGCCGCCGCCTGCATGGCTGCTATCGCTGCCTCCGGCTGGTCAAACGTTGCGCCCCATCCGGCGTACAGCTCCAGGAAGCGATAACCTGCCGCTCGCAGCTCCGGCCTTCCGGAGTGGCTTGCCTGCCAGTAGATCTCGTGGGCCAGGTCCTCGGGATCGCCATTTCCAGCAACGATGCTCGCCGCGGCCTCCCGCATGAGGTGTAGCCGGGCACCGCTCTTGTCCGGGACGGGAGAGCCGAGCTCGTCCATCGCCAGCCGGAACAGGTCAACGGCATCCCGTGACTGGCCCTTCGAGAGGCCGGCGAGCTCACGCAAGCTCGGCGAGTCGACACCTCGGGCCAGGGCGTGAGCAGCCGCCATCGGCAGGTCGTCGCCGAAGAGCTCGTTTATCGCCAACTGGATGGCAAGGCCACGCAGTTGCTCCATGCCGAAGAGGCTAGACGTGCGCGGATCGCCGGCCAAAGGCCTTTAGGGCGAGGTAGTCAACTGCATGCGTCGGCCTGCCGGCGCTCTTCGGCTGTTAACAGCCGTCGGGGCAGCCCTTCTCGAATGCATCAGGGTGGCTGGCACGATCGGTGTCATGCCAAACGGAAAGCCGGGCAATCGCCCATGGATGCTGGCGAATCGTCTCGGCTGAGAGCGGCCCCGTCAGCCCTTGGGTTTCCACCAGGCCGCGAGTAGCCCTACGACGGCGATGAGGAAGAGGCAGGCAAATCCTGTACAGAGCATCAGGCCCAAGCCGGCGAAGATCCCGAATTCCATGGGTCGACGGTAGGTGAACCAGCCTCATTCCATCAGGAGGCGCCCGGAGGGTTCGGGGCGCATAGGGCACAAGAAAAGCGATCAAAAGTCGTCAAATGCATGCTGCACCTATGTAACCGTGGATGGGTTATCCCTACCGGCGGTACGGCGGCTGGCTTCAGTGCTATCCGAAGTTGCGGTCGATAGCGTGATTGGCACTGACCTTCCTCGCTCGAGTGGGAACCGATTCGGACTGTTTCGGACTGGGTGACAACTTTGGTATTGCGTTGAACTCTGCAGTGGCTGTCGGTGTCTGGATCGTCGGCGTCCTCAGTGCGCTGTTGATGGACCGACTGTCCGTCCGTGGCCCGGCCGAGGTGCTGCTACGCAGGCTCACCTACCGGCCGGCGGCCCGATCGGCCGGGCCACGTTCTCGTTGAGGAGCGGATCGTCCGGCGGCACCGACGTCCCGGGTCCGGTGGTCGCGGAGGGCGTAGCGGCGCAGCCGGACCGGGTGGCCTTCCGGGCTGGTCCAGGTGGTGGTGGTGGTGGTGTGGGTGTGCCGCCAGCCGGTGCGCTCGTACAGGGCGATGGCGGCGGCTGATCTGGGGTCGTCGACGATCTCCAGAGTGAGGTCGAGTTGGTGCTCGGTGGCCCATTGGCGGGCGTGGTGCAGGAGCCGGGCCGCAGTGTTGTGGCGGCGGGCGGTTGGTGCGACGAACAGGCGACTGACCTCGACCACGGGGGTGGTGGCAGGGCTGGTCAACGAGGCAGGGCTGGTCGCAGAGACGGGGTCGGTCGCGGCGGCGACGGGGTGGTGGACGGCAATGTGGCCGACGACCGTGCTTCCTCGCTCGGCGACCCAGGCGTGGCGGGTGTTGTCGGGCGACAGCCACTGGTGTGGGTCGGCGGGCCAGTGCAGCGGGTAGCGGTCCAGCCGGTGCACGTCCGCGAGGACTGAGATGCAGCTTCGCAGGTCAGCTGGGGTCCGATCGCGGATGCTCAGGTCGTCCATCTGGTCATCATCGTTGAGCAGCCCCTCGGGGTGAACCCTGACGGATTTCATGGTCATCTACTGATGCCGCGGGTATTTTTTCACCACTAGCGTCGGTCGGGCATGGACACTGGCACGTTAGGGAGAATGCCCCATGAATAGAGCCGACCAATGAGCCGGCGCCGGCTCGCCGCCGCAGCCACCGTCGTCGGACTGGTCGCCGCCGGCCTCGCCGTCACCGGCAGCACTGCCGTCGCGAACGGTGATGGCTACTCGGCCCTGATCCAGCGCGCGTCGTACGGCGTCCCGCACATCACCGCCCGCAATTTCGCCAGCCTCGGCTTCGGTGCCGGCTACGTGCAAGCCGAGGACAACATCTGTCTGATCGCCGGGCAGATGGTGACGGTCCGCGCCGAACGATCCCGCTGGTTCGGCGCGGAGGCCAGCAACGTCAGCAGTGACCTCTTCCATCAGAAGGCCATCGACGACCAGGTCGCCGAGCGGCTGCTCAACGGTCCGCGCGACGGCGTCCGTGCGCCATCTGAACAGGTGCGCGACCAAATGCGGGGCTTTGTCGCCGGCTATAACGCGTACCTTCGCGACGGGAAGGCGATCACCGACCCGGCCTGTGCCGGAAAGGACTGGGTACGCCCGATCACGGAGCTGGACATGTGGCGGGCGTACTGGGCCCGAATGGTCTTGGCCAGCTCTGGCGCCCTTGCCAACGTTATCGTCGCCGCTGCGCCCCCCACCGCCAGCGGGGTCAGTGGGCCGGCGAATGCCCCGCAGACGGCAGCGGTCGCCGCCGCCGTGGATGGTGCGCCGGCCGGGTTGGGCAGCAACGCGTACGGCTTGGGGCGGGACGCCACCACCAGCGGCGCCGGCATGTTGCTGGCCAACCCGCACTTCCCGTGGGACGGCACCGACCGCTTCTACCGGATGCATCTCAAGGTGCCTGGCCGGTACGACGTCGAGGGCGCGGCACTGGTCGGTGACCCGCTCGTCCAGATCGGCCACAACGGCAAGGTCGCCTGGAGCCACACCGTCTCCACCGCCCAGCGATTTGTCTGGCACCGGCTGGACCTGGTGCCCGGTGACCCGACCAGCTACCGCTACGACGGCCAGCCCCGGAAGATGACCGCCCGTACGGTCACCATTCAGACTCCCGACGGGCCGATTAGCCGCACCCTCTACGACACCCACTTCGGTCCGGTCGTCGTGGTGCCCGGTCAGTTCGACTGGACCGACACCACGGCGTACGCGATCACTGACGCCAATGCCACCAACAACCGCGCACTCGATGGCTGGCTTGCCATGGGACAGGCTCGGTCGGTGGGTGAGTTGCGGACGGTGTTGGACAAGCGGCAGTTCCTGCCCTGGGTCAACGTCATCGCCGTTGACCGCCGCGGCCAGGCCCTCTACGCCGACCACTCCGTCGTGCCCCGGGTGACCGACTCCCTGGCCACCACCTGCATTCCGGCCCCCTTCCAATCCGTGTACGCGAGCACCGGCCAGGCCGTCCTCGACGGTTCCCGCTCCTCGTGCGAGCTGGGCCGGGATCCGGACGCCGCGGTACCCGGCATCCTTGGCCCGGCCAACCTGCCCACCCTGGTCCGCAGTGACTACGTGACCAACTCCAACGACAGCTACTGGTTGGCTAATCCGGAGCATCCGCTGGAGGGCTACCCGCGTATCGTCGGCGACGAGCAGACCCAGCGCAGCCTGCGGACCCGGCTCGGTGTGCATCAGGTGCAGCAGCGCCGCAACGGCACCGATGAATTTGCCGGGAGGGGCTTCACCACCAGCAACCTGTGGGATGTGACGCTCGGCAATCGGGTCTACGGTGGTGAACTGGTCCGGGACGACCTGGTCCGGAGCTGCGAGGCAGAGCCGACGGCGACCACCTCAGACGGCGCCACCGTCGACCTGACCGCAGCCTGCGCGGCCCTGCGCGGCTGGGATCTGCGGGTTGATCTGGACAGTCGGGGCGCGCATCTGTTCACCGAGTTCGTTGGGGCCGGCGGCCTGCGCTTCGCCGATCCGTTTGACCCGACCGCCCCACTGAGCACGCCGAGCCGGCTTGCCGTCGACGACCCGAAGATTCGGACCGCTCTCGCGGATGCCGTTCAGAAGCTGGACGGCATCCCGCTCGACGCCCGGCTCGGCGACATCCAGACCGAGCCGCGTGGTGCCGAACACATCCCGATCCACGGTGGTCATCATGACGTCGGCGCCTTCAACATGATCACCAGTGGGTTTGCGCCCGGAGTCGGCTACCCCAAGATCTTGCACGGCACCTCGTTCCTGATGGCTGTCGAGCTGGGTAGCGACGGGCCGTCGGGCCGGCAGATCCTCACCTACTCGCAGTCGACCAACCCGAATTCGCCCTGGTACGCCGATCAGACCCGGCTGT
Organism: Salinispora fenicalii; assembly: GCF_000514815.1. Taxonomy (GTDB): domain Bacteria; phylum Actinomycetota; class Actinomycetes; order Mycobacteriales; family Micromonosporaceae; genus Micromonospora; species Micromonospora fenicalii. Next base: position 77,068 of record NZ_AZWQ01000015.1, read on the forward strand.
ATTCGGACAAGGGTTGGGACACCATCAAATTCACGCAGCGCCAGCTCCGAGCCGACCCGAACCTGGTTACGTACCGGGTGGGGGAGCGGCGCGACTAACCGCGGCCCGGCGGCCGGTGGTTCAGCCCCACCGGCCGCCGGCCCGCCCCGCCCACCACGGCCAAGGCGCTGCCGCTAGAAGCTTCACCCGGCAGGCCCTGGTGGGCGCCGCCGCGCCCGCGGATGAACGTGAGCGGCTACCGACGAAATCCGCTGGTGCCAGGCCGTTCCGTGGGGTCGGGTGCGTCGATGAGCATCATGCTGAGCGTTCCGAAGGTTTACGAGCTGTCATCAGCGGCCGAGGCGCTAAAGCGGTGGCAGCTCGACGAGGGAGCGCTGCAGTTGCACTCCGGCGATCTCGGCTGGCACTCGCAAAACGGTGCCGAGGCTACCGCCGCCGCGATCCGGATGTGATCGTGTGCCGGGGAAGTTCTCGCGATCGGGCTGCTGGACGGCCCTGGGCTGGTGCGCCTGGCGGTCGCTCCCGACCGGTGCGAGGACGCGGCCCTGGCCCACCGGCTCGCCGCGGATCTGGACGACCCGGCAGGTGGTGTCCTGGCTGGCGACGGCGACGGCGGCGCGACCGTCGAAGCCCGGGGTGCGGAGCTCCTGACCCAGTTGCTGCTGAAGCGAGGTTGGGACCGGGACGAGCCGTGGACAACGTTCCATCGAACCCTCTCGGACCCGGTGGAGGAGCGCGGTCTACGCGTCGAGACCATCGAGCCCGATCGCGCCGAGGTGTGGGTCGCCGTCCACTGGTCCGCGTTCCGTGGCTCAGTCTGCACCGATGCCGACCGATGCCGTACGGTCGGGCGTTGGCTCACGATGGCTGGTGGACCGTTCTACGGTGACGCACGCAGCCTCGCCCTATTCGACGAGAACGACGACGCCGTGGCGGTGGCGGCCGTGTGGTCGGCCGGCCCCGGGCGGCCGGGACTGCTGGAACCAATGGGCGTCCACCATGGTCACCGAGGTCGTGGCTACGGCACGGCGGTCACGCTCGCCGCCGCCGCGACCCTTCGCGACCTGGGTTCCTCCAGCGCCGGCGTGTGCGTGCAGAGCTCCAACCTCGGTGCCATGGCCACCTACGTCTCGGCCGGCTTCACTCCGTCCGGCGAGGTGACTGATCTGCGCCGCGGTCCTCGGTGAAGCTCCCGGGCGGTCCGGTGACCAGGCCCGCCACGAAGGTCTCGAAATCAGGGGCGAGGAGCGTGATCCGGTAGCGAGGGACTACTACCCACGGTCGCCCTTCCTGGGCCAGTTCGTCAGCGCCACTAGGAGGGCGCAGAGAAACAAGCTCAGCAAAAGGCAAACCGGTGCGGCGACCATCCAGAACAATCCCTCCACGAGGCTTGATGATAGGGCTCAACAGCGCGGTACGGGAGGTCGAGGAGGAGGAGGCCGGCTGGCGGCCCCAAGGGTTGTAGGAGCCAGTGTCGGGGCTGAGGGCGTCGAGGCGGCCCGTGAAGTGTCGAGGGGTACCGATGCGCGACGTCGGGGGTACGGTCAACGTGATGGCCGGTTGGGGAGTTCGCCGGGCCTGTTGAGCTTGGAGTGGCGCTATGGCCTCGTCCGTCGATCCGCGCTTCGGGGTAGCACTGCGTGAGTTCCGGGAGCGGCGTGGTCTGTCGTTCCGATCCCTCGGGCAGCTCGCTCATCGGAGTAAGAGCCATCTGCAGGAGCTGGAGGCAGGACTCAAGGCTCCGACGGTCGACACGGCCTGCCACCTGGACCGGATTCTCGGCGCGGGAGGCGTGCTGGCTCGCCTGGTTGACGCACCGATCGACCATGCGGCCGAGGCCGGCGAGCTGCGGGCGAGAGTCGCCGCCAGTGATGTGGGCAGAGACGTGCTCGAACGGATTGAACAGGGCGTGGATGACCTGGCCAGTTCCTATCCGACGTTGGCCCCGGCGGACTTGTTGCCGCTGGTGCGGCGACACCTCGCCGATGTGCGGCGGCTACTGGATGGACGGGTCACGCTTGCTCAACAACGGCGGTTGTTGGTTGCCGGTGCCTGGCTGGCGGTGCTGCGGGCGACCGTTCACATCGACCTTCGACAGCGCACTGCTGCGGCTGCCCACCTGCGGGCTGCGCGTGACCTTGCCGAACATGCCGAGCATGGTGAGATCCAGGCATGGTGTCTGGAAACCCGGGCCTGGGACGTGCTGACTCAAGGTGACTACCGGAGGGCGCTCGATCTTTCCGGTCAAGCGCAGCGGGTCGCCCCGAAGGGCAGCTCTGCTCGGATTCAGGCGACCGCCCAGGAGGCGCGCGCGTGGGCGCGGATGGGAGACGTCGGTGCGACTCGGCGAGCGCTGGACCGGGTGGAGCGGTTGACGGCGAATCTGCCCGTTCCGGAGCGGGCTGAGCACCACTATCGCTACGACCCCGCCAAGGCCGCCGCCTATACGGCCACGACGTTGGCGTGGGCGGGGGACCCCGGTGCCGAGCAGGTAGCGCGGGCGGTGCTGGCCGATCTGGACCCGCACGGAGATGGGGGAGCGCGGCCTCGTCGGTCCGCGTCAGCTCGTCTCGATCTTGGCCTTGCCCTGGTCGCCGCCGGCCAGCCCGACGAGGCGGTCGCCCTGGGGGTGCAGGCTGTGGCGTCCGGGCGGGTGGTGCCGTCGAACTGGTGGCGGGCTGCGGAACTGCTGACGAAGGTGGAACAGTCGGGGGCGCCGGAGGTCGCGGCATTGCGTGACCTGTGCGTCGAACACGCCCCGGGACGCCGACTATCGGCGGACAGCAAGCCCGGTTAGCGGACACGCAGCGGCTAGATCGATGCCGTGTCCGGCGGGACGCTGGACCTCACCACACCGGGGCGCGGAGCGAGAGATGCATTGGCAGATGTCCCTCCGCGCCCTCAGGACGGAGGGCCGGACCTACGACCGTGGCAATTGGACTTCTGCGGCGAATCGTCAGTCGGCACCTCCCGTCGGCACCGGCTGGCTCCGGTATCGGCCAACGCATCCAGGCAATGGAGCAGGAGGCCGCGCGACAGCGGCTGTTGGACCAGGCGTGCGGCGCGCATCAACAATCGGCAGCAGGCAGCGAGGCTTCGGTGCCGCTGGAGCGGCGGGTCCCCTATGACGCGTACGTCCTGGCGGTCGCGCTGACTCTTGCGCGTCGGCATCGGTCGGTCTGGTGCTGGCGACGGTGGCGGCGGGTCTGCCGATGTGGCGGAGAACTACCGTGCCGTGCCCGACACCGGATTCCGATTAATCGCGGCCACTGGCCAGCGGAGGGGGAGTAGTGAGCGACGGGCTGGAGCGGACGATCCTCACGGTGCACCTCCGAGGGCGTGACGGCATGTGTACCGGCTGCCGGGCATGGTGGTCGCGGTTGGTGCTATACCCGTGCTGGCAGGTGGAGTGGGCGACCAGCCGACAGGCGCGCGCGAGCGTCGCCCGGTTCCTGGATAGCCTCAGTTGTGCCTTGGAATGAGCTCGATGCTGAGGAAGTTCAGCGACATCTTCGGCGTCAGGTTGATCTTTCGACCCGACTGGCCTCCTTTCCGGAGTCGGTGGTGGGGCTCGACGTGTCGTACGAGAAAGCGACAAACCGGGTATGCGCGGCGGCTGTGGTGATTGAGCTGGAGTCGCTGGCGGTGACGGATATGGCGACGGTGGTTGGCGAGGTCACCTTTCCGTACGTTCCTGGCCTGCTGGCGTTCCGGGAAGCGCCGATTCTGCTGGAGGCGCTCCAGGGGCTGACGAATGAGCCGGAGGTGTTGGTCTGTGACGGCTACGGCATCGCGCATCCGAGGCGCTTTGGTCTGGCCTGTCATCTCGGTGTGTTGACTGGGCTTCCGTCCTTCGGGGTCGCCAAGACCTCCTTTGTCGCCGACTTTGTCGATCCAGGCCCTCGCCGTGGTGCCGGTTCACCGCTGCGGGAGGGCGGGGAGACGCTTGGCCGTGCGGTGCGTACGCAGGATGGGGTGAAGCCGGTCTTCGTCTCGGTCGGCCACCGAATCGGTCTTGACCAGGCCTGCGACATTACGCTGAAGTTGTGTCCGCGCTATCGGATTCCTGAGGCGACCCGTCAGGCGGATATCGCATCCCGGCGGATGCTGCGTACGGCAAGCTGGCCTGGAGGCTGATCGCGGGCCGGGTCGCGCTACGTGCCGATCCGGGTCGCGGTCCGGGGTGTCGGTTCCATTCCGGGCGGTCAGGACGCCTGGCGGATGGACGGGCTGGTCAGCCAGGCGTCGGCCAGGTTGCTGACGGGGATGTCGAGAGCCCGGCTGAGGCAGACCACGGTGCCGAACGCCGGCGCGGGCAGGCGACCGGACTCGATTTTGCGCAGGGTCTCGGGGGAGATGCCGGCCGCCAGGGCCACCTCGACGAGGCTGCGGTCGGCCCGCGCGGCCCGGAGGGCGACCCCGAGGCGCTGGCCCGCGGCGATCTGCTCGGCGGTCAGGGGTTGGCGAACCATGCCGGCAGGATAGCTCCCGATGCCCCCGCAGCACCGGGTGGTATAAAAATACGGTATTAAAATACCGCTAGCCGGGAGGCGTTGTGATCGAACTGAAGTCCGCCGAGGAGATCGACCAGATGGCGGTCGCCGGCCAGTTCGTCGGTGAGTTGCTCGCCGAACTGAGCGAGGTCGCCGCGGTCGGCGTCAACCTGATGGATCTTGAACACCACGCCCGCCGTCGGATCACGCAACGCGGTGCCAAGTCCTGCTACTGGGACTACGCTCCCTCGTTCGGCCGGGGCCCCTTCCGCAACGTCCTCTGCCTGTCGGTCAACGACGCGGTGCTGCACGGGCTGCCACACGACTATGTCCTCCGCGACGGTGACCTGCTCAGCATCGACATGGCGGTCGGTATCGACGGCTGGGTCGCCGACTCCGCGCTCTCCTTCATCGTCGGCACCCCCGCCCCGGCCGACCTCAAGCTGATCGAGGCCACCGAGGTCGCGCTCGCCGCCGGCATCGCCGCCGCCCAGCCCGGTGGCCGGCTCGGCGACATCTCCGCAGCGATCGGTCAGGTCGCGCACTCCTACGGCTACCTGGTCAACGGCGAGTTCGGCGGGCACGGCATCGGCCGCACCATGCACGAGGCCCCGCACGTGGCCAACAACGCCCGCGCCCGTCGCGGCCTGAAGCTCCACCCTGGCCTCACCATCGCCATCGAACCCTGGTTTTGCGCCTCCACCGATAAGATCAAGTTTGATGAGGATGGCTGGACGATCCGTTCCGCCGACGGCTCCCGTACCGCGCACTCCGAACACACGATCGCCATCACCGCCACGGGCCCCCAGGTCCTGACCGGCCGCCCCGGCCGCGGTGCCACCGGCGCCGATCCCAGCGGCCGGCCCGCGACGGACTCCTGAGCCGACCCCAAGAGGTCGCCGTACCGGATCGGGCGGGTCAGCTGATGTAGTGCAGGATCACGTTGTGTACGTGGTGGCTCTTGTGGGAGCCGCGGAACTCCACCTCGTAGGTGTGCGTGCCGACGTGGATGGCGATGGCGCCGGTGGAGAAGAACGAGCCGCCCCACGACTTGTTGCTGACCACGCTCACGCTGGTGATCTTCGCGTACGGGATGCTGGTGATCGCGTAGCGTTTGCCGATGAACGAGCGGTCCTGAATGATCACGCGTCGGTCGGTCACACCGATGAAGCCGGTACCGGTGCCGACGGCGTCATAGACGGCGATGATCTGCTCGCCCTCAAGCAGCCCGCTCTGGATCTGCTGCAGCTGCTCCTTGCGGTCGTACGTCGCGTTCGCCATGCCCTCAGCGTAAGTATCGCGAGCACATCGAAGGCCGGCGAAGTGGCTGGTGGTGGGCGGCTCGGTTACTGGCAGCCTGTCTCGTGGCCTCAGGGCTCGGTGACGGCGCGGTACGCGTCCTCGATGCGGGCGGCCAGTAGGACTTCGCCCTCGGTCAGCGGCACCCTCTCGTGGCCGACCCGTATCTCGGTCTGGTCGGCGTGGCGGCTGATCTCGGGGCGAAGGTGTAGCGCGTCAGCAACCACCTGCACCCGCTCGGTGAGCGCCGCATGTTGGGAGTCGTCGATGGGGAGCGTCCGTCGGATCCCTTCGCCCTCCCGGGTCCAACCGGGTAGCAGGGTCAGCGCATCGTTGAGATAGTTGTGCTTACCCCGTCCGAACGGCATGCGTACCACCACACCTCCCGGCATCGTTGCTGGCTTGTGGCCTAATCGTCGCTTTTCCGTGTCGTTTAGGTGGACTAAGTCTGTCCCTTTGCAGGAACTGTGTCCACGGCCACACTTCCGGGACTTCCTGGCTTGATGGGTTGGTCACGGTACCCAAACCGACGATTGATCTGGCACGCTGGACGCTCGTGCGGACCGAACAGGCAAGCGATGGCGGCCGGGTCGAGCGACCCGAGCCGAAGGTAGTCGTCGGCGCGGCGATCATCCAGAACGGTCGGGTGCTGGCCTGTGCGCGGTCTGCCCCGCCAGAGGTGGCGGGCCGGTGGGAGTTCCCCGGCGGCAAGGTGGAGCCGGGGGAGAGCGAGACCGCGGCGCTACTGCGCGAGTGCGCCGAGGAACTGGCCGTCCGGGTGGAGATCGGTGACCGGGTTGGCCGGAGTGTTCGGATGGCCCACGGGCGCTCAGTGCTGAAGGTGTACCTGGCCCGGCTGCTGCACGACGACCAGCCGCAGGCATTGGAGCACTCGGCGTTGCGTTGGCTCTCCGCAGCCGAGTTGGACAGCGTCACCTGGCTACCCGCCGATGCCCCGATTGTCGCCGCGCTCCGCCCGCTGCTGGCCGCCGGCTGACCCGTAGCAGAACCGGAGGGGCGACCCGAAAACGGACAGGGCCGGCGGAGTCTGCCGCCGGCCCTGTCATCGTCGCTGTTGTGTTCAGTGCTTGTCCTGCTCCGGGTGGGCGTAGTTCAGGTGCTCCGGTGGCAGCGGGAAGCTCACGTCCTCGCCGAATGGCGACGGTGCCGCCGGCCGGTCGAAGGTGAGCTCGGTCAGCGGCAGCTTGCCGGACTCGTCCAGTGTCGGGGCGGTCGGCTTCGGCACCTCGCGGTGCCAGTTGACACCCGCCTGCGCCTGCGCCTCGGCCTTCGGGTCGTGCGACGCTCCCGCGTGTGAGTGGAACCCGGGCGGGCCGGCCGCGGGGGCGCGCACGGCGCCCGGGGAGTGCTCGCTGGTCACGCTGGTCTGAGGCACCTGACCCCTCCGGAAGATCTTGTTACCAAGCCAAACAAGAGGATCATACTTCCGGTCGACTACCCGCTCCTTCATGGGGATAATCCCGTTGTCGGTGATCTTGATGTGCTCGGGGCAGACCTCGGTGCAGCACTTGGTGATGTTGCAGTAGCCCAGGCCCTGTTCGGCCTGCGCGTACTCCTTGCGGTCGTCCCGCGCGTCCAGCGGGTGCATGTCCAACTCAGCCGCCCGGATGAAGTACCGCGGTCCGGAAAAGGCTGGTTTGTTCTCCTCATGGTCCCGGATCACGTGACAGACCGTCTGGCAGAGGAAACACTCGATGCACTTGCGGAACTCCTGCGAGCGCTCGACGTCCACCTGCTGCATCCGGTAGTCGCCCGGAGCGACACCAGGGGGCGGCGCGAAGGCCGGTGTCTCCCGGGCCTTCTCGTAATTGAACGAGACATCGGTGACCAGGTCTCGAACGATCGGGAACGTTCGTAGCGGCGTGACCGAGATCGTCTCGTCTTCGGTGAAGGTCGACATCCGGGTCATGCAGGCTAGCTTCGGTTTGCCGTTGATCTCTACCGAGCAGGAGCCGCACTTGCCGGCCTTGCAGTTCCAGCGGCAGGCGAGGTCCGGCGCCTCGGTGCTCTGCAGGCGGTGGATGATGTCGAGGACGACCTCGCCCTCTTTCACCTCGACCAGATACTCCTTCAGGTCGCCACCGGTCTCGTCGCCCCGCCAGATGCGGAACTGCCGCTTCGTGGCCGGTGCGCCGGCCGCCTGGCTCTTCTCAGTTCCCATTCCTCAGCGCTCCTCCTCAGTGAGGGCGTCGAACTCCGCCAGCTCCTCGTCGGTCAGGTACTTGGCCAACTCCGCGCGGTCGAAGAGCGTGAAGAGCTCCGGCCGCATCCGCGGTAGCGGCTTGCGGTCCAGGTGCACGATGTCGCCCTCCAGGGAGCAGACCTGGTTGACCCGCCGCCAGGCCGGGTCCATCGTCGGGTGATCCTCCCGGGTGTGGCCGCCCCGCGACTCCCGCCGCTCCAGCGCCGCCTTCGCGGTGCACTCGGAGACCACCAGCATGTTGCGGAGATCCAGGGCAAGGTGCCAGCCCGGGTTGTAGCGCCGGCCGCCCGCCGCGCTCACCTTGGCCACGCGTTCGCGAAGCTCCCCGAGCCGGGCCAGCGCGTCAACCAGCTCGCCCTCCCGCCGAATGATGCCGACCAGGTCGCCCATCACCGCCTGGAGGTCCTGCTGCAGGACGTACGGGCTCTCGCCGGTGTCCCGCTGCAGCGGGGCCAGGGCCGTCTCCACCGCGGTCTCCACCGCCGGCACCGGGACCCGGGGTCGGGACGCCAACCCGTCGGCGTACGAGGCGGCGTGTCCGCCCGCCCGCTTGCCGAAGACCAGCAGATCCGACAGGGAGTTGCCGCCGAGCCGGTTGGAGCCGTGCATCCCGCCGGAGACCTCACCGGCGGCGAAGAGCCCGCGGACGTGGCCGAACGCGGCACCGGAGTCGGGGTCGACCTCCACCCCACCCATGACGTAGTGGCAGGTCGGCCCGACCTCCATCGGCTCCCGGGTGATGTCGACATCGGCCAGCTCCTTGAACTGGTGATACATCGACGGGAGGCGACGACGGATCTCCTCCGCCGGCAGCCGGGAGGCGATGTCCAGGTACACGCCCCCAGCAGGAGTGCCCCGCCCCGCCTTGACCTCGCTGTTGATGGCCCGGGCTACCTCGTCGCGTGGAAGCAGCTCCGGTGGACGCCGGTTGTTGTCCGGGTCCTCGTACCAGCGGTCCGCCTCGGCCTCAGTGTCCGCGTACTGCTTCCGGAACACATCCGGCACGTAGTCGAACATGAACCGCTTGCCCTCGGAGTTCTTCAGAACCCCGCCGTCCCCGCGGACCGACTCGGTGACCAGGATGCCCTTCACCGAGGGCGGCCAGACCATGCCGGTCGGGTGGAACTGAAGAAACTCCATGTTGATCAGCGTTGCTCCGGCGCGCAGCGCCAGCGCGTGGCCGTCCCCGGTGTACTCCCAGGAGTTCGAGGTGACCTTGTACGAGCGGCCGACCCCACCGGTCGCCAGCACCACGGCCGGCGCCTCGAAGAGGATGAACTCCCCCGACTCCCGGTAGTAGCCGAAGGCGCCGGCGACCCGGTCACCGTCGAGCAGTAGCTCGGTGATGGTGGTCTCGGAGAAGACCCGGATCCGGGCATCGTAGGAGCCGTGCTCGCGCTGATCTTCCTGCTGGAGGGAGACGATCTTCTGCTGGAGGGTGCGGATCAGCTCCAGGCCGGTACGGTCGCCCACGTGCGCAAGGCGTGGGTACTCGTGCCCGCCGAAGTTGCGCTGGGAGATCTTCCCGTCCTTCGTCCGGTCGAAGAGAGCGCCGTAGGTCTCCAGCTCCCAGATTCGCTGCGGCGACTCCTTCGCGTGCAGCTCGGCCATGCGGAAGTTGTTCAGGAACTTGCCGCCGCGCATGGTGTCGCGGAAGTGCACCTGCCAGCTGTCCCGGCTGTTCACGTTCCCCATCGCGGCGGCGGCGCCGCCCTCGGCCATCACCGTGTGCGCCTTGCCGAAGAGCGACTTCGAGATGATCGCGGTCTTCTTGCCGGCCAGCCGGGCCTCGATCGCCGCCCGCAGCCCGGCGCCGCCGGCCCCGATCACGACGACGTCGTAGTGGTGTCGTTCGATTCGCGTGGTAGTGGTCATGTCGGGGCCCTCTAGTTGATGAACCGCAGGTCGGTGAACCAGTTGGCGGAGACGGCCATGATGTAGAAGTCGGTGAAGAGCACCGTGAACAGCGACACCATGGCGAACGTGCCGTGCCGGACGTTCAGCTTCGAGATCAACGTCCAGAAGCGGTACCGCACCGGGTTCCGGGAGAAGTGCTTCAGCCGTCCGCCCATCACATGCCGGCAGGCGTGGCAGGAGAGCGTGTAGCCGGCCAGCGCGACGATGTTGACCAGGATGATCAGCGAGCCCAGGCCGACCCCGAAGGCACCGTCCGGCCCGCGGAACGCGAGGAACGCGTCGTAGATGTTGATCAGCAGGACCACGAAGGCCAGGTAGAAGAAGTACCGGTGCCAGTTCATGACGAGCAGCGGGAACCGGGTCTCCCCGGTGTACTTCTGGTGCGGCTCGGTTACCGCGCAGGCCTGCGGGGACGCCCACAACGAGCGGTAGCCCGCCTTGCGGTAGTAGTAGCAGGTCACCCGGAACCCGGCGACGATCGGGAAGGCGACGATGCCGAGGGGGAGGAAGAAGGGGAACTCCCCGAACGGGGTGCCGAAGTGCGATGAGCCGGGAACGCACGAGTCGGTCAGGCACGGCGAGTACAGCGGCGTGAGGTAGTGGTAGTCCTCCACGTAGTACCACTTCGCCATGAAGACGCGGATCGTCGAGTAGACGATGAAGAAGAGCAGGATTGCGGCGATGCCGACGGGCTGCACCCACCAGCGGTCGGTACGCAACGTTCTCGCCACGATGGCGGCACGCGGACGCGCGCCCGGCCCTCCCGGCCTCGTTGCCGTTGATGTCATTCCAGTCGTCTCCCTGACGGGCCCCGGATGGGCGGCGGATCAAGTTCGGTAGGCAACCAGGCCGCACCCGCTTGCCAACGTCATGCGCACACCAACGACCGCGCCGGAGAAACGGCGCAGCTAAGTGACACACGTTACGCCGATCTTTGCGAGCCGTCCGCGCAAGGCAGTGTCCCGTGTGTCCCCGTTCTTGAAAAGGCCTGTCGGTGCATCGATGCCCACCCGTTCGTTCGACGCGCCGACCGAGGCCACCCGCCCCGCCCACCGCGGGCAGTGGCGGTCGTCGATCAGCCGGAGGCCCCACCGGTGAAGTTCCAGGCGGCGAGGCGCAGCGCCGGCGCCTCCCACCAGACCCCGTCCACCCGGTCCGGCTGGCGGGCCAGGGTGTGCCCGACGCCGAACACCGCCCCGGGGCCGAGCGCGCGCGGGTAGGACTCGGTGAACCGGAGGTCGCGTACCGCCCGAGTCACCACGCCCTCCTCCACCAGCCACACCCCGTTGCGGGTCAGACCCGTGATGACCAGGCTTTTCGGGTCGAGTACCCGGGTGTACCAGAAGTCACTGACCAGCAGACCACGGCGGACGCCGGCGAGCAGCGCGGCGGTCTCCGGGGCAACGACCGGTCCAGTTTGGGCGGCGCCGGAACTGGGCTGCCGCACCGCCTCGGTCGAGGTGGTGGTGAGGCGCAGGTTGCGGGGGACCGGGCCCCAGGCGGCGCCGCCGGGGACGGCGTGCCCGGTTGAGGTGGTACCGGCCAGCGCCGCCGAGCGCCGATCATGCCCGACGGCAGCGGTGACGCCCGCGTCCACCAGGGTCAACGCCGCCCGCCGAGTGCCCTCCACGTCGAACGGCGGACCGGACCGGTCGAGTGGGTCGTCCACCAAAGTCACCAGCGGGTCGAACTGGGCCGTGCCGGGCTCGGCGAAGGACTGACCCTCGTGGTGCCGCTTGCCGTTGAAGCCGAAGGCGGAGAGGTTCTGGAGCAGGTCGGCGACGGCGGCCGGCTCCAGCACCACCTCGTACCGGCCGGGCGGCAGCTCGACGGGGTCGGTCGCCGCCCGAGCCTTGCCGGCGGCGCGGGCGCCGAGGACGGAGCCGTCCAGGTCGGCCAGGCGGTCGGCGGCCAGCCGGGCCACCCCGTCCGCGCCGCCGCAGCGGGCGATGCCGTCCATCGCCGCCTCGGCGGTCCGGCCCCGGACCGAGTGGCCGGCCGAGTTGGCGAACGCCGACGAGCGGTGGGTGGTGCGGCAGTAGCCGGCCGTCTCCAGCCCGTCGGCCGCCGCCACGAAGGCGCGAACCCGATCGGCCCGCTCACCCGGCTCCGCGTACGCGGTCGCCTCGTCCACCGGCGCTCCAGGCGGAATCGGGGTAGGTGGGGTGAGCCCCGGCCACGCCGGGTCGAGCGGACCGAGTCGTACCGCCGCCAGGGTGCGCTCGACGAGCGCCCGCAGCCCGTCCTGGGTGCCGACGCTGCCACTGCTGGCGACGGTCCGTCCGGCGACGTGCAGCCGCAGCCGTACGGTGTGGTGGGTCTCGCCCACGTTCTGGTGGATGAACGAGTTGGCGAACCGGGTCAGCGCCAGCTCGGCCCGGGTCACGGTCACCTCGGCCGACGCGGTCGGGCCGGCCAGCCGCTGGACCAGCTCGATCACCTGGCTCGCCAGGTCCAGCTCGGACCCCGGCCGGTTCGTCGCCCTCACGCGTGCACCCCCACCCGGATGCCACGGAAACGGGCGGGCGCGGCCGGGTGGCCGGTGTGCCCCACCTGCCCTGGCTGACCCTTGCCGCAGTTGGGCGTGCCCCAGGCGACCGTCTCGCCGGAGAGCATGTCCATCGAACGCCAGAAGAGCGGGCTGATCCCGGTGTATGTGGGGTTGCGCAGCATCCGTCCCCGTCTTCCCTTCTTGATCTCCCAGCCGACCTCGCAGCCGAACTGGAAGTTAAGCCGTTTGTCGTCGATGGACCAGGACCGGTTCATGTCCATCAACACCCCCTCGTCGGTGGCGGCGATAATTTCGTCCAGGCTGTGTGGACCGGGCTCCAGCCCGACGTTGGTCATCCGCACCATCGGCAGCCGGGCCCAGCCGTCCGCCCGGACGCTGCCGCCGTAGTCCAGGCCTGCGACGGCGGCCGAGTCGCGGCCCGCGAGCACGCCCACCCAGCGTCCCTCCCGGACGGCGTCCCGGCGGACCGCCGGGGAACCCTCGTCGTCGTAGCCGAAGCTGCCCAGCGCCCCGGGGAGCGTCGGGTCGATGGTGATGGTCATCAGCTCGGAGCCGTACCGCAGCGACCCGAGCTGGGCCAGCTCCAGCCAGGAGGTACCGGCGAAGGCCGCCTCCCAGCCGAGGATCCGGTCCAGTTCGATGGCGTGCCCGACCGACTCGTGGATCTGGAGGGCGAGCTGCTCCCCGCCGAGGATCAGGTCGGTCTCGCCGGCAGGGCAGGGCGGTGCGGTGAGCAGCGCCCGGGACTCCTCGGCAATTCGTGCCGCGTGCGCGGTCAGGTCGAGCGAGGTGACCAGTTCCCACCCGCTGGTGCCGTACTGGCCCCGGTAGCTCGGGTACGACCGGCGCTGAGTCTGTCCGGCGCCGATCGAGGTGGCCGAGATGCCGCCGCCGCACTCGCGGATGCGCTGGTCGATCCGGTGGCCCTCGCTGGAGACGAACCACTTCGCCGTATCCCAGATCTGGTAGAGGCCTTCGGCGAGGTCGGCACCGTGCTCGGACATCAGCCGGGTCGCCTCGACCAGCAGGTCGCCCTTGGTCGACAGCGGCACGCCGAGCGGATCCACCACGCAGGCCGAGGCCCAGCTCGCCGTGACCGGCTCGGTCGGGATCGGGTCGATCGGCGGACCCGGAACGCGGGCACTGGCCGCGGCGATCCGCGCCGCCCGTCGGCCGGCGTCGCGGGCAGCGGGGTCGGACAGGTCGGGGACGGCGTGGAAGCCCCAGCTCGATCCAACCAGCGCCCGGACCCCCAGCCCGACGCTCTCGTCCTGGGTCAGCTCCTCGATGTCGCCGTTGCGGGCCGTCATGGACTCGTAGCGCCGGTGCATCACCCGGGCATCCGCGTACCGGGCGCCCGCGTCGAGAGCGGCTTGGACAGCGGCGGACGCCGCATCGAACTCGGTCATAGCTCGACCCTAGGGGAGCCGGCCGTGTTCGTCCGGCGGCGTGGCGCTGCCCGCCCCCTGTCGCATCCCCGGGCAGCCGGATCAGCTGACCGCTGGACCTACCCGCTGGCGACGGCGCTCACTCCAGGTGGGTACGGAGGAAGGCCAGCTCCAGCTTCAGCAGCTGCTCAGCGACGCCGCCGGCCGCCATGTGTGTCGCGCCGGTGAGCGGCAGCACCGAATGCGGGTGTCCGTTGGCCACCAGCGCGGCCGACAGCCGCAGCGTGTGTGCCGCCACCACGTTGTCGTCGGCCAGCCCGTGCACCAGTAGCAGCGGCCGGGCCTGCTCCGCAGCGGCGGCCAGCTCCACCAGGGAATGGTGGGCGTACACGTCCGTCCCGTCCTCGGGCAGGCCCAGGTAGCGTTCGGTGTAGGCGGTGTCGTACAGGCTCCAGTCGGTTACCGGCGCCCCGGCGATCCCGCACTTGAACAGCTCCGGGCGGCGCAGTACCGCCAACGCCGCCAGCCAGCCACCGAACGACCAGCCCCGCACCGCCACCCGGCCGAGGTCCAGGTCCGGATGTTTGCCGGCGAGCGCGGTGAGCCCGTCCACCTGATCGGTGAGGACCATGTCCGCCAACCGCCGGTGGATCGCCTTCTCGAACGACGGCGCGACCCCCGGCGTACCGCGGTTGTCGATCACGACCACCGCGAACCCGGCGTCGGCCCACCATTGCCGCTCCAACCACGCCGACCGCGCGGCCAGCACCTCCTGGTGACCGGGGCCGCCGTACACGTCCAGCAGCACCGGCAGTCGCCGGCCGGAGACGTGGTTCTCCGGGTAGAGCACCGCGGCTGGCAGTCGTCGGTCGGTCACCCGCTCCAGCAACGGCAGCGGCGCGTACGGCGGGGCCGCTGCGAACGACCGTAGCGTCGCGACCTCCCGGTCACCGCGCCAGACCGTCCAGCGTAGACCCGGGTGGTCCAGGGAGGCGCTGCCCACCACCAGCACGTCCCCGCCCACGACGCCGGCGTGCCAGCCGGAGTCCGAGGTGATCCGGCATACGTCCATGCCGCCGCCGACCGTGGTGCGGACCCGGAACAGGTGCTGCTCGCTCGGCTCGCCCTCGGCCGCCTCCACCAGCAGGTCAGCCGGTCCGGTGCCGGAGCGGGCCGGGAGTCGTCCCACCACCCGGCGCACATAGAGCGACGGCGGCGTCAACAGCGTCCCGTCGGCGAAGAGGCACCGTGCGTCGTAGCCGTCGTGGGCCAGCTCCCCGCCGACCAGTACCCGGCCATCCGGCAGATGGGCGGGAGTGCCGGGGACCGGCTCCACCCAGCGCGGGTCGGCCAGTTCGGCGTGCACCTGGGTCTCCCCGGTGCGTGGGTCCACCGCGAGCACCAGTCCGTGCTGCTGGGAGCGGCGCAGCACGGTGATCAGTGGTCCGCCGTCGGCCCAGTGCACAGCGGTCAGGTACGGGTAGGTCTCCCGGTCCCAGTGCACGTCAACCCAGCCGCCGTCGAGATCGAGCAGGTGCAGGCTGACCTCGGCGTTGGGTCCGCCCGCCCGGGGATAGGCGACGGTGGTCGGCGCGGTCGCCGGCTCGGCCGGGTCATGCAGGTGCCACCGGCCCAGTCGGGACTCGTCCACCCGGGCGGCGAGCACCGAGCGACCGTCCGGCGCCCACCAGTAGCCCCGGAACCGGTTGAACTCCTCCGCCGCGACGTGCTCGGGCAGCCCCCAAATGACCCCCGAGTCCTCGCCGGCGAGCATGGTGTCGGTGCCGTCGTGCTCGACCACCCGAAGTTCCCCCCGGCGGACCCCGTCCGCGGTGTCGGTCACGTACGCCAGTCGCTGCCCGGTCGGGTCGGGTCGGGGATCGAGTACCGGGCCGGCGGCGGCCACCTCGATCACGTCCCCGTGGATCAGGTCGGCCCGGAAGAGTCGGCCGCCGAGGGCGAAGATCGCCACCCGGCCGGCTGAGTCGAGGGCGTACGAGCCGATGCCGGCGGCGCTCAGCCGCAGCCGCTCCCGCAGCGTGCGCTCTCCCGGGCTGAGCTGGTCGGCGTCCTCCGACAGGAGCGCCGCCGGATCGGCGACCAGCCGCTCCTGCCCGGTCTCGACGTCGAGGAGCCAGAGCGCCTCGGTGTGGTCCGTCGGCCCGGCGGACCGAAGGAAGAGCACCCGGGAGCCGTCGTCGGCCACCGAGATCGCGCGCGGCGCTCCGTGGCGGAACCGACGGGTCCGCGCGGCCAGCTCCGGAAAGTCCACACGTCGGATCGTAGGGCGGTGTCGTGGGGGATGTGGCGGACCTGGCCGGACGCATCCGGGTCGGCCGGGAGAACCGCCGGATAGAGTGACGGACGTGACGACACTGCCCGATCGCCGGCTCCTGCTGGTCCATGCGCATCCCGACGACGAAGCCATCGGCACCGGCGCGACGATGGCCCACTACGCGGCCACCGGTGCCCACGTCACGCTGGTCACCTGCACCCTGGGCGAGGAGGGTGAGGTGCACGTGCCGGAGCTGGCGCAGCTCGCCGCGGCCGAAGCTGACCAACTCGGCGGCTACCGGATCGGGGAACTGGCGGCGGCTTGCCGCGCGCTCGGGGTCACCGACCACCGGTTCCTCGGCGGCGCCGGCCGCTATCGCGACTCCGGGATGATGGGCCTGGCCACCAACGAGCACCCGCGCGCCTTCTGGCAGGCCGATCTCGATGTGGCCGCCGGGCAGCTGGTGGAGCTCATGCGGGAGCTCCGACCCCAGGTCATGGTCACCTATGACGACAACGGGTTC
Organism: Salinispora fenicalii; assembly: GCF_000514815.1. GTDB lineage: Bacteria > Actinomycetota > Actinomycetes > Mycobacteriales > Micromonosporaceae > Micromonospora > Micromonospora fenicalii. Next base: position 93,699 of record NZ_AZWQ01000015.1, read on the forward strand.
TACGGCCATCCGGATCACATTCAAGCCCACCGGGTGGCGATGCGGGCACACGAGTTGGCCGCCGCCGAGGGGTTCGCTCCAGCGAAGGTCTACTGGACGGCGATGCCGCGCAGTGTCCTGGAGGCCGGGATGACTCACTTCGCCGACTCGTCGGACAACCCGTTCGCGGGCGTTCAGGAGGCGGTGGAGTTGCCGTTCTGTACGCCGGATGAGCGCATCGCGGCCCGGATCGACGCGAGCGGGCAGCACACCGCGAAGGAGGCGGCGATGCGCGCGCACGCCACCCAGATTCCGGACAACTCCTGGCTGTACTCGATCGCCGCCAACTTCGGCAGCGAGTTCATGGGGGTGGAGTACTACACCCTCGCCGTCGGCGACAAGGGCCCGGGCTTCGGCCCGTACGGGTGGGAGGATGACCTCTTCGCCGGGCTGCCGGTCGCCGGGGGCTCGGACCGGGCTTCGGTCACGGAGGCCTCGGATCGGAGCGCGGTCGCGGAGGACCCGGACCGCACTCTGCCCGAGGGCGGCAACCGGGCCCCGGTCGGCGCGACCGGCCAGTGGTGAGTCTTCCCGCCGTGCCGGTGTCGGTCGTGCCCGACGAGAGCGTGTCCGGGGGTAACGCCCGGCTCGCCAGCCGGGCGTTGCGGTTCACCGGCGGCGTGTTGGCGGTCGCCGGCGGGGCGCTCAGCGCGGTGCTGGAGCTCCTGCTCGCCCCGCTGCGGGTCGGCGGCCACCTGATCGGTGTGACCGTGCTGGTCGCGGTCGGGTTGAACGTGGCTCTGAGCTGGTTCGCCCACGCTACTGTCGGGCGCCGGTGGGCGGTGGCGCTGCCCGCCGTGCCGTGGTTCTTCCTGGTCGCACTCGCTGGGATCCGTACCTCGGAGGGGGACGTGCTGCTGGCCGGCACCTGGGTGGACCTGCTGCTCGTCGTGGCCGGCGCAATGACCTTCGCGGTACTCGGATTCCGCCAGATTCTGGCCGCCCCGCCGGCTACCCGGCCCGGGGCCTGACGGCACCTGTCCTGCGGTGGTAGACATTCCTGCCAGGACGACCCGTACGAGTGGTGGCGGGCGGTATGGCGGGAGGGTGCGATGAGGCAGCGGTGGCGATTGACCGGAGCACTGGTAGGTGCGCTGTTCGCAGTCAACCTGGTTGCTCGGTTAATCATCCGGGTGGGATTCGACGATGCGGATACGACCGCAGCTGACCGGGTGTCCCTCGGGATGTTCGTGGTGATCGGGGTGGGGCTGGCCGCGGTCACTTTCATCTGGAGCCGACGCCGGCCCGCTGCCGAGTGGGGGGCGGACATCGCCGCCGCGGTCGGTAGCGCGCTGGCACTGACCGTACTGGTCGGGCCGTTAGTGGTGGGAAAGAATCCGTTCGGTGACGGCGCGGGGACCTTCTTCGCGCAGATCTGGCTCTACGTCGCGGTTACCGGCATCGGGGTACTGCTGGGCTATCTGCTGGCCGTCGCGCTCGGCCTGGACCACCGCTCCCAGGCGCTGCAGCGGTACGCCGAGGCGAAGACAGCGAAGCCGCACAAGCCGGTCCGCCGCTGACCCCGGATCAGTCGGCCGGTGCGGTTCGGGTCCGGTAGGTGTGATGGGTGGTGAAGCCGAGCGCTCGATAGAGCGGCACCGCTTCCGTGTTGCCCCGTTCGACCTGGAGGAAGGCGGTCGTCGCGCCGACCGCCGTACCCCACTCGGTCAGTGCGCGGACCACCTGCCGGGCCAGCCCTTGCCGGCGGGCCTCGGGTGCCACCTCGATCAGGCTGAGGCCGAGCCAGTGGCCTGCCCCGGTGACAGTTCCCCGACCGATGGCGACCAGCCGGCCGGCAACGCGTATCTGGGCGAAGCGGATCTGGGGCACGGCGGTGAGCACGTGCCGGGCGGCGGCCGGTAGGTCGCCCTTGCGGTCCGCGGCGATCGCCAGCCAGTCCGCGGACGGCGTGGTGGTCAACTCGACCGGTGGTGCGCCGGCGACGTCGGGCAGGGCGGGCGGCAGCGCGGCCAGCGGCGCCGTCTGGACGAGCACCGGCGGGCCAGCGCACCACCCCCGGGCGTCGAGCTCCGCGCTGACCGGCGCGGCGAGTGGAAGTGGCGTGTTGATCAGGGCTGGCCGACCGAGGTCGGCGTACCAGCGCTGCACCGCGTCGATCGCGGTGGAGAGCGGCCGATCCGGGTCGCCGACCGGTAACGCCGAGTTGGCGCGTCCGGTCCAGCCGTCGGCGCTGCGCAGCAGCCAGTCGCCGAGGCGGGCCCGGGTCGGTGCGGGCCAGGCCAAGTCGGCCGCGTGTTCCAGCTCGGCCACCGCGGCAGCTGCCGGCCGTCGGGAAGGCGGGATTCGCCTCGCCCGGTGGACCTCGGCCCTCGGCAGCTCGAGCCGACCCTGTGCGGTGACGAGGGTGAGATGGCTCTCGCTCAGCTCTGCCAACACGCCGAGGGCATCGGAGAAGCGGGGCCGGCCTGCGCGAATCCCCACAATCCGGCGTACCACTACGCGCTGTCCCACATCCTCTGGTCGGAGCACGATCGACCTCCTCCCCAACGAGATACTAGGCTCATACCTGTCGCGGGTGATCGCGGCGTGTCTGCGGAGGAGAAGATCGGTGACCTACATCATCGCCGAGCCGTGCGTGGATGTGCTCGACAAGGCATGCATCGAGGAGTGCCCGGTCGACTGCATTTACGAGGGCAACCGGATGCTCTACATCCACCCCGACGAGTGCGTCGACTGTGGTGCCTGTGAGCCGGTATGCCCGGTCGAGGCGATCTTCTACGAGGACGACGTGCCGGAGCAGTGGAAGGACTACACCGCGGCCAACTACGAGTTCTTCGAGGACCTGGGCTCGCCCGGTGGAGCCTCGAAGATCGGCAAGGTGGAGAAGGACGCCACCTTCGTCGCGGCGCAGGCGCCACGTGGAGAGGCACACTGAACCGGCCCACGCCGGTCTCGGCTCGGCTGCCGGAGTTCACCTGGGACGCCCTGGAGGCCGCGGCCGCGCTGGCCGCAGCGCACCCCGGGGGCCTGATCAACCTCTCCATCGGTACGCCGGTTGACCCGGTGCCGCCGTCGATCCGGCAGGCGCTGGCGGACGCGTCGGATGCCCCCGGGTACCCGTTGACCGCCGGCTCGCCGGAACTGCGGGCCGCGATGGTGGCCTGGGCGGCCCGTGCCTGCGGCGCCGACCCGGAGGGGCTTGGCGTGCTTCCGGTGGTCGGGTCGAAGGAACTGGTCGCCTGGTTGCCCACGCTGCTCGGGATCGGGCCGCAAGACGTGGTCGTGGTGCCGTCGGTCGCGTACCCGACCTACGAGGACGGGGCACGGCTCGCCGGGGCGACCGTCGTACGGGCTGATTCGTTGACTGCCCTCGGTCCGACTCCCCGGGTCCGCCTGGTCTGGGTGAACTCGCCCGGAAACCCGACGGGGCGGGTGCTGCCCGCACCCCACCTGCGCAAGGTGGTCGACTGGGCCCGAGAACGCGGTGCGGTCGTCGCCAGTGACGAGTGTTACCTGCCGCTGGGCTGGGAGGCCGAGCCGGTCTCGGTGCTGTCGTCGCAGGTCTGCGGCGACTCCTACGACAGCGTCCTGGCGGTGCACTCGCTGTCCAAGCGTTCCAACCTTGCCGGCTACCGGGCCGGCTTTGTGGCTGGTGACTCGACGCTCGTCGCCGAACTACTCAAGGTGCGCAAGCACGCTGGGATGATCATGCCAGCGCCGGTGCAGGCCGCGATGGTGACCGCCCTTCAGGACGAGCGGGACGCTACCGAGCAGCGGGAACGCTACCGGGCGCGACGGGCCGTGCTGCGCGCCGCGTTCACCGCCGCCGGGTTCACCGTCGAGCACTCGGAAGCCGGCCTCTATCTGTGGCTGACCCGGGACGAGGACTGCTGGGCGACGGTCGACTGGTTGGCCCGGCGGGGCATCCTGGTGGCGGCGGGCGCCCTCTACGGGCGTACCGGCACCCGCCATGTCCGCGTGGCGTTGACCGCGTCCGACCAGCACGTGGCGGCGGTCGCCGACCGGTTGGCCGGCTGAGAGCGGCGGTGTCGACCGTGACCGACGTTGGGACCACCGCGGCCGGGGCGGCGTACCGCGGGGTCCGGGCCGCGGTCGTGGGGACCGGTCTGATCGGGGGGTCCATCCTGCTTCGGCTCCGCGACGCCGGGCTGGACGTCACCGGTTGGGATCCGGACCGGACGACCCGGGACCAGGCGCGCGAGCGGGGAATGTCGGTCCCGGAGACCGTCGAGGCGGCGGTCGCCGGACGAGAACTGGTCTTCTTGTGCGGACCGCTACCGACCCTGCCGGCCACCCTGTCGGCGGTCGCCGCGGCCAGTGGGCCCGACTGCGTCCTCACCGACGTGGGTAGCGCCAAGGCCGAGGTGGCCGCGGCGGCGACCCGGCAGGGCCTGCTCCACCGGTTCGTGCCGGGGCACCCGATGGCGGGCGCCGAGTTCGCCGGGCTCGCGGCGGCCGGACCGGCGCTCCTCGACGGCGCCGCGTGGGTGTTGTGTCCGGGGCCGGCGACGGCCCCGTTCCGCTGGCTTACCGGGCTGCTCCTGGCCGTGTTCGGGGCTCGGGTGGTGCCGCTGGCCGCGGCGGAGCACGACCGAGCCGCCGCCCTCGCGTCGCACGTGCCGCACCTGCTCGCCGGGGCGCTCGCCGGGGCGACCCGGCGGGCAGCCGCACCGGACGCCGTTCTCGCCCTCGCCGCCGGCAGCTTCCGCGACGGCACCCGGGTCGCGGCCACTCCGGCGGCGCGGACGGTCAACCTGCTGCTCGGCAACCGGGACGAGGTGCTGCGGGAACTGGCCGGAGTGCGGGCGTACCTGGATGATCTGGCCGAGGCCCTGCGCTCCGGAGACCGGGAGCGGCTTACCGCGCGCTACGCCGAGGCGGGGGCGATCCGACGACTGCTGTCCGATCGGGCGTACACCACCCAGGTCCGGGAATTCCCGGTCGGCGGGGACCACACCGCGGAGGTCGGCTGGCTTCGGGAGGTCGGCGCGGCCGGTGGCTATCTGGGTGGCTGCCAGGTGCGCGAGGGCCAGGTCCGCTACACCGTGGGACTGCCGTGGCCCGGTCGGGCGTGACGACCGACTCGGTCGGGCGTGACGTGCGACCGGGCCAGGTGTGACGTGTCGCCTGGTCGGGCGTGACGCGCGGCCCGACGGGCCTGCCGGCGCGGTTGACCGCCGCTAGGGTGTGCACATGGTGGCTGGACCGGTGGTGGCGGTTCGCGGGGAGTCCTTTCGGGAGGTCGCGCCGGAGCGGGCCCGGTTCGCCGTGGTGGTGATGGCCCGGGACCGGGACCGGGAGACCACGCTGAGCCGGCTGGCCGAGCGGGCCGCCGCGGTCCGGGTGCTCCTCGACGGGTATGGCCCGATGATTGAGCGGCGGGAGACCGGCGAGCTGCGGGTCTCCCCGGAGCTGCGCCGCTCCGGGGAGCGGGTGCGCGCCTATCACGGCAGCGTGCGCACCACCGTCACGGTTACCGACTTCACCACCCTGGGCGAGTTGATGCTGCGCCTCGCTGACCAGGACCAGGTCGAGGTGTCGGGGCCGTGGTGGTCGCTGCGTCCGGACAGCCCGGTCTACCGTGAGGCCCGACAGGCGGCGATCGCCGACGCGTTGCGGCGGGCCCACGAGTACGCGGAGGCCCTCGGCGCCCGGGTGACCGCGTTGGTCGAGCTCGCCGACGCTGGCGTCGATCGACCATCGGCGTTGGCCGCCATGTCCTACTCGGCTACCGCCGAGCGGGTGCCCGAGCTCGATCTGGACCCGCAACCCCAATCGGTGCAGGCGGTGGTGCAGGCACGGTTCACGATCAGCGAACCGGTCCTCAGCTGATGGGGCCGGCCCGAGTGGTACCTGTTGTCGAGTTGGTGGCGCGCGCCCGCGCGCTCGCCGATATCGGCTCCCGTCAGTTGCTGGGCATCGTCGGTGCTCCTGGCGCGGGCAAGTCCACCCTGGCCGCGCAGATCGTCGCCGCCGTCGGGCCGGCGGCCCGGCTGGTGTCGATGGACGGGTTCCACCTTGCGCAAGCCGAGCTTGTCCGGTTGGGCCGGGCGGAGCGGAAGGGCGCCGCGAACACGTTCGACGCCAACGGCTACGTCTCGCTGCTGCGTCGGCTGCGGCGTCCGGAGCCCACCTCGGTCTACGCGCCGGAGTTCCGGCGGGAGCTGGAAGAGCCGGTGGCCGGGGCGGTCGAGGTGCCGCCGGAGGTCCGGTTGGTGGTTACCGAGGGCAACTACCTGCTGCTGCCGGATTGGCCGTGGGAGGAGGTCCGGTCGCTGCTGCACGAGGCATGGTTTCTGGATCTCGATGCGGAGCAGCGGCTGCGTCGGCTGACGGCCCGGCACGAGGCGTACGGGCGCTCGCCCGCCCAGGCCCGGGCCTGGGCGCACGGCACCGATGAGGTCAACGCTGCGCTGGTGGCGAGCACGGCGCACCGGGCGGACCTGGTACTGCGCCTCGCCGAGCCACCGCCTGACTGAGTCGCCATACGACTGTGGCGTGGCGGGCCGGCCGCTCGCCGCTGTCCCGTAGCTGAGCTGCGAGTCATCGTCGAAACGGGCCTGTCCGGCGATGGCATCAGCGCTCGTGACGATTCCCAAGTGTGGATAGAACGTTATCTGCCGGATGCCGGGCCGTGCGCTTGGGAATGCAATTCTGCGCCTTGTCAATGCGACTCCCGTAGATGTAACGCTCGACGAGGAGGCCCCGTTGCACCGGAGAAGAATTACGGCCGTCATCGGCCTCGTGCTCACGCTGGCGTTGACCGCGCCGACCGCAGCTCCTGCCGCGCCGACCGCCGCTCCTGCCGCGCCGACCGCCGCTCCTGCCGCGCCGACCGCCGCTTCCGCCGGCACGGCGGAAGCCCCGAAGGCCGAGCCCAACCGGCTACACACCGTTACTTTGATCACCGGGGACCGAGTCACGGTGACCGCCACCGGCAACACCGAGGTACGTCCCGGCCCGGGCCGGGAGAATATGCGCTTCCTGATCGGCCACGGGCGCAGCGGCCAGCTCTCCGTGGTACCACAGGACGCGGTCGGGCTGATTCAGACAGATCGGGTCGACCGTCGGCTCTTCGACGTCACCGGGCTGATCGCCGCTGGCTACGACGATGCCCGTCGAGACACGCTGCCGCTGCTCGTGTCGTACCCGGACGTCCCGGGCAGTCGCCGTGCGGTCGTGCCGGCCGGCGCGCGGGTGACCCGCGACCTGCCGGCGATCAACGGCGCCGCGGTGACCGTCGGCAAGTCCGAAGCCGCCGCGATTTGGTCCGCGCTCAACGCGGATGTGGCCGACGTCCGGTTCGGCGCAGAAGAGGGCGTCGAGCGGCTCTGGCTCGACGGTCGTCGCACGATCAATCTCGACCACAGCGTCGGCCAGATCGGGGCTCCCGCCGCCTGGTCGGCGGGCCTCACCGGGACCGGGGTGACCGTGGCGGTGCTGGACACCGGCATCGATGCCACCCATCCGGACTTGATCGGCAAGATCGCTGCGGCGCGCAACTTCGCCGGGACGCCCGATGCCCGCGACACGGTGGGGCACGGTACCCACGTCGCCGCGACCATCGCCGGCAGCGGTGTCGCTTCCGAGGGCCGGTTCAAGGGCGTGGCACCCGACGCGACGCTGCTCGACGCCAAGGTTTGCCAGGAGGTCGGCTGTCCCGAGTCGGCCATCCTGGCTGGCATGCAGTGGGCCGCGGTCGACCACCAAGCTGACGTGGTCAACATGAGTCTGGGCGGGCCGGACGGCCCAGAGATCGACCCGCTGGAGGAGGCGGTCGCAGCTCTGACGGCGCAGACCGGCGCGCTCTTCGTGATCTCGGCCGGCAACGCCGGCGGAGACGGTACGGTGGGCTCTCCAGCCAGTACGGACGCCGCCCTGGCTGTCGGCGCGGTCGACCGGGAGGACGAACTCGCCGACTTCAGCAGCCGGGGGCCGCGAGCAGGTGACGACGCGCTGAAGCCCGACATCACCGCCCCCGGGGTCGACATTGTCGCCGCTCGTTCGGCCCAGGGTTTCATCGGTGAACCGGTAGGGGAGCACTACACCCGGCTCTCCGGTACCTCAATGGCCGCCCCGCACGTGGCCGGTGCGGCGGCGCTGCTCGCCCAACAGCATCCGGACTGGACGGCGGAGCAGCTCAAGTCGACGCTGATGGCGGCCGCCCGGCCGCATCCGGCGCAGACCGCGTACCAGCAGGGAGCCGGGCGGGTCGACCTGACCCGGGCGATCGAGCAGACGGTGACCAGCGATCCGGTCAGCGTCTCCTTCGGCCGGGTCCGCTGGCCACACGACGACGACCAGCCGGTTACCCGTACCGTCTCCTGGCGCAACTCGGGATCCAGCCCGGTCGCGCTCGATCTCACGGTCGAGGCGGCCGGCCCCGGCGGCCAACCGGCACCCGCCGGCATGTTCACGCTCGGTACGGATCGGATCACCATCCCGGCCGGCGGTCGGGCCGAGACCACCGTCACCGTGGACACCCGGCTGGGCGACGTCGACGGCTACTGGACGGGTCGGGTGCTGGCTCGCGCCGGCGACACCGTGGCGGTCACCCCGTTGGCGGTGAACCGTGAGGTGGAGAGCTACGACCTCACCCTGACCCACCGGGATCGGGCCGGAGCGGCGGCGACGGAGTACTGGACCAGCCTGGTCGGGCTGGATTCGTTCAGCTATTGGCCTGCCTACGACGCCGACGGGACGGTGGAGGTGCGGCTTCCGAAGGGCCGGTACGGGCTGAAGTCGACGATCTTCGAGCCGGCCGGGGAGGAGCCCGTCGGCGCCACCGATCTGGTCGCGCCGGAGCTGATGATCGACCGTGACCGAGCCATCACCGTGGACGCGCGGACCGCGAAGCCGATCCGGGTAACCGTCCCCCGGCGGGACGCGACGCCGGCCGTGGTCGGCATCAGCTCGTCCTTCTACAACGCCGACGGCGACTCCGTCAACCTCTCCCTGCGGGCGGCCGACTTCGACGACATCACCGTCGGTCAGATCGGGAACGGCAGCGTCTCCGACGAGATATTCGCCGCCACCATCAGTAGTCAGTGGGCCGATCTGGAGGCGGCACACAGCCCTTACCTGTACGCGCTCAGTGAGACGATCCCGGGACGGGCGCCCACCGGCTTCGTCCGGGACTATCGCAAGGGCGACCTCGCCACCGTGCAGCACCGGTTCCACGGTGGCTACGAGGGGATGGTCGCGGAGCGGTACGTCGTGGCCACACTGGAGCACCCCATCCTCGGGGCACTCGTCAGGCTGCCCACCACGGTGCCCGGCCAACGGGTCGAGTACTACAACACCAGGGGGGTGCGCTGGAGCGCCGTGATCAATTTTGACGCACCGGACCCGAAGGCGGCGTGGCAGGAGCCGACGGCCTGGCTGGCGTCCGAGCCGACAACGTACCGGGCCGGCCAAGTCACCCGGGAAACCTGGAACCAGGCGCCGCACGGGCCGTCCTTCCCCGTGCTGACCGTGGACGACCCGGCGGACGTCCTTCACGTGAGCCGGTTTGGCGACACCATTCACGCCGGTGTCCCGCTCTTCAGCGACGCCGCCGGCCACCGCGGCAACTCTCTGGAAGAGAGCGAGCGGATGCGGTTGTGGCGCGACGGGGAGTTGGTCGGCGAGTCGGAGGTGGCTCGTTTGGGCGAGTTCCCGGTGCCGCCGGCCGAGGCGGACTACCGGCTGACCGTCGAGGCGACTCGCAGCCTCACCGACCTCAGCACCGAGGTGGAGTCCACCTGGACCTTCCGTTCGGAACACGAGGCCGGTCCGGAACCGGTCCGGCTACCGCTGTCGTCGATCCGGTTCAACCCGCCGCTGGCCGCCGACAACAGTGCCCGCGCCGGTCGGCTGCTGCCGATCCCGGTCGAGGTGCGGCGCCAAACCGGTGCGGGCACCGCGACCGTCGCGAAGCTGACCGTTGACGCCTCGTACGACGGCGGGAAGACGTGGCGCACGGCACCCGTACGGCGTACGGGCGACGGCTGGACCGCCCTGGTCCGGCACCCCGACGAGGCACCGGGCCACGTGTCGCTGCGGGCCAGCGCCCGGGACACCGAGGGGAACACGGTGAGTACGCGAATCCTGCAGGCGTACCGCCTGAGGTGAGCCGTGGGGCGGGTCCGCGGATCTCCCGCGGGCCCGCCCCACGCCGTGCGGGTCAGGCCGCTCGCCGGGGGTGGTCAGCCGGTCAGTCGTTGGCGTGCAGCGCGGCGTTCAGCGCGATGCCCTGCCCGGTACGCGGCTTCGCCTCGAGCCCGCCGGTGACCGAGTTGCGCCAGAAGAGCAGACCGTCGACGCCGGACAGCTCGCGGGCCTTCACCACCCGACCGTCCGGCAGCGTGAGCTTGGAGCTGGCCGTGATGTAGCAGCCCGCCTCGACCACGCAGTCATCGCCGAGCGAGATGCCCACGCCCGCGTTCGCGCCGATCAAGCTCCGCTCGCCGATGCGGACCTTCTCGGTGCCGCCCCCGGAGAGGGTGCCCATGATCGAGGCGCCGCCACCGATGTCGGAGCCGTCCCCGATCACCACGCCCTGCACGATGCGCCCCTCGACCATGGAGGCGCCGAGCGTGCCGGCGTTGAAGTTCACGAAGCCCTCATGCATCACGGTCGTGCCGGAGGCGAGGTGGGCGCCGATTCGGACTCGGTCCGCGTCGGCGATCCGGACCCCGGAGGGCACCACGTAGTCGGTCATCCGGGGGAACTTGTCCACCCCGTAGACGGTCAGGTGGCGGCCGGCGGACCGCTCGATGACCCGCAGCTCGTCCACCCGCTCCGGCGGGCAGGGCCCGGCCGAGGTCCAGGCGACGTTGGCCAGCTTGCCGAAGATGCCGTCGAGGTTGAGTTCGTTGGGCCGCACCAGCCGGTGCGAGAGGAGGTGCAGCCGGAGGTACGCGTCCGCGGCGTCCTTGATCGGGTCGGCCAGCGAGCCGAGTACGGTCACCAGCTGGACGGTCCGAAGACCCGGCAGCGCCCGGTCGCCGACCGCTCCCGGCGGCAGGTCGAGGACATCCGCCTCATCCTCGCCCGGGACCAGCGGCAGCTCGCCGAGACCTAGCTTGCCGGTCGGGTACCAGGTTTCGAGCACCTGGTCGTCAGCGGTTACGGTGGCCAGGCCGATGCCCCAGGCAGACTGCGTAGTGGTCACCTCTGTGACGGTACCGTGCGGATTATGAAGAACCCCCTGACCCCCGAGGTCCTCGCTGATCCGGTGGCCCTGACCCGCGCTCTGGTCGACATCGAGTCCGTCTCCCGGAACGAGAAGGCGATCGCCGACTGTGTCGAGGATGTGCTGCGCGAGGAGCCGCACCTGACCACCTATCGGTACGGCAACACCGTGATGGCCCGTACCAGCCTTGGCCGGGACCAGCGGGTGGTGCTCGCCGGTCACCTCGACACGGTCCCGATCAACAACAACTTTCCGGCTACCCTGCGCGGCGACCTGATGTACGGCTGCGGCACCTCGGACATGAAGAGCGGGGTCGCGTACGCGCTGCACCTCGCGGTGACCCTGACCGAGCCCCGGTACGACGTCACGTACTTCTTCTACGAGGCGGAGGAGATCGAGTCGACGTACAACGGTCTCTTCCTCGTCTCCGAGGCGCACCCGGAGTGGCTCGCGGCCGACTTCGCGCTGCTGCTGGAGCCGACGCACGGGATCGTCGAGGCGGGCTGCCAGGGCACCCTGCGGGCATCCGTCGGCACCAGCGGTGTCCGGGCGCACTCGGCACGCTCCTGGCACGGCGTTAACGCGATCCACGCCGCTGGGGAGGTGTTGCGCCGGCTTGAGGCGTACGAGGCCCGCCGGGTGACTGTCGATGGTTGCGAGTACCGCGAGGGTATGAACGCGGTGCGCATCAACGGCGGGGTCGCTGGCAACGTGGTGCCCGACCGCTGCACGGTCGAGGTCAACTACCGGTTCGCGCCGGACCGTAGTCCAGAGCAGGCCGAGGCGCATGTGCGGGAGGTGTTCGCCGACTTCGAGGTGGCGATCACCGACTTGGCGGCTGGGGCGATGCCGGGGCTGGAGGCGGCGCCGGCGCAGGAGTTCCTGGCCGCTGTCGGTACCGCACCGGTCGGCAAGCTGGGCTGGACGGATGTCGCCCGCTTCGCGGCGCTGGGCACCCCGGCGCTGAACTTCGGCCCCGGGGACCCCAACCTCGCCCACCACCCGGACGAACACGTCGAGATTGGGAAGATCCGCGACGGTGCGGCCGTGCTGCGTCGCTGGCTCTCGGTCGCCTGAACGGCCCTGCTCCCCCCGCCCGTCGGCATATCTCCACTACGGTTGCCTGCATGAGCGAGAGCAACGGGCGGGAGGCAGCCGGTGCGGCCCAGCGGGACCAGCGCCGGGGCGCTGGGGTACCACGTCGGTCAGTGATCGGCGGCAGCACCGCCGATCAGCGGCTGCTCGACTCCCACCAACGCAGTGACTGGAAGACCCGGGACGCCTGGCGGGCGCTGCGGATCCTCTCCGAGTTCGTCGAGGGCTTCGACACCCTCTCCGATTTACAGCCAGCGGTGAGTGTCTTCGGTTCGGCACGGAGCTTGCCGGACAGCCCGGAGTGCCGGCTGGCCGAGCAGTTGGGTGGGGCGCTGGCCCGGGCCGGCTACGCGGTCATCACCGGTGGGGGGCCGGGGGTGATGCAGGCGGCCAACCGGGGGGCCAACGAGGCCGGCGGGCTCTCCGTCGGCCTGGGCATCGAGCTCCCCTTCGAGCAGGGCCTCAACGACTGGGTCGACGTGGCGATCGAGTTTCGGTACTTCTTTGCGCGTAAGACCATGTTCGTCAAGTACGCCCAGGCGTTCGTGGTGCTCCCGGGTGGCTTCGGGACGATGGATGAGCTGTTCGAGGCCCTCACCCTGGTGCAGACCGGCAAGGTGACCCGGTTCCCGGTGGTGCTGATGGGCACCGACTACTGGCGCGGATTGCTCGACTGGCTGCGGGACACGATGGCGGCCGAGGGCAAGATCGGGGCGATCGATCTTGACCTGATCTGCCTCACCGACGACGTGAACGCGGCCGTGCGGCACATCGTCGAGGCGGAGGCGGTGCTCTCTGCCGAGCAGGAGGCGATCCGCGAGGAGTCCGTCGCGGTCACCGCGGCCGAGCAGCAGGCCGCCGCCGACGAGAGGGATCGGGGCTGACCGTGGCGGCCATCTGTGTCTTCTGCGCCTCTTCCCGCACGCTTGACCAGCGTTTTCTGGACCTGGCAGCCGAGACCGGCGCGGAGCTGGCCCGCCGTGGTCACACGCTCGTCAGCGGTGGTGGCCGGGTCGGGATGATGGGGGCGGTGGCGGCCGGTGCGCGGACCGCCGGTGGACGGACGCTGGGCATAATCCCGCAGTCCCTGGTCGATCTGGAGGTCGCCGACCTCGCCTCCGACGAGCTGTTGGTCACCGAGTCGATGGCGGACCGTAAGACCATCATGATCGACAAATCAGATGCCTTCCTCACCCTGCCCGGTGGCCTCGGCACGCTGGATGAGCTCTTCGAGGTCTGGACGACCGCCACGTTGACGCTGCACCGCAAGCCGATGACGCTGGTGGACGCCGACGGCTTCTACCGCCCGCTGCTCGACTGGCTGGATGGCCTGGCCGGGCAGACCTTCCTGAAGCCGGCGGGGCTGGAGCTGCTTCCCGTCGTGGCGACCGTCCCCGCGGCCCTCGATCTCCTGGAATCCCGGCTGAGCTGAGCGCCACCGCACGGCTCTGCGCCACCGCACGGCTCTGCGCCGTGGTCGGTTCTGCGGAAGCGTGGCGTGACGCTTCGCCGGGGTTGCGCGGCAGGTCCGGGCGCCCGGTGGGCGTGGGCGGGTGTGGATCTGTCAGCCGGGTCTGGTGGGATGGGGGGATGCAGGCATACCGGCTGGTGCGCCGGTCCGGCGGGCCGGCGGGGGAACCCACTCTGGCGGGCGAGCACACCCTGCTGGGGGAGCATGGCCGGTTGGGCGGGCGGATCGACGACCCCCAGCAGGCGGAGGTGATCGGACACACCATCGGGCCGATGCTGGTGCTCGGTGGGCCGGGCACCGGCAAGACCGCCACTCTGGTCGAGGCGGTCGCCGCGCGGGTAGCCGAGGGGGTGGATCCCGAGCGCATCCTGGTGCTCACCTTCAGTCGTCGACAAGCCACCGGCCTGCGCCAGCGCATCGAGGCCCGGATCGCCGGCGCCGGCCACCGGGTGCTGCGGGAACCATTGGTGCGCACCTTCCCGGCGTACGCGTTCGGGCTGCTGCGCCGGGCCGCCGCGGAACGCGGCGAACCCTCGCCTCGGCTGCTCACCGGCCCAGAGCAGGATCTGATCATTCGGGAACTGCTGGACCTGGTGGGCGAGGAACCGGAGGCCGATCCGGTGGGCTGGCCGGAGGACCTGCGCCCGGCCTTGCGTACCCGCGCCTTCGCCACCCAGCTGCGGGACCTGCTGATGCGTGCCGCCGAGCGGGGCGTCGGTCCGGTGGAACTGGCCCGGCTGGGTGAGCGGCTCGGCCGGGCCGACTGGCCGGCCGCCGCCCGGTTCCTCCGGGAGTACGTCGCCGTGCTCGCGCTGCGCGATGTCGGCAACCGCGGTTCGATCGCCTACGACCCGGCCGAGCTGGTCCGCGCCGCCACGGGAATGCTGCTCGACGATCCGGCGCTGCTGGCCGCGGAGCGGCGCCGGCTGGTGCATGTCTATGTGGACGAGTACGCCGATACCGACCCCGCCCAGCAGGAGCTGCTGGCGACCGTGGCGGGGGGCGGCAAGGCGCTGGTCGTCCTCGCCGACCCCGACTCGTCCACGTACGCCTTCCGCGGTGCCGACCCGGGCGGTGTGGTGACCTTCCCGCACCGATTCCGAACCGCCTCCGGGGCGCCGGCCGCGCAGGTCGTCTTCACCACGTCGTACCGGGCCGGTCCCCGGCTGCTGGCGGCGCAGGCACGGCTGGCCCGCCGGCTGCGCGGCCCGGCCCGGCACCGGCGGACCCGGGCACTACCCGCAGCGACGGCGGGCACGGCGGAGGTCCATACGTTCCGCTCCGCCGCCAGCGAAGCGGCCTGGCTGGCGCATGCGCTGCGGGCGGCGCACCTGCTCGACGGGGTGCCCTGGTCAGAGATGGCCGTGTTGGTGCGCTCCACCGGGCAAGCACTGCCCTCGCTGCGGCGCGCCCTGCACGCCGCCGGGGTGCCCACCGTCGTGCACGGCGAGGACCTACCGCTGCACCTGCAACCGGCGGTCGCCCCGCTGTTGCTGCTGTTGCGCTGTGCGCTCGCCCCGGACCGGCTCGACGAGGAGGCGGCCGTCGCTCTGCTGCACTCGCCGTTGGGCGGGGCGGATCCGCTGGCGGAACGGCGGCTGCGGCAGGGGCTGCGGGTCATGGCTTTGGCCGCCGGCGACCGGCGGCCCTCCGGTGAACTGATCGTCGAGGCGCTGCGGGACCCGGCCGAGTTGGCCGGCATCGACCGGCGGTGGGCGGAGCCGGCGCAGACGGTGGCCGGTCTGCTGGCGGTCACCCGGGAGACGGCCGCCCGGCCCGGTGCGACCGCTGAGGAGGTGCTCTGGGCGGTGTGGCGGGCCAGTGGCCTCGCCGAGCTCTGGTCCGCGGCGTTGGGCCGCACGCCGGCGGCGGCCGGGGAGGGTGAGGTTGCCCGGCGTCGCCGCGCCGAGGCGGCCGACCGGGACCTGGACGCGGTGCTGGTGCTCTTCGACGCTGCCGCCCGGTTCACCGACCGGCTGCCGGGGGCGCGGGTTGAGGTCTTCCTGGACCATGTGCTCGGGCAGGACCTACCCGCCGACACCCTCGCCCCGACCGCGGACCGGGGCGACGCGGTCCGGCTGCTCACCGCACACGCCGCGAAGGGGCTGGAGTGGGATCTGGTCGCCATCGCCGGAGTGCAGGAGGGCGTCTGGCCCGACCTGCGGCTGCGCGGCAGTCTGCTCGGGTCGGAGCGCCTCGTGGACGTGCTTGCCGGCCGCTCGGTCGGTGCGGGGCAGCGGGCTTCCGTCGTTGGCCAGACCTCGGCCCTGCTAGACGAGGAGCGGCGGCTCTTCCACGTCGCGGTGACTCGGGCGCGGCGTCGGTTGCTGGTCAGCGCCGTCGCCAGCGCCGCCGTGGGCGGCGACGACCACGACGAGCAGCCGAGCCGGTTCCTGCATGAACTCGGCGTGGCCCACCCCCGACCGGCCGAGGGCGCGGGGCCCGGCGAGGGTGCGGGACCGGATGGAGGTGCGGGACCGGATGGAGGTGCGGGACTGGCCGAGGGTGCGGGACTGGCCGAGGGCGTGGGACCGGCCGAGGGTGCGGGATCGGATAGCGGCGTGGGACCGGCCGAGGGCGCGGGAGCGGACGACGCCGGGGCGGCCACGTTGCCGCTGAGCCGGCCGCCCCGGGCGCTCACCTTGGCGTCGCTGGTGGCGGAGTTGCGTACCGCGGTGACCGACCCGAGCGCGCCGCTGCTCCGGCGGCGGGCGGCCGCGGCCGAGCTGGCCCGGCTCGCCGCCGAGGGGGTCGCCGGGGCGCACCCGGATGACTGGTGGGGGCTGCGTCCACTCTCCGACGAACGGCCGCTGGTCGCCGATGGTGAGCCGGTGCGGGTCACCCCGTCCGGGATGGAGAGCGCCCTGCGGTGCAGCCTGCGCTGGCTGCTCGAACGCCATGGTGGTGGCGCGCCGGCCAGCGCGGCGCAGGGGGTGGGAAACCTGGTGCACGCCGCCGCGATGCTGGCCGAGAACGCCAGCTCGGACCGGCGGGCGTTGCTCGACTACGTGGCGGCCCGATTCGACGCGATCGAGTTGGCGGCCCGCTGGATGGTCGGCCCGGAGCAGGCCCGTGCCGAGGCGATGGTGGATAAGCTGCTGCGCTGGCTGGCCACCAACCCGCGCCGGCTGCTCGCCATCGAGCACGAGTTCGCCGTCCGACTGGACGATCCACGCCACCCGGTCGATTTGGTCGGCCGGGTGGACCGGCTGGAGGTTGATCCGGACGGACGGCTCGTGGTGGTTGATCTCAAGACCGGCAAGTCGACCGCGGTGACCGCAGCGGACCTCACTGAGCATCCACAGCTGGGCGCGTACCAGGCGGCGGTCGAGGCGGGCGCGTTCGCTGAATTCGGGACCGAGTCTGGGGGAGCATCCCTGGTGCAGCTCGGCACCGGCGCCAAGGAAGCCCGGGAACAGGCCCAACCGCCGGCCGGCGAGGGGCCGGCAGCCGGCTGGGCGACCGCCTTGGTCCGGCGTACCGCCGAGACGATGGCCGCTGCCACCTTCGCCGCGGTCGCCAACTCGAAGTGTCGGGTCTGCCCGGTGCGCACCAGCTGCCCGGTGTCCGGGCAGGGGCGTCAGGTCGTCGAACCGCCCAGTACTCGCCCCCCGGAGGGCCCGTGACCCAGCCGACCTTGTTCAGCGCGGCGACCCCGACTCCCCGACGGGCCGATGCCGGGCCCCGGTACACCCCGGTCGAGTTGGCGAAGCTGCTGAGGCTGCCGGCGCCCACCCGGGAACAGGCGGCGATCATCGCCGCCCCGGTGGAGCCGCTGCTCGTCGTCGCGGGCGCCGGTTCCGGCAAGACCGAGACGATGGCCGCCCGAGTGGTCTGGCTGGTGGCCAATTCGTACGTCCGACCGGAGCAGGTGCTCGGTCTGACGTTCACCCGCAAGGCCGCCGGGGAGCTGGCGCACCGCGTTCGGACTCGGCTCGGTCAGCTTGTTCGCCGGCTCGGGCGCAGTGGGCGAAACCCGCTCGACGATCCGTTCTCCGGTGAGCCGACGGTCGCCACTTACCACTCGTACGCCGGGCGGGTGGTGACCGAGCACGGGCTGCGCGCTGGGTACGAGCCCGCTACCCGGCTGCTCACCGAGGCGTCCCGCTGGCAGCTTGTTGACCTGATCGTGCGTACCTACGACGGCGACATGTCCGAGGTGGACCGGATGCCGAGCACGATCACCGACGCGGTGCTGGCCCTCGCCGGTGAGTTGGACGAGCACCTGGTCGAACCGGACCAGCTGGCGGCCTGGACCGGGCGGTTCTTCGCCGACGTGCAGTCCCGCCCCGGCCGTGTCTACGCCGACGTGCGTCGGGCGCTCACCCTCGCACAGGTCCGGTTGAAGCTGCTGCCGCTGGTCCGGGCGTACGCCCGGCGCAAGGAGGATTTCGAGGCGATGGACTTCGCCGACCAGTTGGCCCGGGCGGCCCGGGTCGCCCGGGACCATCCGGTGGTCGGTGAGGTCGAGCGGGATCGCTACCGGGTGGTGCTGCTCGACGAGTATCAGGACACCAGCCACGCCCAGGTAGTGCTGCTGAACGCGCTCTTTGGTGGCGGGCACCCGGTGACCGCGGTCGGTGACCCCTGTCAGTCGATCTACGGCTGGCGTGGGGCGAGTGCGGGCACTCTCGACCGGTTCCGCACTGAGTTCGCCCAGGCTGATGGCGCTCCGGCTCAGGTCCGCACCCTGACCACCAGCTGGCGCAACCGACCGGAGATCCTGGGGGTGGCGAACGCCCTCGCCGTCCCGCTCCGCGCCGCCGGTGCCCGGGTGCCGGAGCTGCGTGCCGCACTCAGCGTCAAGGAACCGATCCCGCACCGCACTCCCCGTGGGGTCGCCGCCGGGACTGTCCACTGTGCATTATTGAATACCTACGCGGATGAGGCGAACTGGATCGCCGACAGCCTGCTGCGCGCCTGGCAGGGGGCGGCGGGGATGCCCGGCGCGTTGCCCGAGCACCTCCCGGTCGTGGCGCGCCCCACCACCGCGGTGCTGGTCCGGCTGCGTAGCCAGATCCCGGCGATCGAGTCGGCGCTGCGGGCCCGGGGCCTGCCGGTTGATGTGGTGGGGCTGGGCGGCCTGCTGGACACGCCGGAGGTGCGGGACGTCGTCTGCACCTTGCGGGTGCTGGCCGACCCGACGGATGGGGCAGCGCTGCTTCGATTGCTAACCGGTGCCCGGTGGCGGATCGGGCCGCGGGATCTGGTGGCCCTGCACCGTCGGGCTCGGGCCATCGCCGCTGCGCGCCGGCAGCTCGCGGCGGATGACGAGCCCGAGATCGTCCCGGATGTGCTGGACGAGGCGACGCTGGTGGAGGCCCTGGCCGATCTGGGGCCGGCGCCGGCGTACTCGGCGGAGGGCTATGCCCGGCTCCGCGCCGCCGCCCAGGAGCTGGGCCTGCTGCGTTACCGGCTGGACCAGTCGCTGCCAGACCTGATCGCGGACGTCGAGCGGACGATCGGCCTGGACGTGGAGGTGGCGGTGCGCGCCGGCCGGGATGGGGCCGGCGATGCTGGACTGGCCCGGGGACACCTGGATGCGCTCGGTGATGTCGCGGCCCGGTTCAGTGGGGAGACGCCGGGCGCTACGCTCTCGGCCTTCCTGGCCTACCTGGCAGCGGCGGAGGACGAGGAGCGCGGGCTCGCCCCCGGTGAGGTGGAGGTGGTCGAGGGGGCGGTACAGGTTCTCACCGCGCACGCGGCCAAGGGCCTGGAGTGGGACATCGTGGCGGTGGCGGGGCTCAGCCGCGGGGTATGGCCGGGCCCGGTACGTAACTCCGATCACTGGCTGGGCGGGCTGGGGGTACTGCCGTTCCCGCTGCGCGGTGATGCCGACGGGTTGCCGGCGTTGGCGCTGGCAGCGGCGGAGGAGCAGCGCGGGGTGGCGCAGGCCCTGGCGGACTTCACCGCTGCGTGGCGGGCGCACGACGAGCGGGAGGAGCGGCGGTTGGCGTACGTTGCGGTTACCCGCCCCCGCCGGCTGCTGCTCTGCTCCGGGCATTGGTGGGGGGAGGGCACCAAACGCCCGCGCGGCCCCTCCGCGCTCCTGCGTGACGTGCATCAGGCCTGCCGGGACGGGGGTGCTGGGCAGGTGGTGGACGAGTGGGCCGCCGAGCCCGCCCCAGACGCGGTGAATCCCACGACCGAGGTGGTGCTTCAGGCGGAGTGGCCGGCTGACCCGTTGGGTGCCCGTCGACCAGTGCTCACCGAGGCAGCCACGTTGGTCCGGCGCTATTTGACGGATGGGGTGCCGACCCGGCCGACACCCGGCGGCGTGGCTGCGGCCGAACCCACGGGGCCGGGTGTGGGCGATCCGGTTGTGGGGGACCCGGGTGGTGCCGACCCGGAGGTGGCGCGTTGGCGCCGGGAGGCCGATCTGCTGCTGGCCGAGCGGGCCGAGCTGACCCGGCAGGCTGGCGCGATTGAGGTCGCGCTGCCCGCTGCGCTCTCGGTCACCCAACTGGTGGCGCTGCGCCGGGACCCGGCGGCCCTGGCCCGGTCACTGCGCCGACCCCTGCCCACCGAGCCGAACCCGTACGCTCGTCGGGGTACCGCCTTCCATACCTGGTTGGAGCAGCGGTTCGGGGCTGGCCGACTGCTCGACGTGGACGAGTTGCCCGGTGCGGCGGACGCGGACGCCGCACCGGACGAGGCGCTTGCCGAACTCCAGGAGCGTTTCCTTGCCAGTGAGTGGGCGGATCGGACGCCAGCCGAGGTCGAGGTGCCGTTCGCGACGGTGATCGCCGGAGTGGTCGTCCGGGGCCGGATGGACGCGGTCTTCGGCCGGCCCGGGGGCCGGTTCGATGTGGTGGACTGGAAGACCGGTCGGCAGCCCGTCGGAGCGGCTGCCGCGGCGGCAGCGGTGCAGCTCGCCGTCTATCGACTGGCCTGGGCGGAGCTGGCGGGAGTTTCGGTTGCGCAGGTGGGCGCGGCGTTTCACTACGTCCGGGGTGGGGTGACAGTGCGGCCGGTGGACCTGCTGGACACGGCGGGTCTCACCGCGTTGATTGACTCGGTACCGATACGTGGGGCTGAGGGAACCACCGTTGGCTGAGTCCACAATTAGCGCTGGATGGGTCCGAATGGTGACTGTAGCCGGCGGTGGGGCCGGTGAGGCTGGTTCGAGGGGGATGACACCGGCCGTCCGCTCGGTGTGGGAGGGGAATGAATGACAGGGCAAGGCAGCCTGAACGCGGTACGGGAACTGCTGTTGGTAACGGCGGTCGCCGTGGTCGGGGTGCTGCTCGCCCTGATCGTTGTCTTCAGCCCATGGCACCCCGGGCCGGACAAGGCCGCGCCGGCGGCCCCGGTTGAGCTACGCAGCCCGGAACCGACGGCGACCGAGGGCTGAGTCCGGTGGGAGGCCATCGGCGTGTCGACGCGGACGGGTTAGGGTCGAACGCGTGTCGACCAACAGAGCGACGATTCCAGCGACGAGTTATCCCGTCGAGCGACTCACACTCGACAACGGCCTGCGGGTGGTGCTCACCCCGGACCGCAGCGCCCCGGTGATCGGGGTGGCAGTCGTCTATGACGTCGGCATCCGCTCCGAGCCCGAGGGACGTACCGGCTTCGCGCACCTCTTCGAACACCTGATGTTCCAGGGTTCAGAGAACCTGGAGAAGTTGGCCCACTTCCGGCACGTACAGGGGGCGGGTGGCACCTTCAACGGCTCCACCCACCTGGACTACACCGACTACTACGAGACGTTGCCGGGCAACGCCCTCGAACGGGCCCTCTTCCTTGAGGCGGACCGGATGCGCGGCCCCCGGTTGACCGAGGAGAACCTGCGCAACCAGGTTGACGTGGTCAAGGAGGAGATTCGGGTCAACGTGCTCAACCGGCCGTACGGCGGGTTTCCCTGGCTCACCCTGCCACCGGTGCTCTTCGACACCTTCCCTAACGCGCACGACGGCTACGGGTCCTTCGCCGACCTCGAGTCGGCGACGGTGGCCGACGCCGCCGACTTCTTCCAGCACTACTACGCCAGCGGTAACGCGGTACTGGCGGTCAGCGGCGACATCGACGTAGCCGAGGCGGTCGAGCTGGTCGAGCGGCACTTCGGCGAGGTGCCGGCCCGGCCGGCACCGCCCCGGCCGAGCTTCGTCGAGCCGGACCTGGCCGCCGAGCGGCGGGTGTCGTACACCGATCGGCTGGCCCCACTGCCGGCGGTCGCCTCGGCGTGGCGGGTGCCGGACCCGATCGGCGACTTCGCCGGCTACCTCCCGTACGCGGTGCTCGCCGAGGTGCTTACCGACGGGGACGCCGCCCGGTTGGTCGAACGGCTGGTCCAGCGGGACAGGTCGGTCACCAGCATCGGTGGCTACCTGGGCTTCATGGGGGACCCGTTCGATGTCCGCGATCCGACGGCCCTCCTGCTCCAGGCGCATCTGCCACCCGACGGTGACGTAGACAAGGTGCTGCAGACGGTGGATGAGGAACTGGACCGACTGGCCACCGACGGGCTGGCCGACGGTGAGTTGGCCCGTACCCAGGCTCGGATGGCCACGCACCTGTTGCGCGACACGGACGCGGTGCTCGGCCGGGCCCTGCGGATGGCCGTCCTAGAGCAGCAACGCGGCGAGCCTGGCTTGCTCAACGAGTTGCCCCGCCTGGTCGGCGAGGTCACCGAGGAGTCGGTCCGCGCCGCCGCCGCCACGCTGCGCCCACAGCGCCGGGCCACCGTCGAGGTGCTCGCGGGGGCGGACCAGTGAGCGGCGCGATGACGACCGCGCCGCGCGCTCTACCGCCGCTCGGTCCAACCCGGAAGCTGAAGCTGCCCAAGCAGGCCGAGCGTACGCTCGGCAACGGTCTCACCGTGATCGCGGTCCGCCGGCCGGCGGTGCCCCTGGTCGAGGTGCGGCTCGGAATGCCGTTCGGGCGGGTGCACCCGGCCCGGGCCGCGATGCTCGCACAGACCCTGCTCTCCGGTACGACGACGTTGACCGGGGTACAGGTCGCCGCGGAGTTGCAGAAGGTCGGCGGTGGGCTCTCGGCCGGAGTTGACCCAGACCGGTTGATGGTCTCCGGCGCAGGCCTGGTGACCGGCCTCGACCGGATGTTGGAGCTCCTGGCCGATGTGCTGACGGCGGCGGCCTATCCGGCCGACGAGGTCGCCACCGAGCGGGACCGGCTGGTCGACCGGATCCAGTTGGCCCAGTCTCAGCCCGGGCACCTGGCCCGTACCGCCCTACTCAAACGGATCTACGGCCGGCACCCGTACGCGGTGCAGACGCCGAGCCCGGACCAGGTCCGCGCGGTGCGTCCGAACGTGCTGCGGAAGCTGCATGACGAGCGGGTGCATCCGACGGGTGCGGTCCTGGTGTTGGTCGGGGACGTCCAGCCGGAACGGGCGTTGGACGCGGCCGAGCAGGCGCTCGGCGGATGGAATGGTGCCGGGCAGGTCATCGAGCTACCCGCCACGCCGCCGTTGGAGCCGGGGCCGCTGCTCCTTGTTGATCGCCCCGGATCGGTGCAGTCGTCGCTGCGGATGGCGTTGCCGGCGGTGCCGCGTACCGACCCCGACCACGCCGCCCTGCAACTCGCGAACCTAATCTTCGGTGGTTACTTCTCATCCCGTTGGGTGGAGAACATTCGCGAGGATAAGGGCTACACGTACGGGCCGCACTCGTTGGTCGAGCACTCGGTCGCCGGGTCGGTCCTGCTCGCCGCCGCCGAGGTGGCCACCGACGTAACCGGGGCGGCACTGCTGGAGACCCAGTACGAGTTGGGTCGGCTGGCCTGCGTCGCACCGGGCGCGGAGGAGTTGGAGCAGGCCCGCCAGTACGCTCTCGGTACGCTCCAACTCGGCATCTCCACCCAGGCCGGGCTGGCGGCGCTGACCAGCGCGTACGCGGGTAGCGGCCTGCGTCTGGACTTCTTGGCCGAGCACGCGGCTCGGCTGGCGAAGGCGACGGTGGCTGATGTCGCCGACGCGGCGGCCCGATACCTTGCCCCGGCCCGGGCGGTCACGGTCGTGCTGGGGGATGCGCAGCGGGTCGCCGGGCAGTTGGGGACGTTGGCTGAGGTTGTGACCGAACCGGCGGTTCCGTGACGGCCGGTGGACCGACCCCTTCGTTGGCCTGCCCCACCCTGGACCGGGCCGCGCACCGGCGTACCGATCCCGACTGGTTGGGTCAGGCCTGGGGACGGTGTCGGGTACTCGTGCTGGACAGCGGCGACGGGGGGCGGGCGTTGGTGTCAGCCGAACCGGAGTCGCCGGTGTTGGTGCTGGTCGGCCCGGAGGATGTGCCGGAGGAGGCGGCCCTGCGGGCAGTGTTCCTTGGCGTCGAGCCGGACGGCGGAGCAGTGTTCACGGTGGACGCGCCCCTGCCGGTGCTCCCCGGCACCCGCGCGGCGCACCTGCTGGAGGTCGGCCACCTGCTGACCGACCGGGACGCGGGCCTGCTCACCACCGGTCTGGCGCTGCTCAACTGGCACCGTGGGCACCAGTACTCCCCGCGGACCGGGCAGGCCACCACGATGGATGAGGCCGGCTGGTCCCGGGTCGCCCCGGCGGGGGAGCGGATGTGGCCGCGAACCGATCCGGCGATGATCGTCCTGGTGCACGACGGGGGGTCCGGTTGGGATGGGCGCTGCCTGTTGGGTAACAATGCCGCCTGGCCGCGGGTGCCGGGTGAGCTGCGCTTTTCCTGCCTCGCGGGCTACGTGGAGCCCGGGGAGTCGGCCGAGGCGGCGGTACTGCGTGAGGTACGCGAGGAGGTTGACGTCCCGGTCACGGACATCACGTACGTGGGTAGCCAGGCCTGGCCGTTCCCTGGTTCGTTGATGTTGGGTTTCCAGGCGGTGGGCGACCCACGGCGTCCAATGCGGGTCGACCCAGCGGAGATAGCGGCGGCCCGCTGGTTCACCCGGGCCGAGGTCGACGCGGCGCTGGCTGGGCAGCGCGTTGACGTTCAGGGCGATCGGCTGGTCCTGCCGCCGTCGTCTTCGATCGCGTCCTTCCTGCTGCGCTACTGGCTCGACGGCCACTGTTGAGAGCGGGGTAGGCGCCGCTAGCCGGCGGTGGCCAACCCCGAACGTGGTCCCGGCCCGCGACCGCCGTTGCCGCGACGGTCACGGGCCGGGGACCGTGCCGTCGAGACCGGCTGGGGCGAGGAGCGCGGCGGGAGAGCCGGGCCGGTTCGACGGACGGGTAGCCGCTCAGCTGCCCCGGTCGTCCGGCCAGCTTGGCCAGGCGGACGGGGGTTCGTCGAGCGGAAGCACCTTGACCCGTTGTCGGCCGGCCCGGACCGCGCCGACCGCGGCGAGGGCACGGGCGAGCACGAGTGCGGCTTCGCGGTCGTCGGCGTGGACGACCTGCCGGCGTGGCTCGGGCGCGACGGTCTCGTCGCGTAGCCGGCCCCCGTCGGCCCAGGCGGCGGTGAGGTCCACGTCAGCCGCCGCGCGGACATCGGTGCGAACGATCAGGAACCGCATGTCGGTCTCCGGATGTGTGCCGCGACGATCGGGAACGGAGTGGAAGTTCCACGTCACTGCGGGTCATGCTACGCCGCGTAGCGGGCCTGGCAACCGAAATGCCGCGATCGGCCGGCAGAGTGGCCGATCGGTCGAGGGCGTCCGGACCGGGGTGCCCGAACTGAGGCGCCGCCCGGCGTTCGTAGACGATGCGGGGCCGCCGGTGGACGTACTCACCGGCGGCCCCGACGGAGTTTCGGGTCAGATTCGGTCGAGCCGGCCGTCCTTGGTCGCGGCCAGGAAGCTCCGCCACTCGCCTCGGTCGAACAACAGCACCGGACCGCTCCGATCCTTGCTGTCCCGCAGCGCCACCATGGCTGGCATCGGTGCTACCTCGACGCAGTTTGAGGTCTGGCTGCGGCTGCTCTTTCGCCACGTCATCCGCGCCAGGTCGGGGACGGCGGTCGGCGTGTCATGGATCTCGTTCATGGTTGCACTCCTGTGTGAACCGGCCGATGGACGAGTAGTGCCCGCACGGACCGACGTTGAGTGCCGGTGGGTCAGCGTTCCGTCAATCGCCCGGGGCGCCGGCGACGCTGGGCCGGCGGTGTTGCCGCCCCGAACGCCGCTGCCGACGAGGGTGCTGCATCGAATGGCTGTTCCCTGGCTGTATTCAGCCAGGAGAGAGTGTCCGATGCGGGGAGTGCTGCCGTGCATAACCACTCAAAGACCACTTTATAGCGATTTAGGATTTTTGCCTCGGTTGACATGGTGTTCAAGAACCCGCTTTCGATCGCCAAGGTCTCGGGATCCTGCAGGTCGGTGAATCGGTAGAGGGAGAAGGCCGTCGGTGGCAGGTACCAACCGCTCGCCTGGGTATCCCGAGGCAGCACATGCAGCGTGACGTTGGGCAGCATGGCCAACTCGTAGAGCTGCGTAAGCTGCTCCCGCAGTACGTCGGCCGGCCCGGCCCGCCCCCCGAGTGCCGTCTCCTCGACCACGGCCGTATATCGGGGTGCGTCCGGTCCCCGGGTAAGCAGCGACTGTCGGGCCAGCCGGGCGCCCACCTCGGTCTCGATGTCCTCGGTGCCATCCGGCTCACCTGCCGCTGCGTCGACATCCCGGGCGGAGGCGATTCGGATGCGGGCGTAACCGGGCGTCTGGAGTAGCCCCGGTACGAGCAGTGGGTGATACTCCGAGATCTCCACACAGCCCGCCTCCAACTCGGCGAAGCCGCGCTGTTGCGGAGTCATGACCGGGTAGTTCCGAAGCCAGCCACGGATGTCGCCGGCCTCACCGGTGATGGTCAGCAACTCCTCCCGTAGCGTCACGTCCACCCGGTAGAGATCGAGCAGTGCCCGGACATCCTGCGGGTCCGGCCGGCTGCGGCCATTCTCCAGGCGAGACAGTTTGGAAGCGGAGGCCCAACCGACCCGCTCGACCACCTGGTCCCCGGTGAGGCTGGTGGTCTCGCGCAGTCGACGCAGTTCATTGCCCAACCTGCGACGCCGCAGGATAGGACTGGGTGCGACTGGAGGCACGTGTCCTCTTTTCCGTAGACCGTCGTAGATGCGACGGTAACTCTCTGAATTCGCCCCTAACCCTCAGTATGGAACGACGCGGCCGGTGCCGGAGGTTCTGGCGGGGGCGTGTCTCGACCAAAGGCGGCACACCGTGTACCACTTCCGACGGAGGGTAGATGCGTACCGTCCTGCGCCGCCCGGACTTCCGGCTGCTCTTCGGTGGACTGGTGGCCAGCATGACCGCCGAGTCGATCCTGCTGCTCGCGCTCGCTATCTGGGTCAAGGAACTGACCGGGTCGAGTGGACTGGCCGGGGCCACCATCTTCGCGATCATCGCCCCAATGACGCTGGCCCCGTTGGTCGGCTGGGTCGTCGACCGGTATCCGCGCCGGCCCCTGTTCGTGGCCGCCAACCTGGTCACGGCCGTCCTACTCACCCCGTTGTTCGCCGTCGGGGACCGTACCGACCTCTGGCTCATCTACCTGGTCGCGATCTTCTACGGACTCTCGTACATCACCCTCAGCGCGGTGCTCAGCGGCCTCCTGCGGCACCTGGTGCCGGTGGAGTTGCTGGCCGACGCGAACGGCGTGCTACAGACGGTGCGGCAGGGGTTGCGGTTGGTCGGCCCGCTCGCGGGGGCTGCCCTCTACACCGCTGTCGGCGGTGGACTGTTGGCGGGCGTGGCGATAGTCGGCTTCATGGCCGCGGCGGTGCTGGTGGGCCTGCTCCGGGTGAGCGAACCGCCCCGGTCGCGGTCAGGACGGTGCTGCCGCCCGGGCTGCACCCAACCCTGCACTTGGGCGAGGCGACCGCGTTGCACGTCGCGTTGCACGTCGCGCTGGTCGGCCGAGCTCGGTGCTGGCCTGCGGTACCTGGCCGGCGAGCCGGCGCTGCGCCGGGCACTGCTCGGCTACGGTCTCGGTTCACTGGTGATGGGCTTCAGCGAGTCGTTGATCTTTGCCTACGTTGACCACGGGCTTCGCCGCGATGCGGCGTTCGTAGGGGTGCTCGTGACCGTGCAGGGGGTCGGTGGCCTCGCTGGTGGACTGATCTCGCCCGGCGTGATCCGGCGGATGGGAGAGGTCGGCGCGCTCGCCGTGGGGGTGGCGCTGTTCGGGTCAGCCGCGCTGACGCTCTCCTACCCCAACCTCTGGCTGGGCTGCGCCGCTGTCCTGCTGGCTGGGGTCTCCCTGCCGCTCACCATGGTCGGCCTGCACACGCTGATTCAGCGGCGTACGCCGGCACCGCTGATCGGCCGGGTCGCGGCCGGTGCCGATGCGGTGGTCAGCGGCCCGCGGGCCGTCTCGATCGGGGGCGGCGCACTGCTCGTCGGCGTCTTCGACTACCGCCTGCTCTTCGTGGTGGTGGGCCTGATCACCCTACTTGCCAGCGGCTACCTCTGGGGTGGGCGCCGGTTGAGCCATCCGGCCCAGCCGGCACCCGTACCGATCAGGCGGAGATCCCCGACAGGTGCTCCTTGACCTGCCGGATGGTGGGGTTGGTCAGCGCGCTGCCGTCCGCGAAGCGCAGCGTCGGCACGGTCTGGTTGCCGCCGTTGACGCTCATCACGAACGCGGCGGCCTCCGGCTCCTGCTCGATGTCGACCACCTCGTACCCGATGCCCTCCCGGTCCAGCTGTGACTTCAGCCGGTGGCAGTAGCCGCACCAAGGCGTGGAGTACATCGTCAACATCGTCAGACCTCCAAGGGGGCTGGATCGTGATTCGAGCCAGGCTAACTGCACCAACGTTGGGAGCGGCTGGAACAATTCCTCGCTGTGGTGTCCCACTCAACGTCCGACCGGGTGCTCGCCGGCCTCGACCCAGAGCAGCGGACGGCGGTAACCGCGCCGGCTGGCCCGGTCTGCGTCCTGGCCGGCGCCGGCACCGGGAAGACCCGGGCGGTCACCTCCCGGATCGCGCACCGGACGTTGACCGGGGAGATCCTGCCCCGGCACCTGCTCGCGGTCACCTTCACCGCGCGGGCCGCCGCCGAGCTGCGCAGCCGACTCACCACGCTCGGGGTGCCGGGGGTGCAGGCGCGCACCTTCCACGCCGCGGCGCTGCGTCAGGTGCGTTACTTCGCGCCCCGGTTGCTCGCCGGCCGGGCGATGCCCGAACTGCTGGACAGTAAGTTCCGGCTGGTCACCCTCGCCGCGGCGAAGGTCGGGATCCGTTCCGACCGAGCCGGCGTCCGGGACCTCGCGGGCGAGATTGAGTGGGCGAAGTCGTCCCTGGTCGAGCCAGGGGAGTACGTGGTCGCGGCCGCCCGGGCGCTGCGGGACACCCCGTACGAGCCGGCGAAGGTAGCCGATGTCTTCGCCGCGTACGAGAAGGCCAAACGCGCCGGCGGGGTGATCGACTTCGAGGACATGCTGCGTGCCGCGATCTGGGGAATCGAAGAGCACCCGGACGTGGCCGACCAGGTGCGTGCCCAGTACCGGCACTTCGTCGTTGACGAGTACCAGGACGTTAACCCGCTCCAGCAGCGGCTACTGGAGGCGTGGCTCGGTGGTGGTGACGACCTGACGGTGGTGGGTGACGCGAGCCAGACAATCTACTCGTTCACTGGCGCGACCTCGTCCTACCTGGTCGACTTCCCCCGTCGGTACCGGGGCGCAACCGTGGTCCGCCTGGTGCGTGACTACCGCTCCACGCCCCAGGTGGTCGGGCTGGCCAACTCGGTCATCGCGCCGGCCCGGGGCGAGGAGGCGCGGCTTCGGCTGGAGTTGGTCGGCCAGCGCCCGGCGGGCCCCGAGCCCGAGTTAAGGATCTTTACCGACGAGCCGGCCGAGGCCGCCGCCGTCGCCGCCCGCTGCCGTGCCCTGGTGGACGCTGGCACACCGGCCCGGGAGATCGCCGTGCTGTTTCGGACCAACGCGCAGTCCGAGGCGTACGAGGAGGCGCTGACCGAGGCCGAGGTGCCGTACCAGGTGCAGGGTGCGGAGCGGTTCTTCGAGCGCGTCGAGGTGCGGCAGGCGATGGTCGCGCTGCGCGCCGCCACCCGTTCCCTTCCCGGCGACACCCCGTTGCCGGCGGCCGTGGTCGAGGCGTTGGCCGCGGTGGGGTGGGCACCGGATACGCCACCAGCCGGTGGCGCCGCCCGGGAACGGTGGGCGGCCCTCGCCGCCCTGGTCCAACTCGCCGAGGAGTACGCGGCCAGCGCCCCGGTGCTGCCGATCGGGCCGGCTGCCGCGGTCGAGCGGCCGGCCACCTTGGCCGACTTCACCGACGAGTTGGCCCGGCGCGCTGCCGCCCAGCACGTGCCGACGGTCGAGGGTGTGACCCTCGCCTCCCTGCACTCGGCGAAGGGCCTGGAGTGGGATGCCGTCTTCCTGGTCGGCCTCGCCGAGGGCACCCTGCCCACCACCTACGCGAAGACACCGGAGCAGGTGGAAGAGGAGCGCCGGCTGCTCTACGTGGGCGTCACCCGGGCTCGGGAGTGGCTTTGGCTGTCGTACGCCTCAGCCCGTTCACCGGGTGGACGTCCCCGGCGGCCCTGTCGCTTCCTGCCCCGGCTGGACTCCTCCGGTACCACTAGGCGGGCCGGCGCGAGTGGGGCGCGGCGGACCGAGCGTCGGCGTACCCAGATCGTCTCCTGCCGGGTCTGCGGTACGACGCTGCTCGCCGGCGCGGAGCGCAAGCTGGGCCGGTGCACCGCCTGTCCGTCTGACCTGGATAAGGAGCTGCACGGGCGGCTGGGTGAGTGGCGGCGTCGGGTGGCCGACGGCCAGCGGGTGCCGGACTATGTGGTGTTCACCGACGCGACGCTGGTCGCGTTGGCGGAGCGGCGCCCGCAGCAGCCCCGCGACCTCACCGCGATCGCGGGAATCGGGGCCCGCAAGCTGGGGCTCTACGGGGAGGCGGTGTTGGCCTTGGTGGCCGGCGCGACGGTGGACGAGGTCTGCTCGGAGAGAACTTCTGAAATCTCGCCGTAAATTCGTTTGCCCTTGCCCCTGGGCGCGGCATAGCCTCGGGGCATACCTCGCGAGCGGCGGCATTCAGGCTGCTCACGGGCGTGATTCGGTCGGCACGAGGGAAGTTAGGGAGGTGGCCCAATGGAGATCTACAGCAATGCACGTCCGATGGTGCTGCCTGCTGCCATCGCTCCCCTGTCGGCCGTCCAGGTGGCCCTCACCGCTGCGCGACCGTCGGTTCCGCAGGTGCACCAGATCGAGACTCAGGCCGAGCTGAGGCTCATGCTGGCGCCATACGGAACCCAGGGGACCAGTGGTTTCACGGGCAAGGGCGTCGACAGCGCTCAGCGGCGCATGGACGTCCGCGGTGTTCCACCTCGAGGTAGACCGGTCTGAGACAGACCACCGGCTCACCTCGAGGCCGCGGAACCCGCATACCGGGATCCGCGGCCTTTGTTTTTGTCCCGCCGAAGTAAGTCGGAAGTGCGATCCAAGAGATCGAAGTGAGAGAGAGGTGACCGGGCGATGAGTCTGGTGTTGGCCCCACTCGACCTGAGTGTCGAGCTGGAGGCGAACCTGCCCTGCCGGAAGTTCGACCCTGACCTGTGGTTCTCTGACTCGCCCCCCGAGCTTGAGGTGGCCAAGTCGCTCTGCGGGGAGTGCCCGCTGCGCGTCGAGTGCCTCGCTGGCGCGGTGGAGCGAGCCGAACCCTGGGGCGTCTGGGGTGGCGAGATCTTCGAGCGTGGCGCGGTGGTTCCGCGTAAGCGGCCCCGAGGCCGTCCCCGTAAGGAAGATGTCGCCCGGGACGCCACGCTCCGGGTCCAGGCCGAGGCGCGACTGGAGGCCAGTGGGCTGGCCTGGCGCGACGCGGTCCGGCTGGCGGCCTGACAACCACCCGATCCGTTCCACCCTTCGCCGGTGTTCGCGCCGGCCACGAGAAAGCTGACGAGGATGCTCAAGCAATCGAACAAATTCGAACTGCAATTACTGAACGAAGTGTTGGCGAGGGCTCGAATGCGCCGGCCTCAGGCCGGTCGCATCACCACGAGCACTGAGGCTTATCGTTCCGCCCGTACCGTCGCCATGGCCGCTCGCAGGCGGTCGGCGCGCGAGTTGGGCATCGGTTAGACAGCGGGCCCGCTCCCCCTTGCGCTGGGGAGCGGGCCCGTTGGCTGGCACCGCTGCGACGGGCGCGTTCGGTTACCACCGGATGCGCCCGTCCTCGCAGTTACGCGGCCGGGGCGAAGCCGGGTAGCCACCGTTCCAGGATCCCCCGGTACGGCGCCTTCGCCTCCAACTGGCAGAGCACCCCGATCGAGCCGAGCGTGACCCGGTGGATCAGTAGGTACGACGGGGGCAGGTTCAGGTGTCGGCTGAGCTGGTACGCGGGCGAGCGAGGGCTGGCCAGCCGGGTCGCCTCAGCCCGTAGCCAGGCCCGGGTGAACCGGAACTCCTCGGCGGCGACCGGCTCCAGCATTGGCTGGAGGAAGTCCAGCAGCGCCGGCCCGTCGATCGCCTCGCTGCTGCTGACGAAGCCCTCGTCACTCAAGCCGGTCATCACCTTCTCGGCATCTCCCCGCAGGGCCAGTCCGGCGATGCGGCCGATCGGCTCGGGCGTCCCCTCGGGTAGCCGGGCCACCGCGCCGAAGTCGACCACCCCAAGTCGGCCGTCAGGCAGTAGCCGGAAGTTGCCCGGGTGCGGATCGGCGTGGAGCAGCCCGGCCCGCATCGGCGCGGAGAGGTGCAGGGTGGCCATCAGCCGGCCCGCCTCGTCCCGCTCTCGTTCGGAGCCCTCCCGAATGATCTGCGACAGTGGAGTCCCCTCGACCCACCCGGTCACGAGGACCCGAGGCGACGCGGCGACCACGGCCGGGATGTAGATCTCCGGGTCGTCCGCGTACGCCGTGGCGAAGGCGCGCTGCGACTCGGCCTCCAACTCGTAGTCGAGCTCCTCGGTGATGCGTTCCCGTAGCTCGGTGAGGAGTGGCTTGATGTCCAGCCCCGGTTGGATCGCCCGGAACATCCCACCGAGCCGGGAGAGTTGCTTGAGATCGGTGAGCAGGGCTTCCCCTGCACCCGGGTACTGAATCTTGATCGCCACGTCGCGGGTGTTCGGCACGCCGGATGCGTCGTATCCCGGCTCTCGCCACTGCGCGCGGTGTACCTGCCCGATGCTGGCGGCGGCGACCGGCGTGTCGTCGAACTCCACGAACCGGTCCCGCCAGTCCGGGCCGAGTTGTTCGGCGAGCACCCGATGTACGGAGGCGGCGGGTAGCGGGGGCGCGGCTTCCTGGAGCTTGGTCAGGGCCTGTCGGTAGGGGGCAGCCATCTCCTCGGGCAGCGCCGCCTCGAAGACCGACAGCGCTTGGCCGAACTTCATCGCGCCGCCTTTGAGCTGCCCGAGGACGCTGAAGAGCTGTTCAGCGGTACGTTGCTGGATCTCCGCGGAGATCACGTCGGAGGCGAGTCCAGTAACGCGCTTGCCCACGCCGAGAACGGTCCGGCCGGCGAAGCCGAGCGGCAGACTGGCGAGCTTGGCGGTTCGGGAGACGGCCCGGCGCGGGATTTCGGTCACCTGGCTATTGTGACCGACCGGGCGGGTCGGCGGCTGCCGTGCGGGCGGGCCGGACCCGTCTTCCGGTGGATGGGCGCCCGGGCTCGCGCGAATCCGGGCGGGCGGGGCCCACCGGGAGGCGTGGACGGAACTCACGTTCTGCGACCGGAGCAGGTGCAGGTGGGGTGGGGGGTCCAGTGTCGGCGACGGAGCCGGCCGTCGGTGGTGACCTCGACGGAACCGCTGACGGTGACCGGGACGCCGCCATCGAGGTGGTTCAGAGCTTCGCTGGTGGCGTGCGCCACGGCGGCGAGCAGCGTTGTCGTCGCGCAGGCCCACTCCGGTGTGCCGCTGGCGAGTTGGGCGGCGAGCGCCGGCCAGCTCGGGTCGCGGTCCCGGCGATGCAGGTCGAGGCAGTTCAGGCAGGGACCGAGTGGTGGCCGGACCAGCGGGCCGATGACCGGCACGCCCTCCCGGAGGTCGAGCAGCAGGTGCACCTGTCGACGTTGGTGGTGGGCGGCGGCGAGCAGGGGAGCGGGGCGGTCCGTACCGCACTGGATCACGAGGTCGATCCGGCCGGATCGGAGCGGGCCGGTGGTGGTGCCGGGGGCGGTGCGGCCGAGGGTCTCCCGGACGGCGTCGGTGAGCGGCTGGCCGAGGTCGGCAGCGGGGATCCCGGTGCCGACGAGGTCCGCCGGTGCGACCGGGCCGGCCAGGCGTGGTTGCACGTGTCCGACGCCGGCCTGGGCCAGGGCGACGGCGACGGGAGCGCCGAGGCGACCGGCGCCGGTTACCAGTACCCGTGCTGTCCGACGGCGGCGCAATACCTGGGCGGGCGTGCCGGCTCTCTGTTGGTTGGCCAAGGCGAGGGCACCGGCCTCGGCGGCGAGGCGGGTTCGTGGCGGACCGATCAGGTCGCGGGGTAGGAGGGTGTGAGCGGGTACGACCAGGCCGGCGGAGCGGAGCGCCTCGAGCAGGGTGCGGGCCTCATCCCGCCCCACCTCGATTCGGTTGGCCTGGTCCAGGATGTGCCGCTCGCTGTGCGCGCCGTCGAGCAGGTCGAGGAGGCGAGCGGTACGGGGGTTGGCCAGCTCCAGCAGAACGGCCCGGCTCGGGTCGACACCCAGTTGCAGCGTGTGTCGGTCCCGCCAGAGGCGGGTGAGGCCGGGCAGCAGGGTTGGCCGGGGCAGGGCGGCAAGGCTCATGGGTACGAATGGTGATCGCGTCAGAGCTTTCCGTCGAACGTTGTCCACAGGCATGCGGAGCCCTGTCCAAGGTTTTCCACAGGAAGTGGCTGGTTCTCCACAGGCATCGGGCGCGCCTGTCCGGCAACCGACATTGGCTGGGTGGTGGAAGGGTCGCCCTTCCACCACCCCGAAAGGCGTTAGACCTTCGCTTTACCTAGAATGCGGTTCACTGTTGTGCCGCACACCGGGCACTTGCCCTTGGCCATGTTCATCCCGGTCTTGGAAACCTCGACGCGCCCCTCGAAGTCCCGCTTCTCCTTGCACTTGACGCAGTAACCGTTGTAAGTCTGGGCCTGGTCGGCCACGGGTGCCTCCTCGTCTCGTCCGCCGGCGAACGCTCATCCGGCGGTGTTCCAGCGGCGGGCCATGAGGGCACCGGCGCTAGGCCTTCCGTCGTGGTCACAGGCGTGACCACTGGTCCGCGGACCCTACCCAGATCTGGGGGGTTCCATGTCAACTCCTCATCGACACTGTGAGCAAGTTGACGACGAGAGTGTGCACGGCGAATTAGCTTGGATAAGTGAGTTTGGCGGGGACACGCCGGACGGATGCCCTGAAAAACGGCGCGGAGCGCCCGCAGGTGACGGGAGTCAACATGATCACCTGGTGTGGGATCTGCCTTCGAGTTATTCCCGAGCGGGCGAACGCGGAAAAATTTTCGGGACTCCTGGCGACCAACACTTATTTTTCGGGCGCGTGTCGCGGGTTGGCCCTTGCGGACCCCTGGTCACCACGAAGTAACTTTTTCTTCGTGGCAGGAAACCGAGGCGGCGCGGCCGGCTGATGGCAGCGCCGCGGAAGCCGGTGGTCGAGGTACGGCGCAGCCAGCGCCGCCGGCGAACGGTGTCCGCGTACCGCGACGGCGAGCGGGTTGTCGTCCTGATCCCAGACCAGTTCTCCCGAGCGGAGGAGAGCGAGTGGGTGGACCGAATGCTCGCCCGGCTCGCCGCCCGGGAGGGCCGGCTGGTCCGGTCCGACGACGAACTACTCGCCCGTGCCACTCGACTGATCGGCCTCTACCTGGCCGACCATGGGCATGACGCGATCCCGGCAAGCGTCCGTTGGGTGACCAATCAGACGGGTCGTTGGGGCTCCTGCACTCCGGCTGATCGGACGATTCGCATCTCCCATCGGCTGCAGGACATGCCGGACTGGGTGATCGATTATGTCCTGTTGCATGAGCTGGCCCACCTTATCGTCCCGAGTCACAACGCTCAGTTCTGGCAGCTTGTGGGCCGGTACCCGAAGACCGAGCGGGCCCGGGGCTACCTGGAGGGCGTCGCGGCCGTCTCCTCCTCCTGACCTCCGGCGGCCGGGGCGTAGGGTCGGTGCGTGGTACGACGGTTGGTGGTTGCCCTACTCGCGCCGCTCACCTGGGCGCCGCCGGAGATCGACCCGACCGACTGGCGGACGGCGCTCGCCGAGGACGTCGTTGACCTACTCGCCACGCTGAACGAAGTCGAGACCGCTGTTGCGGTGACCGAGGCCGACCAGTGGCTGGCCGACGCCGTGGTCTGGCCCGGCACCACCATCTATCAGATCCCGCAGCCCACCGTTGACGCCGTCCTCGCCAGCTGCGGGCAGACCGTCCGGCCGAGCCAGCCGGCCAGCAGCAACCGCGCCGAGGCCGGGCGCGGCTACGACCAGGTGGCCGTTGTCGCCGGGGACGCCCCGGACCTACCTGGGCTGACCATCGGCAAGTTACTCCGGCCGCTCACCACCCGACCGATGGCGGTGGCCCCGGTCGCAGGTGCCGACGCCGGCCTGCTCGGAGCGGCGGCCCGACTGCCCTTACCGGAGTGGCTACCGGCGCTGGACCTGGATCGGGCGGTGCCTGCCGCGGTGCGCGCGGCGGCGCCTCGCCCCGGCGATCTCGCCGTCACCGCCCGGTGGCATCGGCTGCGCGGCCCGGACGACCTGGCCCGGCTCGACCCCGCCCTGGCTGGCTGGGACGCCACCCGCACCCTGCTGGCCAGCGCCGGAATCCTCGGCTGACCCCCGGCGGGCCGGCGAGTCAGCCGGCCGTGGGTGGGTCCTGTCCGTCGGGCTCGCCGGGGGCCTTCTCCGGCGGGCCACCCGGCGCGCTGAAGTCGAAGTTCTCCAACTCGTCAGCATCGAGCCGGGATTGGGCGAAGGCAACCGGGTCGGCGAAGTCGTCGTCGGAGGGCAGCAGGTCGGGGTGGCCCCAGAGCGCATCCCGCCCGGCGATTCCCCGGTGCTCGGTGAGGGCCGCCCAGAGCGCCGCCGCCTCCCGCAGCCGCCGTGGCCGAAGCTCCAGGCCGACCAGGGCGG
Organism: Salinispora fenicalii; assembly: GCF_000514815.1. GTDB lineage: Bacteria > Actinomycetota > Actinomycetes > Mycobacteriales > Micromonosporaceae > Micromonospora > Micromonospora fenicalii. The sequence goes on from NZ_AZWQ01000015.1 coordinate 130,414, forward strand.
CGAAGGTCTGCTCGGCCGGACCTCCCGCGGCCCGCCGTCGCCGGAACGCCTCCCCGAGCCGGACGACGTTGGGCAGTCGCTCCCCGGCCGCGCTGTCGACCACGTGGCAGACCCAGCCCTCGACGAGCGCGAGGGCCGTCTCCAGTCGGGCCAGCGACGCCTTCTGGGCTGGATTGTCCTCTGGGGTGAAGATCCCCTCCAGCGCGATCGCCTGCATCGACTCCGGGTCGGTTGGGTCAACGCGGCCCATCGCCTCCTCAATCGCCTCGCGGTTGACCCGGATGCCGGAGGCGTACATCTCTACCGCGTTGAGTACATGTCCGCGCAGCCACGGCACGTGCTCGAAGAGGCGCTGGTGAGCCGCCTCGCGTAGGGCTACGTAGAGGCGTACCTCGTCCTCGGGCAGTTCCAGCCCGGCACCGTAGTCCCGGATGTTGGCCGGGACGAGCGCCGCCGTGCCGGCCGGGCCGAGTGGCAGCCCGATGTCGCCAGCGGAGAGCACCTCGGCGGCGAGTGAGCCGAGGGCCTGGCCCAGTTGGCCCCCGAAGAGGGCCCCGCCGAGGGTGGCCACCATCGACTGCATCGGGCCGAGTTGGGCCCGCGCCTCCGGCGGCACCAGGTCGCCCATGGCGCCGACCATTCGGCTGGCCACCGGGTCACACAACTTGCGCCAGACATCGAGGGTTTTGTAGATCCACTCATTCCGGTTCCACGCCACCGAGGCGCGGATGCCCGACGGGAGCGCCGAGCCCGACTCCAACCAGAGGTCGGCCAGCCGCAGCGCCTCCTCCACCGCGTTGCGCTCGTACGGCGAGACAGCCGGATCGCCACCGGCGCTGAGCTGGCTCGCCGCAACCTGGCGGGCCAAGTCCCAGTTCACCGGTCCACTGCCGGGCGCGGCGAGCAGGTGCTGCAGCTGGGACATGAACTGCTGCATCTGCGCGGGGTCGTTGGGGTCTGGTGGCTGGCCACCGGGGAGCGCGAAACCGAACGGAATATCAGGCACGGGGTCTACGGTACGCGCGCCGCGCCCCAGGTCGCGTCGGCTGGCGTCGCGTCAACGGTGAAGTCCTGGCTGGTCCGCGGGGGCCAACGCGTTCGATCGGTACGCTCTGCCGCATGAGACGTCGCGGCGTGACCGTCCTGCTCGGTGCCATCTTTGTTGCCCTGCTCGGCATCGGCGTGCTTGCGGCGCCCATCCCGTACGTGGTGTTGGGCCCCGGCCCCACCGTCAACACGCTGGGCACCGAGGACGGCAAGGAGGTCATCCAGGTCGACGGTCGGGAGACCTCCACCTCGGCGGGGGAGTTGCGGTTGACCACCGTGGGGGTGCAGCCCTCGGTCAAGCTGCGCGCGGCCATCCAGGGTTGGTTCTCCGACGACGAGGCGGTGGTGCCGCGGGAGCTGGTCTACCCGCCGGGGGAGAGCCGAGAGGAGGTCGAGGAACGCAATGCGGAGGACTTTGAGGCCTCTCAGTCCAGCGCGGAGACGGTCGCGCTGCGTGAACTCGGATTCCCGGTGCTGGTGGAGGTAAAGACAGTCGCCGAGGACGGCCCGGCGGCCGGTCTGCTCCGTCCCGGTGACGTGGTGACCTCCGTCAACGGAGAGCCGGTCCCGGTGGCCATCCGGCTGACCGAGCTGATCCAGGCTGAGCCGGTCGGCACCGTCCTGGAGATCGGCTACACCCGCAACGGGACTCCCGGGACTGCGCGGATCACGAGCCAGGAGCGGGACGGTAGACCCCGGATCGGGATCGGAATCGAACAGCAGCAACCGCACCCGTTCACGCTCACGATCGACCTGGAGGACATCGGTGGTCCGAGCGCCGGACTCATGTTCGCCCTCGGCATCATCGACAAGTTGACCCCGGAGGATCTGACTGGTGGGCAGATCATCGCGGGCACTGGCACGATCGATGACGCGGGCCGGATCGGCCCGATCGGCGGTATCCCCCAGAAGCTGGTCGGCGCCAAGGAGGCCGGCGCTACCTCCTTCCTGGTCCCGGCGGAAAACTGCGCCGAGGCAGTCCGCAACCCCCAGCCCGACCTGCCGCTGCTCAAGGTGGCGACGCTGGACGACGCGCTGACCGCCCTCGAGCAGCTGCGAACGGGGGGTGAGCCGACCCGCTGCTGACTCAACTGCCGGCACTCGGCACGACCGCGGACGACAGGTTTGGCGAGACCCCGTACTCTGGTGGCCTGGTCGGAGCCGATCAACCGAACGTGCGGAGCCAACAGTGGTTATGCGTAGCAGCGCCCCCATGCCGAGGATGAGCCGACGCGGACGCGTCACGATTGGTGTCCTGGTCGGGGTCTTCGTGCTCTTCACCCTGCTCGGTTGGGGTGTGCAGGCGTGGACCGACTGGCTCTGGTTCGGCGAGGTCGACTACACCGCGGTCTTCAGCGGGGTGCTCGTCACCCGGCTGCTGCTCTTCGTCACGGTCGGCCTGGCCATGGCGGCCATCGTCGGCGGCAATCTCTGGCTGGCGCATCGACTGCGGCCTCGGCTGCGCCCGCAGTCACCGGAGCAGGCCACCCTGGAGCGATACCGGATGCTGCTCAGCCCTCGGCTCGGCATCTGGTTCGCGACGGCCTCCGTCGTGGTCGGCCTCTTCGCGGGACTGTCGGCGCAGAGCAGGTGGAGCGAGTGGCTGCTGTTCCGCAACGGTGGGGACTTCGGAGTCAAGGACCCGGAGTTCGGGGTGGACATCGGCTTCTACATCTTCGACCTGCCGTTCTGGCGCTATCTGCTCGGGGTCGCCTTCACCGCCGTGGTGTTGGCCCTGCTCGGGGCGCTCGCTGTGCACTATGTCTTCGGCGGGATCCGGCTCCAGGGCGTGGGCGACCGGATGAGCACCGCGGCGCGGGCCCATCTGAGCAGCTTGATCGCGGTCTTCGTGCTACTCAAGGCCGTCGCGTACGTGCTCGACCGGCGGACAATGCTGCTGGAGTACAACGACGGCGCCAACGTCTACGGTGCCGGCTACGCCGACGTCAACGCGTTGCTGCCGGCGAAGGAGATCCTCGCCTACATCTCGGTCGTCGTGGCGATCGCGGTCCTCGTCTTCTCCAACGCCTGGATGCGCAACCTGGTCTGGCCCGGCATCTCGCTGGCCCTGCTCGGGGTCTCCGCGGTCGCCATCGGCGGCATCTACCCGTGGGCTGTGCAGACCTTCGAGGTGAAGCCGAGTGCCCGAGACAAGGAAGCGCGGTACATCGAGCGCAGCATCGAAGCGACTCGGGCGGCATTCAGTCTGGGCGTGGCCGAGACCACGCGGTACGCGGCGAGTAACCTGCAGCCGCCGGCGAGCCTCGCCACCGACACCGCGGTGGTGCCGAACGCCCGACTGCTCGATCCGCAGCTGGTCAGCGAGACGTACACGCAGCTGCAACAGGTTCGCGGTTTCTACGACTTCGGCCCCAAGCTCGATATCGACCGCTACACCGTCGATGGGAAGACCCAGGACTACGTGGTCGGGGTCCGTGAGATCAACTATGGCGAGCTGACCACACAGCAGAGCAACTGGATCAACCGGCACACCGTCTACACCCACGGTTACGGTCTGGTCGCGGCCCCGGCGAACCGGGTGGTCTGCGGTGGCCAGCCGTACTTCGTCTCCGGCTTCCTCGGGGAGCGGTCGCAGGAGGGGTGCGCCGCGCAGGTCGACCAGATCCCGGCCAGCCAGCCGCGGATCTACTACGGCGAGCGGATGGAGGCCGGTGACTACGCCATCGTCGGTAAGTCGAACCCGGATGCCAGCCCCGCCGAGTTCGATCGCCCGGTCGGCGAGGACGGATCCGAGTCCTACTACACCTACACCGGCTCCGGCGGCGTCGACGTCGGCTCGTTCGGTCGCCGGCTGCTCTACGCGATCAAAGAGCAGGAGTCAAACTTCCTGCTCTCCGAGGCGGTCAACGAGAACTCGAAGCTGCTCTACGTCCGTAACCCGCGGGAGCGGGTGGAGAAGGTCGCCCCGTTCCTCACCGTGGACGGTGACCCGTATCCGGCGGTAATCGATGGCCGGGTGACCTGGATCATCGATGGTTACACCACCGCCGCGACCTACCCCTACGCCGAGCGGATCAACCTCCAGACCGAGACCACCGACGAACTCACCAACCGGGGCACCTTCCAGCAGGCCCGGGAGAACATCAACTACATCCGGAACTCGGTCAAGGCGACGGTTGACGCGTACGACGGCACGGTCACCCTCTACGAGTTCGACGACGGCGACCCAGTACTCCGGGCGTGGAACAAGGCCTTCGGCGGCGATCTGATCAAGCCGAAGACGGAGATCCCGACCGAGTTGAGCGCCCACTTCCGTTACCCGGCGGACCTGTTCAAGGTGCAGCGGAACGTATACACCCGGTTCCACGTGACCAACCCCGGTGACTTCTACTCCGGGCAGGACTTCTGGCAGGTGCCGAATGTGCCGGACGCGCCGGACAGCGGCCAGAAGCAGCCCCCGTACTACCTCTTCACCCAGATGCCCGGGCAGGAGGAGCCGCGTTTCCAACTCACCTCGGCGGTGACGCCGAACCGACGGCAGAACCTCGCGGCGCTGATTTCTGGCTCGTACGTGGACGGCAAGCCGCGGCTTGAGGTGTACGAGCTGCCGGAGGACACTCGGATCTCCGGTCCGGTGCAGGTGCACCAGCAGATGACCAACAACGCCCAGATCCGGCAGCAGCTGAACCTGCTTTCGTCGAACCAGGCTCAGGTCCAGTACGGCAACCTGCTCTCCCTGCCGTTCGGCAACGGCATGCTCTATGTCGAGCCGGTCTATGTGAAGAGCAACCAGCAGCAGGCGTATCCCCTGTTGCAGAAGGTGCTCCTCTCCTACGGTGACGGCGGATCGTTCGTGGTCTTGGCCGACAACCTCACCGAGGGCATCAAACAGCTCGTCGAGCAGGGTGAACAGGCCGGTGCGCCATCGCCTCCGCCGTCCGACGACGAGACGCCCCCGAGCCCGGGCCCGACCGCGACCCCGACCCCGGCCCCGACGACTCCGAGCGCTACCCCACCCCCGTTCACCGGCGACGTGGCTGAGGCGGCCCAGCGGGTTCAGGCGGCGATCGTGGAGCTCCGGGCCGCGCAGGAGTCCGGCGACTTCGAGCGCTATGGCCGGGCGCTGCAGGCGTTGGATGAGGCGACCGCGGCCTTCGAGCAGGCAGCTGGGTCGCCCCCCGCCGCTACGCCGACCACGGCACCGACGGGTTCACCTTCGCCCGGCGGCTGACCCGCCAGCACCTACGATCCACGACGCCCCCGGGACTCCCGGGGGCGTCGTGGTTTTCGCCCCAGCATAGGGGCCGTTTTGCGTTGGCCCGGGGTGGTGCGCTAACGTTTACGAGCCGACGCGGGGTGGAGCAGCTCGGTAGCTCGCTGGGCTCATAACCCAGAGGTCGCAGGTTCAAATCCTGTCCCCGCTACTTTGTTCGAAAGCCCCGGAGAAACCCTCCGGGGCTTTCGTGTATTGGTTGACCGCTCCGGTGCGGTGGTCCAGCGGATTGGTCGGCCGGACGCTCCGCTGGGACTTTCCCCTGAAGTTTTGTTAGGTGGGGTCACCGGATTGTCGGGTGTAGTGCAGGACGACTACACCACTGGCAAAAGGGCGCGTCGAGGTAAGTACGAAGCGGTGTGGGTCGAAGCCCCGGTCCACCAGCGGGATGCCGCTGCCGGCGACGACCGGGTTGAGTTTGAGCACCAGTTCGTCGATTTCGTCGAGGAGTTGACCGGCGAGCTGTCCGCCGCCGCAGAGCCAGATGTCACGGCCGGGCCGTGCCTTGAGCTGGCGAACGAGGGCTGTCGGGTCGCCGGAGACTATCTCCACGTCCGGGTAGCTGGCCGGGGCCAGCGAGCGGCTGAAGACGTACTGCTTCAGGTGGTCGTAGGGGCTGGTGTACCCGAGCTTGAGGCCCGGCTCGTAGGTGACACGGCCCATCAGTACGGTGTCGAAACGACCGGTGGGCGGGGATGCGACACCGAGCTGCGGGTGAGTGAAGGTGGGCAGCGTTTGGGGCCATTCGGCCACCAGGTAGGGCGCTACATCGGGCTCCAGGGGGAAGAAGTCGAACGATCCATCGGGTGCGGCGATGAAGCCGTCGAGGGTGGCGGCGACGAAGTAGACGAGTTTGCGCAAAGCGACTCCGATGTTCGGGCGGTCCATAGAGGTGGTCGTGGATCGGCGCGAACGTACAACACCAGTCGTGGAGGTGTTGGGCAAATACCCGAGCCTCGGGGGTGCGGATCATGGCCGGATCTGATGGGGTACAGTAGTGAAGCCGACGCGGGGTGGAGCAGCTCGGTAGCTCGCTGGGCTCATAACCCAGAGGTCGCAGGTTCAAATCCTGTCCCCGCTACTCGTTTGAAGGCCCTGGAGGTTTCCTCCAGGGCCTTCGTCGTACCCGGCTTGCGCGGCTCGGCGAGGATGGGGTCATGTCTGCAATCGCGAAGTGGTGGAGCCGGCTCACCGCGGTCCTCAGTGCGGTCGTGCTGGCGGTCTTTGTCCCTGTGGCGGCCTGGGCGGCCAGCGGCCCGGGTGAGCTGGCGGTCGAGGCCGCCCGACGCCGCCGTGGGGGCTTCGGCTTTCTCGGGTTCTTTTGTTGCTTGATCGTGGTCGTCGTGATCGTGTTGCTCATCCTGCGGATGACCCGTAGTCGGCGCGGCCCTCGGCGCTGAGCCGACCAGCGGCCGCTGCTCCCTGCGTGCTCCGGTCGGTTCGTGCGGACCGCGCTCTGCGGGCGCGGGCCGATCTGGGCCGCGTGATGTACTAGCTCGCGTGGAACTTCTGCACTCGGGCAAGGTTCGGGATGTTTACGCTGACGGCGACGACCTGATCCTGGTCGCCTCGGACCGCGTCTCTGTCTACGACGTCGTGCTGCCGACGCCGATCCCGGAGAAGGGCAAACTTCTCACGGCGCTCTCCCTGTGGTGGTTCGACCAGCTCGCCGAGCTGGTACCGAACCATGTGCTCTCGGCGACCGACGTGCCGCCGGAGTTCGCCGGTCGGGCGATTCGGTGCCGGCGACTGGAGATGGTTCCGGTGGAGTGCGTCGCCCGGGGCTATCTGGTCGGTGGCGGCTTCGCCGAGTACCAGCGCACCGGAACGGTCTCCGGGATCGAGCTGCCGCGCGGAATGGTCGAGGCGGCCGCCCTGCCGGAGCCGATCTTCACTCCCTCCACCAAGGCGCCAGTAGGAGAGCACGACCAGCCGATGACCTTCGGTGAGGTGGTGGAGAAGGTTGGCGCGGAGACCGCCGAGCGGCTGCGTCAGATCACGCTCGACGTTTACCGACGGGGAGCCGAGCTCGCCGCTGACCGGGGAATCCTGATCGCCGACACTAAGATCGAGTTGGGCTGGGCTGCCGATGGCACGCTGACGGTCGGCGATGAGCTGCTGACCTCGGACTCGTCCCGGTTCTGGCCGGCCGAGTCGTACCAGCCAGGGCGCGCCCAGTTCTCGTACGACAAGCAGTACGTGCGGGATTGGGCCACTAGGAGTGGGTGGGACAAGCAGAGCCCGGCGCCGGAGGTGCCGGGTGAGGTCGTTGACGCCACTCGCGCCCGCTACGTCGATGTCTACGAGAAGCTCACCGGCGAGCGCTGGCGCTGAATAGCTCGTAGAATCGACAGCTGTGCGCCAGCTCGCCGTTTTCAGTGGAAGCGCCCATCCTGAGCTCGGTGCAGAGATCTGCACCCACCTGGGAGTGCCCCTGGACCCGACTCGGGTGTCCCGGTTCGCCAACGACTGCCTGGAAGTGCAGTTACAGGCCAACTGCCGGGAACGGGACGTCTTCCTGATCCAGCCACTGGTCCCGCCGGTGCAGGAGCACCTGGTCGAGCTGCTGTTTATGATCAACGCGGCCCGGGGAGCCTCGGCCGGTCGGATCAGCGTGGTGCTACCGCATTACGCGTACGCCCGCTCCGACAAGAAGGACGCACCGCGCATCTCGATCGGTGGCCGGTTGGTCGCGGACCTGCTCACCGCGGCCGGCGCCGATCGCGTACTCACGATGACCCTGCACTCGCCGCAGGTCTACGGCTTCTTCGGGATCCCGGTCGATCACCTGCACGCGTTACGCGAACTAGCTGCCCACTTCCGGGCGCTCGACCTGAGCAACACCGTGGTGGTCTCGCCGGACCTGGGCTACGTCAAGGAGGCAGCGGCCTTCGCCCGGCAGCTCGGTACGCCGGTCGCCGCCGGGGCCAAGCAGCGCTTCGGGGGCGACCGGGTGGAGATCAGCACGATCATCGGCGAGGTGCAGGGCCGGGACGTGATTGTGGTGGACGACGAGATTGTCAAGGGCAGCACGGTGATCGAGCTGATGGGGCACCTGCGCGAGATGGAGGTCCGCTCGATCCGGCTGGCCTGCACCCACGGACTCCTCGTAGACGGAGCCGTGCAGCGGTTGAGCGAGCAGGCGGAGGTGCAGGAGATCGTCTGCACCAACACGGTTCCCATCCCCACCGAGAAGCGGATCCCTAAGCTGACCGTACTGTCGGTGGCCCCCGCGCTGGCCGAAGCGATTCGCCGGATCCACAACGGCGAGTCGGTGAGCGCGCTCTTCGGCTGAACCCCTCCTGCCCTGGCTAGTCGGGGGTGGGGTGGGGGATCGGCAGGAGGGTCGTGATGCGGACGACCGTGCCGGCTCGGCCGGATGTCACATCCATGGTGTCGCTCAGCTCGCGAGCCAGCCAGAGCCCCCAGCCGCCGACCGATTCCGGAACTGGGCGGCGGTGCTCTCCGAGTAAGCGGCCGTTAATTCCATCCCCATGATCAGAGACCTCGCAGACCAGGCTCCCGGCCTGCCGCCACATCCGCAGCGACCCACGGCCGCCGCCGTGGCGAACCGCGTTGGTGGTCAGCTCATTCACCGCTAGCACAAAGTCGTTGAGGCGCTGGCCCCGCAGGCCCGCCGTATGCGCGTACGCCGCGGCCGAGTGACGGAGCTGGGTCACCTGTCCCTGGTCGAAGGCCGTGTCGATCAACAGGCAGGGCTCAAGGGGCGCAGCCGCGCGTGGTGACTCCGGGTCTGCGTTCGTCATGGCCCTTCCCGGCAGGGGTCCGGTGCGGAATAGCGGCATTTTCACCGTACGCCAGGGCCGCTACCCGCATCGATGGCCGAATGCCGAGAGCTAGACCGCCGGCGGCGGGCGGGTCTCGTGGACCGCCAACTCCTCAGCGGTCGCACCGCCGCCAGCCGAACCCGCGTCGTACGCGACTGAGTCGGGTGTCTGGTCGGGATGGACGCCCTCGTCTGGCTCGACCAGCCGACCCACCTGGGCGTCGGCCCCGCTGCCGAGCAGGCCGTGGTCGTAGAGGGAGACCGGGGAGTTCGGATCAGAGGACGGCCCCGGTTCGAACACGTCGGCGTCGAGCTGGGCCTGAGCGGCCTGCTCCGGGCTACTCGCCTCGGCGGCGATGTCCGGGTCGACCGGGCCGGCCAACGGATCATCCGCCGGCCGCTCGTACCGCTCCCGGCCGAGTTTGGCATCCAGCGACTCGCCGTCGAGCTGTTCGTCGGCGGTGGTCCCGAACCGGTCGACCGCGATCGGCATCCGGTCCCCGGGCAGCTGCGCTGGGTCCGGGCCGTCTGCCTCCCGCCCAGTCCGGACGTTGTCGTTCGCGGTCGAGTCGTCGTCGGCGGTGTCGGGCAGGCCCACCGCCTCCGGGTCAGACACCGGGGTCGGGTACTCGTCGTCGCGCATGCCGATGCTCTACCCGCTGCCCCACGTCTCGTAACCGTCGATCCGGTATCCATCGTCAGGCTGCCGCTGCCGCTGCCGCTGCCGCTGCTGTCGCTGTCGGGCCGCTGCCTGTGATGCCGCTGCTCCTGCGCCGATCTGTCAGGTTTCGGCTCCCCGGCCCCGAGTTAATGGGACCCTCTGACCGGGAGGACCCCGCCATTGCGACGATGCCTGGAGGTGACCATGCGCGTCGGTCTCGTGTGCGCGCACGCCGACCCGTCCCGGCGTGTCGGCGGCCTGTCTGTCGGGACCCACCAGCACATCGCCCGGGTCGCCGCTGAACTCGCAGGGCGGGGCCACGACGTTCGGCTCTACCAGCGTCGCGACGCCCCGGACCAAGAGGCGACAGCGACGGCGGACGGCTACCTGGTCGAGCGGGTCCCGGTTGGTCCGGCCGCGGCGGTGCCCACCGGCGAGTTGGTTGGCTCCGTCGCCGAGTACGGCCGCTGGCTGGCCGACCGGTGGGCGGACGACTGGGCGCCGGAGATAGTGCACGGGCACTACTGGCTCGGTGGGCTCGCCGCCGCGCACGCCGTTCGCGAGACCGACATCCCGATCGTGCAGACCTTCTACTCACTTGGGCTGGAACAACTGCGCCGCGTCGGCGCGCGCTACAGCGCGCCCCCGGAGCGAATTCCGCTGGAACGGGCCCTCATTCGCGTGGTGGACATTGCGGTGGCTCAGTCCAACGACGAGGTGGACGAACTGGCCCGGATGGGCCTGCAACGTGCCTCGGTGGCGCTGGTCCCACCAGGGGTGGACGCCGAGCTGTTTCACCCCGACGGGGAGGCTGCGCCGCGCGAGGCACGACCGCGGATCCTCTCCGTGACCACCCTCGATCCCGGCCACGGCCAGGAGGATCTGATCCGGGTGATCCGGATGGCTGGCGATGCGGAACTGGTGATCGTCGGTGGCCCGCCGGGTGAGCGGCTCGCCCTGCACGCCGAGGCACGCCAGCTCCGGGAACTGGCCGAACGCAACGGGGTGGCCGATCAGGTGACCCTGGTGGGGGCGGTGCCGCCCGAGCAGCTGGCCACCTGGTACCGCTCGGCGGACGTGGTGGCGTGTACGTCGGGCTACGTATCGGCCGGCCGGGTGTCGTTGGAGGCGATGGCTTGCGGCGTGCCGGTCGTCGGGTACGCGATGGGTGGAGTCGCCGACGCGGTCGTCGACGAGGTCACCGGACGGCTGGTGCTGCCGGGCGACGTACGCGCTTTGGGCGTGACGCTGCGTCGACTGGTGACCGATAGCGCCGAGCGGTTCGCGTACGGGCACGCCGCCGTGGATCGGGTGCGGTGTAGCTACACATGGGAGCGGACCGGCGCTGCGCTGGAACGGCTCTACGAGCGGGTGGTCCGCGCCCGCACCCCGGTTGAGGCCGCCTGAGCGCCTACCCGCCCTGACGGCGCCGAGCTGGAGCGGTCAACGCTGACCACCACCCGTTCCCGCCTACCCGCCACGGCGTGCTGGTGCTGCGGCTCCGCGTACCGGGTCAGCCCGAGCACGGCGGCGAGGGTGACCAGAAAGCCGGCCGTNGCCAGCCACTCTCGTCCCGGCCAGATCTGGTCGCCGAGCAGCAGCAGCCCAATGATGGCTGCCGGCACCGCCCCGGCCGCGTCCATCGCGGCTACGGCGGCCGTGGTTGACCCGCGTTGCATCGCCAGGCCGAGTAGGAGCTGGCCGATGATCGAGTGGGCCACCAGCAGGTAGAGCAGCGGATCGCCGAGGAACTCCTCCGCCGAGTGGGTCGAGGCAAGGGGCCGGGCCGCCACCGCCGCGGCGGAGAAGGCCAGGCCGGCGAGGGAGCCGAGCGCGACCGATCCGGGCGCGCCGTGCAGCCGTACCGCGAAGAAGCCCAGCAGGGCGATTACGCCGAAGGTCGCCGCCAGGGTGACCAGGCCGGCGGTGCCGAGTTGCCGCGAGGGCGCCGGCCGGGCTGAGAGCACCAGCCCGGTGATCCCGGCGACGAGCAGCACCAGCAGAACGACCTCCGCCCGAGGCAGTCGCCACCTCAGCAGGAGCACCCCGAGCAGGGCGGTCACGCCGAGCCCTGCCGCCATGCTGGCCTGCACCAGGAAGAGTGGAAGGTCCCGTCGGGCCAGGAAGGCCAGCACGAAACCGCCGACCTGACAGCCCAGCCCGAGCAGGTAGGTGCGGTGTCCGGCCAGTCGCAGCAGCAGCCCCGGATCGAACGAGTGGTGCACGGTGGTGCGGGCCGCCGCGACCGACTGGAGCAAGTTGGCGACCCCGTACGCGATGATCATTGCCGCGAGGAAGTACCAACCGGAGGAAACCACAGCGCGAGGATAGAGGCTAACCGAAATCAGCGCGCAGGTGCTCAACCCAGGCGGGCGAGGACACTGGTGTGCAACGGACCGTTCGTGGCGATCGCGCTGATCCCGTCGGAGCCGATGTCCCCCGGGGCGGGCTGGCCGGCCAGGTCGGTGAAGGTGCCACCCGCCTCGGTCACGATCGGCACCAGCGCGGCGATGTCCCACAGGGACAGCTCCGGCTCCACCATGATGTCCAGCGCACCCTCGGCCAGCAGCATGTAACCGTAGAAGTCGCCGTACGCCCGACTGCGCCACGCGTCTCGCATGATCTGTAGGACCGCCGGCAGCCGGCCACTCTCCTCCCAGCCATCGAGTGAGGAGTAGCAGAAGCTGGCATCGGTCAGATCGGCCACCGCCGACACCTGGATCGGCGTACCGGACGCCCGGTCCGGCCCCGCGTACGCCCCCTCGCCGAGCGCTGCCCACCAGCGCCGCCCCAGGGCCGGCGCGGAGACCAGGCCGGCGACCGGTCGGTCCCCTTCGAGTAGGGCGATGAGCGTGGCCCAGACCGGTACGCCACGGATGAAGTTCTTCGTCCCGTCGATCGGGTCGATCACCCACCGCCGTCCGCCTGGGCCGCCCGCGGTCCGCTCGCCGTACTCCTCGCCGAGTAGGCCGTCGTTGGGGCGCTCGGCGGCGAGCAGGGCCCGAATCTCCTGCTCGACCGCGGTGTCGGCGTCGGAGACGGGGGTGAGATCGGGCTTTGTGTCCACCCGAAGGTCCACGGCACCAAATCGGGCGGCGGAGACCGTGTCGGCGGCGTCCGCGAGGCGGTGGGCGAGGGCGATGTCGGCGGCGTAACCCTTCATCCATGGAACAGTAGTGCCGGTCTGGTCAGGTTCCCGCCGAAGGGCTACTCGGGTCTCGGGAACTGGGCCGGGTGCGTGGCTCGCTCTCGCCCGTGCGCGAGGCGAGGAGCCGCTGGTACGAGGCCAGCCGGCGCGGGTCGGCCTGACTGGCTGCGACCCGGGCGCCCAGCCCGCAGAGCGACTCACCGGCGGTGTGTGGGCAGTTCGCCGGGCAGTCGGCCGCCCCCTCGGCGAGGTCGGGGAAGCCGTGCAGGAGGCTCTCGGCCGAGACGTGGGCCAGCCCGAAGCTGCGGATTCCCGGAGTGTCGATGATCCAGCTCTCGGTGGCATCGGCGACCGGTGGTAGTTGTAGCGCCACCACACTGGTTGACGTGTGCCGGCCCCGACCGATCGCGCTGACCTGGCCAACTGCCCGAGTGGCCGCGGGGACCAGGCGGTTGACCAGCGTCGACTTACCTACCCCGGAGTGGCCCACCAGCACCGAGATTCGTCCGGCGAGGAGGTCGCGTAGCGTGTCCAGGGTCGAGTCGGGGCAGATCAGGACATAGGGCAGCGCTAGCTCGGCGTAGTACCCAAGCACCTCCTCGGGCCCGGCCAGGTCGGCCTTGGTGAGGCAGAGCAGCGGTTCGATGTCGGCGTCGTACGCGGCTACCAGGCAGCGGTCGATGAAGCCGGTCCGGGGCGGCGGGTCGGCCAGCGCGCTTACGATCACGAGTTGGTCGGCGTTGGCGACGACGACCCGTTCCAGTCGCCCTTCGGCGGTGGTCGCGTCATCCTCGGCGGTACGTCGCAGCACCGAGCTGCGGTCGGCTATGCGAACGATCCGGGCCAGCGCCCCGGGGGTCCCCGACGTGTCGCCAACCAGCCCGACCCGGTCGCCCACCACAACGGACTTGCGGCCCAACTCCCGGGCCCGCATCGCGGTCACCGGTGCCTGCTTCGGGTCGGCGTCCGTCAGTACGCAGGTGTAGCGCCCTCGGTCCACGGCGGTGACGAAACCCTCGACCGCGTCCGCGTGGCGCGGACGCCTCCGGGTACGTGGACGTGAGGATCTGCCGGGCCGAATCCGGACGTCGTCCTCGTCGTACTCCCGCCGCCTCGTTGCCAGGACAGCTCCCTTCAGCTCTTGCCGGTCACCATTGCCGACCATAGCGCCGGGAATTCCGGCATCGTCTTCGAGGTACAGGCAACGTCGCTCAGTTCGATGCCGGGTACGGCCAGCCCGGTGATCGCGGCGGCGTGCGCCATCCGATGGTCGTGATAGGTCTCAAACACTCCGCCGTGAAGCGGCCGGGGTCGGATCGCCAACCCGTCCCGGGATTCGGTGAGGTCGGCACCGAGCGCGGTGAACTCGCGGGCGAGCGCCGAGATCCGATCGGTCTCGTGCCCCCGGATGTGGGCGATCCCGGTGAACCGGGAGGGGGATTCGGCGAGCATCGCCAGCGCGGTCAACGCCGGGGTTAGCTCACTCACGTCGGACAGGTCGGCGGTCAGGCCGTGCACGGTGCCGGTGCCCCGCACGGTCAGCCCGGCGGTGGAGAGTGACACTTCGCCCCCCATCGCCTGTAACAGCCCGCGGAGCCGTTCGACTGGTTGGACGCTGCCGCCTGGCCAGCCGGTCACGGTCACCTCTCCGCCGGTGACCAGTGCGGCGGCGAAGAAGGGGACCGCACCGGAGAGGTCTGGCTCGATCTCCCAGCCACGGCCGGTCAGTGGGCCCGGCTCGACCGTCCAGACATCGGGGGTGGTGTCGTCGATGGCGGCGCCGGCGGCTCGCAGCATCTGCACCGTCATCCGCAGGTGGGGCGCGGAGGGCACCGGTGGGCCGACGTGTCGAACGACGACCCCACGGTCGAAGCGGGGAGCCGCCAGTAGCAGCCCGGAGACGAGTTGACTGGAGGCGCTGGCGTCGATCACGACCTCGCCGCCGCGAATGCCTCCTCCGCCGAGCACGGTCAGCGGCAGACTCCCGGAGGCCGGCGAGGTGATCCGGACGCCGAGGCGGCGTAGTGCGTCCAGGAGCGGTCCAAGCGGGCGCTGGCGGGCCTGCGGGTCGCCGTCGAAGGTGATCCGACCGTCGGCGAGGCCGCCTACCGGGGGCAGGAAGCGCATTACCGTGCCGGCGAGGCCGACATCGATGTGCGCCGGCCCGGCCAGCGGGTGCGGCCGGACCAGCCAGCGCTCGTCGTCGCTGATCGAGACGTGTGCACCCATCGCCCGTAACCCGTTGGCCATCAACTCGGTGTCCCGGGCGCGTAGGGGCCGGGCGAGCGTCGATGGGCCGGTAGCCAGGCCGCTGAGCACCAGGGCACGCGCGGTGAGTGACTTGGAGCCGGGCAGGCGCAGCGTCGTCGAGACCGGATCCGAGGCGGTCGGCGCGGTCCACGGCCGCAGCGGCCGGGTAGCGGTCAGATGTCCCACGGTTACATTCTGCCGCCTTCACTAACGGTCATTGCCGGCTACCCCCGGTTGTTAGCTCGGTCCGCGGGACGGCGGGCGACCAGTTGGGGCGCTAGCGTGTCCGGTGTGTGCGGGAGATACGCGACGACCCGGTCCGCGGGGGATCTGAGCGCGATGTTCGAGTCGTACGACGAAACGGGTGGTCGGCTCGGCGCCGACTACAACGTCGCCCCCACCGATTCGGTGCCGTTGGTTCAGGCCACCGCGGCGGGCCAGCGGGTGCTTTTGTTGGGACGCTGGGGTTTCGTACCGGCTTGGTCGCGCTCCCTGGCCGGCGCGGCTCGCATGATCAATGCTCGGGCTGAGACGGTGGCCACGAGCCGGGCGTACGCCCGTGCCTTCGCCCGCCACCGCTGTCTGCTGCCGGCGGACGGTTGGTACGAGTGGGTCCGTCATCCCGGCGGCAAGCAGGCGTATTACCTGACTCCCCGGGACGGCTCGGCGGTCGTCTTCGCCGGCATCTGGTCGGTGTGGGAGGGCCCGGGCGGCCCGGTGCTGACCTGCGGAATTGTGACCACCCCTGCCCGCGGTGACCTGGCCGACGTGCACGACCGGATGCCGCTGTTGTTGCCTATCGAGCGGTGGAGTGCCTGGCTGGGGCCCACGGACCGGCCAGTGGATCTGCTCGCTCCGCCGTCACTGGAGTGGCTGGCCGGGCTGGAGATTCGTCCGGTTGGGCCGGCGGTTGGCAATGTCCGTAACGACGGTCCGAGCCTCGTGGAACGGGTCACCGCGTCGGTGCCGCGTCGGCATAGCAGCGGGCTCGGGGAGGAGACGCTTTTCTGACGTATTCGCGACTTTAGGTCAGGTGATTTGTCGGATTTAATAGCAAAACTTTGTTGGTTAATTTAACTTTTTCCCGCTACCCCTTGTATCGACTTCGAAAAGTGCGATACACCAGAGCGCCGGTGGTGGGCGTCGATTCGCATGCGGCGAGTCGCACCCAAAATTTCCGGTCCCACGGGGGAGGTGGGTGGATGACCAGGGCACGGACGCCCCGTCCACACGAGGTTGCTGCCGCACGACGCGACACGCGCCTGTTGCGGGCCCTGCACGAGCGTCAGCAGGATGAGGCCTGGCGTACCAGAGGCCTTTGCCAAAGCGTTGACCCGGAAACCTTCTTTCCGGCGCCCAACGAGCCGGCGGACGCTGCTGTGGCGCTCTGTCACACCTGCGACGTGCAGGGGGCCTGCCTCGCCTGGGCGCTGGAGGTCGGCGACTGCTACGGCGTCTGGGGTGGCACCACCCCGCGCGAGCGCCGGGCCATGCTGGTCGCTTGGCGCGGCGAGGCTCAGCCGGCACTAACCGACGCTGCCCGGCCACTGGTCCGGGGCCGGCGGCTGACCCCGGTGCCACTCGGCCGTTGAGAGTTGGCGCGGCCGTGTAGCCGGCGTATCGGCGCGATGCTCAGAATGGTTCCGTGTCGCCGACCGAGGAAATCAGCACCCCGCAC
Source organism: Salinispora fenicalii (assembly GCF_000514815.1). Classification (GTDB taxonomy): domain Bacteria; phylum Actinomycetota; class Actinomycetes; order Mycobacteriales; family Micromonosporaceae; genus Micromonospora; species Micromonospora fenicalii. The sequence continues at coordinate 147,219 of NZ_AZWQ01000015.1, forward strand.
GGGCCGGCCGGAGTGGAGCTCGACTGGCCCGGTGGTCCGCCGACCGCACTGTTGGTGCTTGGTCACGGAGCGGGCGGCGGGGTGGATGCGCCGGATCTGCTTGCGCTCCGGGACGCCGCGCTGGCCGCTGGTCTGGTCGTTGCTCGGGTGACGCAGCCCTACCGGCTCGCGGGCCGGCGTGCGCCCGCGCCCGCGCGGCAGCTCGACCTGTCCTGGACGGTGGTGTTGTCCGCGCTTCGGGCGCGGTATCCCGGAATTCCGCTGGTGGTGGGCGGCCGGTCCAGTGGTGCCCGGGTGGCCTGCCGTACCGCCGACGCGGTTGGGGCAGCCGGCGTGGTGGCCCTGGCGTTTCCGCTGCACCCACCGGGCCGGCCGGAGCGGTCTCGCGCCGAAGAGCTGCCAACCAGCGTGCCAACGTTGGTGGTAAACGGCGATCGGGACCCGTTCGGGATGCCGGTGGCCGCGGTGCCGACGGTGCGAGTCATCACTCGGCCGGGGGAGCGGCATGAGCTGCGCAAGGATCCGCTGGGCACGGCGGCGGTCGTCCTCGACTGGCTGCGGGCCGGCGGCTGGACCCGCCAGCCGGATCGGTCGTCGGGTGGGTCCACACCGCCCGACTGCGCCGATGAGGCGTGACCGCAGTGGGAAACTCTCGTTGCTTTGGATGGCGCCGCCTGCCCTAGCCCGGGGGCGGCGCCGGTCCTCCCGGGCCCTTCCTGGTCCCAGCTCCGGTCTCCGCCGAGGTCGGACCGGGACCAGGAAAGGGGGCCGATGGCTGGAATGCCCACCCCGCCGACCTGCGTTACACCCCGCGGACGACTTTTCCGACGAGGGGGGTGGCCGGTGCCGGTCGAGACGCAGGCCCGGGAGTGGGACGATCGGGACACGCGGCGGCTCTACCGCCTGCTGGAGGGGCCGAACTGGCCAGCGGCGGCGTCGGCGGTCCCGGTTTCGGTCGGGCACCTGGGCGGAAGTGAATCGCTCGGCGAGCGGATACACGTATCCTCGGCGAGGAAACATCCGACCCGAGGGGATGCGCGGTTGACCACCGAGAAGACGGACGAGCGCAGGGCCCGCTTCGAGCGGGACGCGATGCCCTTCGTTGACCAGCTTTACGCTGCTGGCCTACGGATGACCCGCAACCCGGCGGATGCCGAGGACCTGGTCCAGGAGACATACCTGAAGGCATACGCGGCCTTTCACCAGTTCGAGCAGGGCACCAACCTGAAGGCCTGGCTGTATCGGATCCTGACCAATACCTACATCAACTCCTACCGGCGCCGGCAGCGGCAGCCGATTCAGGCGCCGACCGACGAGATCACCGACTGGCAGCTCGCTGAGGCCGAGTCGCACACCTCCAGCGGGTTGCGCTCCGCTGAGACGGAGGCGTTGGATCGGTTGCCGGACAGCGACATCAAGCAGGCCCTCCAGCAGCTACCCGAGGAATTCCGGCTGGCGGTCTACCTCACCGACGTTGAAGGCTTCTCCTACAAGGAGGTTGCCGAGATCATGGGTACGCCGATCGGCACAGTGATGTCGCGCCTGCACCGCGGTCGTCGTAATCTGCGCAACCTGCTGGAGCAGTACGCGGCCGAGCGGGGCTTCAGCTCTGCTTCGTCGGCCAAGGGCTCGACCGGCCGGGGGGTGTGACGTGAGCTGTGGAGAGCCGCACGAGACGGACTGCCGCGAGGTGTTGGCGGAGGTCTATCTGTATCTGGACCTGGAGTGCGCCGAGGAGCGGCGGAAACTGATCCGGCACCACCTCGACGAGTGTGGGCCGTGCCTACGCGAATACGGTATCGAGCAGGAGGTTCAGGCGCTCGTGGCCCGCTGCTGCGGTAATGAGACCGCTCCTGACCAGCTTCGCGAGCGGCTCCGCAGCAAGCTCGCCGAACTCGTGGTCTTCGGCAGCAGCGAGTCGCGTGAGTTGACCGACTGACCGGGGTGACACCGCGGTGGCCCGGACCGACCTCGGTCCGGGCCACCGTCGTCCGCGCTGGCCGAGCCTACTGGGCTTGGTCGCGCCGGTGGTTCAGGAGTTGGGGCGCTTGCCGTGGTTGGCCGCGCCCTTCTTACGGGCCTTCTTCTTCCGGGCCCTCTTGGCCATGGTGACCTCCTCGTAGTGCGCCACAGCGACGGGGCCGCCGCGGCGTGAAACCGGACGCGTCCGACCCTAGTGCCGTTGCCACCGGCCAGCGGGCCCGGCCCGCGGCATCGCCCGGCGAGGGGTAGGCGCTACTTCTCGGAAGCGTGCTCGGGCGGTCTCGGCGCGGGACCGGCGGTGGATCTGGTCTTGGCGTGGTTGCCCCGCCCCGACCCGGCTCATGATTGGATACGTCGGCAGGACAGTCGTGAGAGAAAGGGCTGTGGAGATGGCCGAGGAGATCCGCGCCGAGATGGTGGCGAACGTCTGGAAGGTCGTCGCATCGGCCGGGGACACCGTGTCCGAGGGGGACACCCTGGTGATCCTGGAGTCAATGAAGATGGAGATCCCGGTCGTCAGCGAGTCCGACGGCGTCGTGCAGGAGCTGGCGGTCAACGAGGGGGACGTGGTGCAGGATGGCGACCTGATCGCGGTGATCGGTTGAGTGTCCTGGTACGCCCCGTCGAGCCCGCTGATCACGCCGCGGTCGCCCGGCTGACGGTCGCCGCCTACGAGGCGGACGGGCAGCTCAAAGGGGAGCATGGGTACGCGGCTGTGCTCGCCGACGTGGACGCCCGGGTGGAGCACGGTGCGGTGCTGGTCGCCGTGGACGCCAGCACCGACGCCGTGCTCGGTTCGGTCCTCTTCGTCCTGCCCGGTACCCGTTATGCCGAGCTCTCCGGAGCCGGTGAGGCGGAGTTTCGGATGCTCGCCGTGGATCCGGCAGCGCAAGGGCGGGGGGTCGGCGCAGCTCTGGTGGAGGCGTGTGTGACGCGGGCGACCGAGTTGGGCTGCTCCGCCCTGGTGATCTGCATCCGGGATGGCCTCGCCGCCTCGGCGCAGCGGCTTTATCAGCGGCGGGGGTTCATTCGGGCGCCAGAGCTGGACTGGTCGCCGATGGCCGATGTGCTCCTGCGGGGACTGCGGCTTTCGCTTCCCGCCTGAGCTGGCTGTTCTGCTGTCGGCGTCTGCTCGCGCCCGGGGCGGGAGCAGAGCCGGCGGTTGGGTCAGCGGGGGTCGTCGGTCGGGGGTGGGCCGATGGCGGCGATGAGCTCGTCGGCCACCTTCAGGGCGACCTCCCTGCGTTCCTGGTCGGTCAGACCGGGCGCTCGTACCCCGAACCAACTGCTGTGTACGGAGAAGAGCGCGAGGGTGGCCCGGAGCTGGGCCTCGGGGGAGGAATCGTCGCCGCAGAGTAGGTTGGCCAGCTGGAACATCCGCTCCCGCATCCGCTGGCCGGCGGCGAGGCTCCGTAGCACGGTCTGGTTCTGCTCGAAGAAGCGCATCACCGACGGGTACTGCCCGGCGCACATGGTGTCCGCGTACCGGCCGATGATGCCCCGTCGGGTGGTCAGCGTGGCCGGTTGGGCCTCGGCCCAGGCGACGAGGTCGTCCAGCTGATCGAGGCGGTCCTCGACGAAGCTGTTGACGATTTCGTCCTTGCTTTTGAAGTGGTAGTAGAGCGCCGCCTTCGTCACATCGAGCCGTTCGGCGATCTCCCGGAGCGAGGTCTTCTCGTAGCCCTGCTCGGTGAAGAGCTCCAGGGCGACGGTCTTGATCCGTTCCCGTGTGCTGCCGGTGCTCTCCCGCACTCTCATCACCTGACCCGCTTGACTGCCGTCGGCACCCCAACTTACCGTACGGCTAGTAAGCTGGCTAGCCGGTCGGCAAGTAAGCTCACCCACCCCCGAGGGGAACGACGTATGACCCAGGCAACCCAGGCAGCCCCAGCCTCGACGCGACCGAATATCCGGATCGTGCTCTTCGGCCTGATGATCGCCATGATGCTGGCGATGTTGGACAACATGATCGTCAGCACCGCCCTGCCGAGGATCGTGGGTGAGTTCGGCGGGCTGGACCACTTCACCTGGGTTGTTACCGCCTATGTTCTCGGGACCACCGTCTCCACTCCGATCTGGGGCAAGCTCGGTGACCTCTTCGGCCGGAAGCCGATCTTCCTGAGCTCGGTGGTGATCTTCCTGATCGGGTCCGCACTCTGCGGCATGGCGGGCTCCGAACTGCTTGGCGGGCCGGACGACGGGATGGTGGAGCTGATCGCCTTCCGCGCGGTGCAGGGCCTCGGCGCGGGCGGCCTGATGGTCGGGGTGTTGGCGATCATCGGCGACCTGGTGCCGCCCCGGGAGCGGGGCCGCTACCAGGGCATGATTGCCGGGATCATGGCGATCGCCCTGGTGGCTGGCCCGCTGGTCGGCGGCTTCATCACCGACCATCTCTCCTGGCGCTGGGCCTTCTATGTCAACCTGCCCCTCGGTGGGGCCGCGCTGGCACTGCTCGTCGCCACCCTGCGTCTGCCTCGGCATCGCACCGAGCACCGGATCGACTGGCTTGGTGCCGCACTGCTCGCGGTCGGCATCACCGCGATCGTGCTGGTCACCACCTGGGGTGGCAACGAGTACGCCTGGCGTTCTCCGCAGATTGTTGGCCTGATCGTCCTCGCGGTGGCTTCGCTCGCCGTCTTCGCGGTCGTCGAGCGGCGGGCGGCTGAACCGGTTCTGCCGCTGTCACTCTTCGCCAATCGCAACTTCGCGCTGATCTCGGTGATCGGCTTCCTGCTCGGCTTCGCGATGTACGGAGCGATGAGCTTTCTGCCGCTCTACCAGCAGACCGTGCAGGGCGCCTCCGCCACCGAATCCGGGCTGCTCCTGCTGCCGTTGATGTTCGGCATGCTGGTGGTCTCGTTGGTGGTGGGGCGGACGATCACCAGGACCGGCCGGTACCGGGCCTTCCCGATCATCGGCGGTGTGGTGATGAGTGCTGGCATGGTGCTGCTGACGCGGCTCGACGCGCAGACCGAAGTGGCGGAGTCCTCGCTCTACCTACTCGTGCTCGGTGTCGGCATGGGCTTCCTCATGCAGACGACGATGCTGATCGCGCAGAACAGCGTTGATCAGCGTGATCTGGGCGCGGCCAGCGGCGCGGCGACCTTCTTCCGTTCGATCGGCGGCTCGTTCGGCATCTCGCTCTTTGGGGCCGTCTTCGCCAGCCGGCTGGCCGACTCCCCCGGTGGCGGGATCTTCGGCGGCGGTGAGGCCGGGGCGGCGATGGACCTCGTGAAGCTTCGGGAACTGCCGGAGGCGGTCCGGGAGCTGGTTCTCGGCGGCCTTGCCGACGCGATCTCGCATGTGTTCCTCTGGGCTCTGCTCTTCACCCTCGTGGTGCCGGTGCTCGCCTGGCTCATCAGGGAGATTCCGCTGCGTACCGAGAACATCCCGGTGCCGGCAGGCGAGGCGGAGCGCCAGCGCCCAGACGCCCACCGCTGACCCGCGTCGGACCGGCGAGGTCAGTGCCGGCGGAAGATCGCCGTGATCTGTCGCCAGAGGCGGCGAAGCCGGCCGGGCGGCGTTGGAGCCGGCGGCCGGCTACCGGCCAACGTCCGGGCCAGTGCTCGGGACTCCGGGGCCAGGTCCGGGGTGGCCAGTGCCAGGTACGCCAGGGACCTGCCGATCGGGACCGGACGCGTTCGCGCCACTTCGACGGCATCGGTGAGTCGTTCGGCGACCACCGTGGCGACCTCGGGGCGGACCGCCGGGTCGACCCAGGCGATGGTGACCAGGGCGAAGAGCGCGGCCTCGGTGACCCAGTCCTCGACGCCCCAGACCAGGTCGAGAAGCACCGAGCGGCGGGTGGAGGTCGGCCACGGCTCGTCGGTGCGGTGGTGTAGCAGTCCAAGGCAGGCCCACACCTGAACGCTGCGGACCCAGAGGGACGGGTCCTGCTCGTCGAGGAGCCGGCCCAGTGCGGTCGGTGGGGTCGTCGGCGGATGGGCCAGCAGACCGAGTAGATCGGTCAAGTTCAGGGTGGCCAGGGCCACGCCGGCGTCGTACGCCGCCGGCGGGTGAGGCCACGCCGGATGCACGAACTGTCGGAGGTGGTCTGCCGCTAGTGGCGAGGGGGCTTCGACGGCAGGTGTGCCGTCGTGCCGCCACAGGCGCCAGTCCACCGCGCGTCGGGGTTCCTGCGGGTCCGGGCCCGGACCCTGCGTCAGCTGGACCCGCAGGCCGGGCACGGTGCGGGTGAGGGTTTGCAGGGCGCTCGGCGGCACCGGCGACCCGAGCCGGATGCTGGCCCCCAGCTGAGCGCCGGCATGGTTGGCCCGAAGCGCGTCAACGGCGGGGCCGGCGGCCGGAGTGATCTGCCCGAGCCAGGGTTGGCCGGCGCAGGACTCGGCGAGGTCGGTGTGCTCGTGGGAATCCTCGGGGTGCTCCCGGATGAAATCCGCCAGTGCGATCAGGTGGGCGACGTCGCCGTCGCGCTGGAAGCGCAGCCGCTGGGCGGTATGCACTGCACAGTCAAACGTCGGGTCCCGGGCAAGCGCCCGGTTGATCCAGTCGAGGGCCTCGTCCAGCCGTCCGTGGTCGGCGAGGGTGCCGGCGATGTCGGCGTAGATGGCCAGGTCGTCCGGGTCGTGCTCAACGGCACGTTCCAGCGCCGCGAGGGCGTCTCGGATCCGCCCCGCGCTTCGATAGGCGTACCCGAGCCACACCTCGCCGATCTTCGATGGCTCGGCACGTAACCCTCGGGATGCCCATTGGACGGCGAGCGATACCTCGCCGAGCCGGCGGGCCAGTGCGGAGGCGGCCCCGAACAGCAGCGCGTGGTCGTGGTGCACGGTCACCGCGTTGCGGGCGAGGGTGAGGTATGGAGTGAGGGCGGCCCTTCCGGCTCGGGGGACTGGATCAGCGGTCGCTGCGCAGACCTGCAAAAGAATCTGGGCGGTCCGCTCCGGCCGGAGGCGTTCGGCTAGGTCGGGTGCGGTCACCCAGGGCACCTCCGCCCACGGTTGCGCAGGCGCGTAGCCAGTGGCCGCAACGAGCAGGTCCAGCCCCTCGGCGGGCCGGCCAGCTGCGGCGAGTAGGTGGGCTCGGGCGACCACGGTTCCGACGAAGACGTTTTGGTGCAGGGGAAAGAGGTCGAGCCCGTCGCCGTCAACGGCAGCGAGCCGGGTGAGCAACTCGTGGGCCTCGGGAAGGGTCGGTGCCTGCGCCAGCGCCCCCGCGATGTGGGCGGCGGCGTGCGCTAGGTCGCCCTCGGTGAGGGCTAGTCGGGCCAGGGTCAGGTCCTCCGCCGCCGGCAGGTCTCGCTTGTCCGGGGACACGTTCTTCTCCCGCCGTGGTGGTATGCGCTCCGGGCGGTCAGCGTAGGTGATAGTGAGGATTTTTAGCGATGACCGAGCGCTGCTGCTCGTTGTGTTGCGCTTGGACGCTTAAAAGTGCAAGACTGAACACAAACGCGCGGGAATCGCGCACCAGGAGGAGTTTCTGTGACGCGTCCAGGGGCCGGCATGGCCGCCGACATTGACGAGCAGCCGGCGGCCTACGCCCGCCTGCTCTCCGCCGAGCACGCCGGGCAGATCGCTCGGGTCGCCGCCACCATCGCCGAGCACCGACCGCGGCACGTGGTGTTCACCGCCCGCGGCACCTCAGACCACGCCGCGCTTTACGGCACCTACCTGACCGAGATCCGGTTGGGTCTGCCCGCCGGGCTCGCCTCGCCCAGCTCCGTCACCGCCTACGGCGCCCGCCCGGACCTCTCCGCCGCGCTCGTGGTCGGGGTGAGCCAGAGCGGCGGCTCCCCGGACCTCACCGAGGTGCTGCGGGCCGCCCGGAACTCCGGCGCGCTCACCCTCGCGGTCACCAACGCGCCCGACTCGCCGCTCGCTGAGGCGGCGGAGCTGAGCGTGGACATCGCCGCCGGGCACGAACGGGCAGTGGCCGCCACCAAGACGTACACGGCTGAGCTGCTCGCCCTGCTCATGTTGGTGGAGGGCATCCGGGCCGGCGACGGCGTGCTGCCGGCCGCTGAGCGGACCGCCCTCGACACGCTGCCCGACCTCGCCGCGCGTACCCTCGCCGACCCGACGCCGGTCCAGCTCGCCCCCCGGTACCGGTTCGCCGCGCAGTTGGTCACGACCGGCCGGGGGTACGCGTACCCGACCGCGCGGGAGGCCGCGTTGAAGCTGATGGAGACCTCGTACCTACCGGCGCTCGCTTTCTCCGGTGCCGACCTGCTGCACGGTCCGCTCGCCATGACCGATCCGGACGTGCCGGTGCTCGCGGTGGTCGGCTCCGGCCCCGGCGGCCAGGCGATGGGGGAGGTGCTGCCCCGGCTCGGCGAGCGCCGCGCCGATGTGGTGGTGGTCGGCTCGGCGGAGGTGCCCACCACGACGCGGATCGCCGTTCCCGAGGTTGACGAGCGGTACGCGCCGCTGCTGGACATCCTGCCGCTGCAGCGCCTGGCCCTGGCGCTCGCGCTGGCCCGAGGCGAGGACCCGGACGCACCCCGGGGCCTGAAGAAGGTCACCGCGACGATGTGAGCGCTGGCGTGGCAGGCTGGGCAGCGTGTCCACGCTGCGCGACCTCGCCGACGAGCACACCCAGCTACGTCCCGCTGACATCGATCATCTGCACCGGATCGCGGGCGACTGGCAGTTGCTCTCTGATATGTCCTTTGCCGACCTGCTGCTCTGGGTGCCGGTGGGCGAGGACGGGACGTTCCTCTGCGTGGCCCAGGTTCGACCGACCACCGCGCCCACTGCCTACCAGCATGACCAGGTAGGCCGAATCACCGGTGGGCCGGAGGTGGACCACCTGGAGGTTGCCTACCGGCGAGGCCGGATCTGGCGGGAGGGCGATCCGGTCTGGTACGGGGACGTGCCCGCGCGGCACGAGGCGATCCCGGTGCGGCTGCGGGCCGCCGACGGTGAGCAGGCCGAGGTGATCGCCGTGGTCGGTCGGGACACCAACCTGTCGACCGCCCGGACCCCCAGCCAACTGGAGCTGAACTACCTGACCACGGCGGACGACCTGGCGCAGATGCTCGCCGACGGTACCTTCCCGCCGCCCCGGCACCCGGGGGAGACCACCTCGGCCCCCCGGGTCGGCGATGGGCTGGTCCGGCTGGACGCCGGCGGCAGGGTGACGTACTCGAGCCCGAACGCGCAGTCGGCGTACCGGCGGGTCGGCTACGCCTCGGACCTGGTGGGGGAGGACCTCACGGCGCTGCACCGGCGCCTCGCCGATGACCCGCTGGAGGGGACCGACGCGGCCAACGCGGTACTCGCCGCGCTTCGGGGCGAGGCACCGCCCCGTCGTGAGATCAACGCGCGCGGGGCGACCATGCTGACCCGGGCGCTACCGCTGATCCCCGCTGGAGTGCCGATCGGCGCGCTGGTGCTGGTCCGCGATGTCACCGAGGTCCGGCGCCGGGACCGGGCGTTGATGACCAAGGACGCCACCATTCGGGAGATCCATCACCGGGTGAAGAACAACCTCCAGACGGTCGCCGCCCTGTTGCGGTTGCAGGCCCGCCGGGTGGCCATGCCGGAGGCGCGGATCGCGTTGGAGGAGTCGGTCCGCCGGGTCGCCTCGATCGCGCTGGTACACGAGACGCTCTCCATGTCCAACGACGAGGTGGTCGAGTTCGACGGGATTGTGGACCGGGTGGCGAGCGCGGCGACCGAGGTGGCGGCGACCGAGACGACCGTCCGGATGCGCCGTCAGGGCAGCTTCGGCGTGCTCCCCGCCGAGCTCGCCACGTCGCTGGTGATGGTCCTCAACGAGCTCCTGCTGAACGCAGTCGAGCACGGGTTCCCCGCCGACGAAGAGGCGGGTGAGCAGCCAGGAGCCGGCTTCTCCCCCGAGGTGGTGGTCTCGGCGCACCGCTTTCGCAAGATCTTGCACGTGTCGGTGATCGACAACGGTGGTGGACTGCCGCCGGGGTTCGACGCCGAGCGCGGCGGCAGCCTCGGCCTGCAGATCGTCCGTGCGCTGGTCACCGGGGAGCTGCGCGGCACGATCGAGCTGCGGACGAGTGCCGGCGGAGGCACCGAGGCGCTGCTCGTCCTTCCCCTCAACCGGCTGTGACCACTCGGGCGGGTGGCGCCGGCTAGCGGCGAGACTCCAGTGACGCGCTGCCGGAGTCGGACAGTGATGCGCCGCCGGCTAGCGGCGTACCAGGGCGACGGTCAGTCCGCGGGGGTGCCAGACCTGCTCGACCATCCGTCCGTCGCGCAACGCCACCCCCTTCGCGCCGGGTACGGCGGCGAGCGGGTCGTCGTGCTGGCCAGCCAGCACCAGCCAAACCCGGTCCGCGTCGGCCAGGCACTGGGCCGGACGGGCACACTCGGCGGCCCACAGGTCACCTCGGCGGGCCGGGCTGGCGGTGAGCAGCACGTCTTGGGGACGGTGGTCGCCCAGGTGATAGGCCAGGCCCAGGTCGAGGAAGAGCCAGCCCTCCCGGGGCGAGTAGACGACCGCGTCGGTGGGGCGCTGCCCGTCCGCCACGATCTGGGCCGCCCCGGCGTAGTCGACCAGCGCCGAACGGGGCCACTCGTGGGTACGCCGCAGCGCCGCCTGGGCTGGCAGGCCGAGCGCCCCGGCCAGGGCCACGACGGTCAGCGCCGGTAGAAACGGCACCCCGGCTAGGGCGATACCGGCCAGCAGGCAGCCGAACGGCACCACGAAGACCAGGTATCGGGGTACCCAGAGGGGGGCAAGCACGCCGACGGCGAAGACCAGCAGCACCGGTAGGAGTACGGCCAATCCGGGCAGCAGCGCCGACCGCCCCAGCGCTGCGGCGCCGAGTGCGGCGAGCCCGACCAGCAGGCCGCCGACCACCCCGCTCTGCGTCACCCCGCCAGCCAGCGTGGCGAGATCGGCGGAGCGGGCGGGGTCCACCCAGTCAAGCTGGCGGGCGTGCTGGCCATGGGCGACCCAGAGCAGCGGACCGACCAGCAGCGTCACCGGAACGAGCGCGAGTAGCCCGGCTCCGACGATGCGGCGGTCGGGATACCGGCGCCGGGCGGCGAGCACCACCACCGCGTGGGCCGGGAGCAGGGTGAGGGCGACCAGGTGGGTCAGGCCCAGCGCGGCCAGCGCGGCGGCGTAGCCGGCCCAGCGGATCCGAGTTCCGACCCGCCGGCCCTCCGGCACCGGAGCTACCGCGATGACCAGCAACAGCGTTGCGAGGACAGCGAGGGCGGTAGCGAGCGCGTACGGGCGGGCCTCCTGCCCGTACCGGGAGGTGCTGGGTAGTACCGCGAAGAGGAGGCCGGCGAGCAGCCCGGCCGACCGACCGTACAGCCGTGCGCCGAGGAGCGCGGTCAGGGCCGCGGCCGTGGTCATGGCGAGCACGGCCGGCAGCCGCAGGGCGGCCACCGAATCGCCCGCTCCGGCCACCCAGATCTGCATCAGCAGGTAGTACGGCCCGGTTGCGGCGTCGATCGTGCCGGTGAGCCGAGCCAGGTCGCCGAGCGGGCGGGTGGCGGCGCTCCACGTCGCCAGCTCGTCTCGCCAGAGCTGTGCCCCGGTCACGTCGGTGAGGGTGACCGCGAGCGTCAGCAGCGCCGGCGGCAGCCACACCGGCGGCTGCGGCACGGTTCGCGCGCCCATGTCGCTGAGCCTCGCACAGCCCCCGGGCCCCCGGGGGCCGGACCGGAACACCGCCGACCGGGATGTGGGATGCCGCACGCGATCCTTGGCTGCTCTGGTGACGCCGTGGCAGCATAACGTCATGGCTGCCGCCGTTGTTCGCCACTTCGTGGCCCGTCGCCACGTCGATTTTGGCCGCGTGCGCAGCGCGATCTGTCCGGCCAACTGACGACGCCCGACCCAGCTGTCTCGGGCGCTCTGCGCCGGCTGCTTCGCCCCAGCTCCGCCCGTCATGCCGGGGCCGGCCACCGCGTTCGGCGTAGCGGCACGAGGCACCGCAGACAACGGAGGACGCCACAATGGCGCTGTCCAACCCGGCTCGGCCCGAAGACCCGACGCTCCGATCGGTCCGGGCTCCCCGCCGCCCCCGTGGGGAGGGCCAGTGGGCGCTCGGTCACCACGAGCCGCTCAACGCCAACGAGCGGATCAAGAAGGACGACGACCCACTCAACGTCCGGGCCCGGATCGAGAATATCTATGCCCACCAGGGCTTCGCCTCGATCGACCCGCAGGACCTGCGGGGTCGGTTCCGCTGGTGGGGGCTATACACGCAACGCAAGGCCGGCATCGAGGGTGGGCGTACCGCCGTGCTGGAGCCGCACGAGCTTGAAGACGAGTTCTTCATGCTCCGGGTGCGTGTTGACGGTGGGCAGCTCTCCGTGGCCCAGCTCCGGGTGGTGGCCGAGATCTCCCGCGAGTTCGCCCGGGACACCGCCGACATCACCGACCGGCAGAACATTCAGTACCACTGGATCCGGGTCGAGGACATGCCAGAGATCTGGCGTCGACTGGAGTCAGTCGGCCTACAGACCACCGAGGCCTGCGGTGACTGTCCCCGGATCGTGCTCGGTAGCCCGGTCGCTGGCGTGGCCCGCGACGAAGTGATCGATCCGACGCCGGCTATCGACGAGATCGTCCGTCGCTACGTCGGCGACAAGCAGTACTCCAACCTGCCCCGCAAGTTCAAGTCTTCGATCTCCTGGCTGGTGGACACGCCGTACGAGACGAATGACATCGCCTTCCTCGGGGTGGTTCACCCCGACCACGGCCCCGGTTTCGACCTCTGGGTCGGCGGCGGCCTCTCCACGAATCCGATGCTCGCCCAGCGGCTGGGGGTGTGGGTGCCGCTGCACGAGGTGCCGGACGTCTGGGCGGGGGTGGTGGGCATCTTCCGCGACTACGGCTACCGACGGCTGCGCCACCGCGCCCGGCTGAAGTTCCTGGTCGCCGACTGGGGGGTGGCGAAGTTCCGGGAGGTGTTGGAGCAGGAGTATCTGGGCCGTGCCCTGCGGGACGGACCGTCGGCCGAGCTGCCGGCGCAGCAGATTGACCACATCGGGGTGCATGAGCAGCGCGACGGGCGTACCTACGTTGGGGCCGCGGCGACGGTCGGCCGGGTCTCGGGTAGCCAGCTCACCCGGCTCGCCGACGTGGCCGAGGCGCACGGCAGTGAGCGCGTCCGGCTGACGCCGTACCAGAAGCTGTTGGTGTTGGACGTGCCACCGGACCGGACGGAGTCCCTGGTCGAGGCGCTGAACGAGATCGGCCTGTCGGCTCGGCCATCGGCTTGGCGGCGTGGCGCCATGGCCTGCACCGGCCTTGAGTTCTGCAAGCTGGCCATCGTCGAGACCAAGGTGCGGGGCGCGGAGTTGGTGGCCCGGCTGGAGGAACGGCTGCGGGACTTCGACGCCGACATCACCATTCACCTCAACGGCTGCCCGAACGCGTGTGCCCGTACCCAGGTTGCCGACATCGGTCTCCGGGGTCAGCTGATGGTCGGCGAGGACGGCCGCCAGGTGGAGGGCTTCCAGGTGCATCTCGGCGGTGGTCTGGGTATGGCGCAGGGCCAGGCCGCGGGGTTCGGTCGTAAGCCGCGCGGCCTGAAGGTCACGGCGGCGGAGCTTCCGGAGTACGTGGAGCGGCTGGCTCGGCGCTACCTGGCTGGTCGTACCGATGGCGAGGCGTTCGCCAACTGGGTGATCCGGGCCGACGAGGAGGAACTGCGATGAGTGACGCCCGTTCCACCCCGCTGTACTGCCCGTACTGCGGGGAGGAGGACCTGCGGCCGAACGAGGCCGGGCACGGTAGTTGGGAGTGCCACGCCTGCGCCCGGGTCTTCACCGTACGGCTGCAGGGCCTGTTGGCGAAGGCGGTGCTCCGGTGAGCGGTCTGCTCTGGGCGGCCGGTCTCGGCCTGGTCGGGGCCGGTGAACCGGCCGCCGCGGAAGCGAACCGGCCGGAGTTGCGGACGCTGGCCGAGACGGCCGGCCGGGAGTTGGCGGGCGCACCGGCGCTGGAGGTAGCCCGGTGGGCGGTCGAGACGTTCGGGGACCGGTTCTGCGTCACCAGTTCGATGGCCGACGCGGTGCTCGTCCACCTGTTCTCTCGGGTAGCGCCCGGCGTTGACGTGGTCTTCCTGGACACCGGGCTGCACTTCCCGGAGACGCTCAGGGTCCGGGACCAGGTCGTCCGCACCATGCCGGTGAACGTCCGTTCGATCCGACCCCGGCTGACCGTCGGCCAGCAGGACGGTGAGTACGGGCCGCGCCTGTTCCACCGCTCCCCGGATGACTGCTGCCAGCTGCGCAAGGTGGAGTCGCTGGAGCGGGCCTTGGATGGGTACGACGCGTGGGCCGCGGGGCTGCGCCGGGACGAGTCGCCGTCCCGGGCGAACACCCCGGTGGTGACCTTCGACGCGCGTCGGGGCAAGGTGAAGGTCAACCCGATCGTGGCGTGGACGCAGGCTGATGTGGAGAGGTACATCTCCCGCTGGAATGTGCCGGTCAACGAGCTGTTCGGCCGGTCCTACAGTTCGGTCGGCTGCTGGCCCTGTACCCGGCGGACGAAGGCTGGGGAGGATCCGCGGGCCGGCCGGTGGGCGCTGTTCGAGAAGGCCGAGTGCGGCCTGCACGGCTGAGCGAGACCGGGGATCCGGTGCTCCTGGTCGCGCATGGCAGTCGGGACCCGCGGGCCGCCGCGGCGACGCGGGCGCTGGCCGCGGCGGTGGCCGCCGCGCGGCCTGGCCGGCGGGTGGTGCCGAGCTGGCTGGACCATACCCGCCCCGGTCCAACGGAGGCGCTACGGGAGTTGGCTGACGCTGGCTTCCCCCGGGTGGTGCTGGTGCCGCTGCTGCTGACCGCCGCGTATCACTGGCGGGTGGACATCCCAATGGCCGTCGCCGCGGTCCGCCAGACGGTTCCCGAGCTGGCGGTACGGGTGACCGACGTGCTCGGTCCCGCCGTCCGGGGGGTCGATCCGGCGTTGTTGGCCGGGTTGCGTCGCCGGCTGGCCGAGGCGGAGCCCGGGGGCTACGACGGACTGGTGTTGGCCGCTGCGGGCACTCGGGATCCGGCTGCGCGCGCCTCGGTGGGGCGGGTGGCGGCATCGCTGCGGGCGGCCCTGGCCGTTCCGACCCGGGTCTCCTACGCCTCGGCGGCCCCGCCCGCCACTGGTGTGGCGGTGACCCGCCTGCGGGTACGGGGGGCGCGGCGGGTGGCGGTGGCCGCGTACTTCCTGGCGCCCGGGCTGTTCCACGACGTGGCGACCGCCTCGGCCCGGCAGGCCGGTGCGGTGGCGGTGGCGGCCCCGCTCTCGGACGCTCCTGAGCTGGTCGACTTGGTCCTTCGCCGGGTGGACGCGGTGTTCGGTTAGGCCCAGTTGTGGTGGGGTCGTCCAGGTGGTGCAGGTCTCGGTTGACACGGGCCGGGCAGCGGAACGCCCCGGTGCTCTGGGCCGACCGGGGCGTTCCGCTTTCGGCTGGTGGTCAGGCGGTGTGAGCGCGCAGCACCCGGAGGCCGCCGCGACGCTTGACGGCGCGCCGCTCCTCCTCGCTCATTCCGCCCCAGACGCCTGCGTCCTGGCCGGACTCGAGGGCCCACTGCAGGCACTGATCCGTCACCGGGCAACGCCGGCAGACGGTTTTGGCCTGCTCCACCTGCAGGAGGGCCGGACCGGACGTCCCGATCGGGAAGAACAGCTCGGGGTCCTCGTCGCGGCAGACAGCATGGTGACGCCAGTCCATGGCGGCAACACTCCTCATTCTGGATGGGTGGCAGATGGCTTGCTATATGCATCCGCAGCGCCGGCCGTAACGGTTCGCGTCCGGCTTGCTGGCAATGCGTGAGCAGGCTGTTGGCTCCGTGGACCTGCTGGAACCGCTCATTCTGCCGAGCGTATCCAGGCGATGTCCCGGAAACTCAAGTCGCTTGTGAATACTTTCACGAACGCTCGCGATGTCAAGGGTGACGCTCGGAAAACTCCGTGCGGTGAGCAAGCCCACAACCTGTTTGTCCTGATTTGACCGAGGCTCCGGATACTCGGAGTACCACAGTCGGGGATCAATATAGTACGGCGGCGCTGATTTCGCTGACATTTCCGTCACTCACCCCACGTGGCGCCAATCGTCATGGACGGGCCGGCTCAACCGAGGGGAGTGCCCGAGAGCTAGCAGATTACTCGCACTGCCGCGGGTACGGCGGTGAATTCGACTTTCTCGCGCTCGCCCAGGTACTCGCCGTCAAGCTGGAACGCCTGTGGGTGGCGGGCGATCAAGGTGAACTCGGCCAGGTCGTGGAGTCGGAGCACGTGTTTGCCATGCGGCCCCGGCGCTCGACCGAAGAATTGAGTGATCGTCCGTGTTGTGCTGGTTACCCGGAGCTGCCGTAGTGCGAACGCGTCCAGGCCGAGGTCGAACGACGCCTCCGGATTCGGATTCACCGCTTGATCGCCGAGGTACGTCCAGGGTGCGGTGTTCTGGACGATCACTGTGCCGAGTTGCTCCTCGGTGGGCTGGTCCGGCCGCTGGAGGGCGATTGCGGGGTGCCGGCGGTTCGAGGCGAGGAAGTACTGGGCGAGGGTCGACCGGAAGTACAGGCTGGGCGTGGAGATCTGTCCGCGTCGGCGGGAGCGCTCTACCCGATGGATCACCGCGGCGTCGATTCCGAAACCGGCGCAGAAGGTGAAGTAGCGGTCGTCCGCCCGCCCTAGGCCGATGGTGCGGTGCCGCCCCAGCCGCAGCCCTTCCAAGATCATGCTGGTGCTGTCCGGCCATTCCCGGGGTAGGCCGAGAGCGCGGGCGAAGACGTTCGTCGAACCGCCCGGCACAGTGGCCAGAGCGGGGAGCTGCTCGGCCGTCGCCGCCCCGGCCGGCCCCGTCGTCGGCAGCGCGGCCACCAGGCCGTTGACGACCTCGTTGACCGTGCCGTCGCCACCAAGCGTGACCACCAGGTCAACGCCCTCCTCGGCCGCCTGGCGGGCCAAGGTCGTGGCGTGCCCCCGGTGTCGGGTGTAGCGCACCGACAGGTCGACCTCACTGCGCAGCGCCCGGACCAGGACATCCCGGCTGCGCTCGCTGGTGGTGGTGGCCTTGGGGTTGACCACCAGGACGGCCCGCATGGGCGGCACTGTACCGCGTGGTGACACCGGTATCGTGGTCGCGTGACGATCGCCTCCAACCAGATACCCGGCCCACTTCGGTGGGCCGTCCTGATGCTGCGCGGTGAGGCGGTCGCCGTCGGTCTGATCGCCAGCTGGCTGCTCTGGGCCAACCTCGTGGCGTCCACCACCGACTTGACGTCGGCGCTGCTGCTGACGGCGTTCGCGGCTGGTGTGGCGGCCGTGCTTTGGGCGCTGGGCGGGGCGCTCGCGCGGTGTCGGGCGGGTGCCCGGGCTCCGTCGATCGTGCTTCAGCTGATGCTGTTGCCGATCGGATGGTTCATGATCCAGGGTGGGGTCGGTTGGCTGGGCGGGCCACTGATGGCACTCGGCCTCGGCGTCACCGCCCTGCTGCTGAGTACCCCGACGACCCGTGCCCTCGGCTTCGAGTGAGGGCGCCAGCCGGCGCCGCCGGTGGGGCGGGACCGATTCGACCTAGCTGGCGACGCGACGGGTCAGCAGGGAGATGGTTGCGCGGTCGTTGTCAGCGGTAGCGGCGGCCGAGGTGGTCAGTGCGGTGAGTACCTTCCAGGCAAAGGAGGACTCGGCCGGCAGCCGCGCACCGCGGGGGGTTGGCACCGTGACCTCGACGGCAAGTGCATCGTCGGTTACGGAGAACCGGCACTCCAGCTCGGCGGGCTGGGTGGCGATCGGAAGCAGCATGGCGCACGCCTCGTCAACCGCGATGCGGAGATCCTCGATCTCGTCGAGGGCGAACTGCAGCCGGGCCGCGAGCCCGGCCGTGGCCGTGCGGAGCACGGCCAGGTAGCCGCCGTCCGCGGGTACGGTCAGGTGCACCACGTCGTCGCTGGCGGGTTGGCTGGTCGTCGGAGTCACGCGTCATCCCCCCGGGGCACCCGCTACCCGGATCGGGGGTAGCGGCCCGTCAGGGAATTCTACCCGGTAGCCCCGACTGAACTACCACGGCGACGGCCGGCGCGTCCGCGGACGCGCCGGCCGTCGCCGTTGGCGTTTCGGCTACGCCTTCTTGGTCTCCCAGAAGATCTTCGAGATCTCGTCGATCTTCTGCAGCAACTCGTCGGCCTTCGCCGGGTCGGTCGCGCCCTTGGCACCGGCCGCGCCGGCTAGCTTGGTGGCCTCGTTGAAGAGCTGGTGCAGGTGCGGGTACTTCTCGAAGTGGGCCGGCTTGAAGTAGTCGGTCCAGAGCACCCACAGGTGGTGCTTCACCAGCTCGGCCCGCTGCTCCTTGATCAGGATGGCCCGGGTGCGGAACTCCGGGTCGGTGTTGGCCTGGTACTTCTCACAGATCATTTTTACTGACTCGGCCTCGATCCGGGCCTGGGCCGGGTCGTAGACACCGCAGGGCAGGTCGCAGTGGGCGCTGGCGGTCACTCGGGGGGTGAGGATGCGTGGAAGTCGCATCAGGAGCCTCCTGGGAAGTTTGCGATGATCGAGCACGACATTACTTGGACGCCGTACCTGGTGGAGGTGAACGGCATGCGCCCGCCCCCGCCGTGCCCGGTGCCACGCGCCCGGTGGTCGCTCTCCGCCGTTCTGGTGACGGGTCCTTCCATGGCGCCGACCCTGCGGCACGGTGACGCGGTACTGGTGCGCCGTGGGGACCGCGGTATCCGGGCCGGGGACGTGGTGGTCGCGGTCTTTCGGAGCCGTCCCGACCTGCTGGTGGTCAAGCGGGCGGTCGGTCCGACCGCGGAGGGCTGGTGGCTCGCGGGCGACAATCCATTGATCACTGACGACTCGCGGGCATACGGTGGAGCGGACATCTGGGGGCGGGTGGTGGCGCGCTACTGGCCGCGGCCTCGACTGCTGTGCCGCCGTGGAGTATGACCCTACTCACATCCGGGCGACGTACTGCGCACTATGCTCGGCAGGTGTCCCGGGTGACCCCCACACCTCTGCCGCCGGTCGGCGCCCACCTCGCGTCCGGACCAGCTGGTCCATCTGCTCGACAGATCCTGGAGTCACCAATGCCATCGTCCACCCTGGACCCTGAGGACCCGGTCTTCCGACTGCATCGGGGCGGCAAGCTGGCCGTCGCCTCGACCGTGCCACTGAACAGCCGGGAAGACCTCTCCCTGGCGTACACCCCCGGGGTGGCCCGGGTCTGTGCGGCCATCGCCGCCGACCCCCGGGCAGCCGATGACTACACCTGGGTCGGGCACACCGTCGCGGTCGTCACCGACGGCTCCGCCGTGCTGGGGCTCGGCAACATCGGCCCGCAGGCCGCGTTGCCGGTCATGGAGGGCAAGGCTGTGCTGTTCAAGCAGTTCGGTGGGGTGGACGCGGTACCGATCTGTCTGAACACGCAAGACGTGGATGAGATCGTGACGGCGGTCCTGGCCCTCGCCCCCTCCTTCGGCGGCATCAACCTGGAGGACATCAGCGCGCCGCGCTGCTTCGAGGTCGAGCAGCGCCTCGACGAGGCGCTGGACATCCCGGTCTTCCACGACGACCAGCACGGCACCGCGATCGTCGTGCTCGCCGCGTTACGCAACGCGGCGGCGTTGCTCACCCGAAAGCTCGGCGACCTTCGGGTGGCGATCAGTGGCGCGGGTGCCGCCGGCGTGGCGGTGACCAAGATGCTCATCGCCGGTGGAGTGAACCCGGAACAGGTAGTGGTCTGTGACTCCCGGGGCATCCTCGGATCGCACCGCGAAGGTCTCACCAGTGCCAAGGCCGAGCTGGCGGAGCTGACCAACGGTGACGGTCGGCGGGGCGACATGGCCGAGGCGCTGCGCGACGCCGATGTGCTGATCGGTGTCTCCGGTGGCCAGATCCCCGAGGCAGCAGTGGCCGGCATGGCTCCCGGCGGCATCGTCTTCGCCCTGGCCAACCCCACCCCCGAGGTGCAGCCGGAGGTGGCCGCCCGACACGTCGCGGTGGTCGCCACCGGTCGAAGCGACCACCCCAACCAGATCAACAATGTGCTCGCCTTCCCCGGTGTCTTCCGCGGCGCCCTGGACGCCCGGGCCACCCGGATTACCGATGACATGAAGGTGGCCGCGGCGGACGCGATCGCCGGGGTGGTGGCCGACTCGCTCACACCCGAGGCGATCGTCCCGTCACCCCTCGACCCGCGGGTCGCCCCCGCTGTGGCCGAGGCGGTCGCGGAGGCTGCGCGGCGCGACGGCGTTACCCGGTAGCCGCGGTGGCGGGATCCGCGCGGTGAAGATGGTGGGATCCGCGTGGCGCGGGGTGCGTGCCGGCGGCGGGGTTCGCGTGGCGCGGCGGCTAACCCCGACGTGTGGTCTCACACACGCCGATGGGCCTTCTGGTCACCCGCCTGGGTTGTTACCGTGCCGATCATGCGTGCCGCCTTCGCCTCCCGCTTCGACGACGCCAACCCGCTCGCCGCGCTCACCGTCGGCGAACGGCCTGAACCCGCGCACCACGGCGACGACTGGGTGACCGTCCAGGTCACCGCCAGCTCGCTCAATCACCACGACCTCTGGTCGCTGCGCGGCGTCGGACTGCGCGCGGAGCAGCTGCCAATGATCCTGGGCTGCGACGCGGCCGGCATTGACCCGGAAGGCAACCCGGTGGTCGTCTACCCGGTGATCCCCACCCCGAGCGATCCCCGGCGGATCTCCATCCTCTCCGAGCACTTCCCGGGCACCCTGGCCGAACGGGTCGCCGTACCCCGGGCGAACCTGCTGCCGCTGCCGGCGGGTCTGGCGGCGACGGACGCGGCCTGCCTGCCCACCGCCTGGCTGACCGCATGGCGGATGCTCACCACCCGGGGCCGGGTGGACGAGGCCGCCGCCGTGCTGGTGCAGGGGGCGGGTGGAGGTGTGGCCACCGCGGCCATCGCGCTCGCCAGCGCAATGGGTAAACGGGTCTATGCGACCAGCCGGGACGCCGCCAAGCGGGAGCGGGTCGCGGTGCTCGGCGCGACCGCCGTCGAACCGGGCGCTCGGCTGCCAGAGCGGGTGGACCTGGTGATCGAAACGGTCGGTGCCGCGACCTTCGACCACTCGCTGAAGTCAGCCGCACCCGAGGCCCGGATCGTGGTCTCCGGCGCTACCGCCGGGCACGAACCCAAGGTCAACCTGCGCCGCGTCTTCGCCATGCAGCTGGAGATCCTTGGCACCTCCATGGGCACCCCGGATGAGCTGGCCGCGCTGCTGACCTTCTGCGCCGAGCGGGGGCTGCGCCCGGTGCAGGACCGGGTGGTGCCGTTCACCGCGGTCGAGGAGGCATTCGTCCGCCTGCACTCCGGCGACGTCTTCGGCAAGGTGGTCGTTGACCACGCTGCCTGAGCGACGTCAGCGCCGGCCCGCCACCTCCCGGGCGGCGCGGGCGATCTCCCGCTCTTCGTCGGTACCGATGACGCAGACCGCCACCTCGCCCCCGTCCGGCGAAATGACCCGGTCACCACTGCCGGCGTTGCGCTCCGGATCGACCGTGATACCGAGTCGCTCCAGTCCGGCCAAGGCCGCCGCACGGACCGGGGCGGCGTGCTCGCCGACGCCGGCGGTGAAGGTCACCGCGTCCACCCGGCCGAGCAGCGCGTAGTACGCCCCCACATAGCTGGTGATCCGGCGGCAGTAGACGTCGAAGGCGAGGACAGCGGCCTGGTCGCCGTCCGCCCGGCGGGCAAGCACCTCGCGCATGTCATTGGCGCCGGTGAGCCCGTACAGGCCGCTGCGATGGTTGAGCAGGTCGTCGATGTCGTCGACGCCCAGCCCGCCCTCCCGCCGCAGGTGAAAGATCACTGTTGGGTCCAGGTCGCCGCTCCGGGTGCCCATGACCAACCCCTCGAGCGGGGACATCCCCATTGAAGTGGCCACGCTTCGCCCACCAGCGACGGCGGCGGCGCTCGCGCCGTTGCCCAGGTGCAGGGTGATGGTGTTGGTCTCGGCGTACGGACGACCCAGCAACTCCGCCGTGCGCCGGGAGACGTACGCGTGGGAGGTGCCGTGGAAGCCGTACCGCCGAATGCCGTACCGGTCGGCCGTCGCCCGGTCGATCGCGTAGGTGGCGGCGGACTCGGGCATCGTGGTGTGGAAGGCGGTGTCGAAGACGGCGACCTGGGGGACACCGGGCAGCGTCGCCCGGGCGACCTCGATGCCGGCCAAGTTTGCGGGGTTGTGTAACGGGGCGAGGGGCACCAGCTCCCGGATCGCGGTGAGCACCGCGTCGTCGATCAGGACCGGCTGGCCGAAGCGGCGTCCACCATGCACCACCCGGTGCCCGATGGCGGTGAGCCCGGTCAGGTCGAGCTCGGCGAGGATCCCCCGGATGGCGGTGCTGTGGTCGGCCGGTCCGCCCCCGGGTTCACCGATCCGCTCGACGGCGCCCCGGTTGAGGACATCGTCGCCGTCGTAGAGCCGCCACTTGACCGACGATGACCCGCAGTTGAGTACCAGTACCCGGCTCATTTGCCTGCCTCTCCGGCCTGGATCGCGGTGATCGCCACTGTGTTGACGATGTCCGGAACGGTCGCACCCCGGGAAAGGTCGTTCACTGGCCGGCGTAGCCCCTGCATGACCGGCCCGACCGCCACCGCTCGGGCAGACCGCTGCACCGCCTTGTACGTGTTGTTGCCCGTGTTGAGATCCGGGAAGACGAAGACCGTCGCCCGCCCGGCGACCGTACTGCCGGGCAGCTTCGTCGCCGCCACCGTCGGGTCGATCGCCGCGTCGTACTGGATCGGCCCCTCGACCAGTAGATCCGGTCGGCGCTCCCGAACCTGTCGAGTGGCCTCCGCGACCTTCTCCACATCGGCGCCGGCGCCCGAGCTACCGGTCGAGTACGACAGCATCGCCACCCGTGGCTCGATGCCGAACCGGACGGCGGTGTCGGCAGATGAGATCGCGATGTCGGCGAGCTGGGCGGCGTTCGGGTCGGGGTTGACCGCGCAGTCGCCGTAGACGAGTACCCGGTCGGCGAGCAGCATGAAGAAGACGCTGGAGGCGATGGAGACGTCGGGCAGGTTGCGGATGATCTCGAAGGCGGGACGGATGGTGGCCGCGGTGGTGTGGGTGGCACCGGAGACCATGCCGTCGGCGTACCCGGCCCACACCATCATCGTGCCGAAGTAGTTCGGCTGGGGCACGATGTCGTGGGCGAGGTCCGGGGTAACGCCCCGGTGGGCGCGGAGCCGCGCGTACCCGTCGGCGAACTCGTCGCGCCACTCGCTGGTGAACGGATCGATCACCCGTGCGCCGGCGATGTCGACGCCCAACTCCCGGGTCCGTCGGGCGATATCGTCGGGCCGGCCGAGCAGGGTCAGTTCGGCTACATCCCGGCGTAGCAGGATCTCGGCTGCCCGCAGGATTCGCTCCTCGTTCCCCTCCGGCAGCACCACATGCCGGCGCTGTGCCCGGGCCCGGTCGATCAGGTCGTACTCGAACATCAGCGGGGTGACCCGCTGCGAACGGGTGACCCGTAGTCGGCGGGACAGGTCGTCGGTGTCCACGCAGCGCTCAAAGGCACCCAGCGCGGCCTCCACCTTGCGCGGGTTGCCGGCGTTGAGTCGGCCCTCGATTCGGTTGCAGGCGGCGACCGTGTCGTAGCTGTCGCTAGGCACGGAGAGCACGGCGAGGCCCGGCCGTAGCCGCTCGACCAGCTGCATTGTGCGTGGGTCCGGCGTTTCGCCGAGGGTGAGGACCAGCCCGGAGAGCGCGACCTGTCCCGCGACGTGCGCGGCGTTGGTGGCGACCAGGAGATCGTCCCGATCCCCTGGCATGATCACCAGGGCGCCTTCGGTCAGGTGGTCGAGCAGCGTGGGCACGTGGGCCGCCCCGACGACATAGTCGAGTACGTCGCGGCTGAGCGCGGCGTTGTCCCCACCGACCTGGGTGGCGCCGAGCGCCGTCGCCACCTCAGCGACGGTCGGCGCCGACACACTGGGCACCTCGGGGATCAGGTACGCGGGCACCGGCAGTTCGGGCAGGGTGAGCGGACCGGTCACCCGGTTCGCGACGACCGCCAGCACCGTCGCGCCGAGGTCCGCCAGGTCGTGGTACGCCCCCCGGGCTGCCGCGGCGATGGTGGAGGTCTCCTGCTCGTACCCGTCCACCACGGGGACCACGACGCTGCCGAACTCGGTCGCGAGCCGGGCGTTGAAGGCCAGTTCCCGGGGCCCGGCGCCCTCGCCGCCATCGGCGAAGTCGCTGCCCACCACGACCACCGCCGGGAACTGCCGCTCGATCGCGCGATATCGCTCGACGATGCGGGAGACGAGCTGTTCCCGCCGACCTTCGGCGACCATCCCGGTGGCCTCGGTGTAGGTGGTGCCGGTGAGGTCCTCGATCGGCAGTTCGACCCGGTAGCGTTCGCTGAGCAGAGCGAGGATCGGGTCCGGTTGGTCGCCACGGACCAACGGCCGGAAGATACCGATTCGGCCAACCTGCCGGGACAACAGCTCCGCCAGTCCCAGGGCGACGGTGGACTTGCCGCCGCCGGAACTCACGCTGGTCAGATACACACTCCGCGCCACGAGATCCACTCTAGGAGCTCGCCGGGCTGTCCGCCTGGGTCCTTCGGCCTGGTCATCCGGCCCGGGGGCCGGGGTGTTCGCTGCGCGCAACTCCCCGGGAGCTCGCTGCTCCCGGGGAGTCCTGGCCCTACTCGTCGTCCTCGTCGTCCAGCCGAGCCAGGTAGGTGGCGAAGCGCTCGATCGGGGTCTCGAATTCGGGGTTCTGGTCGACGAAGTCGCGTAGGCGCTCGGCGAGCCATTCGATGCTGACCTGCTCGTCGCCGCGGCGCTCGGTCAGTTCCTCGATCCCTCGGTCGGTGAAGTACATGTGTTCCTCGGTCACATCGTGGTGGTGGGGGCCGGGACGGTTGTCCGGCCCCCACCACCAGCACGGGTTGGGTGATACCTACGGGCGGGGGAGTGCTGCGTCGAGCAGAGCGGAGAGCTCGACGTCGTGCATCTTGGCCGAGCCGACCGCCGGGGCGGCAGCCGCTGGGCGGGAGATGCGGCGCAGCCGTACCCCGTCCAGGTGCTCCAGCATGTTGAGGGCGACAAACGACCAGGCACCCTGGTTGGCCGGCTCCTCCTGGACCCAGGCGAAGTCCACCGCGTTCGGGTACGCCGCGAGCGCCGTCCGGATCTCCTCGATCGGCATCGGGTAGAGCTGTTCGACCCGGATGATCGCCGTGTCAGTGATACCGCGATCCTGCCGGGCCTGGAACAGGTCGTAGTAGACCTTGCCCGAGCAGAGCAGTACCCGCTTCACCTGCTCCGGGGCGGGGGCGCCACCGTCGGATAGCACCGACTGGAAGGTGCCGTTGGTGAAGTCCTCGACCTGCGAGACGCAGAGCCGGTGCCGCAGCAGGGACTTCGGGGTGAAGACGATGAGGGGCTTGCGCTTCGGCGACATGGCCTGGCGACGTAGCAGGTGGAAGTAGTTCGCCGGGGTGGTCGGGATAGCCACCCGCATGTTGTCCTCGGCGCAGAGCTGGAGGAACCGTTCCGGGCGGCCGGAAGTGTGGTCCGGCCCCTGGCCCTCGTGGCCGTGCGGCAGCAGCAGCGTGACCGCGGAGCGTTGACCCCACTTCACTTCGCCGGAGGAGATGAACTCGTCGATCACCGACTGGGCGCCGTTGACGAAGTCACCGAACTGGGCTTCCCAGCAGACCAGCGCGTTGACGTTCTCCACCGAGTAGCCGTACTCGAAGCCCATCGCCGCGTACTCGGACAGCAGCGAGTCGTGCACGAAGAACCGGGACCGCTCGCCGCCGGCGGTTAGTGACTCCAGGGGCAGGTGGTCGTCGCCGGTCTCGGCGTCGACGACGGAGGCGTGCCGCTGCACGAACGTGCCGCGGCGCGAGTCCTGACCGGCGAGCCGGATGGTGACCCCGTCGTGCAGCAGCGCGCCGAAGGCGATGATCTCGCCGAAACCCCAGTCGATGTTGCCCTCGTTGGCCATCTTGGCCCGCCGGTCGAGCAGCTGCTGGATTCGCTTGTGCGGGGTGAAGGCCTCCGGCAGGTTGAGGTGCGCCTCGCCGATCGCCCGGATGACATCGGCGTCAGTGGCGGTCTCCACCGATGGCTCGGGCTCGTCCTCCCGCTTCGGGCGGCTGAGCTGACGGGGCGCGGTGGCGGCGTCTCGGGTGGCCTTGAAGACCCGCTCCAGCTGCGCCTGGTAGTCGCGCAGCAGCTCCTCCGCGTCCTCCACGGTGATGTCGCCGCGCCCGATCAGCTCCTCGGTGTAGAGCTTGCGCACCGATCGCTTTGAGTCGATGATCCGGTACATCTCCGGGTTCGACATCGACGGGTCGTCGCCCTCGTTGTGCCCGCGGCGCCGGTAGCAGACCAGGTCGATGACGACATCCTTGTTGAACGTCTGCCGGTACTCGAAGGCCAGCTGCGCGACGCGCACCACGGCCTCCGGGTCATCGCCGTTGACGTGGAAGATCGGCGCCTGGATCATCCGGGCCACGTCGGTACTGTAGAGGCTGGAGCGGCTGTACTCCGGTGCGGTGGTGAAGCCGACCTGGTTGTTGACCACCACGTGCACCGTGCCGCCGGTGCGGTAGCCGCGTAGCTGGGACAGGTTCAGCGTCTCGGCGACGACCCCCTGGCCGGCGAAGGCCGCGTCCCCGTGCACCGCCAGCGGCAGCACGGTGTAGCCCTCCAGCTTGAGGTCGATCCGGTCCTGCTTGGCCCGGACGATGCCCTCCAGCACCGGGTCAACGGCCTCCAGGTGTGACGGGTTCGCCACCACCGAGACCTTGACCGAGTGTTCGCCGTCCGGGGTGGTGAACTTGCCGTTCTGCCCGAGGTGGTACTTCACATCGCCGGAGCCCTGCGTGGAGCGCGGGTCCAGGTGCCCCTCGAACTCGGAGAAGATCTTCTCGTACGGCTTGCCGACGATGTTGGCCAGCACGTTCAGCCGGCCCCGGTGTGCCATGCCGATGACGACCTCGTCCAGCCCACCTTCGGCGGAGGCCTCCAACACCTCACCGAGCAGCGGGATCAGCGACTCGCCCCCCTCCAGCGAGAAGCGCTTCTGGCCGACGTACTTGGTCTGCAGGAAGGTCTCGAAGGCCTCCGCGGCGTTCAGCCGGTTGAGGACGTGCTTCTGCTCGTTGACCGCCGGCTTCTCGTACTTGCGCTCGACCCGCTGCTGGATCCAGCGCCGCTCCTCCGGGTCCTGGATGTGCATGTACTCGATGCCGACCCGGCGGCAGTAGGTGTCCCGGAGCACGCCGAGGACATCGCGCAACTTCATCCGCTGTCGGTTGGCGAAACCGTTCACCGGGAACTGGCGGTCCAGGTCCCACAGGGTGAGCCCGTGCTGGAGGACGTCCAGATCCGGGTGCTTGCGGATCTTGAATTCCAGCGGGTCGGTGTCGGCCATCAGGTGGCCCCGCACCCGGTAGGCGTGGATCAGCTCGTGGACCCGGGCAGTTTTGTTGATCTGACCTTCGCCGTCGATCGCGACGTCGCGCATCCAGCGCACCGGCTCGTACGGGATCCGGAGCGAGGTGAAGATCTGGTCGTAGAAGCCGTGCTCGCCGAGGAGTACCTCATGCATCACCTTGAGGAACTCGCCGGACTGCGCGCCCTGGATGATCCGGTGGTCGTAGGTGCTGGTCAGCGTGATGACCTTACTGACCGCCAATTCGGCGAGGGTGGCTTCGCTCATGCCCTGGTACGGCGCCGGGTACTCCATCGCGCCAACGCCGATGATCGCGCTCTGGCCGGTCATGAGCCGTGGCATCGAGTGCACGGTGCCGATGCCGCCGGGGTTGGTCAGCGAGATGGTGGTGCCGCCGTAGTCCTCCATGGTCAGCTCGTTCTTCCGAGCCCGCCGGACCACGTCCTCGTAGGCCTGCCAGAACTGTCGGAAGTCCAGCTGCTCGCAGGCCTTGATGGAGGGCACCACCAGGTTGCGGCTGCCGTCCGGCTTGACCAGGTCGATCGCGATTCCGAGGTTGACGTGCTCGGGGCGGACCAGCGTCGGCTTGCCATCCGTGACGGCGAAGGAGTTGTTCATCTCCGGGTGCATCGCCAGTGCACGGACCAGCGCGTACCCGACCAGGTGGGTGAAGCTGACCTTCCCGCCGCGGCCCCGGGCGAGGTGGTTGTTGATCACGATGCGGTTGTCCACCAGCAGCTTGGCCGGTACGGCCCGCACACTGGTCGCGGTCGGCACGCTCAACGAGGCGTCCATGTTCTGGACGATCTTGGCAGCGACTCCGCGTAGCGGTGCGGTCTGTGGGCCGGATGAGGTCGGCGTGGCGGCCGGCTTCGAGGGGGCCGGTTTAGTGGCCGGCTTCGCGGCCGCCGGCTTCGCGTCCGCCGGCTTGGCGGCGGGCTTGCTGGGGGCGGCCTTGGTCGACACGGATTTGCGCTCCGGGGTGGCAGCGGGCGGGGCAGCAGCGGGTTCGGGCTGGCCGTCGGGCTCCGGTTTCGCGGCCGGCTCGCCATCCCGCGTGTCTCCCGGGCCCGGTGTGGGCCGGTAGTCGGCGAAAAAGTCGTGCCAGGCCGGGTCGACGCTGGTGGGGTCGGTGAGGTACCGCTGGTACATCTCTTCGACGATCCACTCGTTTGGGCCGAAACCCGCCAGTGGGTTCTCCTGCGAGGTCTGCTGGGTCGACACGGCCGGTAATCGCCTCTTTCACGCAAGTTTGTGGGTTATGCCGAACGCCGGGAGCTCCCGGACACACGAGTCAGGTTCCAGGCTACGCCGTACTAAACCGTTAGGAGTTTCCGACTCGGCTCCGTGGGGCGTTTCACAGAAAACGCCAGAGGTTCGCCGGTTGCTGTGCCTCCCGTCAGCTCCTGGTTACCCGGCCCGGATCTGTTGGCCGCGGACGGGCGTACCTGCCCGAAGAGCAGGTACGCCGCCCACCTGATGGATCCGTCAGGAGATGTCCCGCCGACGCATGATGAGGATGCCGATCAGCCCGGAGATCAGCCCGTACCCGATGAGTACGGCGGCGCCGGCCCAGCGCGGCGGCTCCCCTGGAATGTCGACACCGGTGATCATGAGTGAGGAGGCCAGCGACGGCACCAGCAGTTGCAGGTTGTTGATCCAGTCGCCGAACCGGCTCGCCGCGATGGCGAGCACGGTCAGCGCCCCGATCGTGCCCCCCAGGTACAGCAGAATTCCGGTGACAGTGGCGCCGATTTGGCTACGGATAAGCGTCCCCAGACCAACCCCGAAGAACACCCAGAGCAGGTAGGCCAGCCCGTTGAGGGCAACGGCCTCCCAGACGGCGCTGCCCCACTGGGCGCCCACCCCGACCTGCTCCAGGATCGCCATCCCGGCGAGCAGGTTCGCCCCGGTCGTTCCGAGCCAGAAAATCAGCGCCAGGCAGGCGGTCGCGGCGAGCTTGGCCAGGACGACCGCGCTGCGCCGCGGAGTGGTCAGGAAGGTGGTGGTCACGGTCTGGTGGAAGAACTCACCGGTTACCACGACGATGCCGAGCAGCATCACCATCAGCAGGCCGAAGAACTGGCCGTTGGTGTAGAGGTTGGCCGCCAGCGCATCCGGCTGGGACACCGCCCCCACCGCCTCGGCCTGCTCCGCCGACACATCGCCGAACCGGTCCTGGGCGAGCAGGTCGGTCTGCCCCCAGTTGATGAGCAACGTGATGCCCCACAGTGGCAGGTAGATCAGAGCCATGATCCACCACATACTGGTCGTACGGATCTTGAACAGCTCGGCGCGGATCAGGTTGCTCATCGGATGCCTGCCTTTCCGGCCGTCAGCTCCAGGAAGACGCCCTCCAGGTCGGGGCGTTCGGTGGCGAGCTCGTGCAGCTCCACGCCGGCGGCCAGGGCCGCCCGGCCGACCGTCGCCCCGTCCACGCCGCCGACCAACAGCGCTCCCTGGTCGTCCACCTCCACCGTCGCCGACGCCTTCTCCAGCGCGGTGCGCAGCGTCTCGGCCTGTGGGGTGCGCACCCGGACCCGGGCGGTCTGCGCCATCGAGCCGATGACCTGATCCACCGGCCCCTGCCGGACCAACTGCCCCGCGGCGATGATGACGACATCGTCCGCGAGAAGCTGCATCTCCGACAGCAGATGGCTGGAGACCAGCACCGTGCGCCCCTCGGCGGCCAGACTCTTCAGGAAGCCGCGCATCCACCGAATGCCCTCCGGGTCAAGCCCGTTGGCCGGCTCATCCAGAATCAGCACCCGCGGGTCGCCGAGCATCGCCGCGGCGATGCCCAGGCGCTGCTTCATGCCCAGCGAGTAGCCCTTGAACTTGCGCCGGGCTGCTGGCGCCAGACCGACCTGGGCAAGCACCTCGTCGGCCCGGGAGCGGGGCAGCCCGGCAGCCGTGCAGATCATCCGCAGGTGGTTGATGCCGGTGCGCCCCTTGTGCGCGCTGGAGGCCTCCAGCACTGCGCCGACGTGCCGTAGCGGGGCGGTCAGGTCGGCGTACCGTCGCCCGCCGATGGTCGCCTGGCCAGCTGTCGGGGTGACCAGGCTCAGCAGCATGCGTAGCGTGGTGGTCTTGCCGGCGCCGTTCGGGCCCAGGAACCCGGTGACCCGACCCGGCTCCACCCGGAAGGAGAGGTTGTTGACCGCACGAACGTTGCCGTAGATCTTTGTCAGCCCGGAGACCCGGATCTCACCGGTGGCATCGGGGCTCGACCGTCCGTCCGTCATTCTTCTCCCAAGGTTTGTATGTCGGGATCACCATCGCCAGCTTTGGCCGGGCGGTGCAAGCCCACCAGCGGTCCGGGCGTTCTGCCCGGACCAATGCCGGTCGGCTACCCGGCGATCCAGGTGGCGCGCGCGTAGCCGAGGAGGTTGCCGTCCGGGTCGAACAAGCTGCTGTGCACCTCGGCCTTGCGGCCCTGGGTGCGGGTCAGCACCCCGGTCACCACGCACTCGTCATTGGGGCGCGGTGTGGCCAGTACCACCGTGGACATCCGACCCAGCAGGTATGGCCGGCCCGGGGCGATCACCGACCAGCCCCCGGGGCAGTCCAGCGCCGCCCAGGTGGTGACCACGTCCGCTCCCGCTGGAACCCGGAACGGGGCGGCGGTGCGCCCGGCGGAGAGCGGACCAGGGAAGATCCGTAGCCCGTCGGTGTGCTCCGGGCCGCACACGTAGCAGCTGGGAAACGGGTGGTTGACCAGCCCAGGGTAGCCGGCTGCGGCAGCCCGGGCGGTCGCCAGGTCCACCGGCTCCGCCACCGGGTCGAAGGCGGCGACCGTCGCGATCTCGGCGACGAGGTGGCCGGCGGGGTCGCGGACCTCGCCCGCGTCGAGGGTCAACGGCGTCTCCAGCGGTGGCGGCCGGCGCAGGGTCACCTCGACCGGCTCCGCGTGGGGTCGAGGGCGGTCGGGGGAGTGACTGCCGGGCGAGGATAGCCGGGTGCCCTGAGCCGCCACCGCGAACGTACCCGCGCTCCACCCGCCGTTCCCCGAGCCCGGCGGGCCGTTGTACCGCGAGCCGATGATCATGCTGTCCACCTCCGGTCGGCGCCGGCCCGGTCGCCGGTCCGCCTGGCAGCCTCCCATGGGCATGCCGCAGCCGCCCAGGGGTGGCCCGAGCCTCCGTTCACAGAGTCTTTTCAGGAATCACCCAGCCACATCGCAGCCGGGACGCGGATGATGGCCGCATGGCGGCTACCCAGACCGAGGCCCGACTGCTCGTCGTCGAGGACGACCCGAATATTCTCGAGTTGCTCTCCGCGAGCCTGCGCTTCGCTGGTTTCGACGTGGCGACCGCGACCAGCGGTAGCGCCGCGCTGAGCGCGGCGAAGACACACCGCCCCGATCTGGTCGTGTTGGACATCATGCTGCCGGACCTGGACGGGTTTGAGGTCATCCGGTTGCTGCGCGAGGGGGGCACCCGCACTCCGGTCGTCTTCCTGACCGCGCGGGACGCCACCGACGACAAGATCCGCGGTCTGACCCTGGGCGGCGACGACTACGTGACCAAGCCATTTAGCCTGGAGGAGTTGACCGCTCGGATCCGGGCGGTGCTGCGCCGTAGTGCCAGCGGTGAGCAGGCCCCGGCCCGGCTCACCTTTGCCGACCTCGAACTCGACGAGGAGGCCCACGAGGTGCACCGGGCGGGGCAGCGGGTGCAGCTCTCCCCGACGGAGTTCAAGCTGCTGCGGTACCTGATGCTGAACGCCAACCGGGTGCTCTCCAAGGCGCAGATCCTCGATCACGTCTGGAACTACGACTTCCGGGGCGACGACAACATCGTCGAGTCGTACATCTCGTATCTTCGGCGCAAGGTCGACAACACCCAGCCCCGGTTGATCCACACCCTCCGCGGGGTCGGGTACGTGCTCCGCAAGCCGGCAGCGTGAACGCCGTTTCACAGGCGAAGGCCGGGCTGCGCAGGATTCCGCTCCGGGTCAAGCTGATCGCCGCGGTCCTCACCCTGGTGGCGGTCGCGCTCCTGGTGATCAGCACGTTGACCACCGTTTTCCTCCGGAGCTACCTGATCAACCAGGTGGACGAGGGGTTGAAGGTCACGACCGGAAACGTCGAATCTCGGTACCAGGCCGGCGAGTTCAACGCGTCGGATCGGCTGACTGTCTTTCCGACGGACTATCTGATCGTCGTGACGAGCGCCAGAACCGGGCTGATCAACGGCGTGGGGTACGACGAAGACCGGTTCGAGAGTCGGGACCTGCCCGCGGTGCCGGCGGACGCCGCGGGGTTTAAACGCCTGGCCGGTGAGCCGTTCACTGTCCGCGCGGAGGGCAACGATGTGCACTGGCGAATGCTCTACACGGAGCTGCCGACCGGAGAGTGGCTGGCCGTCGGGCAGCACCTGACCGAGGTGGATCAGGCCGTCAAGCGGCTGGTCTGGATCGACCTGATGGTGGGCACGTCGGTGTTGCTTCTGCTCGCCTCGATCGGCGCGGGCATCGTCCGCGCCAGCCTGAAGCCCCTCGACGAGATCGAGCAGACCGCTGCCGCGATCGCCGGTGGCGACCTGACCCGCCGGGTGCCGGACCCGGAGGCGGGTAGTCCCCAGCCGACGTCGGAGTTGGGGCGGCTGTCCCGGGCGCTCAATATGATGCTCACCCAGATTGAGGCGGCCTTCGCCGCCCGCGCCGCCTCGGAGACCGCCGCCCGCGCCGCCGAAGCCACCGCGCGGGACGCCGCGGCGCACGCGCAGGCGTCCGAGTCCCGCGCTCGGCGTTCCGAGGAGCGGATGCGGCAGTTCGTCGCGGACGCCTCGCACGAGCTGCGGACGCCACTGACCACCATTCGGGGCTTCGCCGAGCTGTACCGGCAGGGCGCTGCGCGGGATCCCGAGCAGACCGGCGACCTGCTGCGTCGGATCGAGGACGAGGCGGCCCGGATGGGGCTGCTGGTGGAGGATCTGCTGCTGCTCGCCCGGCTGGACCGGGAGCGTCCGCTGTCGCCGGCCCCGGTGGAGCTGCCGGTGCTGGCCGCCGACGCGGTGGCGGCAGCCCGGGCGGTGGCGCCGGACCGGCGGATCGAACTGGACATTGTCGCGGGCTCCGGGCCGCTGGTGGTGTACGGCGACGACGCTCGTCTGCGGCAGGTGATCGGCAACCTGATGACCAATGCCCTGACGCACACCCCACCGGGGGCGTCGGTGACGCTACGGCTGAGTTCCGAGCCGGGTCAGCTGGCGGTGGTGGAGGTCGCCGACACTGGGCCGGGGCTCTCCGGTGAGCAGGCCGAGCGGGTGTTCGAGCGCTTCTACCGAGTGGACGCGGCCCGGACCCGCCGGGCCGGTGGTAACACCGGGACCGGGCTGGGCCTGGCGATCGTCGCCGCCCTGGTCGCCGCCCACCAGGGCACGGTCGAGGTGGCACAGACTCCGGGCGGAGGCGCGACGTTTCGGGTCCGGCTGCCCCTGGCGCCGGCACCGACCGGTGACGAGGTGTAATTTCAGCCAATCCACAGCTGGGCTTCAGGCTGATCGAAGTGGTAGGGGAGAAGGTGGTTCCATGACCGACTACGAGTCCGACCCGCAGCGTCGGCAGACCCCCGGGGACGCCGAGCCGTCGCATCCCACTGCCGACCTGTCCCGCCTCGAGCGCACCCAGTCCGACTCCTCGGCCGCTACCCCCGGCGCGGACAGTAGCGCCGCGCTCCCCGACGTCCCGGCCGACCGAACCGACGTGTTGCCGGCTTCGGCGGGTCCGTTGTTGGTTGATCCGACTGAGGTGTTGCCGCCCTCGGTTTCGGCGGGTCCGCTGTCGGCTGATCCGACTGAGGTGTTGCCGCCCTCGGCCCCGGACGGCCCGCCGTCGGCCGACCCCGCTGTGCCGTTTGGCCCCCGGCCCGGCGCCACGCCCGTCGCCGGGCCTGCCGGTGGGCACCCCTATCCATCCGGCTACTCGCCACAACACCCCGGTGTTCCCTGGTACGGGCCGCAGTCCACCGCCTGGAGCGGGGGGCAGCCGGGCGGGTACGGAGCCCCGTTCTACCCGGGTCAGCCAGCGCAGCTGGCCGGGCAGCCCACACCACCGTGGGTGGCGCCGCGAACCGGGCCGAACCCGGGCAGCCGGGTGGCGAAGTTCATCGGCGCCGGCGTCGCGGTGCTCGCCCTGATGTTCGGCTCCGGTGTCGCCGGTGGCGCGCTCGCACTCGCCCTGAGCGATGGCTCCGGCGTCACGCGTACCTACTCCGCGGCCCCGATCATTGACAGCGCCGACCTGCCGCGGATCGCCGCCGCGGTGCAGCCCAGCGTGGTGTCGATCGGCACCGACAGTGGCGGGGGCTCGGGCGTGATCCTCACCGCCGACGGATACGTGCTGACCAACAACCACGTGATCGCCACGGCCAGCGGCGGCACCGTGCTGGTGACCTTCGCCGACGGCGAGACGGTGTCGGCGGAGATCACCGGCACCGACCCCAAGACCGACCTGGCGGTGGTGAAGGCCGCTGGGGTCAGCGACCTGACGCCGGCGGAGTTCGGCGACAGCGACGCGATGCAGGTCGGCGATCAGGTTCTCGCCCTCGGTAGTCCACTGGGCCTGCAGGGGTCGGTGACCGCCGGCATCCTGAGCGCGCGGGACCGCACCATCCAGGCCGGCAGTTCGGAGCAGGACCCGACGGTGGGGGTCACCTCGATCTCGGGGCTGTTGCAGACCGACGCGCCGATCAACCCGGGTAACTCCGGTGGGGCGCTGGTCAACACCCGGGGTGAGGTGATCGGGATCAACACCGCGATCGCCACCAGCGGCCAAGGCAGCACCGGCAACATCGGGGTGGGCTTCGCCATCCCGAGTAACAAGGCCGCGGACGTCGCCGAGAAGCTGCAACGGGGTGAGAAGGTCAGCCACCCCACCCTCGGCGTCAGCGTCAGGGCCGCGGAGGGCGGCGGTGCCCTGGTGGACGCGGTCAGCCCCGACAGCGCTGCCGAGCGGGCGGGCTTCCAGCGGGGCGACGTCATCATCCGGTTCGGCGACAAGGTGATCAGCGACTCCAGCGATCTGGTCGCCGTGGTACAGGCCGGCAAGGTGGGCGACCGGGTGGATGTGACATACAAGCGAAACAATGTTGAAGCAACGGCAACCGTGACGCTCGCTGAAGCGTCCTAAGAAGTGATGCCCATCCAGGGCGTCACTGCGATCGGGACTTTCCTCCTCCCTCCTGCGGCGGGTGGTGGAGCCAAGGGGGTTGGCTCCACCACCCGCCGCGTCTTTGGTGATGGTGGTTCACCCTGGGCGGGGTGGACCATCGTCACCTCGGTTCGAGGCATCGTCGGGTGAACCAGGGCCGGCCGGAGTAGCAGTGTGCCCGGCTTGTCCGGTTTAGTCGAGTGGTAACCGGGAATCCGCCCCCGACTGGTAGCCGTGCCGGGGGTGGTCTGGCGGTGCTCACCAGCGGCCGGAGGGGGGACTCGTGGCGCGCAACCGCGGGGACGGCAGCTCAGCCGGGCGGCCACTACGGATCGCGATGGTGGTCCCGCCGTGGCTATCGGTGCCGCCAGCCGGCTACGGCGGCCTGGAGCACGTCGTCGCTGCCCTGGTGGACGGGCTGATCGCCCGAGGGCACCCGGTGACCCTCTTCGGTGCCGGAAAGCAGACCGGGACCGCCGCCCGCTACGTCTCGACCGACGCCGAGCTGCAGTTTCACCGGATGGGTGAGGCCCTGCCCGAACTGGCTCACCTCGTTCAGGTGAATCAGTTCGTCACTCCGGAACACTTCGACGTGGTGCACGACCACACCACGATCGGTCCCCTGTTGGCCGGACGCCGGTCAGTGCCCACCGTCGCGACCGTGCACGGCAACCCGGTCGGGGAGTACGGCACCGTAATCGGGGACATTGACCGAGGTGTCGGTCTGGTGGCCATCTCCCACGCCCAACGGCGGCTCAACCTGCAGCTGCCGTGGGTCGGCACCGTGCACAACGCGCTGGACATCGAAGACATCCCACACAAACTGACACCAGGTCGGGGGCCGGTGCTCTGGCTGGCTCGGTTCAGTCCGGACAAGGGGCCCGATCTCGCCATCCGTGCCTGCCGGGCGGCCGGCCTGCCACTGATCCTCGCCGGCAAGTGCAACGAACCGGCCGAACGTCGCTACTTCGACGAGGTGGTCCGGCCGATGCTGGGCGACGATGTCACCGTCGTCCTCGATGCCGACCGGCGGGACTCGTTCCGCCTGCTCCTCGACGCCCGCTGCCTGGTGCTGCCGATCCAGTGGGAGGAGCCGTTCGGCATCGTCATGCTGGAGGCGATGGCGACCGGAACCCCGGTCGTGGCGCTACGTCGAGGTGCGGTGCCGGAGTTGATCGTGCCGGGCCGTACCGGTCTGATCTGCGAGAGCGCGGACGAGTTGCCGGGGGCGCTGCGGGCGGCGGGCCGACTGGAGCCGGCGGTCTGCGTCGCGCACGTGGAGGAGAACTTCTCCACCCCCCGGCTGGTTGACGGCTACGAGGCGGTGCTGCAGCGGTTCGTCTCGGCGGTGGTCCCCGCCCGAGAACCCGCCCCCATCACGTTCCGCTGAGGCGGTGGCCGGATCAGTCCGCGCGGGGGAGCTGGGTGATGGGCTGGCGGGCGGGCGGCACAGCCATGCCAGGATGGCAGCCATGGCTCGGGGTCCGGTGGCGTTCGTGCTCGGTGGCGGCGGCATCCTCGGTGCGGTCGAGGTCGGTATGTTGCGCGCGCTGTTCCGCGCCGACATCCGGCCCGACCTGGTGTTCGGTACATCGATTGGTGCGGTCAACGGGGTGTTGGTGGCCGCCGATCCGTCCGCTGCGGTCACCGACCGGCTGGTCCGGCTCTGGTCCTCCCCCGAGGCGAGCGAGGTGTACGGCGACTCGGTGGCCCGGCAGCTACGCCGGTTCGCCGCCCGTACCCACCTGCACTCGCCACGGCCGCTGCGCAAACTGTTGGAGCGGGAACTCGGCGCCGACACCACCTTCGCGGACCTGCGGGTGCCCTTCCGCTGCTGCGCGGCGAACATCGAGCGGGCCGCCGAGCATTGGTTTGACACCGGACCGGTGGTGCCGGCCGTCCTCGCCAGCGCCTCCGTGCCGGGTCTTCTTCCCCCGGCCGAGATCGATGGCCAGCACTACATCGACGGGGGCGTGGTCAACTCGATCCCGATCGGCGAGGCGGTGGCGGCTGGAGCCACCCGGATCTTCGTGCTTCAGGTGGGGCGGATCGAACGCGAGCTCAGCCCGCCGCGGCGACCCTGGGAGATTGCCCAGGTCGCGTTCGAGATCGCCCGCCGGCATCGGTTCGCCCGCGAGTTGGCCGCCGTGCCCGACGGGGTCCAGGTGCACGTGCTGCCGACCGGAGGCATTCAGCCTCGGGATGACTCGCCGTGGGCGTACCGGGACATGGCGGCGGTGGGGCGGCGGATTAGTCGGGCCTACACGGCCTCGCGGCACTACCTGGCCCAACTGGATCGCTGATGCGCCTACCACCCCGGTGGCTGCGCCGGCTGCTCCTGGCTCCGGGTGTGGTTGTGTTGGCGGTCATCGTGGTGACGACCGTGCCGGTGTGGGCCCTGCTCGCTCTGGCCGCCTCGCCGTTCGTGCCGGGTCGGCTGCGTCCGCTGCGGCTGCTCTGGATCGGCCTCGTCTATCTGGTGTGGGACGCGGCAGCGCTGATCGCGCTCTTCCTGCTCTGGGTCGCCTCCGGGTTCGGCTGGCGGGTCCGGTCCCCGGCGTTCGAACAGACTCACTACCGGCTCGCTGGCTGGTTTCTGCGGGCGCTGTTCTGGCAGGCCCGGTGGACCCTGCGGCTCTCCATTGAGGTGGCTGGCGCGGATCCGGACACGGCCCTGGCCGGACGGCCGGAGCTGGTGTTGTGTCGGCACGCCGGCCCAGGTGACTCGTTCATCCTGATCCATGCCCTGGTCAACTGGTTCCGTCGGGAGCCGCGGATCGTGCTCAAGCACACCCTGCAGTGGGATCCGGCGATTGACGTGCTGCTCAACCGGCTACCGAACCGCTTTCTCGCGCCCGGACCAGACGGTCGCGCCACATTGACCGCGCAGATCGGGCAGCTCGCCGCCGGCCTGGACGATGACAGTGCCTTCGTGCTCTTTCCCGAGGGCGGCAACTTCACGCCGAAGCGTCGCCTGCGGGCGATCGCTCGGCTGCGGGAACTGGGCCACGAGTTGATGGCGTCGCGGGCCGAACGGATGCGCCACGTGCTCGCCCCGCAGCCGGGCGGGCTGCTGGCTGCGCTGGACGCCGCCCCCGATGCTGGCGTCATCTTTGTCGCCCACACCGGTCTGGACCGGATGCTGACTATTGCCGACGTGTGGCGGGAACTCCCGATGGACAAGCGGATCGTGATGCGTTTCTGGTCTGTGCCCCCGGAGGAGGTGCCGGTCGGTACGCAGGCACGGATCGACTGGCTCTTCGACTGGTGGGGGCGGATGGACGTATGGATCGCCAAGAATCAGAACGGGGTCACGTAGGGTGATCATATGGAGGAGATCTGTGTGGTGACTACGGTGGTGGATGAGCACACGGTCGCCGGGGGGCTCGCGGACGCGGCGGTGGCCAGTCATCTGGCGGCCTGCGCACAGGTGGGCGGCCAGGTGGAGAGTACGTACTGGTGGCAACAGCGCGTCGAGACCAATTCCGAATGGTCGGTGCAGTTCAAGACCGCTCCGGACCGGGTCGGCGCGTTGGTCGAGCAGATCCAGGCCAACCACCCGTACGACGTACCGGAGATTCTGGTGAACCGGGTGGAGAGCAACTCCGACTACGCCGCCTGGATCCACGAGCAGACCCATCCGTAACCCGTCCCGGTAGGGCGTACCCCACCTTCAGTCGGGGGCGTACCGGCTTACTCAGCGCAACCGTCCTCGGAAGACTCGGTGTCGATGGTCGAGCTGACCGGCGCGACCTAGCTGAGGAGGGGGTGGGCGATGATGCGGCAGCTGGTGGCGGATCCGCCAGTACGGGGCAGTGACTACGCCGAGTTGTCCCGGCGGATTAGGGCGGCGGGGCTGCTGGAGCGCCGGCCCGGCTGGTACGCGGTTCGGATCGCGTCAACCACCGCGTTCTTCGGCGCGGTCTGGGCGCTGGTCGTCCTCGTCGGCGACTCCTGGGGGCAGGCGGTGGTCGCGGCACTGATGGCGGTGGCCAGCACCCAGGTGGCCTTCCTCGGCCACGACGCCGGGCACCGGCAGATGTTCCGGCGGCGGGGGCCCAGCGAACTGGTCGGTCTGCTCGCCGGGAACCTGGCGGTCGGGCTCAGCTACGGCTGGTGGGTGGAGAAGCACAACCGGCACCACGCCAACCCCAACCACGCCGACGAGGATCCGGACGTGGGGGCGGGCGCGTTGGTCTGGTCGGTGGAGCAGGCCCGGGCGACCCGGGGGTTCGCTCGGTGGCTGGCACGCCGGCAGGCGTTCCTCTTCTTCCCGATGCTGCTGTTGGAAGGGCTGAACCTGCATCTGTCGAGCCTGCGAGCCATCGTTAGTCGGGGGCCGGATGGACGGTTCCAGACGCCGATGCGGCACCGGGGTGCCGAGGCGGTCCTGCTCGCCGCGCACACCGTCCTTTACGTTGGCGGCCTGCTGCTGGTGATGTCACCGGGGAAGGCGTTGGTCTTCGCGGTGGTGCACCAGGGGCTGTGGGGGCTGTACATGGGGTGTTCGTTCGCTCCGAATCACAAGGGCATGCCGATGCCGACCGCCGTTGACCAGCTGGACTTCCTGCGGAAGCAGGTGATCACTTCACGTAACGTGCGAGGCGGTTGGTTTGTCGATGTCGCGTTGGGTGGGTTGAACCAACAGATCGAGCATCACCTGTTCCCGAGCATGCCCCGCGGCAACCTGCGCCGGGCGCGACCGATCGTCCGGGCCTTCTGCGCGCAGCGGGGCGTCTCGTACGTCGAGGTGGGACTGGTGGAGTCGTACCGGCAGGCGCTCGTGCATCTGCATGCGGTTGGCCGCCCATTACGTTGAGTGAGCAACGAGTCTCGATGGCGAGGTGGCGTCGATACCGCTGGTCAGCTTCGGGCTGGCGGTGCCGGTAGGGTCGGCTCATGGCAGACGCGCTCACCGGGCGGAGGGTGACCTTCGTGGGGGAGGTCCGATGAGATTCGAGATCAGTAAGGTGCTGGACGCCATTGAGGGTCGGGTATCCACCGATCCCTGGCTGACCCGCGCGGTGCTCGACCTGGCCGAGGTGATCCGATACCAGGATATTGACGGCGGCCGGCCGGCCAGTCTGCTCCGCCTCGGGATGGTGATCGACGCCCTGGCGCGTCACCTGGAGGAGGACAGCGTCCCGGTCTACGCGGTGGTACACCGGGGCGTGCTCTCCGACGCCGACCTGACGTCGAACGAGCGGATGGTGGTGCGGCGCTGGGCCGACGACGGCCTGGTGGAGGTGCTCGACAATCCCGGTGGTCGGATGCTGGAGGTCGCCGACCTGCTCGGGCTTCCGGTGCTGAGCCGGGCCCGGTTCGACGGGTTGCGGGGACGCTACCCCTGGGTGGCCGACCAGCCCGGCAGGGTGGTCGCCCCGGTACCCGCGCAGAGCGGGCCGGCCTTCGTCGCGCACGTCGGTGGTGGGGGCGCTCCCGCCGCCGGGGACCGGTCCGTGGCTGGTAACAAGCTGTTGGCACGGCACTGGCGGTGCCCAGAGTCCCCGTGCGCGCTCTTCGGTCAGGGCGGTGGGGGCGGGGCTTTCGCCGACCTGGCCGCGGTCAGCGATCGCAGCCCGGTGACGCAGCCGCCGCCCAGTCTGCGCGGCGGAGCGCCGACCTGCCCTCGGCACGGCGCTCGGCTCAGCGACGCGGGTCCGCGTCCTCGGTCGGCGGTGTTGGCGGTCCGGATCGGTGGCCTGATTCGGCGTCGGTTCGTGCTCACCGACTCCGAACCCGTGCTGGTCGGACGTGCCCCGGAGGCTGACGACGGGATCGTCCTCGGCCAGTGGCTCAACGACGAGGCCCGCCGGTGGATCAGCCGCAGTCACCTGCGACTGGAGTTGCGCGTCGGCGAGATCATCGTCACCGACGTGAGCACCAACGGCTCGGGGATCCGGCCGAACGGGTCGATGGTTGAGGCGGAGCGTGTCCCGCTGGCACCGCAGCAGTCTCGGGTGCTGGCCGAGGGGTACATGGTGGAGTTGTACCCGGGCGTGCAGGTCGGGCGCCCGGACGAACTGCCGGCTGGCGCGCCGTACACCCCGGCCTCGGTGATGGCCGAGGCGCCGACGATGGCGATGCGCCTGCCACGCTGACCCCGGCAGCGTGCCGGGCTTCCGGCCCGGCACGCTGCGGCAGTACGAGGGCTATTCGGCGAGGATTGCAGCGAGCTGAGCCACCGCGTAGTCGGTCTCTTCCTCGGTGATAACCAGGGGTGGGGCTAGGCGGATGGTGGAGCCGTGGGTGTCCTTGGCGAGGACACCGCGGCGCATCAGCCGTTCGCTCGCCTCCCGCCCGGTCATCAGGTCCGGGTCGATGTCCAGGCCGGCCCAGAGCCCGCGGCCCCGGACCGCGAGCAGGCCCTTGCCGACCAGTGCCTGGAGCCCGGTGTGCAATCGGGCGCCGAGCTCGGCGGAGCGGCGCTGGAACTCGCCGGTGGCCAGCAGCCGGACGACCTCGGTGGCCACCGCGGCGGCGAGGGGGTTCCCGCCGAAGGTGGAGCCGTGCTGGCCCGGCTGGAGCACGCCGAGCACGCCGGCATCCGCCGCGACCGCCGAGACCGGCACGATGCCGCCGCCGAGCGCCTTGCCGAGCAGGTACATGTCCGGCACGACACCTTCGTGTTCGCAGGCGAACGTGGTGCCGGTGCGGCCGAGGCCGGACTGGATCTCGTCGGCGAGGAGGAGCACGTTCCGGTCGGTGCAGACCCGCCGTACGTCCGGCAGGTAGCCGGCCGGCGGCACGATGACCCCCTGCTCGCCCTGGATTGGTTCGAGTAGCACCGCGACGGTGTTCTCGTCGATGGCGGCGGTCAGCGCTGTCAGGTCGCCGTAGGCGACGAGGCGGAAGCCCGGCGTGTATGGCCCGAAGTCGGCGCGGGCATCTTCGTCGGTGGAGAAGCTGACGATGGTGGTGGTGCGACCGTGGAAGTTGCCCTTGGCCACCACAATGTTCGCCTGCTCCGCCGCGACCCCCTTGACCCGGTAGCCCCATTTGCGGGCCACCTTGATGCCGGTCTCGACGGCCTCGGCCCCGGTGTTC
Source organism: Salinispora fenicalii (assembly GCF_000514815.1). Classification (GTDB taxonomy): domain Bacteria; phylum Actinomycetota; class Actinomycetes; order Mycobacteriales; family Micromonosporaceae; genus Micromonospora; species Micromonospora fenicalii. The sequence continues at coordinate 189,763 of NZ_AZWQ01000015.1, forward strand.
ATCGGCAGCACCAGCTCCTTGCCGCAGAGCTGGGATAGTTCCCGACAGAAGTCGGCGAACTGGTCGTGGATGAAGGCGCGGCTGGTCAGGGTGAGCCGGTCCAGTTGGGCGTGGGCGGCCTCGACCAGCTTCGGGTGGCGGTGCCCGAAGTTGAGCGCCGAGTAGCCGGCCAGGCAGTCCAGGTAGCGGCGGCCGTCCACGTCGGTCACCCAGGCGCCCTCACCCGAGGAGATGACCACCGGTAGCGGATGGTAGTTGTGCGCAGTCCATCGTTGCGCGTCGCGCACGGCTGTGGGCGTCCGCACCTCGTCCTTGATCATCTACTCGCCTCCCTGTCGGAGTCGCAACGTGCAGCACTTCGGGCCACCGCCGGCCTTACGCAGCTCGGACAGGTCGACCCCGATCGTCTGGTAGCCCCGCTCCCGCAGCTTCGCCGCCAAGCCGGTGGCCTGCACCGGCAGTACGACGTGCTGGCCGTCGCTGACCGCGTTGAGGCCCAGGACCGTGGCGTCGGCCATGCTGGCGGGTATGGCGTCCGGGAAGAGCCGGCGCAGCACCGCCTGGCTACCGGGGGAGAAGGCCTCGGGGAGGTACGCGATGGTGCGCTCGTCCAGCACGGTCAGCGCGGTGTCCAGGTGGTAGAAGCGGGGGTCCACCAGCTGCATGGTGAGGACTGGGTAGCCGAAGACCTCCTGCAACTGCGCATGGGCGGGGTGTGCGGTCCGGAATCCGGTGCCGGCGAGGAGGTAGCCACCGGCGAGCAGGATGTCGCCTTCTCCCTCGTTGATGTGCTTCGGATCGTGCACCTCGAGGCCGGCGGCTTCGAACCAGGCACGGTAGGCGGGTGCCTCGTCGGCGCGCTGCGGGTCCCGAAACTGTACGGCCATGGCCCGGTCACCGAGGACCGTGCCGCCGTTCGCGGCGAAGACCATGTCGGGTAGGCCCGGCAGCGGAGTGATCTCCTCGACGGTGTGGCCAAGGTCCCGGTAGGTCTGGCGTAGCTGCTCCCACTGCTGGATCGCCAGGTCGACGTCGACCGGTGCGGTCGGATCCATCCACGGATTGATCGCGTAGTCGACGGCGAAGTATGTCGGCCGGCACATGAGGAAGTGCTGGCGGGTGGCGTCCATCGGCATTGTCCTGCTCCCAGGGTTGGGCGCGCCCCGGCCACCGTGGCCCGTGGGCTGGCGCCGTTGCTCCACGGTATGTGGGGCAGGTCAGCAGGATCCACCGTAGGAAGTTGCTTTGGCCGTCGGATCATTGCGTTTGGCAGCTCATTGGCGGCGTTTCATTGCGGGTACGCTCCGGAGGGGCGTCGGCCGCCGCACCGACGTGCAGCGTGGGCGCCCCCGGCTACTCCGGCCCGGAAGGGGAGGTGCCCCCGCGTCACCGTCCGAGGGCGCCGACGGCCTTACGCGCGGCGATCAGCACCGGATCCCAGACCGGGGAGTACGGCGGGGCGTACCCGAGGTCGAGGGCGGTCATGTCATCCACCGTCATGCCGTTCCAGAGCGCCACGGCCAGGGCATCGATTCGCTTCGCCGCCTCTGACCAGCCCACGATCTGTGCGCCGAGGAGCCGCCCGGTAGGCCGTTCGGCGATGAGTTTGACGGTCATCGGGCGGGAGCCGGGAAAGTAGCCGGCTCGGTTGGTGGACTCGGTGATCACCGAGACGAACTCGAAGCCCGCCGCCGCGGCGTCCTGCTCCCGGAGCCCGGTGCGGCCGACCTCCAGATCACAAACCTTGATCACCGCGGTGCCGATCACCCCGGGGAAGGTCGCGTACCCGCCGCCGATGTTGACGCCGGCGACCCGGCCCTGCTTGTTGGCGTGTGTGCCCAGCGGGATGTGGACGGGCATTCCGCTGACCCGGTGCAGGCACTCCACGCAGTCGCCGGCAGCCCACACGTCGTCAACTCCGGGTACCCGCATGCGCCGGTCCACCCGCAGCGCCCCGCTGGGCCCGATCGGCAGCCCGGCGGCCTCGGCGAGCGCAACGTTGGGGCGGACACCGAGGCCGAGTACGACCAGGTCGGCGGGGATCGGCCCGTCGGAGGTGAGCACCGCGCAGACCCGCCCGTCTCGCTCCTGTAGGCCGGTCACCTCCAGGTCGGTGCGGATCTGCACCCCCACCCCGTGCATGGCGTCGTTGACCAGCTTGGCCATGTCCGGGTCCACCGTCGACATCGGTTGACTGGCCTTCTCGACCAGGGTGACCGCCAGCCCGCGTTGGATCAGCGCCTCGGCCATTTCGACCCCGATGTAGCCTCCACCGACCACGACCGCCTGGCGGGGTCGTGGATCGCTGTCCAGCCAGTCCCGGAGGGCAGCGCCGTCCTCGAGGGTCTGCACGCCAAAGACGCCCTCCACCCCGGTGCGTGCCCAGCCGGGCCGTAGCGGGTGGGCGCCGGTGGCGTAGACCAGGGTGTCGAATCGCTCGCGGACCTCACCGCCGTTGGCCAGGTCCCGGGCGACCACTTCGCGCCGGTCGAGGTCGACCGCGGTGACCTCGTGCCGTAGCCGGACTCTGATGTCGAACCGCTCGCGGAAGGTCGTCGGATCACGGGCGATCAGCTGGTCGCGCTGCGGCACCAGACCGCTGATCCAGTACGGGATGCCGCACGCCGAGTAGGACGTGAACCGGCCCCGCTCGAAGGCAATGATCTCCAGGTCGTCCGGGCCGCGGCGGCGGCGGGCCTGGGACGCCGCCGCCATCCCGGCGGCATCGCCGCCGATGACGATCAACCGTTCTGCCACCAGCTCATCCTGTCACGGATTGACCCGGGCCCGGGTGCGCTGAGCGGAGGTTTGAGAGATCGACATTGACAACTGCGGGGTGGGCACGTACAACTCGGAGAGAGCGCTCTCTCGACCCGTCCCCCAGAGAGGCACGTTCATGCACACCCCACCCGGGGCGCCTGCCGCCCTGCCCGCGAGACGCCGGAAGCGACTGGCGTTGGCGCTGTTCACCGCTCTCACCACCACGGCCCTGGCCGGTGTCGCGGTCACCGCGAATGCCGCCGTGCCAGCGCCGGCTCCTGGCTGGAGTCTGGTCTGGAGCGACGACTTCGACGGCGCGGCCGGCACCTTGCCCTCCTCGGCCAACTGGATCATCGATCTCGGCACCAGCTACCCCGGCGGCCCGCCCAACTGGGGCACCGGCGAGATCCAGACATATACCAACAGCACCGCCAACCTCAGTCACGATGGTGCGGGCAACCTACGAATCACTCCCTTGCGCGACTCAGCCGGCGGGTGGACCTCGGCCCGGATCGAGACCGTACGGACCGACTTCAAGCCACCGGCCGGAGGTGTCCTCGCGATCGAGGGCCGGCTCCAGGTGCCGAATGTGACCGGGGCTCCGGCGGCCGGCTACTGGCCGGCGTTCTGGGCGCTCGGGTCGCCGTACCGGGGTAACTACCAGAACTGGCCGAGCGTCGGCGAGTTTGACGTGATGGAGAACGTCAACGGGATCAACTCGGTCTGGGGCGTGCTGCACTGCGGCTTTGCGCCGGGCGGGCCGTGCGACGAGTTCAACGGCATCGGTGCCTCCCGAACCTGCCCGGGAGCCACCTGTCAGTCGGCGTTCCACACCTACCGGTTCGAGTGGGACGCTTCGGTTAGCCCGCAGGAGCTGCGCTGGTACGTCGACGGCGAGCAGTACCACACGGTGACGCAGACCCGGGTCGGTGAACCGGCCTGGTCGCAGATGACCAGCCACGACGGCTACTTCCTGCTGCTCAACGTGGCGATGGGCGGCGCCTTCCCGAACGGTGTCGCCGGGGGCACCACCCCGACCGCCGCCACGGTGCCGGGGCGGCCGATGCTCGTCGACTACGTCGCGGTCTACAGCCGGGGCGCCGGCACCGCCCCGCCGACCACCGCCCCGCCCACCACCGCCCCGCCGACCACCCCACCGCCGGGTGGGGCGCGGGACGCGTACGCGACGATTGAAGCCGAGTCGTTCGACGGTCAGTACGGCGTTCAGGTGGAGGACGCCACCGAGGGCGGGGAGAACATCGGCTATCTGCGCAACGGTGACTGGGCCCGGTACGACAACGTCGAGTTCGGGTCCACCGGACCCCGGGACTTCGTCGCTCGGGTCGCCTCCGGTGCCGGTAATGGGGTGAGCGGGTTGGTCGAGGTGCGCCTGGACAGCCCGACCAGTCCACCGATCGGCAGCTTCGCGATCGGTACCACCGGCGGCTGGCAGAGCTGGCGTTCGGTGCCCGGCAACGTCGCCGGCCCCACCGGTCGCCACACGGTCTACCTGACCTTCACCAGCGGCCAGCCGAACGACTTCGTCAACGTCAACTGGTTCACCTTCCGCCGCTAGTGGTGCGAGCGGCCCTGGTTGGCTCCCGTCGGCCTCGACCAGGGCCGCTCGCCGGCTCCTCCCCTGGGCGGCCCGACCAGGATCGGCGCGCCCACCGCGTCGCCGCGGAGAGCCGGTTGAGCACGCGAGCGCGACCGCTTCCTGGGCGGGTAACGGGTCGACTCGAATGGGTTAAGCTCCTTCGATCGATCGAGGTTACTGGGAGGTAGCATGTCGGAGCAGCGGGTCGCGATCGTGACCGGCGCGGCGCGGGGCATTGGGGCGGCCACCGCTCGGCGGTTGGCCGTCGACGGGTTGGCCGTCGCGGTGGTGGACATCGACGAGTCCGCGACCGGTGCCACCGTCGCCGCCATCGCGGAGGCGGGTGGGCGGGCGCTCGGCGTCGGCGCGGACGTGTCGGATCGGTCCCAGGTGGAGGCGGCCGTCGAGCGGATCGCCGCCGATCTTGGCGCGCCCACCGTCCTGGTCAACAACGCCGGTGTGCTGCGGGACAATCTGCTCTTCAAGATGTCCGACGCGGACTGGGACATGGTGCTGGGCGTGCACCTGCGGGGTGCCTTTCTGTTTAGCCAGGCCACCCAGCAGCACATGGTCGAGCAGCGGTGGGGCCGGATCATCAACCTTTCCAGCACCTCCGCGCTCGGTAACCGGGGGCAGGCGAACTACGCCGCGGCCAAGGCCGGTCTGCAAGGCTTCACGAAGACCCTCGCGATCGAGTTGGGCCCGTTCGGGGTGACGGTCAACGCGGTCGCTCCGGGTTTCATCGTCACTGACATGACCGCGGCGACCGCTGCCCGGATGAAGGTCGACTTCGAGGCGCTGCAGAAACACGCGGAGGCGGAGATCCCGGTCCGCCGGGTGGGCCGCCCGGAGGACATCGCGCACACCATCTCGTTCCTGGCCAGTGCGGGCGCGTCGTTCGTCTCCGGGCAGGTCCTCTACGTGGCCGGCGGGCCGAAGGACTGATCCGGCGCGAACTGGGACGGCCTCGGCCGGCTGGCCGCAGCCCGGTCGAGGTCGTGGCGGGTACGCCAGAGCCAGAGCAGACCGAGCACCGGCAGCACCAGCGGGATGTAGCCGTACCCGCTGCCGAAGCCGGACCAGACCGTCTCGTCCGGGAACCACTCCGGCCGGGCCTGGCTGACCGCACCGACACCCAGCACCCCGACCAACTCGACCGTGCAGCAGGCCAGTGCGATCAGTCGGCCGGTGCGCCCGGCCCGACCCAGCCCCACCGCCGCCACGATGTAGACCGTCGCGGCGAAGGCGGAGAGGAGGTACGCCATCGGTGCCGCCTCGAACCTGGTGACGATCTGGAGGCCGGCCCGGCTGGTGGCGGCGATAGCGAAGAGCAGGTAGACCGCGATCAGGAGGCGGCCGGGTCCGGTATTGGTCCGCGTCCGCTCAGCGGGTTGCGTCCGCTCAGTGCGTTGCGTCCGCTCAGTGCGTTGCGTCCGCTCAGCGGGTTGCGGGCGCTCGGCAGGCCGTGGGTCAGGCACCGAGCACCGTCCAGGTCTGCTGGAGCCGGACCAGAACCACCGGGGTGACCAGGCAGATTGTGCAGACGATGGCCGACCCCCACCGGGTGGGCTCCATCCGGGCCAGCACCCAGGCCAGCGGGGGCAGGCAGACCAGGGTGGCTAGGTAGCCGAAGAAGGATCCCGGTTCGTCCGGCCGCTGGCCATCGCCGAGGGCGATCAGGGTGACGACGGTGAGCACGAGCAGAGCCGCTTCCAGCACGGCTAGGCCGGCGAACTGCGCCCGGTCGGGGGCACGGTGCCGCAGCGTCGCCACGAGGGCCCAACCCGCGACGAGGAGGGAGAGCACGATCGGGATGGTGGCGAGGGGTCCGTCGACTGGAAGGTCGGCCGCAGCGCTGGTGGTCGCGCTCGCTTCGGTCACCGGCACACTCTACTAATCCGGGTAGTACACCCGCCGGTGGCGTCCTTTCCCCGCCCGATAGCGTTGTCTGCGACGCTGCGGTGGGTCGCGGTGCCGACAGTTGGAGGTTCGTGATGCGGTTCGGGTTGTTTGGTACCGGGCACTGGGCGGGCGAGGCGCACGGAGCAGGCCTGGCTGCCCATCCCCGTACCGAGTTGGTCGGGGTCTGGGGACGGGATCCGGCCAAGGCCGTGGCGCTCGCCAAACAGTACGGGGTGCCGGCGTTTGACGACGCCGACGCGCTCATTGAGGCGTGCGAGGCCGTGGCAATAGCCCTGCCGCCAGATGTGCAGGTCGAGCTGGCGACCCGGGCCGCCGCAGCGGGACGGCACCTGCTACTCGACAAGCCGCTCGCGTTGACCCTCGCGGACGCCGATCGCCTCGTCGCCACGGCCCAGGCTGCCAATGTCGCCTCGCTGGTCTTCTTCACCCAGCGTTATCACCAGAACGTCACCTCCTTCCTCGCCGCCACCGCCGCGGACGGCGGCTGGCAGCACGCCGAGGCGACCCTCTTCACCTCGATTTTCGGGCCCGACAGCCCATACGCGGGCTCTACCTGGCGGCGTGAGCACGGCGGGCTCTGGGATATTGGCCCGCACGCGCTGTCCCTGATCCTGCCGGTCATGGGGCGAGTCACCCGGGTCGCGGCGATGGACGGCCCCCGGGGTCTGGTGCACCTGCTGCTTTCCCATGACAACGGCGCCACGAGCAGACTGTCGCTCACCCTGGATGCCCCCAGCGGAGTGGTCCGCCAGGAAATCGTCTTCTACGGCGAGAGCGGCATCGAGGCTGCTCCCCACGGCAACGGCACCCTGGCCGGGGCATTCGGGACGGCGATCGATCAGCTCCTGGCGGAGATCGACTCGGGGACCCGGGATCACCGCCTCGACGTCCGGTTCGGTCGTGAGGTGGTGGCCATCCTGTCGGCGGCGGAGACGGCCCGCGCCGAATCCCGCACCGTTGAGGTGCCCGCGTAGCGCCGCCCAGCGCGTCCTGACCGCCGCCGTTACGGCGAAAATCAGTGCCGCCGCCGGTATGGCGAAATCTGTTGATCGGGATGACCCGGGCGACTACAGTCCGGGCCATGTCCGCGTACCCCCTGACTGAGTGGGCCGCCGTGCCGGCTGCCCACGGGCCGCTATTGGTGGCCCGCCCGCGCGTTCGGCGTCCGGCCCCGGCCGGCGCCCGCCGCGCCTGACCCAACTGCGCACCGCGCGCCAGCGCCGAGGGCCGTCCGAGTCCCGATCCACCCGGACAGGCCCCGATTCCGGCTGCCTGTCCAGCGTCGCCACCGGGCGACAGACAGGACGACGATCCATGGCGCCCCGCCGTACCCGCGCAACCGAACGCGACCGGTCCCGTCGCGTACTCTCCCAGAACTTTCTCGTTGATCCGGCCGCGATCAACCGGCTGACCCGGGCGGCCCAGCCCGACCCGGACCGCCTCCTGCTGGAGGTGGGTGCCGGGCGGGGCCAGTTGACCCGGCTGCTCGCCGCCCGCAGCCGTCGCCTCATCGCCTACGAGGTGGACCCGGTCGCCGCCGCGGAACTGGTCCGAAGCTGTGCGGATCTGCCCTCCGTGACCTGTCGGCAGGCCGACTTCCTGACCGCCCCGCCACCAGGGGCACCGTTCGACGTGGTCGGCAACATTCCGTGGTCGCTGACCTCCGCCGTGGTCCGCTGGTGTCTGGCCGCGCCGGGCCTGCGCGTGGCCACCCTGCTCACCCAACTCGAGTACGCCCGCAAGCGCAGCGGTGACTACGGGCGGTGGACGCGGTTGACCGTGGACAGCTGGCCGGAGTTCAGCTGGCGGTTGGCCGGGCGGGTACCCCGGACGGCGTTTCGTCCGATCCCGCGGGTGGACGCCGGCATCCTGCGGATCGAGCGCCGCCGGGAGCCGCTGCTGCCGGTGGCGGCGTTGCCCGCGTACCGCCGGTTGGTCGAGTTGGGCTTCGACGGCGTCGGCGGCTCGCTCGCGGCGTCGTTGGGTCGCCGCTACCCGCGGGCGCGGCTGGCGGCGGCGCTGCGCGCGACCCGACTCGATCCGGCGACCCCGGTGGGTCAGGTCTGGCCGGAGCAGTGGCTGGTGCTGTTCCGCCTGCTGCGGCCCTAGCGCATGTTCAGCGCCGCAGCTAGCTCGCCCGGGGAGTCGAAACTCGCCTCTGGCAGCAGCCGCAGCGCCTGCAACATCTCCGAGCTCACCCCGTTCTCCTGGCCCCACCGGACTAGGTCCTCGCGGGAGACGGGGTAGTCGAGGGCGGCGATGTAGTCCTGCAACTGTGCGCCGGAGACGGTCATGTGCCTGGATTCCCGCTCCGCGTGCCGGCACACCGGTTTGGCACCCGGGGCGCCGGGTAGCCGCCCGGCATGCTGGTGCAGCGGCTCGGCGCCCCGAGTGATTTTGACCCGTTGTTGGAGCGCGCCCGGGACGCCCGGATCGTGATGCTCGGGGAGGCGACCCACGGCAGCCATGACTACTACCGGCTGCGTGGGGAGCTGACCCGGCGGTTGATTGCCGAGGGGGGCTTCTCCTTCGTCGCGGTGGAGGGGGACTGGCCGGACTGCGACCGGGTGCATCGCTCGGTCACGGCCGCCCCCGACGCCGCCGTCGAACCGCAGGCCGCCCTCGAGCGGTTCGAGCGGTGGCCCACCTGGATGTGGGCGAACGCGGAGGTAGCCCGCTTCTGCCGCTGGCTGCGGGAGTGGAACGGGCAACGGCCCGCGCCGGAACGGGTCGGCTTCCACGGGTTGGACGTCTACAGCCTGTGGGAGTCGATGCAGGCCATCTTCGACTACCTGGGGGAGGAGGAGCCCGGAGCACTGGACGCCGTGCAGGACGCCTATCGGTGCTTCGAGCCGTACGGGCGGCGGATCGAGGAGTACGGCACAGCGAGCCGGTTCGTCTCCGCGCGCTGTGAGGACGAGGTGGTCTGCCTGCTGGCGCGGATTCGGGAACGCGCGGCGACCGACGGCGCGGACGCCTTCTCGGCCTGGCAGAACGCGGAGGTCGTCTCCGGCGCGGAGCGGTACTACCGGGCCATGGTCGGCGGCGGACCGCAGTCGTGGAACATCCGGGACAACCACATGGCCGACACGCTGGATCGGCTGCTGGAGCGTTACGGCCCGGGGGCGCGTGGGGTGGTGTGGGCCCATAACACCCACGTCGGGGACGCACGGGCAACCGACATGGTTGCGGACGGCATGGTGAGCCTCGGCCAACTGGCCCGGGACCGGCACGGCCGGGCCGGTGTCGTCCTGGTCGGGTTCGGCAGCCATCTGGGCACGGTGGTCGCCGCGCCGCACTGGGGCTCGCCGGCCGAGAAGATGAACGTTCCGCCGGCCCGGGAGGGGTCGTTGGAACGGCGGCTACATGAACTGCTGCCGGAACAGGCAGTACTGATCTTCGGCGGCGCCGACCAGCCCGGTTGGGTGACCGAGCCGCTGGACCACCGCGCGATCGGGGTGGTCTACAACCCCTCGTTCGAGTCCTGGGGTAACTATCAGCCGACGCGGCTGGGCGAGCGGTACGACGGGTTTGTCTGGTGCGACGAGGCGACCGCCCTGGACCCGCTCCCCGCTCGGGGCACCCGTGGTGAGCTGGAGACGTACCCGGCCGGGGTGTAGCGGGGACGTATGCCGACGGGCGGCGTGCAGGGCCTCTGGTCCCGGCGTAGCACGGGAAGGCCTCCGAGACCCCCGCGTAGCACGGGAAGGCCCCCGGGCCCGCGTAGCACGGGAAGGCCCCTTGCCCGGCGCAGGATGCGCCGGGCAAGGGGCCGCTGCACGGACCTCAGGTGCGGGCGGGCTCCTGCTCCGCCAGGTGGTTACGCAGTCCCTCACCCTCCACGTCCACGTTGGGCAGGACCCGGTTCAGCCAGCGCGGCAGCCACCAACCGGCGTCGCCGAGCAGGGACATGACCGCCGGCACGATCGTCATCCGGACCACGAATGCATCGATGGCGACGCCGACCGCCAGCGCGAAGCCCATCGACTTGATGACCGGGTCTTCCATGAAGATGAAGCCACCGAAGACGGCGATCATGATGAGCGCGGCCGCGGTGACCACCCGGGCACCGTGCCCCATCCCGTTGATGGTGGCCTGCCGGGCGGTGTCACCGTGGACGAAGTCCTCCCGCATCCGGGAGACGAGGAAGACCTCGTAGTCCATCGCCAGGCCGAAGAGGATACCGATGAGCAGGATCGGCAGGAAGCTGATCAGCGGCCCCGGTGTGTCCAGACCGACCAACTCGGCGAGGTGGCCCTGCTGGAAGACCGCGACGGTGAGTCCGAAGGTGGCCGCCACGGTGAGCAGGAAGCCCAGCGCGGCCTTCACCGGCACCAGCAGCGAGCGGAACACCAGCATCAACAGCACGATCGACAGCCCGACCACCAGGAGCAGATAGATCGGCAGGGCGTCGGCGAGCTTCTCCGAGACGTCGATGCCGATCGCGGTCACTCCGGTGAGAAGCACGTCCACGCCCTGGATGCCGTCGACCGAGCCGCGGATGTCGTCCACCACCTGCTCGGTCGCCGGGTCGGTGGGCCCGGTCTCCGGGATCACGCCGAGCAGGGCGGTCTGCCCGTCCGGACTCAGCTGCGGCGGCGTCACGGCCAGGACGTTGTCGGTGTCCTGAACCAGGGCCGTGACCTGGGGTATGGCCGCCGCCGTCGCCTCCGGGCTGTCCCCGGCCACCACGATCGCCAGCCGACCGGTGAAGCCCGGCCCGAAGCCCTCACTGATCAGGTCGTAGGAGACCCGGGCCGGTGAGCCGACCGGCGCGGTCCCCTGGTCCGGGAGGGCCAGCCGCATGTCGGAGGTGGGCAGCGCGAGCGCGCCCAGCCCGAGCAGGCCCACCAGGATCACCGGCACCCGGAATCGGATAGCCAACCGGGCCCAGCGGAAGCCGAACGTGGAACGGTCCTCGGTCGGCACGGATGTGTCTGTTCCCGGCTCGGTCGGGGCGACTCCGTACTGGTGCCGTTGCTTGCGGCGGAGCACCCGCCGGCCGGCGAAGCCGAGCAGCGCCGGCTGCAGGGTGAGGGCGACCAGCACGGCGACGACGACCGTTCCGGCGGCGGCCAGACCCATCACGGTCAGGAATGGGACGTTCACTACCGCCAGGCCGGAGAGCGCGATGACCACGGTGGCACCGGCGAAGAGCACAGCAGAGCCGGCGGTGCCGACCGCGCGGCCGACTGCCTCGTCCGGCGGCAGCCCCTCGAGCAGGTTCTGTCGGTAGCGGGAGGTGATGAAGAGCGAGTAGTCGATGCCGACCGCGAGACCGAGCATCAGGGCGAGGATCGGCGCGGTGCTGGTCAACTCGACCACGCTGCTGAGTGCGAACAGCGCGGCCATGCCGACGCCGACCCCGATCAGCGCGTTCAGCATGGTCATGCCCGCCGCCACCAGTGAGCCGAAGGTGATGACCAGGACGATCGCCGCGATCACCACGCCGATCGCCTCGGACGAGCCGAGCTCCGGTTCGGCGTTGAGTACCTCACCGCCGGGGGCTACCTGCCAGCCCTGCGCCTTGGCCGCGGCGCCGACCTGCTCGTACGCCTCCCGCTCCTCGTCGGTGACCTTGTCGGCGCCCTCAGCGAACTGGACCTGGATCAGCCCGTACTGGCCGTCGGGGCTGATGGCCTGGGCCGTGAGCGGGTCAACCGCGCCGACCACGCCGGGCAGCGTCGCGGCCTCCTGGGTCACCTCGGTGGCCACCGCCTGGCCCTGTGGCGTGCCGAGCAGCCCCGGCTGTGGAGCCTTGATTGCGATCGTGCCGGTGGCGCCGCTGGCCGCCGAGAACTGCTCATCGAGCAGGTCCTTCGCCTGCTGCGACTCAGTGCCGGGCATGCTGAAGTCGCTCGCCGTCGGGCCGCGCAGGGTCAGGGCCGCCAGGCCGAGACCGACGAGCACGACGAGCCAGATCGTGGCGACGAGGCGTCTTTTGCGCATCGCGCCGCGGCCGAGCCGGTAGAGCAGGGTCGACATGGGTCGGTGTCCTCCGTCGTGATTGGTTGGGTCAGGTGACCGGTTCGAGTGCCCGGCGGACCAGCGCGAGCAGCGCCGGACGTAGTTCCGCCTCGGGGAGGTCGATGAATTCCCCGCACGTCTCGGCGATGCCGGCGAGGATCACCAGCGCCGCGACCCGGGCAGCCGGGCGGTCGGAGTGTCCGGCAAAGGCGCGGACGAGCCGATCCGGGATGTGTTGTAGGTGGCTGAAGGGTGGTTGCTGGAGCAGGCCGGGGAACTCACCGCGGAGGAACGCGGTCTCGCGGCGGAACTGGACGGCCAGGTCGACGAAGCCCTCGGCCGCGACCCGTTGCGCCTCGGCCGGGCTGCTCACGGCGGCGATGCGCTCGTCGAGGGCCCGTAGCTGGTCGATCGGCCGGGCTACCAGTTCGGCAAGAATGGCCTTCTTGTCGGTGAAATGGTAGAGCACCGCCGCCTTCGAACAGCCCACGTCTGCCGCGATGTCCTGCAACGACGTGCCCCGGTAGCCGGATTGCGCAAACCGTCGCCCCGCCGCCGCGAGAATATCGTCGTGCCGCTCGGGCGCTGCCCGTGTCATGTCGGTCCCACCTCCTCGAACAGCATGCCTGACCGATCGGTCAGATGCCGACTGATGGGCAAACCAGTGGCGTTCGCCACACGCAGGTAGGTCCGTTTGGCCGTGTCGAAGGAACTTCGGGCGATGCTCTGGCGGTGGCTGCCGGTTCCGGGCCGAGGGGCTGGCCGACATGTTCGTGTTGACGGCCGGGCGTGTTGACCGCCGTCTCGGCTGCCGGCAGGGTGATCAGATGGGCAAGGTCGAGGAGACCCGGGACGGGGTCGCACTGACTAACCTGAATCAGCCGCTCTTCGACGGGGCGGGCGCGACAAAGCGTGACCTGGTGAACTACCTGGATGCAGTGCGCGATCGAATCCTGCCGCACCTGCGGGAACGGCCGCTGTCGGTCATGCGGGTACGCCCCGGGCAGCCCCCGTTCATGCAGAAGAACCTGCCGAAGTACACCCCGGACTGGGTTCCTCGTACGGGGGTGTGGGCGGCAGCATCGCACCGCGAGATCTCGTACGCCCTCTGCGGCGACCGACGTACGTTGCTCTGGCTCGCCAACCAGCGGGCGGTGGAGTTCCACCCCACCCTCGCCACGGTCGCTGCCCTGCAGTGCCCGACCCATCTCGTGCTCGACCTGGACCCGCCGGAGGGCGCCCCGTTCGAGGTGGCGGTGGCCGCGGCCCTTCTGGTCCGGCGGGCGCTCGCCGGTGCCGGGCTGGCCGGGGCGGTGAAGACCAGCGGCGCCAAGGGGGTACACGTGTTCGTGCCGGTGACGGCGGAGGCGACGGCGGAGGAACTGGCCGCCGCCACCCGCGCGCTCGCGCTTCGGGCGGCACGCCTCGACCCGGACCTCGCGACGACCGCCTTCATCCGGGAGGACCGGAGTGGGAAGGTCTTCATCGACTCCACCCGAGCGGGTGGGGCGACGGTGGTGGCCGCCTACAGCCCGCGGCTACGGCCGGGCGTGCCGGTTTCGTTCCCGGTGCCCTGGGACACCCTGCCGTCGGTCACGCCCGCCGACTTCACGATTCAGACCGTGCCCGCCCTGGTCGCCGCGGGGGACCGATGGGCGGACGGAATGCCCACGGCGCAACGGCTCCCGGCCGACCTCGTCGCCGAGGGGCGCACCATCCCGGTGGCTCGGGTGCAGGCGATGCAGGAGGGGAAGCGTCGGGCCCGTGCCCGCCGGGCCGCCGGCTGAGTGTGCCGGTCGTGGTGAATGGCGGGCCGCCGGCTGAGTGCCGGTCGTGGTGACCACCGGGGCCGCCGGCTAAATGCCCGTCGTGGTGACCACCGGGGCCGCTGGCTAAATGCCCGTCGTGGTGACCGCCGGGCGTTCGATGCCGTTCGGATGCCGTACCCCGTTCCGTTCGTCGCAGCTCAGCTGACCGCCGCATCGAGGACGTCCGCGAGATCAGCCGGGGCGGACAACATCGGCCAGTGCCCCGTGTGCAGGTCGAAACGCCGCCACGGCGGCTGGTTGAGGGATGCCAGGATCGGTATTCCAGCGTGCAACAACTCCCGGAAGTCGTTGCACGTGACGAGGACGCGGTCGACGTCGGGGTGGGGTTCGGCTGGGCCAGCGAGCCGTTGCTCGTAGGTCCCGAATGGCTGGGCGGTAGCACGTGCCCGCAGCAGCTCCCGGTTGCTTTGGTCGAGTCCGTCGAGACTGCTGGACATTCCCAGGACTTCAAAGGGGGGCATCGGTAGTAGCCACCCCCCGCCATCCGCTGCGACCTGTTGGCGCAGCTGGTCGGCAGCCTCCGGTGGCATCAGGTCGAGCATGCGCATGCCCGTGGCGAACGGAGCGCTGTCCACGTACACCAAACGCTTCAGCCGTTCACCGAGTTGTGCGGCTGCTCCGGTGACGGGAGCGCCCGCGTAGCTATGGGCGACCAGGGTGACGTCGTGCAGGTCACGTCGCTCGATGAAGTCGACTATGTCTGTGATGTGGGTTTCTAGGTTTGTCTCCGGGGTGCCCCGGTCGGCGTACTCGCCGAGGCCGGTCAGCGTCAGCGGAAGCGTCGTGTGCCCGCGCTCGGCTAGAGCGTGCGCGGTGTCTTTCCAGGCCCATGCGCCGAGCCAGGCGCCGGGAACGAGGACGAAGGTGGCCATGTGATCTCCCTGAGGTGAAGTGTCGTAAGCGTAGGATCAATACAGGACAGATCTCGCCCGGATATGTTGAGTGACCCATGTCTCATCCGCTCACCCGCATCTTGACCCTGCTGGAACTCCTGCAGTCGCACCCGCGGCTAGCCGGTCGGGAACTGGCCGATCGGCTCGGCACTGACGTTCGCACGGTCCGTCGCTACGCCGCGCACCTGCGCGATCTCGGGATCCCGGTAGAGGCCGAACGGGGACGCCACGGCGGCTACTACCTAGCCTGCGGCTATCGGATGCCGCCCTTGGTCCTCACCAACGACGAGGCCCTCGCCGTTGTCGTGGGACTGCTCGCCGCGGAGCGGCTGGGCATGAGCATGACCACCCCGGCGCACTCGGGCGCCCTGGCCAAGGTCGAACGGGTCCTTCCGCATGGCCTGCGGGAGCCGCTGGCCGCCATCCGGGAGACCCTGTCCTTCACGACGAATGCGGTGACCGCACAGGCTCCCGAGGCGGGCGTGCTGCTGGCCCTGGCCCAGGCGTCGCGCGCCCACACGGCTGTCCGCATGAGCTACCTGTCCTGGCAACAGGAGCAGACCGAACGCGACCTCGATCCCTACGGTGTCGTCTTCCATCGCGGCCGCTGGTATGTGGTCGGACGCGACCACCGGTACGACAGCCTGAGAACCTTTCGGATCGACCGGATCGTTTCGCTTGCAACTGGTACGCAGACCTTCACGGTGCCGGACGGTTTTGACCCCGTCACCCATCTGACGTCGGCGCTTGCTCGTGTTCCGTACCGCTGGGAGGTCGAAGTCCTCATCCACGGACCGCTGGACGACGTCGCCCGCCGACTGCCGCGCTCCGCCGTGACCCTCGAGGCAGATGTCGCCGGTGTCGTGATGCACGCGCGGGCCGAGCGCCTGGACGGCATGGCCCGCCTGCTGGCCGCGCTGGAATGGCCCTTCACCATCCGCCGCCCCGACGAGTTACGGCCGGCGCTGAGGAGCCTGGCTGACCAGCTCACGGCAGCCGCAGACCGGGTGGCGAACAAGCCGTCGTAGCGGGATAACGCGACCCGTCGCGATGCCGTCGGCATCGGACGTGTCCGTTCGGGATTCCGGTGTGGCCGTCGGTCGGGGGCTGGGGAGTGCGGCGATTTTCATGTTTGGCCGTTGGGTGTGATCGAGGTTGTTAGATGGTGGTCCGGTCTTTGTAGGCGGGATCAGGGCGTTGAGGGCCTTGCCTCAACCGTGGACCCGGCCGGTGATGCTCCCACTCTTGTGTCTCTGCCCGACGATGAGGTGCAGAACCTTCGTCGCGGCCTGTTCCGTTGGGCAGTGCCCGCGCCGGCGGGCGGCTTGCCGGAACCGGGCGTTCAGGCTCTCGATGATGATGATGATGATGAAGAAGAAGAAGAAGAAGATCTTGCGGACCTCGTGGTCGTAGTCCAGGAACGGCACGAACTGTGGCCCACGAGGTGCGTCACAGCCGGATCACGGCCGGGTAGCGGTCGCTGAACTCGGCGGCGAACGCCTCGAAGCGGGCCTCGGCGGCGGCTGTGTACGTGGTGGAGATCTCCCGCAATGGCCGACGCGCCTATCGCTCCAAAAAGAAGATAAAGACTACCGGTAAGCCAATAAAGCGGCCGAGTGCTTAGCTTCGACCACCGTTTCCACAGTGCCTATCGGGCGTTACGCAAGATTCAGAAAGTTGTTAAAGCTGCTATATGTTAAGGCGGATCAACCTGATGAAAAGAAAGGATTCGATTTTAGTGCTATTGATGTTGCCAGCAATGTGAGATCCGGCCTCCAGTATGTAAAAGAGCCGGGCTATGAATCTCCGAGGATTCGGGAATACCGCCCGACTCGCGGCGACGGAATGCATGCGCTGTGCAGACGCGATTCGGGGAGGGTGGCAGGGTTCGTGTGCTCGACCGGGTAACCAGTGCACGGTACTTTAGTCGGACTGGTTTTGTCTCGATGGCTGTCGACGGTGTCTTCACTTCTAGTGATGAGCGCAGCGATGGTGCGTCTGAAGCTGCTGCAGCTACTGTGGCAGGTGCTGGTGCAGTTGGAGGAATGACCGGTGCTTGGGTGGGCGCACAAGCGGGCGCTGCAATTGGCGCTGCCGTCGGCGGGCCGGTGGGCACTCTCGTAGGCAGTGCAGTAGGTGCCTTGGCCGGAGGAATTATAGCAAGCGAGCTCGGCAAGGGGTTCGGGAGGGAAGTCAGTTCATGGTTCTTGTTCCCTGAACTCCTTGGATCCGACGAAGCGGAGGAAGCGTGACAGCGGTGGTTGCTGGGGTGGAAGCCTCAATCGAGGTTCCTGAATTCGCATTAGTTGACGTCATCCAAAAGGGGTTCGTAGCACTTACGCTGCTATCGGCGTTGTCGGCCGCGACAATTTACTGGTTCAACCGACCTCGCTTTCTGGTTCCTGCCCGCTATCGTAATGATCGCGGCCGGTGGGCCGATCGGGCCGTACGGCGTGGACGATAGACCGAATCGAACGTATCGGTGACGCCCGTCGGACACTCGAACGGTGCCTCTATCCGAGTACACGTCGAGCACGTTGCTGGGCGTAGCGGCTCGTCATCCAAGCCGTTCGGGTCATCCGTGCGAGACGGCGAGGGCAAGCAAGTCTATTTAGTTCGGTGGAAGAGTGATGACCGTGGTGATCTTACGGCCCAGTTCGTCGGCGATGTGGGATTTGGGTATTCCAACACTGGCCCGGCGACGTGGCCAGCTCACCCGGGTCGTCGTGCCGTGATCGCCCTACACGTGACTTCCGCTGGAACCGGCTCGGGCTGCCCACCGCGGCCCAGTCTGCTCTCGCGTGAGCCGCCACCGAAGCTGTCTTCGGCACCGCGCCTGCGCCATCAGCCACAGCAACACCGCCTGTCCCAGCTACAGTTGGCCGACGTATGACCCGCAGGGCGGACGACGGGCATAGACCGACCCTCTGGCCTGACCGCGGACCATTGGGCTTTCGCCGCCTGTTTGTGACTCAACTCTGGATGGTATGACGGCCAGAAATGACGTCATCTGGACAGCAAATGAGCCCGCCGGCTTAGTCGCCGTCGAGTTCGTGGGCACCTACCACTGGTCGTTGCGTGATCGCGCCAGCCCGTAGGTTGCTTCGATGACTAATGAGCCCACTGGTGCGAGACAATTCTGTGAGGTGCCCCCGGCAGGATTCGAACCTGCGCTCCCGCCTCCGGAGGGCGGTGCTCTATCCCCTGAGCTACGGGGGCTCAGCGACTGGAGAAGAGTAGCAAACCCTTGCCGCGATCACCGAATCGGTATGCACGGATACGCTCCAGTCGCCCCGCGTCCGGCCGAACTCGGGGTCACGCGGCGACGGCGCGACCGCAGCTCGGCAACGGGTGTAGCGCGATGCGGCGGGGTAGCCGACGTGGCCACTCATTGCGGGGCCAGGAGCCGTCCACGATCAGGTGGACGGCGCGTTGCTCCGCCCCGCTGAGTCGGAGTACGAAGTCGCGGGGGAGTGGGGGGTCCACCGACGGTGTAGTGATCATGAATTGGACCCGTCCCCGAGATGACACCGCGGAGATGATGTCGGCCGCCGGCATCGTGCCGCGCAGCCGGATCCGGCCGATCCAATGCACGTCGGCCAGGTGCTCCTGAGCGGCCCGAATGATCGCTGGGTATTCGGTGCGTACCCAGCGCTCCACCGCGCCAACGCAGAGCCCACAGGCGCGCTCGCGCGGCTCCCGTGGGCCGAGCCCCCACGCCCGCAAGTACGCCCCGACGGCGCCGGGGTCGAGCGGCAACCCGAACTGGTTCTGGATGAGGGTGTGGAGCCCCTGTCGCGTCCAGAGCTCCTCGTCCAAGCCGAACGCGTCGGGGTAGCTGCCCCGCAAGGTGTCGATCAGCTCGAGTTCCTGTTCGCGGCTGAGCGCTCCCGGCTCGCTCTGCCGCACTCCGCGACGGACGGCCGCCACCGCCCCGTCACCGCCGATTGTGTGGCGCCGACACCAACTGGTGACCGAGCGCCGTGCGTCTCTCAGTGCAACACCCACGTCCTACGCAACGAGCTCGAATCGCAACTGGTCACGATATGTGGGGAGAAACTTCTCTTTGAGATGTATTCGCCCGGAGAGGGATCAAACTCTCGAATCGGACTTAACGCCTCAGCTGGGTGGCCACCCTGCCCGTGAGAGTGAGACGGACTCGGTGGGCCCGGAAGCCGTGCCCGCGGAGCGCGCCTCTGACCATGACAAACGACCCGCACCACCCGGTGGTGGTGCGGGTCGCGGGACGGCCCAGCCGCCCAATCAGCCCTGAATGCGCTCGAGTGCGTTGCGCAGGTTGGTCAGATCTGTCTGCTGGGTGTTCTTCATGGTCTGCGCGGTCTGGACCACGTCCTCCTCGTCGCTCTGGTCAAGCAGCGCATCAACCATGTGAATGCCGCCGATGTGGTGCGTGATCATCAGCTCGAGAAAGAGGACATCCAACTCCGTGCCCCGGGCCTCCCGAAGCTGTGTCATCTGCTCCGCAGTGGCCATCCCCGGCATCAGCCCGTCGCGGATCATCTCGGTGCCGTCCGGCAGCCACGCCATCCGCGGTTCGGAGCCGGTCGGGTCCAGCTCCCACGACCGCAGCCAGGCCTGCATGATGCCGATGTCCCCCTGCTGACCGAGGGCGATGTCGCTGCCGATCGTCTGGACCTCCCGGTCCGTGCCGTTCTTGAAGGCGATCAGCCCCATCTCCACCGCCTGGGCGTGGTGGGTGGTCATGTCCCGAGCGAAGCCCGCCTCGGCAGAGGTGTCCCCCGGCCGATTGAAGTCGGGGGTGAGTAGGCCGCCCGCGTATCCGAGCAGGAGGCCGATCACGATGGCGATCGCCATCGCCGCCGTGCCGAACTGGGTAGCGGGGCGACGGGCGGCACTGTCGGCGGGCGGAGCCCCGTCCGGCTTTTCTTCGAGGGTCGTGAGGGCGGTCATCCCGGCTCCTTTACTACTGCGGCATCTGCGGGCCGAGCTCCCGCGGTGTGGTGCCGGTGGCGGTGACGCCCTGGGCGCAGAGGGCGGTGGGGCCCTCGACGGATGCGTTGACCTTCAGCGTCTTGATGAAGTCGTCGATTCGGCCGTCGTCGGCGTTGTCGACCTTGAGTTGGTAGCCCCAGGCCTGGAGCGAGATCGCCTTGTCCAGTCCTTCGAAGGGGCTGAGGAAGAGCTTCTCGTTGCCGCGCACCCGCTCGGCCAGCTTCTCGACCTGGCCGGCGTCGAGGTCGGGCTGGTAAGTGATCCACACCGCGCCGTGCTCCAGGC
Organism: Salinispora fenicalii; assembly: GCF_000514815.1. Lineage (GTDB taxonomy): Bacteria > Actinomycetota > Actinomycetes > Mycobacteriales > Micromonosporaceae > Micromonospora > Micromonospora fenicalii. Next base: position 209,991 of record NZ_AZWQ01000015.1, read on the forward strand.
TGTGTACGGCGTGCTCGCTGGCGATCGGGGCGTCGTAGATGTCGCCCATGCAGTTCTGCCAGGCGTCGTTGTGTGGGCCGGCGACCGGGGGCAGGACGGAGTACTGGATCGAGCCCTGCTGGTGGTTGCCGCCCGCGACCAGCTCCGGGTCCTTCTCGCGGTAGTTGACGATGCCGGCGATCTCGTTCGCCCGCTCATCCCACGGCTTGGAGCCCTGGAACGTCGCCCAGCCGCCGTAGCCGACGATCGCGACGGCGAGCACGCCGACGGCGACGAAGAGTGCGATCGGTCCCCAGTTGCGTTCCTGGGTCACCTTGACCGGGGTGATCGGCTTGCGTGGCTTCTTGCCGCCGCGCTGGCCGCCCGCTGGTTTGCCGGACCCCGGTCTGCCCCCCGCTGGTTTGCCGGATCCCGGTCTGCCGCCCGCTGGTTTGCCGGATCCGGACTTGCCGCTGGCCGGCCTGCCCCCGGCTGACTTCTTCGCGGTGCTGGCAACGGTCGGGTGGCGTTCCGGGCCGCCCGGGGTGCTGATGCTCATCGTGCCTCGTCAGGTCGGTCGGTCGGGGGATCTGGCGGGCTGGGGTCACATGCTGGGTCGCCGCCGCGGGGACTGAGTCTACCCCCGATAGCATGGTTCGGTGACTCCCGCAGAACTCGCCGAGGTCGTCCTCACCGCAGCCCACGCCGTCTTCACCGAACGGGGCCTGGACCGCTCCGTGCTCCCGGAGCAGACCGCGGTGGAGCGACCCCGCAACGTCGAGCACGGGGACTACGCCTCGACACTGGCCCTCCAGCTCAGCAAGAAGGTGGGAGTCCCGCCTCGGGAGCTCGCCGCTGCGCTGGCCGAGCAGCTCGGCCAGGCCGTGGGAGTCAAGTCGGTGGAGATCGCCGGCCCGGGCTTCCTGAACATCCGCCTGGACGCAGCCGCCGCGGGCCAACTGGCCCAGGTGATCGTCGAGACCGGCGCGGAGTACGGCCGTAGTGGGCGGCTCGCCGGTCAGTCGATCAACCTCGAGTTCGTCTCGGCCAATCCGACCGGCCCAGTGCACATCGGCGGCGTCCGGTGGGCGGCGGTCGGTGACGCGTTGAGCCGGTTGCTGCGCGCCACCGGCGCCGCGGTCGCCACCGAGTACTACTTCAACGATGCCGGTTCACAGATCGACCGGTTCGCCCGCTCGCTGCTGGCCGCTGCGAAGGGGGAGCCGCCGCCGGAGGACGGGTACGCCGGCGCGTACCTCGCGGAGATCGCGCAGCAGGTTCAGTCCCGGCGGCCGGACGTGCTGGCGCTTGACGCCGCCGCCGCCCAGGAGGTGTTCCGGGTCGAGGGCGTCGAGTTGATGTTCGCCGAGATCAAGTCGTCGCTGCGTGACTTCGGCGTGGAGTTCGACACCTACTTCAATGAGAAGGACCTGCACGACCGGGGCGAGTTGGAGCTCGCCCTGGAGCGGCTACGGCAGCAGGGCCACATCTTCGAAGCCGACGGGGCCACCTGGCTACGCACCACCGACTTCGGCGACGACAAGGACCGGGTACTGCGCAAGTCCGACGGCGAGTGGACGTACTTCGCCGCGGACTGCGCCTACTACCTGGACAAGCGGGAGCGCGGCTTCGAGCGGGTCGTGCTGATGCTCGGCGCGGACCACCACGGCTACCTGGGTCGGATGAAGGCGATGGTCGCCTGCTTCGGTGATGACCCGAGCCGCAACCTGGAGATCCTTATCGGGCAGATGGTCAACCTGGTCCGCGACGGGGCCCCGGTGCGGATGAGTAAGCGGGCCGGCACCGTGGTGAGCCTGGAGGACCTGGTTGAGGCGATCGGTGTGGACGCCGCCCGGTACGCGCTGGCGCGCTACTCCACCGACTCGCCGATCGACATCGACATCGAGCTGTGGACCCGGGCCACCCGCGACAACCCGGTCTACTACGTGCAGTACGTGGCGGCGCGTACGGCGAGTGTCGGGCGCAACGCCGCGGAGGTCGGGCTGGCCCGGGGCGGCTCGGCGGACTTCCACCCCGAACTGCTCGACCATGACAAGGAAAACGAGCTGTTGAAGGCGCTGGCCGAGTTCCCCGCCGTGGTGGCCACCGCCGCCGAGTTGCGGGAGCCGCACCGGATTGCCCGGTACCTGGAGGACCTGGCCGGGGCGTACCACCGCTTCTATGACAACTGCCGGGTGCTGCCGCGGGGCGACGAGGAGATCACCGACCTGCACCGCGCCCGGCTCTGGCTCAACGACGCCACCCGTGTGGTCATCGCCAACGGCCTGCGGCTGCTCGGCGTCACGGCCCCAGAGCGGATGTGACGTGCGAGCGCGAGGAGTGAGCTTGCGAGCCCCGCAGTCGGGAAGCGGAGATGGGTAAGTGCGAGCGCGAGGAGTGAGCTTGCGAGCCCCGCAGTCGGGAAGCGGAGATATGTAATGCGTGCACACGAGGCCGGCGCCCTGCATGGGGAGATCGGCAGCCAGGGTACGGCGTGGCTGCGTGCCCCGCGGGACGTGAACGCCCTGCTGCCCGGACTGTGGCCGCGTACCGTCAGTCGGGCGGCGGACGGCGCGCTCGCCGTCGCGGGCCGCTCGGTGCGGGAGCTCGCGGCCGAGTTCGGCACCGCGGTGTATCTGCTGGACGAGGAGGACCTGCGGAGCCGCTGCCGAGATTTCCGTGCCGCCTTCCCGACCGAGGATGTCTACTACGCCGGTAAGGCGTTCCTCTGCCGGGCGGTGGCCCGGATGGTCGCCGAGGAGGGCCTGTACCTGGACGTGTGTAGCGGTGGCGAGTTGGCTACCGCGTTGGCTGCCGGGATGCCGCCGGAGCGGATCGGCTTCCACGGCAACAACAAGTCGGTCGCCGAGCTGAGCCGGGCGTTGGAGGTCGGGGTCGGGCGAATCATCGTTGATTCGTCCCACGAGATCGACCGGCTCACCGGGCTGGCTCGCGAGCGGGGCGTCCGTCCGCGGGTGTTGGTGCGGGTCACCGTCGGCGTGGAGGCGCACACCCACGAGTTCATCGCCACCGCGCACGAGGACCAGAAGTTCGGCTTCTCGCTGGCGGACGGCGCGGCGATCGCCGCCGTGCTGCGCATCCTCGACGAGGACGTGCTGGAGTTGCGCGGTCTGCACTCGCATATCGGGTCGCAGATTTTCGACGCGAGCGGGTTCGAGGTCTCCGCCCGCCGGGTGCTGGGGCTCCAGGCGCAGATCCGCGACGCGCGGGGGGTGCAGCTACCAGAGCTGGACCTGGGCGGTGGCTTCGGCATCGCGTACACCTCGCAGGACGACCCGGCCACGCCGGCCGACTTGGCGAAGCGGCTACGCAAAATCGTTGACGGGGAGTGCGCCGCCGAGCGGTTGGCTGTACCGCACCTGTCGATCGAGCCGGGTCGGGCGATTGTCGGTCCGGCCATGTTCACGCTCTACGAGGTGGGCACGGTCAAGTCGGTGCCGGTCGGCGCCGGTGGTGACGCGGCCGATGGGCGTCGTTGCTATGTGAGTGTTGACGGCGGCATGAGCGACAACATCCGAACCGCGCTTTACGACGCGTCGTACTCGGCGACCTTGGCGTCCCGGGCGAGCGTCGCCGGCCCGGTGCTTGCCCGCGTTGTGGGAAAGCACTGTGAGTCCGGGGACATCGTGGTGAAGGATGAATTCCTGCCCGCCGACGTGCAGCCCGGAGATCTTGTCGCCGTGCCCGGCACGGGTGCCTACTGCCGGAGCATGGCCAGCAACTACAACCACGTGCCGCGCCCTCCGGTGGTTGCGGTGCGTGACGGCCGGGCTCGCCTGATCGTCCGCCGGGAAACCGAAGAGGACCTGCTCGCTTTGGATGTGGGATGACATCACCTGTGCGCTTGGCGCTGCTCGGCTGCGGCACGGTCGGCAGCGAGGTGGTTCGGCTACTGCACTCGCAGTCCGCCGATCTCGCCGCCCGGATCGGTGCTCCGCTGGAGATCGCCGGCATCGCCGTCCGGCGGATCGGCCGGGACCGGGGTGAGCTGCCGGTCGATCCGACCGTCTTTACCGCTGACCCGTTTGACCTGGTCAAACGGGACGACATCGACGTGGTGGTCGAGTGTGTCGGCGGCATCGAACCGGCTCGGAGTTGGCTGGTGGAGGCGCTGCGGGCGGGTAAAAGCGTAGTAACCGCGAACAAGGCGTTGCTCGCCGAGGACGGCGGGTCGCTGCATGACGCGGCGGCGCAGGGTGGGGGCGATCTCTACTACGAGGCGGCTGTGGCCGGCGCGATTCCCCTGCTGCGTCCGCTGCGGGAGTCGCTGCACGGGGACCGGGTCACTCAGGTGACCGGCATTGTCAACGGCACCACTAACTTCATTCTCTCCGCCATGGATTCCACTGGCGCCGGCTTCGCCGAGGCGCTGGCAGAGGCGACTGAGCTGGGGTATGCCGAGGCTGACCCGACGGCCGACGTGGAGGGTTTCGACGCGGCGGCCAAGGCGGCGATCCTCGCCTCACTGGCATTCCACACCCGGGTTGGCGCGGCGGATGTGCACCGGGAGGGCATCACCGAGGTCACTGCCGCTGATGTCGCCAGTGCCAAGGCGATGGGCTGCACCATCAAGTTGCTCTGCATCGCGGGGCGGGGCACCGCCGCGGATGGTCGGGAGACCGTCAGCGTTCGGGTGCATCCGGCGATGATTCCGCTCACCCATCCCCTCGCCAGCGTGGGTGACGCCTTCAACGCGGTGTTCGTGGAGGCCGAGGCGGCGGGGCAGCTGATGTTCTACGGGCCGGGTGCGGGTGGGGCGCCGACTGCCAGCGCGGTGCTCGGCGACGTGGTGGCGGTCTCCCGTAACCGGCTCGCCGGGGTCCGGGCCGCCAGTGAGTCCGCCTACGCCGACCTGCCGGTGCGGCCGATGGGGGAGGCGCTCACCCGCTACCACATCAGCCTCGACGTGACCGACCGTCCCGGGGTGTTGGCGGCGGTGGCGGGCGTGTTCGCGCAGAACGATGTATCGATCGCAACCGTTCGGCAGGGCGCTGCGGGCAGCGGCACGGCCGGTCGGGACGAGGATGCCGACCTGGTCATCGTCACCCATGTCGCGCCGGACGCCGCGCTCGCCGCGACGGTCCAGGCGTTGCGCGGGCTGGATGCGGTCCGGTCGGTAGCCAGTGTGCTGCGGGTCGAGGGCAGCGCATAGCTCAGTCCGGTTGCACCGGTCCCGGTCCAGCGTGGTCCGGGTCGCGTCCCGCCTGGTGGGTTGTGGGCCGGGTGCGCTGGAGTCCGATTGGCTGGCTGGTCCAGGCTGGCCCCGGTGGTTTCGGCCGGGCCAGGATGAGCAGGCCCGGAGAGCTGAGGGCCGGGAGAGGTGGAGGGCACGATATGTGGCGGGGTCTCATCGACGCGTACCGAGATCGGCTGCCGGTTACAGCGACCACCCCGGTCGTGACCCTGCACGAGGGGAACACTCCGCTGCTGCCGGCGCCGGTGCTTTCGGAGCGGACCGGGTGCGAGGTCTATCTGAAGGTCGAGGGCGCCAACCCGACCGGTTCCTTCAAGGACCGGGGAATGACCGTCGCGGTCTCCAAAGCGGTCGAGGCCGACAACAAGGTGATCATCTGTGCCTCGACCGGCAACACCAGTGCCTCGGCTGCGGCCTATGCGGCGCGAGCCGGCCTGACCTGCGCGGTACTGGTGCCGCAGGGAAAGATCGCGCTGGGCAAGCTGGCCCAGGCGTTGGTGCACGGTGCCCGACTGCTTCAGGTCAGCGGCAACTTCGACGACTGCCTGTCGTTGGCTGCCAAGCTTGCCCAGGACTATCCGGTCGCCCTGGTGAACTCGGTGAACATCGACCGCCTACACGGCCAGAAGACCGCCGCGTTCGAGATCGTCGAGGCGCTTGGCGCGGCACCGGACATCCATTGCATGCCGGTCGGTAACGCGGGGAATATCTCCGCCTACTGGCTTGGCTACTCGGAGGAACAGGCCGCCGGAAATATCACCCGTACCCCGAAACTCTATGGTTTTCAGGCCGCTGGCGCCGCGCCGATCGTCACCGGCCAGGCGGTACGCGAACCGGCCACGATCGCCACCGCAATTCGGATCGGCAATCCGGCGAGTTGGCTGAGAGCACTGGATGCCCGGGATGCCTCGGGCGGTCTGATCGCCGCGGTCACCGACCGGGAGATCCTGACCGCGTACCGGCTACTCGCTCGCGATGTCGGGGTCTTCGTCGAGTTGGGCAGCGCCGCGAGTGTCGCAGGACTGCTCCAGCAGGCCGCCGCGGGTACGGTGCCGCCGGGGTCCACGGTCGTCTGCACGGTCACCGGTCATGGCCTGAAAGACCCGGAGTGGGCGATCTCGACCGCCCCCGCTCCGGTGACCATCGCCAATGACCCCGTGGCCGCGGCCCGTTCACTCGATCTCGCCTGAGGGGCGGGCTGGACTCGCCCGCGGTGCCAACGAGCGAACTCGCGGGGGCTCCAACGAGTGAACCCCGCCGCGCCGGTGCAGAACCAGTACGGGACACTCGACTCACCCGCACCCAATTCTCCCGCTCAGGAGTGAGTCCAGCCGATGTCGCTGCTCGCCAGATTTAGTCTCGCCAATAGAGGGCTGATAGCCCTTGTCGCGGTGGTCACCACGGTGTTCGGAGCGTTCGCCGTACCGTCGCTGAAGCAACAACTCCTACCGTCGCTGGAGTTCCCGGCCGCCTTTATCGTGGCGGCCTACCCAGGCGCTGGTCCGGAGGCTGTTGAGTCGCAGGTAACCGTGCCGATCGAGAACAGCCTGCAGGGCGTCACCGGGCTGGAGAAGATCACCTCCACCTCGCGTGAGGGGTCGGCGACCATTCAGGTTGAGTACGAGTTCGGTACCGATGTGGACGAGGCGGTCAACCAACTGCAGAGCGCGATCAACCGGGTCGGCGCGCTGCCGGAGGGGGTTGACCCGCAGGTCATCGCCGGCGGTACGGATGACCTGCCGGCGGTAGTGCTCGCCGCCTCCGGCGATGCCGACCAGCGGGCGCTCAGCGAGCGGCTGCGCAGTACGGTCCTGCCGGAGCTGGCCGCGATCGAGGGCGTTCGTGCGGCGGATCTGACGGGCACCCGCGATGAGGTCGTGGTGATCACCCCAGATGTGGCGAAGCTCACGAAGGCCGGGATTCAGCCCAGTGCGTTCGGTGGGGCATTGCGGGCCAACGGCGTCGCCATTCCGGCCGGCGCGGTTGTGGACGGCCAGCAGACGCTCCCGGTGCAGGTCGGCACTCCGCTGGGCACCCTCGACGAGCTGCGGGGCGTCATCCTCACCGTGGCACCGGCTCCCCCGGTGCGCCTCGGCGACGTGGCGACGGTGGAGGAGCGGCTTACGCCCGTCACCGCGATCACGCGTACCAACGGCCAGGAAAGCCTGGGCATCGCCGTGACCGCGACTCCGGACGGGAACGCAGTGGAGATCTCCCAGGAGATCCGGGACCGGCTCGCGGAGCTGCGCACCGCCTCCGGGGCCGAGCTGACCGTCGTCTTCGACCAGGCCCCCTTCGTCGAGAAGTCGATCAAGGGTCTCGCCACCAAGGGGCTGATCGGCCTCGTGATGGCCGCTTTGGTGATCCTAGTTTTCCTCCTCTCGGTGCGCTCCACCGTCGTGACCGCGGTCTCCATTCCGTTGTCGGTGCTGGTCGCGCTCATCGCGCTCTGGATCGGTGACTACTCGCTCAATCTGCTCACCCTCGGTGCGTTGACGATCGCCGTCGGCCGTGTCGTCGACGACTCGATCGTGGTGCTGGAGAACATCAAACGGCATCTTGAGTACGGCGAGTCCAAGCAGGAGGCCATCCGGACCGCGGTCCGCGAGGTGGCCGGTGCGGTGACCGCCTCCACCCTCACCACGGTCGCCGTGTTCGCCCCGATCGCGCTGGTCGGCGGATTCATCGGGCAGCTCTTCGCGCCGTTCGCGATCACCGTCACGGTGGCGCTGCTCGCCTCGCTGTTGGTGTCGCTGACCCTCATTCCGGTGCTGGCGTATTGGTTCCTCCAGCCGGCCGGTCAGACGGCGGGCGAGGCGGCGGTGCGCCGGGCAGCCGAGGAGAAGGAGCTGCGTAACCCGCTGCAGCGCGCGTACCTGCCGGTCATCGGCTACGCCACCCGGGAACGGTCGACTCGATGGATCACCCTCGGCCTCGGCGTCCTGGTCCTCTTCGGCACGTTCGGCCTCTCCCGCCAGCTGGAGACGAACTTCCTCGACGACTCCGGCCAGGACACGATGACCATCACCCAGGAACTGCCGGCGGGCACCGGGTTGGCGGGAACGGACGCGGCGGCACAACAGGTGGAGAAGGTGCTGGCCGAGACCGAGGGCATCGAGACCTATCAGGTGACGGCCGGCGCGGGGGGTAACCCGTGGGCCGGTACCGGCGGCAACAATGTGGCGACCTGGTCGCTCACCCTCGTGGATACCGACGCCGAGCAGATGCGTGCTGTCCTGCGCGAGAAGTTCGACGAGTTCGGCGCCGAGGCGGGTGAGTTCCGGTTCGGGGCCGGCCAGGGTGGAGCCGCCGCGAATCAACTCGAGGTGATCGTGCAGGCCGCGGATCCGGCGACCCGGACCCAGGCCATCGACGAGGCGTCGGCGGCGATGACGGGGCTGCCCGGCGTCGAGGATGTGACCACCAGCGTGGCCACCCAGGTCGGGCAGATCGAGGTCAAGGTCGATCGGGCGAAGGCCGCAGCGGCCGGGCTCACCGAGGCGAGGATCGGGCAGCTCGTCGCGCAGGCATTCCGGGGCGCCCCGCTGGGGCAGCTGACGATCGAGGGCCAGCAGCGGGACGTGGTCCTGCAAACTGCCCAGCCGCCGGTGTCGACCGAGCAGCTGCGGGCACTGCGGGTCGGCGCGGTCCCGCTGGGTGCCATCGCTGAGGTCAGTGAGGTTCTCGGCCCCCAGCAGATCACCCGGATCGACGGTGAGCGCAGCGTCTCGGTGACCGGCACGGCCACCGGCTCCGACCTCGGCGCCACCAGCCAGGAGCTGCAGGAGCGGCTGGACGCGATTGACGTTCCCGGGGCCACCTTCGTCATCGGTGGTGTTAGCGCGGACCAGGAGGAGGCCTTCGCTGATCTGGGGCTGGCGGTGCTCGCCGCGATCGCAATCGTCTTCCTGATCATGGTCGTGACGTTCCGTAGCCTGACTCAGGCACTGATTCTGCTGGTCTCCGTGCCGTTCGCGGCGACCGGCGCGGTCGGGCTGCTGCTGGCCACCGGCACCCCACTGGGCGTACCGGCGCTGATCGGGGTTCTCATGTTGGTCGGCATCGTGGTGACCAACGCGATCGTCCTGCTCGACCTGGTCAACCAGTACCGGGCGCAGGGCCTGGGGGTCCGGGAGGCGGTCGTCGAGGGCGGCCGGCGCCGGCTGCGCCCGATTCTGATGACCGCGGTCGCGACCATCTTCGCGCTGCTGCCGATGGCCCTCGGCCTTACCGGCGAGGGCGGCTTCATCTCGGAACCGCTGGCGATCGTGGTGATCGGTGGTTTGCTCAGCTCGACGCTGCTCACCCTGGTGCTGGTGCCGACCCTGTACGTCATGGTCGAGCACGCCAAGGAGTCGATCCGGGATTGGTGGTCCGGTCGGCGGGGGACACGGGCCGGGGCCGAGGCATCGGTCGTCCCGTCCACCGCAGCTGAGCCGGCTGCCACCGGGACTCCGGTTGCCACCGGGACTCCGGTGGCCGCCCCGGCTGCCACCGGACCGGGTGCGGCGGAGCCTGCGGGTCCGGCCACCACCGCCACCGCCACCGCCACCGGGGAGGCGTCCGACCAGGCGACGCCTTCGCCGGCACTGGTTGAGGGAACTGACCAGTTTGAGGTGCTGCGACTGCCCAGAAGCCGTACCTCGCCGCTTCCGCCGGCGGAGTAACACCTGACCGCGGACGCCCTCGACGGCTGGTCGAGGGCGTCCGCGCCGTTTTGCGTGCTGCTGCTGTCCACACGTTGACTAAAGCGTGGCACTGCGGTGGATAGGGTTCGGTGATGCCCTCCGTCCTCTCGGTCCTGCGTCGTAACCGGAACTTCCGTAAACTGCTCTTGGCCGAGCTGATGGTCTTCGGCGTTGACTGGTTCGTCATGGTGCCGCTGTTGGTGCTCCTGCCGGCGCTGACCGGCAGCGGTGTGTGGGGTGCGTTGCTGCTGGCCATGGATACCGGCGTCGTGGCGCTGCTGCTGCCGTACACCGGGGCGGTGGCGGACCGGTTCGACCGTCGCCGGATCATGATCGGTGCCAACCTAGCCGCGTTGTTCGGCGTCCTGCTGCTCCTCGGCGTACGCGACGCCGGCACCGCCTGGCTGGCGTTGGTCGGGATCGGGGTGGTGGCGGTAGCCAAGGCGTTCTACTCGCCGGCCGCGCAGGCCGCTCTGCCGAACGTGCTGGACCGGGACGAGCTGGCTGCGGGTAATGCGGTCGCGGGTTCGGCGTGGGGCACGATGACGATTGTCGGGGCATCGCTGGGCGGTGTTCTGAGCAGCGCTACCGGGCCGTACGTCGCTTTCTGGGCAGCCGCTGGCGGCTTGGTCCTGGCGGCCGTCCTGGCCGGGCTGATCCGTCGGCCGTTGCAGGCTCCCCGTGAACAGGACCGGCCGGTGCAGCCGACCTGGGCGGCGGTCCGGGAGGCGCTTGGCTACATCGGCCACCGGCCCCGGGTACTGGCGTTGGTGACGGTGAAGTCGGCGGTCGGTCTCGGCAATGGGGTTTTGACGGTCTTTCCCTTGCTGGCAGCGACCTATGGGGCCGGCCCGATCGGCGCCGGGCTGCTCTTCGCGGTACGTGGGGCGGGGGCTCTGGTGGGTCCGATCCTGATGCGACGGATCCTGGGGAACCGGGCCTGGCTGCTGCCGGGCCTGGCACTGTCCATGTCGCTGTACGGGCTGGCCTATCTAGGCGCTTCCGTGGTGAGCTGGTTCCCGCTGGTGCTCGGGTTGGTCTTTGTGGCGCACTTCGCCGGGGGCAGTAACTGGGTCATGTCCAACTACGCCCTCCAGGGCGAGGTCCCGGACCGGTTGCGGGGGCGAGTCTTCGCCACCGACATGATGCTGGCGACCCTCGCCATCTCGGTGAGCCAGCTGGTGGTGGCCTCGGTGATCGATGTGGTGGACGAACGAGTGGTGCTGGCCGGTGGCGGTCTGGTCACCCTGGTCTACGCGATCGGCTGGCGGGTGGCGACCCGCCGCCTTTCGTTGACCGGGCCAGCTGCCGAGCCGGAGTCGGCTCTGCGCTGACGAGGGTCTCCGCCCAGTATCTCCCCGGCAGTCGGGCCGGGGGCGGTGGTTCGGAACGTCGGTGCGCGGTCCTAGCATGAGCGCGTGTCGACCAACTTCATGCCCGGGCCGGTCCGGGTGCGAGTCGCTGCCACGAGCGCCAATCTGGGGCCGGGGTTCGACGCTGTCGGGCTCGCCCTTGGACTCTATGACGATGTTTGCGCCGAGGTTACCGCTGGCGGTGTCACGGTGCAGGTGGTCGGCGAGGGCGCCGGTGACCTACCCAACGATGAGCAGCACCTCGTGGTGGGCGCGATGCGGGCCGCTTTCGCCGAGTGCGGCGGCCAGCCATCGGGGCTGGCGGTGGAGTGCGTCAACCGAATCCCCCAGGCGCGTGGCCTCGGCTCTTCCTCGGCGGCGATCGTAGCCGGGGTGCTGCTGGCCCGGGCATTGGTGCCCGACGGGCAGCAGCGGTTGGACGACGCCGCCGTGCTCCGTCTCGCGGCCCGGCTTGAGGGTCACCCGGACAATGTGGCGCCTTGTCTGCTGGGTGGGTTCACCGTCGCGTGGACCGAACCGGAGGGCGCCCGGGCGGTGTCGCTGCCGGTCGCCGCCGGGGTCCGGCCGACGGTGTTCGTGCCGACGGAGCGGGGGCTCACGGCCGCTGCACGGGCCGCACTGCCGGCCACTGTGCCGCACCAGGACGCGGCGCACAACGCTGGCCGGGCCGCCCTGCTGGTCCATGCGCTCAGCCTCGCGCCGGAGCTGTTGCTGCCGGCCACGGTTGACCGATTGCACCAGGACTATCGGGCCGAGGGCATGCCGGCAACGGCCGCTCTGGTTGCCGAGCTGCGCGCGGCGGATGTGCCAGCGGTGGTGTCTGGGGCTGGCCCGACTGTGCTGGCGCTGCGCGAGCCCCCTGCCGACCTGGTAGCGGGGCCAGACTGGCAGGTTTGGTCGTTGCCGGTAGAGGTGCACGGCGCCCGGGTCGGTCGGGGTAGACTGGGACACGCGGAGCGGGATCCTGTTGCCGCAGGTCGGAAGAGTTGATTACGCTCTAGACTTAGCACAGCCGCGAAGCACGCGATCTTCCTGCGGGTCGGCGCACCCCCGAAGCTATCGGCGGTCTGCCCGTCACCCCTGCCTAGACACGCCGCACCGCAGTGTGCACCGGTCGCGGCAGACGGCGAGCCCGTCCTCATCACTCGGTGAGTCGGGAAGGCGACCGGCTGCTGTGTCACGATCTCCCGCGACGCGTCCATGCGAGGCGGGTGCACCGAGGCCGCCCGGCCACCTGTATGTCGATCCCGGGCAGTCCCGGCCTATCGAGGGAAGGATTCCATTGAGCGACACCACCGACGTGACGTCGGATGTTTCCAACGTCGCTGGCGATGCCACGACCGCTGCTCCCACCCGTCGTCGGCGTAGCGGCACAGGTCTGTCGGCGATGCTGCTGCCGGAGCTTCAGAGCCTGGCCGCGTCGCTCGGCATCTCGGGCACGGCTCGCATGCGCAAGGGTGAGCTGATCAGCGCGATCACCGAGCGCCAGAGTGGCGGGGCAGCCACCGGAACCCCTCGACCGCGGGCCGAGGTTGCGGCTGCTGCGGCCCCCGCCCGGGGGGAGGTTCACGCGGAGGTCCGGGAGTCGGGCGAGCGGCCGGAGCCTGAGGCGCGTCCCGCCGAGTCGCCGACGACCACCCCGACCACCGGCCGTGCCCGTGGCCGCCGTAGCCGGGCGGTCAGCGAGGCCGGTGAGGCCCCCGCTGAGACGCGACCGGAGGGCACCGAGGCCGGCGAACGCCGGGAGCGGGCTGAGGGTCGCGGCCGGGATCGTGCTGAGCGCGGCGACCGTGCTGAGCGTGGCGATCGGGGCGANCGTGCTGAGCGTGCTGACCGGAGCGATCGTGCTGAGCGTGGCGAGCGTGCTGAGCGTGGCGATCGGGGTGACCGTGCTGAGCGCGGCGACCGGAGCGACCGTGCTGAGCGTGGCGACCGTGCTGAGCGTGGCGACCGTGCTGAGCGCGGTGACCGGGGCGAGCGTGGCGACCGGAACGAGCGCGGCCAGCGTGACAATGACGGCGAGGAGGAGAACGAGGGCGGCGGTCGGCGTGGCCGGCGTAGCCGCTTCCGGGACCGTCGGCGCGGCCGCGGCGATCGGGACAGCGATGGTGGCCGGGAGCCCCAGGTCAGCGAGGACGATGTCCTCGTCCCGGTGGCGGGCATTATCGATGTGCTTGACAACTACGCTTTCGTCCGCACCACTGGCTATCTGGCCGGGCCGAATGATGTTTACGTCTCTATGTCCCAGATCAAGCGGTATGGCCTCCGGCGCGGTGACGCGATCACCGGTGCCGTCCGCGCGGCGCGGGAGGGCGAGCAGCGGCGGGACAAGTACAACCCGCTAGTCCGGCTGGACACCATCAACGGGATGGAGCCGGAGGAGGCGAAGCGCCGACCGGAGTTCTATCGACTCACCCCGCTCTACCCGCAGGAGCGGCTGCGGTTGGAGAGCGAGCCGCACATCCTCACCACTCGGGTGATCGACCTGGTGATGCCGATCGGTAAGGGCCAGCGGGCGCTTATCGTTTCGCCGCCCAAGGCCGGTAAGACGATGGTGTTGCAGGCGATCGCGAACGCGATCACCCACAACAACCCGGAGTGCCACCTGATGGTGGTGTTGGTGGACGAGCGCCCAGAAGAGGTCACCGACATGCAACGGTCGGTGAAGGGTGAGGTCGTCGCGGCAACCTTCGACCGTCCGCCGCAGGACCACACCACCGTTGCCGAATTGGCGATCGAGCGGGCGAAGCGGCTGGTCGAGCTGGGCCACGATGTGGTCGTGCTGCTGGACTCGGTGACCCGGCTCGGCCGGTCGTACAACCTGGCGGCGCCGGCCAGCGGCCGGATCATGTCGGGTGGTATCGACTCCACCGCGCTGTACCCGCCCAAGCGGTTCCTGGGTGCGGCCCGCAACATCGAAAACGGCGGTTCGCTGACGATCCTCGCCACCGCGCTGGTGGAGACCGGTTCGACGGCGGACACGGTCATCTTCGAGGAGTTCAAGGGCACCGGCAACGCGGAGTTGAAGCTGGACCGGAAGATCGCCGATAAGCGGACCTTTCCGGCCATCGACATTCACCCGTCCGGCACGCGTAAGGAGGAGATCCTGCTCGCGCCGGAGGAGCTGGCTATCGTCCACAAGCTCCGGAAGGTGCTGCACGCGCTGGACTCACAGGCCGCGCTGGATCTGCTGCTGGACCGGCTCAAGCAGTCGCGGACCAACATCGAGTTCCTGATGCAGATCGCGAAGTCGACGCCCGGGGAGTGAACCTCCGGTCGGCGCCGGGGCAAGGCCGTGTAGGTCGTGCCCCGGCGTCGGGTAGCAGCGGTGACACCGCAGCGGATCGTCCCCACGCCGGAGCGGAACTGCCGGAGCGGAAGCGCCGGGGCGAATGCTCGGCGGCGATCGGGGAATGCGGTGGTACGGGTCGGCGTTTGCGCTGCCAGTGCCGCGGCACGGCCCGCCTGCCGAGCCGACCTGTCCCCGTGGCAGACTGGTTAGTCGGCCACCGGTTCCGGTTCACGCCCTATCCGTCGTACACCTGCGGCCGGGCGACCCGGCGACCACCAACGAGAGGACCGAGGCGACATGAAGCCCAACATTCACCCGGAGTACGTGACCACGGAGGTCGCCTGCTCCTGCGGTAACACCTTCACCACCCGCAGCACCGCCAAGGGCGGTTCCATCCACGTGGAGACCTGCAGCGCCTGCCACCCGTTCTACACCGGCAAGCAGCGCGTTCTGGACACCGCCGGCCGGGTGGCCAAGTTCCAGCAGAAGTACGCCAAGGTTCAGGCCAAGAAGGGCAAGTAACGCCCAACTCGGCGCCCGTGTCCGGTTTCTGGCCGGACGCGGGCGCTGTCCGTATTCCGCCCCGGCTCCGGGGCGTCGCCATCCAGCGCCGTTGTCGAAGGAGTAGCTGTCCATGAGTAGCGAGCGTCTGGCCACCCTCCTGGACGAGTACGCGGAGCTGGAAGAGCGGCTGGCCGACCCGGCGATTCACGCCGATCAGAACCTGGCTCGCCGAGTTGGCCGCCGGTACGCGGAACTGGTGCCGCTGCACAAGGCCGCCACCGAGCTGTCGCAGGCCCGAGCCGACCTGGCGGCGGCGAAGGAACTGGCGGTCGAGGATCCGACCTTCGCGGCCGAGGCGGAGGCGATCGCGGCGACCCTGCCGGCGCTGGAGGAGTGCCTCGCCGAGCTGTTGATCCCGCGGGACCCGCACGATGCCAAGGACGTCATCGTCGAGATCAAGGCGGGGGAGGGGGGCGAGGAGTCGGCGCTCTTCGCCGGCGACCTGCTGCGGATGTACACCCGGTACGCCGAGCGTTGTGGCTGGCTAGTTGAGGTGATCGACGCGCAGGATTCGGACCTGGGCGGCGTAAAAGATGTCTCGCTGGCCATCAAGAGCAAGGGAGTGCCGGAGGGCGGCAACGGGGTGTGGTCCCGACTCAAGTGGGAGGGCGGCGTGCACCGCGTGCAGCGGGTGCCGGTCACCGAGTCGCAGGGACGCATTCACACCAGCGCGGCCGGCGTGCTGGTGCTGCCGGAGGCCGAGGAGGTCGATGTGACGATCGACCTGAACGAGCTTCGGATCGACGTATTCCGCTCGTCCGGTCCCGGTGGTCAGTCGGTAAACACCACCGATTCCGCGGTCCGGATCACCCACCTGCCGACCGGTATCGTCGTCTCCTGTCAGAACGAGAAGTCCCAGTTGCAGAACCGCGAGCAGGCGATGCGGATCCTGCGGGCCCGACTCCTGGCAGCGGCGCAGGAGCAGGCCGACGCCGCGGCCTCCGACGCGCGTAAGGCGCAGGTACGGACGGTGGACCGTTCGGAGCGGATCCGCACCTACAACTTCCCGCAGAACCGGATCACTGACCACCGGATCGGCTACACGGCGTACAACCTGGACCTGGCACTCGCCGGAGAGTTGGACGGTGTGTTGGTGGCGCTAGCTGAGGCCGACCGGGCAGCCCGGCTGGCGGGCAACGTGGACCTGGGCCGCCGCTGACAGCGCCGGCCCGGCTCGAGTCGACGGTGTTGTGGGGCCGTCAGGAGGCGCGGGGGCGGGTCTTGGCCCGCAGCATCTCCCGGTCGGCGATTTCGAAGGCGACGCTCAGGGCGTCCGGTACGTCGGGCCCGCTGGCGGCCACCTCAGCGAAGCCGATGCTGACCCCAACGGGGGTGCCGGGCACGAGGGATTCCCAGTCCTCGGTCCGGACGGCGGACTTGATCCGGCGCGCCATCTCCTGAGCCTCGGCCATGTCCGTACTGGGTAGCACCACGACGAACTCGTCGCCGCCGTAGCGGGCCACGAAGTCGTTGCGCCGCATCACCCGGTTAACCACTCCGGCGACGCGTTGCAGGACCAGGTCGCCCGAGTGGTGCCCGTGGTGCGTGTTCACTGCCTTAAATCCATCCAGGTCGCAGACGCCGATCACCACCCGTTTCCCCTGGGCCATCACGGCGGCGATGTGCCGCTCCAGCCGGCGTCGGTTGGGTAGCCCGGTCAGCGGGTCGGTGAGTGCCTCTCCCTCGAAGCGGGCGGCCTCGCGGCGCATCTCCTCGTGGTCGATGCGGGCGGCGATTCCGTCGATGTAGACGTCCCGAAGCCGATCGTTGCGTTGGGCGGCGAGCCGGAACGCCCGCCGGTCGGCCCGGTGCGCGTCGACGTGTTTACCCGCCCGGCTCAGCGCGATACTGCGGAGCCGATCGGGCTCGGCCGCGCCCAGGGTCTCGGTGGAGACCTGCACGGTGTCCAGTCGGGTGACCGCCTCGATTGGGCGGTCGGCCGCGATGGCCAGGCAGACCTCGCCGAGTTGGCGCAGGTCTCGCGCCCGGGCACTGTCGCCGCCGTGGCTCAGCAGTCGGGCGGGGGCGCCGTCCGTTCCCACCTCCAGTCGGTCACCCAGGGCGGCCCGTCGTGCTGTGGCGTAGCCGTACGCGGCGATGCTGCTGGGGCGCAGCCGCCCGGCCTGTCCGGCGCGTAGGAACTGCGTCAGGTCGCTGGCGATGTCGCGGAGCACCCGCAGGCAGCCGTCGCTGTCGCCGGTGTGGTCCAGCGCTACGGCGTTGCGTAGTCGGATGCCGGGGGCGGCGAAGGTTTCTGCCGGGATGCCGGCGGCGAGCCCGAGCTGTCGTGCCCGCTCGATTGCGCCCAGCGCGTATCCGTGGAAGCTGAGGTAGGAGTAGGCCATCGCGAGGTCGTGCCAGCCCCAGGCGGTGTCCCGGTCAGGGTCCTCGACGGCGCCCAGCGCGCGAGCGGCCCGCACCAGGTGCATGACACAGCGGTCCAGGGCGCCCTGGTGGTGGGCGGCGAGCGCGGCGAGCGCGTGCAGGTGCCCGTGCGGGTATGGCTCGGCGAGGTCCCGGACGGCGGCGGTGGCCTCCTCGATGGCCCGGGTGTACTCCGCGGTGCGGCCCAGGTTGACCACCGCGGAGAGACGTTGCACCAGGGCGTCGGCCCGGGCGTACCGGTCGTTGGTGCTGGCGAGCACGTCCGAGAGGATGCGGTACGCCTCGGCGGAGCGGCTCGACTCCTGCAGCCCGCGTGCCCGCGTCAGGGTGTCAACCTGGTCGCCGATCTGGTCCAGCCAACCCACCCGCGACCTCCTATCTGTGTGCGCCTGACCGCACCGGCTCGTGGTCGGTTGCGCGACGCCTCATGATTATGGCGTGAGCACTTTGTCGCAACAGCCCTCCGAAGGGACGAATCGGGAGCGACCCACCAGGGCGGTCGTCCGGGCCGCCCGGGTGCTGGCCGAAGCCGGGGTTCAGGGGGCCCGGGGGGAGGCGGAGGTGCTGGCCGCGTACGTGTTGGGGGTGCCGCGGGGCCAGCTGGCTCTGGCCGACGGGCTGAGCCCGGACCAACGTTGCCGATTCGACGCGTTAGTGGCCCGGCGGGCCGGCCGGGAGCCGTTGCAGCATCTCACTGGCAGCGCACCTTTTCGGCATCTCGAACTGGCGGTCGGCCCGGGCGTCTTCGTGCCTCGTCCGGAGACGGAGCTGCTCGCCGGGTGGGGTGTTGAGCAGGCACGCCGGGAGGCGGCGCCGTTGGTCGTGGACTTGTGTAGCGGCTCCGGGGCGATCGCCCTGGCGGTGGCGCAGGAGGTCCCGGCGGCCCGGGTGGTCGCGGTGGAGCGTTCCCCGGCGGCGCTGTCGTGGCTGCGACGCAACGCGACCAGCCGGGCCGACGCCGGTGATCGGCCGGTTGAGGTGGTGGCCGCAGATGTCACGGCGCCGGACCTGCTCGCCGACCTCTTGGGGCGGGTAGATGTGCTGTTGTGTAACCCGCCGTACGTGCCGGCGGATGTGGTGGTGCCGCCGGAGGTCAGCCGGCACGATCCGGCGGCTGCGGTCTTCGCCGGCGCGGATGGGTTGGTCGTTATCCGGCCGGTAGTGACCCGGGCTGCGGTGCTGCTGCGGCCCGGGGGGTGGCTCGGGATCGAGCACGACGACACGCAGGGCGCGGCGGTACCCGGGCTGCTGGCGGGGGATGGTCGGTACGACTCGATCGCCGGTCACGCCGACCTCGCCGGCCGGCCTCGATTCGCCACTGCGATCCGGCGTCGGGACGCGGGGGAGCCTCGAGTGCCCGGTGGCGCTGGCGGGTAGGCCGGTGAACTCGCCCACCTCCGGGGCGGGGTGGAGCGCGCGTGTCCCGTTGCCCGGGTACGGCCGGCACACCGCCCGAAGTCGGGCGTGGCAGACTGCTGCTCGTGATGCTCTACGACTGCCGGTCGCCCGCCGACCGGGACCGCGGCATCGCGGCAGCCATCAAGGCGATCCGCGACGGCGAGTTGGTCGTCCTGCCGACCGACACGGTCTATGGGATCGGGGCGGACGCGTTCACTCCGCACGCGGTCAAAGCCCTGCTCGACGCCAAGGGCGGTCAGCCGGTGCCGCCACCGGTGCTGATCGGCTCCCGGCACACCTTGGATGGTTTGGTCTTCTCCTTGCCCAGCGCGGCCCGTGACCTGGTGGCGGCCTTCTGGCCGGGTGCGCTGACCATCGTGGTTGAGCACTCGCCCAGTCTGCGGTGGGATCTGGGGGAGACCGCGGGCCGGGTCGCGGTGCGGATGCCGTTGCATCCGGTCGCGCTGGAGGTCCTTCGGGAGACCGGCCCGATGGCGGTGGCGTCGGCGAATACGGCTGGCCTGCCCGCGGCCACCACCGCCGAGGCGGCCCGTGGTCAGCTCGCCTACTCGGTGCGCACGTATCTGGAGGCCGGTCCGCCGGTTGCGCCCGTGCCGAGCACGATCGTGGACCTGACCGGGGAAGTGCCCCAACTGCTCCGGGCGGGTGCGATCGAGCTGGACCGGCTGCGGGATGTGGTGCCGGACATCGACTCGACCCGGGTGGCCTGAATGCCGCCGTTTACCGTGCTCCATGTCTGTATGGGCAACATCTGTCGTTCACCGATGGCGGAGCGGCTGCTGGTTCTGGCCGTTCAGGAGCGGCTGGCGCGGTGCGGCGATGCCGCACCGGGGCTCGCCGATGAGCTGCTACACAGTCACAGCGCCGGCACGGGCGGCTGGCACGCCGGTGAGGAGATGAATCCGCCGGCAGCCCGACAGGTGACCGGGCGGGGCGGTGGCACCGACGGTTTCGTGGCCCGCAAGCTGCGTTCGGAGCACATCGACGGCGCTGACCTGGTGCTCACCGCGACCGGCGAACAGCAGGAGTTCGTGTCGGGGCTGCGGCCGGACGCGGTCTCCCGCACCTTCGTGCTGGGTGAGTTCGGCCGCTTGCTGCCTGCGGTGGACCTGGCTGGTCTGCCGGCGCCTGGGCTGAACCCCACCGCCGTGTACGCGCGCGGCGTGGCGCTGGTCGAGGCGATGGACGCCGTTCGGGCGGGGGTCGGGCCGCTCGCTGTGGATGACCTCGATGATCCGTGGGGCCGGGGCGACCAGTGTTTCGGCCGGGTCGCGGACGAGGTCGAGGAGACGGTGCGTCCGTTGGCGGCGGTGTTGTTGCCGTAACCCGCCCGGGTTACCCGGTGGCGGAACGAGGCAGACAAGAGGCGCATTCAGGTCATTCTTGACGGGTCCTGCCGGCTCCTGCGGGGAGAGCTGATGACCCGGGCACACCTGAACAAGTTGATGACAGTCCTGCTCGCCGGCCTGCTGGCCGGTCTCGGGCTCGCGGTGGCGGCCTTGCCCGCCGCCCTGGTGTACGGAGTTGGCCTCTCGGCGCTCGCCGCGCCGTATACGGAGCTGCCGAACACCCTGCGGACGCCACCCACCCCGCAGCGGTCCAACCTGTACGCCAACGACGGCAGTACGTTGATCACGTCCTTCTACCAGGAGGACCGGGTGGACGTGCCGCTACACGAGGTGGCCCCGGTGATGCGTCAGGCGATCCTCGCCGCCGAGGATGCCCGCTTCTATCAGCACCGGGGGGTGGACCTGCGCGGCGTGGCGCGGGCGTTCACCGCCAACCAGCGCGGCGGTGCGGTCCGGCAGGGGGCATCCACCCTGACCATGCAGTACGTCCGCAACGTTCTGGCCAGCGACCCACGCCTAACCGAACAGCAGCGCCGGGCCGCCACCGAGGTCACCTCTGTACGCAAGGTGCAGGAGGTGCGGTACGCGTTGGCGCTGGAGCGGGAGCTGAGCAAGGACGAAATCCTCGCCCGATACCTCAACATCGCGTACTTCGGCGCCGGCGCGTACGGGGTGGCGGCCGCGAGTAAGCGCTACTTCACCAAGTCGCCGGCGGACTTGACCCTGGCCGAGGCGGCGTTGCTCGCCGGGCTGGTCCAGTCCCCGCACACCGACGACCCGCTCAACGGGGACGCCGATGCCGCGTTGCAACGCCGGGCGTACGTGCTGGACCAGATGGTCGAGGCCGGTCAGGTCGGAGTGGACGAGGCGGCCCGGGTGGCGGCGCAACCGCTGCGGCTGCACCCCACCGAGACGCCGAACGACTGCGCGGCGGTGCCGGCGGAGCAGAATGACTGGGGCTTCTTCTGCGACTGGTTCACCCGCTGGTGGAATTCGCAGGAGGCGTTCGGGTCGACGGTTGACGAGCGGCAGCTCGCCCTGCGTCGGGGCGGCTACGAGATTGTGGCGTCCCTGGACCCGGCGGTGCAGCAGGCCGCGATCGAGCAGGTGCAGCAGATCTACTCGGAGAATCACCGGTACGCGCTGCCGACCGCCGTGGTCCAGCCCGGCACCGGGCGGGTGCTCGCCATGGCGGTCAACCGCACCTACGGCGTGCAGCCGAACCCGGTCGGGTGGAAGAACCGCCCGAACACGGTCAACCAGCTGGTCGCGGGCGGCGGCGCGATCCAGGGCTATCAGGGCGGGAGCACGTTCAAGCTCTTCACCGTGCTGGCCGCGGTGGAGGCTGGGTTGCCGTTGAACACGGTGTTCGACGCGCCCGACCGGATCGTGACCGACTTTCCGGTCAGCGGTCGGGCGAGCTGTGATGGGAGGTGGTGCCCCCGCAACGCCAGCTCGTCGGTTGATGGGGAGCACACCATGTGGAGCGCGTTCGGCAAGTCGGTCAACACGTATTTCGCCTGGTTGACCGAGCGGGTAGGCGCGGATCGGGTGGTGGAGATGGCTGAGCGGCTGGGCATCGTGTTCCGGGCGCCCAGTGACGAGCAGCTGGCCCGGCACGGTGCCCGCGCGTGGGGTCCGTTCACGTTGGGTGTCTCGGCCACGACTCCGTTGGACCTGGCGAACGCGTACGCCACCGTCGCGGCCGACGGGCGGTGGTGTGCGCCGCTGCCGGTGCTGCGGATCACCGATTCGGCCGGGCGGACGGTCGCGGCCGGGACGCCGGACTGCCGGCAGGTCGTGGCCCGGGACGTGGCCCGGGCCGCGGTGGACGCCGCGCGCTGTCCGGTCGGAGATCAGTCGATGTACCGGGGCTGTGAGGGGGGTACCGCACCGGAGCTCCGCTCCCAGCTGGGACGCCCGGTAGCCGGCAAGACCGGCAGTTCGGAGGGGTACGGCACGGAGTCCATCGTCGCCGTCACGCCGCAGCTCGCGGTGGCGGCGATCGCCACCAACCCGGATGACCCGCGCGATGCGGTGGGGCACGCGGTCCAGGCGCGGATGGCCGACGGGGTGGCGGAGCTGATGTCCGTAGCTCTGCGGGGGCAGCCGGTTCGGGACTTCGTCCCGCCGAGCGAGGTAACCGCCTTCGACGTCACCCCTGCCCGGAACGGGGAGTAGGAGCCCTCGCCGCGGGGCGGATGTTCTTGTCGGGCGGTGCGCGCGTCGTGCCCGGTGGTGCGCGCGTCGTGCCCGGTGGTGCGCGTCTTGCCCGGTGGGGCGCGCGCCTTCCCGGTGGGGCGGGAGCGGTCCGCCGGTGTGCCCGTCGCACCGCCCCACCTGGCGTCGCACGGCCACCGGCACGGGAAGCAATAGACTGTGGTGTTGTGAACACCGAGACGACGCCGACCGCCCAGGAGCGGGACGACGACCAGCCGCGGGCGACCGATCCGGCCGCGGGCGAGCCAGGCGCGATTCGCGCGCGGCTGCCCTACCTGCGGCTGCCCCTGGCCGCGTGTGCCCTCCTCGCGGTCACCGCGGTACCGGTCGCGGCGGCTGCCCGGGGCACCACCTCCGCGGTCGCGGTGGCGGCGGGGATCGCGCTCGTTGTCGTGAGCTACCTGGTCTCCGGTCTCTCGGTGGCCTGGGCGGACGCGGTCAGCCCGCAGCTGATCATGTCGGTTGGGCTGGTCACCTACGTCACGAAGATCGTCGTGCTGGGTGTGGTGATGGCGGCGGTCGCCGCGACTGGTTGGGCCGGGCTGCCGGATATGGGGGTGGCCATCATCGCCGCCGTGGTGGTCTGGACGGCCGCCCACCTGACCTGGGCACTCCGCGCTCCACTGCCCACAGTTGACTCGTCGCCACGGAGCTGAGCGGCCGGGCGGGCGGGCGGCCGTAGGTGTACGACTGGCGTTAACTCGACGTTTTGATGTCCTGTGCGGTGTGTCGGACAGGAGTAGGCTGGCCCGGATTGATGCCCCAGCCGCCGCCCGCACGCCGCCCTGCAGTGTGGGGGGTGCCGCACACTCCTGCAAGTTACGACTGATAATGTACGCGTCGTAATGGCCGACAACCCAGACCGCGAACCGTCCGACGCGCACTCGTCGGAGGGTGTGGCGGGTGCCGTGCTTGGCTACCTCCTTGCCGGCATCCTGGTCTGGGGATTTCTCGGCTGGTTGGCGGAGGGCTTCCTCGGCGTGCCGGCCGGCGTGGGGATCGCCGTCGGCATGATGCTCGGCGCAGCCGCAGCGATCTACCTGATCATGAAGAGGCTCGGTGCCTGAGTGTCGGCACGCGCCGGTCTGTCGAGTGTGGAGGATGACACGGTGAGCGGACAGCTGGTCGTCGCCCAGGACCTTCCCTGGCCCCCCAGCGTCAATGACTTCTACCCCCCAGCGGTGGCTGGACCGTGGGTCACGAAGTTCACCCTCATGGTCTGGCTGGCCGTCGGTCTGGTGATCATCTTCTACATGGCCGCCTACCGGAACCCGAAGCTGGTCCCCAGTAAGGGGCAGTGGTTGGCCGAGTCGGTCTACGGGTTGGTTCGAGACAACATCGCCCGGGAGCAGATGGGTAATGCCGGCATCCGGTTCGCCCCCTACTTCACGGTGCTGTTCAGCTTCATTCTGATCACCAACTTCTTCAGCATCGTTCCCGGGCTGCAGATCTCGCCGAACTCGCACATCGCCTTCCCGATCGTGCTCTCCGCGATCTCCTACGTGCTCTACCTCGCTGTCGGGGTCCGCAAGCACGGTCTCCTCAAGTACCTCAAGATGAGCCTGATCCTGCCGGGCGTGCCGTGGCCGATGCACTTCCTGCTGGTCCCGATCGAGTTCCTGCAGAACTTCGTCGTGCGGCCGGTTACCCTGGCCCTCCGACTCTTCGCCAACATGTTCGCCGGTCACCTACTTCTGCTGGTCTTCACCGTCGGTGGCTTCGTGATGCTCTCCGCGGACAACCTCTTCGTTCAGGTGACCTCGGTCTTCTCCTTCGCGATGGCGATCGTGATGGCCTTCTTCGAGGCGCTGGTGGCCGTGCTGCAGGCGTACGTCTTCGTCACGCTGACCGCCAACTACGTCGGCACCTCGCTGGCCGAGGAGCACTGAGATCCCGCTCGGCGGGCTGCCCGGCCCGACCAAGCTTCTGGTACAAACCCCGAACGCGTGAGACCTCACGTGTGAGCTAGGAGGAATACCCGCAATGGACGTTCTCGCCCTCGAAGGCAGCATCAACACCGTCGGCTATGGCCTCGCCGCCATCGGCCCCGGTATCGGTGTCGCGCTGGTCTTCGCGGCCTACATCCAGGCCAGCGCCCGCCAGCCGGAGTCCGCCGGCTTCAACCGCACCTGGCTGGTCCTGGGCTTCGCCCTGGTCGAGGCGCTCGCCCTCTTCGGCCTGGTGCTCGCCTTCGCCATCGGCTGACGAGTACCCTTCCCCGACCCGGAGGTCTGACATGTATCTCGCCGCCGAAGGTGGGCACAATCCGATCCTGCCGATCTGGCAAGAGCTCGTCGTCGGGACCATCGCCTTCGCCCTACTCGTCTTCGTGCTGCTGAAGTTCGTCATGCCGCGCATGGAGACGATGTACCAGGCGCGGGTGGACGCGATCGAGGGTGGCCTCAAGCGCGCCGAGGCTGCCCAGGCCGAGGCCAACCAGCTGCTCGAGCAGTACCGGGCCCAGCTGGCCGAGGTGCGCACCGAGGCGGCCCGGATCCGGGACGACGCCCGGGCCGACGCGGAGGGCATCCGACAGGACATCCTCGCCAAGGCGCGGGAAGAGTCCGACCGGATCATCGCCGCGGGCAAGGAGCAGCTCGTCGCCGAGCGGACCACGATCGTGCGCGAGCTGCGTACCGAGGTCGGCACGCTCGCGGTGGACCTGGCCGGCAAGATCGTTGGTGAGTCGCTCGCCGATGAGGCACGCCGCGCCGGCACGGTCGACCGGTTCCTGGACGGTCTCGAGAGCGCGGGGGCCCGCTGATGCAGGCCGCCACCAGCCGGGAGTCGTACAAGATCGCGGCCGACCGCCTCGACGAGTACGTCCGGGGCGCGGAGTCTTCGGCAGTGGCCGCCACCGCCGACGACCTTCTCTCCGTCGCCGACCTGCTCCGGCGCGAGCCACGGCTGCGCCGGGCCCTCGTTGACCCGGCCCGCTCCGGTGCGGACCGGGCCGACCTGCTCGCCGGAATCCTCCGCGGGAAGGTCGGCGGGGACGCGCTCGACCTGCTGACCACGCTGGTCTCCCACCGCTGGTCGGCCCCGTCGGAACTCCTCGACGGTGCCGAGCGGCTCGGGGTGGCCGCGCTGCTGGCCGCCGCCGACAAGGCGGGCGACCTCGGTGAGGTCGAGGACGAGCTGTTCCGTTTCGGTCAGGTCGTGGCCGGCCAGTCGGCGCTCTCCAACGTGCTGTCGGACCCGGCGGCCCCGGCCGCGCAGCGGGCCACTCTCGCCGGTGAGCTGCTCGCCGGCAAGACCCGCCCGGTCACCGTCCGGCTGGTCGAGGTGGCGCTCGGCGGGTTCGGCGGGCGCTCCTTCGTCGGGGCGCTCACCCGGTTGGTCGAGCTCGCCGCCGACCAGCGGGACCGACAGGTGGCGTACGTGACCGTCGCGGCCCCGTTGGGTGCGGAGGAGGAGCAGCGCCTGGTCGCCCGCCTCTCCGCCATCTACGGTCGCGAGGTGACCGTCAAGCAGTCGGTCAACCCCGAGGTCCTCGGTGGGGTCAGCGTCCAGGTCGGCTCCGACCTGTACGACGGCACCGTCCTGCGCCGCCTCAACGAATCCCGTAACGCGCTCGCTAAGCGCTGAGCCGGAACTGCCGCGCCAGCGCCTGACTAGACGTCATTCGGACCGGTCGGTACTAGGTATCCCGGGCCCCTGATACTTAAGGAAGCAGAGGATGGCCGAGCTGACCATCTCGACGGAGGAGATCCGCGGCGCCCTGGAGCGCTACGTCTCCTCCTACAAGTCCGGCGTGTCCCGCGAGGAGGTCGGCACCGTCGCTGACGCCGGCGACGGCATCGCCCACGTCGAGGGCCTGCCCTCGACCATGACCAACGAGCTGCTCGAGTTCGAAGACGGCACGATCGGTGTGGCGCTGAACCTCGACGTCCGGGAGATCGGTGTCGTCGTCCTCGGCGACTTCGCCGGCATCGAGGAGGGGCAGCGCGTCAAGCGCACCGGCCGGGTGCTCTCGGCTCCGGTCGGCGACGCCTTCCTCGGCCGCGTGGTCAACGCGCTCGGCGAGCCGATCGACGGCCTCGGCGACATCCCGAACGAGGGCTACCGGGAGCTGGAGCTCCAGGCCCCGAACGTGATGTCCCGGAAGTCGGTCGACGAGCCGCTGCAGACCGGCATCAAGGCCATCGACGCGATGACGCCGATCGGCCGGGGTCAGCGCCAGCTGATCATCGGTGACCGGAAGACCGGTAAGACCACCGTCGCCCTGGACACCATCCTCAACCAGCGGGACAACTGGCGTTCCGGCGACCCGAAGAAGCAGGTCCGCTGCATCTACGTCGCCGTCGGCCAGAAGGCCTCCACGATCGCCTCGATCAAGGGCGTGCTGGAGGAGGCGGGCGCGATGGAGTACACCACCATCGTGGCCTCCCCGGCGTCCGACCCGGCCGGCTTCAAGTACCTCGCCCCGTACACCGGCTCGTCGATCGGGCAGCACTGGATGTACGGCGGCAAGCACGTCCTCATCGTCTTCGACGACCTGAGCAAGCAGGCCGAGGCGTACCGGGCCGTGTCGCTGCTGCTGCGTCGCCCGCCGGGCCGCGAGGCGTACCCGGGTGACGTCTTCTACCTGCACTCCCGGCTCTTGGAGCGCTGCGCGAAGCTCTCCGACGAGATGGGCGGGGGCTCGATGACCGGTCTGCCGATCATCGAGACCAAGGCGAACGACATCTCGGCGTTCATCCCGACCAACGTCATCTCCATCACCGACGGCCAGATCTTCCTGGAGACCGACCTGTTCAACCAGGGCGTCCGGCCGGCGATCAACGTCGGTACCTCGGTCTCCCGGGTTGGCGGCGCCGCGCAGGTGAAGCCGATGAAGAAGGTTTCTGGTTCGCTGCGGCTGAACTTGGCTCAGTACCGTGAGCTGGAGGCGTTCGCCGCCTTCGCCTCGGACCTGGACAAGGCCTCCCGGGCCCAGCTGGAGCGGGGTGCCCGCCTGGTCGAGCTGCTCAAGCAGTCGAACTACTCGCCCTTCCCGGTGCAGGATCAGGTCGTCTCGGTCTGGGCCGGTGTCGAGGGCAAGCTGGACGACATCCCGGTCGGCGAGATCCGTCGCTTCGAGTCCGAGTTCCTGCAGTATCTGCGGCACAAGCACGAGGGGATCCTCACGCAGATCGCGGGCGGCACCTGGGGCGACGACGTCATCGCCTCCCTGGACGCGGCGATCAGCGACTTCAAGAAGCTCTTCCTGGGCAAGGAGGACGAGCGGCGGATCAACGAGCCGGCCGCCGAGCCGCTCGCCGGCGAGGAGGACCGGGAGACGGTTACCCGGTTCCAGGACGAGCCGACCGACCGTCCGGCTGGAAGCTGACCGATGGCCGCCCAGGTACGCGTACTCCGCCAACGCATCCGCGCGGCGAAGTCGATGAAGAAGATCACCAAGGCGATGGAGCTCGTCGCGACGAGCCGGATCGCCAAGGCCCAGGAGCAGGTGGCGGCCTCCCTGCCCTACTCCCGGGCCATCACCGAGGTGCTCACGGCGCTGGCGTCCAACACGCGGATCAACCACCCGCTACTCACTCCCCGGGAGCGGGTACGGCGGGCTGGTGTGCTGCTGGTCACCAGTGACCGGGGTCTGGCCGGCGGCTACAGCTCCAACGCCATCAAGACGGCGGAGTCGCTGCTCGCCCGGCTGCGCGCCGACGGCAAGGAGCCTTCGCTCTACGTCATCGGTCGCAAGGGTGTGCAGTACTACCGGTTCCGCAACCGGCCGATCACGGCGTGCTGGACCGGCTTCTCGGAGCAGCCGACCTTCGCCGACGCCCGTGAGGTGGGTGAGTCGCTGATCAAGGCGTTCACCGCCGGTGTGGACGACGGCGACGGGGATCCGGGGCCGGACGGGGTCTTCGGTGTGGACGAGCTACACATCGTCTCCACCGAGTTCAAGTCCCTGATGACCCAGGTGCCGGTCGCGAGGATCCTCGGGCCGATGGAGATCGAGGACCGGCCCCGCTCCGAAGGTGCGCTGCCGGCTTACGAATTCGAGCCGGAGGCGGAGGTGCTTCTCGACGCGCTGCTGCCGAAGTACATCAACACCCGGATCTACGCGGCGTTGGTCGAGTCGGCGGCGAGCGAGTCGGCGTCGCGGCGGCGGGCGATGAAGAGCGCCACCGACAATGCCGAAGAGATGATCGAGAAGTACACGCGCGAGATGAACTCGGCCCGCCAGGCCGGGATCACCCAGGAGATCAGCGAGATCGTCGGCGGCGCGAACGCGCTGGCCGCGTCGGGAAGTGAAGTGTGATGACTGTTTCCGCTACTGCTGATGGGCCGGCCGGCACCAACGCGGCCACCGGTCGCGTGGTCCGGGTCATCGGCCCGGTCGTCGACGCCGAGTTCCCGCGCGACGCGATGCCGGACCTGTTCAACGCCATGCATGTTGACGTGACCCTCTCCGGCGGCGAGAAGACGCTGACCCTGGAGGTCGCCCAGCACCTGGGGGACAACCTGGTCCGCGCCATCTCCATGCAGCCGACCGACGGTCTGGTCCGCGGGGTTGAGGTGCGGGACACCGGTTCGCCGATCACGGTGCCCGTGGGTGACACGGTCAAGGGCCACGTGTTCAACGCGATCGGGGAGTGCCTCAACCTGGAGCCGGGTGAGACGCTGAGTCCGGACGACCACTGGCAGATCCACCGCAAGGCCCCGGCCTTCGCGGACCTGGAGCCGAAGACGGAGATGCTGGAGACCGGCATCAAGGTCATCGACCTGCTCGCCCCGTACGTCAAGGGCGGCAAGATCGGTCTGTTCGGTGGCGCCGGCGTGGGTAAGACGGTGCTGATCCAGGAGATGATCACTCGCGTTGCCCGGAACTTCGGTGGTACCTCGGTCTTCGCCGGGGTGGGTGAGCGTACCCGTGAGGGTAACGACCTGATCGCCGAGATGACCGAGTCCGGCGTGATCGACAAGACCGCGCTGGTCTACGGCCAGATGGACGAGCCGCCGGGCACCCGGCTCCGGGTCGCCCTCTCCGCGCTGACCATGGCGGAGTACTTCCGGGATGTGCAGAAGCAGGAGGTGTTGCTCTTCATCGACAACATCTTCCGGTTCACCCAGGCCGGTTCTGAGGTCTCCACGCTGCTCGGCCGGATGCCGAGCGCGGTGGGCTACCAGCCGACGCTCGCCGACGAGATGGGCGAGCTCCAGGAGCGGATCACCTCGGTCCGGGGGCAGGCGATCACCTCGCTGCAGGCGATCTACGTGCCCGCGGACGACTACACCGACCCGGCGCCGGCCACCACCTTCGCCCACCTGGACGCGACCACCAACCTGGAGCGTTCGATCTCCGACAAGGGCATCTACCCGGCGGTAGACCCGCTGGCGTCCTCGTCCCGGATCCTCGCCCCGGAGTTCGTCGGCCAGGAGCACTTCACGGTGGCCACCGAGGTGAAGCGGATCCTGCAGCGTTACAAGGACCTGCAGGACATCATTGCGATCCTGGGTATTGAGGAGCTTTCCGAGGAGGACAAGCTCACGGTCGGCCGGGCGCGTCGGATCGAGCGCTTCCTGTCGCAGAACACCTACGCCGCTGAGCAGTTCACGGGCATGAAGGGCTCGACGGTCCCGATCAAGGAGACCATCGACGCGTTCAAGAAGATCAGTGAGGGTGAGTACGACCACTTCCCCGAGCAGGCCTTCTTCATGTGCGGCGGCCTGGACGACCTGGAGCGTAAGGCTAAGGAGCTGATGGCGGAGGGCTGAGCCCCAGCTGCGGCTACGCCGCAGGTCGCGCGAGTAGCGATGAAAGGCCGCCCTGGTGCACGCCGGGGCGGCCTTTCCGTGCATCTGTCGCCGCCATTCTGGTCGTGGACCCCGTTTCACCGGCCAGTGATCTTGATGAGTGGCGAGGTACCGTTTCACGCGCGTCGCGCTGACTGTGTGCGCATTCGTGCAATCATTCGCTGACGTACGCCCGTCCCTGTTAGACGTTGACGAACGGAGATGATCGTGGGTAAGGCCGGCAAAGGCGGCAAGAAGAAGCCGTCGGTGTGGGCGGGCGTGCCGCGGTGGGCCCAGGTCTGCACCGTCTTCGGCGCCGTCTTGATGTTCTTCAGCGGCGTGTCCCTGGTCGGGGTCGAGGCGCTGTTGGCCCGGTACGAGGGTGCGGTGGGCAAGGCGGACCTGTTCGGGGACCAGGCGGCGGGAGCCAATGAACGCACGAGCGACATCAAGGGCCCGCTCAACATCCTCCTCGTCGGCGTTGACCCCCGGAAAGAGGAGCAGCTACCGCTGGCTGACTCGATCATGGTGCTACACGTGCCGGAGGGGCTTGACCAGGCATACCTCTTCTCGATGCCCCGGGATCTCTACGTTCAGATCCCCGCTTTCGACAAGGCCGGATTCCGTGGTGGTACGGACAAGCTCAACGCGGCGATGTCCTACGGCAGCCGGGTGCAGGGGGAGAACCCCAGCACGGCGCAGGGCTTCGAACTGCTCGCCAAGACGGTCCAGTCGATCACCGGGATCCAGCGGTTCGACGCTGGGGCGATCATCAATTTCGGTGGGTTCATCAAGATTGTGGATGCGATGGGTGGCGTCACGATGGACATCGAGCAGGAGGTGCGCTCGAGGCATCGTCGCCCTGACGGCACGCACCGAGAGCCACGCCCCGGCGGTGGGGGGTACGTCGGTGAGCAGGCGGTCTACCCGGAGGGAGAGCAGCTTCTCGAGGGCTGGCAGGCGCTGGACTACGTCCGTCAGCGCTACCCAGAGAACGGCGTGCCAGACGGTGACTACGGCCGCCAGCGGCACCAGCAGCAGTTTGTCAAGGCAATGGCGAGTCAGGCCCTCAGCGCTGATGTGGTGACCAACCCGATCAAGCTGGACCGGGTGCTTCGGGCCGCCGGTGAGTCACTGGTCTTCAACGGCCGGGGACACAACGTGATTGATTTTGGCCTGGCCTTGAAGGACCTCCGGCCGGGCAACATTCAGATGATCAAGCTGCCGGGTGGTGGCATCATGGATGGCGGGAAATACAAGGGCGAGCGTTTCGAACCGGCCGTTCAGGACTTCTTCCAGGCGCTGCGAGACGAGCAAATCGACGCGTTCATGCTGGAGCATCCGGACTTCCAGAACAAGATCTGATCGCATCGGCACCGAATCCCAACCCGAGTGGCGTACGTCTCGCCACCCGCGTTACCGGCGCCCTGATGGCGAGACTAGAATTTCGGCAACCCGCCGCCGCAGCAAGGAGACAGCGTGGCACAGCAGCTTCACGTCGAGCTCGTAGCCGTCGAAAAGACGGTCTGGTCCGGCGAGGCCGAGATGGTCATGGCCCGGACGACCGAGGGTGAGCTTGGCGTGATGCCAGGGCATGCGCCCCTGCTCGGCCAGCTCTCGGAGTCCGGCCAGGTTCGGATCAAGGTCGCCGGAGGCGAGCAGCTCTCTTACGAGGTGGGCGGCGGTTTCCTCTCCGTGAGCAACAAGGGCGTCACCGTCCTGGCCGAGAGCGCCAGCCCGGTCCCGGCCGCGCAGGGTAGCTGAGCGCCACCCGGCGATGGGGATCGTCGAAGGGATCGCCATCGGCATCGCCGTCGTCATCGGCGCACTTCTGGCTCTCTTTGTCCGGCGCGGGTTGGTAACTCGTAGCGGAGGAATCATCCGGCTCAACGTCCGTACCTCCACGATCCTCGATGGGAGGGGTTGGGCCCCGGGCTTCGGCCGCTTCGTGGGGGACGAGCTCCGCCTCTACCGGATGTTTAGTTTCGCCCTCCGCCCCCGGCGGACGCTCTCCCGTAAGGGCCTCGCGGTGGAACGCCGTCGGTTGCCTGAAGGGCAGGAGCGGTTCTCGATGCCCGCCGACTGGATCATTCTCCGCTGTACCAGCCACCACGCCCCGGTCGAGATTGCTATGGCGCGCTCGACCGTCACCGGGTTTCTCTCTTGGCTTGAGGCCGCTCCTCCGGGGGCGGCCTCGCCGAATCTGACCGCTCAGGACTGGCCAGCGGCCTGAGGCCCCCAGTCGCGGGCCGGTGCAAGGCCCCTCGGTCCAACGGTACGAGGAAGCCTCGACCGGGCAGGGGCTGCTTATCCCCTCGCTGAGCGGTTTCCCCCCGCCGAGCTGCTGCCGCTGGGCGCGGATGGTATCCGGCAGGTCGGGTATGCAGGCCTCGGCGTGGTGCGGCGCGCCGGTTCCTACACCGGCGCGTCGGACGGCTATTCGGTCAGTGCTTGCCGCCGGGTACCCATAGCACATCTCCGGCCGGATTTGCCGTTCTTGACAGGATAAAGAGCAGATCGGAGAGCCGGTTGAGATACTTTGCCGGGAGCATGCTGGTTCGGTCGGGGTCGTGGGTGATCAGGGCCCAAGCCGCACGCTCGGCGCGCCGGGCTACTGTCCGCGCAACATGCAGAAGCGCCGCGCCAGCGGTGCCGCCGGGGAGGGTGAAGGAGTCGAGCTTGCTCAGCCGGGCGTTGTACTCGTCGCACCAGGCCTCAAGGCGCTCGATGTACGCCTCGGTGACCCGCAGCGGCGGGTACTTCGGGTTCGGCTCAACCGGCGTGGCCAGGTCGGCCCCCACGTCGAACAAGTCGTTCTGGATCGATCCGAGTATCGTGCGTAGCTCTTCGTCGAGTTGCCCGAGAGCGAGCGCCACGCCAATCGCCGCGTTGCACTCGTCTACGTCCGCGTACGCGGCGATCCGGGGATCAGTCTTCGGAACCTGCTCGTTGTTGCTCAGCCTGGTCGTGCCGGCATCGCCGGCCTTGGTGTAGATGCGCGTGAGGTGGACGGCCATGACGCACAGCCTACGGACACCGGATCTGACGATCCCGGACCGGCCGGACCCCGCCTGGCTGACCGGCCCGGGCGACGCCGACGGCACAGCGGGTGACGACGTCATTCGGGTGCGTGGTGGCACCCGAATGACCGGCACCGTGCACGTGGTGGGTGCCAAGAACTCGGCCTTGAAGCTCATGGCCGCGGCACTGCTGGCGCCGGGCCGTAGCGTCATCACCAACGTCCCACGGATCACCGACATCGCGATCATGGGAGAGGTGCTGCGTCGGCTTGGCTGTGGGGTTCAGTTCGACGCGGATGATCCGGTGGACCCGATGGTGGCGTACGGCGGGGTTCCCCGCTCCCGGTCAGTCACCATTGATGTGCCGGAGACCCCCGGTATCGACGCGGACTGCGATCTGGTTCGCCGGCTGCGCGCGTCGATCTGCGTACTCGGCCCTCTGCTGGCGCGTCGTGGATCTGTTCGGGTGGCCCATCCGGGGGGCGACGCGATCGGCTCGCGCGGGTTGGACATGCATATCGCCGGACTCACCCGGATGGGCGCCGAGATCTCTGGTGAGCGCGACTGCGTGGTCGCCACGGCCCCGCACGGGCTGCGCGGCACCGAGATCGTGTTGGACTTCCCGAGCGTCGGCGCCACCGAGAACCTGGTGATGGCGGCGGTGCTCGCTCAGGGCACCACGGTCATCGACAACGCCGCCCGGGAACCGGAGATCGTGGATATCTGCACGATGCTCCGGCAGATGGGTGCGCTCATCGAGGGTGCCGGCACCTCGACGTTGACCGTCGTCGGCGTGCCCGGGCTGCATCCGGTGCGGCACGCCACCGTCGGGGATCGGATCGTCGCGGGTACGTGGGCATTCGGCGCGGCGATGACTCGGGGCGACGTGACGGTGACTGGCGCCTCCCCGGCCTTCCTCGACATCGCCTTGGACAAGTTGGTCTCCGCCGGTGCGTTGGTGGAGACGCGGCGAGATGCTTTCCGGATCCGGATGGTGGATCGCCCCCGTGCGGTGGATGTGGTCACCCTGCCCTACCCGGGGTTCGCCACCGACCTGCTACCGATGGCGATCGGGCTGGCGGCGGTCAGCGACGGTGCTTCCCTGATTACCGAGAACATCTTTGACGGCCGGTTCATGTTCGCCAACGAGATGATGCGACTCGGCGCGGACATTCAGACCGACGGCCACCACGCCGTGGTCCGGGGGCGACAGCGGCTCTCTGGGGCGCCGGTGCGGGCAACCGACATCCGCGCCGGAGCAGGTCTCTTGATTGCAGGGCTCTGCGCCGAAGGCGTTACCGAGGTCTCCCAGGTGCACCACGTGGACCGGGGCTACCCGGACTTCGTGGCGGACCTGCGGGCCCTCGGCGTCGAGGTGCAGCGGGGTGGCGCTACCGACGGGGGGATCTCCCTCGGACGGTGAGGACGCCGTAGGCCTTGCGGGTCCTCGGGCGGCCGCCGCCCTGCCCTTAAGCTGCGTTCAGGTCTGCCGGCTAGGGTGCAGGCAGACACCAATCGCAGTGAGGGAGTGAGCAGATGGCGGGTCGACTCGCGGTTGTCGGTGCTGGACTGATGGGCTCGGGAATCGCCCAGGTCGCGGCGCAGGCGGGCTGGCAGGTGACGCTGCGAGACCTGGACGACACGGCCACGAAGCGGGGGTTGGCGGGCATCCAGCGGTCGCTGGAGAAGTTCGCCGAGAAGGGGAAGATCTCGTCGGCCGATGCCGAGGCGGCACTCGGCCGGATCACCCCCACCACCGACCTGGGGGCTGCCGCCGACGCGGACATCGTCGTCGAGGCGGTCTTTGAGAAGCTTGAGCTCAAGCACGAGGTCTTCCGCGCGCTGGACAAGATCTGCAAGGCGGATGCGGTGCTCGCCACCAACACCTCGGCGATCCCGGTCACCCAGATCGCCACCGCCACTGAGCGCCCCGAGTCGGTGGTCGGCACCCACTTCTTCTCCCCGGTGCCGATGATGAAGCTGTGCGAGTTGGTCCGTGGCTACAAGACCAGCGACGCCACCATTGCCTCGGCGAAGGCGTTCGCCGAGGAGATCGGCAAGGCGGTCGTGGTCGTCAACCGAGACACCGCCGGCTTCGTGACCACTCGACTGATCTGCGCGTTGGTGATGGAGGCGGTCAGCCTGGTCGAATCCGGCGTGATCTCCGCCGAGGATCTGGACAACGCCTGCAAGCTGGGCTTCGGCCACGCCATGGGCCCGTTGGCGACGGTGGACCTGACCGGGGTGGATGTGCTGCTCAACGCCACCCGCAACATCTACACCGACACTGCCGACGAGAAGTTCTTCCCCCCGGAGTTGCTTCAGCGGATGGCCACCGCCGGTGACCTGGGCCGCAAGACCGGCCAGGGCTTCTACTCGTACGGCTAGCCTGGCTGAACGGCCGGGAGGGCTCCTTCGAGACCGCCGCTCCGAAGGGGCCCTCCACTACCGCAGGGCTGATCTGGGTCCGCTTCGCTGCCTCAGCCGTCGCGGCGGGTGGTCCAGCGGAAGGTGCCGAGGCAGAGCAGCAGCCCGATCACGCACCAGGCAGCCAGCACCAGGGCGACCCGACCCAGCTCG
The DNA here is from genome assembly GCF_000514815.1 of Salinispora fenicalii. Taxonomy (GTDB): domain Bacteria; phylum Actinomycetota; class Actinomycetes; order Mycobacteriales; family Micromonosporaceae; genus Micromonospora; species Micromonospora fenicalii. The sequence continues at coordinate 245,815 of NZ_AZWQ01000015.1, forward strand.
TACGAGCCACCCGGCTCCTGCCCGGCGAAGGTGTCCGGCAGGAAGACCGAGCGGAGCCCCTGACACATCCACTTCAGTGGGAAGAGCGCGGCCACCTGCTGCATCCAGCTCGGCAACTGGGTGAAGACGAAGAACACCCCGGAGGTGAACTGGAGGATGAGGGCGACCGGGGTAACGACCGCCGAACCGCTGCGGGCCGTCCGCGCCAACGAGGAGATCGCGATGCCGCAGAGCGTGCAGGCGGTGATGCCGAGGACGGAGACCCAGCCGAAGGTTAGCCACTTCGCGGCGGTGCCCGGCAGTTGTAGGTCGAACACGGCCACCGAGACGGCGATCAGCAGCGCAGTTTCGGTGATGCCGACCACCACGACCATGATCACTTTGCCGGCGAAGTACACCCACTTCGGCATCGGCGTGCCGCGGTAGCGCTTGAGCACCCCGCGGTCTCGTTCGATCGGAATCCAGATCCCGAGGTTCTGGAAGCTCACGGTCATCAGGCCGGCGGCGATCATGCCGGTGATGAAGTACTGGGGAAAGCTCACTCCGGGCGCGATCTCGCCGTCGAAGACTGCGGCGAAGATCAGGATCATGATGATCGGGAATCCCATCGTGAACACGACGGACTCCCGGCTGCGCAGGAACTGGGTCAGCTCCAGCCGGCCCTGCCGCAGCGCGAGGGCGAGTGGGCCGGGCTGGTGGCTCGCTTCCCGGGCGGCCGTGGCGGGCTTCAACGTCGTGGTCATCGGTGTCCGATCATCTGCAGGTAGATGTCCTCGAGGGTCGGCCGGGTGACCGTGAGCCCGGGCACCTCGCCGCCGAAGCGCGCGGCCAACTCCGTCACCAACTCCGTGGGCGTCGCGCTCTCCGCGCTCTCGGTAAGCCCCTCCGGCGTACGCCAGGAGACCGTCGCGTGGGCCTGTTGCCGGTTGCCCAGGTGTTCGGGTGCGGCTACCTCGATCAGCCGGCCGCTGGCGATCACCCCCACCCGGTCCGCGAGCGCCTCCGCTTCGTCGAGATAGTGCGTGGTCAGTACGATCGTCGTCCCGGCCGCTGCCAGATCTCGAATCAGCTGCCAGAACTCGCGCCGTGCCTCGGGGTCGAAGCCGGTGGTCGGTTCGTCGAGGAAGAGCAGCTCGGGCCGGCCGATGATGCCGAGCGCCACGTCCAGGCGGCGCTTTTGTCCGCCGGAGAGGGTGTGGGTGCGGGCCCGGGACTTGCCCGCCAGCCCGACCCGGGCGATCACCTTCTCCGGATCGTCGGCGTCGGCGTAGAAGCCGGCGAAGTGGTGGACCACTTCGGAGACGCTGAGCTCGTCGAACTCACCGACGCCCTGAAGGACGATGCCGATCCGGTTGCGCCAGTTTGCGGCGGGGGTCGCCGGGTCGCTGCCGAGCACCGAGACCTCGCCGGCGTCGCGTCGCCGGTAGCCCTCCAAGATTTCTACGGTGGTCGTCTTGCCGGCGCCGTTCGGGCCGAGGAGGGCGAACACCTCGCCCCGGCGAACCTCCAGGTCCACCTCGGCCACGGCCGTGTTCTCCCCGTATGCCTTGCGTAGCCCCCGCGCAACGATCGCGAGCTCGTTCTCCATGTAACAAGTGTGCTGCCTCCGCGCAACCGGTCGAGCTCCGGGGTCTGGTGGTAGCTGTGGAAAATTCCACAGCTCGCAATACCAGTGAGTAACTTAAACTCCCGCCATGGACGAGAAGGCCCCCCCAGGTCGGCTGCCCCAGCGGGACCGTCCGTGGGTGATGCGAACCTACGCCGGGCACAGCTCGGCCGCTGCAACCAACGCCCTCTTTCGCCGTAACCTGGCGAAGGGGCAGACCGGGCTCTCGGTCGCCTTCGACCTGCCCACCCAGACCGGGTACGACCCCGATCACGAGCTGGCTGCCGGTGAGGTCGGCCGGGTGGGTGTGCCGGTGGCCCACCTCGACGACCTGCGGGCTCTCTTCCAGGGCATTCCCCTGGCCGAGATGAATACGTCGATGACCATCAACGCGCCGGCGATGTGGCTGCTCGGCCTCTACAGCACCGTCGCCACGGAGCAGGGGGCGCAACTCGACCGCTGCGCCGGCACGACCCAGAACGACATCATCAAGGAGTACCTGTCCCGCGGGACGTACATCTTCCCACCGGCAGCGTCCCTGCGGCTGACCGCCGACATCATCGCGTACACGCTCGAGGAGATGCCCCGGTGGAATCCGGTCAACGTCTGCTCCTACCACCTCCAGGAGGCCGGCGCCACTCCGGTCCAGGAGGTCGGCTTCGCGCTCGCCACCGCGGTCGCCGTCCTCGATGCCGTCCGTGACTCCGGCCAGGTCCCGGCCGCGCGGATGGGAGATGTGGTCCAGCGGATCAGCTTCTTCGTCAACGCCGGGGTGCGCTTCGTCGAGGAGATCGCCAAGATGCGTGCCTTCGGTACGCTCTGGGACGAGATCACCCGCGATCGGTACGGCGTGGCGAACCCGAAGCAGCGCCGGTTCCGGTACGGCGTCCAGGTCAACTCCCTGGGTCTGACCGAGGCGCAGCCGGAGAACAACATCCAACGCATCGTCCTGGAGATGCTCGGCGTGACCCTCTCCCAGAATGCCCGGGCCCGGGCGGTGCAGCTCCCCGCCTGGAACGAGGCCCTTGGCCTGCCCCGGCCATGGGACCAGCAGTGGTCGCTGCGGATGCAGCAGGTGCTCGCGTACGAGTCGGACCTGCTGGAGTACCCCGACCTGTTCGATGGCTCGCACCTGATGACGGCGCTGGTCGACGACATCGTCTCCGGAGCCCGGGCCGAGCTGGAGAAGGTGCTGGAGATGGGGGGCGTGGTCGCTGCGGTCGAAACCGGCTATCTGAAGAGTGCCCTGGTCGCCTCGCTCGCCGACCGGCGTCGACGAATGGAGGCCGGTACCGATGTGGTGGTCGGCGTCAACCGGTTCACCGAGACCGAGCCCTCCCCACTGACTGCGGCCGGCGCCGAGGCGATCGAACAGGTCGACCCGGCGGTGGAGGCAGCCGCCACGACTGCCGTACGCCACTGGCGGACCAGCCGGGACGCAGCGGCCGTGGACGCCGCGCTCGCCCGGCTCCGCGCGGACGCCGCGTCCACCACGAACCTGATGTCGGCCACGCTCGACTGCGTACGCGCTGGGGTAACCACCGGTGAGTGGGCGGGCACACTGCGGGAGGTCTTCGGGGAGTACCGGGCCCCCACCGGCTTGTCCGGGGCGGTCGGTTCCGGCGGGGGCGGTCCGCTGTCGGCGGTCCAGGCCCGGGTCGCCGCCACCGCCCAGCAACTGGGCAGTGGACGGCTGCGGCTGCTGGTCGGCAAGCCGGGTCTGGACGGGCACTCCAACGGTGCCGAGCAGATCGCGGTCCGGGCCCGCGACGCCGGCTTCGAGGTGGTCTATCAAGGCATTCGGCTGACCGCTGGGCAGATCGTGGCCGCTGCCGTGGAGGAGGACGTGGACCTGGTCGGCCTCTCGGTCCTCTCCGGCTCGCACCTGGCGGCGGTGCCAGCGGTCCTGGCGGGGCTGCGCGCCGCCGGACGGGGTGATTTGCCCGTCGTGGTCGGCGGCATCATTCCGGAGGCGGACACGCAGACCCTGCGGGATGCCGGAGTCGTCCGGGTCTTCACGCCGAAGGATTTCGCGCTCACCGAGGTTGTCAACGAGTTGGTGACCGTGGTTCGCCACGCCAACGGTCTGCCCGACGAGGAGGAACCTTAGCCGGTGCCGGGTCGCGAAAATGGGCACGGGCACTGACGCGCACGGGCCGCCCGCGGCCTGCCGGAGCAGTAGTTCCGTTACCCTCGTCGGGTGCGGTTGGTGATTGCGAAGTGCTCTGTTGACTATGTTGGACGGCTCTCGGCCCACCTGCCGCTAGCCACCCGTCTGGTGATGGTGAAGGCGGACGGGTCGGTGTCGATCCACGCCGACGACCGGGCCTACAAGCCGTTGAACTGGATGAGCCCCCCGTGTCGGTTGGAGGAGGCCCCCGGCGTCTGGCGGGTGGTCAACAAGGCCGGTGAGGAGCTACGGATCACCCTGGAGGAGGTCTTCCAGGACACCGCGTACGAGCTGGGCGTCGATCCGGGCCTGCGTAAGGATGGCGTGGAGGCGCACCTTCAGGAGCTGCTGGCGGCCAGCCCGGAGACGCTGGGTGAGGGTTTCACGCTGGTTCGCCGGGAGTACATGACGGCGATCGGCCCGGTGGATCTGTTGTGCCGGGACGCGGCGCAGGGCGCCGTCGCGGTTGAGGTGAAGCGTCGCGGTGAGATCGATGGTGTGGAGCAGCTCACCCGCTACCTGGAACTACTCAATCGGGACCCACTGCTCGCGCCGGTGCAGGGCGTCTTCGCCGCGCAGGAGATCAAGCCGCAGGCGCGGGTGCTCGCCACCGACCGGGGAATCCGCTGCGTGGTCGTGGACTACGACAAGCTGCGCGGCATCGAACGGGACGAGCTGACCCTGTTTTGAGCCGCCCGCGCCGGGGCAGGGCGCCGCGGAGCGGGTCAGCGGCCGTAGAAGCGCTTGACGATCTTGACCAGTCGGGCGATGTCCGCGTCGGTGCGGTCGAAGGTGGTCGCGGGCAGCAGTGACCGGGCGCGGCGTCGGGTGATGGCCTTGGGGCGGGCGAACTCCCGCAGCCCGTCCGCGCCGTGAATACGCCCGAAACCGGAGTCACCCACGCCGCCGAAGGGCAGGGTGGACATCCCGGCGAAGGTCAGGGCCGAGTTCACCGAGGCCATTCCGGAGCGTAGCCGCTGCGCGACCGCCATCGCCCGACGCCGGCCGAAGACCGAGCCGCCGAGCCCGTATCGCAGCGCGTTGGTTCGGGCGACCGCCTCGTCAACGTCGCGGACCCGGTTGATGGTCAGGGTAGGGCCGAAGGTCTCCTCGCGTACGGCGGCTGAGTCCTCCGGCACGTCCACCAGCACGGTTGGCTGCACGTACGGCGGCTGCACCGCGTCTGCCCCGCCGAGGACCGCCCGGCCACCGCGGGCCAGCGCGTCGTCGATGTGCCGGCGGATCACCTCCAGCTGGCTCGGCATGGTGATCGGACCGATGTCGGTGCCGTCGGCGCCCACAGTGAGTCGTCCGGCCCGCTGGACCACCCGGTCAACGAAGCCGTCGAAGACCCCCTCGACGGCGTAGACCCGCTCGATGCCGATGCAGGTCTGGCCGGCGTTGGTGAGACCGCCCCAGACGGCTGCCGCGGCCGCGGCGTCCAGGTCAGCGTCGGTGTCGACGATCATCGCGTCCTTCCCGCCGGCCTCGATGAGCACGGGGGTCAGGGACTCGGCGCAGGCAGCCATGACCTTTCGAGCAGTCGCTGTGGACCCGGTGAAGGCCAGCTTGTCGACCCCGGATCGGCACAGCGCCGCACCGACGTCACCGAGGCCGTGCACCGCGGAGAAGACCGGCTCCTCGTTGACGACCTCGGCAAAGCTGTCCACCAGCCACTGGCCGACGGCCGGGGTGTACTCGCTGGGCTTGAGGACCACGGCGTTGCCCGCGGCCAGGGCGTAGGCGATGGAGCCGATCGGGGTGAACACGGGGTAGTTCCACGGGCCGATCACGCCGATCACCCCGTACGGCTGGTATTCCAGGTGGGCGGAGAACTCCGCCAGCATCAACCGGGACCGTACCCGGCGGGGACCGAGCACCCGCTTGGCGTTGCGCGCGGCCCAGTCCAGGTGCTCGATGGCGGTGACCACCTCGACGACGGCCTCGGCGACGGGCTTGCCGCCCTCGACGTGGACCAGCTCGGCGAGCTCCTCGATTCGGGATGCCAGCCGGGTCCGCCAGCGCAGCAGCCGTTCCCGTCGAGCGGCGACGCCGAGCCCGGCCCACCACCCGCTGGCGGCGCGGGCCTGGGCGACGGTTGCTTCGACCTCGGCGGGGGACGCGACCGGCAGGCGCCCGGCCTCCGCGCCGGTCGCCGGGTTCGTCGACACGAGTCGACCATCCTCGATCACCGGGGTGCCCGGAACATGTACAGCCGTCATGGCGGAAGTTTAGACCCGGCTTGCTACTCACCGGTAGGGCAGGCGACGTCCGTTTGCGGTGCGCACCGGCCTCGGCGTGCGCCGGCGGTGTCAGCGCGACACCGTGACAAACCCCACGGCATCTCGACAACCTTGCGGCGCATGGCAGACTCGCGCGCATACCTTAGTGGCCATTGAGGCCGGCTGCTTGGAGCTGACCAGGGAGGCTTGGCGTGACGCGCGAGTTCGCCAGTGTGGGTGTGGTGGGTCTGGGCACCATGGGTGCCGGCATCGTTGAAGTTTTCGCCCGAAATGGCATCGACGTCGTCGCAGTCGAGGTGACCGAGGCAGCGCTGGAGCGCGGCCGAGCCACCCTCACCGGGTCGACCGATCGGGCGGTCGCCAAGGGCAAGCTCGCGGCCGCGGACCGGGACGCGCTCCTGGCCCGTGTCAACTGGCAGGTCGGGCTGGCGGCCCTGCACTCGGTCGACCTGGTGATCGAGGCAGTTCCCGAGCACCTCGATCTGAAGCAGCAGATTTTCGCGGAGCTGGATCGGGTCTGCAAGCCTGAGACGGTTCTGGCCACCAACACCTCGTCGCTGTCGGTTACCGAGATCTCGGTGGCCACGACCCGCCCCAACCAGGTCATCGGCATCCACTTCTTCAACCCAGCGCCGATCATGAAGCTGGTGGAGATCGTCCGGACGGTGGTCACCTCGGCCGAGGTTGTTGCCGACGTGGAGGCACTCTGCGCACGGCTGGGCAAGGTCGATGTGACGATCAGCGACCGAGCTGGCTTCATCGCCAACGCCCTCCTCTTCGGCTACCTCAACCATGCCGTCAGCCTGGTCGAGGCGCGGTACGCCAGCCGGGAGGACATCGACGCGGCGATGAAGCTCGGCTGCGGTCTGCCGATGGGCCCGTTGGCGTTGATGGATCTGATCGGCCTGGACACCGCGTACGAGATTCTGGACACGATGTACCGGCGGGGCGGCCGGGACCGGCGACACGCCCCGGTGCCGCTGATCAAGCAGATGGTCACCGCCGGGCTGCTCGGTCGGAAGTCGGGGCGCGGCTTCTACACCTACGAGCGGCCCGGTTCGCCGGTAGTCGTACCGGACGACCAGACACCGGTGAGCGAGGAGTCGACGCTCGAGGCCCGCGCCCGGGGCATCGCGAAGGTCGGTGTGGTCGGTTCCGGGACGATGGCGACCGGCATCATCGAGGTCTTCGCCAAGGCTGGCTACGAGGTGGTCTCGGTGACCCGGGGGGCGGAGAAGTCCGCCAAGCTTTTCGAGGCGGTCAAGACCTCGTTAAACAAGGGCGTGGTGCGGGGCAAGCTGGGCGAGGCCGACCGGGACGCCGCGCTGGGCCGGATCACGTGGTCGGCGACGTTGGAGCACCTCGCCGACGTCGACCTGGTGGTCGAGGCGGTCATCGAGGAGCTGAGTGTCAAAAAGGCGCTCTTCGCCAGCCTCGACGAGATCTGCAAGCCCGGTGTCGTTCTCGCCACCACCACCTCGTCGCTGCCGGTGATCGATGTCGCGATGGCCACCCAGCGTCCGGCGGACGTGGTCGGCCTGCACTTCTTCAACCCGGCACCGGTCATGTCGCTGGTGGAGATCGTCCAGACCATCCGCACGTCGACGGAGACCACTGCCACCGCCAAGGCGGTCTGCGGGGAGCTGGGCAAGACCGGTGTGGTCTGCGGTGACCGCTCCGGCTTCATCGTCAACGCGCTGCTCTTCCCGTACCTCAACGACGCGGTGAAGATGCTGGAGGCGAGCTACTCGACCGCCGACGACATCGACCATGCGATGAAGCTCGGCTGCGGATACCCGATGGGTCCGTTCGAGTTGCTGGACGTGGTCGGCCTCGACGTGTCCCTGGCTATTCAGCGGGAGTTGTACCTGGAACTGCGTGAGCCGGGGTTCGCCCCCGCTCCGCTGCTGGAGCACCTGGTCACCGCCGGCTATCTGGGCCGGAAGGCTGGCCGGGGCTTCCGCGATCACACTCGTCGCTGAGCGGTAGGGCAGGTGCGGGCCGGTCGCGTCGCCGGCCCGCCGACGCCGCACGGCATCGTCCCGCCGTACGCTGGAGGGTGTGAGCCCTCGTCGTAACCGATCCCGCCAGGATGAGAGCGGGCAGCTGGATTCCGCGCGGCTGCGGCAGGGGGCCGAGTCGGTGCAGCGGTGGCGGGACGGCGACTGGCAGGTTCGGTTGATCAGCGGCGGCGCGTCGGTGAAGACCTACCGTTGCCCCGGCTGCGACCAGGAGATCCGACCCGGTGTGGCGCATGTCGTGGCGTGGCCCGCCCAGGGATGGGGGGACCTGACCGACCGCCGGCACTGGCACAGCGGCTGTTGGCGGGCCCGGGACCGGCGGGCACCGATCGTGCAACGGGGCCGCAGCGCACCCCGCCACGGTTGAGACACGACCTCGAGCGCCTTCTTCCCGACCCCGGCCGGGTTGCCGGCCCGGTGACGGGGGAGACTGGGCGGGTGAGCACACCCATCCGCGCCTCGTCGATCCTGCCCGGTCGCCGAGAGGAGATCGAGCTGCACACCGCCGACGGGCTGCGACTCGTCGGTGAGCTGGCCCGCCCGGCCGACCGCGCGCCGGTTGCCACGCTGGTCTGCCTGCATCCGCTGCCCACCCATGGCGGGATGATGGACAGCCACGTGTTCCGCAAGGCCGCCTGGCGCCTGCCGGCCCTGGCTGACTTGGCGGTGCTGCGTTTCAACACCCGGGGCACGACCAGCATGCGCGGCACCAGCGCGGGGACCTTCGACAACGCGGTCGGTGAGCGATACGACGTGGCCGCCGCCATCGAGTACGCGGAGTTCCACGAGCTGCCGGAGATCTGGCTACTGGGTTGGTCCTTCGGTACTGACCTGACCCTGCGGTACGGCTGTGACCCGGCGGTGACGGGTGCCCTCCTGCTCTCCCCACCGCTACGGTTCTCCGGCCCCGAAGACCTGGCGAACTGGGCCGCCACCGACAAGCCGATCACGGCGCTGGTGCCGGAGTTCGACGACTACCTTCGGCCCGAGGAGGCGCGGGAGCGTTTCGCCGCTGTGCCACAGGCTGAGGTGGTCGGCGTGCCGGGCGCCAAACACCTGTGGGTCGGTGACGCCGAGACCGTCCTCGACGAGATCGTCCGGCGGGTCAACCCCACCGTCCCCGTACCGCTGCCGACGACCTGGGACGGCCCACTGGAGACCGGCGATGTCAGCGCGTACGCCGATCGCACGGTGGCGGCCTTCGCCGATCGGCCGGTGCCGGGTCCCGCGGCCGACTAGCGGGAATCGCCGCCTAGCGGGAATCCTGGCGCGGGATAACCACCTCGCGCAGGATCAGCTGGAACGCCGCGACGGTGGGGATCGCGATGAGAGCGCCCACCACGCCGATCAGGGCGACGCCGAGCAGCGCCGCTACCAGGGCCGCTACCTCGTTGACCTGTACCGATCGGCGCATCACCTTCGGGTAGATCAGGTAGTTCTCCACCTGCTGGTAGACGAGGAAGAACAGCACACAGGCGATCCCCACCGGTAGGTCCGTGGCGAAGCCGACCAGGCTCACGATCACCGCCCCGAGCGTGGCGCCGATCTGCGGGATCAAGTCGGCCACCGCCACCACGACGGCCAGTGCGAACGGGTACGGCAAGTCGGCAATCAACGCGAAGACGAAGGTGGTGGTGCCGGCGAGGACGGCGATGATGAGCGCCCCGACGATGTACGCGCCGACCTTGACGATGATTTCGTCGCCGATCAGGCGTACCCGATCTCGACGGGACCGGGGGACGAGCGCGTAGCCGAGCGACCGCAGCCGGTTGAAGTACGCCAGGAAGTAGATGGTGAGGACGAGTACGGTCAGGGTCCGGAAGGCGGTGCCGAAGATGAGCTGGGCGCCGCCGAGTACTCCGCCGAGTGCCTGGCCGAGGGCGTCGGTGTCCGCGGCTTGCTGCGCCCTTTCCACCAGGTCGTACCGCTCGATCAGCTCGTTGATGGTCTCGTTACGCCGTAGCGCTTCCAGGTAGCTGGGGAACTGCTCGATGAACTGGTTGGACTGGGTGACAATCGGTGGCACCAGGGCGACCACGCCGCTGCAAAGCAGGAGGAGCAGGGTCAGCATGACGACCGCGACCGCCAGCCCGTGGGGCAGTCCGAGCCGGCGCAGCCGCGTCACCGCCGGATAGAGCCCGACGGCGAGGAAGAGCGCGATTACTACGGGGACGAGTAAGCCGGCGGCATTGCGTAGGCCGAGGAAGAGGGCGTAGGCCAGCAGCGCCCCGAGCCCGCCGGTGAAGCCAACGAGGAAGCTGCTCCGCCGCAGGGGCAGCCCCGGTACGCCGAACCGCCCGGACCCCTGGTTGGCGCGGTGCTGCTGCGAATCCGGCTCGCCCGGTGCCACCGAAGCTCAGGCCGCCCGCCCAGCGCCGCGACGGGCCCGCCGCGCCTCGCTCAGCCGTCGGCAGTGGAGAACCGGGCGCGGCACCGCTGTCCAGCCGGTCGGCTCATTCTTTGTCAACGACGACCTTGCTCGGCTTGGAGCTGCGCTCGTCGGTGGTGGGTTTCGCCGGCCGGTTGTTGTTCTCTCCGGTACTGGTGATCTTTGTGGGGGCGGCTGCCCGACCCCCTTCACCGGGTACGGCCGCGACGGTCGGCTCCCCGTCCACCCCGGCGCTGGCCTCATCACCGTCCTTGGTGGTAACCGACTTCACACTGCCCTTTGCGGACTCGTCAACGGCCGGCTCGATCCGTCCGCGGGCCGGCTGGCCGGCCTCCGCCGGTTCGACCTTGCCCACACCGGTCCGGTCGCCAGTTGGCGGCGCCGGTACGGCCGTGCGGGCTCGACCATTGTCGGAATCGCTGTCGGTGGGGCCGGCCGGGGCAGGCTTCGCCGCACCGGTCAACTCCAGCCGAAGTTCCGTCAGCTGTCGCTGCAGGTCGTCGGACTCCTGGCGTGATCGCCAGGTCTCCTGCCGCAGGTCAGCGAGCTGCTGCTGCGCCTGCGCGATCTCCAGCATCACCTGGGCGAGCTGCTGCCGGCTGGTTGCGGCCTCCTGCTGGGTCGCCGCCAGGTGCTGTTGGGTGGTGGCCAGGGCCTGCTGGGTGGTAGCGGCGTACTCCTCGAACTGGCGTCGGGAGGTAGCGGCGTACTCGTCGGCGGTACGGCGCTGCTCGGCCGCCGCCGCCTCGGCCTGCCTCAGCAGCTCCGACGCTTCCTGCTCCGCACGTTCGCGTAGGGTCTGGGCATCCTGCTCGGCGGTCCGCCGGATACTCTCGGCGGCACCCTCGATCTTGTTTCGGCGGGCCGTGTACGTGGACTCCAACTCGGTCTTGCGCGAGGTGAATTCGGTCTCCAGCTCCTGCTGTCGAGTGGTGAATCCGGTCGCCAGTTCCTGCTGCCGGGTCGTGAATTCGGTCTCCAGCTCCTGCTGCCGGGTCGTGAATTCGGTCTCCAGCTCCTGCTGTCGAGTGGTGAATTCGGTCTCCAGCTCCTGCTGCCGGGACGTGTACCGCTGCTCCAACTCGGTGTGCCGGGAGTCGTGCCGCTGCTCCAGCTCGTCGCGGCGGCTGGCGAACTCCTGGTCGTCGGCGGCCCGGCGCTGGGCCAGTTCGCGGTCAGCCGCCGTCCGGCGGTTGTTGACCTCCATTTCCACCCCCGCCCGCCACGCTCCCAGCTCCTGCTGGGTCTGGGCTCGGGTTTCCCGGGCATACGCCTCGGTCTCGGTGCGCGCTTGCTGCGCGTACGCCTCGGCCTCGGCCCGTTGCCGCTTCGCCGCGTCGGCGGCCTGCTTGGCGAGCAACTCCGCCTCCTGGCGGGCCTTTGTTTGGGTGGCCCGGACGGCGATGCTGGCGTCGTCGACGATCTGCTTGGCCTCCTGCTGGGCCTTGGCGTGGGTGGCCCGGCTCGCCTCGGTCGCCTGTTCCACGAGGCGCCTGGACTCCTCCTGCGCCTTGGCTTGCACCTCCTTTGCGGCTTCCCGCAGTTCGGTCGCGTCTTGCTGGGCCTTGGCCTGTGCCTCGCGGGCCGCCTCGCGCAGCTTCGTCGCCTCCTGCTGGGCCCGCGTGTGCACCTCTTTGGCGGTGTCCCGCAGCTGGGTGGCTTCCTGCTGGGCCTTCGTCAGCGCCCCTTGCGCGGTCTTGCGTAGCCGGGCGGCCTCCTCGGTCGCGGCTTTGAGCGCGGCCTCGGCCTGTTCGGTTGCGGTTTTGACCGCGGCCTCGGCCTGTTCGGTTGCGGCTTTGACCGTGNCGTCGGCCTGTTCGGTTGCGGCTTTGACCCTGGCGTCGGCCTGTTCGGTTGCGGCTTTGACCCTGGCGTCGGCCTCTTTGGCCGCGGCCTTGACCGCGGCGTCTGCCTCCGCCTTCCGAGCTGCGGTGTGCCGCTCCTCCTCGGCGCGGCGAGCGGCCAGGGCCAGCTCGAAGTCCTTGACTGCTTTGGCCGCCTCCGCCCGCGCTTCGTCAATGATGTGTTCGGCGGCGGCTCGGCGGGACTCGATCTCCTTGTTCGCGGCGGCGAGGATCTCTTCGGCCTGCTCTTCGGCGAGGGTGAGGACCTGTTCGACGCGGGGTCCAAGGTGCCGGAAGGAGGCGCGGTCCACCACGCCGACCTGCTTGCGTACCTGGGCGAGATCCCGCTGAAGAACCTCCACCTGGCCGGCCAGCTTATGGATTTGGGTGTAGGCCTGCTCTCGCTCTGCGGTCAGGGTGGCGATCTCGTGCTCGGCGCGAGCGACGTACCGGTCGACCTGCCCCTTCACGTACCCCCGCAGGCCGGCCTCGAAGCTGGGCTCCGTGGTCACATCCCCGCCGAGAGCGAACAGTTCCTCGCCGTTCGACATGCCCCCATCCTCACACGCAATCGGCCCTCTTGGGGCGATACGGACTCGTCGGATGCAGCGGTTCAACCGGCGCGATCCGGACTTGGAACCACGTACGGCGCGGGGCGACACCCGGATGCCCAGCGTCGCCCCGCGTGGTGGAACTGGCCCCAGCTGAGCTGGTCAGCTGGGGGAGCCGGTGCTCTCGCGGTTCTTCTCCTCCGCTGAGGCCTCCGACTTCGACCCCGTGGCGGCGGCCACGGCGGAGGCTGCCGCAGCGGCGGCGTCCGGCCCCGTACCCGGGACGATGCCGGCGAGCCCGGAGAGCATCTGGCCGAGCTGGGAGGTGACCGCGTCCTTCTGGCGGGTCAGATCCTCGACCTCGCGGCGGGCCGTCTGAGTAGCCAGGTCGGCCTCGGTGCGGGCCTCGGTGAGCAGGCGCCCTGCCTCGGTCTTCGCTTCGTTCAGGCTCTTCTCGGCGGTCGCCTTGGCCTCTTCGACCGTGTCATGGGCGGTGCGTTCCGACTCGATCCGCCGTGCTTCGGCGCGCTGCTCGATCTCCTTGGCCCGTTCCTGGGCGGCCCGTGCCCGCTCCTCGGCCTCGTTGACCAGCTTCTGGGTCTGGGCGACCTGGGTGGCGTGCCGCTCCGACTCCTCGCGCTCGGCCTTCTCCCGCCGCTCGGCCAGCTGCAGCTCAAGGGCCTGTAGGTCCTTGTCCCGCTTGTCCCGCGCGTCGGTGAGGAGCTTCGTTGCCTCAGCGCGCTTCTCCTCGGCCTCGCGGGCGGCCTTCGCCCGCTGTTGGGTGATCTCCCGTTCCGCGGTGGCGCGGAGGGTGGAGACCTCCCGCTCGACGGTGGACTTCAGCTCGGCGACCTCGTGCGCGGTGACGGTGCGCAGCTGCTTGGTCTCCCGATCGGCGTCGGACCGCAGGGTGTCGGCCTCGCGGCGGGCCTGGACGCGGACCTCGGCCGCCTCCCGCTCGGCGGCGGTCCGGACGTTGCCCGCCTCCCGCTCCGCAGTGGCCTTCATCGCCGCCACCTCGGCCCGCGCCTTGTCGGTGATCTCCCGGGCCTCGAGGCGGGCGGCGGAGAGAATGCCCTCGGACTCCCGCTTCGCCTCGTTGCGGTGGTCGTTGGCGTGCTCCTCGGCGAGCCGGAGGATCTGCTCAACGCGGGTGCCGATGCCGGAGAGGGTCGGCCGATTGTTCTCTTCGAGTTGCTTGCTGGCCTCGGAGAGCTTCTGCTCGAGGGCGGTCATCCGCTGCTCGGCCTGGCGGAGCCGGCGCTGCGCGTCGTTCATTCGCTGCTCGGCCTCGGCGCGGGCCTGCTCGGACTGGGTCAGCGCGGCGCTCAGCCGACCAAGGAAGTCGTCAACCTGACCTTTGTCGTAGCCGCGCAGGGTGACGGTGAAGTCCGGCTGGCTGTTCGCGTTATCGAAGAACGCAAGAGGGGAGGACTGCTGCTGGGGCATTGGGACATACTGGCAGACGACCTGGGGTCCTTCGCAAGAGCGCCCCGACCTTTGACGTCCTCATTACATGGTCAACCCAGTTGGACCGCAGCGGCCGGGCCAATCGGCGATCTTGGCAGCTCTCGGACGCCGTGACGGTCTGAAGTGTGGCTCCGGGAATGGGGCCGCGAGCAAGGACCCGCGACCCCATTCCGTTCGGAGCCGGTACCGGGTTCGCCGGTCTCGTGCGAATGGGCATCCTGTCCAGCGAATGGAAAGAACCCAGACGCCACATTGGTGGCGAGCCTCGCCGTATGGTCAGTGACCGCGGAACCGGTTGATCGCTGCCTCGTGCCGCCCGCGGAACTCGGGGTCGCGCACACCGAGGCCGTCCTCCGGAGCAAGGCACCGGACCCCGACCTTGCCCTGGTGCGCGTTCCGGTGTACCTCATATGCGGCCTGGCCGGTCTGCTCCAGACTGTAGGTCTTCGACACGGTTGGGTGGATCTTGCCGAGGGCGATCAGCCGGTTCGCTTCCCACGCCTCCCGGTAGTTCGCGAAGTGGCTGCCGACGATCCGCTTCAGGTGCATCCAGAGGTAGCGGTTGTCGTACTGGTGCTGGTAGCCACTGGTCGAGGCGCAAGTGACCACAGTGCCGCCGCGCTTGGTGACGAAGACGCTGGCTCCGAAGGTCTCCCGCCCCGGGTGTTCGAAGACGATGTCGGGGTCTTCGCCGCCGGTCAGCTCGCGAATGCGCTCACCGAAGCGGCGCCACTCGTCCTGGTCCTGGGTCTGCTCGTCCTTCCAGAACTGAAAGCCTTCGGCTGCCCGGTCGATCACCAGCTCCGCGCCCATCCGCCGGCACAGCTCCGCCTTCTCCGGCGAGGAGACCACGCAGACCGGAATCGCCCCGCCGGTGAGCGCCATCTGGGTGGCGTAGCTGCCCAGACCGCCGGAGGCCCCCCAGATCAGCACGACATCCCCCTGCTTCATGTTGGCGCCGTGGTGGGAGACGAGCTGGCGGTACGCGGTGGAGTTCACCAGCCCTGGGCTCGCCGCCTCCTCCCAGCTGAGGTGGCGGGGCTTCGGCATGAGCTGGTTGGCCTTAACGATCGCCAGTTCGGCCAGACCGCCGAAGTTGGTCTCGAAGCCCCAGATTCGCTGCTGTGGGTCGAGCATGGTGTCGTCGTGTCCGGCGGCGTCCTCCAGTTCCACGGAGAGGCAGTGGGCGACGACCTCGTCGCCGGCCTGCCACCGGGTTACGCCGGGGCCGGTGCGTAGCACGACGCCGGCCGCATCCGAACCGACCACGTGGTACGGCAGGTCGTGTCGCTTGGTCAGCTCGGAGAGCCGGCCGTAGCGCTGGAGAAACTTGAAGGTCGGTAGTGGTTCGAAGATGCTCGTCCAGACCGTGTTGTAGTTGATGGCGCTGGCCATCACCGCGACCAGTGCCTCGCCGGGACCGGGTTGCGGGGTCGGCACGTTCTGGACATGAAGCGCCTTGCGCGGGTCCTTGTCCCGCGTGGCCATCCCGTCGAAAATCTGGGTCTCCTCGGCGCGTACGACCACGCCTCGGTAGGACTGCGGAATCGGGAGCCGGGCAACACCAGCGAGTTCACGTTCGGGCTGCGCCGAACCCTCCGCAGCCATGATCGTTTCGAGGATGTCCTGCACTTCGACCTCCCGTTCGTCTGCCCCGCGCGTTGCCGGCAGGGGCCTGTCATCGTCGGCGCCCGGTGTGTCAGTCACCGTTTCGGTATCGACGCATCCGGCATCGACCGCGCTGTTGTGGAGGCGGACGCTACTGAACAGTAGCTATCCCCGGAAGTGCTGTGTGAAAAAGTGCATCGATTGACGAGCGATGTTGTCCGGTGGGGTGCGAAACTGCGCAAAGTCGAGCTCGGTAGCTCGGCTACTTGGCGGCTCGGGACCGGGGACGGTGGGGGTGGGCCCGGCCCGGCAGGAAGCAGGGCGGGCCCCTGCCTCAGTGGTCCGCGGCGGGCTCGACCAGCTCGACCAGGACGCCACCGGCGTCCTTCGGGTGGACGAAATTGATCCGGGAGTTCGCGGTACCTCGCTTCGGCTGCTCATACAGCAGGCGGAGTCCCCGCTCGCGTAGCTTCGTGCAGGCGGCGTCGATGTCGGCGACCGTGTAGGCGACCTGTTGCACGCCCGGGCCCTGTCGATCGAGAAACCGTGCGATCGTGGACGTCGGCGAGAGTGGGGCGAGCAGCTGCACGCAGCCGCCGGCGGCGGTTGGGCCGACCGCCAGCATCGCCTCGCGGACGCCCTGCTCCTCGTTTGTCTCGGTGTGTACGCACCGCATGCCGAAGGCGCGCTGGTAGAAGTCGATCGCCTCGTCCAGGTCGGGTACGGCGATACCGACGTGGTCGATGCGGCGCAGTCCGATGTCTGTGTCGTAGTCCGCAGCGGACTCGACGGGGGGATTCTGGGCCATGGCGTCAGTCTGGCCGAACACGTGTGTGCGGAGCGCGGCCGGTTGGGTTTTTCACGCCGCGGGAAGCGCGGCCGGGTGGCTATCTCACGCTGTGGGAAGGGTGCGGAGCTGTGCCACGGAAGGCTGCGGCGGTCGCCCGTGCCGGTGGGCTGTATCGACGTTGGGGGTGCCGGGACTGCGGTCGGGGCCTGCGGGACTGGGTGCGAGCCGCTACGCTGTCCGGACGGTCGCGCAGGAGCTCCAGTGCTCCTTGCGCGGCGGGGCGATGAGTAGCCGCACACCGGGGTGGCCCGCCGGGTGTCGTCGATGTGCGCGGGGTCACCGTCGTCGATCTGCTCCCAGAAGCTAAGGTGCGTCCTAACAATCGTTAAGGCGTACAGGTCGGCACCCTCGGAGGCAGGTATGGCTTCGGTGATCGTCAGCGGCGCTCGAACCCCGATGGGGCGACTGCTGGGTAACCTCAAGGATCTTTCCGCGACCCGGCTGGGTGGCGTGGCGATTAAGGCAGCGCTGGAGCGTGCCGAGGTCGCTCCCGACCAGGTCCAGTACGTGATCATGGGGCAGGTTCTGCAGGCGGGAGCCGGTCAGATTCCGGCCCGGCAGGCGGCCGCCGAGGCGGGCATTCCGCTCTCTGTTCCGGCGCTGACTGTTAACAAGGTCTGCCTCTCCGGGCTGGACGCGATCGCCCTGGCCGACCAGTTGATCAGGGCTGGGGAGTTCGACGTCGTCGTGGCCGGCGGCATGGAGTCGATGACCAATGCCCCGCATCTACTGCTCGGGCAGCGGGGTGGCTACAAGTACGGCGACGTGGTGATCAAGGACCACATGGCCCTCGACGGGCTCACCGACGCCTGGGACTGCTGTTCGATGGGGGAGTCGACCGAGCGGCACGGCAGCACCAAGGGGATCAGCCGTGCGGAGCAGGATGCTTTCGCCGCGGGAAGCCACCAGCGTGCTGCTGCCGCCCAGAAGAACGGGCACTTCACCGAAGAGATCACCCCGGTCGTTCTTCCGCAGCGTAAGGGCGAGCCGCTGGTGATCAGCGAGGACGAGGGCATTCGTCCGGACGCCACCGCGGAGTCGCTGGCGAAGCTGCGCCCGGCCTTCGCCCCGGACGGCAGTATCACCGCTGGCAGCTCGTCGCCGATCTCCGACGGCGCTGCTGCCGTCGTGGTGATGAGTAAGGCCAAGGCCAAGGAACTGGGGCTGACCTGGCTGGCCGAGATCGGTGCGCACGGCAACGTCGCCGGCCCGGACAACTCGCTGCACTCGCAGCCGTCCAACGCGATCGGCCACGCGCTCCGGAAGGCGGGCCTCACCATCAATGATCTGGATCTGATCGAGATCAACGAGGCGTTTGCGCAGGTGGGCATTCAGTCAATCCGTGACCTCGGGGTCAGCCCGGACAAGGTCAACGTCAACGGCGGTGCGATCGCCCTTGGGCACCCGATCGGTATGTCCGGTGCCCGGCTGGTCCTGACCCTGGCGCTGGAGCTCAAGCGGCGCGGTGGCGGCACCGGCGCGGCGGCGCTCTGCGGCGGTGGTGGCCAGGGCGACGCGCTGATCATCCACGTCCCAGCGGGGGCCGAGAGCCAGGGGTGAGCCGGACCGGCGAGCCCCGTGGTCGGGAACGAAAGGCACCATGACTGACGCCGTCAACAATGTCCCGGCCGCGCCGCCGGTGCGTCGCAGCCGGGACATTCCCATGCTCGTCGAGCGAGCCCGCGCGGGTGACCCCCGCGCGGTCGCCCGGCTCATCACGTTGGTCGAATCCGGGGACGCGACACTGCCGCTGATTGCGGCGGCTTTTGCCCCGTACGCGGGCCAGGCCCAGGTGGTCGGCCTGACGGGTTCGCCCGGGGTGGGAAAGTCGACCACTACCAACGAGTTGGTGCGAGCGCTGCGCTCCCGGGGGCACCGGGTCGGCGTGCTGGCCATCGACCCGTCCAGCCCCTTCACCGGTGGGGCGATCCTCGGCGATCGGGTCCGGATGCAGGACCACGCCACCGATCCCGGGGTCTATATCCGTTCCATGTCCAGCCGGGGGCACCTCGGCGGACTTTCGGCGGCAACGCCGCAGGCGGTTCGGGTGCTGGAGGGCGCCGGCTGCGACGTGGTTCTGGTGGAGACCGTCGGCGTGGGCCAGGCAGAGGTCGAGGTCGCCTCGCTTGCGGACACCACCCTTGTGCTGCTTGCGCCCGGAATGGGGGACGCGATTCAGGCGGTCAAGGCCGGCATCCTTGAGATCGCCGATGTGTTCGTGGTTAACAAGGCCGACCGGGATGGCGCCGATGCCACGGTCCGGGACATCCAGGGCATGATCGCGCTGGGGGAGCGAGGGCCGGGGCAGTGGCGGCCCGCAGTGGTACGCGCTGTCGCCGTCCGCGGCGAGGGAATCGACGACGTCGCCGCGGCTCTCGACAAGCACCGGGGTTGGCTGGTCGAGCGGGGTGAACTGCGTCGTCGCCAGGAGGCACGGGCCGCTGCTGAGGTGGAGGCGATCGCGCTGGGCGTACTCCGGGACCGAATCGGTTCGCTGCGTGACGGCACGGAGCTGTCGACGCTCGCTTCCCAGGTGGCCGCGGGTTCGCTCGACCCGTACGCGGCTGCTGATCAGCTCCTCGCCCAGATCGCCGGCGATAGCACCGGGTAACCCTACCGGCCGGTACGAACGTCCTTAGCGATCGTTCAGGATGGGATCTACACTCGGAGGTGGAGTCGAAGACCCGAGGAGGAGCCCCGCGGATGAACGCCGACGAGATCGCCGCTGGACGCAGACGCTGGCAGGACCGCTACGATGCCGCTCGCAAACGGGATGCCGACTTCACCACGCTCTCCGGGATGACCGTTGCCCCGGTGTATGGGCCGCCAGAGGGGGAGGACCACCCCGGCTTTGAGCGGATCGGCTGGCCGGGTGAGTTCCCGTACACCCGTGGTCTGCACCCGACCGGCTACCGGGGGCGGGCTTGGACCATCCGGCAGTTCGCCGGCTTCGGTAATGCCCGGCAGACCAACGAGCGCTACAAGATGATCCTGGGCGCTGGGGGTGGTGGCCTCTCCGTCGCCTTCGATATGCCCACGCTGATGGGACGCGACTCAGATGACCCGCAGTCACTCGGCGAGGTCGGGCACTGTGGGGTCGCGGTGGACAGCGCCGCCGACATGGAGGTGCTTTTCGACGGCATCGACCTAGCCGGTGTCACGACGAGTATGACCATCTCCGGGCCGGCCGTTCCGGTCTTCTGCATGTATTTGATCGCTGCCGAGCGGCAGGGAGCGGACCTCTCCCGCCTGGATGGCACCCTGCAGACGGACATCTTCAAGGAGTACATCGCGCAGAAGGAGTGGCTCTTCGACCCGGAGCCGCACCTGCGCCTGATCGGCGACCTGATGGAGTACTGCGCCCGGGAGATTCCTCGGTACAAACCGCTCTCCGTCTCCGGCTACCACATCCGGGAGGCGGGCTCGACGGCCGCGCAGGAGCTGGCGTACACCCTCGCCGACGGCTTCGGCTACGTCGAGCTGGGCCTCTCCCGCGGCCTCGACGTGAACGTCTTCGCCCCCGGCCTGAGCTTCTTCTTCGATTCCCATGTGGATTTCTTCGAGGAGGTCGCGAAGTTCCGTGCCGCGCGCCGGATCTGGGCTCGCTGGCTGCGCGACGTCTACGGCGCCACCAGTGAGAAGGCGCAGTGGCTGCGCTTCCACACGCAGACTGCTGGGGTCTCGCTGACTGCACAGCAGCCGGTCAACAACGTGGTCCGCACGGCAGTGGAGGCCCTCGCGGCCGTGCTCGGCGGCACCAACTCACTGCACACCAACGCCCTCGACGAAACCCTGGCGCTGCCCACCGACGAGTCGGCCGAGATCGCCCTGCGGACGCAGCAGGTGTTGATGGAGGAGACCGGGGTCACCAATGTGGCCGATCCGCTGGGCGGCTCCTGGTACGTCGAGGCACTCACCGACAAGATCGAGGCCGAGGCGGAGGAGATCTTCGCCCGGATCCGGCAACTCGGTGGTGAGGGACCGCACGAGATCGGTCCGATGACCTCGGGAATCCTGCGGGGCATTGAGGATGGTTGGTTCACCGGGCATATCGCCGAGGCGGCGTTCGCCTACCAGCGGGCGCTGGAGAAGGGCGAGAAGAAGATCGTCGGGGTCAACTGCCACACCAGTACGGTCGCCAAGGACCTGGAGATCCTGCGGATCTCGCACGAGGTTGAGCTGGAACAGCGGCGCACGCTCGGCGAGCGGAAGGAAGCTCGGGATGACGCCGAGGTCAGCGCGGCGTTGGAGCGGATGGTCGCGGTCAGCCGGACCAGCGGGAACATGATTCCGGCGATGCTCGACGCGGTCCGTGCCGAGGCGACCCTGGGCGAGATCTGCGATGCGCTACGCCTCGAGTGGGGCGTCTACCGCGAACCGGCTCGCTTCTGACCACCGGCATCGGCGCGGCGCGGCGGGGAGGTGTGGTGACCTGCGTGAGAACCGTGACCTTCGGCGTCGCCGAAGGGCGGAGATTGGCGTCACCCGTGCGAGACTAGGTAACCATGAGCGACCCACGGATCACCCCGTCGATCTTTACCCGCGGCGCGGTAGACCTCAGCGCGCTGCGCACCCCCGCACCCTCCCCGGCCCCCGCGTCCGCCCAGTCCGGCCCGTCCGATGACGCCGCCGGGAGTACTGCCGCCGTCATTGATGTCACCGAGGCGACCTTCCAGACCGAGGTCCTCGAACGGTCGCTCAGCACGCCGGTGGTCGTCGACTTCTGGGCCGAGTGGTGCGAACCCTGTAAGCAGCTCTCGCCGGTGCTCGAGCGGCTCGCCGTCGAGGGCGGTGGCGCCTGGGTGCTGGCCAAGGTCGACGTGGATGCCAACCCCCGGTTGGCGCAGATGTTCCGGGTGCAGGGCATCCCGATGGTCTACGCGGTGGTCGGCGGCCAGCCAGTCGACGCGTTCTCCGGGGTGGTGCCCGAGGCGCAGCTGCGGCAGTGGATCCAGGCGGTTCTCAAGGCTGGTGGCGCGAGCGTGGCCGAGACGGCCGACCCACGGTTGGACGAGGCCGACGAATCGCTGCTCAACGGTGATCTGGACGCGGCGGAGCAGGCGTACCGCAAGATCCTGGCTGAGGCGCCATCGGACGCCGCGGCGGAGGCGGGGCTGGCCCAGGTCGGGCTTGCCCGTCGGGTCGCCGGTGCCGACCCGCAGGCGGCGCTCGCCGCGGCGGCCGCGGCCGCCGACAACATCGACGCCCAGCTGCTCGCCGCCGATGTCGAGGTGCTCGGTGGGATGGCGGAGCAGGCCTACCAACGTCTGGTCGGGCTGGTTCGCCGTACCGCTGGCGAGGACCGCGAGAAGGTGCGTCAGCACCTAGTCGGCCTCTTCACCATCGCCGGCCCCGAAGATGCCGCGGTGGCGCTGGCCCGTCGGGCACTGGCCAGCGCCCTGTTCTGATCCAGTCACGTCGGCGCGGGCCGGTGTGACGACCGGCCCGCACGAGCTTGAGGACGGGAGCCCCTGATGCGCCGGATCGCCGTCCTCGACGCGCCCACCAACCTCGGGCTGCGCCCGCCCACGGCCACCTCGGTGCCGGGCTGCGGTAAGGCTCCTGGTGCCCTGCGCGATCAGGGCCTGCTCGGCCGGCTCCGGGCCCGGGATGCCGGCTGCCTGACCCCGTCCCGGTATGACCCGGGCGACTGGCGGCCCGGAGATGGCGTATGTCACGCGTATGAGATCGCTAACTACTCGGTGGCGCTCGCTGACCGGATTGGAATGGTGATAGACCGAGGCGAGTTCCCGCTGGTGCTCGGTGGGGACTGCTCGGTCGTACTCGGCTCTGCGCTGGCCATGCATCGGCTCGGTGCGGCGGTGGGTGGTCGGATCGGGCTCGTCTTCGTGGACGGGCATTCGGATTTTCGGCACCCCGGCAACGCCTCTTACGTGGGCGCGGCGGCCGGCGAGGGGCTGGCCCTGGTCACCGGCCGTGGTCAGCTCGATCTGACCGCTATTGAAGGTCGGCGGCCGTACTTTCGGGACATCGACGTGGTAGTGCTGGGCATCCGGGCGCAGGACGATTACCGGCTCGACCTCCAGGCCGCCGGGATCACTACCCGACCGGTGCCGGCGCTGCGCGCGGAGGGTGCGGCCCGTACCGCGCAGTGGGCGCACGACCAGCTCACGCACTGCGCTGGCTACTGGCTGCATGTTGATGTGGACGTGCTGGACCCGGCCGTGATGCCCGCCGTGGACGCTCCCGACCCGGGCGGAATCGCCTTCGCCGAACTGGAGAATCTTCTCGCCGGCCTGGTCGACACCCCGCACTGTCTCGGCGTCGAGCTGACCGTCTTTGACCCGGACTACGACCCGGACGGGTCGTACGCTGCCGAGATCGTTAACACCCTGGTCGGGGGTCTCCGCCCGGTCACCGCGCCGGGATCCGTCCGGCCCCGGCTGCCTATTGCTGCCTCGCCGCGTCGGGGGTCGGAGCGCCGCCGGAGCCCGGAGCAGCCGGTCCTCCTCGTCAACCAGGGTGGGCCGGCCGAGGTGGAGCAGCCCCGGGAGCCGTCGATTGGCGCGGCGGTGCCTGCTGATCCGGCGGTGCCTGCTGATCCGGCGGCGCTTGCAGCAGACCCCAGGCACCCGTAGACCCGGAGGCGACCAATCGGCGGACGCCGGTTGGTCGCCTCGGTAGCCCCCAGAATCCTGGCCCTTCTGCACCGTAATGCGGCTGTGCCGGCCCGTTCGTCCCCCGGCTGGCGGTCGAGAGGCCGAAGACGGGCCCCGACTGGGTGATGAACATCCGGAGGTGGGGTAACCCGGGGTGGGTCGACCCCTATCGCAGTAGGTGAAAGACGGCAGTCCCGAACCGGACGTCCGGATGATGGTCCGCCGACCAAGGCGCGGATAGGCAGGGCCTAGGCTGGGCGCAGAGTGACCCACGACGCGGTGGGTCGAGGGGAGTGGCACCGATGGACCGGCGTCCGGCTACCAAACCGGGACCCGACCTCCGGCAGGTTGATACCGGCCGGGACGACAACTTCGATTCGGCAACCGATTCCGACGGCTTCGGTCACGTCGAGACTGGTGTGACCGGCCTGACCGGTTCGAGCATCGACTCGATCTACGACTTGGGCCTGCCCGCCAGCGCTTTGGGGGAGGACGCCGAGGATTCGGACCTCGACGAGACGGTACCCAACGCGGAGCGCCTGGTGGCGCAGGCGATCGCGCTCGCTGGCGACGACCACGACTCGGCGTCGCTGGTCCGCCGATACTGGCGGTTCGCGCCAGATGAGGAACTGATCGGCTTCACCGCCGAGGAGATGCTCGACTCCGTGCGTACGCACCGAGAGCTGGCCGAGCAGCGGGTACCGGGCGAACTCAAACTGCGCATCCAGGAGCCGGATGCCGATCAGCACCACTCGGTGGTCGAGATCGTCACCGACGACATGCCCTTCCTGGTGGATTCGGTGACCGCGCTGCTCAATTCGCATCACCTGGATGTGCACCTACTGGTCCATCCGTTGTTGGTGATTCGACGCGAGCCGCTGGGCCGGCTGATCGAGGTGGCCGCCGACGTGGAGCCCGACGAGGTGACCACCGGCGGCCTGATCGAGAGCTGGATGCGGATTGAGATCGACCCGGTCCGGGACGCTGCGGACCGGGACAACCTGCGTCGGGAGCTGCAACGCGTGCTCACCGACGTGCGGGAGGCGGTCGAGGACTGGCCCCGGATGCGTCAGCAGGCGCTGACGCTCGCCGACGAGCTGGCGGCCGCGCGGAACAGCGAGAACCGGCCGCCGGTGCCGGAGAAGGACATCACCGACTCGGTCGAGCTGCTGCGCTGGCTCGCCCACGACCACTTCACCTTCCTCGGCTACCGGGAGTATCGCCTGGTAGACGCCGAGGGAGAGGCGGGCGGCAAGGCCCTGCGGGCGGTGCTCGGCACCGGTCTCGGGATCCTGCGCTCGGATTCCACGGAGTCCCGGGCGTTGTCGTCGATGACGCCCGAGGCACACCAGCGGGTCACCGAGAAGCGCCTGCTGGTCATCACCAAGGCGAACTCACGGGCTACCGTGCACCGATCCGCGTACCTGGACTACATCGGCTTCAAGGTGTTCGACGAGGCCGGCGAGGTGGTCGGGGAGCGTCGGTTCATCGGTCTGTTCGCCACCGCCGCGTACCGCACCAGCGTGCAGGAGCTGCCGGTGGTACGGCGCAAGGTGGCGGAGGTGGTCGATCGTTCCGGGCTGAGCCTGCGTAGCCACTCCGGCAAGGATCTGCTCCAGATCCTGGAGACCTATCCGCGCGACGAGCTGTTCCAGATCAAGACCGATGACCTGTACCACGCGGTGATCGGTGTGCTGCGGATGGCGGGCCGCCGTCAACTGCGGGTGTTCCTGCGCCGGGACGCGTACGGACGCTTCATCTCCTGCCTGATCTATCTGCCGCGGGATCGCTTCACCACCCAGAACCGGCTGCGAATGCAGGACATTCTGCTCCGGGAGCTGAATGGGGTCGGGGTCGACTACACCACCCGGGTGACCGAGTCGATGCTGGCCCGGGTGCACTTCATCGTGCGCACAGATCCGACCAAGCCACCGGAGGATATCGACGCCGACCTGCTCGCCGAGGAGCTGGCCGACGCCACTCGCCTCTGGGACGACGACTACCGGTTGGTGTTGGAGCGCAAGCTCGGCGACGAGCAGGCCAAGCACCTCTTCTCCCGGTACGCCGACGCTTTCCCGGAGGGCTACAAGGACGGGCACACGCCGTACGAGGCGATGAAGGACCTGGCGAAGCTGGAGCTGCTGGAGGAGCCCGGCCAGCTGGAGATGCACCTGTTCCGGAAGCAGTTGGCGCCTCGGGCGGCGAGTCGGGTGGCCGGCGGCGACGAGTCGATGGACGTCCGGTTCAAGGTCTACCGGTACGGCGAGCCAATGATGCTCTCGGCGGTGCTGCCGGTGCTGCACTCGCTCGGGGTGAGTGCGGTTGACGAGCACCCGTACGAGGTAGAGCGCATTGACGGTCGGATCTGGCTGTACGACTTCGGCCTGCGGTTGCCGGAGGGGCACCAGGAACTGGCCGAGGTTCGTCCGCACGTGGAGAACGCCTTCGCGGCGGCGTGGCGGGGTGAAGCCGAGGTGGATGGCTTCAACGCGCTGGTTCTGCGCGCCGGCCTCACCTGGCGGCAGGTGGTCGTGTTGCGGGCGTACGCCAAGTACCTGCGTCAGGCGGGCACGGTCTTCTCCCAGGACTACATGGAGTCGACCTTCATCGCGTATCCACGGATCGCGGCCCTGCTGGTGCGGCTCTTCGAGGCCCGATTCGCGCCGGGCTCAACGAGCCCCGAGCAGCGTCAGCAGCAGAGTAAGGAGCTGGTCGCCGAGCTGCGTGCCGCGCTCGACGACGTGGCCAGTCTCGACCAGGACCGAATCCTCCGGTCGTACCTGACGCTGATCCAGGCCACCCTGCGGACGAGCTTCTACCAGAAGCGCGTTGACGGGCGGCCGAAGCCGTATGTCGCCCTGAAGCTGGATCCGCAGGCGATTCCGGATCTGCCGGCGCCGCGGCCCCGGTTCGAGATCTTCGTGTACTCGCCTCGGTTCGAGGGGGTGCACCTGCGCTTCGGGCCGGTGGCCCGGGGCGGGTTGCGCTGGTCCGACCGGCGGGAGGACTTCCGTACCGAGGTACTCGGGCTGGTCAAGGCACAGATGGTGAAGAACGCGGTGATCGTCCCCGTTGGTGCCAAGGGTGGCTTCGTGCTCAAGCAGAAGCCGGGCGACCGGGACGAAGCCGTGGCCTGCTACAAGGAGTTCATCTCCGCGCTGCTGGACGCCACCGACAACATCGTCAGTGGCGAGATCGTGCCGCCGCCGGATGTGGTTCGCCACGACGGGGATGACCCGTACATGGTTGTCGCGGCGGACAAGGGCACCGCCACCTTCTCCGACATCGCCAACGAGATCTCCACGGCCCACAACTTCTGGCTGGGCGACGCGTTCGCCTCCGGTGGGTCCGCGGGCTATGACCACAAGAAGATGGGGATCACCGCCCGCGGCGCCTGGGAGTCGGTGAAGCGGCACTTCCGTGAGTTGGGGCACGACACCCAGACCCAGGAATTCACGGTGGTCGGCGTCGGCGACATGTCCGGTGACGTCTTCGGCAACGGGATGCTGCTGTCGCGGCACATCCGGCTGGTGGCCGCCTTCGACCACCGACACATCTTCCTCGACCCGAATCCGGACGCCGCCACCTCCTGGGTGGAGCGGAAGCGGCTGTTCGACTTGTCTCGGTCGACGTGGGAGGAGTACAACCCGGAGTTGATCTCCGAGGGGGGCGGTGTGTTCCTCCGTACCGCGAAGTCGGTGCCGATCTCGCCGGAGGTACGGGCGGCGCTCGGTATCGAGGACGGCGTGTCCCAGCTCAGCCCGCTGGAGTTGATGAAGGCGATCCTCACCGCCTCGGTCGACCTGTTCTGGAACGGCGGCATCGGCACCTACATCAAGGCCTCGAGCCAGACCAACGTCGAGGTCGGGGACAAGTCCAACGACGCGATCCGAGTTGACGGCAAAGACCTGCGCTGCCGGGTCGTCGGTGAGGGAGGCAATCTGGGCTGCACCCAGCTTGGCCGGATCGAGTACGCCGAGGCGGGTGGTCGGATCTACACCGACTTCATCGACAACGCGGCCGGGGTGGACTGCTCGGACCACGAGGTGAATATCAAGATCCTGCTGAACACGGCGGTCGCCGACGGGGAGCTGACCGTTGGTGAGCGGGACAAGCTGCTCGCCGAGATGACCGACGAGGTCGCCGAGTTGGTGCTGCGGGACAACTACGACCAGGCGCGGGCGATCAGCAACGCACAGGCCCAGGCGCCGTCGCTGTTGCCGGTGCACCGGCGGATGATCGTTGACCTGGAGCGCTCCGGTGCCCTGGACCGGGCGCTGGAGGCGCTGCCACCGGACGAGGAACTGGCCGTCCGGATGGAGTCCGGGATG
Source organism: Salinispora fenicalii (assembly GCF_000514815.1). Taxonomy (GTDB): domain Bacteria; phylum Actinomycetota; class Actinomycetes; order Mycobacteriales; family Micromonosporaceae; genus Micromonospora; species Micromonospora fenicalii. Next base: position 273,518 of record NZ_AZWQ01000015.1, read on the forward strand.
ACCGCACCGGAGTTCGCGGTGCTTCTCGCGTACGTCAAGATCGTGCTCGAGAAGGAGATCCTGGCGGAAGGCGTGGCCGACGAGGCGTGGACGACTGAGCTGTTGGTCAACTACTTCCCCACGCCGATGCGGGAGCGGTTCGCCGAGCGGATGTCCCGCCACCGGTTGCGCCGGGACATCGTCACCACCATGTTGGTGAACGAGACGATCAACCGGGGCGGCATCTCGTTCGTCTACCGGGTGGTCGAGGAGACCGGGGCGAGCGCCGCCGACGTGCTTCGCGCGTACGTGGTGGTCCGCGAGGTGTTCGGACTGCGCGGGATCTGGAACGCCGTCGAGGAGCTGGACAACCGAGTCGCCCCTGACTTGCAGACCGACGTCTACCTGGATTTCCGGCGTCTACTGGACCGGGCGGTGCGGTGGCTGGTGACCAACCGTCGCTCTCCGATCGACGTGCCGGCGGAGATCGCGCGGCTGCGTGACGGGGTCGCCCACCTCCTACCGCGGATGGAGACGCTCTTCTACGGCAGCGAACGGGAGGCAATCGCGGCGCACATCGAGGCGATGGTCGCCAAGGGATTGCCGCGGGATCTGGCGCAGCAGACGGTCCGGTTGATATACAGCTTCGGCCTGCTCGACGTCGTCGAGACCGCGGCGGGCAGTGGGCGGGACGTGTCCGAAGTCGCATCGGTCTACTTCGTCCTGTCGGACCGGTTCCGGGTCGACTCGCTGCTGTCCAAGATCTCGCTGCTGCCGCGAGAGGACCGGTGGCAGACACTGGCCCGGATGGCGCTGCGGTACGACCTGTACGCCGCGCTCGCCGCGCTGACCACCGAAGTGTTGGGCGGTACCCCGGGCGATCTGCCACCAGTGGAACGGGTGCAGCAGTGGGAGCAGTCGAACGCTACCTCGATCCACCGTGCACAGCGGGCGATGGGGGAGTTCGACGAGTCCCGGGCCGACCTGGCCGCCCTATCGGTGCTGCTACGTCAGATCCGGACCCTGGTGCGGACCTCGGCGGCGTCCTGACTTGCGGGCTGTCCCGGCGGCCGGACCTCGGCCGCCGGGACACCCGATCCCTGGGTCATTGGGCCTGGGTAGCGAACACGACGATGTTGTCCGGGTAGCTGCCGGCCGCCTCGTCGAAAACGCCGCCACAGGTCACCACCCGTAGTCCGATCTGGTCGGTGGAGCCGTAGACCAGTTCGGCCGGAAATTCGGTCTTCGGATAGGACTTCACCGACTCGACGGTGAAGTCGACCTGCTCGCCGTCCTCACGGATCACGCCAACTGTGTCGCCCGGTCGCAGCTCACCGAGGGAGAAGAAGACCGCAGGGCCGAGCTCCGCCGAGTCGACGTGTCCGACAATCACGGCATTGCCAACTTCGCCGGGGCTCGCTCCCGGCTCGTACCAGCCGGCCAGCTGCGCCTGGTCGAGCGGAGGCACCTCGACTGTCCCATCCGGATTGGTCCCGATCTTCATGATCGATGCGTTGACCCCGATTTTGGGGATGACGATCTGGCTGGGAGCGGAGCGGGGGCGGCCGGACGGAGCGGGCTGGGCGGTGTCCGGCCCGATGGCCGCTGCCCCGACGGGAGAGTCGGCCAGCGCGGGAGGCTGCGGGGGACGGTCCGGGGGGCTCTCCGTAAACGACGCCCCGATCAGGCCGAAGCCGGACAGGGCGAGCAGGACGACGACGATGGGGCCGGCGGCACGCCACGGGAGTCCGTGACGGCCACCGGCCCGGGTCGTCGTCCCCTCAGACCAGGGAACCATCGGTTCGGCGCCGCAGCAGCACCAGACCGCCCAGGGCGGCCGCACCGAGCAGACCAGCTCCACCGACGGCCAGGCCCCGGTTGTCGCCGGCACTCATGCCGCCGTCACCGCCGTCAACCCCGCCCCGTGGCAGCACAACGAGTTCACCCTCGCCGCACGAGCCCTTGAGCTTGTAGGTGCCCGGCTTGGCGTGCTTGTCCACCTCGGCTTCGCCGTAGTAGACGTAGTCCCGCTTGTGCTCCCAGCGGTCCCCGTCGTGGTCGCGGCCACGTCGGTCGTCGCGGTCGTCGCCGTGCCGGTCGTCGCGGCCACGCCGCTCGTCGCGGTCGTCGTGGTGTCCGCCCGCCTGACCTCCCCACTCCGCCTCGGTGTCCTCAGCGGACCTTGGGCCGCTGGAGTGCCGACGTTCCCCCTCGCTGTCCCAGTCGCCGCGGCTGTCGGAGTCCCAGTCGTCCTTGTGGTCGCGGTCTTCGTGGTGGTCGCGGCCGTTGTGGTCGTAGTCGCCCTTGTAGTCGTGGCGCTTGTCGTCCCAGTCGTCCTTGTGGTCGCGGTCTTCGTGGTGGTCGCGGCCGTTGTGGTCGTA
>NZ_AZWQ01000016.1 GCF_000514815.1 Salinispora fenicalii
CCGAAGGGCTACCGAAGGTCGACCTCTACTCGCAGGTGGCGGTCGCCACCGGGTCGCGGCTGGTCTTCCTCGCCGGCCAGGTCGCCGTCGACGCCGACGGGAACACGGTTGGCGTGGGCGACCTCGCTGCCCAGGTCGAGCAGTGCTACCTCAACGTCGCCACCGCCCTGGCCGAGGTCGGCGGCTCCTTCGATGACGTGGCGAAGTTGACCGTGTACGTCGTCGACTGGACGCCCGACAAGATGGCGCTCCTGGGAGAGGGGATCGCGCGGGCGGCGGCGAAGCTGGGCGTCACCCTGGCCGCCCCGTTGACGGGCCTGGGCATCAGCGCGCTCGCCGGCCCCGACCTGCTGGTCGAGGTCGAGGCCACCGCAGTCCTCGACGGACCGGGCCGAGGAAAGGGCCCCAAGCGGGATTGAGAGGGACACGACGCGGCCGAACCGTCACGGGCAACCGTCGATGTTCGGCCGCGTCGGTAGCGACTCACCCGGACTGCCTGAGCCCGGCCATCCCGCTGCCCCTGGCCGGCCTGCCGCACCGGGACACACGGCCACAGATCGGTGAGTACATAACGGATCATCCTGGTGGGACTGGCGTAACTGCAATTGGCGCTGGCCCACACCCTGGCCCGTCGTTCAGCAAGGACGCGCCGAGTTGCGACAGTCGGATTTGGCTGTCGGAGACCGCACCAGATTTCCGGAGTGCCGAGATAGTCCCGGCTGCGGCCATCCACACGCACGCTGCTCAGGGCAGCACCCGCGCTAGCTACGGCAATGCGTTGTACCCACCTCCGCGACGTTAACGCCGTTCTGACCGCCGTGGCCTCGATTCCACGATCCGCACAGGTGCAGACACCGGCGCTGGCGACCAAAGCGATGTGTCAACGAGGCACACGACAACCGTAGACGGTGTCGTGGCCGGGCGGCCGAATACCGTACAGCGGACTTCCCAGCGTTGGGGCGCCACCGGTGAAGCGCCGAGGACTCCGCCACTATCGCCAGTGCCCCTGATCTGCTACAGGCGCGCCTCTCGATGGGATGCGCGCTAAGCGTTGACCTCTCTCGCCATAGCGCGTCCAGGGCGAGGCGATCCAACGTCACCCATGCCGCCGCAGGGCGCCGGTCGCTGCAAGCCAGGATCCGGAATATGACGGATTTGGTGCCCCTTCACAGCATTTGACCATCGACCGAGGAGACGGCCGTGAACTACACCCACCGCTACCCAAGTGTCCTAGACAGCCTCGTCCCCGGGAAGTCCTGGGTTGGCCCGATCATGGATCCCACTACTGTCGACTGCCCCGTCCGTCCGGCCCATGTGGCGCTTCCGTTCCGCACAATTGGCGGTCGTCCGGTCACGCCGGCCCCGTCAATGGGGATCCGTTACGAGCGCAACGAACTCGGGTATTGGGGCAAGCGGCTTCGCACGAACGCCCTAGCTGCCGCCGAGGTTGTTGGCTCTACCGGCGTCAAGCGCCGATGGATTGTCATGATCGAGCGGTTAGACGGGTGTGGTTGGGCGCTACCGAGTGGCTACATTGATCCAGAGGAAGACCCATGTGATGCCGCGAGGCGGAAGCTGTGGGAAGTAGCGCAACTGGTTGTGGAACCGTCTCCGGAGCGCCATCTTATGTTGGCCCGCTACATACCCGATCCCCGGGCACCCGACGAGGTGTGGATGGCCACTGTTACATCCTGCGTGAGCCTGGGCACCTACGACAACCACCGCCAATTGCCTAAGGTGGTCGGCGCGGTCGATGCCAGGCGCGCGCGGTGGGTGCCGGCACACACCTATACGGCGGTCTTCAAATACCTGGCCAGTAACTACGACGGCGACGTATTCCCGGCTGACCGGGCCCTGCTGGCTGAGGTTCTGGGATGAAGTGCTCGCCAGTCCGGGAAGACCAGGTGTTCGGAAACATCCAACGCCACGGCCCCGAACAGCGAGGCCGGAGCGAGGGGTGTGGTGCCCAGCTTGGCTGACGCCCGCGCGATGCCCTCGAGCAACTCCGGCATCCGCTCCGGGGTCCAGTCGACGACATGCACCGTCAACTTCACCACATCGGCGAAGGACACCCCGACGCCAGCCAGCGCGGTGCCGACGTTGAGGTAGCACTGCTCGACCTGGGCAGCCAGGTCGCCTTCGCCGATCATCTTACCGTCGGCATCCCAGGAGACCTGCCCAGCGACGTGAATCAGCTTGGAACCGGTCGCCACCGACACCTGCCGGTACACGTCGACCACGGGAAGTCCGCTCGGGTTAACCAGGGTTACGGCCATGATGACCGCCTCCTTAGCCAGCCCAGCCGCACCCAGCTCCAGCCAACCCCGGAGGCAGGGCCGCAGAGCGGGAACCAGCAGACCCGCCCGTAGCAGGCGACGTAGCCGAAAACTCGCGTGTGTGAATGCAAGTTGGCAGGTATACAACGGACAGCAAGTTGCCATGCGCGATGCAGAGGAGCAGAGATGACCGGTATGACCTCGCCGGCCACGTCCGTATCCGACCGCGCCATGCGTGCTGTCATGGCAAAGGACCGGGCCGCGTGGCTCGACTGCTTCGCCGAGGACGCGCTGCTGCGCGACCCGGTCGGTGGTTCGCCGCTTGACCCGCACGGAAAGGGCTTCCGGGGGCATGCCGCCCTAGCACAGTTCTGGGACTCACTGGTCGAGCCCGCCCAGGACGTGCGCTTCGTCGTACGCGAGGAATACCCCTCGTCCCAGGCCACGGCGAAGGTGGCGTCAGTCGCCGTCACGCTGCCTGGAGGCGAGGCACTCAGCTACGACGGCGTGTTCGTGTACGAGGTGGACGAGTCCGAGCGGATCACGTCCTTGAGCGGGTACTTCACGCCACCCTTTCCCGCGACCTAGCCCACCGGGGTGGCGGCACGAGTGACACCCGTCGACCACACCGACCACCTCGACCCCTACCCGGTGGACGATCCCCTAACGGGACACCAGCTCAACGACCGCCGATCGCCCCGGGCGGCCCGTGAAGATCAACTATTTGGCCCTGGTGTCGTCGTTCTCACCAACACCCATAGGCTCCCGTGGGTTCACGCGAATCGACGGTTCTTCACTGGGAACCCACGGGTTCATTCAGGTCTGTGAGTTGTGGCCGACCAGTGAGTTCGATCGAACCCAGCTGCTGCTCGTGGTCGCACTCCGTGAGGAGTGCCGGAAACCAGGTGACTTCCTCGGGAGTGCCGTCGTGCGTGCCTCGGTGACCCGGCGAGTGCCGGAAGCTCGTCCGCGTGGGTCTGATTGGACATCGATAGCCCTCGTGGGATCGTGACGGCTTCCGGGCAGACTCCCGCAACCGCGTCAGTTGACAGCGTCCGCCGCCACGACGGCTGACGTCCGGGGAAGGGGCACCCGAATGTCGAGGGCCTTGGCGACGACCTCGCGCAAAGCCCCCTGCACCGCTTCCCGCCCACCGTTGCCGTCCACGACGACAAAGCTGTCGAACTCTGGCAGGGACAGGTAGGCACCCCGATAGCGGGCGAGAAAGTCGATGCTCTCCCGATCGATGCCGCGACCTTCGATACGCCGTTGAGCGCCGGCTGGATCGACGTCGAGGAAGACGGTCAGGTCGGGAGTGGGGAGCACGCGGTTGAGGCGTCGGATGAAGTCCTCGTTGTTCGCCTGCTGCAACCGAGCCGCTGCATATTGACAGTAAGTGTAGCGATCTATCAGGGTGACCGACTCCGGATCGGCTGCTGACTCTCGCAGGGTGGCGAGCGTCGCCAATTTACTGCATGCCGAGATCAGGCGGATGACATCCGGTCCCAACATCTCGAGGTGATCCTCGAAGCCGTCTTCCCGAGCAATCGCGTCGAGGGACTGTCGAACCGGGAGAAGGGTCTGGTTCAGCAGTTGACATGCGGGAACATCGAGTGAGTTGAGCCATGATGTGAGCTCCTTGACCTGTGTGGTTTTGCCTGCTCCGTCGATGCCGACGATGACGATCAGCTGGCCGGGAACGTTCAGGTCAAACACGTGTCAGCCTTTCCTGGAAGGACCGGGCATGGTCGTACCGTAGTTCAGCCGAGGCTAGGGCGGCTGTCAGGTATCTCGGTCTGGTGGTTCATGAGGGGTAGGGGCTTGTTGCAGTTGTCGCATCCTGATAGGAAGCGTTCATGTCCCCGGCCCAGACCGCAGGTCACCGTCGCGGTCTTCGGGTCATGGCTGCGGCGGCATTGGCGCGGGGTCCGGCCGAGGTCCTGGACTTCCTTCTGCCGCTGTGGGCCGGTACGGCGATCGGCGCAACCGCCGGTCAGATCGGTGCGCTGGCCGCGACCGAGGCGCTGCTGTCCCTGCTGGGTCGGCCGGCCGCCGGGGTCCTGGCCGACCGCTTCGACCGGGCGCGGGTAGCCGCGGCTGGCGCAGTCCTCTTCGGGCTTTCACTCTTTGGGTACGCGCTCGCCACCAACCTTGGCGTGGCGTTCGGCGCTGCTGTCTGTGGCGGAGTCGGTGGGGCGCTGTTCTGGGTGGCGCTGCGGGCGCGCGTGGGTGAGCACCTGCGCGACGACGCGGCGATCTACAGCCGGCTGCTATCTGCCGAGGGAACCGGCATCTGGATCGGCTTCCTCGTCGCACTGACACTCCTCGACAACGACCGGTACCAGCTGGTTTTCGGCACCGCCGGGGTTGCCTGCCTGCTCGCCGCGGTGCTGCTCCTGTCCAGCCCGACACCGGCCGGCGGACCGTCACGCGCACAGGTCGACCTGCGTCAGGTCGCCCGCCGGCTGCGCCCACTGCTCGTGGTGGTGGCGGTCACCGCCACCGTCGAGTTTGGGGTTTCCCTGCTGCTCTTGTTGCATCTACAGCGGGGTTTTGGTCTCACCGTCGGCCAGATCAGCCTGGTGTTCCTGCCCGGTTTCGTCATCCTCACCGCACTGCCGTTGCGCCTACACGCAGTCGTACGGCGGATCGGACGTGCGGCAACCCTGACCTCCTCACTGATCGCAAGCGCCATCGTCGCCGTGGGGCTGGCCTTCGCGGCCAACCCGGTGGCCATCGGGGCACTGTGGGCGGTCTCCGCCGCCTGCCTGGCTGCGGCGATCCCGGTGGAGCAGACCATCGCCGCGGAGGCCTCCGACGGCAGCCTCGGGCGCGGCATGGGGATCTACCAGAGCGCGACTTTGCTCGGCGCGGTCCTCGGCCCGCTGAGCGCCGGCGCGCTCTACCAGAGCGGCGGATGGCGCGGGGCCTGCGTCGGCGCGGCCGGCGTACTCGTGGCGGGAGCGGCGCTCGTCCCGGCCGCACTGCGCCGGGTCGGTGTGCCGGACCGGCCACCACCCCAGCCGTCGGGTGCTGCGGACCTGGTGGCGACGCCGGCGGCGGAGACAGTGCCACCGGCGCCGCCACCGCAGCGCCGCCACTCGCCGGTCGAGCTGCGGCGTCGCTGGACCGTCCGGTCGGCCGTGTTCATCGCCGGGCAGGTGGCCTTCGCGGCACTCGGCCACTCCTGGCTCGCCGCGGTCGCAAGTGGCCGCTACACCCTGCTGGAGGCGCTCAATGGCGACCTTGGCGACGCGTCGTGGCAGCTGGGAGCCAGCAGAATCTGGCTGATCATCTTCCTGGTCGACTCGATCTGGACCTGGGCCCGCCTGCTCCGCAGCCGCCGGCGGCACGGACGTGAGTCACAGCCGGGGTGAGGGCGGGCCCACCGACGCCGGCGGGTGCACCTGCCGCACCCGCGGCAGCGGGCTCACCCTGCCGTAGACAGCGTGTTACGTTCCGTCGATGCCCGGCCGAAACGACGCTCGGCCTCCGTCAAGAGTGCCGAGCAACAGTTGATGGTGGCACGTTCGGGAACTGACATCTGAAACACGAACCGCACCCCCTCGGACGCAGGCCGGTGAGGATCCGGGTGGTGTCCCAGCTGCCGGCGGGGGGCGCCGGCCTGGCGGCAGCACCCGAGGTGCCGATCGGCGGGGTTTCGGACTGGAGTGAACGCCTCCGGGCAGTACTTCTCCACGTCATCCCCACTCGGTCAACGAATGACCTTGCGCTTCTACAACCCCAAACGACACACGGTCTAACGGCAGGACCCTGTCTGCGTTTTTAGCCCTTTGAAACTCACCAGAGCACCTTATATTGATAATCTTTGTTATTTATGACAGGATTGACTAGAGATCCGACGGATTTGAACTCCATTTCGGCAATGTGTTTCCTCGTAGCGATGATTCGGGCATCATGGCAGTAGCAAAGGGACCTTAGGCAAAGACGCTCGAGACAAGTGGTTGAGGGATCGGCGTATCCTGAAACGCTACAGGTTGTTCAAGGAAGAACTGACGATCTACCCGACCAGAGTGGACGTGATTCATCCGACCGGTAGTTTCCGGCGTTCCAGATCGGAGAAGCAGGAAGTGACCAGTTTCCTGGTGCTCGGAACCATTGAGGCCCGTACCCGTACCACCGTTCAGCGGATCACCGGGGTCATGAAGCAGACGCTGCTAGCGGCCTTGATCGCTGCCAACAACCGGCCCGTGACCATCGAAGCCCTCTCCGAGGAGCTATGGGGGCCGACGCCGCCCGCCAAGATGGAGAACGCTCTGCAGGCCCAGGTCAGCCGCATTCGGCGATTGCTCAATCGGCTGGAACCCGAACGCCCGGAAAGCCGCTTGATCACCACCGTGTCCAGCTACCGGATGATGGTTTCCTGGTCCGAGGTGGACGTGCTGTCGTTCGAACGCACAGTAAACGTCATCCAGGACCGGCCGTGTACGGACCTAAGGCGCGACATCCGCGACTTACGCAGCGCGCTGGAACTGTGGCGCGGCCCGATCTTCGGTGGTCTGACCGGTGGTGCAATCTGCCAGGCAGCGGCCGCCCGCTACCAGCAAATCCGCACCACCGCCCTCGAACTGCTCTATGACCGGGAGCTGCGTAATGGCAACCAGGCGCGGATTATCCCCGAGCTGATGGGACTGATGGCCGAGAGCCCCACCAGCGAGCAGTTGTGCAGCCTGCTCATGGTCGCGCTCTACCGCGCCGGGCGCCAGGCCGAGGCACTCGAGGTGTACCGCCACCTCCGCCGTCACCTCGCCGACGAGCTGGGCATGGAGACCTCGCCCGTGCTCCGGCGCTACGAGAAGGCGATCCTCGACCACGATCCGCTGCTGTTCCAGCAGGCCGCCCCGCCGGTGTTCAGCAAGGGCGACTGACCATCGGCACCCCGGCGGCACACACTGCGGCGCCGCCGCCGGAGCCTTCGACACCGCACGAACGGACCCAGGCCGTCGCGAACCGGCGGCCGACTCCTCGCTCGGTATCGCCTCTTCTCAAACCGGCTCGCGGGATATCGACGGAGCTGCCGGGCCGCTACGATCGACACGCCCACGCGTCGGACAGACTCTGGGAGGACCGGATGGCTCGGTTGGCGGTGGTGTCGGGAGGCGGAACCGGGATCGGCCGGGCGGTGGCAGCGGAGTTGGCCGCCGACGGTGCCGACGTCGTCATCCTCGGCCGCCGGCCGGAGCCGTTGCGGGCGGCCGTAGCGCAGATCAACGCTGATGTCGGGGCGCACCGGGTAAGGGCGGTGCCGGCCGACCTCACCCAGGTCGAGCAGGTCCGCGCCGCCGCAGCCGACATCACCGACGGCGGCGCCATCGTCGACGTGCTGGTCAACAACGCCGGCGGCAACGTCGCCCCCGTCCCGCCGCAGGACCTGACCGAGGTCGGTGAGCACTGGCGGGCCAACATCGACGCCAACGTGCTGCCGGCGGTGCTGCTGACCCACGCGCTGCTGCCCGCGCTGCGGCGGCCCGGCGGTCGGATCGTCACCGTCACGTCGATCGCGGCCTTCCGCGGCCCCGCCACGTACGGCGGGGCCAAGGCGGCCCTGCATCCGTGGTCGATCGAGCTGGCCAACCTGCTCGCGGCGGAAGGCGTCACCGTCAACGTCGTCGCGCCCGGCTACATCCCGGAGACCGAGTTCTACGGCGACCGGATGTCGCCGGGATTCCACGCTAGCCGCGTACAGCAGTCGCCGATGCGTCGCGGTGGCGAGGTACGCGAGGTCGCCGCCGCCGTCAGCTTCCTGGCCAGTGCGCCGGCCGGCTTCGTCACCGGCCAGATCCTGCAGGTCAACGGCGGTGCGATCGCCGGGCGGGGCTAGAGCACGCCGTCACGCTGGCGAGCCCGTGCGCTGCGCTCCCAACCGCTTACGCGCCTCGGCGACCGTCCGCATGGTCAACTCAGCGGACGCGCCAAGGTACGACCCCGGGTCGAATATTTCCTCGATCGTGGTCGGTGCCATGGCGCTCATCAGGTCGGGGCGTTCGGCGAGCAGGTCGCGCACCCGCCGCCCCTGTTGGAACGCCTCCTGGGTAATCTGATACGTGAGTTCGTGCGCATGCTGCTTGCCGAACTGGCGGCCCAGCACCAGCATTAGCCGCTCCGACATAACCTGGTCGGCCACCGCGACAACGTTGCGCTCCAAGCGGTCGGTGTTGATGGTCAGGCCTTCGACGCTCTCCACGACGATCCCCAACGCGGCGAGACAGTAGTGGGAGACGTCGGGAACGCACGCCCACTCCAGCCGCAGCGAGCGGGAGTCACGTTCGTGGTCACCGATCATGGCCGCCAGTGCGAGACCGGACTGGGCGGCTGCCAGCCGGGCCATCACCACGACCTGCTCGCAGCGTTCCGGATTGCGCTTGTGCGGCATTGTGCTGCTGCCCACCTTGCCGTGCCACCACGCCTCCCGCACCTCGTTGAACTCCGGCCGCGACAGCGTCCGGACTTCGTCGGCGATCCGCCCGAGCGTGCCAGTCAGCATGGCCAGCCCGGTCACGAACTCAGCAACCCGGTCCCGGGCCACGTGCCAGCCGACCTCCGGCACGTGCAGCCCGAGTCGGGCTGCCACCCGTTCAAGCAGTTGCGGGCCGCGGTCACCGAACGCGGCCATGGTGCCCGAGCCGCCGAACAGCTGCACCACGAGGACCCGCGCCCGCATCTGATTCAGCCGCTCGCGGTGCCGCAGCAGCTCGTCCAGCCAGCTCGACAGCTTCAGCCCAAAACCCATCGGCAGCGCCGGCTGAGCGTGGGTGCGACCGAGTGCGACCGTGCCGGCGTGCCGCTCGCTGAGCGCTGCCAAGCGCGTGAGCAGCCGGTCGAGCGCCGGCTCGACCTCGTCGAGCACGTCACGCATCTCCAACGTCTGCCCGGTGTCCTGAATGTCCTGGGTGGTCGCGCCGTAGTGGATGAACTGACCCGCCTCCGGTCCGCAGGCGGTCTCGAAGGCCCGCAGCAGCCCGACCAGGGAGTGCCCCGAGCTCTCGATCTGCGCCTGCACCTCGTCCAAGTCAATCTTGGACAGCACCGCCGAGATGGCGATCTGGTCCGCCACCCGCCGGGGTATCAGGTCGACCTCCGCCTCGGCCAGCGCCAGGGCCGCCTCGATGTCGAGCCACCGCTGGTGCCGACAGGTGTCGCAGAAGATCCGCCGAGACGCCGGAGTGGCGTAGCGGTTGCCGTAGAAACGGGAGTCGGTGATGTGGCCTCGTTCGTGCCGGCAGCTGCCGGCTTGGGTCTCGGACACAGCTCTACCTCGCCTTCGTCAGAGCTTGGCTTCGCTCAGGTACGGACAGCCGCCGTACGGCGGGGCTGCGGTGTCGATGCGGGCCGCGGCGGCCAGGTCCAGCGCCGCCTTCCGCGGGGTGAGGCCGTCGCGGCGCGCGGTGTCGGCGATCTGCCCAATCAGCTCGCGCATGATGCCGGCCAGCGCATTCAGGACCCCCTGACCACTCGGTACCTGTCGCGGGCCGAACAACGCCTCCATGGACGCCGACCCCCCGATGCCACCGATAAAGTCCGGTACCACGAACACACCGCAGTGGTACAGGGCCTGCTCGGCCTCGGCGGACAGGCCGCAGTTCGCCCCCACGACCACTGCGGGGAACTGGCACCGCATCGCCTGCGCCATCGACATGGCGTCGGCGCAGGCGGCCAGCACCAGCACGTCGGCCGGAGCGGCGAAGATGTCCTCCGGCCGGCCACCCACGCCGAGCTGGGGCACCGGCGTGCCGGTCGGGTCGGCCAGCATACGGACGACGTCCAGGCCGGCGGAGTCGGTGACCGTACCGAACTCGTCGGCTACCGCGATGACCCGTGCGCCGGCCTCGTGCAGCGTCAGCGCCGTCGCCCGGCCCAGGTTGCCGAAGCCTTGCACCGCACAGCGCAGCGGGCCCGACAGGTCGATCACCCGTGCCGCCCCGATGACGGCGTGCGCGACCGCATGTCCGGCCCGGCGCTGGCTGACCGCCAACGGCCCGACCATCTCGTCCAACCGCGCCATCCGGGTGAAGAACTCCTCGTTGGTCAGCCCCTGTGCGGTGGCGATCGCGTACTTGACCGAGGGGATGCCGACGGTGCGGGCATGCTGTTGCAGCTCCGCCCACTCGGTGCCCATGTCGGGACCCATACTGAACCGCGAGCCCAGCTCGTCACGGAGAAAGCCGATGAAGCCACGCAACGCGGCGCCCTTGTCGGGACTGCGCGGGTGGTGGTCCAGGCCGCACTTCGCGCCATCGACGTTGAGCCCCAGGACCCGCTGCTTCAACGTCATCCGTTGCGCGAGCCGACCCAGTTCGGTGACGTCGAGCCCGGGCTGCACGCGGCAACCGCCTGCTGCCAACGGCCGCTCGACCCTGTCGTAGACCAGCCAGCCACGAAGGCCCGACCGGTGGTCTTCGTAGCTCAGCACAGTGGTCATGGTCGGTCGTCCTCCGTCTGGGTGCGGCGCAGCAGCGCTGCCACCTCACGGGCGGTCACGACGCCGCGGAGCAGGCCGCCGTCGAGGACCAGTAGCGCACCGGCGGCGCGAAGCCGCCCGAGCACGTCGTCCAGCGCCTCGCCAGCGCCGGCGTGTGGCAGGGGCGGATCGACGACCGGGCCGATGGCGTCATGCACCGCCACCGCACCGGTGGCGAGCAGGTGGGCGAGGCCAGGCTCGGACACGGTGCCCGACACCTCGACGAGCCGAATCGGCGGCTCCGCCGCCGTCACCGGAAGGTGGCACAGGCTGGTGTCGGCCATCAACTTCAGCGCGCCGGCGACCGTTTCCTGCGGATGCACGACAACGGCCGCCGGCCGGTCGGTCACCGTGTCGAGCGCGGCGCCGAGACAGCGCGCCGAGGTGGGGTCGGCGACGAAGCCGTGCCGGCGCACCCACCCCTCGTCGAAGACCTTCGACAGGTAGCCGCGTCCGGTGTCGGGCACGACGACCACAATCACGTCCTGCGGCTGGCAACGTCTGGCCAACCGTACGGCGGCGGCAACGGCCATGCCGCTCGAACCGCCAGCCAGGATCCCCTCTTCACGCGCCAACCGTCGGGCGTACAGCACGGAGTCGCGATCGCTGACCGCCAACACCCCGTCGGGCACCGACGGGTCGTACGACCCGGGCAGCGACGGCTGGCCGACTCCCTCAACCAGGTACGGTCGGGCCCGCGTACCGCTGTAGACCGACCCCTCCGGGTCCGCCCCGATGACGCGTACCCGCCCGCCGGAGACCTCTTTGAGGTACTGGCCGATGCCGCTGATCGTGCCACCGGTGCCGATCCCAGCCACCAGGTGGGTAATCCGTCCGTCGGTCTGCGCCCAGATCTCCGGGCCGGTGCCGGAATAGTGTGAGTCTGGATTGGCCGGGTTGGCGTACTGATTGGGCGAGTAGCCGCCAGGGATTTCCGTGGCCAGCCGAGCGGCGACGCTGCGGTAGGAGTCCGGATGCTCCGGCGGCACGGTGGACGGGCACACCACTACCTCGGCGCCGTAGCCGCGCAGCAATGCCCGCTTTTCCTCGGCCACCTTGTCGGGGCAGGTGAACACGCATCGATAGCCGTGGGCCTGCGCCACCATCGCCAGCCCCACGCCGGTGTTGCCGGACGTCGGCTCGACGATCACCCCGCCCGGACCCAGCTGGCCGGCGGCCTCGGCCTCGGCCACCATGCGCAGCGCGATCCGGTCCTTTGCGGAGCCGCCGGGGTTGAGCGACTCCAACTTGGCGAGCACCAGCGGTGCCAGGCCCGCGGTGATCCGGTGGAGCCGGACCAGCGGTGTGTCACCGATCAGGTCCACGATCGACTCGTGGTACTTCACGACGCCCCTCCCCCGGCACGGCGTGCTTCCGACACCGTCGACAGGCGGCGGTACGCGGTGGTGAATTCGAGGCTGGTCCGCACCCACACCAGTGCGGGGCCGGGATACGCGAGGGCCTTCGCCAGGCACGGGCGCACCTCGCCCGGGTGCTGCACGGTGAATGCGAGCGCGCCAAACGCCTCGGCCAGCCAGGCGAAGTCCGGGTTGGCCAGCTCGGTACCGATCGGTCGGCCCGGATGGTCACGTTCCTGATGGAGGCGGATGGTGGCATAGCTGCGGTTGTCCGCGACTACGTAGGTGACCGGCACCTGTCGCTGCACCGCGGTTGTCAGCTCACCGAGGTTCATCACCAGTCCGCCGTCGCCGACCACCGCGACGGTCGGTACGGTCGCGTCCCGCAGTCCGGCCGCGATACCGGCGCCAACAGCAAAGCCCATCGCGCTGGACGCGACGCCGAGCAGGCGGCCGCGTTCGCCAAGGCGGACATACCGGTAGAGCCAGCTGGTAAACGTGCCAGAGTCGACCACCAGTGTGAGATGCCCGCCGGTCAACTCGTCGAGTGCCGCGGCGACCTCGCCGAACACCACACCGTCCGGCGCCGTGACGGGTCGCCAGACGGCCTTGTCGGCCTCGATTCGGTGCAGCCGGGCGATCCACTCGGCCCGGCTGTCCGGTACGGCTGGCTCTCCGGTCAGGTCGGTCAGGAACATGGCGGGATCGCCGACGGCACCGAGCGTGACCGGGTGGTAGGTGTCCAGCCAGGCCGGATCGGGGTGGACGTGGATCAGGGTCTGTCCCCGCGCAGGCAGCCGCCGCCGCAGCGTGGTGGTGCCGTCCAAAGCGGTGCCGACGGCCAGGATGACGTCGGCGGCACCGAAGGCCGCGGCCTGCGTCGCGGGAGTGGCGTTGTGCAGGTGCCCGGCGTAGTGCGGGTGGCGGTTGGGCAGCAGGTGCTGGCACTTGTTCGCGGTGACCACCGGTACCGCGTGCCGCTCGGCGAACGCACGCACAGCCTCCCGGCCGCGCGGATGGTCAAGCTGCGGGCCGGCGATCAGCAGCGGGCGGCGCGCCCCAGCCATCAGCTCAGCGGCCCGGCCCAACGCCGCCGCGCCGACCCGGGGCAGGGCGACCGCCGCTCGGCAGGCCGGCAGGGCAAGCGGGTCGGCGCGGCCGATGACGTCCTCCGGCACGGTCAGCACGACCGGTCCGGGCGTGCCGGACTCGGCGGTGCGCACAGCGCGGGCGACGAACTCGGCGGTGTCCGCCGGGTCATGCAACGTCCACACCGCCTTGGCGACGCCGCCGAAGAGCCGGCCGCAGTCCACGCCCTGAAACGGATCGCGGTCGGTATTACGCCGCGGGACACCGCCCACCACAAGCAGCAACGGGGCACCGTCTTCGCGGGCGGCATGCACGGCGATCGCGGCGTTGGCTGCGCCGGGCCCTCGGCTGACCAACGCGACCCCGACCCGGCCGGCAAGCTTGGCGTCGGCCAGCGCCATAAAGCCGGCCGATCCCTCATGCCGGCAGGTCACCACGTCCACCCGGGGCTCGTCATGCAGGGCGTCGAGGATCGGCAGGTAGCTCTCCCCGGCGACGCAGAACACCCGATCGACGTCGTACCCCCGCAGGCTGGCCACGACGGTCGCGCCGGCCGGGACCGGTGCCGGCGCGCCGTCGGCGTCGGTCATACCCCGCCCCCTCCGGGCGCCCGGTACGGTGCCGTGGCCTCCGTCCGCGGGAAGATGATCGCCGACTCATCGAACGTCTGCCCCAACCGCTGGTACTGCAGTAGCACCAGTTCCGGCGCCGCGTGGTGCCAGTGCTCGGCGCCGCGCTCGTAGCGGATCGGACCGCGCCACGTGTCGAACGGCATTCGCTCCAGCGCGTCGAGAACGTCGGCCCGGCTGCCCGACGAGGCGGCGACGGCCCGGGCGATGACGGTGACGTCGGTGAAGTGGGTCAGCGCGGTGTCCGGCGGAAACGATCCATACCGGGTGCTGTACCGGTCAATGAACCAGTGCGCGACGTCGGTGAGTCCCTGCCACGACGGTCGGTAGCGCATCGCCGGCCACATAGTGCCGACGCCGACCGGCCCCGAGAGGCGCCAAAAGTCCTCCGACCGCAGCGGGAAGCCGAAGGTCACCATCATCGGGGTACCCGGCAGGATGCCCAGCGCCGCTGCCTGCTCGATGATCAGATAGTTCGTGCGGACGACGCCGCCGTTGATGAACAGGTCGGGCTCGAACTGCTGGATGCCTTTGAGCTGCTCGGTGAAGTTGTCGGTGTCGTCCTGCGGGAAGTCGAAGCGCAGGAACTCCATGCCGTGCCGCTCGGTCCCGTACCGGACCAGGGTGTCGGCCATCATCTGGCCGAAGACGGTGTCGGAGGCGATCAGACCGACCCGACGCATGCCCTGCGCGGCGGCGAAGTCGAGCATCACCGGCACCCGGTCGGCGATGCTGAAGTAGGCGCGAAAGACGTTGCGACGCCGCTCTGCGGTGACGTCGCTGTGCCCGTTCTCGATGAAGATCGGCACGTCGTAACGGGTCGCCACGTCGACCACCCACGGGGTGGTCCGCAGGTGCCACTGTCCCATCACCGCGACCACGTCGTCGACGAGGGCAAGCTTGGTCATCTGCGCCGCCGACGAGCGGGCCATGCCCTCCTGCGCGGCGGTGGCCTGGTCGTCGTAGAGCACGAACTGCACGCCGCGACCGCCGGCGAGGTCGTGCTCACGGACGTACTCCGCGCCCAAACAGGCGCCCCGGACGACCAGTTCACCGGCGGTCGGGTCGCCCGGCGGGGTCAGCGGGGTGAGGATGCCGATGCGGACCGGGTCGTCCCCGGCGCTCTGGTTGACCTTCCCCACCATGACGGTGGCGCGGGTGTGGGCGTTGTCTGCGGTTGCGGTCACGATCGTCCTTCCTCGAACTCCGGGGTCAACTCGAACTCGCTTAGGTAGCCGGAGAAGCGGTCCGCCAGCTCCGTCGGGCGCAGGCCAAACGACTCGACCCGATACCGGTGGCGTTCCTGCGGCCGACCGGCCCCCGCGATGACGAACCGGGTCATCGCGTCACGGGCGGCGTCGGTCATCGGTACCCCGGCGTGGTCACACACCCGCTCGGCGACGCCGAGCGGGTCGGCGACGAGGTCCGCGTAGCGCACGTCCAGCGGCGCCCAGGCGTTCCCGCCGCGGCCGCGGCGCAGGCCGGGTAGCACCGCCGCCACCCGCGCCAGCCACTCCTGGCCGATCTCGGCGGGGTCGACTTGGCGGGATCGGGCCGCCCGGATGGTCGCCGTCAGGCTGCACACGCTCGGTATGGCCACCGCCGGATCGCGATGCAGCCGGACCACCGTGGCGTCCGGGAAGCTCCGGGTCAGTTCATCAAGGTGCCACAGGTGCGACGGGCACTTCAGCAGCACCGCGTACGGCTCTGCCGCGTCGGCGTCCGCAGTGGGCCGGGCGAGCAGACACTGTAGGGCGGCACGGTGATGCGCGTAGGCGGGCGCCATCGGCTGTTCCGCCAGCCAGCCGAGATAGCCGGGCACCCGGTACCGCAGGCCGTAGATGAAGTGCCGGAACGTGTTGGCGGTCAGCCGGTGGCACTCCTCGCCGTGCCTCGCGTCGAGGTGATGGATGGCGCGGAAGCCGGGCGCCGCGCGGTAGTACTCCGCGACGTACCGCTCGCACTCGCGCACCAACTGCGACTCGGGACGGGGATCCGCCGGGTGCATCAGCTCCCATAGCCTCGGCGTACGCAGCTTTGGGTGCTGGGACAGCAGGTTGTGCAGGAACGTGGTGCCGGTGCGGAGCAAGCCCGTGATCACCAACGGCCGCGGTAGAGGGGGAAGGGGCCGGGACGCCATCATGTGGCGTACTCGATGGTGATTGGTCAGCGCCTGCACGAGGGCCGTGCGGGTCCGGGCGAGTCCGTCATCGGTCAGCCGGGCCTCCGCGTCCAACGCGGCGGTGAGCCGGCGCAGTCCGGCGACGACCTCCGGATCCTCATCGGGCTCGCCACCCAGCGTGTCCGAGGCCAGCCGGACCATCTCGTCAGGATCGAGCGACCGCGCATCGTTTCGGTCCAGTGAACGGGTCACGGTCCCTACCTTCCGCAATTACCTCGGGACGGCGGCGGGTCATTACGCCAGCAGGCGTGAAGAGTTATGACGGCGATTTTGGCAGCCCATACTTACCGTTTACTGACATCGCACTGACGCTCCCCATAACCGTTTTTACACGAACGGACGCCATTATCATTCGTCATCCTGACGGGACACTGACGGCAGCCTGACCGAACTCCCACACGCGTAACCCTTGTTCCGCAGCACTCACCTGTGCAATAACTGGATCGACCACCGCGTCAGATGGGACGACATTATGAACGGTTCACCCAGCGAATCCGAAATCGTCCTGGCAGCCCTCCAGGACTATACGGAGTCAGACAATCCGAGTGCATTCCTAGCATTGAACTCGGGTAACCGGTACTTCCACGCGGAGGGGATCCCGGGCGTCATCGTCTACCGCGAGGCGGGGCGGTACCTGGTGCAGTTCGCCGGCCCGTTCGCCGCACCGGGCGACCGCGGCAAGCTGCTGAACGCGTTCGTCGCGTTCGCCGTTGAGCGCGATCGCGAGGTGGTCGCCGTTCAGATCCAGGCCGCCGACGCCCCCGACTACCTCGCCGGCGGATTCACGGTCAACCAGATGGGTGCCTCGTTCGCCGTCGACCTGACCCGGTTCTCGCTGCGGGGGACGGCGTTCATGCAGCTCCGCAACAAGATCTCTCGGGCCCACCGAACCGGCCTCGTGGTCCGGGAGGCACCGCTGGAGGACTGGTACGAGCGGGTGCAGGCGCTGGACGCCGCCTGGCTAGGCACCAAGGGTGAGGGTGCCAAGCCACTGGAATTCCTGGTGGGCCAGTACGGCGACCGCCACCAGTCGCTGCGCCGGCTGTTCGTGGCGGCCATCGGCGACCGACTCATGGGCTACATCACCTACTCGCCGGTGTACGGCGCCCACCAGGGATGGCTGCACGACCTGACCCGCCGCCAGCCGGACGCACCGCCCGGCACGATGGAGGCGATCAACCGGGCGGCGATCGACACGTTCATCGCCGAGGGCGTGCACTGGCTGCACTTCGGCTTCACGCCCTTCACCGAGTTGGAGAGACTGCCCCGGTTCGGCGACTACAGCCGCGCCTTCCATCAGTTCATGCGCTACCTGTGGCAGCACGGGGAGGCGGTCTACCCCGCACAGACCCAACTGGCATACAAGCAGAAGTGGGCCCCCAGCCACATCACGGGTGAATACATCGGCTTCCAGCACGGCGCGAGTATCCCCGCGCTGGTCGCGATCTTCCGCGCCTGCAACGCCGTGTGAGCCCGGCCCCCAACAAGATGATTGAGGAGGTCAACGTGTCCAACGCCGAGATCGAGGCCCTCAGCGAACGACTGGCCGAGTGCTTCGGGGACTGCGCCGCCGCACCGGACGACCGTGCGGCGGGTGCTACGGCCGACCAGGTGCTCGCGGAACTGGAACAGTTGCTGCGCCGCTCCTACGACGCCGGCGCATCGTCCTAAGGCTTCCGTAGGGGCCCGGTGCGGCTCATCCGCCTGCCGGGTTCCGCTCCAGTTCGACCACCCGCCACAGGTACCAGCTGGCCACCGTCCGGTACGGCCGCCACCGCTCCCCCAGATCCGCTACCTGCTCCGGAGTGGGGATCGGAGTTATCGAACATCGCGAAGCCCACGTCGGCACCCATCCGGCTCCTCACTTTCGTACCGGAAGCAGCAGAACGCGCTCGCACCCTCCTGATCTGAGTGTGGACGCACGTGCGAACCCTGTCGCGATGGTAATGAGCAGAATGTGCCGGGTCGATGACGTTCGAGGTTTCATGCCGACGAGGGTCCGCCGTTCTCCGGGCCACGTGTCAGCTGATCGCGGCGTAGCCAACGGGGAAACAGAGTCAGGTGGTCATGACAAATCCGCCTTGGGACGTGGTCCAGATAGGGCGCAGCGGGTGCGCAGTCGAGCGGGCACCCATCGCTGGCCTCATCGACTGCTCGGTCGACCCTCACAAGATCCGGGGAGCCTTGGCCCGCAGCAGATCGATCGCCTCCGGTAGGCCCATGAACCTCAGCCGGGCGTCGGCCAGGTCATCGTTCCACTTCGCCGCCAGGTCCCAGCGCTCCTGCGGCGTGGTGTCGATCAGCCGGCGTCCCGGAAAGATCTCGTAGTCGCGCAACGCCTCGGCATGCGGCTGCATACCCTCCTGGAACAGCCGTTCCCGGTGCATGACGAACTCCTCGTCCTCCAGCTGATCCCACAGTTGCCGGCCCCGGCGCAGCACCTCGAGCACGTGCCCCCGATCCTCCGGGTGCTTGATCAAGTGGTCCCGTACGTACGAGCTGCCGACAGCCAGGTGACGAATCTCGTCAATGGCGGCGCCCCGGGCGATCTCCCCCGCGACCGGGTCCAGCACACCCCACTTGCGTTCGCTGAGTTCGGTGGAGGCTGCCAGAACCCCCTCGATGATGACCGCGAAGGCGACGACCGCGCCGACGAAGTCCCCCTCGTCCCGCACGAGCGTGATCGCGAAGTCCTGCACCGGTCGCAGAACCCTGCGTTGGTATTCCGCGCCGGCACGGCGCACGAAGTCCATCAGCTCGCCTCTGGGCACACCTACGTTGAGCAGGTGATTCCTAAAGATCATATGGTGACGGGCCTCGTCCAGCAGCTGGGTGCTGAAGAACTCGAGTTCGGGAATGTCGGGGGCGGTGGTCACGTAGTAGGCCAAAACCCGGGTCGCGGCCTCCTCATCCAGCGAGCGGTACGCCAGCTCCAAGCGCAGCGCCTCGTTGAGCGGGCCGGGCTCGCGCATGTAGTCGGGGGTGACCAGCTCGCCGGAGTAGCCGAGCGGCCGACCGCGCAGGGTTCCCTGGGCCACCTCCCGGAACCAGTAGCCGAGGTCACACTGCTGCACTGTCAGAGCCAGGTTGGCGGCACCGTCCAGCAGGCCGGGCGCGTGGTCGAAGTCCGCTTCGGTGGCAACCATCTCGGTCACAATGATCAACTCCTCTTGGTCAGCTCTGTAAGCTCGGGGGCAGGGCCACGGAGACGTGGGGGTACAGGCGGCCGGCGTACGACAACAGCGGCTCGCCCCGGTGGTGTCGGCCCTCCACGACATCTGCGAAGATCAAATCGTGGTCGCCCACCGGGTGCAGTTCACGGACTCGACAGGACAGGTGGGACAGACACCCGTCGATCAGCGGCGCCCCGGTGTGCGGATCCGGATGCCACGTCAGGTTGTGGAACTGGGCGTCGCCGGTGGGTCGCAGCGGATCGGCGAAGTGAGTGGCCAGGTCCGTCTGGTAGCGGCCCAGCACATTGACGCAGAAGGCGCCAGCCTTCTCGGTCAGGGCAGTGAACGTCGACGAGACGCGCAGCGCGACACCGAGCACCAGCGGATCGCGGGAGACCGCGACGATCGCGCTGACCGTCGCACCGTGCGCGGTGCCGTCGTGGTGGACCGTCAGCACCGTCACTCCCGAGGCCAACCGGCGCAGCGCGGCGCGGGCCGGCGACCCGAGATCGACCACCTCCCCGCCGGCGACGGCGCCGCGCTTCTGTGCCTGGTCGGTCACCGCGCCGCCCCGACACTGCCGACCGGCGCCGGCTCCTCAGGGGCGGGCACCCGGCTGGTCCCGGCCGAGCCGGCCCGCAGCATCGCGACGATCCGGTCGTACGCGGCGTTGGAGACCGGCTCGAAGGGCCGGCCGAACGGCTTAAGGAAGTTGCCGAACACCCCACGGTCGCCGAAAACGTGGAATGGGATCGCCAACAGGGCCCACTCCGGGCCGATCAGCCACAGCCACAGACCGACCAGGGCGGTCAGGGTAATCAGGCTGTGCATCGTGTTATACAGCACGTAGTAGACCTTCGAGATCCGCCCGTCCGGGCTGCGGCGGAACGCGATGGCTCCGGGGATGTAGCCCACCAGGTCGATGACCGCGAACAGGACGATGAAGGGAATCCAACGAATCTCATCGAAGTGGACAAGGATCAGCACGATCGAGATCGCGAAGCCCACCAGGTACTCGGCACGGTGTAGACGGAACGTCAGCGGCGATTCATACGGATTCTTCTGGTCCATGGTGGTCCTCTTTCCCGAGAGGCGGTCACGACAAATTGAGCGGAGCGCCGGCGAAGTAGTCACCGAGCGCCTCGACGGTGCTGGTGCGCGATGGCGGGTGGAACGCCAGGGCCCGCACGGCAGACATCAGGTACGCGACGTCGAAGGTGCGCATGAAGGTCAACCCGCCCAACAGTTCCGCGGCGTCATTGACCGCGGCGACGAGCAGATCCTGCACGGCGTACCGGGCCACGAGTACGGACGCCACCGCCTCGTCGCCGGTGACCCCGTCGTTCATCGCCCGGGCAGCGCCTTCCACCAGGTCGACCGCGGCCTCCAGGCGCAGGGCCACTCCGACCCGGTCCGAGACGCTGCCCCGACCGGTCGCCACCAGCTGCGCCACCAGCTGCGATGCGGCACCGACATAGATGGACGTGGCCAGCAGCTCGAACCAGGTGAAGCCGACGGTCTGCAGGTCGTCGAGCCGACTCTCGTCCTCGGCGGTGCTC
The DNA here is from genome assembly GCF_000514815.1 of Salinispora fenicalii. GTDB lineage: Bacteria > Actinomycetota > Actinomycetes > Mycobacteriales > Micromonosporaceae > Micromonospora > Micromonospora fenicalii. The sequence continues at coordinate 20,746 of NZ_AZWQ01000016.1, forward strand.
TGGATGACCAGTTCCTGCGGAACGAAGACGTTCTCCAGCCGCACCTCGTGGCTCTGCGCGGCGGCGAGGATCGGGCTGACCCAGAAGGGCGTCGTGCTGATGCCCACCGATTCAGCAGGGATCAACAACAGGGCCAGGTTGCTCCGGCCATCCGGTCCGGGGAGCGAAACGCTGGCGGTCAGGATGTTCATCGACGCCGACAGGCTGCACGGCTTCTTGCTGCCGTTGACCAGGTAGCCGCCGTCGGTCGGCCGCGCCACGACCGACGGCAGCAGAATGTTCTGATCGGTACGTCCCTCCGCCCAGCCGGAGGCGAGTAGCAGTCCGTCGTTGGCGATGCCCGAAAGCACCTTCAGCTGCGCGTCGGTCAGCCGCCCGGCAGTCTCGGCGAGCGCGAACAACATGGCGACGGTGAAGTGATGCATGGCCAGGCCCACACCGAGCGACGGCGACAACGCCGACACCGCCCGCTGTACACGTACCGCGTCCAGGGGGTCTGCGGCTGATCCACCGTGCCGCCGGGGCACCAGCAGCCCCGGACCGCCGTGCGCACGGAACACCTCGACGATTCGACTGCCTTCCGCCTCGCGCTCGTGAAGCGGCATCTGCTCCAACGCCGCGAGCAACCCGGGATGGAGCCGCTCGCACACTTCCCGTGCCACCGTGAGAGAACGCATCTGTAACACTCCTTAATGTCGAAAGGCACCGTCCAGCCACTTGTTTCGAGCCCGGTTTCAATCTGACAAACTGCGCTGACCGACGACTGACGCCGTCTTGACGAAAGCAAATCGGGTAGGAATGCAGCGAGCGCCCGGGCGTACCCGGGCGCTCGCTGCATGTGCGGAGAGGGCAGGATTCGAACCTGCGTGGGCCGAAGCCCTTCCGGTTACCCGGACCCCATTAGGCCGCTCTGGGCACCTCTCCTTCAGCGCGGCGGCCGGCTCGGCTGGTGAGATCTCCCGCCGCCTTGCTGAGACAATCTTTGCAGACTGGTGCTGACCCGATACTGACGATCAACTGACATCGGTTCCCGGGTCGGCGTGCTGCGCCGGAGAAACGTTTCGGTCAGCGTCCGATCAGGAACCGGTCGATATTGTCGGACGCATGGATAATGCGCATGATCGGCTGCTGGGTCTCGCCGCCGGCTACGCCACCGCTTATCTGGACAGTCTGCCCACCCGACGCGTCGGCGCGACCGCCAGCCCGAAGCAGCTCGTGCAGCTACTCGGCGGCACCATGCCCGAGGGCCCGGCACCGGCCGAGCAGACGATCGCGCTGCTGAACCAGGCGGCCGAGGAGGGCGGCGTAGTCGCCAGCTCCGGGCCGCGGTTCTTCGGCTTCGTCGTCGGCGGCACTCACCCGGTGTCCATCGCCACCGACTGGCTGGTCAGCGCTTGGGATCAGAACAGTGGCGTGTACGACCTCGGCCCGGCCGTGGCCACCGCCGAGCAGGTGACCGCGGAGTGGCTGGTCGACCTGCTGGGGCTGCCACCCGGTACCTCCGTCGGCTTTCCGACCGGCTGCGCCATGGCGCACGTCGCCGCGCTGGCGGCGGCCCGGCACGCCGTGCTGGAAGAGGTCGGCTGGGACGTGGAACGCGACGGTCTGCAGAGCGCACCGCTGGTCAACGTGGTCGCCTCGGAACAGCGCCACCTCACCGTCGACCTAGCGCTGCGCTATCTAGGCTTCGGAGTGGCCAACACCCGGCTCGTGCCCACCGACGCTCACGGCCGGATGCTCGCCGACCGGCTGCCGGAGATCCTGCGCCACTGCGAGGGCCCAACGATCGTCTGCACTCAAATCGGTGATGTGAACACCGGGGCCGTCGACCCGGTTGGTGCGGTCTGCGACATCTCTCATGAGTACGGCGCCTGGGTTCACGTGGACGGCGCGTTCGGGCTGTGGGCGGCCGCCAGCCCCAAACTGCGCCACCTGGTCGCCGGGGTGGAGCACGCGGACTCCTGGGCCTCCGACGCACACAAGCTGCTGAACGTGCCGTACGACTGCGGACTGGTCTTCGTGGCGAACCCGGACGCCCATCGCGCGGCGATGCTCAGCGGCCGGCCTAGCTACCTTCCGGACCCCGCACCTGGTGAACGCGATCCGATCGATTGGGTGCCGGACTTCTCCCGCCGGGCTCGCAGCCTGCCGGTCTGGGCGACGCTGCGCACGCTCGGCCGTAGCGGGGTCGCCGAGCAGGTCGAGCGGTGCTGCGCACTGGCCCGACGCTTCGCCGACCAACTGCGCGACGTCCCGGGGGTGCGGGTCCTCAACGACGGCCCGCTCAATCAGGTGCTGGTGCGCTTCGGTGACGACGATGAGATCACCCGTACCGTCATCCGGCGACTGCAAAGCTCCGGCGATTGTTGGTTCGGCGGCACGATGTGGCAGGGCTTCGCCGCGATGCGAATCTCGGTAAGCTCGTGGCAGACCACAGCGACGGACGTCGACGACACCGCCGCACGCATCGCGGCCACCGTGACTGAAGTCCTGCACCCGTAGCCGGAGGCGACAAATGCCCGTGCGGTTGAAGACCTCCTTGAGTAGGCCAGGGTCGCCCGGGGCGGCCCGCACCGGTCCGGTGCCGCTGCGGGTCAGGCCTCGTCGCGATACCCGCCTCAGGCGAGGAAGTTGTCCAGCGTCGCCATGGTGAGCTGCGGCTGGTCGAGCTGGATCAAATGTCCGCACTCCTCCAGCACGGCCGTCGTGCAGTCGCCGACCACCGCGGTGAACTCCTTGGCGTACTGGACGTCAACGATGCGGTCCTGACGTCCCCAAATGAGCAGCACGGGGGCGGTGATCCGGTGCAGCCGGCGGCGCAGACCGTGCTCTGGGAACGGCCACACGAACTTGCCGCTGCAACCGTACGCCCAGATTCGGGCGACCATCCTGGCGCGCATCTGCTCTGGATCGGTGGGCAGTTGTAGAACCGCCTTGACCAGGTCGCTGGAGAGGTTGTGAAACAGCAGCGCCGGCAGCTTGTCCGGGGCTACGGCGTTCCAGTTGACGACGGGGGCGTCGTCGAGCCACAACCCGAGTGGGGCCAGCAGTACCACCCGGCCCGGCAGTTCGGGGAAGTGCGCGGCCAGGTCAGCGGCGAGCATCCCGCCGAACGAGGCACCGACCAGTACCGGGCGCTGCAACCCGAGCTGCCCGATCACCTCCTGGTAGGCCAGCACCAGGTCCGACCAGTCCGCTACCCGCCGGATGGCGTGCGGGTCGTCGGGACTGGTTCCGGGGAACTCCGGGACGTACACGGTGTACCGCTCGGTCAGGTGCCGCAGCAGCGGATCCCAACCGAAACCACCGGCCTGGTGCAGGTAGACCAGGGGCGCACCGGTGCCGGCGATCTGCACCTCGACCGTGAGCCGTCCGCCGAGGACGGTGACCGCCTCGCGGCGTACCGAAGGCAAGCTGGTGCTCATGCGACGGTCCTCTCGTTCCGGTTGTCTGACTGAGTGGCGGGCGCGGCGGTCGTCGCACTTGGGCGGCCCCCCAGGCGCTCGGGCCACCAGTGGTGGGCGTAGTCCGTGTCACTCCACAACTGACGAAGTCGCGGCGCGACCGCCTCCGCGAACAGCTGGATGTTGTCGCGGACCAGCTCGGTGGGGAGCGAACCGAAGCCGAGCATGGCGTGCAGGTTGCCGATCCGGTGCTCCCGGCAGAACGCGAACAGCTGCTCCGCTACGGTCTCCGGGCTGCCGGCGATCACCGCGCCGGCCGCAACGAGCTCCCGGTAGGACGCCCCGCGCATCTGCCGCGACATGCCGACGTCACCGGGGTCGGCGAAGACCGCCCGCAGGCCCTGAATGTCAATCCCGCCGGGGATACCGAGCAGGTGGCTAGGGATCGAGCCGAGGCCCTTGCGGAATGCGTACTCGGCGTGCTCGGCGTACCGGCGGTCCGCCGCGGCGTCGGTGTCGGCTACCGCGATGGTCTGTAGGAAGCCCACCCGATACGGGTTAGCCGGGAGGCCGGAGCGTTCGACCAGCTCCCAGAACCGGGGAAAGATGCGCTTGCCGGTCAGTTTGGCGCCGGAGAAGCCGAAGTAGTTGAAGCCGAAGTCCCGGTCGAGCGTCATCTGCATGGTGCGCGGGTTGCCGATGCCGGTGACCCACAGCGGCGGACGCGACTGCAACGGCCGCGGCCATATGTTGACCTGGGGATAGCGGCTGTACCGGCCGTTCCACGGAAACGGCGCCGGGTCGCTCCAGGCACGCAGCACCAGGTCTAGGTTCTCCTCGTACCGTCCCCGCGCCTCGATGGGTGGCACGCCGTTGTTGATCGTCACGTCGTAGCCGAGGCCGACCGGAAAGCCCGCGATCAGCCGGCCACCGCTCACCACGTCGAGCTGTGCATACTCCTCGGCCACCCGGACCGGCTCGTGGGTTTTACCCAACGTGCGGCCCAGTGGCATGATCCCGACATTGAGCCCCTCCAGCTCGGTGGCGTATGCCAGTGCACCGGCGACGATGTCGGGATTGGGCATCACGTCGTAGGCGCTTTGGCCATGCTCTGTGACCAGGAGCGCGTCGAAACCGGAACGGGCCCCGACCATCAGCTCGTCCAGGAACGAACGCATCGACTCGTACATGCGGTGGGGATCGACCAGCGCGTACGGCGTGTCGCAGACCGAGTCGAACCGCTCCTCGAAATCCGCCGGGAGATAGCGGTACGGCGCCTGCTCGAACAGCGTTATCCTCACGTCACCCTCCGGCAATAGATCAACCGATTCACCCGTCCGCGATAAGGCAGAAGTGCCTGTCGTCTGCGCCCGTTCAGGGCGGAAATACCGGACGCGGGGGTTGGTGCCACCCTCGCATTCGCCGCTGACCCGATACTGATTCGCGACTGATTGAGGCCTCGCGCCGTTATCAGCCGGTCGTCAATCGGCGGTCAGCGGCAACTGCTTGACTTGCTGATAGACCACCACCGCGGCGGGGGCGACGCGGGCGTGTAGCCGGTAAATAGGAGAGCTTTAATGACCCCGGAAACGGTGCTGGAGTTGCGGGAGCTGCCTCGACACGAGCGCCGCGAAGCTCTCGAGGTGATCGTCGCGGAGCAGTTCCGCACCAAACTTCTCATGGAGGAGGGCGAAGAGTTTCCAGCGGAAATCAGTTTCTTCGACCTGGGCTGCACGTCGCTCATCATCGCCGATGTGAAGGAACAGCTCGAAATGTTGTTCGGTTGCCCCATCAGCGCCACCGTTATGTTCAACCAGCCGACCCTCGAGCAGTTTGTCAACTACCTAGCCGACGACATCCTGCGGCTGTCGGCCACATAGCACAGAAGGTAAGGAGGCGGCGCCGTGTCCACCAATTCTGACACGCGGCCGGAGGCGGTCCGGGACCATGGTGCCGATCCTGGCGCGCGTCGTGAGCCGATCGCCATCATCGGAGCCGGCATCCGGTTCCCGGGCAGCAACGAGTCGCTGGACCAGTTCGCGGCGTTCCTCACCCACGGCGGCAACGGCATTCGCCCGGTGCCTGAGGAACGGTGGGATGTGGAGGCGTTCCAGTCCGATGGACCTGACGCCAAGGGCAAGATCCGGGCGGCGGGGTTCGGCTTCCTCGACCAGATCGATCAGTTCGACGCGCCGTTCTTTGGGATCTCCCCGCTGGAGGCGCAGTACGTCGACCCCCAGCAGCGGATGCTGCTCGAGGTTACCTGGGAGGCGCTGGAGAGCGCCAACCTCGATCCCGCCGCCCTGCGCCACAGCAGTGGCGGCGTCTACGTCGGCGCTAGCTCCTTTGACTACGCCCTTGAGCTGGACTCGCTGCCCTACGAGGAGGTCGACGGGCACCTGGCCGCCGGCATCAGCTTCTTCCCGATGGCCGGCCGGCTGTCGTACTTCCTAGGCTGGCGTGGGCCGAGCCTGAGCACCGACACCGCCTGCGCGTCCTCGCTGACCGCCCTGCACCTGGCCGTGGAGGGTCTGCGTGGTGGCGAGTGCCCAATCGCGGTGGCCGCAGCGGTCTGCGCGATCCACCACCCCAAGATCCCGGTGATGTTCACCCACGGCAACATGCTTGCCCCCGACGGGCAGTGCAAGACCTTCGACGACTCCGCAGACGGGTACGTGCGTGCCGAGGGCTGCGGCGCGCTGGTGCTCAAGCGGCTGTCCGACGCGCAGCGCGACGGTGATCCCATCCTTGCGCTCATCCGCAGCACCGCCATCGGTCAGGACGGCGAGAGCGCCGGCCTGACCGTGCCCAACGGCAACGCGCAGGAGGCCGTGATGCGCGCCGCGCTGCGCAACGCCGGGTTGACGCCGGGCGACATCCAATACGTGGAGGCCCATGGCACCGGCACCGCGCTCGGCGATCCGATCGAGATGGGCGCCATCACCGACGTCTTCGGCGCACATCACACCAAGGACGCGCCGCTGGTGGTGTCGTCGGTGAAGACCAATGTCGGGCACATGGAACCGGTCGCCGGTATCGGCGGCGTGGTCAAGAGCGTGCTGCAGATGCGGGAGAAGAGCTTCTTCCCCCATCTCAACATGACCAAGCCCTCAGGGCGCATCCCGTGGGACCGGATCCCGGTGCACGTCCCGACCGAGGGCGGCCCCTGGCAGGCCCCGGTTAGGCGGGCGCTGGTCAACAGCTTCGGCTTCGGCGGTGCCATCGCCAGCGCGGTGCTGGAGGAGGCACCGCCGGTCACCGTCGAACCTCCGGTGGAGCTGCCCGGCAACCACGTCGTTGTGGTCTCGGCCAAGAGCCGTCAGTCGCTGACGCAGCTGCTGGGCCGGTACCGGGAGCACCTCGCCGCGCATCCCGAGACGCGCCTCGACGAGCTCTGCTACACCGCGGCCGTGGGCCGCTCCCACTTCCCGCTGCGGGCCGCCGGAGTTGTGCGCGACCGCGAACAGCTCGACGCGTTCCTCGCGAAGCAGATCGAGCGGACCGGCAAGGCCACCCCCACCGAGAAGATCCGCAAGGTGGCGTTCCTCTTCACCGGGCAGGGCTCGCAGTACCCGGGAATGGGGAAGGCGCTCTACCGGCAGTTCCCGGTCTTCCGCGAGCACCTTGACGCGTGCGACCGGCTCTTCGCCCCCGAACTCGGCCGCTCGGTCGTCGGGCTGATGTTCGGACCGGAGAGCAGCGCCGAGGACCTACAGCAGACCCGCTACACGCAGGCCGCGCTCTTCAGCCTGGAGTACACGCTCGCGCAGCTGTGGTTGTCGTGGGGAATCCGGCCCAACGTGCTCATCGGACACAGCATTGGCGAGGTGGCGGCGGCCTCGGTCGCCGGCCTGTTCAGCCTGCCGGACGCGGTGCGTCTGGTCGCCGCCCGTGGCCGGCTGATGCAGGCGGTCGCCGCGCCGGGCGGCATGGCTGCGGTGAACTGCGCCGCCGAGGAGCTGACCGACCTGCTGGCCGGCCACGACGATCTGGCGGTCGCCAGTATCAACTCGCCGAGCCAGACAGTCATCTCCGGCGCCGCGGACGCACTCGCCGAGGTGACGGCTGCGCTGACCGCGCAGAGCCGCAAGGTCACCACCCTCGCCGTCTCGCATGCCTTCCACTCGCCGTTGATGCGTGAGGTGTTTGACGAGTTTCGCGCGGCGCTGACCGACATCGAGTTCCACGAGCCGAGCATGACGGTCGTGTCGAATCTGACCGGCAAGCCGGCCCGTCTCAGCGAGCTGGTCGACCCCGAGTACTGGGTGCGGCACATCGGCGAGCCGGTCAACTTCCTGGCCGGCATGCGCAGTGTCGAGCGGCGGGGCAACCACAACTTCGTCGAGATCGGTCCGTCCAACGCCTTGATGGGTCTCGCCCGACAGTGCCTGACGCCGGAGCACCACCGGTGGTTGGCCAGCCTGGATCGCCGCGACGAGCACGGTGACGTCATCCGCGAGTCGGTGGCCGCGCTCTACCGGGCCGGCGCCACCATCTCGTGGACCGGGTTCCACGCCGGCAGGGAACGAGGCAAGATCGACCTGCCGACGTACCCGTTCGACCGCAAGCGGTACTGGCTACCGATCAAGGGACCGCGGCACGGCCTTGGCGGCGCTTCCGGTGACGGAACCGTTCATCACCCGTTACTCGGCGCCGAGACCGAGGGCGGCGACGGGATGCGCGAGTTCCGGGCCCGGTGGAGTGCCACGTCGCCGGGCTACCTTGCCGATCACGTGGTGATGGGTCGCGTGGTGTTTCCCGGCACCGGCTACCTGGAGGTGCTGCTCGCGCTGCAGGACGCGGTCCTCGGCCAGACCGGGCACGAGATTCGCGACGTGCAGATCGCGGAGCCGCTGTTCTTGGGCGACGAACCGGTGCAGGTGCGGATCCGCTTCCGTCCGGCGACCGAGGACGGCGAGGACCACAGCGCCGAGATCACCAGCCACGCCGACGGCGTTGAACGGGTGCATGTGCGGGCCGGCATCGCCCGGCATCCGTCGCACGCGCCGACGGAGACCGGCGCGGCGCTGCGGGAGCTGGCAGCCGCCGTCGGCGAGCCCGACGAGGTGCTCGGCGAGGACGCCGTCTACGCCGCCTACGCCGCCGCCGGTTTGGAATACGGGCCCAGGTTCCGCCGCACCCAGAAGGCTGCCCGGCACGGCACCGACCTCGCCGTCGGCGAGGTGCGCGGCGTTCGGGCCGGCGCGGTGGAGCACGTGCCGCCATACCTGACTGACAGTGCCACCCACGCGTACGCCGCGATTGGCGACGACGGCAACAGCTACCTGCCGGTGAGCTACGCGGCGTTCGTCATGTTCAAGAAGCCTAAGGCCGACGCGCTGCGGGTGCTGATGCGCATCGATCCCGCCCCGGCGGCCGGCCTGGACCGCTCGATCGACCTGCTGGCGCTGGAGGCTGACCAGCCGGTGTTCGAGCTGCGCGGCCTCGGTATGAAGCGGGTGCAAAACGCCGCCGGCAGCCGGCGGCGCGGCATCGCCCACCAGCAGCGGTGGCTGAAGCGGTCCCTGCCACCGACCGTGGCGCCGCAGCCCCACACTGTGCTACTGGTCGGTGCGCCGGGACCGGTGGCGTCCGGGCTGGGCGAGCAGGCGGTGGAGTCGGCTCGCGTGGTAACCGCAGCCGACGCCGCCGAGGCCGCCGGGATGGTGTCCGCCGGCGGGATCACCGACGTGTGCTGGTTCTGGGCGCCGGCCGGGCAAACCGGCACCCCGACCGGCGACGCAGCCGTCGCGTCCCTGCGTGCGGAGTGCGAGGCGAACTACACCGCACTGCTCGACCTGATCCGATCGCTCGGCGACGCCGGCTTCGGCCGGCAGCAGCGGTTGTGGCTGGTCACCGAGGGGGCCCAACTGCTGCCCGGGGACGCCGCCACTGATGACCGGCCAGTCGCGGCCGCGAGCCTGTGGGGAGCCGGGCACACGCTGCTCAACGAGCACCCCTCGTACCGGACCACCCTGGTGGACTTGCCCGGCGACAGGGCCGGCTACCGGCAGCTACTCGAGGAGATCGCGGCCTCGGTCGGCGGCGAGTTCCAGGTGGCGTACCGCGACGGGCACCGACACGTACGCCGGTTGCTCCCGCTGCCGCTGAGCACGGGCGCGGACCCCGAGGAGAACGCGGCCGTCACCATTCGCGAGTACGGGCAGTTCGGCAACCTGCGGGTCATCCCGGCGCCGGTTGTCGCCCCTGAAGGCGACCAGGTCGAGGTTCTGGTACGCGCCGCCGGCCTGAACTTCAAGGACGTGTTGAACGCGCTGGGGATGCTACGCGCCTACGGCGAACAGCCACTCGGCTTCGAGGCAGCCGGCACAGTCGTGGCCGCCGGCCCCGACGCCACCCACCAGGTCGGCGACGAGGTGATCGTCAACTACCTCGGCTGCATGCAGCGCCGGATCGTGGTGCCGTCGGCGGTCGCGGTGCGGAAGCCGCCCAACCTGAGCATGCTCGAGGCGGCCGGCGTGGCAGCGGTGTACGTGACCGCCCACTACGCTCTGCACACGCTCGCCGACATCAAGGCCGGCGACCGGGTCCTGATCCACGCCGCCGCCGGCGGGGTGGGCCAGGCAGCCGTCCAACTTGCCAAGGCAGCCGGCGCGGAGGTGTACGCCACCGCCAGCCCGCACAAGTGGCAGGTGCTGACCGCGCAGGGTGTCCGGCATGTGATGAACTCGCGCACGTTGGACTTCGCCGACGAGCTGATGCGGGTCACCGACGGCGCCGGCGTGAACATCGTGCTCAACAGCCTGAACAAGGACTACATCCCGGTCAGCATGTCCTGCCTGGCACCGGGCGGCCGGTTCATCGAGATGGGCAAGGTCGGTGCCTGGACCCCCGAACAGGCTGGCGAGGTGCGTCCCGACCTCCGCTACCACAACTTCGACCTCAGCGAGCTGCCGTGGGACGACGCTGTCCGGGTCACCGGCGAGACGCTGCGGATCATCGCCGATCGGCTCGCCGCAGGGGTACTGAGCCCGATTCGCACCACCACCTACACCCTCGATGAGCTGGAAGAGGCGTTCGGGGTGCTCAGCCGGGGTCAGAACATCGGCAAGCTGGTCGTCGACTTCGCGCCGGAGCCGGCCCGGCCGGAGATTCCGATCCGACCCGACCGCACGTACGTGGTCACCGGTGGGCTCGGTGCCCTCGGTCTGGTGACTGCCAACGAACTGGTCGCCGCCGGGGCCCGACACATCGCCCTGATCGGGCGCAGCGGCGCCCCCGCGCCGGACGTGGTGGAGTTGGTCGAGCGGCTGCGCGCCACCGCCGAGGTGACCGTGCACCGCGGGGACGTGGCCGAGCCGGCCGACCTGACCCGGATCCTGGCCGAGATCGGTCGCCGGCCACACCCGATCGGCGGCATCGTGCACTCGGCGGGCATGCTGCGGGACGCGCCGGTCGCTGCCCAGACCTGGGAGTCGATCGACGAGGTGTTCCGCCCCAAGGTGTACGGCACCTGGCTGCTGCACCAGGCGGCCCGGGACCTGCCCGAGCTGGCCTTCCTGATCGGGTACTCGTCGGCGGCGCCGATTGTCGGCACGCCGGGGCAGCTCAACTACTCGGCGGCCAACGCGTTCCTCGACGACCTGCTGCTGCGCCGCTTCGCCGCCGGGCAGGGCGCGTTTACCGTCAACTGGGGACCGTGGGGTGAGGTCGGCATGTCGGCCCGCCTCTCCGATCAGCTGATCAAGCGGTGGTCCGACGAAGGCATCGTGTTGACCACACCGGCCGTCGGCATGCGGGCGCTGCGCCAGCTACTGCGTACGCCGACCGGGCAAGCCGTCGTCGGCGAGTGCGACTGGGACCGGTTCATCGCCGCCAAGCCGGTCGCCAACGCCCTCTACCAGCGGCTGCGCGACGACACCGGTGACGCTGCCGCCGTCGGGCTCGACGTGGCCGCGCTGCTGGCCGCCCCGAGCGAGCAACGCCGGGCGAGCATCGACCAGTACGTGCGGGCGAAGGTGGCCGCCGTGCTGCACTTCGACGACGTCGACGCCGTCGATTCCACTGTCGAGTTCGTCCGGCTGGGTCTGGACTCGCTGGTCGGCGTCGAGCTGAAGAACGCCTTGGAGTCCGCGTTCGGGGTGCCGCTGCCGGCGTCCGTGGCACTGCAGTACCCCACGGCTGAGGCGCTAGCGGAGTACGTCGACGGGTTGCTCACTACCGAAACCACCGCCTGAGCCGCGGTGCCGCGTCCCGCCGCAGCACGACGGGACACGGCACCCGGCACGACCGAGGCCTGGTCGCGGCTTCCGCGACGACGAAGGAGGTCCGATGGTCCAGCGTCGCGCGATAGTTAACCGCTGGTTCCAACCCGACGAGGTGCCCGCCGACGCTGCCGTGCGGTTGTTCCTCCTGCCCTATGCGGGCGGCAACGCCGGAGTGTTTCGCGACTGGCTGCCGCTGTTCCCGGCGGACATCGCGGCGCAGGCCGTACAGCCGCCCGGCCGGCTCGACCGCCGCGACGAGCCGCTGGTGACCGACCTCGGCCCAATGACAGAGGCGCTCGGCGAGGCGATCGCCGCAGAGCTGGACGGGCGGCCCTTCGCGCTGTTCGGGCACTCGATGGGTGGGCTGCTGGCGTACCGGGTGGCGGTGTTGCTCGCCGCCGAGTACGGAACGCCGCCGATACTGGTCGCCTCGGCCGGATGGACCCCGGAGGGGTTCTCGATGCCGACCCTCGAGCAGGTGCAACTCCCCCAGCCCGAGCTGGTGTCCTGGATCGTGGGTCTCGGCTCGCTGCCACCGGTGATCTACCAGGACCCGGAGCTGCTGGAGCTGACGATACCGCCCACCCGGGCCGACCTCACTGCTTGTGCCCGGTACGTCGACGACGGCGCCCCGGTGCCGTGCCCCGTAGTCAGCTACACGGGGCGCGACGACCCGCTTCTGACCGCCGACGCCCCGGAGTCCTGGAACGGCCGCAGCCCCGAATACCTCGGCAATTCGGCGTTCCCCGGCGGCCACTTCTTCATCTACGCCGCGGCGCTGCCGATCGTCACCGACTTGACCCGGCACCTGCGCCGGCTCGCGGCGTGTACCTCGATACCCGGTCACTAACCGGCGGGCCGTGACCCGCCAGAACGGAGCGATCATGTCGCAGAGAAGCCTCAACGCACTCGTTGACCGGTACATCGCCACCTGGAACGAGCCGGAGCCCGACGTCCGCCGCAAGATGATCGACGAGCTGTGGGCGGAGGACGGGACCTACTACAACCGGCTCTTCGTCTGCCAGGGGCGAGACATGGTGGAGGCGGCCATCTCCACCGCGTACCGCGAGCACACCGCCAAGGGGTTCACGTTCAAGTCCCGCAACGACGCGTACGGCCACCACGGTGGGGTGAAGTTCGGCTGGGTCCTCGCCGTCCGGTCCACCGGGGAGGTCGACACGTTCGGCGAGGAGTTCCTGATCCTCGACGGCTCCGGGCGAATCGTCGCGGACTACCAGTTCGGTCTCCGCCCACCGGCGATCTGAGCCGGCCGATCCGAGGGAGCAGCACGATGGCAGACAACTTCGACTACAACGACATCGCTGAGCGCTACATCGCCTCCTGGAACGAGCCCGACCCCGAGACACGTAAGAAGCTGGTCGAGGAGCTGTGGGCGGAGGACTGCACCTACTACAACCGGCTGTTCGTCGTCTCCGGACGCGGAATGATGCCGTTCGTGGTGGGGCGGGCCCATGACGAGTACTACGGCAAGGGCTTCTGCTTCCGCTACCAGAACGACGCGTACGGCCACCACGGCGGGATGCGCTTCCGTTGGGTGATGGTTTCCAGCGCAACCGGAGAGGTGGACACCTTCGGCGAGGACTTCGTCGTCCTGGACGAGTCGGGTCGCATCCGGGTGGACTATCAGTTTGCGATGAAGAAGCCGTCGGTCTGACGAGTGGGTCGTGTGGAATCGGCGTCGACCCCGGCGGTCCCGTAGTCGGCGCCGAGCCCCGCGGTCCCTAGTCGGCGCCGAGCCCGACGGTGCCGTCGTCGGCGCCGGGCCCCGGGACACCAGCGAGCGGTTCCGCTGCGCCGTCTCGCTCATTTCCCAGCACGGCCTCTGAGGTCATTGCCCGCCGCCATCTCCGTCGCAGAGAATCAGGACGGCCGGTGATGGCACCTTTCCAGGAGTAGTGATGGCGACTCACGCACGCCCGGTCGACGCCAGTGGCGGCACGACACCACCGGCTCCGCGCACGGATGCCCCTGCCTCGGGGCCAGCCGATCAACCAGGCCTGGTCTTCGTGCTGATGATCGGCATATTCCTCAGCGTTCTCGACTTCTTTATCGTCAGCGTCGCCGTACCGTCGATTCAGCGGGATCTTTCCGCCACGTCGGCGACCGTGCAGTTGACCATCGCCGCCTACGCCCTTGGATACGCCGGTCTGCTGATCGTCGGTGGCCGCCTTGGTGACACTTTCGGCCGCCGCCGCATGTTCAGCGCGGGCATCCTGTTGTTCACTGTCGCGTCGGCGGTGTGTGGGGTGGCGCCGAACGCCGAATCCCTGATTGCCGGCCGGCTCGCGCAAGGGCTCGCCGCCGCCATCATGACGCCGCAGGTGCTCAGCATCATCAGCGCGACGCTCACCGGCGCACCGCGCGCCCGCGCGTTCACCGCGTACGGCTTCACGATGGGCATCGCGGCGGTCTTCGGCCAGCTCATCGGTGGTGTGCTGATCTGGGCCGACCCGATGGGGCTCGGCTGGCGCAGCGTGTTCCTGATCAATGTGCCGATCGGGGTCGTGGCGCTGGTTCTGGTGCCGCGTCGGGTGCCCGAGTCACGCGCCACCGGCCGGCCGGTGCTCGACCTTCCCGGCATGATCCTGATCTCGCTGGCGATGGGCGCGATGGTGCTGCCGTTGATCGAGGGCCGCGAGCGCGGCTGGCCGCTCTGGGCGTGGTTGTGCCTGGCTGCCGCGCTGATGCTCTTCGCCGCCTTCATGGTCCGGGAGCGGGCCGTGGCCCGGCGCCGCGCCGCGCCGTTGGTGCACCCGGGGCTGTTTCACGACCGGGCGTTCTCCGCTGGACTGCTCACCCAGTTGTTCTTCTATTTCGGGCAGGCGTCGTTCTTCCTCGTCTTCGCCGTCTACGTGCAGAACGGCCGAGGATTCAGCGCGCTGCAGGCGGGCGTCCTGTTCATCGCCATCGGCGGCGGCTACATGGCCACGTCGTTGATCGCGCAGCGGGTGGCGATGCGGCTCGGGCGTCAGGTGATCGCCCTTGGCGCTCTGCTGCGTACCACCGCTGCGGTGTCGATGATCGCGGCGCTGGCCGGGCCGGCGGGTGAAGGCAGCATCTGGTGGCTGGCCCCCGCACTGGTTATCGACGGTGCCGGACAGGGGCTGGCCGTGGCGCCGCTCGCGGCGACGGTGCTGTCGCGCATCGACCCGCAGCACGCCGGCGCAGCCTCCGGCGTGCTGAGTACCGGAATCTGGGCCGGCAACGCCTTCGGTGTTGCGATCATCGGCATCATCTTCTACGGAACGCTGTCGCGCGCCAGCGGCGATCCGTTCCGGGACGCCTTCAGTGCCAGCCTCGTGTTCATCGCGGTGGTCGGGGTCCTGGTGGCAACCTTGGTCCAACTCCTGCCCCGGGCGCCGCAATCAGCCCGCTGACCCGCCCGGCCTGCCAGATGGCTTCGTGGGACCTTCGGATCACGGGCCACAGCCGCGATCGGTCCACCGCAACCAGTCTTGACGACCATCTACACAGGCCGGGGCTCGAACTGCGGACTGTCTCGGCGATGTTGCCCGGCCGTGGACCAATCCTCTCAACTCCGAGAGCAATCCAAGGTCATTTGCGCTACTCAAGCGTATCGGGCCGGATCAGCGGCGGGTCAGCGCGACGTAAAGATCAACTGATCTAATAATTAACTGGGATGAGAACCCCTACAACCCACTGGGAGTGAGGACCACTGCGCAGTTCGTTGTCGTTCATGATGGGGAGGAAATGAATGACCACCACACGCGCTCCAGCCGTCGAACGACTGAGGCACCTGCCGATTTCCGAGCGCCGCGCCGAGCTGGAATCCATGGTGGCGGAACAGTTCAGGGCGGTACTTTCTATTCCGGACGACGAACCCATGCCATTGTACGAAAGTCTGTTTGCACTCGGCATGTCGTCGGTTCTCATCGGCGAGGTCCAACATCGCCTCTCCGACCTGCTCGGTGAGAATCTGCACAGTCCCGTGCTATTCAATAGTTGCACGGTCGCCCAGGTAGTCGACTACCTTACGACCGACGTGCTGCCCGACATGTTCCCGCAATCCGCCTCGGCGCCGACCGCGCTACCACTTGCGATGACCCGGGTGCTCTGGGACAACGTTCTACACGAGATGGGCGCAGGGGCGGCATGATCTCCCACCAGCACACCATCGCCGCGCGCATCGCGGAGCACGCCCGACGTCGGCCGGACGTGGACGCGATCCTCTTTGAGGACGTCCGGGTCAGCTACGCGAAGCTGCACGCTGAGAGCAACCGTGTCGGGCACGCTCTGCTACGTGACGGCCTCGACCGAGGCTCCCGCGTCGCCTATCTCGGCCGCGAGTCGCACCACTTCTACACGATTGCCATCGCATGCGCGAAGATCGGCGCGGTGCTGGTGCCGGTCAACCCGCGACTGACCACGACGGAAATCAACCATGTGCTACGCGACTCCACGGCGGAGATCCTCTTCGTCGAGCACGAATTCGCGTCGCTGATCGAGCCGCTGCGGGCGGACCTGGCCGCGCTACGACACATGGTCGACATGGACGCGCCGGGAGACCGCTACGGCAGATTTCTGCGGTGGTTCGCTGACTGCCCGACGCACGACCTGGAAATACATGTGGGCACCGACGACCCCGTGGCGCAGATGTACACCAGCGGCACCACCGGACTACCCAAGGGCGTCATACTGGCTCACCGTACGTTCTTCACGTTCATCGACAACATGCAGCGGGCCGGCGTGGACTGGATCGACTGGCGGCCGGAGGACCGCAGTCTCAGCGCCTTTCCCGGCCTGCACGCCGGCGGCTACGCGTGGTTCATGCACAGCCTGAACGTCGGCGCGACCAGCATCGTGATGCAGTCGTTCGTGGCCGGCGAGGCGGGCGCGTTGATCGAACGCCATGCCGTGACCACCCTGTGGGCCGCGCCAGCCATGCTGCAGATAATGCTGTCGGAGCCGGATGCCGACCCGCATCGGTTCCGATCCCTGCGCAAGATCGTCTACGGTGGTTCGCCGATCTCCCCGGAGCTGCAGGAACGCTGCATGCACGAGTTCGACTGCGACCTGGTGCAGGCGTACGCGGCCGCCGAAACGGGCAGCTTCATCACCTGCCTACGCGCCGACGAACACACCCCCTGTCACCCCAAGCTCGGCTCGGCGGGGCGGATCTGTCCCGGCAATGATCTGCGTATCATCGATGAGACCGGTGTTGAGCTGCCGCCCGGGCAGCCAGGCCGGATCTGCGTACGCACCCCGGCCGAGTTCATCGAGTACGCCAACCGGCCGGACGAGACCGCCGCGATGAAGGTGGACGGCTGGCTGCGTATGGGTGACAGTGGCTACCTCGACGACGACGGCTACCTGTACCTGCGGGACCGGATCAACGACACGATCGTCGTGGCCGGGCAGAACATTTACCCGGTCGAGGTGGAGAACGTGATCCGGACCCACCCCGACGTCGCCGACGTGGCCGTCTACGGCGTACCGCACCCGCGCTGGGGCGAAGTGGTTCACGCGGCCGTCGTGCTGGCCCCCGGCGCGCAGGTATCGCCGCGCCAGTTGATGCTGTTCCTCCGCGGCCGGATCGCGGACTACAAGGTGCCTGTGGGATACCGATTCGTCGATAGGCTCCCGCGCAATCCCACCGGCAAGGTGCTACGCCGGGTACTGCGCGCCGAGGACCGCGGCGCGCCCGCACCTACCACCGGCGCCCCGCGCACCGCCGGCGTCGCCTCCTGACCGGCCGGGTGCCCAGGTGATCGGCCATCGCCCACCCGACACCTCGCCGGGGTAGGCGTCGACCACGACGGCGAGGTAGCGGAACCCTTCCCAGGTGCGCAGGTAGGAGGTCGGTGACCCACAGCCGGTTGGGTGCGGTCGTGATGGTGACCTCGACCCGTGCCTGGCTGTGGCGTTCCCGCTCAGTGGCACGCTGCCGGCCGGCGCGCAGCCACTGGTAAAAGGCGCGGTGGCCGACGCCGAGGCGCTGGCCGGTTCTTGACTGCTTCTTGCCCTTTTCCAGACGTGCTTTCACCTTGCCCTGCCATCGTGAGGCCTGCCAAAGCTGCGCACCTCCAACTCACCGTGTCCGGCGGTGCGTCACCACCTTTGTGGATTCACCGAGTGAGGAAGACGTCTGTTGCTCAACACCAGGAGAAACGCCGTTCCATCGACCGGCGATGAGGGGGCAAACGGTGCCACCTCCTCGACCCTGCCAGCGGTGGGACGAGACCGCTACCTTGACCTCCTGCGGTCTGTCGCCATTCTTCGCGTGGTGGTGCTACACACCGCCGGGGCACCCTGGATGACGTTGGCCTTTCCATCCATGGGCATCATGTTCACGCTCGGTGGAGCGATGATGGCGGCGTCTCTCGACCGCCGGAAGGGAGTCACGACCGTCATTCGGGGCAGGATGCGTCGGCTACTGCCCCCGCTGTGGATGGTGGCGGCGGTCGCCCTACCGTTGATGTGGTGGGAGGCACACGGGTCGGATGAGCCGTTCCGCCCAACGTGGCAGTACCTCTTCTGGCTCCTGCCGGTGGGTGACCCACCCGCCGGTGAGTCCGAGCTGGGTGGCGGTTTCACCGGCGTGCTGTGGTACCTGCGCGCGTACCTGTGGTTCGTGCTGCTCTCGCCCCTGCTACTGCGTATCTTCCGCCTGAGTCCCTGGGCGGCGCTGGCTGTGGCGGTGTGCGGGGTGGTTGCCCTCGACCTGTCAGCCGTCGAGGGTGAGGGGATCCTGAGCTCGATGCTGACCGGCTCGGAAGGGCTGTTGAGCAGCTTCGTCGTCTACCTGGCCTGCTGGCTTCTGGGATTCGCCCACCACGACGGTCTGTTGTCCCGCATCAGTGGCTGGGCCACCATGCTTTTGGCTGCCGGGCTGACAGCCGTAGGTTTGTGGTGGACCTACCGGGCCGAGCAAGATGTCGAATTCAGCTCGCTCAGCCTCTATGACAGCCTGGTGTTGAATACGCTGCTGTCACTCGCGTTCGCCTTGGTGTTGCTGCGCTTCCGGCCGGGTGCCGGTCTGATCGACCGGGTCGCCCCGCTCCGTGTACTGACCGAACGGATGAACTCCCGGGCGGTGACCATCTACCTCTGGCACTACCCGTTGCTGCCTCTGGTGTGGTGGCTGAGTGAGGACGGCACATTCGCCGGATGGCCCATGCCGGAGTTGGTGGCCATGCTCTGCGTGGAGTTCTCGCTGGTCCTGGCCGCGGCGGGGGTGTTCGGTTGGGTCGAGGACCTTGCTGCCCGCAGACGTCCCTCGCTGCTGGGCGGGGGCAGGAAACGGTCCCCGGCGCGTGCGTGAAGGTCCGCAGGCCGACGACGCAGAGGGGCCACATGTGGGCCCACACATCGTCAGGGCCGAGGTTGGGCTCGTGAGCGCACCTGATCGGTTCAGCGCTCCGGTAGCTCGAAGCCGATCGTGGCGCCCCCACCGTCACGGTTGTGCGCGAACACCGTCCCGCCGTGAGCGGTCACCACATCCCGGACAATCGCCAGGCCCAGCCCCGAGCCTCGCATGCCCTGGGCCTCGGGAGCCCGGTAGAACCGGTCGAAGAGCCGCCCTTCGGGTAGGTCTGGTATCCCGGGTCCACGGTCCCTCACCTCGACCCGGCCCCGGTGGATCACGATCTCCACCGGGGCCCCGGAGGAATCGAACTTGGTCGCGTTCTCGACCAGGTTGGTAAGGGCTCGTTCCAGGGCCTGTGGCCGGCCGGTGACGACGGTAGCGTCGTCCTGCGTCGTGATCTCCCGGCTGGATCGGGTGCGGAAGCGCTGGGCAACCCTTCCCGCGAGCTCCGCGAGCTCAACGGGTTCGGTCGCCTCCAGTTCTCGGGTGTCCGTCGCAAGCTCCACCAGCTCGTTGACCAGCTTGATCAACTCCCTGGACTCCATCGTGAGGTCGGTCAGCAGTGGACCGCGGGCGGCCAGGGGCAGTTCGTCGAACCGGTGCAGCAGGGCGATGTTGGTCCGCATGCTGGTCAGTGGAGTGCGTAGCTCATGGCCTGCCTCCTGCACCAGTCGTTGCTGGGCATCCCTGGACCGGGCGAGCTGGCCCAGCATCCGGTCAAAGGCCGTGCCGAGGCGGCCGACCTCGTCTCGCCCGCCCGCAGGCACGGGAAGATCCAGCCGCCCGGTGACGGTAACCTCCTCCGCCACCCTGGTCAGTCGAACAAGGCCACGGGTCACCCGAGTCGTCACGAACCAGCCACACACCCCGGCCGCCAGCGAGATCGCGACGCCGACCGCGGTGATTCTGGTCCTAAGGCTCGTGAGTAGCGAGTCCACCTCGCTGAGCTGTTGTGCCACCTGGATAGCTCCGCGCCCTCCGCCGAGCGCGACCGTGACAATTCGTACCCGGGTGTGGTCCAGCTGTGCTTCGCTGCTCCGGGTGCCCCCCGGATCTTCGGCCGCGGCCACCGCCCGGTCCCCGCCCGACACCGGAAGCGGCTGGGGGTAGCCCTCGTCAACGACCTGCCCTTCGGGTCCGAGGATCTGGCCGATGAGCGTGTCGGATCCAGCGAGGACGTCACCGAGATCAACGCCGAGGTCGTCGTCCAGCTCGACCAAGTCCTCCGGCGTCAGGTCACCGGCGTCGATCGTCAGCTCCGCCACGGCCTCCGCCGCCCGGTCGAAGTCGTCGTCGGTCTCCTGCCAGATCAACCCGGACGCCTGACCGTAGCTCAGCGCGCCGACACCGACGGCGACCAGCGCCGCGACCGTGGCGAACAGCAGAGAGAAGGTCAGTCGCAAGCTGGGTCGGATCATGTCGCGCAGAGTCATGATTCGCGGAGCGTGTACCCGACTCCCCGGACCGTGTGAATGATCTCAGGTGCGCCCGGGCGGGCCAGCTTGCGCCGCAGGTAGCTGATGAAGACGCTCAGGTTCTTCGAACCAGTGCCAAAGTCGTAGCCCCAGATGCGGTCGTGAATCGTGGTGCGGTCCAGCACCACCCCGCAGTTACGTATCAGTAGTTCGAGCAGGTCGAACTCCGTCCGCGACAGGATGACCTCCTCACCACCCCGCCATGCTCGGCGCGCCGCCAGGTCGAGCCGCACCCCGGCTGCCGCCAGTTCGTCGCTGGCAGAGCGGTCTGGGCCGATGCTCGGGGCCGCCCGGCGCAGCAGGGCGCGCAGCCTGGCCAGGAGTTCCTCCGGCTCGAAGGGCTTGACGAGGTAGTCGTCCGCGCCGGCGTCGAGCCCAGCGACACGGTCGGAGACCTGGGTTCGTGCGGTGAGCACGAGGATCGGGGTCCAGTCGCCCTGTGCCCGCAGGACCCGGCAGACCGTGAGGCCGTCCAGGCCGGGCATCATCACATCCAGGACGAGTAAGTCCGGGTTGTCCCGCCGGACCGCGGCAATCGCCTCGAGGCCGTCACCCGTGGCGACGACGTGGTAGCCCTCGAGCAACAGGGACTGCTCGACGGCGCGGCGGATGGCGGGATCATCCTCGGCGAGAAGGATGGTGGGCACGGACATCACCGGACTGTGCCACATCTCGTCCGACCGGAGCCACCTCACCTGACCTCCCCATATTCCGCCAGGCCCGCTTCTCCGACACCCCTGCGCCGATCAGCGATGAACTGGCTCATACCGGCACCTGCCGACCGTTACGACGCATGACCTGGCCGAGGACCGTATGCAGATCTGCTTCTACCAGGTCCAGCAGGTCGCCGCCGAACACGCAGAGCGACAGCTCCCACGGGTGGCCGAAGGTACCGAACCGGAAGTCCTCGGCGAGGTAGATGTAGTAGTCGCCGGTCCCAGACCGCCGCCTCGTCGCCGCTCAACTCGCGGTACGCCCTCGTCGCCATTCGTTGCTCGCACTCGAATCAGACGCGGTAATAGTCGGCGCACCAGGATGCCTGCTTCTCCACCGAGAAATCGGCGAAGCTTCCTGCGGCCGCACTCAGGATCTCACCCTCGTCCACTGTCACGAAGTCCCCTTCAGCTGCCTGGCCGGAACTCGTGAACCACCTCAATCGGCCCAACAATGTGCCGGTTGAACTCGTCGAGTTCCTCGGCTGGAACCCACAGCTCGAGGATGTCGCGGCCGCCAGCCTGCCGGACCGGGTAGCGGGAGGCGAACGCGCGGTCGACCTGGAACCGGGTGACGTAGCCGACGCCGGAGGCGGGCACGTTCCAGTCCCGGGCAATCATGATCGCGTACTGCTCATTGAGGACCGGGTAGAAGATCGGCTGGTCGGGCAGCCGCGGCGGCCACGCCGTCCAGCCGGAGGCGCGCACGAGGTCCAACTCCTCGGGACCGGTCGGCCGCCACAGAATCGTCGTCTCGGCCATCGCGGCACTCCTTCCTGGCGGGCGAACAGTACCGGCTGGCCCACGGCGTGAACCAGCCGGTTTCCGCCTCCGGTGGAGGTGCGGGGGGATTCCCTGGCCGCGCAGCGCCAACAGTTCCGAGGTTCGACCGAGCTCCGGCCCGCCCAGGGCTTCCGCGCCGTCGAGGGAGCCCGCCGCCGATCTGCGGGCGTGGGCTGAGATTCACCGTGCGGTGAGAGCGGATCCGATGATGACCACGCGCGCCCACTCGGGTGGGGAGTCCGGCCGATAGTCAGGGTCGTCCTCATTGCACCGGCCGGCGCGGTGGAACAGCCCTACGACGGTTCGGGAGGGCGGCCGTGAGGCCGGCCAGGGCGTTTGTCCGTCGGTCAGCGCAACGATGACGTCCGGGCGTGGACTCTGCCGAAGCGCGCGAGCGAAGCCCGTGCGCAGATCCGTACCCCCTCCTCCGATCAATGGAATGCTCGCAGCTCCGCATAGAGGGCGGATGACGTGGGCCGCTGCGTCGCAGGGAAGGACGGTGACCAGGTCGCGGCGGCCGCCCACAGCCCGGGCGATCGCGGCGACCTCGAGCAGGGCGCTGCCGAGTTCGGCGTCGCTGACCGAGCCGGAGGTGTCGATGATGACGCAGACCCGCGGGGGTCGGCGTCGCAGCGCCGGAAGGACAACCCCAGGTATTCCGGCGGAGCGTCGCGACGGCCGGCCGTAGGAGTAGTCCTCCCCCAGGCCGGGTGCGGCGACCGCCGAGCGGACAGCCGCTCCGAGTAGTTCCCGCCACGGCTGTGGTGGATGGAATGCCTGTTCCGCCCACCGCCGCCAGCCCTGAGGGACGTTCCCCGGTCGGCCGGTGATGCCCTCGGCCACCCGGAACCGCACCGCGTCCCGTTCCTGCGGGCTGAGCGCGTGCGCGCCGTCGGGTCCGAGGTCCCATTGCCGCTGCAGCCCGTCGGCGCCGCTGCCGCAGTCCAGCCATGCCAGGTGCTGGATACGCGGGCCGAGCCGGAACTGCCGCAGGTAGTCCTCCATCAGTTGTCCCTCCGGCAGCAGCAGCGCGCTCGGCTCGACCGCGCCTTCCGGGCGGGCCAGCCCGTCGCCGAAGACGTCATCGTTGATCTCGAAGTCCGCAGCGATGTTCATCCGCAGCCGCTCCCCCAGCCCGGTCAGCCCGCGTTCCCGGGCGACCCGGTCGCCGCGCCCGTGGTGGTCGCGGAGCAGGTGCGAGACCTCGTGAACCCAGACTCCGGCGAGTTCCTCCACGGGTGTTCGGTCGACGAACGCGGGCGATGCGTAGCACCGCCAGTGTGGGTCCACGGCCATTGTCGGCACCCGCCGGGACTCGACCACGTGCAGGGCGAACAGCGCCGTCGCCAGGTAGGGCCGGACCCGGGCGGCGTGCAGCCGGGCGGTGAAGAGCTTGTCCCGGTCGAGCGTCCCGGCGTGGTCGGTGCTCACCGGCTGGTCCCCGCGACCGCTGCGACCCGGGCCGCCGTCCGGTCGGCTCGGCGGGACAGGGACACCGCACCGGCGAGCTGCTCGATGGACGCGGGCACGTCCCAGTCTTCCTGACGCAGTCGGGCGAGGGTGGACGCGGGGACGACCACCAGGTCCGGGGCACCTGTCTCCAGGGCCCGGACCAGCAGTGTCCAGGCCGCGTCCCAGCGGGACCGCTCCGGGCGGCGGCGTACCGCCTCCACCACGGCGTCCAGAACGGCTTGGCGTAGGTCGCCGCGCTCGGGCAGGACGGCGGTTGCCGGATCGGCGAGCAGCACCTCGGGGTCCGGGAGGTCCATCCGGTCCAGACCGGCCAGCAGCTCCAGTCCTGGGCCGTCGCCCACGGCGCCTCTGACCAGCATCGACAGGACCTCCCGGGAGGTGTCGGCCGCGGTGGCGAAGGCGATCAGGCGCAGGGTCATCTCCCAGCTGCGGGGCGACGGCCATGGACCACCGCGGCCGGCCTCACTGGTGGGCAGACGGTGCACGAGCCCCGGGCGGGCCGACAGGAGTCCGCACACCGCACGGCGGGCGAAGGTGACGGCCTCCGGAAGCCGCTCGGGGTCGAGCCAGGGCAGCGTGGCCCGGGGCCAGGTCCCGCCCAGACCGCGTACGACGACCTCCTGGTCGTGGCTCCACTGCAGGTGGACGAAGCGGTTGGCCAGCGGCGGGCTCAGCTCCCAGCCGTCCGTCGCCGAGGATCGTGGATTGGCGGCGGCCACGATGCGTACTCCGGCCGGTAGGCACAGGCTGCCGATACGCCGCTCGAGCACGAGACGGAGCAGGGCGGCCTGTACGGCCGGCGGGGCTGTCGACAGTTCGTCCAGGAACAACAGTCCACGACCGGCGCGGACCAGACGTATGGCCCAGTCCGGCGGCGCCATCGGCACTCCCTGGGTCGCCGGGTCGTCGCCGATGACCGGCAGCCCCGAGAAGTCGGACGGCTCGTGGACGCTGGCGATCACCGTCGTGAGCGGCAGGTTCAGCGATGCGGCGAGCTGCGTCAGCGCGGCGGTCTTGCCGATTCCCGGCTCGCCCCACAGCAGGACCGGCAGGTCGGCGGCGACGGCCAGGGTCAGGGCCTCCAACTGCGGGTCGGACCGGGTTTCGGTGGTGGTGTGGGAGAGCAGCGCGAGCAGGTTAGCGGCAACGTCGAGCTGGGGCGCCGGGGCGGTGTCGATCGAGGTACGGGTGGAGGACATCTAAGATCACCTGTGAGGTCGTCAGGAGCCGGCCAGAACCGGGCGAGGAAAGAGGTTTCCGCTGGTCAGCGGGGAAACGTGTGGCGTGGGTGGTGGCGACGGTCACGCTTGGGCCGCCGGTCCTGAGAGGAGGGGGGTGGTCCGTGTCCGGTCAGCCCGGCTCGGAACAGCCCGTACGTGATCCGCCGCAGCGCGGCGTTCTCCAGTTCCTCCCGCAGGTTCCCGTGGCGGAGGAGCACGTTGGGTCCGAGTAGGGATTCGACAGTGGCCAGCGCGCCAGCGGTGTCCCCGTGGTCCAGGCGGGCGCGGATATCAGGAAGAAGCTCCGGTCGGCGGTGTGCCTCGTCGATTGCCTGTAGGCAGGGCAGCGGGGTGCCGGTCAGCGCGGCCAGCAGTTCCTCCCGGCGGATCTGCGCCGCACCGTGGTCCAGGGGTGTGAGCACCCCGTTCACCAGGCCGATGCGGTGCCAGGCTCCCCGGCAGGCCACGAGACGTGGCGCCGCCGCCGGGTCCGGGGATGCCGGCGTGACGCCCGCCCGGTGACCGGGCGCGAGCGCGGAGGCCACCAGTGGGTGGAGCCGGTCGACCTCGATCAGCCCGCGGCGTAGCAGCTCCAGGTCCGGCGCCATCCAGGTCGCCGCGTCGGGCAGCACCGGTAGCTCGGCAGCCCGACCAGCCGGCGACGCCCCGACGATCCGCGCCGCAGGCGGCTGCAAGTCCGTTCCGGCCGGAGCGACGTCCAGGAGCAAACGACGTCGAGGGCCGAGACGAACCGCCACGGTGCCGCTGGTCCGGCCCGTGGCCTGGAGCCGCAGTGCTGCCTCGGCCGCCCACTGGTGCACCGCGTAGCCGCGCTCCCGCAACGCACCCCATTGGGGATCAAGGCGAATCGTGGTGGCGGTGTCAGAGGCCAGTTCCGGTGCGCCGGACCGAACCCGAAGCTCGTCGGCTCTCCGGACGTCCCACAGGTGGCGGTGCAGGTCGAGGCGGAATCGACGGTCGGGACGCGCATGTGGATGTGGGCAATCACCCTCGTCGCGGGATCCGTACCACAGCGCCAGACTGATCCGCTGGCCCGCATCCGCCCAGGCCGGTGGCGTCCGGGCGACGAGGTGCACCGGCTTGGCATCGTCGTGTTCCGCCGGGCCGTACCGTGCCAGTGAGACGGTCAGGCCCGGGCGCAACAACCCGTCAGGAGCGATCCTCGGCAGGTGCCAGCGCAGCAGGTCAGGCGCGAGGTGCCGGAGATCAGCCCGGAGCCGGGCGGCCAGCTCGCGGCCGTGGCAGCGAGCGACGGCGCGCAGGTCAAGGTCAACGTCAACACGAGCGGCGGCACATGCCCCGGCCCAGTCACCGACGCGACGACGAACGGTCGCGGCTTCGATCATGAAGGGCGGCACGGCGTACTCGCGTACCCGGCGGAGGAGAGATAGGCGGGAATCCGCAGTCGCGGCTGGGGAGCGCATCAGCACTCACCTTGCGCGAACCGGACCCCCAATCTGAGAGAGAGATTCATCGTGGCGGAGTGTAGCGCCCGCTGCGAGCTACGCCAAGGCCGATCCATCCTTAACCGTAATCTGGATCTGTCGCCTCGAGTGATGCCCGGAGAGCAATCCCGACAGCTAAGCTGCCGGCCTCAGCAAGAGTCGGTGGGTCCACTCCAGCAGGCGGACGTGGCAGGATCTCCTCGCATGGAAGGTGTTCTGCCACACCAAGCTGCCCAAATCCTCAGCGACGCCCGCCGGGTCGTCATCTTCACTGGCGCCGGCATCTCAGCGGAGAGCGGCGTGCCCACCTTCCGCGACGACCTCACCGGCCTGTGGGCGCGTTTCGACGCCCAGCAGCTCGCCACCGCGGAGGCGTTCCACGCCGATCCGGACCTGGTCTGGGGCTGGTACGAATGGCGACGTGCCCGGGTACGCCGAGCCGAGCCCAATTCAGGGCATTTGGCCATCACCACCATCGAATCCCGAACCCCCGACACTACCGTCATCACGCAGAACGTCGACGACCTGCACGAACGCGCCGGAACCCCGGCCGCGATCCACCTGCACGGCAGCCTCTTCACACCCCGCTGCGTGGCGGTGCCTGCGCACCCGGCAACCTTCCCGGACCCACCCGACGGCGAGGCCGCAGAACCGCACGAAGGCCGCCGCATCTCGCCACCCCGGTGCGCCTCCTGCCGGGCGCTCGTCCGCCCAGGCGTGGTGTGGTTCGGTGAGGCACTGCCCGAGGCCGCGTTGACCGCAGCGGTCGAAGCCGCCACCGCCTGCGACGTGCTGCTGACGGTCGGCACCTCCGGCGTCGTGTACCCGGCCGCCGAGATCCCCCGGATCGCGGCAGGCTCAGGCGCCACCGTGATCCAGGTCAACCCCCAGTCGACCCCACTCGACCGGATCGCCACCATCAACCTGCGCGGCACCGCCGCACAGGTCCTCCCGACCCTGGTCGCAGCCGCATGGAGGAACTGCACCTCCACCTGAGCGGGTCGATGCCGTCGTGGCGCCCTGGGTTGCGGAATCCCCTGTCCCGCCCTCGCCGTCGTGGATCTACACCCGGTGATGTGCCGTACCCTGTTCGCCGTCACCTGTGTGCCGTGCTGGGCATGCGATGTGCGTCGGGGAGTTGAACCCCACGCCCGCCCTCGGCGCGCCGGGAGTGAGCCGGATTGACCGCCGGCTTGCGGTTTTGTGTACGCCTCCACATCGGCTACCTGCACCGCAACCGTTCAGTCCAGCAGCTCGGCCTCCCAGTTCGTGCGCTGGATCAGCGTGTCCACCTCGCGCAACTGCCGGGCCAGAACGTCCGCCTGCCTCCGCAACTCCACCACTGGCAGCGCCGGGATCATCTTCAAACTCCGACCGCAGCTGCCGATATCCACGTTGGCCTTCCCCCGCGGCGGAGGTGACCAGGCTATGCCGCAGCCGGAGCACGTCACGACGCGCGAGTGCGTCCGTGAGCGTTCCCATCCCCGCCACGGCTGTTGCCGCGTTGGTGCGATTGATCCGCTGGATCAACGACTCCAGCTCACCGAGCACCTCGTCCACGTCGGTAAGGAAGCGGGCGCGAAGTCGTATCGATCGGCCGCGGCGAGCCCGGTACGGGCGAGGCATTCGATGTCGCAGGGTTGTCCTTCGGAGACCTCACACCCCCTAGACCATCCTAGGAGGATGACCGAATGCGGGCGGCGAGCGGTCGTCACGGTGCTGGTGATGCCGGCGGCATCACCAGCATGAGCGCTTCAGCCCAGCGCTGCCGGCCGGTTGCCGCGTGATGCCGTCGATCGCGCAGATCAGCAGACACCACCAGCCGCGAGGGCGGGCCCCGCACCCCGCTGCTACAGACAACGGGTCTGAGCCAGGACCACATCGATCATCTCGAACGGCACCTGCTGAGTCAGCTCACCCAGCGGACCTGGCGCGAACGGGCCCGACCCGCACCCTGCGCGAAGCGACAGACTGAGCCAACAGCGGGACTCCCGACGGTGACATCGGGGAACTGGCCAGCTCTGAGCACGGGGGCCGGAGTCAGGAGGCCGCGGAGAAGTCGCCCCGACGGCGTAGCCGACCGATCCAGCCCTGGGCGGTGTGCCGGGGCACGCCGTAGTGCTCGGCGACAGCGGTCACCGTGCCCATGCGATTGAAGACCTCGACCACGTCATCCGGCATCCGCCGGTAGACCCGACCTTCTGGCACCGAGGCCTCGGTGCGACGACGTGCGGCACCGGCCCCACTGGCACGGCCCGACCCCGACCGGGCCCCACGTTTACCGTCGGCACTCCGCGCCGGACGGGGTGCTTGCTCCACACCGGACTCGGCCGCCTCGCTGGGCACCTCGACGGCTTCCTCGCCCTGAGCCGGTGGGACGACGGCGGTGGTAGCGGACGGAAACAGCGCCCGCAGGAGCAGGTTGAGATCGAACGACGGCAGGGTCGGTGCCGAAATGCCGTTGCCGGCCCGCATGGCCAGTTCAACAATTCGCGGCGTTGAGCCATCCACGTCGACAGAGACAACGGTCTCCGTCCCGGATTCCTCAGCCCTGATGGTGATTGTGTAGTCACCCATCGCCAACCCTCCACGTAAGGTCACATGGCAGCACACCAATCGGTAGTGTGGTCAGCCCCACGGCTCGTTCAGCCTAGCGGATTGGGCTGACCACGCGACAGAGGCCAGGGGAGTATGGCATGTTTGTTGCCAGCAGACAACAAAAACAACACATACGACATGCGTTCACTGCCCAGTAAAGCTCCCGGGCAGGGACTTGACGCCGTTGACGAAGTTGCTCTCCAGCCGGACGACCTGACCGCTCAGTCGAAAACGTGACAAATGCGGCGCCAGTTCCCGCAACATCGCTCTCGCCTCCAGTCGGGCTAGATGCGCCCCGAGACAGAAGTGCGGGCCCATCCCGAAGGACAGGTGCGGATTCGGGTTCCGGTGCAGCCGCAGTTCGTCTGGAGCCTCGAAGACGGCGGCGTCCCGGTTGGCCGAGGCGTACCAGAGCACCACCTTGTCACCGGCGGCGATCGGCGTGCCGTGGAGCTCGGTGTCCACGATCGCGGTACGGCGGAACTGCATGATCGGACTAACCCAACGCAGCAGTTCCTCCACCGCCGACGGCAGTAGTGTGTCGTCAGCGACCAACCGCTCACGCTGCGTTGGATTGTCGACCAGCGCCAGCACACTGCCGGTGATGAGGTGTCGGGTGGTTTCGTTGCCGGCTACCACCAGCAACAACCAGAAGTTGCAGAACTCTCGGTCGGTCAGCCGTCGACCGTCCGCCTCACCGGTGGCAA
This sequence comes from Salinispora fenicalii, assembly GCF_000514815.1. Lineage (GTDB taxonomy): Bacteria > Actinomycetota > Actinomycetes > Mycobacteriales > Micromonosporaceae > Micromonospora > Micromonospora fenicalii. The sequence continues at coordinate 50,161 of NZ_AZWQ01000016.1, forward strand.
GCAACGTCATCAGGTCCTCGCGCGGTGCACGACGCCGCTCGTCGGCCACGCTGAGCGCGTACTGGAACGCCTCGAAAAACGTCCTCCGGTACGCCTCGACGTCGCCTCCGCCGTACTCCGGGTCGTCGAAGCCCACCAGGTTGTTGCTCCACTGGTAGAGCAGGTGCCGATCCTCGCGGGGCAGACCGAGCAGATCCGCGAGGACCAGCAACGGCAACTCAGCCGCGAGGTCGGCAACCACGTCGCACTCCTCTTGCCGAACCGCCCGCTCGACCAGATTCCGGGCGTGCGCGGTGACACTCTCGCCGAGTGCCCGGATCGCCCGGGGGGTGAACACCGCGGTGACCAGCCTGCGGACCCGGGCGTGCTGCGGCGCGTCCATGTTGACGAGCAGCTGACGAGCCTGCTCCAGGTCCGCGGTGGTACGCGGATCCGCCAGAAAGGCACCCTGACGGCCGGAGGAGAACACCTCCGGCTGCCGAGACGCGGCGACCACCCCCTCGTGGGTGGTAACCGCCCAGAAGCCGGGGCCCTGGCTGAGGATCCGCCCCTCACCGGAGCGCCGCCACAGCGGCGCCTCCGGCACCCAGCTGACCGGCTCTTCACGCCGTAGCCGGGCAAACTCCGCGTACGGCACCCCGGCGGCGTACGTCGCGGGGTGCGCGATGTCCGCACGGTTGCCCGTCGACACAATCTCCGTGCTCATGACCGGCCTCCTGAAATCCCGGTGCCCAACAACCCGCGGAGCACCTCCTGGCGCAACTTGCCGGTGCCGTCACGGGGTAGTTCCGGGACGAAACGCCACCGCTTGGGCACCTTGAACCCGGCCAACGAACGTCGGCAGAACGCGGCGAGCACCTCCCCGCCCCGCTCCGGGGCGAGCCGGGCCGAATCCACCTCGACGATGGCAACCAACCGCTCGCCGTACTCGTCGTCCGGCTCGCCGGTCACCGCCGCGTCCCGGACCGCCGGGTGCGACAGCAACACCGTCTGCACCTCGGCGGGGTAGATGTTCACCCCGCCCGAGATCACGACGTCCCCCGCCCGGCCGGTCAGGTAGAGGTAGCCGTCCGAATCCAGGTAGCCGGTCTCGCCGTAGGTGAACACCCCCGCGCGCAGGTGCGCGTCCCGGGTCTTCTGCGGGGCGTTGTGGTATTCGAAGGTCTGCCCCACCCGGTGGACGAACACCCGCCCCGCCTGGCCGGCCGGCAACGGGTTGCCATCGTCGTCGACGATGACGATCTCGTTCGGGGGTACGGCACGGCCGACGCTGCCCGGATGCCGTAGCCAACTGTCGGCGTCCATGAGGGTCACCACGCCGGCCTCGGTGGCCGCGTAGTACTCGACCACCACCGAACCCCACCACTCGATCATCTGCCGCTTCACCTCGACCGGGCACGGCCCACCGCCGTGCCAGACCATCCGTAGGCTGCCGACGTCGGCCGCCGCCCGGACAGCCGCGGGAAGCCGCAGCAGCCGGACGAACTGGGTGGGGACCAGGTGGCAGGCGGTGATTCGGTGCTCCGCCACGGCGGCCAGGAAGGATTCCGGGTCAAACCGGTCGTGCATCACCAGGCGGCTGCCCCGCAGCAAGGGGAGCAACGCGAAGAACACCTGCGCCGAGTGATACCACGGCCCCACCAGCAGCACCGCGCCGCGGGCCGGTACCCCCAGGACGCGCCCGGCGTAGGCGAGCAGTCGGTCCACCCGGGCGAACGGCGCCCCGACGCGGAACAAACCGTTGCGCACCCCCTTCGGCGCGCCCGTCGTGCCCGAGGTGTACAGCAGGATGGAGCCGCAGACCTGGTCGGTGGGCTCGGCGACGGGGAGTCCGGCCAGCAACGGCTCGACCGCGGTGCAGCCGGCGTGCTCCCGCTCGCCGGTCACCATGGCACGTACCGGGGCGGGGCAGGAGTGCGCTGCCTCAGCGACCACGGCCGCGTACCGGGGCTCGGTGATCACCAACCGGCTCGCCGAGTCCGACAACAGGTAGGTGATCTCGGGTGCGGTCAGGTGCCAGTTGACCGGCACTACGGTCACTCCGGTGTGGAGGGCGGCGAGCAGCACCTCGAACGTCTCCCGCCGGTTGCCGCAGACCACGGCCATGGTGTCACCGACCTGTAGATCCTCGGCGCGCAGCAGGCGGACCCAGCGGTTTACCCGGGCATCCAGGGCCGACCAGTCCAGCTCACCGGCCGAGTCCCGAAGGGCCGGTCCGCCAGCCCCGCCGGCCAGCAGACCCGTCAGCATTACCACCATGGCGCTCCTTCGGGGTTCTCGGCTCAGTTCAGGAGGTCCGGCTGTTCACGGACGATGTCGGCGTACAGCGGGCGGAAGTTCAGCCGGGCGATCTCCGGCGTGCCGATCGTGCCGCGCGTCGCGGCGGCGGCCTCGTGGTCGATGGGCACCGGACTGCCGGCCGCCTCGGCCAGCAACTGCACCTGACAGCTACGGTCCATCGTGATGAACCACCAGGCCGCCTCGGCGACAGACCCGCCCACGGTGAGCAGCCCGTGGTTACGCAGGATCACCGCCTTGGCCGGCCCGAGCGCCTCGGCGATCCGCTTGCCCTCGTCGTCGGCCAACACCACCCCGGTGTAGTCGTCGAAAACCGCGTGATCCTCGTAGAAGGCGCAGGCGTCCTGCGTGATCGGGCTCAGCGGACGGCCGAGAGTGCACCACGCCCGACCATAGGTCGAGTGGGTGTGTGCGGCGGCCACCGTGTCCGCCCGGGCGGTGTGCACGTGGGAATGGATGACATACCCAGCCGGGTTGATCCGGCCTCCGCCCTCCAGCACCGCGCCCGCCGAGTCCACAAGCAGCAGATCACTGACGCGGACATGCCCGAAGTGCATCCCGAACGGGTTGATCCAGAACCGGTCGGGGTGCTCCGGATCGCGGGCAGTCACATGGCCACCGGCGCCCTCGTCGAAGCCGAGGCGGGCGAAGAGCCGGCAGGTCGCGGCGAGCTGCCGCTGCCGCCGCAAACGCTCCTCGGTGGGGGTTCGCCCGGTCATCCGCAGCCTCCCGCGGTGTCGGTGTCGAAGGACGCGCCCGCCGGGACACCGGCCATCGGGTCGGTGGCCGATCCGGTGTGGTTCACCCCGGCGGGCTGCCAGGCGCGCAGGAAGTGGTCGACCCGGTCCAGGCCCCAGAACCGGTGCCGGCCCCACCGGAGGTACGGGATGCCGAACACGTCGTCCTCATACGCGGTGACCAGGCACCCGGCCGCCTCTTCCCGGATCTGCTCGTCGTTCGGGGCGGCCTGGGCGCCGGCCGCGTCGAGGCCGGCCGCCAGGGCAGCCCGACCGATCACCTCGGGGGTGCAGATGTCCGCACCACGCACCCAGCGCTCCGTCACCAGCGCGTCGTAGAACTGCACCGCCCGCCCCTGCCGGCGGGCCCAGAGCCAGGCCAGATGCGGCAGTTCCCACCAGGAGTCGACATCGATCGGCCAGGCCATCGCCAGACCCATCTGCTCCGCCAGCCGCTTGGTGTCCAGCAGGAGGTACCGGTGCTTGGCCCGGCTCATCTGCACGTAGTGGAACTCCGCCCCCCGCTCTGCCAGCGTGGCCGAGGTCCTGGTGTCCGGGTCCCAGTACGGGTACCAGTCGAGCCGGTCGAACACGTCCGGCACCGCCTGCCGCAGCTGGTACACCGCCAGCCAGCTGTACGGGCTGCGGAACGAGAAGTAGAGGCGAGGTCGGCGCTTCACTCCACGCCCCCGGACAGGGCGCGGAGCACCTCGTCGTCGAACTCGGCCAGTTCCCCCGCGCGCGGACCGCCACTGATGGCGTAGCCGTGCAGGATCCGGGCGGTAGCGGTGTGCACCAGGCGGTCACCCCGGCGGACGTAGCAGTCCATGCGGGCGTCGAACATGACGCCACGTAAGACGTCGACGACGGTCAGCACGGTATGTACCTGCTCCTCCATCCCGGCCGTCCCCACCAGCTGCACCCGGGCCCGGGAAACCACCGGTATCCAGGCCCGCTCGCGGACCAGCCGCCCCACGGAGATGCCCCGGTCGGCGAGGAACCGGTCCACCACCTCCTCCAACGCCCGGACGAACCCGGAGTGCTGCACCCGGTCGGAGAAGTGGCAGTAGAAGTACGGGGCCCGCCAGCTCCACAGGAAGGTGTTCGAGCCGACCGGGGTGAGCACGTCGGCGATGCTCTGGCCCGCGGCGATGGTCCGGTCGTCCGCGCGGGCGGGCACCCCGGCCGCGGCGACGGTCGGCACCACCAGGTCCGCCAGGTGTTCGGGTGCCGCAGTGGAGACCGTCGCCGTGGGTTCCCGCACGAGGGCGATACGGACCTTGCCCCGCAGCACGACCAGATCCTGCCCGCCGCGGTGGACCGTCATCCGCACCGTTAGCCTGGCGCCCGAGTCACCGGTCACCTCGACCCGGACCTCGTCGTCAACCTCCAGTGTCGCGGGCAGCTGCACCGAGCAGTCGACGACCTCCACCCCGAGGCCGTACTCATGGAAAAGGTCCCGCGCTCCCGGGCCGCGGTCGCGCAGCCACTGCAGAACCGCCTCCTCGGTCAGGTAGATGAAGTGCTTGAAGCCGATCCAGGTGCGGATGTTCGCCCCTTCGTAGCGGGGCCGGCCGACCAGGACGGTCAGCGGGGCGGTGGGCGCACTGGTCATTCGTCTGCTCCTCCGTCAGGGACGTACCGCCACCTGGCCCACCTCACCGACGAACCGGGTGGCCTGCTCGGCGACCTCGACGGCGTGGCGAACGTGGCAGAAGTGGTCGTAGTGCTCGTGCACCAGCAGGGTCGCCCGGGGCATGTCCCGACCCAGGGTCGCCGCCGCCGCCGGGGACAGGGTCGGGTCAGCCCCGCCGGCCAGGATCAGCGTGGGAGTGGTGACCGTGGTCAGGGCCAGGGTGCCGCTGCCGATGAACTGGTCGAAGACGGTGAGGAAGCCGGCCGGTCCGATCCGGTCGATCGCTTTGGTGATCATGCCGTCCAGCACGGCCTGGTCCAACGTCCGAAGCCGCTGGCCCAGCCGCAACCGAAGACCGTCGCGAATGTGCCGGTCGAAGGTACGCCGGGCCCGGTCGAAGACCTGCCAGGTGACGGGCTGCTCCGGCGGGCAGTAGAGCGGGCAGATCAGCACCGTCGCCCGGGCCGACGAGCGACCGGCGGCCAGCAGCTCCAGCGTCGCGTTGGCCCCGAAGGAATGCGCCACGATGGTGTCCGGTGGCCGAGGTAGCCGCTGCAGCCCGGCCGCCAGCCAACCGGCCGCGGACTCCTGCCGGCGCCACCGGTAGTCGTTCCCGGGCCGCCAGGGCAGGTCCAGGACCAGCACCCGCCAACGGGGGTCGAAGGCACGGGCGAGTGGCCGCCACGACTCCCACGAGTCCTCCAGCCCGTGGGCCAGCACCACCAGGTCGCCTCCGGGTGCCCCCGGGCTCAGCTCGTGCACCGGCGGCGCTCCACTTTTCACCGATCCGCCCTCCGCCCCTCGTCGAGCCGGACGGCCCTTCGGCCGTCGATGTCGTCACCGCAGCCGACGCTCACCGGACCGGGCGCACCGGCGGCCAGCAGGGTCGCGGCCAGCGCGACGTTGACCACCCCGGCCGCGCCGTAGCAGTCGCCCCACCGAGCAGCCGGGTCGAAGCCGTCCGGCCCGAGACGGTACGGCGCGGGGGGACCCGGCTCCGGCCGCACGGTCGGCTCCGCAACGGCCGGCTCAGCCGTGAGCACCAGGCAGGCCGCCCCGGCGCGCAGCGGAGCAGCGGGTCGGCCGGCCCGATGCAGGTCGGTGGCGACCTCGTCGGCCGGCTCGACACCCACCACGATCACCCGCGTGGCCCGGCGGGCACGCAGCAGCCGGACGGCGGTATCGATGGCGTCCAGACCGGCGGTGGACCCGGAGCAGATCATCAGGTTCGGACCGCCGAAGCCGTACCAGAGGGCAATGGTGCTGGCGACCACGTTGCTGGAGGCATTCGGCGCGGTCAGCGGGCTGACCGCGCGACCGCCGTCGCGGCGCACCGTCCGGATCACGTCGGCTACCGTGGCGACGTTGCCGAGGTTGCTCGCGACCACCACGGCCACGCCGGGGTCGACCTGCACCGGTGCGGGACGGCCCCGGGGCAGACCGAAGGCCCGGTGGACGGCGCAGAGCGCCAGCCGGGTGGCCGGCTCCTTGGCCAGCAACCCCTTGGGGCCAAGCACCTCGCGCGCCCGGTCAGCTGGCACGGCGCCGCGCAGCGCCGCAAACAGTGGCCGCGCGGCGACCCCCGACCAGTCGGCCAGGTCGGCGGCGAGGGCGTCCGAGTCGGGCAGGTGGAGCGCCCATCTGGCCAGCCGAACGCCGGTCGGACCGGTACCGGGTGCGGGAGCCGCGTCGCCGCTCGGGGCGGGGACCGAGGAGTCGGTCCGCGCCGCCGTCGTGCGGGCCACGACGGGAAGGTGGTCCGCGGCCGGGCTACTCACGCGGACTCCACCAGTGTGACCGCGTTGACGCCACCGAAGCCGAAGGCCTCGGACTGCACCAGCCCGGGGGCCAGCGCCGTCGGCCCGGTGGCGAAGCGCAGCCCGGAACCGTCTGGGAGCGGCCGACGCAGCCCGACCACCGGTGGCACCTGCCCGCTGGTCAGGCAGCGCGCGGCCACGTCGAGGTTGACCATGGCGGCGGCGCCGGAGGTGTGCCCGACGGCCCCCTTGACGGCGGTGACGACCGGATCACCGCCGGCCGCGACGAGTACCTGTCGCAGGGCCGCGCACTCGGCGGGGTCGTTGAGAGCGGTGCCGGTACCGTGCGCCACCACCAGATCCACCTCGCTCGCGACGCGGCCGGCGCGACTCAACGCGTCCCGCATGGCGCGGCCGATCCCCGTCACCGAGGGGGCGGTCTCGTGGTGGGCGTCGCAGGACAGGCCGGTCGCGAGGATCCTGGCCACAGCCGGCCGGGTGTCGTCGTCGGGAACCAGAACGGCCGCGGCGGCACCGTCGCCGAGCAGTACCCCCTGCCGGTCCGCGTCGAACGGACGCACCGCGTCCGTGGGTTGGTCGGCGACCCGGCCGATCATCGCCAACATCGATTCGGTGGTGGCGTCGGTTCCGCAGACCAGCACCGCGTCGGCTTCCCCAAGCGTCAGATGGTCCTCGGCGAGGGCCAGGACGTGCCCGCCGGCACTACAGGCGTTGCTCAGTGTCAGCACCGTCCGCAGCCCCGGCACCGCCTCCCGTAGAACATCGCCGAAGTGCAGCCGGTGGAGCGGGAACCGTGGACCACTGCTGGCGAGGGCTTCCACCGCGGCCAGTTCCCGCAGACCCGTTCCGACCAACGCGACCATCCGACGCGCGGCCGGGTCGATGCCGCTGGCGGCGATGGCCCGGCGGGCACAGTCGGCGAGCCACCGGCTCGCCGCCCACACCCGTGCGCCGCCGTCGTCGATGTGGTAGCCGTGAGCGACGTTCAGCGCCGCCGGGTCACCGTGTCGCAGCGGCCCGAGTCCGCTCCGTCCGGCCAGCAGCGCGGCGAAGGTCTCCGCCCCGTCGCCGAGGCAGGTCCGCACCGCACTAGCGACCAGACGCGCCGGCACCGAACCACCCCCTGACGATGGCGGCGGCGGTGCCGCCGTCCGGGCTGCGCGCGGTCAACAGCGTCAGCGTCGGGGCGGCCTCGGCCGGGGCGGCGGCAAGGAAGGTGGCCAGGGCCAGGCCGCCGGTGGCGGCATCGCAGCGGCCAAAGAGGCGGCTGACCCGCAGCCGGGTCGGCTGGTGGCCGAGAGCCGCACAGGCCGGGACGTACTCGTCGGTGTCGTCCGGCTCCGTCTCCCCGGTCAACACGGCGGTGATCTCGATCGGGTCGACCCCGGCCCGCCGTACCGCGCGCCGGACACAGCCGGTCAGGGCCCGGTCCGCCGCCGCGCCGCCGCCCGGCCCGTACGCAGTGGTGAGGGCGAGGATCTCGGCCTCCGGGTACGGGCCGGTCCAGTCTGGACGAACAGTCCGGGCCAGCAGGAACACCGTGGCTGCCTCCCCGGTCGGCACTTGCTGCCCCGGGCGCCCGGTCAACGAGGTCACCCAGGCCCGGTGTGGGCTGAACTCCTCGACCGCTCCCACCAGCATCGCGTCGACGTATCCGCAGGTGATGGCGTTGCTGCCGTAGCGCAGGGCGTCGAGGAAGGCCAGCGGGCCGGTGGCCACCGTGGCGTTCACCCCCCGCAACCCGTACCGGATGGCGGCCTGGCCCGCGGCACAGTTCATCACCGTGTTCGGGAACAGCACCGGGTTGACCTGGTACGGCTTTTCCTGGACCAGGGTGTCCCGGGTGTAACCGCTGGTGGACCGGAAGCTGCCCAGCGAGGTTCCGAGCACCACCCCCAGCCGGGCCCGGTTGGTGTCGTTCACGTCGGCCTGCGCGTCCCGCAGGGCGTCGCCGCAGGCCACCACCGCCAGCGCGGTGGCCCGGTCGTAGAAGCTGGTGCCCTTGCGCCCGAGATGGGCGCGGACGTCGAAGTCGACCCGGGCGTGCCCGGTCAGGGTGGGCAGCGGCTCGTCGACCAGCGTGGTCACCTCCACCGGGGTAGCCGGTGCCGGCTCCGCCAGCACCGTGCGGCCGTCGGTCGTGGGCACCGCGACCTGCGCACCGGCCAGCCGGTCGGCCAGCGCGGCACGCCCCACACCGGCCGGGCCGACCGCGCTCCACCCGGTGACCACGACGCCCGTCATTCCACGGCTCCGATCAGGACGATGGCGTTGTTACCGCCGAAGGCGAACCCGTTGTTCTGCACCACCCGGACGGCGGCTGTCCGGGCGGTGTTCGGCACCGGATCCAGCCGGTCCAACGCCGGGTCGGGATTCGACCAATTGATCGTGGGCGGCAGGAACCCGTGTGCGATGGCGAGGGTCCCGGCGATCGCACCGAACCCGCTGGCCGCCCCCATGGTGTGGCCAATCATCGACTTGATCGAGCTGACCGGAGGCACCCGGTCACCGAACACGTCGAGGATGGCGTGCGCCTCCACCGAGTCGTTGGCCGGCGTCCCGGTGCCGTGGGCACTGATGTAGTCCACATCCTCGGGTTTGATCGAGGCGTTGCGGTGCGCCATCCGCATGCACTCGGCGATGCTGGTCCGGTCCGGCGCGACCGGGTGGTTGGCGTCACAGTTGAGCCCGTACCCAAGCACCTCGGCATAGATCCGTGCGCCCCGGTCCCGGGCCTGGTCGAGGTTCTCCAGCATCAGGATCGCTCCACCCTCGCCGGTGAGGATGCCGGAGCGGTCCCGATCGAACGGTGAGCAGGCGTCCGCGGTGAGCGCGCCCAGTCGGTAGAAGCCGGCATGCGCCCAGCGGCACACCGAGTCGGCACCGCCGGCGAACATCACGTCGGCCTCGCCGGTGGCCAGCATGTCGTAGGCGTAACCGATCGCGTAGTTGCTCGCCGAGCAGGCGGTGGCCAGGGTAAGGGACTCCCCGGTCAGTTCCAGTTCGGTGTTCACCGCGTGGGCGAGCCGGCCGGCTGTGATCTGACCGAGCAGGTCGGGGTCCATCTGATCGAAGCCGCCCTCCACCTGCTGTGCGGTGACCGCCTCAACCACGACCGACTCCCCGCTCGTGGTCCCCACGACCGCCCCGACCCGGTCGGCCTCGACCGCGGCCGGGTCGAGGCCGGAGTCGGTCAGGGCCAGTCGCGCGGCCGCGGCCGCAAACTGGCTGGACCGACCCCACCGTGCCGCGTCGATCCGACGCAGCAGCCGTTCCGGCTGGAAGTCGGGCACCTCGCCGGCGTTGCGGTGCGGAAAACCACTCGCGTCGAAGCTGCTGATCGGGGAGATGCCCGACCGACCCGTGCGCAGGCCGTCGGTGAACGCGGACACCCCGATGCCGATGCTGGACACCGGGCCGAGCCCGGTCACCACGACCCGGTTCACCGGCTCAAGCCCCGCCAGCTGAGTGCCGCACCACCGCGTCGTAGACCGCTTTGAGGTTGTTCAGCTGCGGCAGTTCCGACTGCGGGATCTCGATCTTGAATTTTTTGTCGATCCGGGCCAGGATCTCGATGGCGCGCAGCGAGTCGGCCTCGTAGTCCGCCACGAAGTCGCCGGTTTCGGTGAGCTCCTCAGACTCGAGCTCCAGCACCTCCGCCACGATGTCGCGAAGTTCGGCCATACGGGGGTCGGTCTGCGTCATGACAGGTCAGCCTTTCCAGCGGAGGGATGACGGAGCCGGGAACTCCCCGCACCGGGACGGCTCCCGAGCTGCGGGGGCATCGGTGGCCCCGGGGCGGCGGCCCTGGCCGGCGCCACGAGCGCCGTTCGCGAACGTCGGGCGGCCATGAGAGTGCCAACGTGCGCGACGCGTCGGTCACCGACGTACGTCTCGCCGGTGGCGAAGGCGGTGTCGGCGATCACCCGTTCGAGGCGGACGGTGTGCCGAAGCACATCGCCCGGGAAGACGGTGCCGTCGAAACGCATGTCCCGCGCGCCGACGAACATCAGCACCGAGTCATCGTCAACCGGCGAGCCGGCGTCGGCGAGCCAGAGCAGCGCCGCCGTCTGCCCGAGCGACTCCACCAGGAGCGAGGCGGGATAGGCGTAGTCACCGGGCGGGGCGGCGTCGGTCAGATCGCGGTAGCAGGGCTCATTTCCGGTGACCGCCTTGACCGCCTCGATGCGGGTACCCGGAGTCATGCTGAGCACCCGGTCGACCAGCAGCAGGGGGTAGCGCTGCGGTAGCAGCGCACGGATCTGATGGTGGTCAAGCATCGCTGTCTCCGAAGCGGGCTCGGATGGTCACCGCCGTGATCTCGTCGGCGCGGCACCCCGAGGCCCGGACCGACCAGCCATGGGGCCCCTCGGCGGTCGCGACGACGTGGAGGGTCAGCCGGTCCGGCGGCAGCAGCGGGGCGAGAAACCGCACCGCGTCGACGGAGACCAGCCGCAGGCGGGGCCGCCCGGGAGTCCGCAGCGCCACGTCCACGGCCTGCGCCAGCGCCTCGATGACGAACACCCCGGGGAACACCGGGAAGCCGGGGAAATGCCCACACAGGTTTGGGTCATCAGCGTGGATCGGCACCCCCACCACCACGTCGACCTGCGGTCCGTCGGCGCCGACCTGGAGGTCGTCGAAAGCGGCCAACGGTGCGGCCCCCGGTGGGCAGGGTCGGGTCGTGGTCGGGGCACTCACAGGGTGATCCCCCCGTCGACCTGAAAGACCTGACCGGTGACGTAACCGGCGCGATCCGAGCAGAGGAAGGCAACGAGCTCCGCGACCTCCTCCGGGCGGCCGAAGCGACCCAGCGGGATCTGGCTGAGCGCCTGGTCACGCAGCTTCCCCGCCAGAGCGTCGGTCATGTCCGTCTCAATGAAGCCGGGGGCTACCACGTTCACCCGGACGCCGTACCCGGCGACCTCCTTGGCCAGCGAACGGCTCAGGCCGACAATGCCAGCCTTGCTGGCCGCGTACGCGGTCTGTCCGGCGTTGCCGTAGACGCCCGCCACCGAGGACATGTTGACCACCACGCCGGCGCGGCGCTTCATGAAACGGAACGTCATCGCCCGGCAGAGGTTCCAGGTGCCGGTCAGGTTGGTCGACAGCACCGCCTGCCAGTCCTGTTCGGTGGCCAACACCAACGGGCTGTCCCGGGTGATCCCGGCGTTGTTCACCAGGCAGCTGATCGGGCCGAGTCGTTCCTCGGCGGCGCCGACGAACTCGTCGACCGCGGCCGGGTCGGCCACGTCACACGCGGCGGCGTACACCGGCACCCCGAACGCCGCCACCTCCGCCTGGGTCTTGGCCGCCGCCTCGCTGTCGCTGCTGTAGCAACCGGCGACCGCGTAGCCCTGCGCAGCGAGGCGTAGGGCGATCGCCCGGCCGATGCCACGCGAGACACCGGTCACCAGTGCTCGGAGCTGAGTGGACATGCCCAACCTCCCCTGTCGGGACGCCTGCCGGACGTACCCGACACAACGTGCGGCATGACGGGTGTGTTGTATTTACCCCCGGATCAACATACTGAACCATCGGCACACCCGTCAGCAAGCGGTGTCGTATGTTTGCTTTGGTGTCCGGTGTCGGGCGCGGGGAGTTCGGCGAGTACCTGCGCGGTGTCCGCGCCGGGCTCGGGTGCCCCCCGGCGGACCCGGGTCGGGGTACGGGAGAACTTCGCCGCCGGCCCCACGATCGGAGCGGTACTGCCGTCGCAGAGCGAGGTGGGCTGCAACATCGCCCGCTCGGCCAAGTACGGGTCGGCAGCCACCTCAGCGACGGTACGTACCCTCGAGGCCGTCAGGCCCCGCCGCACCAGGGCGGCGACCACCTCGTCGGTGGGCCGGGTGGCGCACCACCGGGCGAGGACCGCGTCCACCTCGACCCGGTTGACTAACCGATCGGCGGCCCGGGCGAAACCCTCCGCCCGGGCCAACTCCGGCCGGCTCACCACCTCGGCCAGTTCCCGCCAGTGCCGGTCCAACGCGACAGCCAGGTAGACCTGCCCGTCAACGCAGGGGTAGACGTTCGCCGGCACCACGAAGTCGGTCTGGTTGCCCCAGCGCCGCGGCGGCCGGCCCGCGGCGGCGAGGGTGTGCAGGCCCGCGCTCCCGGCGACCATCGTGTCGAACATCGCCACGTCGACGTGTTGTCCCTCACCGGTCCGCTGCCGGTGCCACAGTGCCGCGAGCGCGCCGAGCGCACCGTGTAGACCGGCCAGTTCGTCGGCGAGGAACGTCGGTGCGCGCACCGGGCCCCCGTCTGGGGTGCCGTTGAGCGCCATCCAGCCGGAGGCCGCCTGGATGACCGGGTCGTACGCGGCCTCCGCCCGGCGGGACCCGAACTGCCCCCATCCGGAGATCGAGACGAGGACCAGGTCGGGCCGGACCGCCCGGCACTGTGCCCAGCCCACCCCCCAGCCATCCAGCGTCCCGGGCTTGTAGTTCTCCACCACCACGTCGGCGGTGGCGACCAGCCGCAGGAAGCTCTCCCGCCCCTCGGTCCGGCGTAGGTCAAGCCCGACGCTGCGCTTGTTGCGGTTGACAGTCTGCCGAAACCAGGACAGACCCGTACCTGGGATCCGGGGTGGTACCTCCCCGTCACGGCCGTGCGGTAGCTCGACCCGGACGACATCGGCACCGAGGTCGGCCAGGACAGCACCGGCCAGCGGTCCCGACCACACCTTGGTCACGTCGAGCACCCGGACCCCGTCCAGGGGCCCGACCAGGTCGTCCCGGGCGTCCCGGTAGAAGTCGGCGGCATCTCGATAGAGTTCGGCGGCCATCGGGCTCACATCCGTTGCAGGATCGAGGCGGTGCCGAGCGCGCCGCCGCAGCACATCGTCACCAAGGCCAGCTCCCGGTCGGCGCGTTCGAGTTCGTGCAGGGCACTGACCAGCAGCCGGGTCCCGGAGGCGCCCAGCGGGTGGCCGAGGGCGATCGCGCCGCCGTTGACGTTGACCCGCTCGGCGTCGGTGCCGTTCGCCGCCGTCCAGGCGAGCACGACGGCGGCGAAGGCCTCGTTGACCTCGACGACGTCGAGGTCAACGAGGTCCAGCCCGGACCGGTCGAGGATCTTGCGCGTCGCCACGACCGGCCCCTCCAGCAACAGGTACGGGTCGGACCCGGTGACCACCTGGTGCCGCAGCCGCGCCTGGGGGCGCAGCCCGAGCGCCGCGGCACGCTCCGCCGACATCCACAGGATCGCCGCCGCGCCGTCGGAGACCTGTGACGTCGTACCGGCGGTGTGCACCCCGCCGTCGACCGTCGGCCGCAGCCCGGCCAGGCCCTCCGGCGTCGTGTCCCGCAGCCCCTGGTCCCGGGTCACCGCCCGGAGTCCGCCCTCGCCGTCGGGGGCGTGGACCGCGACGATCTCCCGATCGAAGTGCCCCTGCGCCCAGGCCTGTGCCGCACGGCGCTGGGACAGCACGCCGTAGGCGTCGGCGGCGGCGCGGTCCACGCCGTACTTCGCGGCGATCCGCTCCGCCCCGCCGAACTGCGCCCTGGGTGGGTCGTCCCACGGGTAGTCATCGGTCTTGTAGTGGCCGGGCCCCTGGTAGAGATTGGTGCCTACCGGCACCCGGGACATCGACTCCACCCCGCAGGCGATGCCCACGTCGATGACTCCGGCAGTGATCAACGCGGCAACCAGGTGGTTCGCCTGTTGCGCCGACCCGCAGGAGGTGTCGACCGTGGAGCAGGCCACCTGGGGGTCGAGGCCTGTGCTCAACCAGGCGTTGCGGGTGATGTTCAGGCTCTGCTCACCAACCTGGGTGACGCAGCCGCCGATAATCTGATCCACCTCGGACGGCGGCAGCCCGGCTCGGTCGAGCACCTCGCGCTGCACGGTACGCAGCAGCTCCACCGCCTTGAGGCCGCTGAGCCAACCGTTGCGTCGACCGATCGGGGTTCGCGCCGCGGCGACGATGACCGCCTCTGGCATGGGGTCACTTCTCCCGCAGCGACAGGGCGAGCTTGGGACAACCCCGGACCGCCATTTCCACCAGCGGATGTTGCTCCTCGGCGGGCCGCTCGACCAGCACGTACATCAGGTCGTCGTCCCGGATCTCGAACACCTCGGGGGCCTGGTCGGCGCAGACCCCGTGGCTGTCGCACCGGTCATAGTCCACGACTATCCGCATCATGTGTCTCCCACCGCTTGTGTTGCGTTGGCCTAGGGGCACGACCACGATAGATGAAGTATGTGGATTTCCCGACGCTAGAAGCAACAAGCACTTGTGCCGACCGAGACACGTCGCATAGCGTCGGCCAGGTCCGCCCCGGCGGACGCTCCCCCGCCTGGCACTCTGGAGGCTGACCATGCTGACCGGATGCGTCCCCTGGCCCGATGAGTTCGCGCAGCGCTACCGGCGCGACGGCATCTGGCGCGGCGAGGTACTGGGAGACCTGCTCCGCCCCGTGGCGGCCCACGACCCTGACCGGATCGCCGTGGTCACCCGCGCCGGTCGGCACAGCTACGCCGAACTCGACCGGCGCGCCGACCGGCTGGCGGCCGGACTGGTCGGACTGGGTATCCGGGCCGACGACCGGGTCGTCGTCCAGCTGCCGAACACGCCGGATTTCGTCGTGACGTGTGTGGCGCTTTTCCGGATCGGTGCCCTGCCGGTGCTCGCGCTACCCGCCCACCGCCGCTCCGAGCTGGTCTACCTCGCGGAGTACTCCGGTGCCGTCGCCCTGGTGGTGCCGGACCTGCTGGCGGGCACCGACCACCGGAAGTTGGCCCGCGCCGTGCGGGCGGCGGTGCCGAGCGTCGCACACGTCCTCGTCGCCGGCGAGGCACAGGAGCTGACCCCGCTGGCCGACGTTGCCGCCGGCCCGCTGGACCTGCCCACCCCCGACCCGTCCACGGTGGCGTTCTTCCTGCTCTCCGGCGGCACCACCGGCCTACCCAAGTTGATCCCACGGACCCACGACGACTACGCCTTCCAGCTACGGGCCACTGCCGAAGCGATGAGGTTCGACGAGAACAGCGCCTACCTGGCTGCCCTGCCGGTGGCGCACAACGCGGCGCTGGGCTGCCCCGGGGTGCTGGGGGCGCTGCGCGCGGGCGGGCGCGCCGTACTCGCCGGCAGCCCGGCCCCGGACGAGGTGTTCCCGCTCGTCTCGACCGAGTCGGTCACCCTGACCACGCTGATGCCGGCGCTGCTGCCGGTCTGGATGGAAACCGCCGGGATCTTCGGCGTCGACCTGTCCCAGCTGGTCATCGAGGTCGGCGGCGCCACGCTCAGCCCCGAGGTGGCCCGTCAGGTCCGCCCCACCACCGGCGCGACCCTGACCCAGTGGTTCGGCATGGCCGAGGGTGTCCTCTCCTTCACCCGCCCGGACGACGACGACGAGGTCACCGCGACCACTCAGGGCACCCCGCTCAGCCCCGCCGACGAGCTGCGGGTCGTCGACGACACCGACCGGGACGTCGCTGCCGGCGAGGTCGGCGAGCTACTGGCCCGCGGCCCGTGCACGCTGCGCGGCTACTACGCGGTGCCCGAACACAACCGAACGGTGTTCACCCCCGACGGCTTCCTCCGCACCGGCGACCTGGTCCGCCTCGACGCCGAGGGACGGCTGGTGGTGGTCGGCCGGATCAAGGACGTGATCAACCGAGGCGGGGAGAAGGTCTCCGTCGACGAGGTCGAGGCGCACCTGCTGGCCCATCCGGCGGTCCGGTCGGCGGCCGTCGTACCGGTGCCGGACTCCCGCCTGGGAGAAAAGACGTGCGCCGTGGTCGTCGCCCAGGACGACCCGCCCAGCCTCGCCGAGGTGCGCGCCTTCCTGAGCGACCGAGGGCTGGCCGAGTTCAAACTGCCGGACCGGTTGCACCTGACGGCGGCCCTGCCGTACACGCCGGTGGGCAAAATCGACCGTCGGGCGTTGGCCCGCGACCACGCCGGTGCGGCATGACCCGCCCGCCGCTGACCACGCCGGCCACCGACGAGCAGCAGGTGCTCTGGCTCGACCAGCTCCCCGTCGAGCAGCGCCTTCCCCGCCCACCGCTAGCCGGTGACGCCACCGCCGACGTCGCCGTCGTCGGCGCCGGCTACACCGGTCTGTGGACCGCGTACTACCTGACCACCTTCCGCCCCGAGCTGTCCGTGATCGTGATCGACGCCGGTCGGGCCGGCTTCGGCGCCTCCGGCCGCAACGGCGGCTGGTGCACCGCGGAGATGCCGGCGCTGCTGACGAGCCTGGTCCGCCGGCACGGGCCGATGGCCGCGGTGCGGCTGTACCGGGCCGGCCAGCGCTCCCTCGACGAGATCCACCGGGTGCTCACCGACGAGGGGATCGACGCGCACTGGCGGCACGACGGCTCGCTGTACGTGGCCCGCAGCGCCCCGCAGGTCGACCGGCTGCGGGGCTGGCACGAGATGCGGCAGAAGCTGGGCATCGGCGGACTAGTCCTGACGGAGGGACCGGAGGCTACCGAGCGGACGGGGCTGGCCGGCGTCCGGGCGACCGCCTTCACCCCGCACTGCGTCACCGTGCAGCCAGCCCGGATCGCACGCGGGTTGCTCGCGGCGGTCGAGCGCCGGGGGGTACGGGTCGCCGAACACACCCGGGCGCTGGCGATCCGGCCCGGCCAGGTCACGACCGACTCCGGCACCATCCGGGCCCGGTCCGTGCTCTGCGCCACCGAGGGCTACACCGGGCGGCTGGCCGGGCACGAACGTCGGGTCCTGCCGCTGCACTCGTACGTGCTGGCGACCGAACCGCTGGACGCCGCGACCTGGCGGCAGCTGGGCTGGACCGACTACCGGACCGTCGCGGAGGCCCGTTACCAGTTCGGCTATCTGCAACGCACCCAGGACGACCGGCTGGTGCTCGGTGGCCGAGGAGCCTACTACCGGTTCGGGTCCGGCATCACCCGCGGTGACGCCGGCCGCCGGAAGGCCCACGACCGGCTCCGCCGTACCCTGGCCGAGCTGCTCCCGGAGATAGCCGACGTACCGGTGTCGCACCACTGGAGCGGCGTCTACGGTCTGCACCGGCACACGGAGCCGGAGGTGGTCTTCGACCGGGGCACCGGGCTGGGCCACGCCGGCGGTTACGGTGGCGAGGGCATCGCCCTGAGCAACCTCGCCGCCCGCTCCCTCGCCGCGCTGGTCGCCGGAATCAACCGACCGGAGACCCGGCTGTGCTGGGTGGACAACACCGCACGCCGGTGGGAGCCGGAACCGCTGCGGTACCTCGGGGTGCGGGGCGTCAGCGCCGCGGCGACCGGAGCTGACCGCTACGAGCATCGCACCGACCGGGCCGCTCCGCTGGCCCGACTGGCCCTACGCGCCATCGTGTGATCCCACCCCGACAGCGACCAGGAGGCTGGCGTGGACGACCGGCAGCGGATGCGCAAGGTCTGGGAGTACATCTTCCAGCAGGCGGTCACCGACGACGCTGACTTCTTCATCGACCTCGACGGCGACTCGATGGCCGCCGCTGCCCTCGTGCACCACGTCGCGGAGGAGTTCGGTGTCTCGCTGCCGCTGTTCGAGGTCTTCGACCGCCCCACACCCGCGGAGTTGCTCGCCGCGGTGCGGGACCAGCTCGCCGTCGGCTGAGGCCGCGCGGCGGCCCCGCCCGGTGACCCACACCCGTCCGTCCGAGGAGCACGATGGACCAGCTCACCGCCGTTCGCGACAGCTTCGGCCTCAGCGATCTGCAACAGGCGTACCTGATCGGCGAGCTGGGCGACTTCCAGCTCGGTGGTCCGGCGCTGTTCTACGAGGAGTACGCCTGCCCACCGTTCGACACGGACACGTTCACGGCCGCGGTGCGGACCCTGGTCCGCCGGCACCCGATGCTGCGGTGCGCGGTGGACGACGCCGGCCGGGTACGAATCCTGGACGACCCGCCGTCGCCGGTGACGGTGCGCCCGCTGCGCGGCGAGGCGCCGCAGCGGTGCGCGCAGCTGCTGGCCGAGAGCCGGCACCAGCTGTGGTCCGCCGGCCCGCCGCTGTCCGGCCCGGCCGCCTTCACGATGGTGGTGTGGGAGCTCGACGGCGAGTTCCGGGTGCAGATGGCCGGCCGGCTGATGGTCTTCGACGGCCAGTCGGGCGAGGTCTTCGCCCAGGAGCTGCGGACCCTGCTGGCCGGCGGTACGCTGCCGCCGCTGGAATTCACCTACGCCGAGTACCGCCGGCAGCTCGAGGAGCGCCACGACAGCCCGGAGTACGCGCGGGCCCGGAGTTACTGGCTGGACCGGATCGACGACCTGCCCGACGCTCCCGAGCTGCCGCTGCGCCGCGGCGGGCGGCACGACGGCCCGCTGGTGCGGCGCACCTTCGCCCTGACGACCGAGCGGACCGCGGCGTTGAACACGGCGCTGCGGCGACGCCGGCTGACCCCGACGATGGCGGTGGCCGCCGCCTTCGCCCGGGTGCTGCGGCACTGGAGCCGACACGAGCGCTTCACCATCAACGTGATGTACGGCGAGCGGCAGGAGCTGCACCCGGATGTGTCCCACCTGATCGGCAGCTTCGCCAGCACTCTGTTGCTGGAGTGCTCTCCCGCCTCCGACCAGGCGGACTTCACGGCGGACGCGACGACGCTGCGCGGCCGGATGGCGCGGGACTTCACCCACGGCGCGTTCGGCGGAGTGGCGGTGATCCGCGAGCTGAACCGGCGCTCCGGCACGGTCAACGGCGCGCGGATGCCGGTGGTGTTCACCAGCATGCTCGGCATCGGCTCGGATACCGACCCGGTCTTTCTGGAACTGCTCGGCTGGCGGCGGCTGGAGTCCCTGGTACGGACCCCACAGGTCGCCTTCGACCACCAGGTCTACATGCGGGCCGGTGAGCTGGTGTTCAGCTGGGACACCGCCGACGGTCTCTACCCGCCGGGGCTGGTCGACGACATGTTCGCCGCGTACCAACGACTGCTGGTCGCGTTGGCCACCGATGACTCCGCGTGGGGCGAGACTCGTGGTGCCGGGCTGACCCCGGACGGACAGCTCGCCGTACGGGCTCGGGTCAACGACACCGCCGCCGAGGTCGCCCCGCACACCCTGCACGGGATGTTCCTGGCCCAGGCGCGGCGTGAGCCGGATGCCATCGCCGTCATCACCGGAAGCGGTCACACCACGTACGGTCAGCTGCGGGCCCACGCCGGCACCGTCGCCGCCGCGCTGCGCGCTGCCGGGCACGGCCGGGGCGACCTGGTGGCGGTGGTCGCGGAGCGGGGCGTCGACCAGATCGCCGCCCAGCTCGGCGTGCTGATGGCCGGCGCGGCGTACGTGCCGGTCTCTCCTGGTTGGCCGCCGCGGAGACGCGCACAGATCCTGACCGGGGCGACGGTCCGCGCGGTGCTGTCGGCCGCCGACGACGGCCTGGCCGGCGCTCCCGACCACGCCACCCGGCTGCGCCTGGACGAACTGCCGGCCGGCGATCTACCGGACGCCGAGGCGGTGGACGACCCGGAGGCGTTGGCGTACGTCATCTTCACCTCCGGCACCACCGGCCGGCCCAAGGGCGTGATGATCCGGCACCAGGGTGCCGCCAACACCATCGTGGACGTCAACGACCGGTTTGGTGTCACCGCCGCCGACCGGGTCCTGGCGGTCTCCGAGTTCACCTTCGACCTGTCGGTCTACGACGTGTTCGGTCTACTCGCCGTCGGCGGGGCGGTGGTCGTGCCGGACGCCGACCAGGCCCGGGAGGTCGTCCACCTACACGAGTTGGTCAGCCGGGCGAAGGTGACCGTGTGGAACTCCGTGCCCGCCTATCTGGCGATGTTCGTCGACTTCGTCCGGTCGGTGCCGGGCCGCGCACGGCCTACAGACCTGCGGCTGGCGATGGTCAGCGGGGACTGGGTGCCGCTACCGTTGGGCCGGGATCTCGCCGAGATCGCCCCCGCCGCGCGATGCGTCGCGTTGGGTGGTGCCACCGAGGCGTCGATCTGGTCCAACTGGTACGACGTGCCGACCCGGCCGCCGAGGGACTGGGCCAGTGTGCCGTACGGCTGGCCAATGCGGAACCAGTGCTTCCACGTTCTGGATCGGCGGCTGGCCGACCGCCCCGACTGGGTTCCCGGCGAGCTGTACATCGCCGGTCAGGGCTTGGCCGACGGCTATCTGGACGCCCCGGAGTTGACTGCCGCGTCGTTCGTCAACCATCCGGTCACCGGCGTTCGGCTCTACCGCACTGGTGACCTCGGTCGGTACTGGCCGGACGGGGTGATCGAGTTCCTCGGCCGGGACGACCCGCAGGTGAAGATCAACGGCTTCCGGGTGGAACTGGGTGAGATCGAGGCCGCCCTGGTCGACCAGCCCGGGGTCGACGACGCGGTGGTGGTCGCCCGCCGGGACGAACGCGGCGCGGCGCTGGTGGCCTTCGTCGTCTGCCCCGGGGCCGTCCCCGGCTTTGCTGACACGCTGCGCGACGGGCTCGGGGCGACACTGCCCGGCTACCTGGTTCCGCCGGCCATCGAGATCCGCGAGACGCTTCCGCTGACCGCCAACGGCAAGGTCAACCGGGCCGCGCTGACCGCCGCCGCCGCGGGTCTCGCCCCGGCCGCCGGGGCGTTCCAGGCCGCCCGCACGCCCACCGAGCACCAGCTGGTCGCCCTCTGGTCCAGCCTGCTCGACCAGCCCAGCATCGGCGTGGACGATGGATTCTTCGCCCTGGGCGGTAGTTCCTTGCAGGCCGCGCAGCTGATGAACCGGGTGGAACGGGAGTTCGGTTCCCGGCTGCCGTTAGCCGCCCTGTACCAGCACAGCACGGTGGCCGAGCTCGGCCGGCTGCTCGACGCCGGACGCCCGGCTTCGGGCGTCGTGCAGGAACTCGCGCCGGGCGACGGTCCGCCGGTGGTGCTGATTCATCCGGTCGGCGGTGACCTGCTCTGCTACCGGGGGTTGGTGGATCTGTTGCGCGCCGACTGGTCCCTGCTCGGTGTCGCCGCGCCGGCACTGGTCAGCGGCTCCCTGGCACCGCCGACCCTGACCGGGCTGGCCCGGCAGCACCTCGCGGACCTGCTACCGGTGCTGTCGGCAGCGGGCCCCGTGCGGTTGGTCGGCTGGTCCCTCGGTGCCGTACTCGCGTACGAGATGGGACGGCTGCTCACCGAGGAGGGTCGGAACTGCGTGGCAGTCCTCATCGATCCGTGGGTGGGGCCGGCCGCGGGCGGCGAACCCACGGCCGGCGAGTTGGTCCGGGCGTTCCTCACCGACGTCACCCATGGGGAGGTCACCCGGGACGTGTCGGTGGATCCGCGGGTGAGCGCCGAGGAGGCACTGCGCCAGGTCTGGCGCACGACGGTGGCCCCGCGGGCGGAGTTGGCCTCGCTCGACCTCGACACGGCCGTACGGCTGTTTGGCGTCTTCGCCGCGCACACCCGGGCCCTGGTGCGCTACGACGTGCCGGACGTCCCGGGACTCACCCTGCACCTACTGGAAGCCGACGGCGGGTTGGGCGGCGCTGCCGGGGGCTACCTGGTGCCCCTGCGGGACCGCCTGCCCGAGCGCCGGTGGGCCAGCCGTCGCGGCGTTCCGGGAGACCACTTCGCGGTGACCGATCCCGCCGGGGTGGGGGCGGTCGCCGCCGCCGTCGCCGGGGCGCTGACGGGTCACTGACCAACGGCCGCTCCGGCCGCGGCCCGTCGCGCGGCGGGGCGGCCACGCCGCGGGCGCGATGGTGCCGGGTCAGGACGCGTGCAGCCGGTCGAGCAGGTCCGCGCGGATGGCTGGCCGGCTACCGAAGACCAGCAGGAACAGCGCCTCCCGCATGAGCCGCTCGGCGGGCTGGTTCCACAGTACGGCCGCGCTACCCGTGGTGGTGGCGCAGAGTCCGGCAGCCCGCAGCGCGAGCGCCGACGCCGCAGCGCGGGCGGAGGGCAGCTGCTCGGGCCCGGCGTTGTCGAGGGTCGCCCGCACCGCATCGACGGCCGCGTCAAGCCGGCTGGTACCCATCAGCCGGGCGCAGCGGGTCGCCACGCCCAGCGGCAGCGATCCGTTGAAGCGCAGCGTCGCCGCGTCGTTTCGCAGGTAGACCTCGTGCGGAACGGTACCGGTGACCCGTTCTTCGGGGACGAAGTGCCCGGTGAAGGTGACCTGCACCGTCCGGCTCGCGGCCACTGCCACCATGTCGATCGGGGTAGCCGTCAGGGTGTCGCTTTCGGCGGCGTCGATCAGGGTCCAGACCAGCGTGTCCGACGCGTCCCGGGCAGCGGTCAGCAGGACGTCGACCAGGCCCCAGCCGGTCACCCAGGGAGCGACACCGTGCAGCACGTACCCCCCGTCGACCGCCTCGGCGCGGACCGCCGCCGGACCGGGCCGGGTAGCGGCGATGGCGAGGCCGGCCCGGCGCACGCCCCGGCACAGCGGCTCCAGCCACTTCTGCGTGATACCGGGCCGTTGGCTTCGGTTCGCCGCCATCACCGCGCTGTGGTGCTGGGCCCAGACGAAGGCGGTGGTGAGGCAGCCACTGGCGACGAGTTCGAGGGCCCGGGCGGCGGTGGCGGTGTCCTCAGCGGACACGACACTGAAGGCAGGCGGTCCGGCAAGCCCATAGAAGCCCTCCTCGGCGAGCAGGTCGAGGTGGGCGGTCGGGACCGTGTCGGCGGCGTCGACCATCTCCGCCGCCGGAAACAGCACCTCCTCGGCGATACGATCCGCTCGATCCAGCACCTTGGCAGAGTTGCTCATGGTCGGTACACCGTCCGTTCTGTCGTGGAGGTCGGTGTGGGGTTTGACTGACACCCTAACGAACAGTTCACCGACAACCTAGATACGCCACCACTAAACGGTGTTGTGTTTGTTGTGTTGCCGTTAGGCTGTGGGTAGACAGACCACGGCAGCGAGGAGCCCGAACGGTGAGCGAGGACCCGGCGGCGAGAGCACAGGCGGTCGGCACGTTCTACGACCTGATGGGCACCTTCCTGGAGGCCGTCTACGGCGACAACCTGCACTACGGGTTCTGGCCCGACGAGCACGACGAAACCCCGATGCCGCAGGCGCAGGAACGACTCAACGACGAACTCGCCCGCCGGCTGGCGGTGCACGCCGGTCACCGCGTTCTCGACATCGGCTGCGGCACCGGTGGCCCGGCACGCCGGATCGCCCAGGTCACCGGCGCCACCGTCACCGGGGTCACGGTGAGCGGGGCGCAGGTCACGCGCGCGACGGAGCTGGCGGCCAAGGAGGGGACTCACGAGCGGACCCGGTTCGCCCGGGCGGACGCCACCGCCCTGCCCTTCCCCGACGCCTATTTCGACGCGGCGCTGGCGCTGGAGGTGCTGGTGCACGTGCCCGACAAGGCCGCCGCCCTCGCCGCTGCCCATCGGGTAGTCAGACCGGGGGGCCGGCTGGTGCTGGCCGAGCTGACCCTCACCCGGCCGATGTCAGCCGAGCACGCACGCATCTGGTCAGCGATGCCGATGTCCACCCCACCGGCCGCCGCCGAGTACCTCGACCAGGTGCGTGCCGCTGGTTTCGCCCTCGAGGAGACCCTCGACGCCACCCCGTACATCCGCCGGTCGTTCCAGATCACCCGGGACGCCGTGGAGCGCGAACGCGAGCGGCTGGCCGGAACGTACGGGCCGCGGGTGCTGCGCCAGGTCAGCAACGCGGTACTGGACCTGCAGGCGGTCGCCGAGGGATGCCTGGGCTATCTGGTGCTCACCGCGCGTCGGCCCGGGTAGCCGTCCCCGGCCAACCCGGCGACTCGTCGTGCGGGACGGTCGCCGGCCTGCTCCGACTCGAGGAGGAAGCGTGTACCGACCCCGCGCCATTCATCGCGCCGTCGCCCGACTGTCCGGAGCGCCGGCCGGGCGAACCTGGCCCCAGACCTTCGCCGACCGGCTCACCCATCCGGTTCCCAGACCCGCCGCGGTGCTGCGGCTGATGCGTGAGCGGGGCAACCGGCCCAGCGGCGGGACCGCGCGGGTGCCGGTACGCGACGACGCCGACGTACCGGCGGTGGCATCGACGGAGACCGCGGTTACCTGGATCGGCCACGCCACCTGTCTGGTGCAGCTCGGCGGCCGGACGGTACTCACCGACCCGGTGTGGTCGGACCGGATCCCCGGCACCCCCCGCCGGTTCACCCCACCGGGGCTGCCGTGGGCCGCCCTGCCGCGCATCGACGCGGTGGTGATCAGCCACAACCACTTCGACCATCTGGACGAACCGACCATCCGCCGGCTACCTCGGGACACACCGGTACTCGTACCGGCCGGGCTCGGCTGGTGGTTCCAGGCCCGGCGGTTCCGGGCCGTGACCGAGTTGGACTGGTGGGAGTCGGCGACCGTGGGCGGCCTACGTTTCGACTTCACTCCGGCGCACCACTGGAGCCGGCGGGGAATCTTCGACACCTGCCAGAGCCTGTGGGGCGGCTGGCTGATGACCGCGTCCGGCGAGGCCACCCGCCGGGTGTTCTTCGCCGGGGACTCCGCCTACGGGTCGGTGTTCGCCGAGATCGGGACACGGTTCCCGGGCATCGACATCGCGCTGCTGCCGGTCGGCGCGTTTCATCCCCGATGGTTCATGAAGCCCTTACACATGAACCCGGCCGAAGCGGTGCGGGCCTGCGGCGACCTGGGCGCCCAGTGGATGGTGACCATCCACTGGGGCACCTTCGCCCTCTCCGCCGAGCCGGTGCTGGCCCCGGTTGAGCTGGCCCGTGAGGCCTGGGCCGACGCAGGCCGCCCCACCGCCACGTTGTGGGACCTCGCGATCGGCGAGAGTCGGGTGCTGGCCGCCGCAGCCACACCGCAGTGACCCACCCACGCCCGGTTGATGGCCCTACCTGTCAGCGACCGGTGTCCGCGCCTTGCGCGCCGCCCGCGCCTTGCGCGCCGCCCGGCCCGCGAAGAACGCCCGCGGTGCCAGCGCCGCCTGGTGCGGCAGCATCAGCGGCAGCCGGTCACCGGTCTCCTGACGCCAGACGAACAGGTGCGCACCCGTGTCGCCGATCGCCCCCTTGGCGAACTTCGGCTGGTTGACCGTGACGAAGGCCAGCTCGGTGTACTCGGTCTCGCGACGCAGCACCAGGTCGCGCAGGATCTTGCCGCCGGTGTGGCTCGGGGCGAGCCCGTTGCCGGTGTATCCGTGCCCGTAGACCACACCGTCGGCCACACGGCCGAACTGGGGGATGAAGGTACGGCTCCAACCGATCGGCCCGCCGAAAGCATGGCTGAACCGAACATCATCCCAGGCCGGAAAGAACCGGGCGAAGGACTCCCGCAGGTCACGGAAGGCGGCAGCATTGCGAATGTGTCCCCGCCCGGTGTCCCGGCCGGCGAAGTAGTACCACCGCCCACCAGACCAGACCACGCGGTTGTCGGCGGTCAGCCGGGCCGCGTGGGCGAAGGACAGCGAGTTGCTGACGCCCTCCCGACCCGGCCAGTTCACCCGCTCCAGCTGAGCATCGGTCAGCGGCTCGGTCACCATCAGGTAGTTCCACACCGGCATCACCTTGGTGTGCGTCTGGCCGAAGCTGTGCTGCCAGGCATTGGTGGCCAGCACCACCTCGTTCGCGGTGACGGTTCCGGTCGGGGTGCTCACCCGGTATCCGTTGCCCACCCGGCGTACGTCGACGGCCGGGGTGTGCTCGTGGATCTCGACGCCCTGGCCCCGCACCACCCGCGCCAGTCCCTGCACCAGGCGGTGCGGGTTGACCAGGGCACCGGTGGTGCGCAGCGCGCCGAGCACCTGCGGGGAGCCGATCCGCTCCTGCGCCTCGGCACGGCCCATCAGCGTGAACGAGCCGCGCAGGCCGGTGCGTTCGCTGCGCTTGACCTGGAGTTCGAGCCGGGCCAGCTGCTTGCGGTCGGTCACCACCTGGAGCATGCCGTTCATCGCGAAGTCGGCGTCGATGTCGTACCGCCGGCAGAACCGGCCGATGTCGATAATCGAACGGGCACCGGTGCGGTAGACCCCGGCGGCCTTTTCGCGGCCGTAGTACCACAGCAGCCGCCGCAGCACCTTGCCAGCGGTGAGCCCGACGAAGCCGCCGTTGGCGGTGGACGCGCCGCTGCCCACCGTGTGGCTCTCCAGCACCCGGATACGTGCTGAGGGTTCGGCCTCGGCGAGGAAGTGCGCCGCCCAGAGGCCGGTGTAGCCTCCGCCGACGATGCAGATGTCACAGCTCGCGTCGCCGTCGAGGGGCTCACCCACCTCGACCGGCTCGGTGTCGTACCAGTAGACGCTGTTCTGGATCTCTTCCACGTCAGTCTCCAGGTCGTCGGGGCCGGCGTCCGCCTGGTACGGCGGTCGGCGGACCGCGCCACGGTCCGCGGCGGCGAACCGCATCCACCACCAGTACGGTATGTCGTATCTATCGAAACCCTACAGTCAACACTATCCGCGCACCGGTTTCGCCCGGTCGGCGGCGGCCCGCTCGGCCCGGCGCCGCTGGCGCAGACGGTCCATGAAGTAGTCCGCGTTCAGCCAGTAGAACTCCAGCCAGATGTTGTCCGGATCGCGCAACCAGATGCCGTAGCCGGCCTCCAGGAACAGCTCGCGGACACCGGAGTGGGCGGCCCCGACGGCATCAAGGTGCGCTGCCCACCGGTCGAGATCGATCCGCTCGGGCACGTGGTAGCCGAGGTGGTGCAGGCCAACCCGGCGCTCATCGAAGGGCTCCGGATCAGCCTCGGCGGCCTGTCCGAGGACGATGGCGGCCAGCGACTGCCGGTGCACCAGCGTCCGGAAGGTGAACCCGGACTCGGCTGGCGTGGCGTCTCGAACGACGGTGAAGTCCATGACCCGGCAGTACCACTCGGTGCTGCGGTCCAGATCGCGCACGGTCAGATTGACGTGGGTGCTGCCGTTGAGTTTGGGCACAGGAAGCATCATAGGCGCTTGAGTCGTATCTTGGGTGTAGCGTGTTGTCATTAGGACCGGTAGCGTGTCCTCACCTGGCAGCGTGGCCGCCGGTACCGGCCGGAACGGATGTGAGGAACCGGGCATGCATCTGAACGTGTTCACCCAGTGCTCTCCGGCACCCCAGTTCAAAGGCATGTGGAAGGTCCCGGGCGACCGGACGGCGACCGGATACCGTTCGCTGGAGTACTGGATGGCGCGGGCCCGACAGCTGGAAGCGGCCTGCGTCGACGCGCTCTTCTTCGCGGACATCCACGGCGTCTACGACGTGTACCGAGGGTCCTGGGCCCCAGCGGTACGGCACGCGGTGCAGATTCCCTCGATCGACCCGGCCCTGCTGCTGCCCGCGCTCGCAGCCACCACGCGGCACCTCGGCTTCGCAGTCACCTACTCCACCACCTACCACCCCCCGTTCGAGTGCGCCCGGCTCTTCTCCTCACTGGACCACCTGACCGGCGGCCGGGTCGGCTGGAACATCGTCACCTCCTACCTGCGCTCGGCCACCGCCAACGGCCTCGGCGACTACCTGGACCATGACGAGCGCTACGACCGCGCCGACGAGTACGTCCGGGTGACGCGGGCCCTCTGGGAGGAGAGCTGGGATGCCGATGCGGTGGTGCGGGACGCCGAGCGCGACACCTTCACCGACCCGACCCGGGTCCACGAGATCGACCATCACGGCCGGTGGTTCTCGGTACGTGGTCCGCACCAGTGCGAACCATCACCCCAACGCACCCCGGTGCTCTACCAGGCCGGCTCGTCACCGCGAGGGGTCGAGTTCGCCGCCCGGCACGCCGAGGTGGTCTTCCTGACCCTGGCCGACCCCACGACGGGCGCCGAGCCGGTGGCCGACCTGCGCGCCACCGCCGCCCGGCATGGCCGGGACCCACGCGCGGTGAAGGCGTTGCAGGGAACCATGGTGATGGTCGGCCGGGACCGCGCGGAGGCGAAAGCTCGGGCCGAGGCGTACAACACGCTGTGGAGCAGCGAGGGGCAGCTGGCCAAGTGGTGCGGCTGGATGGACATCGACCTCTCCGCCTTCCCCGACGACAGCCCGGTCGACGAGATCCGCAGCCAGGCCAGCCACTCCTTCCTCGGCTTCCTTCGCAGACTGACCCCGGACCGAAACTGGACGGTGCGCGACGTGAAGTACCTCGTCTCCCGACCCCGTCGGCCCCGGGTCGATGCCCCGGTGACCCTGTTCGGCACTCCTGAGCAGGTCGCCGACCGGATGGAACAGTGGCTCGAGGTCGCCGACGTGGACGGGTTCAACCTCATCCCGTGCCCCCCGTCGAGCGGGGTGGACGACATCTGCGACCTGCTGATCCCCGAGCTGCAACGACGGGGCCTGTTCCGCACCGCCTACGACCCGCTGGAGAGCACCCTGCGGGAACGGTACTTCGGCCCCGGTAGCCGCACCTACTCCGACCCGGCCCGCGCCGAGGCCACCCGGGAAGGCTGAGCAGATGGACCTGCGTGACACCGAAGATCAGGCCGCCTTCCGCACCGAGCTACGGGCCTGGCTCGCCGTCCAGGTGCCCCGATTCGCCGTGGACGGCTCCGGAACAACACCCGGCTGGACGAAGGCGCTGCACACCGCCGGCTACACCGGACTGACCTGGCCCACGCGGTACGGCGGACGCGGCCTGTCCCCCACCTACCAGGGCATCTACGCCGAGGAGAGTGCCCTCGCCGAGGCGCCGGACCACATCAACGTCATCGGCCTCGGGATGGTCGGACCGACCATCGTCGAGCACGGCACGCCGCAGCAGCAGATCCGCTTCCTGGAACCCATCCTCTCCGGCGAGATGGTCTTCTGCCAAGGGTTCTCCGAGCCAGACGCCGGCTCCGACCTCGCCGCCGTTCGCACCCGGGCGGTGGCCACCACCGGTGGCTGGCGGGTCACCGGCGAGAAGGTCTGGTCGTCCTATGCCCACCAGGCCGACTGGTGTCTGCTGCTGGCCCGTACCCAACCGGGCTCCGAACGACACCCGGGGCTGACCTGCCTGCTGGTCGACATGCGCTCACCCGGCGTCCAGGTACTACCGCTGCGGCAGAACACCGGCGACAGCGACTTCAACCAGATCGTACTCACCGACGCGTTCGTGCCGACCGACTGCGTCCTCGGCCCGGTCGGCGAGGGCTGGCAAATCGCGATGACCACACTCGCACACGAACGGGGCACGTTCGGCATCACGCTGACCGCCCGGCTCAGCGTCGAGTTCGGCCGGCTGGTGCGGACCGTACGCGAGCTCGGGCTCACCGGCGATCCGACGGTCCGAGCCGAGATCGCCGACCTGCACGTGCACCTTCAGGGCCTGCGTTGGACCGGCTACCGGGCGATGAGCATGCTGAACCGCACCGGCAGGCCCGGGCCGGAGAGTTCGATTCTCAAACTGCACTGGTCGGTGACCAACCAGCGGCTGGCGGCGTTCGCGCTGCGGCTGCTGGGCCCGGCCGGCATCCTGGACAGCCCGGACAGCTCCGCCGCCGGCCACTGGCAACACCTGCGGCTGCGCAGTCGGGCCAATTCAATCGAGGGCGGCACCTCGGAGATCCTGCGCGGCATCATCGCCGAGCGTGTCCTCGGCCTTCCCCGAACCCGGTGACCCTGCGGCGGAAAGGACTCTCGGATGGACTTCGCCCTCACCGACGAGCAGCGTGACCTGCAGGTTGCTGCCGCGCGCTACCTCGCGGACCGGTACCCACCGGACCGGATCGCGGCGCTCGCCGACGCCGCCGTCGGGGATCCCGACGCCTGGCCGGAGCTGCGCCGGCAGGGCTGGTGTGACCCCGAGTTGGGCATGGTGGAGAAGGGACTGTTGGCCCAGGAGAACGGCTACGCCCTCCACCCGACCGCGTGGTGGAGCACGGTGGGGCTGGCCCAACCCGTGCACCGCGCGGCCGGCGCCGCCATGCCACCCGGACCGCTCACTCTGGCCTGGCAGGACGAGGCCGGGACCGACGGCGGGTGCCGGGCGGCTCCCGCCTACGGCGGCGGTTGGCGACTAACCGGCACCCGGTGTCTGGTCACCGACGTAGCCGAGGTGTCCGGTGTGCTGGTCGCCGCGGACACTCCCGACGGCCTGGCACTGTTCGCGGTAACGATGCCCGCCGACGGCATGACCGTCACCCCGCAGCCCACCCTCGACCGGCTGCGCCGCACCGCTCGGCTGCGATTCGCCGACACACCGGCCGAGCTGTTGGTGACCGCGGACACCGGGCGCCAGGTGCTGGCCGCCGCCCGCCGACACGGCGGTACCCTGCTGGCCTGCGAGGCGGTCGGGGTGGCCCGGCGGGCCCTGGACCTGGCCCGACGGCACGCCGGGCAGCGGGTGCAGTTCGGTCGCCCGATCGGTGCGTACCAGGCGGTGGCGCACCAACTCGCCGACAGCTATGTCGCGGTCGAGCTGGCCACCTCGCTGTCGCTGCGGGCTGCGTGGTTGGTCGGTGCCGCCGACCGCGGTGCCGCCGACGAGGCGGAGGTGGGCCCGGCGTACGCCGAGGCCGTGGTCGCGGCCCGCGAGGCGGCGGTGCGGGCCTGCGAGACCGCCCTCCAAGTCACCGGAGGGCTCGGCGCGACCTGGGAGTATCCGCTGCACTGGTGGTACCGCCGCGCGCTCTGGCTGGACTGCTTCGACCTTCCCACCGCCGCGCACCTCGCCACGCTCGCCCGTCAGGTGCTGGCCGCACCCGCCTGACCCACCGACAAGGAGCCGTGATGCTGACGAGACGACGCCCCAGGATCGACGTACCGGCCATCCTGCGGCTCATGGAGGTCGGCGACTACCTGCTGCCGTACACGATCCGGGCGGTCTGCCTGCTGGGGGTGGCCGACCACCTGACGCAGGGGCCGCGCCCCGTCGCCGAGCTGGCCCGGGCCGTCGGGGCGGACGAGCCCGCACTGACCAAGGCGCTGCGCTACCTGGCCACCCGCGACCTGTTCGCCGAGGTGGCCCCGGGGGAGTTCGGCTTGACCCCGATGGCCGACCTGCTGCGGGCTGACCACCCGTACTCCGCCCGGGACATCTTCCTCTCCCCCGTGGCCTGTACCCGGGCCATGGAGGGTCTGGACCACACGCTGCGCACCGGCGAGGGCGCGTTCGATGCCGTGCACGGCATCGGGATGTGGGAGCACTTCCGCGGCAACCCGACCGACGGCGCGGCCTTCGACAAAGTGATGAGTGGGGTCACCGGGATGGAGCTACAGGCCATCCTGCGCGCCACGACCTGGTCGCGGTTCGGCACGGTGGTGGACGTCGGTGGCGGGAACGGCCGCTTCCTCGGCGACCTGCTGGCGCGCTACCCGACGATGCGTGGGGTGCTGTTCGACCTGCCTACGGTGGTCGCGAACGCGCCCACGACGTTCGCCGGGGCCGGGGTGGCCGACCGCGTCCGGATCGTTGCCGGCAGCTTCCTCAGCGACAACATTCCGCCGGGCGGCGACGCGTACGTGCTCAAGCGGATCCTCTACAGCTGGCACGACGACGTCGCCACCGACGTACTCAGACGCATCCGGGCCGCCATGGCCGACGACGGTCGGGTGTTCATCCTCGAAGCCGGCCGGCCGACCGAGGAGGAGACCAGCCCGTTAGCCCGCCGGATGGACATGCTGATGTTGACCCTGAGCGCCGGCGGCGCACGCGGCCTCGACGAGCAGCGGGCCCTGCTGGCCGGCGCCGGTCTGGAGCTGGTCAGCGCCACGCCCACGGTGATGTTCCCGGTTATCGAGGCCCGTCCGGTATGACCCACCTACTGTCCTGGCTAGCTGAGCCGAGGTCCGACCGGGGCATCCGGTTCGCCCGCCCGGACGGCGACTGGGACCGGTGGTCGTACGACGAGTTGGCCGGACTGGCCCACGCGTACGCCGCCGGCCTCATCGCCCGCGGGGTTCGCCCGGGCGACGTGGTCACGGTGGTGCTGCCGAGCGGACCGGCGTTCGTCGGCGCACTGTTCGGAACGCTGCTGGCCGGAGCGACGGCGGCACCGCTGGCACCGGCCGCCACCTTCGGCGACCCGGACCGGTACGCCGAACACGTCACCTCCGCGCTGGCCGCGGCCCGTCCCCGGCTGGTCGTGGTTGACGCTGCGGCCGGTACGGCGGTGACGCCGCTGGCCCGCCGGGCGGGGGTGCCCACAGTCGAGGCGGAGGATGTTCGCGCCGAGTCGCTGGGAGCGCACCGGCGCGCACCGGCACGGTTGGCGCTGGTGCAGTTCACCTCTGGGACCACCGGCAACGTCCACGGTGTGCGGGTTCCGTATGCGGCGTTGGAGGAGAACATCGGCGCGATCCGGCGCTGGTTGGAGATGACCCCGGAGGACGCCACCGCCTCCTGGCTTCCGGTGCACCACGACATGGGGCTGGTCGGCTGTCTGCTGGCGCCGGTCGTCACGGGCGCCGACCTGTGGCTGCTGTCACCGGCGGACTTCGTCCGGCAGCCCACCCGGTACCTGGCATGCTTCGGCCGGCTCGGCGCCCGGTTGTCCGCGATGCCGGGCTTCGGGCTGGCCCACGTGCTCCGCCGGGTACGCCCCGAGCAGCTGGCCGGGATGGACTTCCACCGCTGGCGGGCGGTGATCGTGGGCGCCGAGCGGGTCCTGCCCGACGTACTGGACCGGTTCGCCGCGCTACTCGCCCCGCAGGGTCTACGGCGGGACGCGCTCCTGCCGGCGTACGGCTTGGCCGAGGCGACGCTGGCGGTGACCGGGGTGCCGCTGCGCACCGGCTGGCGCCAGTCCACAGGTCCGGAGGGGGTGCCGGTGGTCGGGTGTGGTGTGCCGTTGGCCGGTTCCCGGGTGACGATCGTCGACGACGACGGGCAGCGGACCGACGAGGGTGTACCGGGTGAGATCGTGGTCGACGGAACGGGGGTCGCCGACGGCTATGTGGGGGCCGCCGGATTCCGGGCGACGACCTTCGCCGGCGGCGCTCTTCGCACCGGCGACGCCGGCTTCGTTCGGGGCGGGGAACTGTTCGTCCTGGGTCGGATGGGTGACAGCCTGAAGATCCGCGGTCGCGCCATCCTCGCCGAGGACCTGGACGCTGTGCTTTGCGGGGCGCTGGCGGTGCCGCCCAGCCGGTTGGCCACCGTACTCGGGCTGCGAGCCGGTACGCCCACCGCGGTGGTGTATCTGGAACATCCGCGGCAGGAGTGGCTGCCCCGGATCCCCGCGCTGCTGCGCCCGCTGGTCGGCGACGCGACGGTGGTCACGGTGCCGGTGCCCGCCGGTGGGGTGCCTCGGACCACCAGTGGCAAGCCGAAGCGCCGCCTGCTGTGGCACCGACACACCGGTTCCAACGCGGCAGGAGTGACGTCGGCCGGGGATCAGGCCCCGCCAGTAGGGCCAATCAGGAGTGGCGGAGGATGCGGCTGATGCCGGCCAGCACCTTGCCACGCTGCGGCACCAGATAGAAGTGATTGCCGTCGAAGACGGTGAGGTCGAAGGCGCTCTGGGTGTAGTCCGCCCAGGCCGCCACCTCGTTGACCGGAGCCTCGGGATCGGCGTCGCCGACCAGGGCGGAGATCGGTGTCCGCAGTACTCCCTCGGAGGGACGGTAGCTCTCAATCAGCTGGTAGTCCGCCCGTAGCGTCGGCATCAGCGCCGACCGCAGCTGCGGGTTGTCCAGGGCCTCCCGATCGGTGCCGCCGAGCCGGCGCAGCTCCGCCCAGAGAACGTCGTCCGGGCCGAGGTGCTTGCTGCCCGGCCGGTGGTAGCGCGGTGCGGGACGGCCGGAGACGAACAGGTGCGCCAGGGGCAGCTCCAGTCGGTGGGCGACCTCGTAGGCCACGGCGGCGCCCATGCTGTGGCCGAACAGGGCAAGCGGCAGGTCGCGGCGGGGGGCGAGCACCGCGGCGACCAGGTCGGCCAGGACGCCCATGGACACCACCAAAGGCTCGGCGACCCGGTCGAGCCGACCCGGGTACTGCACCGCGAGCAGCTCGATGTCGTCCGGAAGCTCGGCCGGCCAGGCACGGTAGAACGGCGCGCTGCCGGTGGCGTGTGGGAAGCAGACCAACCGAATCCGCGCCGTTGGACGCGGCCGGTAGCAGCGCAGCCACCGCCGGGGGGTCACGTCGACCGCGCCCATCAACTCACCGCCGCGTCGCCGGCGGCCGCGAGCGCCTTCAGGTCATCGACGCCGAGCATCCGGGGCGCGTCCGCCGTCAGCAAGTCAGGCGGGCCCAGGATCACCGTCAGCTCCTGCCAGAGCTGGCAGAGGGTGAGGTGGTACTGGCCCTGCCGCAGCGGGTCCTCACCGCGCTCGACGGTGTCCCGTAGCACCCGCAGTGCCCGTCGTACGCCCTCCGGCCAGGTGGTGCCGAAGACAGTGTCGTAGTGCGGCACCTCGGTCGGGCCGAATACGATCGCGCTGGGGGTGCTGGTGTCGCGCATCCCGGCGAAATGCGGGTCGGCGCCGATCCCCGCGACTTCCCGCGGGAAGTCGGGACGCGCCGTCCACACCGTCGGACCGTGGGTACCGACCAGGGACAGGTTGCCGGCTTCGGTGCCGATGGTGACCCGGTGCATGAGGTGCGCGTAGTTGTCCGGGTCGGCCGGATCCATCTGGTTCTGTACCCGGAGAGTGATCGGCACACCGGCCAGCACCCCGTCGAGGCCACGGAACGGCAGGTCCAGGCCGGTCGCGCCGGTCACCGCCGCCGGCAGCGGGGGCAGATCGGTGAACCGCCAGGGCCGCACCCCACCGAGGGCCTGGCCAAGCAGGTCCAGCAGCGAGTACGCCAGCTGAAAGCCGCATGCCGCGTCGATGTATCGGGCCGGCTGTCGGCGCAGCAGTTCACGGGCCGCGCCCAGGAAACGGCGTACCGGCGTGATGTGCCGGTAGAACGGGTTGAGTTGGTAGACCACCGCGTGCTTGCGGGCGTGCCGGAGGCAGCGGGCCAACTCGTCGTGGTGCAGTGGGTGCTCCTGGAGCACGTGGATGCCCCGTGCCATCAGCTCCATCGCCAGCTCGGAACCCCGCCCGCCGAGCAGCCCTCCACGGATCACCACGCAGGCGATGTCGATGTCGTCCGGCAGCTGGTCGACGCCGGTGTACAGCGGCACTCCGTAGTGCTCGGCGCAGACCCGGGACCGGTTGCTGCCGCTGGCGAGGACACCAGCGAGGTGGAAACCCGGATCGGCCTGACGGAACGATTCCAGATAGACCTGACCGAACCGCGTGCCGCAGACGACCACGCGGGTGGGGCGGTTCATATCGCGTCCTCCTCGTAGGCGGCGTCGACGACCTCCGCGACCACGGACGCCAGCGACACCGCGGGCGCCGTTGCCAGCTCGGCGAAGGTGGCGGTCGGGTCGAGCGTCTCGGCGGCGTGGTGGATTCCCGGAGGAACCGCGCCGGTGAGCACCGCCCGTGCCGTCAGCGCCGCCATCGTGCCGGTGAGTTCACTGGCACCGGTACCGCAGACCGCGGCGGTTCGACCGCCATCGGGACCGGCCAACGTGACCACCACGTTCTGGTAGGGACGGTGCCCGAACACGTCGAGTTCGGCTGCCCGGCAGAGCAGGTCGGCGGCTTCCCGGAGACCGGCGTTCCCCGGGCCCGCTGCGGTCCGCAGCGCCGCCAGCACCCGGTCCCCGGCGAAGACCGAGTACCAGTCGAGCTGCCGCAGCCCCAGTGCGGAGGCGGCCCGGGCCGCCTCCGCACTGAGATACGGCTGACCGGTGACCAGTTCGGGGAAGAACGGCACAGTGATGTCGCCGACCGGAGCCAGCGCGCCCGGCACCACCCGGTCGTCCCGCCACGCCGCTGACGGCCAGCCAAAGCTCCCGGTCGCCGCGACGTAGTCGATCGCCGCGGTGCGGGTGAACCGATCCCGACCGCCGATGTAGCCGGCCAACCGGTCGCCCTGCGGCAGTTGCGCGGCGAGGAGCCGGGGCAGCAGCCCGGTCAGGCCAGGCATCATGCCCGCCGACACCACCGCAACCCGGGTCCCGTCACCGGTGGTGAGCACGTGCGCCACGGCGTCGTACAGCGTGTCATCGCCGGCGGCATCGACGTAGTCCGCCCCGGCGCCGACGGCGGCCCGGGCGACGGTGTCGGTCAGGTCAGTCGCAGGGCCGGCGCAGTTGAGCACCACCCGGGCGGCGGAGCAGAATCGGGCCAGGGCGGCCGGATCCCGAGCATCGACGGCCAGGCTCTCGACCCCGGCGACCGCCACCGGCCGCCGGGCGCCGGCCCGAAGCGGGCCGACATCCCAGGACCGCAGCAGGTCCAGGGCGGCTCGGCCGACCGCGCCGGAAGCACCGAGGACGGCGACGGCGGTCACCGGGCCGACCCCGGATCGGCGGCCGCGATGGCCGCCACGGACTTCTCCCCCAGCACCGCCCGGTGGTCACCGTCGACGTCGAGCTCCCGCACCTCGCCGAGGCACAGGTCAGACCAGAACTCCAGTTCGTCGGTGGAGTAGGGCACCTCACCGGTCGGCCGCAGCACGGTGATGTCACCGGCGTAGAGGTTCGGCTCGTAGCCGACGGTCGCGGCGAGCCGTGCGGCGAACCCCTCGCCGATCGCTGCGTCGCCGTTCTCCGCCCGATGCGCCTCGGCGGCGTCGGGCAGCGTCACCGGACGCCACGGGGAGATCAGTACCAGCTCCGCAACCTGCTCGCCGGCCTCGGTCAGCGCCCGGGCCACCTCCAGTGCGAGGGTCGCGCCGAGGCCGTGCCCGACCAGCCGGACCGCGGCGCAGCCGGCCCCAGTGATCGACCGGGCCTGTTCGGCCGCGACCCGGGGCAGGTCGTCGAGGAGACCCGCGGTCAGCCCGAACACCGGGCCGGTGGCCGCGAGGTGCGGCACCAGTGCGGTGTACCCGTCGACGCTGCCGTCGCAGCTCGGCACCAGCACCCACGGGATACCCGGGTTGGTGTCGTCCAGTATCGCCAGCCCCCCGTCGGAGGTCGTCGCCCCGGCGCCCACCCCGTCGGTCGCGGTGGTAGCCGCTGACTCAGCCTCAATGTGCCCGGCGAGCGCAGCGACGGTTGGCTGTTCCAGGACCTGACGCAGCACCTGGTCGAAGAAGAGGTCGGCGGCCTGTGGGATCTCGTTCAGGACCCGGCCGGTGATCTGCGCGGCGACCAGGGAGTCGCCCCCGAGTTCGAACAGGTTCTCGTCCCGGCCGATCCGCGGCACTCGCAGCGCCTCGGCCCACACCGCCGCCAGCCCGCGCTCCAGATCGCTGCCGGGTGCGCTGGACACTGTGGTCGGCATCGACTCTCGACGGGGCAGGCGCCGCCGCAGCGCGGCCCGGTCGACCTTGCCGTTGGCGGTGAGCGGGAACGTGTCAACGATCTGAATCACCGCCGGGACCATGTACTCCGGCACCCGCTCGGCCAGGTGTGTGGCGACGTCGTCGCGTGCGATCCGTTCCCGATCGGTCTTGAACTGGGCCGCCAGCACACACATTCCCAGCTCGGCGATGAAGCCGTTCGGCTCGGGCAGACACAGCGGCTGGCTGGCACCGGCCGCACCGAGCACATCGAGCCACGTCTCCCGGCCCAGGAAGACCTGCTCGGTGCCCTGCCGCAGATCGGTGAAGTCCGCGGTGGCCTCGTCCACCCGGACCAACAACTCCAGCGACGTCATGATCTGGTGGTGGTCCCGGGTCATCTCGCAGGCCACCAGCCACCCCTGCGGAGCGAGGACCGCACGTAGCCGTGCCAACGCCCGAACCACGTCGGTGCTGGCATGCAACACGTCGCCGGCGACGACCACGTCGAAGGAGTTCGGGGCCAGCCCCTGCCCCACCAGATCCTGGTCGATGTCGAGCGGTTGCAGATGCAGGCCGGGGCGCTCACCGAAGCGGGTGCGCAGCTCGTTGACGAAGAACGGGGACAGGTCGGTGGCGAGGTAGTCGACCGCGTTGCCGTCGAGCGCGGCGAGCACCGCGGCGGTGGTGCCGCCCGCACCGGCACCGATCTCCAGTACCCGCAGGGCACCCGGCTCGACTCGCTGTTCGGCGACACGCCGAACCAACGAGGCGGCCGCCTCGTTGGCCCACCGGTTGAACAGGGTCCGTTCGTACAGACCCTGGGAAACATCTACTTTGCCCTGCGGGAACAACAACGTCAGCGGGTCGTCCTCGCCCCGCAGCAACGCGGGCAGCTGGCCGGTGCTGGCGCGGAAGTACGCCAGCAGCTCCACGTCCTCGGCGGTGGCGATCTTGTCGACGGACCGCCACGCGGCGCCGGTGTCCGCCGCCGCTCCGGTCTCGGTCAACCCGTACCGGTCGTCGGTGTCGACGTCGAGCAGACCCGCGCCCGTGAGGGCGCGCAGCCACCGGCGGACCAGTCGGTGGTGGCGCGGCGCGACGCCAGCGGTGTGCAGGAGTTCGGCTCGGGTGTGTCGCCGGCCGGCGACGAACAGACCCGCCGCGCGGAACGCGTCAAGCATGGCGGGTAGGGCGACCGCGTCCAGCCGGTGCGCGTACGTCAGGTAGCGCGCGCGGTCAACGCCGTCGAGCGTACCGTCGGCGTCGGCGCACGCCTGCACACCGAGCTGCTGCGCGGCGGCGGCCTCGGAGGTAGCCCGGGCGGTGGTCACCGACCGGCTGGCCGGCTCGACGAACGCGGCGAGGCGCCGCTCCAGCGGGCTGTCCCCGTCCACCACCACCGCCGCGGCGGCGACGCCGGGATGTGACCCGAGCGCGGACTCGATCTCGGCCAGCTCGATCCGGTAGCCACGGATCTTGACCTGCAGGTCCTCCCGACCAAGGAACTCAATGGTCCCGTCGGGCAGGTAGCGGCCCAGATCCCCGGTTCGGTACAGCGTCTCGCCAGTCTCGGGATGGGTAACGAACCGGTCGGCGGAGCGGGCTGGGTCGTTGAGGTAGCCCAACGCCAGCCCGACCCCGCCGATGTACAGCTCACCGGTGACCAACTCGGGGCGGGGGCACAACGCGGAGTCCAACACGTGGAAGGTCTGGTTGGTCAACGGGCGGCCGTACGGGATGCTGCGCCACTCCGGCTCGACCTGCTCGATCGGGTACCAGATCGACCAGATCGACGCCTCCGTCGCCCCGCCGAGGCTGACCACCCGCAGGCCCGGCACCCGCTGCCGGATCTGGTCAGGCAGGGCGACCGGGATCCAGTCGCCGGAGAGCATCGCCAGTCGCAGATCGGGGGCCGTGGCCGCCGGTGCGGCCTCCAGGTAGTCGTACATCATCTGGAGCTGGGCGGGGACGGAGTTCCAGATGGTCACCGTGTGCGCCGCCACCAGCTCCGACCAGTGCGACGGGTCCCCACGCCGCGAGGAGTCCGGCAGCACCACCGCGCCGCCGACCGACAACGGGCCGAAGATGTCGTACACCGACAGGTCGAAGCCGAGGTTGGACAGACCGAGCACCCGATCGTCCGGGCCGACGTCGAAGCGGGCGTTGATATCGAGCACGGTGTTGAGCGCGCCACGATGGTTGATCATGACGCCCTTGGGTGTTCCGGTGGAACCGGAGGTGTGGATGACATAGGCCAGTTCCTCCGGGTCACCGGAGCCGTCCACCGGGCCGGGTTCACCCACCGGCAGCGTGTCGACCGCGAGCAGCCGGATCCCGTCGGCCCAGCCGCTCGGCTCGACCCAGGACTGGGCCAGGGCGCAGCGGACCCCGGCGGCCTCGAGGATGGTCCGTCGTCGGGCGGCCGGCTGCGACGTGTCCACCGGGACGTAGACACAGCCGGCCAGTAACGCGCCGAGTACCGCGACGACCTGCTCCCAGCCCCGGTCGGTGACGATCCCGACGAGCTCCTGGCGGCGGCATCCGGCAGCGGTCAACGCCTCGGCCACCCCGGTCGCCCGGCCGAGCAGCTCGGCGTAGCTCAGCGCACCGTCGCCGGTCACGACCGCCGGCCGGTCCGGAGTACGCAACGCCTGCCGGACCACCCGGTCGTGCAGCATCCCCGCGGGCGGCGGCGCGGTGGTGCGGTTGACCTCGGCCCGACGGTCCAGCTGCGCGCGGGGTGGTTCGGGGTAGCCGGTTCCCGTCCACGCCGCATCATCGATGGCGAGGCGGTGCAGCAGCCGCTCGTACGCGGCGAACATGTCCGCAACCAGTCCGGGTGGGAAAACCTCCTCCCGGACGTCCCAGTTGGACACCAGACCGCCGTCCCGCTCGATGTTCTGGCAGTCGATCCAGACCTGCGGAGTCTGGCTGATCCCGTAGCCCAGCTCGCCCAAGGGGGCGTCGCCGGCGGCCGACCCGGCGTCGGAGATGCCGATGGCGCTGGTGAACACGATCGGGAACAGCGCCGCTTCCGGGCCCTGCCGACGAGCGATCTCGCGCATCAACTCGATGCCACTGAAGCTGCGGTGGTCCAGATCCTCCCACAGCTGTGCCTGTAGGTCGCGGGCACGCTCGTGGAACGGCCGGGTCGGTTCGGCATCGACCACCAACAGATCTACCGACGTGAAGTCACCGACCAGGGCGTTGACCTGGGGATGTAGCGGCATCCGGTTGAGCAGGGTGAGGTCCAGGGTGAAGCGGGACCGGCGACTCCACGCGGCGATCGTGTCGGCGTAGGCGGCCAGCACCGCCCCGGACGGGCTGATCCCGTGACGCCCGGCGCGCTGGCGCAGTAGCGCCCAGGCATCCGGCGGTATCCGGGTCTCCCAGCGACGGAACCGGCCGTCGCTGTCGGCGGGGCGGGCCACCGTGGGCAGTTCCGGTGCAGCGGGCAGGTCGTCGACCCGGGCCAGCCACCACCGCTTGTCCCGTTCGTGGCCCGGACCGCTTCGGGCCGCCCGTTCGGCCAGCTGGTAGTCCCGGAAGGTGATCTCCAACGGCGGCAGCGGCTCGTTCGGCCGGTGGTACAGCCGATGCAACTCATCGAGAATGACCTGGACGCTGATGAAGTCGGCGATCAGGAAGTCGATCGACACGTGTAGAACAGCCCGGTCGTCGGCCGTGGTGATCCGGGCGGCGAACAACGGCCACTGATCCGGGGTGTGTACGAGGTGGTCCATTTCGGCGCGGACGGCATGCAGCGCCGCCTCCGCCACCGCCGGGGGCCGACCCGTCAGGTCGATCACCGGCACCTCGAAGGGGGGCACCTCGGGCAGCACCCGCTGTGCGCCGTCGGCCTCGACCACCGCGCGCAGCATGTCGTGCCGGTCGATCAGGGCGCGCCAGGCGGCGGTCATCCGCTCCGGGTCGAGCTCCGGATAGCTCAGTTCGCCGTAGCCGTGGCAGGCCACCCGGCCGTAGGCGAAGGTCTCCCCCCGACCGAGCAGGTACGCGGCCTGGACGTCGGTGACCGGGAACGGATCGTGGCGATGCTCCGGGTCAGGCACCAGGGCGGCTGGGTCGGGCGCCGTGTCAAGGTACGCAAGGATCTCGTCCCGCCGGGCGCGCAGCGCGTCCCGGCGCTCCACGGTCAGCACACCCCGGGGGGCCCGAAACCTCAGCTGGCCGGCCTCGGACCACACCCGGACCCCCGCGCTCTCCAGCTCCGCGAGCAGGTCACCGGCGGACGACTGACTCATAGGATGCCCTCCTCGAGGTCACCGGATTCCACCGCTGCGCGGTGGGCGTCGAAGACGTCGGCCAGTTGCGCCACCGTCGGCGCCAGGAACAGCTCCCGCAGGGACAGCTCCACACCGTGCCGCTGCCGCAGTAGCTCCACCAGCCGGGTGGCCAGCAGGCTGTCACCGCCGAGGGCGAAGAAGCTCTGCTGCCGGCCGAGCTGGTCGCAGTCGAGCACCTCGACCCAAAGCTCGGCGATCAGCTTTTCGCGGTCACCACGCGGGGGTTCCTCCCATTCCTCGACCGCGTCCGGGCCGAGGAGTGCGGTGAGCGCCCGCCGGTCCACCTTGCCGTTGGCCGTGAGCGGCAGGGTGGGTACCGCATGCACCTGTTCCGGGACCATGTAGGACGGGACCCGCTGGGCCAGAAGCCCGACCAGCGCGGTGGTGTCGACCGCGGTACCAGCGGAGGGGACGACGGTCAGCGCCAGCCGGCGGTGTCTTCCCTCGCCGACAGTTAGGGCGACGGCGCGGGCCACAGCGGGGTGCGCCTCGGCCGCCGCCTCGATCTCGCCCAGCTCGATCCGATGGCCGCGGATCTTCACCTGGAAGTCGACCCGGCCGAGGAACTCGAGAGTTCCGTCCGGCCAGTAGCGGCCCAGGTCTCCAGTTCGATACCAGCGGCCGTCGTCGGTGTTGACGAACTGCCGGGCGGTGGTCTCCGGGTCGCCCCGGTAGCCGTGGGCCACGCCGGCACCGCCGATCCACAGTTCGCCGGCCACCCAGTCGGGGCAGTCCCGACCGCGCGGGTCGACCACTCGGTAGCGCTGGTTACGCAGCGGCCGCCCGTACGGCACCGAACGCCAGTGCGCAGGCACCTCGCCGACCTCGCAGGCGTTGGACCAGATCGCCGCCTCAGTGGCACCACCGAGGGCCACGAACCGCGCCTCGGGCTGGTGCCGGCGCAGCCGGCCCGGCAGATCCAGCCCCACCCAGTCGCCGGAGAGCAGCACCAGCCGCAGACCAGGAGGCAGCCCGTCGGCGTCCGCCGCGACCAGCAGCATGTCCAGCAGAGCCGGCACCGAGTTCCACAGGGTGACGCCGGCCTCGCGGCCCTGGGCAGCCCAGCTACGGGCCTCCCGGCGGTCCTCGTCGGCCACCAGGACCACCGCCCCACCAGCGGTGAGCAACCCGAAGATGTCGTAGACGGACAGGTCGAAGTCGAGCGAGGAGACGGCCAGGACTCGGTCTGCGGGGCCGACGTCGTACCGCTGGTTGATGTCGTCGACCGTGTTCAGGGCGGCCCGGTGGGTGATCTCGACGCCCTTCGGCTCACCGGTCGAACCCGAGGTGAAGATGGCGTATGCGAGTCGGTCGGGGTCCATCGCGACCGGCGCCGGCAGGGGCGAGGCCGGTGTGTCCGGCGCGAGCACCGGGTGGGTGGTACCAGGGTCGGCATCCGCGATCACCACCCGAGCATCGGCCCGAGCGTAGATCCGGTCCCGCCGGTCGGCCGGCTGGTCGAGGCCGACCGGCACGTACAACGCGCCGGCAGCCAGTACGCCGAGCACCGCGGTGACCTGGTCGACACCGCGCGGCAGGGTAACCGCGACCGCGTCACCGGGCCGCACGTCGTGGTCCCGCAGCGCCCCGGCGAGGCGTAGCGCCCGACCGGCGAGGTCTCCGTACGAGACTTCCGTTCCGTCGGCGGCGACCACGGCGACCGCCGTGGGGGCCTCGGCGGCACGGGTGAAGAAGCCGGTGTGCAACAGACCGTCCGGCAGCGGCCCGGCCGTGTCGTTGGCCTCGGCGCGGGCCCGCCGCTGGGCTACCGGCAACAACGGTGGTCCAGCGGTCTCCCAGTCCGCCGTGGATAGCCAGCACAGCAGGTCCCGGTACGCGTCGAACATCGCGTCGAGCAGCCCCGCGGGGAACAGTTCCTCCACCGAGTCCCAGTTGTAGGTGAGGCCACCGTCGCGCTCCATCACCTGGTTGTCCAGCCACACCTGCGGGGTCTGGGAGATGCCCCAGACCAACTCGCCGAAGGGGAACGACATGTCGCTCATTCCGCCGGTCACACCGAGCGCGCTGGTGAACACCACCGGCATACTCACCGCGCCGCCCTCGCGGCGGGCCATCTCCCGCAGCACCCACAGCGCGGAGACGGTGTCGTGGGCCATGCCCTCCCAGACCTGC
This sequence comes from Salinispora fenicalii, assembly GCF_000514815.1. Lineage (GTDB taxonomy): Bacteria > Actinomycetota > Actinomycetes > Mycobacteriales > Micromonosporaceae > Micromonospora > Micromonospora fenicalii. The sequence continues at coordinate 94,105 of NZ_AZWQ01000016.1, forward strand.
TCCTGCATCCGCCGGACCACGTCGAGCCAACGCTCTCCCGCTCCGGCGCGGTATCCGACCAGTAGCAGCGAGGTGAAGTCGCCGAGGATGTGACCGACGTCGGGGTGCACGTCTCGCCGGTTGAACAAAGTGAAGTTGACCGTCAACTCGGTGCGGCCGCTCCAGGCCGACAGCACCTCCGCGTACGCCGCCGCGAGGACGCTGGCGGGAGTCACCCCGTGGCGGCGGGCCCGCTCGGTCAGCCGCCGCCACTGCTGCGGGTCGAGGCGGTCCTCCCGGCGACGGAAACGCGGTGCGACCACAGTGTCCGGGTCCACGGCCAGCGGCAGCGGTGGGGCCGGCGGCAGACCGTCGAGACGGTCCCGCCAGTACCGTTGGTCGGCGGCCACGGCCTCCGCAGCGGGGGCGGCCAGAACGTAGTCGCGGAAGCCCACCCCGACCGGGCGCAGCTCGGCTTCCAGGTCACGGTAGAGCGTCGTCAACTCATCGAAAAAGATCACGATGCTGAGCGCGTCGAGCACGATGTAGTCGAAACTGAAGCCGAGACGGACTCGCCCGTCGCCGTACCGCACCCCACCGATCTTCAGCAGCGGCCAACGCCCCGGATCGGGAACCCGGTGTGCCAACTCCGCCCGCAGGCCACTCAGCGCCTCGTCGCCACCGTCGCGGACGTCGATATGGAACCGGCCGACCTCCGGCAGTACCCGCTGGTCGCCGTCTTCGTCGAAGATCGCACGGAGCATGTCGTGCCGCCGCACAAGGAGGTTGACGGCTCTCTCCAGTCGGTCGAGGTCGACATCCGCGCCGTCGAACTCCCAGTACCAGTGCGAGCCGACCCCACCAAGGGCGAAGTCGCTGCTGCGTCCCAGCCAGTACGCCCGCTGCACGTCGGTCGGTGGGAACGGCTCATGTCGGTGCGCCGGGTCCGGGCGCACCGCCGCCGGGGCGGGGCGGTCGGGCCGACCTCGACGGAGGGTGGCCGCGAAGTCGCACAACGCCGGTGTGGCGAAGAGCTGCCGTAGGTTGGCGCCGACCAGACCTGCCGTGGCGAGCAGCGACATCGACCGGATGGCGACGAGGCTGTCCCCACCGGCGGCGAAGAAGGTCTGCCGGCGACCGACCGCGGGCACGCCGAGCAACTCGGCCCAGATCCGGGCGACGTCGCGCTCGATGTCGCCGACCGGTTCCTCAAGCGTCTCCGGCTCAGCCCGAGCGGCCTCGATGATCCGAGCAACCGCCCGCCGGTCGATCTTGGCGTTGGCCGACAGCGGCAGTTGACCCGTCGGCACCACCTGTTCGGGCACCATGTACGCGGGCACCTGGCTGGCCAGGAAGTCCCGTAGGTCAGGCGGGTCGACGTCGACGGTGACGGCGGCGGCCAGCCGCCGTGGCGTGCCGAGGGCCACCACGACCGCCCGGCGCACGGCCGGGTGCCGCTCCAGCGCCACCTCGATCTCACCGAGTTCGATCCGGTGCCCGCGAATTTTCACCTGGGCGTCGGCGCGGCCGAGGAACTCCACCGTGCCGTCGGGGTGGTATCGGGCCAGGTCGCCGGTCCGATACCAGCGCACCCCGTCGAGTTCGACGAACGTGCGAGCGGTGCGTTCCGGGTCGCCCCGGTAGCCGTGGGCCACCGACCGTCCACCGATCCACAGCTCGCCGGTGACCCAGTCGGGCCGGTCTCGGCCGGCCCGGTCGGCCACCCGCAGGTGTTGGTTGGCGAGCGGCAGTCCGTACGGCACCGACCGCCAGGTCGGTGGTATCGGTACCGGTACCACCTGGACGGTGGAGTGGATGGCGGTCTCCGTGGCGCCGCCGAGCGCCACCAGGGTGGCGGCCGGAGCTTGCGTGGTCAGCCGGCCCGCGAGGTCGAGACCGACCCAGTCGCCGCCGAGCAGTGCCAGCCGCAGCGGGAGGCGGGTCTGCTCCGCCGGGGGCGCGGCGGACAGCAACATGTCGAGCAACGCGGGAACGGATTGCCAGACGGTGACCCCGTGCCGCAGTACCAGCTCCCGCCAGTGCTGCGCGTCGCGTCGGTCCTCCTCGCCGACACAGACCACCGCGCCGCCGACGGACAGCAGGGCGAAGATGTCGTAGACCGACAGGTCAAAGTCGAGCGAGGAGACGGCGAGCACCCGGTCCGCGGCACCGACCTGGAATCGCTGATTGATGTCATCGATGGTGTTGACGGCCGCCCGGTGAGTCACCTGCACGCCCTTCGGCTCGCCGGTCGAGCCGGAGGTGAACAGCAGGTAGGCCAGGTCGTCCTCGCGGCCCGTCACGGGTGCGACCGGCGGGGTCGACCGGTCGTCGACGTCGACGACGCGGATGTCGGCCGGCAGTCCGGGCGGACGCACAGCCGCCACCACATGGCGCACTCCGGCAACCGTGTGGATCCGGTTGCGTCGGGCGGTGGGCTGGTCGACGCCGACCGGCACGTACGCCCCGCCGGCGCGCAGGACCGCCAGCACCGCCACGACCTGTCGTGGACCCTTCTCGACGGTGACCGCCACCGAGTCGCCGCGGCGCACACCGTGAGTGACGAGGGCGGCGGCGACCCGGTCGGACCATTCGGCGAGCTCGCCGTAGGTGAGCAGCCCGTCGGTGTCCCAGAGCAAGGCGGGCCGGTCCGGCTCCGCAGCGGCCCGGGAGAAGACGTCCTCGTGCAGCCGCCGACGGCGTACCGCGCGGGCGGTGTCGTTGACCGTCGCGCGTACCTCGCGGGTCTGCGCGGGCAGCAGTTCCGGAGGGTCTCCGGTCCAGTCCGCGTCGTCGCGCAACCAGCCGAGCATCGTTAGGTACGCCTGGAACATGTGGCCGACCAGGCCACGCGGGAAGAGCCCGTCCACCACGTCCCAGTTCAGATACAGGCCGTGCTCCCGTTCGGTGACCTGTACGTCGAGCCAGACCTGCGGGGTCTGCGACATTGTCCACCCGGGGGCGCCGAAGCTCTCCCGGACCTGGCCTTCGAAGAGTTCGCCGAGACTGAGCGCGCTGGTGAAGACGACCGGGGCGCCGACCGGTTCTTCGCCGCGCCGACGGGTAAGGTCGCGCAGCACGTCCACGCCGGTGTAGCCGGGGTGTGCCGCGTCGGCGCGCATCCGGTCCTGCACCGCTCGGGCGAAGTCCACGAACGAGTCGCCCGCCGCGGTGTCCACCTCCAGCAACAGCAGGTTGGTGAAGTCACCGACCAGGTGCGCGACGTCCGGATGCACCGGCTGACGGTCGTAGAGCGGTAGGTTGAGCAGGAAGCGCTCGGTGGCGCTCCACCGGCCCAGCACGTGGCCGAACGCGGCCAGGAAGAGCACCGGCAGGGTCAGCCCGTACGAACGGGCCCGCCGGCTGAGCTGCTCGACCAGCGCCGGCTCTACCCAGTGGTGGTGTCGGACGACGCGCTGGCCGCTGACCTGCCGCGGGTCGACGGCCAGCGGCAGCTCGGGCGGTCCGGGCAGCTCGGGGAGCCGGGAGCCCCAGTATTCCCGGTCGCGCTCCCGTTCGGCGCGACGGCGTTGGTGCAGGGTCGCCAGGTACTCAGGGTAGGTGATTCCGATCGCGGGCAGGGCCGCTTCGGGGTCCCGGTAGAGCCGGGCCAGGTCGGACATCAGGATACGGAAGCTGTGTGCGTCGGCCACCAGCATCTCGATGTGCACATGGCAGCGGGTAGCGCCGTCGGGTAGCAGGGAGAGTTGGACGTCGAAGACCTCACCACGGGCGACGTCGAGCCGCCGGTGGGACATCCGGTCCCGCAGACCGAGCAGGTACCGTTCGGCGGAACCGGCGTCATACCCGCGTAGGTCGTGCACGGTGAGGCCGGTCCAGGGGCTCTCGCCGTGGATCTGCTGCTGTCCGTCATCGTCGAACCGGGCACGCAGCATGTCATGCCGGCGCACCAACGCGCGGACGGCGTCCCGCAATCGGGTCGGATCCACGTCACGGCCGTCGAACTCGTTGTAGAAGTGCGCGCCGACGCCGCCGAGGGCCTGCCCGTCACCCCGACCGACCCAGTACGCGTGCTGCATCGGCGCCAGGTCGAACGGAGCATCGCCGTCGACGACGGCGATGCTGTCCGCCTCCGATCCGCTGATGTCGGGAGCACGCTCAGCGATGATCTGCCACCAGTCGTCGAGCGTGCGGCCCTCGATCAGTTCCGCGAAACCCACCGACACACCACGCTGGTGCCACTGCCCGACCAGTCTCATCACACCGATCGAGTCGAGGCCGAGGTGGAGAAGATCGGCACCGTCGGCGATGGCGTCGGGCGGTTCACCGAGGACCGCCGCGATGTCCTGACGCATGCTGTCACGGCTGAAGGGTCGGGTGTGTTCGGCCTCAACGCCCAATCTGGGTCTCCCATGTCCGACGGAGCTTTGCTTTGCTCCCGCACGAGTGTGCCGACGTCAAAATAACAGTGGCGCAGAACCGAGTCCAGGCACGTAGAGTAGAAAGAACAATCTACTTACTATAAGCGTCACACACGCCACTAGTGTGAGCGGCGATGTGGGCGGCCGGTCGGCCGACGGAAAGGTGGCACCACCATGGCGACCGGACTCCCGGCAGAGGGCACCGGCGTGGTCTGGTGGGCACCGATCGCCGGCCCCAGTGACGCCACACGCTTCTCCGTCTCGCATTCCGAGAGAGGGATCTGATGTCCGACGACACCCGAACACCATCCAGTGCCGAGACCGGCACGGTGCAGGCGCCCGCGCCGGCACCGCACGACGAATTCGTCCCCCCAGTCACCGGACGTAAGCGCACCCTCGCGCTCGTCGTGGTGCTCACCGGATTCGTGCTGGACCTGCTCGACATCACCATCGTCAACATCGCGCTGCCGTCGATCCGCGACGGCATCGACGCGACGGCTGCCACGATGCAGTGGCTGGTGGCCGGCTACGCCCTCGCATTCGCCTCGATGCTGATCATTTCCGGTCGGCTCGGCGACATCGTCGGCGTCCGTCGGATGTTCCTCATCGGCGTCGCCGGGTTCACCCTCACCTCGCTGCTGGCCGGCCTCGCCCAGACCCCCGAACAACTGATCGTCCTACGGTTCGTGCAGGGCGCGATGGGCGCGATCATGGTCCCTCAGGTCTACACCCTCATCCAGCTCCTCTACGCGCCCAAGGAGCGCGGCCGGGCGTTCGCCGCGATGAGCGCCGCGCTCGCCTTCGGCACGGTGGGCGGCCCGTTGGTCGGCGCGTTGCTGACCACCGCCGACATCGCCGGGCTCGGCTGGCGGGCGATCTTCTTGGTCAACGTGCCGATCGGGATCGCCGCGTTCATCGCCGCGCGGGTGCTGCTGCCGGAATCGGAAGCCAATCGCAGGGAACGGCTCGACCTGGTCGGAGCCGTTCTGATCACGCTGGCGGTGCTGCTGCTCGTCTACCCGCTGGTGCAGGGCCGAGAGCAAAACTGGCCGGTGTGGACATACGCCAGCATGGTCAGCGGCCTGCTGGTCTTCGCGGTGTTCGTCCAGCACCAACGAACCCGTACCGACTCACCGCTGGTGCCGATGTCGCTGTTCCGACACCGCTCGTTCAACGCGGGTCTGGTGGTGGTCTTCCTCTTCCAGGGCGCGGTGATGTCGTTCTTCCTGGTCATCACCATCTACCTACAAATCGGGGTGGGATACAGCATCCTCCGGGCCGGTCTGTCCGGCCTCCCCTGGGACATCGCCGTGCCGTTGCTCGGTTGGCTGTCCGCCCGGGCGATCACGCCCAGAATCGGCCGGACGGGCCTTCAGCTCGGCTTGGTGCTGCTGATCGCAAGCATGTTCTGGTTCATGTGGGTGATCGCCAGCACCCCGCAGGTGAGCATCTGGCAGCTACTGGTGCCGATGTTCATCGGTGGCGCCGGCATGGGTATGACGTTCCCGCCGCTGATGGGCTACTCGCTCGCCGACGTCCCGGGCAACCAGGCCGGATCCGCCTCCGGAGTGGTCAACGCCAATTACCAGATCGGCGTGACCCTCGGCATCGCCGCCTGTGGCACGCTGTTCTTCAGCCTGCTGGCCGCGCAAACGCCCCACGCCACCGCCACCGTTGTGCCGGAGCTCCGCGCGGACCTGGTGGCCGTGGGCGTCGCCGACACGCAGGCGGTAGAGATCGGTGACCGGTTCCGCGACTGCCTCGAAAGCCAGCTCGGCGGGGCCGATCCGACCCTGCCGCCAGCGGGCTGCGACAGCGCTGGGCTGGCCGCGGGCAGCGGTACCACCGCGGTGATCGAGCAGCGGTCGGTCGAGGCGAGCCAGATCGGCTTCCAACGGGCCATGGTGGGCACGCTCTGGTACAGCGTGATCAGCTTCGTGCTGGCGCTGGTGGGCAGCTTCCTGCTACCCCGCCGTTGAATCCGTCCCGGAACGCCGCACGGTCTCGGTCCCGCTCTGGTGGGACCGAGACCGCAATCGGAACGAGTGGACGTCAGCCGAGGCTGGTCCGGTAGGTCGCGAAGGTCCACACGTGCCCCTGCGGGTCACGGCAGGTGAACTCGTACGAGTCGTGCGGCTTCGCCTCCGGTTCGAGCAGGATCTCCGCGCCGGCGGCCACCGCCTTACGATGAAGTTCGTTCACCTCCGTGTCGGTTTCCCGACGGACGAAGGTGCCAGCCGACGCGGCGCCGAGCGCCAACGGCTCGCCGATACGCAGGGTCGAATTGGCGCCATTGATCATAATCAGACTGTGCTCGCCGACCTGAAGCTCAGCATGGTAGACGTTGCCCTGACCGTCGTCGAAGACGGCCAGCTTGGTGAAACCGAACGTGCCGGTCAGCCACTCGATGGCCTCCGCCGGGTTTTCGTAGGCGAGGTACGGGGCGACGGTGGGCGCGACGGAGGCATCGGCCATGGGACTCTCCTCGGACTCGGTACTACGGATTGACGTAGGACGAAACTACTCTATGCGTCCGTCGTGGCCTCTCCGACACGATGCAAGAAACAAATCACCGCTGTCAGGTCTTCGGGCCGTCCGGCCGACGCCCTGGTGGCGCACCGTCTCAGACTGGTTTTCGCCGGACACTTGCCACAAGCGACACCACATCCTACCGGGATACCGCACGATCCCGGTGAATGCGGCATCAGCGTGCCGCCACCACGAGAGGCAGATGGTCGTACGACCGGAGGCTGGCGTGCCGACGCCGAACCGCCGGCGCGGCGGGCCCGAGCACGGCGACCCGGCCGACCAGACGCTCGAAGACGACCACCGCCATCAGCCGAGCCAGGGCGGTGCCGACGCAGTGGTGCAGCCCGCCGCCGAACCCGAGGTGTGGGTTGGGATCGCGACCGACGTCCAGCCGCTCCGCGTCGGCGAAGACCTTCTCGTCCCGGTTGGCAGCCCCGAGCAGCAGCAGCACTGTCCGGCCCGCGCGGATCTTCTGCCCCGCCACCTCGACCGGCTTCCGAGCCACCCGGATGACGTTCTGGATCGGCGCGTCGTACCGCAGAAACTCCTCCACGGCTGAGGGCACCAGCGCGGGGTCGGCCCGCAGCCGACCAAGTTGCTCCGGGTGGTTGAGCAGGGCGGCGACACCGTTGGACACCAAGCCCATGGTGGTCTCGAAGCCGGCGTGGAACAGAAAGAGCATGTTGTCCACGAAGTCGGCCACCGCCAGCCGGTCCGACGCGGACTCCTCCCAGTACATCTCGGCCAGGGTAGGGCCACCCGGGCTGACACGGCGGGTGGCGAGCAGGTCCCCGAAGTAGTCGTGTAGCCAGGGCAGCGCGGTGTTGATGTCGGCCAGATCCGCCGGGCTGAGATTGGCCGCGTCGAACACCTTCGCCAGGGCGGTGACCCGGGTCAGCACCGCGGGACGGTCGCCGGTCGGGATGCCGATCAGGTCACACACCACACCGACCGGCAACGGCACAGCCAACTCGGTCACCACATCGAGCCGCCCCCGGTCGAGGGCGGGCTCAAGCAACGCATCCGTCGCAGCGGCGATACGGTCGTGTAGCCGACGCACCACCGGTGTGCCCAGGGCCTGACCGATGAACCGGCGGAGCCGAGTGTGCTCCGGCGGGGTCCGGGTGAGCACGATCCGGTGGAGAAAGTCGACGCCCGGGCTGTCGCCCAGGGTCAGTCGGGTGTACTCCGCCGGCATCCGGCTCTCCAGCCGACCGTCACGCAGCAGGGCCGACACCGCGCCGTGGCCGGTGACCAGCCACTGGCCGAGCTCCGCACGGGTCAGGGGCCCTCGCGCACGCAGTTCGGCGTAGGCCGGATACGGGTCGTCCTTGGTCGCCAGGAACGCCGCGGACAGATGGGGGCGCGCGGTGTTGGCTCGCATGAGAAGACTATCCGCGAGTCAAACCCGAACAGCAAGACCCTACATACGGTCACACGCAACACGCTCAAGGGAGAATGTCGACACCCGTCGGGTCCCGCTATAGGCTCGCCCTGTGCGCGAGGAACCCGCTTCCGTCGGTCAACGCCTCCTGGCTCTCATGGATCACTATCGGGGCCAGGAGAGTGCTCTCAACGAGCAAGTCCTGTGGCACCTACACGGCCCGTACGACCACGACGCCATGACCCGTGCGGTAGTCGCGCTGTCGGCGCGACACGAGGCGCTGCGGACCACCTACCCGCGGGGGCGTCGGCTGCGTCAGCTCGTCCACGAGCCACGATCACTTGTGGTGCCGCTGACCGATGTCTCCGGCGAACCGGACGCCGCGGCCGCCGCGCAGCGGGTGATCGCCGCCGAGGTCGCCGCGCCGGTCGAGGCGTCGGTGTGGCCGCTGCGCCCGCTCGTGCTGCGGATTGCACCCGAGCATCACCTGGCGCTGCTAACCCTGCATCACTACTGCTCGGACGACTATTCCAACGCGCTACTCGCGCGAGATCTACGGGCCCTGTACGCGCGCGAGGTCGGCGAGGTGATCGACCTGCCCGCCCCGCAGTGGCAGTACGCGCAGTGGGCCACCTGGCAACACGAGCAGCTTTCCGGAAAGAACCTGGACCGGCTCACCGGATACTGGAAGGAAAAGCTCACCGGCGCGCGGCTGGTGGAGCTGCCAGCGCGACGGCGGCGACCGGTGCCCGAGGGTGAACCACCATGGATTTCCATCGAGCACTATGTTGACGCGGACACCACGGCTGGTCTCCGACAGCTCGCACGCCGGCAACGCACCACGCTGTTCCCGGTCACCCTGGCGGTGTTCTACGCCCTGCTTCACCAGGAGACCGGGGCGTCCGACCTCACCGTCGCCTCGCTGTTCGCGAACCGGAGCCGACCCGAGGTCCGCGAGACGGTGGGCTTCTTCGCCAGCATGGTGCTGCTACGCGAGCGACTTGGCGCGGACACCACCCTCGGAGAGCTGATCGCCCAGACCCGCACCACCGTGATGGAAGCTATGCGCCATCAGGATCTGCCGCACCAGCTCCTTCCCCCGGACACCGTCGTCGGCGGGACCGGCCGTACCGACGACGTGTTGTTCCAGCTGCTGGGAAGTCTGCTGCCCCGGGCCGACATGGCCGGCGAGGAACTTGACGACATGGCGGCCCAGCTGGAACGGCGGCGCTTCGCACTGGAGTTCGTCGTCGTACCGCAGGGTGACGTGCTCTCGGTGTTGCTGCTCTGCTCCCGGGCGGAGTTCGACCCGGAATGGGCGGACGCCTTCGTCCGGAGCTATGTCGCGTTGATCCGGGCCACCGTCGCGACCACCGACGTCCCCCTGGCCGAATTGCGCGATGCCCTGGTCGCCTGAGGGACCAGTGAACCGAAGTGAACTGTCACCCCGGCGAACCGAGGAAGACAATGATTAGCGAAGACGACGTACGGCAGCGAGCCCTGACCCTCCCGGAGGCGCACGCGAGCTCCCACTTCGACAACGCCGACCTAAGGGTACGCAACAAGATCTTCGCGTCCTTCCCCGCCGGCGCCGGCACGGTCATGCTGCGGCTGAGCCCGCAGGATCAGGCAGAGCTGCTGGCCGAGGACCCGGCGACCTTCTCCGCGCCCGACAACCACTGGGGACGGCAGGGCTGGACGAGCGCGCGGTTGGACCGGGTCGACTCGGTCCAACTCGGCGAACTACTCACCGAGGCGTGGCGGCTGCGCGCGCCTCGACGACTGGTGACCGCCTTCGACGCGCGACACGGCGACACGGCGGAATAGACCGGCCTCCGCGCCGGCGACCAATCACTGGAAGCACACCAGGCGAGCACTCGAACCTGCGGAGTGTAGCTGTAGTGTCGCTTCAGGTGGTTCACCGTGCCGAACGCGGAGGAGGGTCCGGCCATCGCGACGGTACCGCACCCGACACCCGACACCTGTAACCGGTAGGTGCGGTTCTGCATATGACAACCCGTCGTCATGTCTGAGATGACACGTTGCTACCCCACCCCTTCAGGTTATCGATCTCGAAATTACCAAGATACGAACCCCGCTCCGCCCGTGCCGTGCCATTCCTTTCAAGATCACCGCGTGGCATCGATCGGATCCAACGTGAATACTCAATAGATTGAGCCGATCGGATATTCCCACACCGTGTTCGTCCGCTCTAGGGTGTAGCACCAACAGGAGGGGGAATTATGTTGCCGATGGTCAAGGCCCGAAGAGTAAGCACCACCGACGTCGCGATTTCGGTCAGCGGTAGCTGCACCCTAAGAACCGCTGGCTACGTAACCCGGGTCGCGGACTACATGCTCGGCCACGTCGAATCACGGCTGGAGCGGGTCGAGCTCGACCTGACCGAGGTGACCACGGTCGACGAGGACGGCTTCGCCTCCCTGGTCCAAGTCGCCGCGGCGGCGACCGAGGGCGGGGCCGCCGTGGTCGTACGGTACGGCGCCGAACGGACAACGCTGGAACGGCACCACACCGGGCGACTGATGGCGTCCGAGCAGATCGGACGCATGTTGCGGACGCACCTGCGGCCGGTGGCCCGTCGCCGTCGGATACACCTGGTCGTTGCGGACGACCGCATCGTCCGCGACTGCTCCGTTTCGCTGGCCGGACGACACCGAGGTTGACCCCGGCCGGACAGCGGCATGGCCCCGGTGACATCGGGGCGTGGCTGTCGAACGACGGGGCGTGGTTGCCCGCCACCAGGCCAAGCGGGCCAGCGCCCGCAACCCCCGGTCGTCGTCGGTCGCGACCGGGCCCTGCGCGACGATCCGGCCACGACCGGACCAATTGAAAGCAGTCATTCGTACCCGACCAACCACTGCGCCACGTAGCCACCCGGACCCACGGTTAACCGGCCCGTAAACCAAAGACAACGTTATCGCCGCCCCTCCCTCTTGCGTCGAACTGGGCCGAACCAGAGGAACCAGCGGGAATCCCGAAGCCGCAGACCACTGCCTGGCAAACTCATTGTCACCACTTCCGAGACACATGGTAACCGAATCCGGGCGCAGATTCGGTTCCACAACGAGAGACTGGATTTCGATCGAAGCGACAAATGCCGGTCCGCCGGGCCGGAGCCACGGCCAATCCCGTTGATCATTACTGGCTGCGAGACCCCGGCCCCCTGGGCTCGGCCAGTGCGCCCGGCGCGCGTGACGGTTGGCGTCACACCGTCAGTGTCCCGGCGTCCACCCTGGCGCAGTGTCACGGGCCGTTGGGCTTGCCCAGAACAGCAGACACAACACACACTAGACACCATGACCACATCGGCCCTGGCACCACGCTTCGACGCCTTGGACCCGAACGTCGTCGAGAACCCCTACCCGGAGTACGCCCGCCTGCGTGCCGCCGGTCCGCTGTGCCGGCTCGGACCGGGCAGTTGGGGGGTCACCCGATTCGCCGACGTCACCAGCCTGCAACACGACCCCCGCCTCGGCAGCGAGTTCCCGGCGGGCTACCACGAAGTCTCCGTCGGCGACGGCCCGGCGAGCGCATTCTTCCAGCGGGTCATGCTCTACCGCGACCCGCCGGACCACATCCGGCTACGCCGGCTGGTGAGCGGAGCGTTCACCCCTGCGGTGGTCCGGCGGTTGCGCGCCCACATCGAGGACCTGGTCGACGAACTACTCGCACCGGCCCTGGCTGCCGGCCGGATGGACCTGGTTTCCGAGCTGGCCTATCCGCTACCGGTACGGGTGATCTGCCGGCTGATGGGGATCCCACTGGAGTCCGCGGAGGACGTGCGCCACCACGCGACGAACATTGGCCGGGCGTTCACCGCGGTCGTCCCGGAACAAACTCGGGTCGACGCCGACGAGGCCGTCAGCTGGCTGCGTGAACACCTCGGTGCCCTCCTGGAAAAACGCCGGTCACGCCCGGGCGACGACCTGCTCTCCCGACTGCTGGACGCCGAGGAGTCGGGGGACAACCTCAGCGCCGACGAGATCGTGGACAACACCGTCTTCTCGTTTTTCGCCGGCTTCGAGACGACCGTACATATGATCACCACCGGAACCGCGGCGCTGCTGGCCCATCCCGACCAGCTCGCCCGGCTGCGTGCTGACCCCTCGCTGGTGACGACCGCCGTCGACGAGTTCCTCCGCTGGGACGCGCCAATCCAGGGCACCGCTCGCTACGTCCGCGAACCGATCGAGATCGGAGGCCGGACCATCCGCAGAGGTCGGGTCCTAGTGCTGATGATCGGCTCGGCTAATCATGACGAGCGACGGTTCGCCCGGCCTGACCGCCTCGACGTGGGCCGACAGGACAACCCGCACGTCGCCTTCGGCGGCGGCTCCCATCTGTGCCTCGGCGCCTACCTGGCCCGGATGGAGGGTGCGGTGGTCTTCGACCGGCTGGCCCGACTCGCGGTGCTGGAGCCCGACGGCCCCACGGTCCGGGAGCCGAACACTCCCTTCCGGGCGTACGCCTCGGTGCCGGTGCGAATCGGCGACGGGTGAGCCGCCCCTCGTGACCCCGGCGCACGTATCGACGGCCTCAATCGGTGGTCGGCAGCGCCTCCAGCACAGTCAGCGTGGGCGTCGCGATGACCTGACCCAGCCGTAGCCCGACCCGCTCCAGCAGCGCGCCGGTCTGCGCACTGCTGCGGTGTGCCCCACCGGTGAGCACCATCGCGTGGACGTCGAACAGCTTCGCCACGTCGAAGGTATCCCCGGGTGGCAGCACCGCTTCCAAGAGCACCAACCGGGAGTCGGGTCGCATCGCGGCGCGGATGACGCCGAGGATCCGGACCGCGTCGTCGTCGTCGAATCCGGGCAGCACCGTCTTGAGTAGGTACCCGTCGCGGTCGGCCGGTACCGCGTCGAAGGCGCTGCCGGACACCACATCGCAGCGATCGGCGACCCCGGCACCCGTGAGCACCGCCGGGGCACCTGCCACGACGTGCGGAAGGTCGAACAGCACGCCGCGGACCGCCGGGAACCGGGCCAGCAGCCCCGCCAGGAAGCCGCCGGTGCCACCGCCGACGTCGACCAACGTGCCGAAGCGCCGCCACGGGTAGGCGCCGAGAAGCGTCCGCAGGTGCAGCCGGTTGATGCTCCGCATCCAGTCGTCGACCCGGGCGCTCTCGGCCGGGTTCGCCGCCAGATGGTCCCAGTAGCTTCGGCCGTGCACCCGGTCGAAGGCCGGCCTGCCGGTCCGGAGGGTGTGTCCTATCTGCGCCCAGGAGCGCACATCAGAGTCGAGCACCGTGAAGCTGTCCCGCAGCGACATCGGGTGATCCCCGCGGAGCGGCTCGGCCAACGGAGTGAGAGCGAACTCCGCCGCACCCACCTCGGCGAAGACCCCCCGGGCCGCTAGTGCCCGCAGCAGCCGCAGCAGGGCGCCCGGATCAGCCCCGGCGGCCTCCGCCAGATCGGTCACCGTCCGCGGACCGTCCGCGAGCAGGTCGGCGATGCGGAGGTCACAGGCGGCCCGCAGGGCGAACGGGGTGATCTGGTCACCGAGTTCGCCGAGGCGGACCACGGCGTCCAGGTCGAGCCGCGGCCGTCCGGCCATCTCAACGCCCCTCTCGTACGCGCAGCCGCTCACCGGCGAACCGCAGCAGCTCCAGCTTTTCCAGGCCCACACGGACCCGGTGGGTCATCAGCCCGATCTGGCTGAGCGCGGCCGTGACCCGCGAGAACACCGCCTGCCGATACATGATCATGAGCTCGTGTGACGCGGCGAACGAGACTCCCTCGGCCCGGTCGACCTCCAAACGTTGCCAGATGTCGCCGAGCAAAAAGCGCTGGCGGATCAACGATGCCGCGTCGAGGACCAGCTCCTCCCGTTCGGCCCGCTCCGCCGTAGTCAACTGGCCGTAGAGGCCGCGTAGTGAGAGCACGCCGAAGGTGACGTGCCGAGCCTCGTCCCGGGCGACGAGGCGGGTCAGGTTCTTGATCAGCGGATCATGGAAGCTGCTGTTGGACAGTCGGAACGAGGCCATCGCGATCGCCTCGACCATGATCTGCATGCCGAGTGCGGTCACGTCCCACCGCGGGTCCGAGAGAATGTCGGTGAGCAACTCCCGCAACGGCGGCGATACCTCGTATGGCTCGGGAATCTTTTCTCGCAGATACCGCGCGAAGACCTCCACGTGACGTGCCTCGTCCACGGCCTGGGTGGCTGCGCAGAACTTGCTGTCGAGGTCGGGTACCGCCGCCACCAGGCGGGCGGCGACCACCATGGCCGCCTGCTCACCGTGGAGGAACTGGCTGACCATCCAGGACTGGAACTCCCAGCGGAAGTCGTCCCAGGCGGCCCGGCCGCGTACCGCGAGCGGAGAATCCGCGAACGCGGCCATCGCGAACGCGGAGTCGTCAGGCAGCGGTTCACCGAACGGCACGTCCACCGTCCAGTCGACGTCGGACACCTTCCACTGGGCCGACTTGGCCCGCTCATAGAGGGCCATCAGCCGAGGATCCGTGGCTTCGTAGTCCCAGTTGAGTGTGGTGTCGACCTGGGTCGGCACAACAAGGCTCATACGACACAACGTACCGATCGGGCCGGCCGATGCCAATCCACTGACGCTATCGTCGCTTTCGTGAACACACGACAAACGCCAGCATCGGTGTCCCAGCGTCTGCTCTGGATGATCAAACACTACCGCGCCGACTTCGGCGCGTTGAGCTGTCCGCTACTGTGCCGGCTGACCGGCGACCTGGACGCGAACGCGCTGGACGTCGCGTTGACCCGGCTCGCCGCCCGGCACGAATCGCTGCGGACCACCTTCACCGGACGCGGAGCCCGGCTGGCCCAGATCGTTCACCCACCGGCCCCGGTGCCGACCCGGCGGATCTACCTGTCCGACCATCCGGACCCGGACGGTGCGGTCGACGAGGCGGTACGCGCCGAGCTGCGCACCGCGATCGATCCCACCGAGTGGCCGGCCCGGACGACACTGTGGCGACTCGGGGCCCGCACACACCTGCTCTGCCTGAACCTGCACCACCTGGTGACCGACGCCTGGTCCACCGGGATACTCTTCCGCGACCTCGGCGCACTGTACGCCCAGGCGACCGGAGCGAGTTCACCGCTGCCCGACACCGGCTGGCCGTACACCCGGTTCGTCGAGTGGCAGCAGGAACTCCTCGACGGCGACGGGCTACAACGACACCGTGACTACTGGCGCCGGCAGCTGGCTGGCAGTCAGCTACCGGCGCTGCCCGCCGCGGCGGACGACCGGCCGACCAACGACGACCGGTCGGCCACCGCGGACGTGGCGATCGACCTCGACCGCGAGACCGTCACCCGGCTGCGCGCTCTGGCCCGAACCCGTCACACCACGCTCTTCGCGGTGTTGCTGGCGGTCTTCTACCACCACCTGCACCAGGTCACCGGACAGGACGACCTCGCGGTGGCGTCGATGTTCGCCAACCGGTCCCGCCCCGAACTGCGGGAGACCGTAGGTCTGCTGGCCAACATGGTGCTACTGCGAGCCCGGGTCGGACAGGCAGCCACCTTCGCCGACCTCGTCGGGCAGGCGCACTCCGCAGCCATCGGCGCCTTCACCTACCAGGACCTGCCGTACCAGATGCTGCCGGCGGACGTGGTGCGCGCCGGTGGGCGCCGCGCCGACGACGTGCTGTTCAACGTGATGGCCGAGGCGCAGCACCGCACGGTCGCGGCGGGTGTCGGCTTCGAACTGCTGGTGCCTCGAGGCCTGGGCAGCCGGTTCCGGTTCGAGCTGGCCATCGCCCCAATGGGACCAGCGGATCTGCGGGTCGTCTTCTACCACCCCACCGCCGCATACACCCCGGCCCAGGCGCACAGATTCCTCTCCGGGTACGCCGACCTGGCCACCACCCTGACCGCGGCACCCACCGCCCCGCTGGGCACCGCCCGGCCGGTCTGATCCGGCGGCGGACCGGGACTGTCACCCACTGGCCCACAGGTGGCGTTGGTTAAAAACGAGAAGCGACACAGCACTAACACCACATACTCTTGACACCGCATGCCGCTACTGAGAGGCTTCGACCAGTCCTACCTGGCAAACGCGCAGGAGGCGGACGACTCCTCGGGCCGTACCGCGGGGCACCGCTCACCCGGTCGATGCTGTGACAGGAAGGTCCACATGTCACTTCACCTGCATTGGTTTCTCCCGTCCCACGGGGACGGACGTGAGGTGGCGAAGACTCCGGACGGCACCCCGGTGCAGGCCGTTCGGCGCGCACCGGAGATCGACTACCTCGGCCAGGTAGCCAGCGCCGCCGACCGGTTCGGCTTCGACAGCGTCCTCGTCCCGACCGGGCTGTTCTGCGAAGATCCCTGGCTGGTCTCGACGGCGCTGGCCGGCCGCACCCGCCGACTCAGATTCATGGTCGCCGTCCGTCCCGGATTCCTGGCCCCGACCGTCGCCGCGCAGATGGCCGCAACCCTGCAACGACTCTCGGGCGGCCGGCTGCTGCTCAACGTCGTGGCCGGGGGCGACCGAGACGAGCAGTTGCGCTACGGCGACTGGCTCGACCACGACGCACGCTACACCCGCGCCGACGAGTTCCTCGATGTCCTGTCCCGGGCCTGGACGGGTGACCCGTACGACTTCGAGGGGGTCCACTACCGGATTCGCGCTGGCCGGCTCACCCGAAAGCCCCCGGTCCGGCCGACGGTGTTCCTCGGCGGCTCCTCGTCCGCCGCGCACCAGGTGGCCGCCCGCCACGCCGACGTCTACCTCGCCTGGGGCGAGCCACCGGAGCCGTTGGCAGCGCTGGTCAAGAAGGTTCGCGACCGGGCCGACACGCAGGGCCGCGAACTGTCCTACGGATCCCGGTTCCACGTGATCAGTCGCGACACCGCCGACGAGGCGTGGCAGGTGGCCCGGCGCCTGGTGGATCGGATGCACCCGGACACCATCGCCGCCGCACAGCAGCGATTCCGAAGGACCGAATCCGAGGGGCAACGCCGGATGGCCGCTCTACATCGGGGACAGACCGACGACCTGGAGGTGTACCCGAACGTCTGGGCCGGCTACGGACTGGTCCGGCCGGGGGCCGGGATGGCCCTGGTCGGCAGCCACACCGACGTGGCCGACCGGATCGAGGAGTACCACTCGTTAGGTCTGGATCACCTGATCCTCTCCGGCCAGCCGCACCTGGAGGAGGCGTACACCTTCGGTGAGGGTGTCCTGCCGATCCTGCGGCACCGAGGGCTGCTGGCCGATCCGGAAGGAGACCGGTGACCGATCTGCGACAACCTGCATCCCGACGTGCCGTCCTACCGACCGATTCACTGGCCGTCCCGACGACCGTGCTGGTCGGCAACCCCCGACGGGAGTCCCGCACCCTCACCGTGGCCCGGCACCTAACCGGGGCCCTACGTACCGGGCTCGCCGACTTCGGCGTCCACCTCGCCGACCCACACCTGGTGGATCTGGCGGAGCTGGGACCGGACCTGCCGTCCAGGCTGATCGCCGGTACTGCCGGGAACACACCACTGGAACAGGTGCTGGCCCGGGTCCGTAGCCCCGGTCTGCTGGTGGTGGTCAGCCCGACCTTCAAGGGCTCCTACACCGGGCTGCTGAAACTCTTCCTCGACATGCTCCCCCGCGAGGGGCTGCGGCCGGGCACGGTCGCGGTACCGGTCATGACGGCTGGGTGGGCACAACACCGCTTCGTCCCGGACGCTCAGCTTCGACCACTCCTGGTCGAACTGGGGGCTGTGGTGCCAGTACGAGGCCTGGCGGTACTCGAGGAGGAGTTCGGCGATCTCGAATCCGCGGTCGCCGGCTGGACCGAAGCCGCGGTGCCGGTGCTCGCCGCCGTGCTGCACAGCTGCCGGCCCCCGGCACCGCTCTCGCCGCACCTCGCCGAACCCGCACCTGTCCCCTGACCTGTGTTTCAGCCCCGCTCAGCCAGGCGATCCGGAAGGAACAAGCGACCATGAGTGAGCAGACCCCGACGCTCGCAGGGCCGACAATGTCGGACGAGCACATCCGTACCAAGGTCAAGGCCATCGTGCTCGACCTGGCACCCAGCCCGGAAGGTCTCCACGGCACGGAGACGGCTTTGGTCCAGGATCTCGGCTTCCACTCGCTGGCCCTGATGGAGCTGGCCTTCGCGCTGGAAGACGAGTTCGACCTGGATCCGATCGACGAGAAAACCGCGCGGTCGATCACCACTCTGCACGCGGTACAGGAGCATGTTCTGCGCCGGATCCGAGAGCGGGCAGCGGAGTCCTGACTCCCCACCCGTCGCGGGGCCGGCCGCCACGAAGGTGGTGGCCGGCCCAGTCGTGCTCCGTCGAGGCGACCGGTATCCGGCTGCCGTCGATTCGAACCCCACATCCGCCGGTGGACGGTGCGCACCGGGGGAACTGCCGGCGGCACCGGTCCCCAGTCAGCCGATCAGGCGGTAGAGCCGGTGGAACCGGTCATCGATCGGTATCTGGGTGACGGCGGCGAAGCCCGCCTCGGCCGCCAGTCGCCGCATCTGGTCGGGACGGAGTGCGGTGCCGGTACCAGCGGAGGGCTGCTGGCTCAGGCAGGCCGGCAGGCAGTGCAGCACGCTGGTAGCGTACTGAAAGCGTTCGATTTCATCGGCTGGGGCGGTGAACCGCTCCGCCACTCGGGCGTCGAGCACCAGCACAGTGCCACCCTCCACGCACAGCCGCCGGCAGGTGCCCAGCACCTCCACCGGCCGAGCGATCTCATGCAGGGCGTCGAAGAGGCAGACCAGATCGTAACGGTCGGCGAGATCCGGGGTCGCCGCATCGTGGGCGACGAAGGAGACCCGGTCGGTCAAACCGGCGTCAGCGGCGTGCCCACGGGCGTCCGCGATCACCTCGGCATCGATGTCGAAGCCGTCGACGGTGATCGACGGGTAGGAACGGGCCAGGCCGATGCCGGCCCACCCGGCGCCACACGCGACATCCGCCACCCGCGCCGGCCCGGCGGTGAGCCGGGTGTGCACGTCCGGGGCGAAACGACGCAGCCAGCCCGCCAGTTGGTGGGTGAACATCGCCCGGTTGGCGCCGGCGTGTCCCTGGCGCCAGTCGACACCGTAGACCGCATCCGGTACGCCGGCACCGCTGCGATACGCCGCCAGCAGCGCCGGCAGCGCCGCCGCGACCCCGCCCAACGGCAGCACGGCCAGGGCCGCCATCGACACCGGATTGTCCGTCACGGTCAGCACCTCGGCGTGTGCGGCGGGCAGGGTAAAGACCCGCCGCGCGGCCGGGCGGTTCGGGTCGTCGACTGTGAGCACGCCGGCTACCGCCTGCTGCTCCAGCCACTCGCGGGCGTACCGCGGGTCGACTCCGGCTCGCACGGCGATCTCACTCGCTGTGCCGGGGCCCCTGGTCGCCAGGTCGTCGTAGAGCCCCAGGCGAACCCCGAGGTACATGGACAGAAGTTCCTGGGTTGCCAGCAGGGAACTCCACATCCGGACCGCGAGGACCCGGGCCTGGGTGTCGGTGGGGGCGGTCATCGGCATCCTCCGGGCGAGATGCGTATGGCATGTGCTGTCTCGTCACACGCTAACCCGTCGAAGTCGACATGGACAGCACCAGACAGCGGGAGATACGGTCCGCACACCCGACACACTACATTGAGGAGAAGGACGTGAGCCCAACGCTGGTACGGGTACGCGAGCTGGCGACCCAAGTGACGAAGCGGGCGGAGGAGATCGAGCAGCAGCGCGGGTTGCCGGACGACCTCGTCGACGACCTCCGCGACGCGGGGTGCTTCCGGATGTTCGCACCGGCCAGCCACGGCGGTGACCAGTTGGAGCTGCCGGACGTGCTGGCCGTGTTGGAGGAACTGGCCCGGGCCGACGCCGCCACCGCCTGGACCGTCGGCCAGGTGGCGTTGTCGCACCTGATCGTCCGGTGTGGTCCGAGCGAGGCAGTGGAGGACGTGTTCGCCGACGGCCCCGACACGCTGGTCGCCGGGGCCGTGGCGCCGAAGGGCCGAGCCCGCCAGACCGACACCGGGTGGCGGGTCACCGGTCAGTGGCCGTTCGTCACCGGTTGCCCACGGGCGTCCTGGTTCTACCTGAGCTGCGTGGTGGTCACCGGACGAAGCGTGTCGGTCGGGGAGGACGGGGTACCGGCCACTCGCATCCTGTACGTGCCCGCGCGGGACATCCGAGTGATGGACACCTGGCGGGTGCTGGGTCTACGTGGGACCGCCAGCCACGACGTAGCCGTCGAGAAGGCCCGGGTGCCCGCGCACCGCGCCGTCGTCGCGGAGAGCGAGCAGGGCGGTGAGGCGGTACACCGGATCGCCGAGTCGAGCCTGATCATCGGTTCGGTCGCCGTCGGGTTGGCCGACGGCGCACTGGCAGATCTCGTCCAGGTGGCAGCCGGTGGCAAACGACCGGCACTGAGCGCCCGGCGGCTCGCCTCCGCACCGGTCTTTCAGGATCGGCTCGGTGAGGCGCAGACCGTGCTGCGCGCGGCCCGGGCTCTGCTGTACGCCGAGGCGGCCGAGGCACAGGCGTCGGCGGGAACCTCGACAGCGCTCCACCGGGCTCGCCTACGGGCGACCGCCGCCCAGGTGACCAGCCTGGCCGGCCAGGTGGTCGATACCGCGCACAAGCTGGCCGGTGGCACCGCCATCTACGAGGCCTCGCCGCTGCAACGACGGCTACGCGACCTACACACGGCTACCCAGCACTTCGTGGCCGGTCGTGACTCGTACGCCACGCTCGGGGCACTGGCCGTCGGCGCGGAAGCCGGGCGCGATCCACGCGGCACCGCGCTCTCCGGGACGGGGTAGGCAGCAGCGTGTTCGGCATCGTACCGTGTGAAGCATCTTGCCTCTGGAGGTTGTCATGAGTGAGCTGTTCTCGGTAGCGGGAAAGACCGCCCTCGTCACGGGCGGCACCCAGGGGATCGGGAGGATGATCGCGCAGGGTTTCGCCTCGGCTGGGGTCCGGGTCTACCTCACCGCCCGAACCAAATCCGACTGTGCGGACGTCGCCCAGGAGCTCACCGCCGTCGGTGGCGAGTGCGTGGCGATCCCGGCCGACCTGTCCGAGGAACAGGAATGCGCCCGGCTGGCCCGCGAGATCGCCGAGCGCGAGGAGCGATTGCACATCCTGGTCAACAACGCTGGCACCGCGTGGACCGCCCCGGTCGACCAGTTCCCCGCCGCCGCATGGGACAGCGTGCTGGACATCAGCCTGAAGGCGCCGTTGTTCCTGGTACGCGAGCTGGCGCCGCTGTTGCGTGCAGCCGGCACCGCCGACGACCCGGCCCGGATCGTCAACATCGGCAGCGCCGACGCCCAGCGGGTGCCCGAGATGCCAACCTACTCGGCGGCCGCGGCGAAGGCGGCCATCCACCACATCACCCGGATGTTGGCCCACGACTTCGCTCCCACGGTGACCGCGAACGTGATCGCCCCCGGCAGCTTTCCCTCCCGGATGATGGCTGGTGTGCTCGAGGCCATCGGCGAAGAGATCGCCGCGGTCACGCCGTTGCAGCGCATCGGCCGGCCGGAGGACATCGTCGGCACGGTCATCTACCTGTGCAGCCGTGCCGGCTCCTACGTCACCGGTTCGGTGGTCACGGTCGACGGTGGTCTCTCCACCGCACGAACCGGGTACGTGCCGGGCCGGTTCCTCACCGACGAGCAGTGACCCCGTCGACGCCCGGGAGTGCACCGACACCGCGTGGGCCGCACCCGGCGGTTTCCGGGCGCCGCGGCTTCCGGGCGCCGCGGTTTCCGGGCGCGGCCCACGCGCGGTTCAGGGGGTGGCTTTCGGGGGCAGGTGCAGCCCGAAGGGAAGACCCTGGTTGTCCCGACACTCGACGAAGGCACCCCACTGTTCGGTCGGGGGGCGCATCGGCTCCACCTCACCGCCCAACTCCACCACCCGCTTCATGGCGGCCTCGATGTCGTCGACGGCGAAGTAGAGGTAGTGCTGCGGCGGGCCCGGGTCGCGATGCATGCCACCGGGCACAGCGCTTCCGGTGTCGATCGAGCCACCATGCTCCTGCGCCTGCACCTTCCACCCGAACAACTCGGTGAAGAACGTGCTGGCCACCGCCACGTCCGGCGTTCCGAACTCGAAGTACGACAGATCTCCTGCCACGACCGACCTCCTCCAGTCATCGATCCGGCGAATCGTCCCCACCCGACCGGGCGGGCTCGCTAACACAACAAACTACACTAGGATCCAACCCAACATGCTCAACTGACCTGACGCCACTCACTGGCGTACCGAGCAGAAGAGGTCCCGCCGTGCCCGTCACCGCCGCCCCGACCGACCTGATCCCGGACACCGGTCTCCTCATCGGGGAGACCCGGTTGACCGACCCCACCGGGGGCGTACACCAACACGTATACGCCGGCGACGGTCGCCCCACCGCCGAGGTACCGCTGGGCGGCGCCGCCGAGATGGACACGGCGGTCCGCACCGCCCGGGCCGCCCAGGCTGCCTGGGCCGCGACCCGGGGCAATGTCCGGCGGGACCTTCTGCTGCGCCTGGCCGACCTGGTCGAGCGGGACGCGGCGGACCTGGCCGGGTTGCAGACCCTGGAGAACGGTTGCCCCCGGCAGTTCGCCTCCGCCATGCCCGGTGTCGCGATCGAACACCTGCGCTACTACGCCGGCTGGGCAGACAAGATCGGCGGACAGGTGGTGCCGACCTGGCCCGTACGGGCCGTCGACTACACCATCGACGAGCCGTACGGTGTGGTGGCACTGATCATCCCGTGGAACGGCCCGCTGGTCTCCGTGGCCCAGATGCTCGCGCCCGTCCTCGCCGCCGGCAACGTCGTCGTGCTCAAGCCAGCGGAGCTCGCCCCGTTCACCGCGCTGCGGATCGGGGAACTGGCGCTCGAAGCCGGATTCCCGCCCGGTGTGGTGAACGTCGTGCCCGGCGCGGCGGTCGGCGGTGAGGCGCTCGTCCGGCACCCCGAAATCGGGAAGGTGCACTTCACCGGTGGCGGGAGCACCGCACGCAAGATTCTCGCAGCGGCGGCCGAACACCTGGTCCCGGTCGGTCTGGAACTCGGCGGTAAGTCCGCACATGTCGTCTTCGGTGACGCCGACATCCGAATGGCGGCCCGACTGGCGATGAGCGGTGTGGTGGCGCTCAGCGGGCAGGGCTGCGCCAACGGCACGCGCGTGCTCGTCCACTCCTCGGTCTACGACGAGATGCTGCGCACGGTGACCGCCCGGCTGGCCCGGGTCCCGGTCGGCGACCCCGCCCAGGAACGCACCATGATGGGCCCGGTGGTGAGCGACAGCGCCTGCCAACGCATCCTCGGGGTCGTGGAGCGGGCCCGCGGAGCCCGGCACGGTCGCCTGTTGTCCGGCGGCGAGCGGATCGGGGGTGACCTCGCTGCCGGCTACTTCATCGGACCAACAGTCTTCGCCGATGTGGACCCAGCCAGCGAACTCGCCCAGGAGGAGATCTTCGGGCCGGTGCTGGCGTTCACCCCTTTCGACAGCGAGGAGGAGGCCCTCCGGCTGGCCAATGGCACCCGCTACGGACTCGGGGCGTACCTACACACCACCGACCTACGGACGGCACACCGGGTGAGCCGGGCCGTCGCGGCCGGCAGCGTCTGGGTCAACGGCGTCCCCGGGGTGCTGCCGTCGGCGCCCTTCGGCGGCGTTCGGCAGAGCGGCTGGGGTCGGATCGGAGGCGAGGCCGGCGTGCGGGAGTTCCTCCGCCCGAAGAACGTGTGGATCGCCAGCTGAACAAACCGCCGCCCCGATCGGGCGTTCACCGACCCGGGGAAGGGTCACGCGGGACATGCCGGCGGACTCACAGCTGCCACGACCGGGCGGTCTCCTGGTCAGCCCACATCCGCGCGTAGCGGCCCCGCCGGGCCAGCAGTTCGTCGTGTCGGCCGGCCTCGACAACCGCCCCGTCGTCGAGCACCACGATCCGGTCAGCGTGCCGGACGGTACCCAGTCGGTGCGCCACGACCAGCACCGTTCGGTCCCGGATCAGGTCGGAGAGCGCCTGCTGCACATGCCGCTCGTTGGTGGCGTCCATCGCCGCCGTCGGCTCGTCGAGCAGCACGATCGGAGCGTCCTTCACAATCGCACGCGCCAGCGACACGCGCTGTCGCTCGCCGCCGGAGATGGTGGTACCCCCTTCCCCGACAACAGAGTCACCGCCCTCGGGCAGTCGCGCCACGATCTCGTCCACCCTGGCCCGCGTGGCGGCCCGCCGCACCTCCTCGTCGGTGGCTTCCGGCCGGCCGAAGCGAATGTTGTCCCAAACCGACTCACTGAACAGGTAGCTGTCCTGGAACACCACCGTCACCGCGTCGAACAGGCTCCGGTCGTCCAACTCGAGGAGGTCCACGCCGCCCACCCGCACGGTGCCGGAATCGGGTGCGAAGAACCGGGTCAGCAGGTGCAGACAGGTACTCTTGCCCGCACCGCTGCTGCCGACCAGCGCGGTCACCGTACCGGCCGGCGCGGTGAAGGTGACATCTCGCAGCGCCGGCCGCGTGGCACCTGGATAGGTGTAGCTCACCGACTCGAAGGCCACGTCGTGACCCTGCGGCCGTGGACCCGACCGGACCTCAGGGGGCAGGGGTTCGGCGAGCAGCGCGCCAAGCCGGTCGAGGGCCGCCTCACCGACCCGCAGGCTCTCGGTCTGCTCGCCCATCGCCCGCAGCGGACCATGGACCCGCAGCGACAGTACCGCGAAGACGAGGAAGGTGGCCGGCGCCAGGTCCCCACCGATCAGCAGGAACGCGCCGACCAGCAGAACCACCGGCAGGCCCAGCTCAATCACCGTCAGAAAGAGCACCAGCGGAACCACCAGGCGACTAACCAGACCGATGCTGGCGTCACGGTGCCGGAGTAGGGCACGGGCCAGGCGGTCCGCCCGATCGCCGGTGGCGCCGTGGGAGCGGGCGACGGCGATGCCGGAGACGTACTCCTGGAAGCGCGCCGCGGCCTGGCCACCGGCCCGGGCACGCTCGGCCGCCAGCCGCGCGAAGGTGCGTTGCGACCACACGTACACCAGCATCGCCAGCGGAACGGTGCCCAACGCGGCCAACCCCATCTGCCAGTCCACCAGCAGCAGGCCCACGGCGATCACGACCGGCAGCAGGGCCGCACCGATGATGGTGGGGATCGCGCCGAACACCACCGGCTCCAGTTCACTGAGGTGATGCGTGACGAGTGCGGTGAGGTCACCGCTCTGCCGGCTGGTGTGGTACCCGAGTGGCAGCCGTCGCAGGTGCTGCAACGCCCGCAGACGCATCTCGCCGAGCAGTTCGAAGGAGGCGACCCAGCTCTGCCGCTGGGCGACCAGGTCGAAACCGAACTGACCAAGCACCGCGGCGACGATGCCGACGGTCCACCAGAGGACTTCCCCCTGGCTGATCGCGGGCCCGCCCAGGTTCGCCTCCCGCAGCCGCTGCAGAACCACCACCAGCAGCCACACCGGCACGGCGGTGCAGACCGCCGCTGCCATCCGGGCGGCGATCCCCCAGAGCTGCTGGCGACGCAGCTGTGGGTCGGAGAGCTCCCACAGCCGCCGAATCAGGGCGACGGTGCGCCCGGCCACCGGGCGGGTGGCCGGCGACCCCACAGGAGCGGTCGAGGTCGAGGGCGTGGTCGTCATCGGCTCACTCCGCTCCGCGTGTCGGTGGCGCCCAGGCTCCACTGGGCGCTGGTGGTCGCGTCCACCCACAGCCCGGCGTACGTTCCACCGGAACGCAGCAGGTCCTCGTGGCGTCCGCTTTCGACCACCTGCCCGTCGGCCATCACCACGATCCGGCCGGCGTTCCGGACGGTGGTCAGTCGGTGAGCGATGACCAGCACGGTACGCCCGGCGGCGAGACTGGCCACCGCCTGCTGGATCAACACCTCGTTCTCGGGATCGGTGGACGCGGTAGCCTCGTCCAGCACCACCACCGGTGCGTCCTTGAGCAGGGCGCGGGCGATGGAGATGCGCTGCCGTTCTCCACCGGAGAGGGTCGCGCCCCGCTCCCCGACGATGGTGTCGTAGCCCTGTGGCAGGGCGAGGATGAAGTCGTGGCAGCGGGCCGCGCGGGCCGCGCGGTACACCAACTCGTCGTCCACATCGGGTTGGCCCAGCGTCAGGTTGGCCCGAATCGTGTCGTGGAACAGGAACGGATCCTGAAAGACCACCGCGACGGTGTCCATGAGCTGGTCGACCGCCAATTCCCGAACGTCGACGCCGCCTACCTTGACCGTACCGGCACTGACGTCAAAGAACCGGGCTACCAGCCGCGCGATGGTCGTCTTGCCCGAACCGCTCGGACCGACGATCGCGGTGACCTCGCCCGCCTCAGCACGCAGCGTAACCCCCTGGAGCACCGCACGGTCCGGCCGATAGCCGAACGTCACATCGGTCAGCTCGACCGCAGCCGGCCCGAGCGGTACCCGCTGATGGGTGTCCGGCAAGGCGGGAGCATCCAACAGCGCGGCGATCTCGTCCGCGCCGAAGCGGACCTGCCGGAGTTGGGAGCTGTACCCGGTCAGTTTGGTCAGAGGGGCTGTGTAGCCGAGCGACAGCAGCAGGAAGAGCAGCAGGGTGGGCAGGTCCACCGCGCCGTCCCGGTAGAGCCACAGCCCTACCGGGACAACGACGACCACGTTCGCGGCCATCGCCGTGAAGTACGCTGCGCCTCCCGGCAGGAAGGCAGTGCCCCAGCGGGTTTCCGCCGCAACGTAGCGGCGCACAGCGCCCGTGGCTCGGGCCACCGTGTCGGACTGCCGATTGAACACCTTGACGGTCTTAATGCCGTGCAGGAACTCGGTGATGGCCTGGTTCATCGCCATGCCCGCGCCGTGCCACTGCGCGACCCAGGTTCCGGAGCCCCGGGTGGCGTGCCGCAGACCGAGCAGGGCCAGTGGAACGACCGCGACGGCGGCCAGCGCCAGACGCCAGTCGATGACGAAGAGCCACACGGTGGTGGCCGCGACCACGCTCAGGCTGGCGACTGCGTCGGGGAGCATGTGTGCGACGAAGACCTCGATCCGCTCCACGTCCTCCATCGCCAACTTGCCGATCGTGCCGCTCCCCCGCCGACTCACCTCGCCGAGCGGCAGCACGGCAAGCCGGTTGGCGATGCGCCTGCGTAGCCGGTAAAGCAGCCAGTAGGCGCACAGGTGGCTGATCGCCAACGCTCCGCCCATCAGCGTGGTACCCGCGGCGATGGCAACCAACGCGACGAGCGCGTAGCGGGTCAGGGCACCACCATCCGGATCCACCTCGGTGACCAGCTCGACCGCGACCCGGTAGGCCATCAGATAGGGCACGAGCTGACAGGCCACCGCCGCTACAGCGAGCAGCACCGCCGCCAGGAGCCGACGGCGTTCCTGACGGATCAGGCGCCGGAGCAGCCGCCGCCCACGTTGCTCGGTGTCGGTCACCTTCTCGGCGGCCATCGGTCACCTCGTCTCCGCCGCGCCTGCCGTACGACCAGGCCGGACGGCCGGTCAACCCGCCGGGGCCCAGCAAGCGGAATGATAGTCTTTGTCGATACCGCCAGGGAACAGTTGTGTCGGTTCTGCAGTGTGTAGCGTGGCTTTCCTTGCCGAAGGCCAGACGTCAGCTGATCTCAGCAAGGATCGGCTGCTGATTTAGGCGATCGGCTGCCATCTGGAACCGACGAGTACGGAGACGCGCAACCGGCTTCCCGGTGCGTCCGACCAGCCCGCGGAGGGCCACGCGCACCGGCACGGCCGGGCTCCCAGCCGGTACGCGTACGCCTTGCGCTCACATACTGCGCGGTGCGGGTGTCACCGGCAGCGGCACGCGAGACGGCACCTGCCACGCAGCTGCCCGACGCCCCTACGGGGGCACTATCGTTTTGACGTGCACATCCGTTTTGACGTCCCGGCCGATCCCGCCTATCCGAGCCGCGTGGCCGCAGCGCTCACCATCGATCAGCTACGCAAGTACTTATACCTCGGCGCGGCGCTGGCAGCGGCGGGGGCAGCCGGCCTCGCCGTATCACGGAGCCTCGGGTGGGGCAACCAGATCCAGCCACTGTGGCTGACGATGCTCATGGGTGGCCTGCTAGCGATGCTGTACTGGCCATGGGTCCGGCTGCGCGCCCGACGTCGGTCCAGTAACTACGCTATCGAGGGCGCCTATGANATNACTGACGACAACATCCTGATGCACAGCGGCTCACAGTCCAGCGGCATCGCCTGGGACGGAGTCGATCAGGTGAAGGACACCCCCGAATTCTGGATCCTGTACGTCGGTCAGATGCCGGCAACCGTAATCCCCCGTCGGTTGTTGTCTGCCGAGGACGCCGAGACGCTCCGCGCCTACCTGGCCGAACGCGGGCTGCTTCAGGTCCGATGAGATCGCATTCGGGGACGAAGCCGTCGACCCGACCGTGTCACACCGGCATTGGTGAGCACGCCCTGATCGACCGGCGGGTGTATCTGTCGGCGTCGTGGACCGACGACCTGGACCGCTGCCGAGCCGTTGGTGTGCTCGACGTGTACTAATCTCCACGCCGTTCAATTAGGCATGTTGGCGACTCGTCAAGGTTCGTCGGTGACGATGTTGATGACGATGGTTGCCTGGCAGCCGTGTCGGTCGATGTGTGGGCCGCGGGCCTGGCATTTGGGGTTCGATCATTTGATCCTGCGGGTTTCACGCGGATCCGGCGGTCGGGCAGCAGGTGGCCAGGACCGCCTGCAGGACGTGCGGCTGCTGCGCACGAGTCTGCGCGACAACATCCGGCTCACGCGGCCCGATGCCACAGATGAGGACGTCGAGCTGGTGGCGCGGGCGGCGCAGATTCACGACCGGATCCTCCGCTTCGAACGAGGGTATGACGCCGTCGTCGGTATCGACGCGAACCTGTCCGGTGGTGAGGCGCAACGAGTGACGATCGCCCGTGCGCTACTCGCCAACGCCCCGATCCTGGTGCATCACCAACCTCCAGGGGGCGACTCGGTCTGAAAGCCACCATAAGGACCAACTACCCCCTACCCGGAACCCCAGAATTCCCGCCTCCTTCGCGTTCTGGATCGAGCACCAGCTGGACCGACCACGGCCCGGACCGCCGGAACGCGGACGTGATGCCCATCCCCGTGCCAGGAGCACCCAGGGTCTTTGCGTTGTCGACACGCGGGGCTGCGAGCTGCGTTGACGTGTTGCCAGGGGTCCGTTGAGGACGGGTCAACCCATCGGCGATCATGAAAATGGTCTAGAACTTCGTGATCCTGGTAAGGGCCGCACCCGCGCATACCATGATCACCGATCAAGGTACTGCTGCCAACACGCCTGGCACCACGTCTCCAGTGCCGGTGTCCTCAGCAGAACTCACACCGTAAATAAGCGGGCAACTACTTTGAAACAAATCAACTACCGACAGTTGAACTGATTCCTGCATCGATTCGACTAAACTGGACCAGGCAGGTCACGATCACGAGGATCGGAGCAACGCGCCGTGGCCACCCCAGACCTCGCGATCCCTCCAGGACCCCGAGACGACGCCGACGTAGCAGGCGCTTGCTCAGTCCGGTGAGGGCGGTGTTCCTTCCCAGACCGAACTACTCGAGGAGCGCGCCCGTGTTAGATTGACAATCTGATTTTTCCATTGGACGATCGATCGATGACCGGCGGCATCAACTACCTTGACGAGCCCGACCGCGTCGCCGCCGCGCTACCACCACTACGCAGGCAGCTACTCGGCAGACTGCGGGTACCGGCCTCAGCGACACAACTCGCGACAAGCCTGCGCATCCCCCGCCAACGGGTGAACTACCACCTGCGCGCGCTTGAGGCGATCGGCCTCGTCGAGCTGGTCGAGGAACGACAGCGACGCGGCTGCACGGAGCGGATCATGCGCGCCAAGCCGGGCGCGCTCGTGGTCAACCCGACCCTGATGGGTGTGAACGAGAACGTGCCCGAACCTGACGGTGCGCTCGCCGACCAACACTCGGCCGAACACCTTGTCGGAGTTGCGGCCGCCGCGGTGCGCGACGTCGCCCGCATGCAGGTCGGGGCGGCGGAGTCCGGCAAACGCCTGCTCACGTTCACAATCGAGACACACGTGCGGTTCGCCGACCCCGCCGTGGTACACCAATTCACCGAGAAAGTCACCGAGCTCATCACACAGATAGCGACCACATACGATACTGAGGGCGGCCGTCCGTACCGAGTGGTCGCTGCCGGATACCCGGCACCGGCAACGGAGGCACCAACGATTCAATGAATACCCCAGAGATCGAAATCACGGTTGACACCACCGTCGACGCTGCTTGGCAGGCATTGCGGGACACCGAGACCCTCCGCCGATGGCACGGCTGGGACACTGACGAGATCACCGAGGAAATTCAATCTATCTACTTCACCGATGTCACTGTAGATGACCAGAGACGCGTGCTCGTCGCCAACGGCGGCGACCGTTTCGAGGTGCACCCGCAGCCCGACGGAGTGCGCGTCACACTCACCCGTGCGCCACTGTCGGGAAACCCGGAATGGGACGCCTACTACGACGACATCACCGAGGGGTGGACCTCGTTCCTCCAACAGCTGCGCTTCATACTCAGCCACCACACCAGCGGCACTCGACGTACTCTCTTCTTCTCCAACCAGCACATCCACTCCAGCACCGTCGTTGACCGGCTAGGCCTGACCGGCGTGGCGGCAACACCAGCTGGCAGCCCCTACACCGCCACCGTCGTTGGCGGCAGGACAACAGGCAACGTCTGGTTTCGGTCGACCCATCAACTCGGCCTGACCATCGACGCCTGGGGACCAGGGCTGCTGGTACTCGCGGGGAACGCACCATCGCAGACCAATCCAGCGGGATCCGCGACGGCCATTCTCAACACCTACAACCTCGACGACACCGCGTTCGGTCAGGTCTCCGAGCAATGGTCAGCGTGGTGGGCCAAGCACACTCACTGACATCGATACCACAACGGCGAGAGGAATGAACACATGATGAGCCAAGACAAGGTAGGCACAATCGCGGGCTTCGACCTCACCGTGCAGAACGCGGACGGCGTCCGTGACTTCTACGCGGATGTGGTCGGCTGGAAGCCGGAGCCGTTGAGTATGGGCGCCTACGACGACTACATGATGCTCGCGCAGGATGGCACCCCGGTCGCTGGCATCTGCCACGCCAAAAGCAGCAACGCTGACCTACCGCCGCAGTGGATCACCTACATCGCGGTCAGCGACCTTTCCGCGAGCCTGGCCCGAGTGACTGAGAAAGGTGGCGAGGTCGTGCGGCAGCCCAACGGCACCGGCCCGGGCGGGTTCGCACTGATCAAGGACCCTGCGGGCGCGATCGTTGCGCTGATGCAGAACCCACATACCAGCTGAGCCGCCCTCGGCCTCAGCGATCGGCCACCCGCCGGGCCACGTAGAGCATGTAGCGCGGCTCGAGCGACTCCACGCAGTAGGCGAATGCAGTAACGAATCCGTCGAAGACCGCGTCGCCGTGCTGTGCGCGCAGGTCCGTTTCGTTGTCCCGCAACGCCTGCAACAGCAACGCGTAGGTTCGGTGGGTGTGCTCGGTAAGGTCGACGAACTCGCGAAGTTCAAAGCCAGCCGTGCGTAGCAAGGCTGGATAGTCGTCGAGGGAGACGATGGGTCCCAGTAGGGCGACCCCGCGGAAGGCCTCCACCGCGTCGGCGCGCGTCCCGGTCAATGGTGGGTGGGTGAAGAAGTCAGTAGCGACGAACAGCCCACCGGGCTTGAGGGTACGGGCGACCTGCGCGAGTGCACGGGCGCGATCGGTCATGTGCACCAGTGACTCGATCGCCCATGCCACGTTGAAGTGGGCGTCCGGAAACGGAAGCTCCTGGGTCGCATCGGCCACCTGGAAGCTAGCCCGGCCGGCGAGCCCGGCTGCGACCGCACCCTCGTTCGCTCGCTCGACCTGGGTATCGGAGTCGGAAACACCCGACACCGAGCAACCGGTTTCAGTAGCCGCCCGCCGCGCGGGTTTACCCAAACCACAACCCACGTCGAGCAGGTGCTGACCAGCGCCGAGCCCGCTGCGGGCGAGCACCAGCTCGGTCAGCCGGTCGGTGGCAACAGTCTGGTCACTGGTGTCGTCGGGGCCATCCCAGTACCCGACGTGCAGGTTTTCGTCCCAGACATCGGTGCGCATCGACTCATCTGATTTGTAGTCGTACTTGGCCTGCTCGTCGGTGGCGGACATACACGTTCTCCTCGTCGGAGGCTGCGATCAAGTTCTGCGGTACGACACCGGCAGTGAGCGCAGGCAAAAAATTCCGGGTGCGTCGTAGTACGAAAGCGCCTCCACCGCGGGCACCAACGATGTGGTGCGTTCAGCGAGTAGCCCCAGCACGACGGAGGACTCCATCCGGGCCAGGCTGGCGCCGAGGCAGTAGTGAATGCCGAGCCCGAAGCCGAGGTGCTTGCTGTCCCGGCCAAGCACGAACGTGTCGGGATCGGCGAACTGCCGCTCGTCTCGGTTGCCGGAGGCGATCCACAGGCGTAAGAGCTGGTCACCAGGCACCACCTGATTACCGATCGTCACCTCGGTCGTGGTGAACCGGTACACCTCAGTGAACGGCGTTCGGTGTCGCAGTACTTCCTCGAGCAGAATTGCGGTGTCAACCTGTCCCTGCCGCCACCGCAGCATGATGTCCTGTCGCTCACCCAGAGCCAACAATGTGTTGCCGAGCAGCGCGGTCGTGGTGATGTGGCCGGCGGTCAGCAAGAGAATCGCAAAGTTGCGAATCTCCCTGTCGTTGAGGCGTTCCCCGTCGATTTCAGCGTGCGCGAGCGCGCTGATCAGGTCATCCCCAGGCTTGGCGCGACGGCGCTCTGCGTGGTCGAGCATGTAGCTGCCGAGTTCATCGAGCGTGGACTGCATGCTCGCCATGTAGGCGCCATCGAATGGATCATCCGCGCTGATGGCGTAGAACTCGTCAGCTGCACGAACAAGGTACCCCCGGTCACTCTCGGGTAGCCCGAGGAGCTCGCCGATGACATACACCGGTAGCAGGTAGGCGAGGTCGCCGATGATGTCGAACTCGCCCTCGACCCTACGGTCCACGAATGCCCGGTTGAGCAGCAGCTCACCAATCGAACGGACACGCGGGGCCAGCTGCTCGACCAGTCGCGGCGTGAAGGCCGTGCTAATCAGCCCCCGCAGCCTCGCATGCCGCGGAGGGTCGACCGCGACCAAGCTGCCCTCGGCTTCTTCGGCCAGCTCGGGCGGCATCGACCGGCCCGGGTCGGACGAGAACGTGGCAGGATCCTTGAGTATCTGGGCGATGTCGGCGTACCGAAACACATTCCAGCTACTGGTGCCCTGGTCGTACCACACGGGCTGGTCATCCCGCATCCGCCGGAACCAGGGCAGTACGCGCTTACCTCCGTCCGCGAACGTGAGGCGCGGCACGGCAGCCATCACCACTCCCTCCGACGATATGACAAATTGTCATGACAGCGTGACATCCAGTCATACAGCAGGTAGACCTTGTCGGGCAAGGGGGGCGTTCGTGGCATCCGCGCAGGAGCGCCACATCCCTTCCCCATAGGCAGTGATGGATAGGTATCGATGACGTCCACCAGGGACATACGGTCGCACCGCTGTGATTGGCCAGGCGGAGGCTGGCCTGATCGACGTCATCCGGGTCAGCCGCGCCGCACAGAGGCCGTTTCCTGCAACCCACGGAGCACGTACGGCACCGCCTCCGCCTGGAAGTCGACGTCCGGGACGAGCTCGCGCACGCTGCCCTCAAGCACCAGGAGAGCGAGGATCGGAAAGACGAACTGCGGATCGGCGTACAACCCGCGCGCTCGCTGAATCGCGAAGAGCGTGGCGGCGAAGGACGCCAGGTCGAAGTCCGAGGCCCTGACCGAGCTATTGCGTGCCACCAGGGCCACCACGTCTTCCCGGAACCCATCCCGGTCGTACCGGCCCCGGCCATCGAGGGCCGTCGACAACAAAATCTCGGCGCAGCGCTGCCCGTCGCTACGGACGAGGTAGTAGAAGAACTCGGCAAACCTGCGGCGCGTGAGATCGGTCAAGCCGCGGACAAAGCCGGTGTCCACGATCACCGCGGTGCCGTCCGACATCAGATACAGATTCCCCGGATGAAGGTCACAGTGCACGAATCCGTCCTGGAAGAGCATCTGGTATGCGGCCCTCAGCCCGTTGAGCATCGCGGTCCGCCGGGCGGGGGTTTGCTCGGTGCTTCGCTCCAGCGCCCCGATCCACTCCATCACCAGGACCGTGTGGCCGGAAAGCTCCGACACGACGGCCGGCACCCGGACGTCCGGCAGGCAGCTCAGGTTTTCGCGCAGCTGGGTCAGCGACTGCGCCTCCCGGACGAAGTTGAGCTGCTCGTACACGGCGGCCGAGACTTGGTCGACTATCTCCGCCAGTGGAACCTGACGCATCGCTGGTAGCCGACCGACGACCCGAGCGACGGCACCGACCAGCGCCAGATCGAGTCTCATGGTCTGTTCGATTCCCGGCCGCCGTACTTTGATGGCGACCACGCGACCGTCGTAAAGGCAGGCCCGGTAGACGCAGGCGATGCTGCCCGCCGCCGCCGGTGTCAGCCCGGCCGCCCCGCCGATGACACTGGACGTCACCAGTGGTGGCACGGTTCGGATGACGGCGGCGAGGTCGGACGGCGGGGACACCCGGTCGTGCAGCCGGGACAGGTTCCGGCACAGCCACGGAGGCAGGAGGTCGACCCGCGTGCTGAGCACCTGACCCAACTTGACGTAGGCCGGACCGAGCTGTTCGACCGCGTCGGTGAGAGTGACTGCCAGCTGCTCCCGGACACGGGCCCCTCGCATGCCCCTCGGCCGCAGGGCGGCGATCAGCAGGCGAACCGCGAGCCGCCCGACCCAGCCCATCAGCAGCAGGACGATCGTGACGGCCCGAACAACGAGAGCCCACCATCGAAACAATCGCTTCAGCATCGATTCTCCTCGGCAACGGCAACGGCAACGGCAACGGCAACGGCAACGGCAACGGCAACGGCAACGGGAGAACCCTAGTTCGGCCCTGCGCAGGTTTCTGTTTCCTGGGAACGGGACAGCAAGACTTCGAAGTAACGTGCACCCCAAGCTACGCTTTCTTGCTGCACTGCGTCACAGTGTTGACGTCGCCCCCTCGCACTGCCAACCCTTGAAACGCACCACCGTAGGCGGGGTCATGGCATGTGGAGCAGCTGCCGGCGGAGCCGTCCACTTGGGCGATTCCATGGCTCGCCGTCTGCGGCCGAAATCTGAACCGGCAAAGAGGTCGCGAATGGCTCGCACTCGGCCTTGTAGCGGGTGTCCGTATTCGCCGTCCGAGACGAAATCGCTCGGTGGCTGCTCCACACCGGGTTTCGTCGCACGCATATCGCAGGCACCGCAATCACCAGAGATGAAAGGGTGATCAAGAACATGACACTCCAATCCATCGGTCTGTCCACCGGGGGTCGGGACCGCGCGCCTGAGTGGGAGCACTACCTCAAGGGTGACCCGGCTCTGTTGAACAGCGAGCTCGGCGACATCCTGGACCGGGACGCGGTGCGGCTCGACATCCGCACCAACGACCAGGTCGCGTACGAGGCGTTGCACCACCCGGACCCCATGGTCCGCGAGCAGTCCCTGTACCAGGCGATGGACCGCCGGCTGCCGGAAGCGATCGACCTGATCGCGGAGAGCATCGCCACCGACGAAAGCCGTGAGGTGCGGTGGAACGCGCTGTGGGCGCTAGAGAAGATCGGCGGACCACGGGCCCTGCAGGTCATCGAGCGGCACATCAACGACGACGACGCCGACGTCGGCGAGTGGGCGAAGCTGTTCAGCTCCGAGCTGCGCACCGGCCTGCCTGCCTTCGACAACCGGTCGTTCACCTGGGACAGCGACCGGACCTTCGACGAGACGATTCTGCTCAACATCCACTGCGATGTCTATGTCGCACTCGATGAGACGGGACGCAACTGGGGCAAGATCTCCCTGGCCCCGCAGGGCCTCGCCCGCAGTTACGGACAGGCGCATGCGTGCCCGAACACGGACACCCGGAACCAGAAGCTCATCATCAGCAAGACGCTGTCTGGCCTGCACGACGACGGAACTCCGCACACCGAGAACTTTGTGTTCCGTGGGCTCACCAACCACGCCAACCCCGGCCGCGGCAGCTTCTACTTCGAGTCGCGCGGTCTTCGCCCGATCTTCCTGTCCGGCCGGGCCGACGACGACAGCCTGGGGCACCGCAACGAGATGGTTGCCGCCAAGCGCAGTGGCGAGTGGACCCTCGACCCGAGTATCCAGATCAGGGGCGAGTCGGCGATCCGCTACGTCCGAGGCCGGGTACACACCTGGGGCTATGTCAACTTCGACACCATGGCGGGCAGTTCGCTGGAGGAGGTGCTGTTCCCCGGCAACAGCATTCTCGGCACGTTGGACACCCCCACTGGACCGCTGGCCAATGCGTTCATCGTAGGCACGTTCAAGGGCAAGCTCGTCGACTGGGATGGCGACGACAAAGTCAACGTCAACTCGCTCGACATCTACTCGACGCGGGATGGGGATGTCGACTCCAACCAGGACGGCATCGCCGACATCCCGGGGGTGCAGTTCTGCCCCCGTACGAACTGGATGAACTGAGCTGACTGAGCTCCGGGGCGGACGGCGGTAGCTGGCCGCCCCGGAGCCGTCCAACGACGGTCTGCCGGACGAAGCCGAGCAGGGGCGCCATTGTCACACTTAATTCCTATTTGTCGCTTTTGGACCACGTCGTTCGTGATGCCATTAGCAAGATTAGATAACTATGCACAGTGTAAAGGGCGCTTGACTGAACGCGACGATGCAAGCGGCCGTACACGGACTCGGCAAACCCGGGGGGACTAGCCTCGGGTCTTTGTGGGCCCTGGGTGGCGCAATCGACGGCAGCAAGAGACGCATGACCGCGCCCGTCGGGTTAGATGCGGCCGCGACTCGGCGACCCTGGGGAGGGCTACACGATGACTACCGTTGACCCGCTATGGCGACAAAGGGGGAACTGTTTAGAATGTGCTCAAGTCACAAGGTGTAGCAACCTAGGAATGTGTCTTGAAAATCCCACCAATGCCGCTCGGCTAGATTCCGTCACTCGGGCTATCGAATACATGACAGCCAATTTCTCGGAACCTCAGCGCCTTTCCGACATAGCCCAGGCCGCGTTGCTCAGCCCGTTCCACTTCCATCGGGTGTTCCGGCACGTCACATCCACCACACCGGCACGATTTCTGACCGCACTGCGGATGGCTCGAGCCCGGAGCATGCTAGTCAATTCGAACCTGTCAGTGACCGAGGTCTGTCTGGGTGTCGGATACTCCGGCCTTGGTACCTTCATCAGCCAGTTCACCAAGCTGACCGGAATGTCGCCACGACGGTTCCGGTCGGCAATGTCCGTCTTCGGACACATTCGGTTGAGCGAGCTGACCGATCCGGCCGCCGGGCGCCACTTCGCCCCAGGACCAGTCGGTGCCGTCACCGGCGGGCCGAGCACCGGCGGCTGCGCGGTGCTAGGGCTCTACCGGTCAGAGGAGCCCGACGATGTCCCGGTGACCTATGGCGTACTGGAAACCAACCGCCTGAGCCACTTCCGGCCGCTGGCCGACGGGGCGTACCACGCCGTGGCGCTGGGCTTCGACAACCGCTCGACGCTGTCCGACGTGCTCGGCGACAACGGCTGGCAGGCGCAATTCGTCGGTACGGGCGACACGCCCATCATCGTCCGCGGCGGACGCACCGACCGAAGCTTTCAGATCGCGCTTCGATGCCCGCGCCCCATCGATCCTCCCGTGCAGCTCACCTCGGCACTGCTCGCCCTGGCCCAGCGTAGGCAGCCGCCGCTACTGAAGACGGGTAGCTGACGGGAGCAACCGTTCTCGGCCACAACAGCATGTGGAATCGCTGCGGCACCCGACCCAGGTAAGCGGGTCGGGTGCCGCAGCGATCACCCGCTGAATGCCGTCAGGGCCACCCGCAGCTCGACCGGCAGGTCAACCGGCACAGGGCCGTCCGGGGTACGACGTAGACACGCCACCGTCTGCTGGCCCCGAGCGACCTCCCGCCCTCCACGACGGAACTCGAAGTGCATGCCCAGCCGGTGCCCGTGCTGCCCGTCCACGCGCATCCGGACTTCTATCTCATCTAGGCCGAAGCACTCCTCGTAGTAGTCCATGCCGCACGACACGGTCACCAGGACCAGGTCGCCCCGACGTATTTGATCTAGGACGGCGGGTGCGTGGTCACCGAGAAACCGCTCCCGGCAGTGCCCCTGCCAATGTAGGAAGTGCGCGAAGTAGACGTTCCCCACGACATTGGTCTCGTCCAGGGTCACCACGTGTCGATGGACGTACCACCTACTCATGTCGCCCCAATCTGGTCGCCACCGCCACCACCACCTGCTTCGCCTCTTCGCCCCAGGCCAACGCGGTCGTCACCGCCACGTCCTGCCCCGTTGAGACGAGCAAGCCGTCCGGCTCCGCCTCGCCGTGCGCCAGTGCCTGGTCCGGATCGACGCCGAGCTTGACCAGAGCCTCCCGAGCGGCCCACAACCGGGTTGTGGCTACCTCTGGGGCGTCTCCGGTGTGCTGCCGGAGATCGTCCACGGTCACCCGCGCGGAGGCGTCCAGCAACCCTGCCAGCGACCGGTCCGTCACCGGCTCCCAGTCCACTCCCACCGGACGGTCACTGAGCGCGACGAGCACCTGCCCGTCGGCGTAGCTCGCGCTGGCATACCGGCCGGGCACGTGAAGCGCGCCGGACGGCTTGTGGCCCAGCTCCGACTCGGGCAGGGCGAGATGCTGAGCCACCAGACCGCGCGCACCCTCCGTCTCGCGCCGGCCCGCTCCCACGACGAACTCAACTGCGTCGACCGCACCGACCTCGATTAACCGACGACTCAGCCACGGAGCAACCAGTTCCACGCCAAGTCGGCCGCAGTCCCGGGCCGCGATGAACTCCGGGTTCTCGCCGACCGCTCGCAGCCGCAAGCCCCGCCACCGCGCTACCGGACTACCGGAGCGGGTGACGTCGACGTCGAAAACGTACTCGTCCGCGCTATGCCACATCTCCCACGCCTCGACGGTGAGTAGACCGCGCAGTGGCTGCCAAACGACCACCTCGGCCGCACCCACCGGCAGTACCCGGCGGTGCGGCGCACAGGCGAGCAGCGTGTGAATCACCGCGTCGTGCCCACCCGGGCAACCGAGCAGCAGATCCTGACCGAGGAACGACGCGAACCAGCGCTCCGAATCGCTGGCCTCGATCACCGCGCGCACCCCGAACGCCGAAACCGATTCCGCGCAGACGAGACGACGCATCTGTCCCTTATGAAAGAGCACCGATTCATACCAGGGATGAGCGACGTTCTCCTCCGGTCCGGCCGTCTCCACCCGCGAGCACGGCCGGGACTCCTCGCCGCCCCCCGCGCTACTCGCCGGGGGCGCCGGGAGTTGTCCGACCACCGTCCCGCTAAACCGGTCAGTAGCGAAACCGTCGGTGTCCGCGCGAATCACCACTGCGACATCCGTCCCGCCCACATCGGCCAGCGCCGCCACCCGAATCCGCCTCGTGTGGAGCTCGGGAATGTCGATCGGCGCGGCGAAGCGGACGTCCCGAATCGCCCAACCGGCCCGGTTCCCGAGGGTTAACGACGCCAGCTGCACCATTGCCTCCAGACCCAGCACGGCGGGCAGCAGCGACACATCGCCGACACGGTGATCCCGTAAATACGGGTCCGCGCCGGCCGACAAGACCGCCTCGGTCACCGTGGCAACCTGTCCAATCCGGCTGACCATGACTTCAGCGAAGCGCAGTCGACCCAAATCGGGAGCGTCAGGGGCGGGCTGTGGACTCAACGTGGCGGATTCGGGAAACGCCGCCGTACACAGCACGGTCACCGGAGCGGTCGGATCGGTGAGGATTCGCCACAGCGCCGCGACACCGTCATCGGGGGCGATGCCGCCAACCCCGCGCCTACGCAGCGAATCGAGTACGTCTAGACGGACCCCCATACCGATCCCGGACCAGACCGACCACTCGATGACGTGCGCCCGAACCGCCGGGTGATCGCCGGCCCACCGTTCCACCTCATGACGCAGCCAGTCGTTACCGACACAGTAGGCGGCCTGCCCGGCCAACCCCTGACGGCCGATGATGGAGCCAAACGCCAGCACCAGACGTAGGTCCGGCCCCGCGGCGGTGAGCAGTGACTTGAGCCCGTCCACCTTGCCGCCCAGGTGATCCTGAAGCTCCTTCGCCGAGACCTGTGAAAGCTGCGCCGGCCGGTTAATTCCGGCACCATGCACAACCGCCCGGACCGCGCCGAGCCGCCCCGCACCGGCCACCACCGCCCGTACCGCCTCGGGGTCGGTCAGATCGGCTCGCTCATAGTGCAGCCGGTCGTCGCCGAGGACCACACTCAGCCGCCGCAGCGCTTCGCCCGTTTCGGCGTCCTCAATGGGGCGC
Source organism: Salinispora fenicalii (assembly GCF_000514815.1). Classification (GTDB taxonomy): domain Bacteria; phylum Actinomycetota; class Actinomycetes; order Mycobacteriales; family Micromonosporaceae; genus Micromonospora; species Micromonospora fenicalii. The sequence continues at coordinate 134,814 of NZ_AZWQ01000016.1, forward strand.
CGCCCGAGGACCAAGAGCCGACATCCGGTTCGTTCGGCGATCGCCGCCGCGGCGAAAGCCGTGATGCCAGTGGCACCACCGGTGACGATACACAGATCGTCGGGGCCGAGCGGCACCTCCCGCGACCCGTCGGCCGGGCGATGCAGGGAGGTGACCAGCCGCTGGACGCCGCGGGGCCCGACCCGTAGCTCCCCGTATCCGGCCGGCACCGCCAACACGGCCAGCCTCGTGATGTCTTCAGGGGAGGTAGCTTCGAGCACTGTCACCGCGCTGCCCGGAAGTTCTGCCGCGACCGAACGGCCGACAGCGGCGGCGGCGGGATGGCCGTCGTGCACGATCGCCAGCCGGGCCGGCTGCTCGACGGCGATCCGCGTCAGGGCGGCAGCTACCTCCACGGGTCCGTCGTCTGGGCCGAGTGCGACAGCTAGTCCGTGCGACGCTGCTGTCTGCTCAGACACGGCGGGGAAGACCGCGTGCAAGGGGTGGCCCACCGGGGCCTCGACCCGCCACCGTACGCCGCTGGTGGCCATCACAGTGTTCTCCACCGGCACCCAGTCGTGCCGGAACAGCCGTACCCAGGGTGCTACGCCCTGGACCGGTTCCTCCTCATCATCAGCGGCGGGCAGCTGTGCGAGCACCTCCGCCGCCTCGGCGACGGTCGCCTCGGCCAGCGACAGTGGCGCAGAAGGTGGCTGCCGGCCCATCGCCGATGCGACCGCGGCGACGGTGCGGGCGATCCGCAGTGAGTTCAGATGCAGGTCACCGAGGAGTCTGGTTGCCGGGGCAATGCTCGTCACCGGTAGTTCCAGCTCGGTGGCGAGGTGGGCGCGCAGCTGGTGGAATGGGTCCACCTCGGGTGGAGTCGGCGCCGGCCGAGCGGAGGTGGTCCTCACCACCGCATCTGCCACGCTCGACAGCTGCTCGACTCGACCCGGATGGGGAACGGGTTCCGCGTCGGTCGACACCGATCCCGCCCCGGGCAGCCCGGCGGCGGAGATGCCGGAACCACACGGGCTGCTGAGAAATGACATGGCCGTCCCTGGCCGGAGCGGGCGATAGAGCCGCCCCGCGTACCAGGCGGTGAGATCGCCAGCGCCGGCGGCAACGACAGCAGCGGTGGCGAGGGCAAGTGAACGGGCTGAACCCCCGCAGTCCAGGCTGACCGCCGGTACGGCCGAGAACCTGGCAGCAAGCCGGGACAGCATGGTCCCCGGACCTGCCTCGACGAGCAGGTCACACTGTTGGCCAAGCGCGCGAGCTGCAGCGACGAACCGCACCGGGGCGGTGAGCTGATGGGTGAGCAGGGCCACCAGGTCGTCGCTTTCGCGCAACGCCTCTCCGGTCACGCTGGATACGACCGGCCACGACCGTCGGGGAAATCCGACCATGTTCAGCTCGGCGGCCCAGGCCGGCTGGGCAGGTCCCATCGCCGGGCTGTGGAAGCCGTACGACACCGGTAGTCGAACCGCCTCGATGCCGCTGTCCCGTAGTGCCGCCTCCAACCCGGCAAGGTTCTCGTCGGCGCCGGCGAGCACGGTACGGTCCGGAGCGTTGAGGGCCGACACCACAAGACCGTGCTCGGTCGCCAACCGGACCGCCCGCGCCTCGTCGACGGAGAGACTCACCATGCCCGTGCCCGCCATACCGTGCCGCGCCATGACGCGGCCCCTGACGGCGACCAACTGGATAAGCCGGTCCATGTCCACAGCACCAGCCCAGGCAAGGGCGGTCAACTCGCCGAGGCTGTGCCCGACCGCACCGACTGGGGCGCAGCCGAGTTGATCCAGCCAGGCCAGCCCGAGGAGTGACTGCCACACCACGGCGGGTTGTGCCGCCTCGGTGCCGGATGCCCCGGTGTCCGCGGGCCGTTCGGGCAACTCGCGGAGTAGCCGGGCCAGTGGGCCGGGGTCGTGCCGCACAGGGGCGCCTTGGCCGGGCAGGAGCAGCCCCACTCGCGCCGGCGGTCCACCACCCAACGCCACGCCGGCGCTCTCATCGACCAGGACGCGGCCGTTCCACGTAGCTAACAACCTGGCCGCGGCGCGGGCCGCGGCGGTCAGCTCGTCGGCGTCCTGGACGACCAGGGCGCAGCGGATCCTGGCTGTTCCCCCGGCTGCAGCGCTGAGAGTCGCCGCGACGTCACCGACCTCGGCGTCGCTAAGCATCGCGCCCCAGTCGACAAGACGGTCGAGTTGCTTGGTCAACTCACCTCGGTCGGCGGCTTCGAGCAGCACGATCTCCGGTTGGATCGGGGGGTGTGCCCAGGCCTGGGCCGAGGCGGAAATCCGGCGGTGGCCGGCAGCGGCACCGGACGCGCCGCTCTCCACCACGACGTGACTGTTGATCCCGCCGAACCCCATCGCGGAGACGCCGGCTGTCAGCCGGTGGCCCCGCCACGGCTCCGGCTCGTCGAGCACTCGCAAGGTGGCGTCTGCCCCGCGAAGCAGGGGGTGCGGTGTGTGGCAGCCTGTGGTCGGCGGAAGAATCCGGTGATACACGGCGAGAACAGTCTTGATCAGTGCCGCCGCGCCAGCGGCCGCCTTCGTGTGGCCGATGTTTGCCTTCACTGAGCCGAGCGCCGCGGCGCCGGTCGCATCGCGCCGAATTCGGGTCAGCGTTTCCAGCTCGACCCGATCGCCGACCGCGGTTCCGGTGCCATGCCCCTCGATGAGGCCGACGTGCTCCGGTTTCACCCCGGCCGCCTGATATGCCCGCCGCAGTGCCAGCGCCTGCCCGCCCATGTCCGGCCGGGTCAAGCCCCCGGACCCATCCGAAGACGTCGCCCAGCCGGTCAGCTTCGCGTAGACACGCAGTCCACGCCGTTGCGCCTCGTCGGCGCGCATGAGGGCAACGATGCCGCACCCCTCCCCCGGCAGGAAGCCAGTGGGTTGCTCGTCATACACACGCATCTGCCCGTGGGCGAGCGCGCCGAGGCGGGCGAAGCCGATCATCTCCAGCGGGTCCAGGGACAGGTCGACACCACCGGCGAGGGCGAAGTCCAGCTCGCCGGAGAGCAACGCGTTGGCCGCGGTGATGACGGCGAGCAAACTCGACGCGCAGGCACCATCGACTGTGTATCCAGTACCGTGAAAGTCAAAGTGGTTGCAGATGCGGCCAGCGATGGTGTTACTCAGTGCCCCTGCCAGTGACTCGTCGCCCGGCTCCGGGAATGCAGCGGCGATCCGGTGCCAGGCCTGATCGAGTACTTGTGCGGCGACCGCGGAATCCACTCTGGTGTCGTGTAAGGCGGCCTCCACCGATCGGCGAACAAACGGCCAGTGCATCCGCACCAGGCCCGCCCGGCTGAATTCGCCGGTGAGCGAGTTGCCGAGCACAACACCGACGCGGTCGGCGTCCAGGTCGGCGCCCCCGGGGAATCCGGCGTCCGCCAGGGCCGCCCCTGCCGTCTCCAACGCCAGCCAATGCGCATGATCCGCAGCTCGCCAGCCAACCCCGGACACGCGGAAGGCCTCGCGGTCGAAGTGCCAGTCCCGTAGCAGTGCGGCGCGGCGGACGTACGTCGAATCCGGCGCGTGCGGCGCTCCGAGCCGGTGCGCGGGGTCCAGCCGCTCGGCCGGGATCGCCCGAAATGCGCGGCGGCGGGCCAACACCGAGCGCCACAGTTGCGTGGGATCGTCGGCATCGGGATAGCGGCAAGCCATGCCGACCACCGCGATCTGCCGTTCGTTCGCCCTCATGCGGCTGCCTTCCCCAGGCGAGTCCGCCGGGCCCGAATCAGCCGGTGGCGATCGACCAGCAGCAGGCCCGCCCGAAGGGTGCAGGTGATGACCAGAGCGAGGAACAGTCCGTACGAGACGTGTGCAAGTACCAGCAGGCCGTAGACGGCCGCGGTGCACAGCCCGAACCACACCTGATTGCCCCGGGCACGGGGTGTGGTACCAGGATCAGTGATCATGTAATTGGTGAAAAGGATGAAGGCCAGGCCAGTCATCGGCAGTAGCGCGGCGACGAAGTCGTGGTCGAAGAGGACCGCTCGCAGTAGCGCCTGCCCGACGAAGCCGGCCAGCCAACCCAGGATCAGCGGCATCTTTCCAGTGAGCTTGCCGTTGAGCAGCGTGCCGGCCATGAGGACGCCGAGCGGCAGCAGCCAATCCAGCGCCCCGGAGATCCCAGCGGTGAAATGATAGGGCGGCGCGATGCTGACCCAGGGAAAGAGCAGGAGAGTCAGCGCGATGCCGGCGTTGGAGGGGTTGAGCACGTGCCGCGGCCGACCATCGACTCGGATCCGCAGGATGTGCCGGGAGGCCACCGCCGTGGCGATGGCGAACAGGTACGGCCAGGGCGAGGAGTTGCCGTAGAGCAGCATCGCGCAGGCCAGCGCGCCGATGTGGGTGGGTAGGAGGTAGTCCACCAGCTGCCCGAAGCCACCGAGGAAGGCCGCCGGGCGCCGTTCGACACGGGCTTGGAACGTTTCCAGAGTCAGATCAAGGGCATAACCCAGCAGAAGGGTCAAAACCGGCGTCACTGGTGCCTGCTCGAACCCGAGGAAGAGGTGGCCGAGCAGGGTGAGAATCGTGATGGACAGGGCGAAGCGACGCAGGGCTTTTACTCGGAGCTCTCCCGGAGCAGTGGATATCACAGCGCACACCGTTTCGTCGGCGGGTGAGACGGGGCTGAAGGGCCGCTTAGCCGGCTAGCGCGTTGGGGAGAACAGCGCCCGGCCGGCGCGACGGATTTCGGTATCTCTGTCATTTCTGCGCCATCCCTCTCTGACTATCCGCGTATAAGCGCCGCTCGTCGCGAAGAGTCGGAAGCAATCGGTCCCGGTGCGGCCGCATTCCTACGGCAATCGGAAAGTCCGTTGTAGATCGCTTAACCCCCGGCGTACTTCTTCCGCCTTGCGCTACGTCGATGGTCGACGCACACAAGAGATCAGTCGGTCACGGATCGTTCGGCAGGTCATACCGGCGTCGGTCCCGGCTGGCCTGCAGGTCGGACCGCAGCTGCATGACCTGCCCGCGCAGCTCGCCAATGATCAGCTGTGCACTCTCCCGGACGCTGGCCACCTCATCTCGCGCCTCTTGGCGAATTCGGGCAATCTCGGCCCGGTGCTCTTGGAGTAGGCGCTGACGGTCGTCCCGGGCCTCGTCGAGGGTGCGCTGCCAGCGTTCCAACAGCTCGTTTCGTTCCGAGATGATCGCGGCCCGGGCCTTTTCGTGGGCCGCGGACAGGGCCTGCTCTACAACGAGGGCGTCGTCGCGCGCTTCCTCGGCGAGACGGGCCTCCTCGCGGCCGCGCTCAACCTTGGTGACGTGCCGGGTGCCCAGGTAGGTCAGGATCGCGGTGCAGACGGCAGCGATGGGTGTTCCCAGGGACTGCCAGTCCACCGTCAACTCCTCCGGTTCACACTCGACTCTGGCCTCCGCACACGCGACGATCCGTGGTCAGTTCGTCGCGAACCAAGCGAGGGCCAGCTTGGAAAGCCAGATAGCAGACCGCCAGTCGGCCAGCATCGACTCCACGGCCGCGAACACCCGCCAGCTCGCCACCAGCCTTGCCGCGCCCCGGGGCCCCGTGATCGGGAAGGTCAGAGTCGTAGCCCCAGACCCGGGCGGTGTCGGCATACCGGCAGGAACTTCCTTAACCACAGCCGGCCCGGCACCGGCACCACCTCGACATCGAGCAGGTGGCACCGGATGCCAGACAATCTGGCCTGGGCCGTCGGCTGGGCGTATCGCAGGCAAATCAGGAGGGCTATGGACCTCTTGGCCGTGGTGAGCGGCCTCTGTCGGTCCCGCTCACTCGTCCAGGTGCCCGCCGGCAGATTCCGTGCGCGATGGCCAGGGCTCACCGAACCAGACATTCGCTGCCTCCGTCACCTGAGCGTGCGACTCCTTTCTACGCGTCGCCGGGCCAAGGCGACTTCTCGCGGATTGTCCTTGCTGATTAAGGTCGGGACGCGGCCGCGAGCACCGCCGCGGCCAGGTCGGTGTCACGGTCGGCCGGCACCGGGCGCAGGTTCAGCAGCAGCCGACCGTCCCGCAGATCCCCCACCACGGCCGGACCACCCCGGCGCAGCCGTCCTGCGAGCCGTTGATCGATGGCGACCGCATAGCTGCGCAGGCGGCTGCTCGCGTCACCGAGCACCGTGACGTGGGATTCGACCAGGTCGGCGGTGACTCCCCCAGCCCGCAGTGCGCCAACCAGCCACTCAGCCCGGGCCCTCAGGTCAGTGTGAGCCGTCCGGACGGCGGCGAGCGTGGGGGTACCGCCGTCGACAATGGTCGCGCACAGGGCGGCGAGGGCCAGCTTGTCCGCCTGCATCGCTCGGGCTAGTGGGTGCCGTCGCACCTGCTCGATGACGGCCCGCTCGCCGATCAGCAGCCCGGTCTGCGGCCCACCCAACAACTTGTCGCCACTAGCGGTGACCAGTGTCGCTCCCTGTCGCAGCGCAGTCTCCGCGTCCGGTTCACCAGGCAGCGCCGGCTCCGGGCGGAGCAGACCCGAGCTGATGTCGGCGATCACTGGGACACTCAGGCCGGCCAAGGCCGTCACATCCGGCCTACCGCACACTCCGTCCGAGACGCCCCGGGCCGGGACCAGGGTGAGCACGCACCCAGTGCCGGACCACACGGCTTGTCGGTAGTCATCCAGAACCGCGCCGTCCGCGGTACCAACGGGGCAGAGCCGGGATCCGGTCGAGGTGAGCAGTTCGGGCAGCCGGAAGCCATCGCGAATCTCGTACAGTTCCCGTCGGCTGATCACCAGCTCCCGACCGGGCGCGAGCACGGTTGCGGCGAGTGCCAGCGCCGCCGGGTTGCTGTTGACCACGTACGCCGCAGCGGCCGTCGGCACTGCCGCGAGCAGTGCGGCCACCGTTTCCCGCCCGCGACGCCCCCGCTGCCCGGTGTTCAGGTCGTACTCCAAGTCGATGCAGCCAAAGGCCGCCTCAACTGCCCGCCGGGCCGAACCGGACAGCACCGCCCTACCGAGGCTGGGATGCACCAGAACGCTGGTGGCGTTGATGAGGTGGCGGGTCGCATCGGTCGTACCCCCGCCCAGCGAAGCGACCCTCAACAGGTCCCAGGTGCCTTCGCCGTGTGTGCGGACAACCGTTGTCGCCGGTGGCAGGTGGCCGTCGATCCTGGCCGGCATCGCGGTGGGCTGCCTCGTCTGGGCCCTCATCGCGTGGTCACCCTGCCATCATCATGCAGCACGAGTTCGTGCCGACCCGACCCCAGACTGACCTGCGCGGTCCGCACCCCGTCCGCCGTACGCCAGGACACGACGAACGGAGTGATCCCGTCGACGGCGAAGAAAAGCTCGGGGCTGGATACCCCGGCGTGTCCATTACTGGGATAGAGCTGGGCCCGTAGATCCGGCCGGCCACCGCCTGGCCTGGCGACCACGGACGCGCCGAGAGCGATGGTGGGCTGCCGTCCGCCCTCACCGGCCCGCTTCAGGACCAGTGTCGACTGGCTGGTCGACCGGGACCTGTTCAACACCAGTCGGCTGTCCTGCCACTGGTTGGCCACCAGCGCGTCCGGGCGACCGTCGAAGTCCACATCCCCAATGGCGATACCACGACTGACATCTAGGTAGCCCAGCCCGCTCTGCGCGGCGATGTCGACATACCGTCCGTCATGTCGCGTCCAGAGTACGTTGGCCTGGTGGCCCGAGATATCGTCGCCGGGGCGAAAGTGGGGCCAGGCCCACGGGTGTTGGAGCAGCTGATCATTGATCATAGCAAGTTCTTGGAGTTCGGGCCAGCGCCACCGTTTCCCGGCCACGAAGCCAGTTGCCTGCAGCAACTCGTCATTGCCGTCACCGTCGAAGTCAACCGCCTTGACGTCCCAGGCCCACCCGCTTCGGGAGAGGCCCAGCGCCTCGCTACGATCTTCGTAAGGCAGCCGACCGTCGAGCAGATCTGTGCCCGGTCCAGTCGGGATAAAGGCGAAGTTGCTTTCCTGTAGACCCCATGGGGTGGTGATGTTGCTGACCACGATCGTGGGCAATTCAGCGCCGTCCGGGTAGGTGTAGGTCACACCCATGCCCTTGAAGGAACCACGGCCCAGCACCTTGGATTTCGGCAATAGCGCGGTCCGCTTTCCAACGACCGGACGCAGGTCCAGCTGCCCCGGTCTGGAGTGGTTCACCAACAGGTGATCCGGGCCAAAGTCGTTGGCGAGGTAAATCTCCGGCAGCAAGTCCCCAGTCAGGTCCTGCATGCCGAAGGCGAGCGTCCACGACCGCGCGACACGATCCGGCACGCCGATGGACGCGTCGAGCCAGGCTGGTGCCGTGTCCGGGGGCCCGGGGCGGGAGAGAAAGGCTCGGTTCGTCCCACCGTTGCCGGCGTCCGCCATACTGGCCTGCATTCGCATCCGCCCGTCTCCGGCTGCCCCCGGATCAAGCACGCGGGCGCCATCGGGAAAGTAGTTACCCGCCAAAACGTCAGGCGCGCCGTCGCCGTCTAGGTCTCCCACGACTAGCGCGGTGGTGTTCCAGACCTGCGGTGGCTGGACCAGTTCCACCGGATGCCAGCCAACACCGACCCGCAAGAATTGCACCGGCGATCGGCCCCAGTAGTAGACGATCAGGTCGCTGTCGCCGTCCGCGTCAAGGTCCGTCGGAACACAACCCATTGGCGCGATGTGGTCCATCGGACCGGGTGGAGGAGTCAGGGACGCTGCTGGATACCGATCACCGGTTCCGGGCACCGGGAAGACCCGAACTGAGTCATCCCTCGGGTCGACCAGGCACACATCGTCGTGGCGTCGATTACCGTCGGCGTCGAGCAGCGCAACCGCGGCGCCCACGGCGGAGATCCAGGACCGGATTCCCGACAAGTCAGGCGCGACGACACGAACATGCTGGGCCTGCGCGGGGGCGGTGTTCAGCGGGCGCACCTCGAAGGCGAAGCGAGCAGCCACGACGTCCGTCTCGCCAGGATCAGGCGAGGGCCGGACGGTGAACATCCCGATAGCGGCGACCACGACCATCGCCAATGCTCCGGGCAGCATGCGACGTGGTGACATGGACATGGTTTCTCCTTTGATCGTAACGGCGACAGCGGCCGGCAGAACTGGGGCTCAGCCGAGCGCAGCAGTGAAACGGCGGCGAATCTCCCATTGCCACCACCGGTAGGACTCGATTTCGGGACCGAGGGCGCGGGCGGACTCGTAGGAGTCGCGCGCCCAGGTAGTGGCGGTGTGTCCCGACACCCCGGTGAGCGTGCCGACGGCCGCCTCCGTATGAGCGGGAATGTGACCTGCGGTGCGCTGTGCCTCGGCGGCGAAGACCGCGCCTTGGGCCAGGGCGGCACGATCCTCTCCACCTAGTGTGCGCAGCTGCTCGAGATGGCGAACCGTGCAGCCGCCCGCGTAGGACGCGGCGAGGCCGACGCCGGCCCACAGTTCACGTCGTAGACCGGGTGGGAACCGCTCGATTTGTCGGCTGAGTCCGGAGCCGTCACCACACTCGACGAACCAGAGGCTGCGGCCTACCCCCTGCCAAAGCACCGCCTGAACCGGGTCCTGGCGATCTGGTCGATTGGCTAGCCGGCGTATCCAACGCGGTCCTCCGAAGAAGCCGCGGGCAAAACCCGCCCCGTCCAGGGCAAGCCAGCGCAGTAGCGGATCGAGCGCCAGCCGACGATGCACCACCCGCCAGGGCAGCAGGGCGGCCGACCATCCGGCTCCGACATGGATCAGGTGCACGAAGCCCGCACCGGGACCGGCGAGCAGGTCACCCAGATGGGTATCACAGCTCCTCGAGCCGTTCCGCCGAGATCCTCGACGCGGTGTCGCGAGATCTGCCAGCCCCGCGGCCAGCGCAGCTCCCTCGTAGGCGAAGCCGCGATCGTCAGGTCGGATCCGCGCCAGTTCCGCGTGGATGTCAATCCGCCCGATCCGCCGCCGCAGCTGGTAGCCCTCGACGAAAGCGAACGCGCGGTTCTGCAAGAGCAGTCGACTGGCTGCTTCACCGCGCCGGTGCTGACGCCCGGCGAGTTCGACGATCGCAGTGGGCAGGGGTGGCACGAGCAGTCTGCCCCTGCCTTTACTGGCCTTCACCGGTACGGCCGATCGTCGGCCTGACTCCTGCCGGCGAAGGCGAGCCGGTGTCCGTAGGCGTCCCATGGGTCGTTCAGTGGCGTCACCGTAGAAAAGATGACCAGCTCACGCCTGGGTACCATGATCACTCCGTGGTGTCGTCGGGGTCAGGCCGTTGCGCGGGAGAGCCCGCACGACGAGGCCGGCGGGCGCACCCGTGCCAGTACGTGAGTCGCCCGGTGCGGTAGGCGTCGAGGTAGAAGTGCGTGGACTCATGCCAGTCCGCTAGTTCCTCATCCGTCGCCACAACGGCAAGTTCGTCGGCCCGATCAGTCAGGGCAGCCTCGATAACCCGGAAGCAGTCGACTGCGGCATCGGTCGCGTCGATCATGTGGACGTCTGTCAAACCCGCCAAGGTGAATAGGTCGATCGACCGGGGATGGCGCGGTAACGGACGCAAGCCGTCAAGGTCCCAGGCCTGCCGTTCTATTGCCGTGGTCATCCTGGGGCCCGCTGCCGTGTCGGAAAAGATCAGCCATCCCCCTGAGCGGAGCGCTCGCCGGGCATTGCGTAGCGCGGCGACCGGATCCGACAGCAGGGTGAGCGAATCGATAACGAGGGCCACGTCGTAGAGCCGATCCGGCTGCCATCGGGTGACGTCGCCCTCCATGAATGACACACCAGCCAACCCCGGACCCGCTTCGGCCCGGGCCCGGCGAGCAGTGGCGAGTTGAATGCTGTTTAGCTCCACCCCGGTCACAGAGCAGCCGGTGCGCTGATTGAGGTATCGGGCAACCGCGCCGGTGCCGGAGCACAACTCGAGTACGTGCGTCAGCGGCCCGACCCGGAACGTCGTCGCGATGGCGTCGAGCAGACGCGCACCGCCGATGTTGGTGAACTCCCACCCACCGTGGACCGGCTCATACACGGCTTTCCGCCAGAGCGGCCCGGTCACCCTGTCGTAGATAAGGTTCTTATCGCCCTCTGCTGGAACGACATCCCGCTGTGGCGCCTGTTCCGATGCTTCCGTCATTCTTTGCTCCTCCTATAGGCGCTGTGCCTGGTCACGCCGTCTGATGCCCACCCGACCGGATGGGGCGTGGTCACATTCGTCATCTGCGTCGGGTGTCGACGGGGCTGCGCACCGGGCCAAGCGGTGGCTGCTCGATGACCTTCGGCGTTCCGGCTTCGGCGACCAAGGGGCGGGCGAGTGAGGCGAGAGGCGAGTCGGAAGCCCAAACGTTCTCCGCGAGCCAGTACTCGACGGTCGTCCGAGTACGGGTGAAGACGACCTGTTCGCCGTCGGCGGACGGCACGGGGTAGCGGACACCCGGCCCTGCCTCGGTCACTACCCGCCCGGCACCATCAGGTAGCTGCTCGTAGAGCTCTTCGACCTTGGAGGCGACCATTGTTGACAGGGTTCGACCATCCCGGGTCAGCTGTGGGTTGTTGCGCTCGATGTAGTCGGGACCCGCGACCGTCGCGATCTCCTTGCTGGCTACGTCGATTCGGTAGAAGCCCCAGGTCCAGTCGCCGCCGCGAGTCGACATAAAAATGACGCTACGTCCGTCGGGAGAAAACGACGGGGCCTCGTCCCACCAACTGTCGTCGGTGAGGTTGGTAATCCGGCCGCTGTCGAGCTCCAGCACGAGCAAGTTCGCCTCGAAGGGCTCGGTCTCGCTGCGGAACACCAGGCGCCGTCCATCTGGGGCGAAGGAGACGGGCGCGTGCAGTCCACGTAGGTCAGCACGGTCGGTTGTCCAGAGCCGTACCCGGCCGCTGGGCACGTCGACGGTCGCGATCTCCCATCGAGAGCTGGGGTCGGGCCGGATCGTGCAGGCGATCGTCCGACCGTCCGGGGACCAGGTCGGAAAAGCGGCCTCGCCAGCGGGTAGCGGCTGAGAATTCCCCGTATCCAGGTCCAGAATCCGCAATGTGGAGTGGCCGCCGACTTCGGCGCCGTAGACAATTCGGCGCCCGTCCGGAGCGAAGGACGCATAGCGGGGCTTGTGCTCCGCCGGCACGAGGTCCCGTACGGTTCTCGTTCTCCGGTCCCAGATCGCGATGCCTGCCCCCTCGTCGACCAGCCGGTGGAAGAAGAGGTGATTTCCGTCTTGCGTCCAGGTGGGCCAGCGATCGTCCGCACCGGTAACGACGAGCGGGTCGCCGACACCATCACCGAGGCGCTGCACCCAGATAACGGACCGCCCCTCGTTACTGCGGGAAAAGGCGACCGCCGGCCGGGTTGGGCAGATGGTTGGCTTGTAGTCCCACGACGAGCCGTCGGTGACCTGGATTGCCTCCGCGGTCTGGCTATCGAGCAACCACACCGCGCCCGCACCCGTGTCGTACGAGTGGCAGACGAGCCATCGCCCGTCCGGGGCCCACGAGCAGGCGCCGGCGCGTCCCGGGTTTATGGTCACCGGGCGAGGCGTGCCGCCGGTGGCCGGCACCACCAGAAAGTGCCGGCGACCCCACGAGCCGCCAACGAAGGCGATCGTGCGTCCATCCGGTGACCACGAAGGGTACTCCTCCTCGTGATCGGCCGACGTCAGCTGGCGGATTTGTCCATCGCTCAGCCGGTACAGCCAAATCGCCTTGTGGCCGCTGCGTGATGAAGTGAACGCCAACTGCCGGCCGTCCGGTGACCATTGGGCCTCTATATCGTCACCGGCCCCCCATGTACCCTGCTGCCATTTCCCTGAGCGCAGATCAAAAAACCAAAGATTGACGGAGCCATTTCTTTTCGAGGAAGCGACAAATCTACTTCCGTCCGGAGCTATGGCACCGTCCCCGGAACCGTTTGGATCGACGGCGAGTCGTCGTAGCCGAAATCCCGATCCCCCCGCCCCTGCGATACCATCGCCCCCCGCAAACCGCCTCACGGCACGAGCCGGTAACAGCGGGACGGCGCAGCAGGCCGATAAATGAACGCCCCATATACCTGCACTTCGAACCTCCTCAGTCACACCTCGACCGACTTACTGCGTCGCAGTGGATACGACGATCTAGTCCTACCTGGATTAACGAAGTACCATCTTCTTGAATCTTGCTGACACGAGCCGTTTCGCGGTCGACAACACCCATAGCATTGATTGAAACGATTCAGCAAGATCCAGGTTGATCCACTGAGGTCGCTGGCATTTAATAGCGCGAAGTGGAGGCCGGCGGGCGCCGGCCTCGGAAAGGGGTCCAAGGGATGGCTGGGCTTTCGGTGGCGACCGACATCGTGCACCCGCTGCTCACACCAGCGGCCAACACTCAGGTCTTCGACGGGTCGGTACTGCCGTGGACCCAGGTGGCCGGACTACTCGAGGCGGCCCGGTGGACCACCTCGCAGTGGAACCGACAGCCGTGGCGCTTTCTCGTTGGTCGTAAGGGCGACCGCACATACCACGAGCTACACCGCGCGCTGACGCCGACGAACCGGATAGTCGCCCGTGGCGCCGGAACGCTGATACTGGCCCTACGCCAAGCTCAGGGCGTCGACGGCGGCACGTTGGATGGCACCGAATACGAGCTCGGGCTCGCAGTTGCCCGGCTCAGCGTGCAGGCCCGGGCCACCGGCTGGCGCGCTGTGCAGCTCGGCGGATTCCGCCGGCGTCCGCTGATGGCGACCTTCGAGGTGCCGGCAGACTTCGAGCCGTTCGTCATCCTTGCCGTCGGCCGGGTGACCGCCGATGTGACCTGCGCTCGCCCACCCCGTTCCCGACTGCCTTTGGCGGAGATCGCCTTCACCAGTCGCTGGGGGACGACGCCAGGACGGTGAGCCTGATAAATATGTGGCACCAGCCATCGTCGGTCCGGTCTGTCCGGGAAGACTGGTCCACCGGCGATCTCTGCGGCGGCTACCCGGTGCGGATAGCAGGGCGGGGAGTTTGCCTACCCCAACGACGCAGCGTGCGGCGGCTCGCTACGGGTGCCCGTTACACCAGGTCGCCTGGATCGGAGATACCATCGACGGGTTCCCACAACTCGAAGCGGTTGCCCTCAGGATCGACGGCCCAACCGAACCGCCCGTTGTCGTCGGTTTCGATGCGGTGATCCACCTCGGCACCCCCGGCTTTGAGCTGGGCAAGCATGGCATCGAGGTTGACCACTCGAAAGTTCAGCATGGTCTTTTGCGCCGGCGATCCAAAATAGTCTGTATCCTCAGAAAATGGGGCGAAGACGGTCGGACCGCCCTGCTGGAACCAGTAGCCGTCAAAGTCCTCCGCCACCACTCCCAGATTGTCCCGGTACCACCGGCTCAGACCCTCTGGGTCTCGTGCCCGCAAGAAGTAGCCTCCGATGCCGCGTACCCGCTCCATCCCCATCTCCTTTCAGCCAGTGACACGATTGGTCGATGTCCTGAAACTGCGGACCAGCCAGATCTTCCTTCCACACGCTACTGCCAGTCCCCTGCAACCTCGAGCATCCACCGCAGGTCGATGAGGAAGTTCCTCCAGTCGATCTGGTGTCGTCCTGCCCGTCCCCCGACATCAAGCACGACGAGGACAGCGACTCGGACAGCTCTCGCCGTGTAGTTCCGCCGGGACTGGCTAGATCAGACCGGAAGCTTCGGTGTGCGCGTACTTGCGCGTGCCACTAGGGAAAGCAGCGAGCGGGAGAACTCGATGGGCGGGTCGAAGCGACGCTGACGGCGCAGGGCGATGTGGAAGGGTTGGTGGGACCGACCGTCCCGAGCGATCAGCGTTCGCGTACCGAAGCCGACTCGGCCGAGGGCGCCGACGGGTGCCCCGAGTATGTCGGCGACGGTCGTGACCGGGCTATACCCGACCGAGACGGTGTCGTACTCGCCGTCGCTGACCGGTGGGGTGCGCACCACGTGATTGGTTTCGATGACCTGGAAGGTCGACGGCCGCTCCCACGGGTGGTCCGTGCGGTACAGCCCGAGAAGGGCACAGTACCGTTCCTGTCGGTCCGAGGTGACCGCGCCGACCGGACCGTCTTCGGCCATCGCGCCGCTGAACTCGATCAGCTCCTGTATCGGCACATGGCCGATTCGCTTGACGACCGTGCGGAAACGGCGTGGGGACAGACCCGTCAGGTGACCGAACTGACTGATGAACGTTCCAAGACTCGAATATCCGACAGCTGAGCAGATTTCCGTCACTGACCGCCGTGAGTTCAGTAGGAGGTGCTGCGCCTCGCACATCCTGAGCGCGGTGAGAAACCGTGCCGGGGTAGTGCAGGTGATCTCTCGGAATATTCGATGAAAATGGAACTGGCTCATGGTTGCCACCCGTGCGACATCGACGAGTTGGATAGGCTGCGCCAGGTTTTCGATCATATAGTCCACAGCGCTGGCGACTGCCGTCACCCGTGTCGCACCCGTGGGTTCTATGAGGCAAAGGCCGAAGCTCGCACAGAGTTCGATTTTGTCACACTGCAAACAGTTGGCCTCTCTGATCCACCGCAAAGTGGACTGGCCACTCATGAGCCCCACCCTTCCCCGAAGGCCGCGTCGTCCGCGGCAGATCATGACGCCGATGCGTCCGTTGTGAGACTCGGGTCGACCATGTAATCGCTTTGTCCCTGGACGGCGTTGACCACCGCACGCTGAAACGGCCCCTGCGGCAGGCCGGTGCCAACGAATAGCTCGTCGGATGAGACCGCGTACCAGTTAGGCCGGGTGCGGCTGGGCCTGCTGCACCGCACGGGCGGCCGGTGCGGCGGGGTTGACGCGCGACGGCCATGGCCGCGCGGTCTCGCCGGTGTCGGGTAGCGTGAGAAGCCGGACCGCCACCGCGTGCTGCCGGGGCGACCAGTCAAGCCGTAGGGTCAACTCCTACCACCGGTTGGTCACCGCCGCGTCGGACCTGCCGTCACCGCCCACGTCATCGAAAGCCTATCCGCGCGGCGGGCGGCCCCTCCAACAGCGCCCTGACCCAGTCGCCCGGCCCGAAAGCAGCCCATCGACCGGCGGCGGACGAGGTGCCCTCGTGTGCCGATGCCGGGGGCAGTCGTGGGGCTCGGACGCCGAACTGGCGTTCACCGGCGGCCCGCCGATCACGGCGATCGGTTCGACTGCACACCAGGCCGGGGCACCGGCGTGACGTACTGGCGAGTGATGAGGCCGAGCACGGCGGCGCTCAGCGCGATCAGTGCGTTGCTTTGGTTCGGCGTCAAGCTGACCAGGTCGAAGGCGACGATCAAGTTCATCACCGCAACGACCATGGCCTGTACGAGTACGGGTTCACGGCGCAGGATCACGGCTTCTCCTTCGCGGTCAGCCGCGCTGCGGGCCACTGGTAGGACGGTCTCCCGCCCAGTGGGGCGTCGATACGGAGGCGCGTAGAGCCGAACCAGAACTGGTACTCGTCACATAAGCAACCTCTGTTGATGTCGGAGGCCTCGACGGCGCCGGGGCGTAGCTTCAGCACCCTCGAGCTCCCGGCGGGATCGGACTCCGCGGCGAAGCGGTCGCGCAGCGCCGTACCCGCCACGTCGGGGGACTCCCAGCCGTTGTGCACCGGTTCGTAGATCGCTACGTGCCACGGAACGCTGACTGCGGTGCGGTACATCATGATCTTGCCGGCCGGGCTGGATATGCCGGTCAGACTGTGAGCCATGCGGATCTCTCCAGAGGTTACGAGGGGGTCGGGAAACTGACGCCCGGCCGGAGCGGGCATCATCTGCGGCGCGTGTCAACCGGACTGCGTACCGGCCCGGTTCGGGGCCGCGCGTCGCGGGTGCCGCACTGTCGCGCCTCGCCATCCGCGAGGTCCACGACGGGGGAGCCGTCACCCCACACGTTTCTCGCCAGCCAGTACTCGACAGTGCGGTGCGTGCGGGTGAACGCGAGCATCGAGCCGTCCCGACTCGGCACCGGGTAGCGGGCGGCGGGCCCGACCGACGAGAGCACACGTCCGCTCCCGTTGGGCAGTTGTTCGAACAGATCCTCGACGCCAGAGGCGACGAGGGAATAGATGAGCGTACCGTCTGGCAGCAGGCGGGGGTTGTTCTTCTCGATGTAGTCCGGGCGGGCCAAGGTGACGATCTCGCCACTTCCCAGCTCTTTGCGGTAGAGGCCCCAGGTCCAGTCGCCGCCGCGGGTGGACATGAAGATCACACCCGCGCCGTCCGGGGTCCACGACGGCGCCTCGTCCCACCATGGGTCCTCGGTGAGCTTGGTGATCCGGCCATCCCGGACGTCCAGGACGCACAGGTCCGCCTCGAATGGCTCAGTTTCGGACTTAAAGACGAGCCGGGTGCTGTCCGGTGACCAGTCCAGCGGACCGTATAGGCCCTTGAGCCATGTGACGCCGCAGGTCCATACCGTGCTTGTGCCCGTCACAAGGTCGTAGGTCGCGATCTCCCATCGCAGCCTGCTCGCCTTCCGCGTGAGATAGGCGACGGTGCGGCCGTCCGGGGCCCACTGCGGAAACGCCGCGTCCCCGAGCAGCAGGGGCTCCGCCACCCCACCGCCGATGTCGCGGACCTTCACCGTGGATCGCCCGGTCTCCTCCATGGCGTAGATAAGTCGAGTGCCGTCGGGGGAGATGCTGCCGTACCTCGGTTGTTCGTTCGGCCCGACGACTTGTACGACCGCGTTGGTGCGGCGGTCGAGGACCCAGATGCCGACCCCGCGGTCGACGAGCCGATGGAAGAACAGGTGCTGCCCGTCGGCGGTCCAGTTCGGCCACCGGTCATCGGCCGCATCCATGGCTAACGCGCGCCCGCGGTTCGGCTCGTCGAGCCGCTGCACCCAGATCACCGAGCGTCCCTCGACACTCCGCGAAAACGCGACGACCGGGTGCGCGCTCGAAACGGTCGGTTTGTAGTCCCACGCGCGGCCGTTGGTCACCTGCCGCGGCGCACCACCATCCAGCGGCAGGATCGACACCACGCTTGCGCCGGTGTCGTAAGAGTGGCAGATCAGGCCGCTGCCGTTGGGCAGGTAGGCGCACGCGCCCGCTCGGCCGGGCTTGTCGGTCACCGGCACCGGCGGCCCGCCTGTGGCAGCTACCAGGTAGAGGTGCCGTTGTCCCCAGTCGCCCCCGACGAAAATGATCGTAGAACCGTCCGGCGACCAGTGCGGATACTCCTCATCGTGAGAGCCGAATGTAAGCCTGCTGATCCGCGCTTCGTGCACCCTGTATAGCCAGATCGCCTTATGCCCGCTGCGGGAAGAGGTGAACGCGAGGCACATGGAGTCGGGAGACCACTGCGCCTCGAGGTCTTCGCCCGCGCCGCGGGTGCCCTGGTGCCACTGCTTGGTGGCGATCTCGTAGAACCAGAGGTTAAGCGAGCCCGCGCGCCGCGACGCGGCGACAAAGCGCGAGCCGTCCGGCGAGATCGCCCCGTCGCCCGCTCCGGCCGGGTCTTCAGCGAGCCTGTGCAACTGGAACGCCGGGCCGCGCACGGGTCCCGGTTGCGGAAGCGAGCTCACCGAACCATTCATCGTGTCCTCCAGGTCACCGTTGCGATTCGTCCCAAGCTATTCGGCACGATATGCGCGGGGTGATTTTCTGGCCTTCTCATCGTTTGCGATCGCCGTGTGGGTGCTCGCGCCGTTCCCGCACGGTCTCCGGCGAAGCAAGGGGTGAGAAGTCCCCGCACACCGCCGGTGGCTAGAAACGTCAGTGGCGGCGATGTCCCGATCCGCTCGGCGTCACCGCAGTTGGGAAGTGCGCCCGGGGTCGAAGATCGCCGGTGGCCTGTAGACGTAACTATCGATTGGAGTGGTTGTTGTGACTGAGGTTCAGGATTTCGGCCGACAGCTCGGTGAATTCTCGCGCGGTCTGCTCGGTGCCACCGGCGCCGACGAGGGCACCGAGTTCGTCTCCGACGGCCGCGCCGAAAGCGAAATCCGTGGCTTCCTCGCGGAGCTACAGGAGGCGTACGCGCGGGCGGACATCGACTGGATCGTCGACTCGCTCGCCGAGGACTTCACCACCTACGAGCTCGTGGCACTGGACGGCTCGCCCGTGGTGATCCGCGAAAAGGCGGCGATGCGCGAGTACCTCACCACCCTGTTTCCCGCTAGCGGGGAGAACCAGGTGAAGTCGATCACGGCCAACCAGGTGGTGGCGACGGCGACGCTCGGCCTCATCAACGAGGAGGGCGACGTCGTGATCTCCAAGGCGGACACGACCAAGGAGCATCAGCCACTGCGGGCCAGCGCGCTCGCCGTCCGCACCGAAAACGGCTGGAAGTGGCGCCACTGGCACATGTCCGAGGCCGGCCCGCGCTTCCGCGTGAACGCGGCCGGCGTGCCGATCGACGACAACGGCCAGGTGATACCAGGTGCCCGCGTAGTGACTCAGGATGGCGTCGGTCGAGTCGTCGTCGACGGCAATGAGTCACGGCCCGGCGTCACCCGGACGTCCGGGCACACTCGCCGGGACTGAATGGCCTGCTGCGCCGGGTCCGCGGGAGATTGGACGAGACATGAGTTCTACCGTCAGCCGGATCATTCGGCCGGAACACACCACGGCGGGCACCGCGCCCGCACCGGTGACTCACGTGACCAATGGAGAGGAAAACCTGTACCCGGACTACCTCGGAAACTTCTCCAAGGGGTTGCCACACAACGAGTTCGGCGAAGTTGATCGGTCTGCTTACCGGCGGTTCGTTCGTCGGCTGTCCACTGAAGATCCAGGGCAGATCGAGGGAATTGAGCTTGACCCCTCCTGCGAGCGGCCGCTGGTCAACCCGCAGGCCGGGCTCTCGATCAATGCGATCGGTCCACGCAGCACGGACATGACCATACCGCCTGCACCCAGGATGGATTCAGCGGAGCTGTCTGCCGAGCTGTGTGAGCTCTATTGGATGGCCCTCTGTAGGGATGTGCCGTTCGCGCGGCTCACCCAAAGTGACGTGGCACAGGCGGCGGCCGATGACCTAACGAGGCTGTCGGACTACCGGGCGGTGCGCCAAAACGGTCGGGTCACACCCGGCTTGCTGTTCCGCGGTGACAGCCCGGGAGATCACGTCGGACCGTACCTGTCGCAGTTCCTCTGGCGGGATATCCAGTTTGGCACGTATCGGTTCGAGCAGCGGCAGGACACCGTGCGTCCCAACCAGGACTACATGACTACGTTCGGCACCTATCTAAAGGTGCAGCGAGGGTGGAACCGGACGTTGGCACCGTCCGAGCGTGACCAGGAAAATCGGCGCTTCCTGTACTCGCCGCGCGCTCTTGCCCACTGGCTGCACTTTGACGGCGGACCGACCCCAGCAAAGGCGTTCTTCCATGCCGGGCTGATCCTGGACAGCCTCGGTGCGCCAGTCGACGCGGGTAACCCGTACGCGGACAGCACCTCGCAGCAGGGGTTTTCCACGTTCGGGACCCCGCACCTGCTGGCGCTGGTGACCGAGGTAGCCAATCGGGCACTGCGTGCCGTGTGGTATCAGAAGTGGTTCGTGCACCGTAGGATGCGCCCCGAGGTCTTCGGTGCGCGGGTGCACCAGCGGCTAAGCGGGGTCCGGGCGTACGAGTTCATCGATCGCGAAGTCCTCGAGTCCGACGCGGTCGACCGGGTGTTCTCGAAATGGGGCTCCTACCTGCTGCCACAGGCATTCCCGGAAGGCTCGCCCATGCACCCGTCCTATGGTGCGGGCCATGGGACCGCCGCCGCGGCCGCGGCGACCGTCCTTAAGGCGTGGTTTGACGAGACTGCGGTGTTGGACAACCCAGTCCAGGCCAACGAGGACGGTACTGCGTTAGTGCCGTACGAAGGCCAGGACGCCGGCCGACTCACGGTTGGCGGAGAGTTGAACAAGCTGGCTGCGAACGTCGGCATCGGCCGTAACATCGCCGGCGTGCACTGGCGAACCGACTGGACGGAGTCGGCGAAGCTGGGTGAGAGCCTCGCGATTCAACTGCTCCGTGAGCAAAAGGCCTGGTTCAAGGAACCCCACTGGTTCACGGTAACCAGGTTCGACGGCACCACTGTGCGGTTCTGACCCGTCGGTGTACCTCAGAGCCTGCGCCGCGCGGCCGGTCGCCCTGACCGCCGCGCGGCACAGGTTGTTGTTCCATTCCACGAACGCGGATCAACGCTCCCCAACTCGAACTCGACGGTATCCAGGTTTGCCGACGCCGACTTTCACCCCGAGTGCGACCAGTGTGCCGGCCCCACACTTGTCCAACACGGCAAGCGACAACCCCGAATACAGATCCGCCGGCAACACCGCAGCGGGCCGATTCTGATCCGAGGACTGGCTCCCCGCGATGTTCAGAGTGCACGGATTGTATCGGCTGGTGTTGCTTTCATACCGCGCCGCTGTCGGCATTCCGCTCACGACAGGGCGGCATGACACACGAATAATTTGCCGCAAGGCGTAGTAAGCAGGCAGATGTTCACGTGAGCTATCGATCGTAGGAAAGAGCGTTTCGCGACAGGGTAAGGGGTAATGCGATGATTCAGCACACGTGGTTCAGAGCCGGCGACAGGCGGCTGTTCGCACTAGCAGCGGCGGCAGCACTCTGCGCCGCGTGCACGACCGATCAGGCTACGGGACCGGGCGAGGAGCCCAAGGGTCCGCCGCTGTCGTTCGATATCTCGGCCGCAACGCCGGTCGGCGACAACCCGCGCGCAATCGCGGCTGCGGACCTCGACGGCGACGGCGTACCCGATTTGATCACCCCGAACCTCGGGCCGGGCAACGCGTCCGTACTCTTCGGCGATGGCAGGGCAGGCGTGCGACAGGTGGTTGAGGTCGCCGCCGGACCTGCCGCGTTGCGTAACGTTACTGCGGACCTGAACAATGACGGCAACCAGGATATTGCGACGATCAACGTCAGCGACGAGACCGTCACGGTGCTGCATGGTGACGGCGCAGGCGGGTTCGGCGAGCCGGTCGCGTATGAGGCGGGTGACGGCCCGTCCGGTGTGATCGCCGTCGACCTGAATGGCGACGATCTGCTTGACCTCGCGACCGCCAACTATGACGGGGACGACATCAGCATCATGCTGGCCGACGGCACCGGGTACGCCCCACCCGTGCATGTCGCCGCGGGCGACGGAACCGCCGACATCGTGGCCGCGGACGTCAATGGCGATGGCCGGATCGACCTGGTTACCGGCAACCACCACTCCGACGATGTGAGCGTGCTGCTCGGCGACGGCGCGGGCGGGGTCGCGCCTGCGGTCTCCTCGCCAGCGGGCGACGGTCCACACGGAATCGCCGTGGCAGATTTCAATGGAGACGGGCACGTCGACCTCGCGACACCAGACTACGAGGGAGACACTACATCGGTACTTATCGGAAGCGGCGACGGCACCTTCGCCGCGCCAACGATGCTTCCCGCTGGCGACGGTCCGACGGGGTTGGTCGCGGTTGACCTTGACGGTGATGGCGCGATCGACCTCGCGACCGCGAACTTCGAGTCCGACGACGTGTCTGTGCTTCCTGGCAACGGTGACGGCACGTTTCGGGACCCGGTGTACGTGTACGCCGGGGACGGTGCGGTGAAGATCGTCGCCGTTGATCTCGATGGTGACGGCCTACTCGACCTCGCCACCGCCAACTCCCACGACGACAACGTCACCGTGCTCCGCAATAGCACCAGTCAGTGACCAATCGTTTACCGGTGGCGTATGACAATTAGACATATCGTCCGGTATGGTCGCCCGGTAGGTAATCCGACGACGCACGCCGGGGCAGGAGACGACGATGACGGCAGCGATCGTGGCGCAGGGGCTGGTGAAGCGGTACGGCGAGACGACCGCGCTCAACGGTTTCGATCTCGAGGTGGCCGAGGGCACTGTGCTCGGTCTACTTGGCCCCAACGGTGCGGGAAAGACGACAGCGGTGCGGGTGTTCGCCACCTTGATCGAACCCGACGCGGGACACGCGGAGGTTGCCGGGCTCGACGTGGTACGGCAGGCCCGGCAGGTTCGCCAGACCATCGGCCTGTCTGGCCAGTATGCCGCCGTCGACGAGATGCTCACTGGGCAGGAGAACCTCGAACTGCTCGGCCGGCTGCACCACCTCGGCCGGCGTGGCGCGCGGTCGCGTGCATGGGAGCTCCTCGAACGATTCGGGCTCACCGAGGCGGCGAACCGTAGGCTCAAGGAGTACTCCGGTGGTATGCGGCGCAGGCTCGACCTGGCGGGTGCACTCGTTGCCCGACCGAAGGTGCTCATCCTCGACGAACCCACCACTGGACTCGACATCCGTAGCAGGGAGGCCACCTGGGAGACCGTCGGTGAGCTGGTGTCGGGTGGATCCACGCTGCTGCTCACAACGCAGTACTTGGAAGAGGCGGACCGGTTCGCCGACCGCATCGCCGTGATTGAGCACGGTGCCGTCCTAGCCGGCGGCACACCCGATGAGCTGAAGAACCAGGTCGGGGGTCACCGGCTCGAGGTGACCCTATCGCGCCCCGCCGATCTCTCCCGGGCCCGGAGTGTGCTCGCGTCGGTCTCGGCGGGTGAACCGGTATCCGACGCGGAGGGTCACCTCTCGGTGACCGTCACGGCCGCCGACGGAGTGCTGGTAGACGGGATACGGCGTCTCGATGCGGCCGGGATTGAGGTCGTGGACGCGTCGCTACGCAGACCCACACTGGATGACGTATTCCTCGCGCTCACCGGTCGCATCGTCGAGCCCCCCATCGAGTCTTCCTCGGAGAAAGAGGCGCAGGAGGTAGTGCGGTGAGCTCATTGGTGTGGGCCGTCGGAGACGGCATGGTGCTGGCGAAGCGGAACCTGATCAGGACGTTGCGAATGCCCGACCTGTTCATGTCCTCGCTGATCATGCCGA
Source organism: Salinispora fenicalii (assembly GCF_000514815.1). Classification (GTDB taxonomy): domain Bacteria; phylum Actinomycetota; class Actinomycetes; order Mycobacteriales; family Micromonosporaceae; genus Micromonospora; species Micromonospora fenicalii. The sequence goes on from NZ_AZWQ01000016.1 coordinate 158,546, forward strand.
TTATGTCCACGCTGCTGTTCGCCTACATCTTCGGCAGCGCTATCGAGGCCCCCGGTGTGTCGTACCGAGAATTCTTGCTCGCCGGTGTGTTCGTACAAACCGTCGTGTTCAATTCGGTGATCACAGGCGCCGGGTTAGCCGAGGACATCCAAAGAGGCATCGTGGACCGGTTTCGGTCACTGCCGATATCGCCCTATTCTGTACTTTTCGGGCGGACCGCCAGTGATCTGGCGAATAATGTCCTGTCGCTGGCCGTCATGGTGTTGGCCGGTCTGCTCGTGGGATGGCGGATAGACAGCTCGTTTGGCGAGGGAGTAGCGGGTCTTCTGCTCCTACTGGCGTTCGCCTACGCACTGTCGTGGCTGCTCGCCGTGGTGGGGCTATCCGTGCGAGCGCCGGAGGTCGTGAGTAACGCCAGCTTCATGGTGATCATGCCGATGTCGTTCATCGCCAACACCTACGTCAGCCCCGAAGGCTTTCCCGGGCCGCTACGCGTGATCGCCGAGTGGAACCCCGTTTCCGCGGTGGCGCAGGCGGCGCGGGAGCTGTTCGGCAACACCAACCCAGCTTACCCGCCGGGCGACACCTGGCCGCTACAAAATCCCATAGTCGCCTCGATCGGGTGGATCGTACTCATCCTTGTGATCTTCGTGCCACTGGCCACGCACCGGTACCGCAAGGCGGTGCGCCGCTGACCAAGTAGGCTCCGCGCGCCCGGTCCGGTGTCCGGTCCGGGCGCGCGGCGTGCTCATAGCGGCAGGCCGAGCTGGGTCGCGACGGTCAGGAAGTCGTAGTACAGCTTGCCGCTGGCGATCCTGCCGTCCCGGAAGTAGTAGAGCTCACAGCTCAGTCCGCGGATCCGGCTACCTGTCGGCGGGTGGAGTTCCCCGTTCGGTAGCGGGAACGGCGCGGTGTGTGTGCCCTCGTTGACCACCTCAGCTACCGCAATATCTCCGCAAACGATCAGATTAACGATCTCGACCTGGGCATCCGGCATCGGCGCTCGGTTCAGCTCTTGGCGCCTGCGCCACCCCGCCGGCCCATGGACGACCTCGCCGGTCGGAACGTCAACGCCCTCGTAGTCCTCGGTCAGCAGCGCCATCGCACAGTCGAGATTGTTCTCATTGAAGTTTCGGTATAGCGCGCGGAGGGTCTCCTCGTTGCGACTTCGCTCAGTCATGTCACGATCTCCGTCCGATTCTGCCGGTCACTACATGCCCGTTGTACCCGGCACCAATATCTGACTTCTTCTTATCGACTGGGAATTTCACCCGGACCGCGTTTCGAAGAACCGCGCAAGCCAGAATAAGACCTACCGCTGCACCTCGGCCTATAACGGGAATGAGCTTGGGTTGCCAAGGAACTGCGAATGCAAGGAGAAGACCCGTGCGCAAGAATGCGGTAGGTAGGTGGTGGTTCGCGGCGCCGGTCGCAGTGGCGCTGGTGGCCTCCGGTTGCACCACGGACAACGACGGCGGGGAGCGACCGCCGCCGGTTTCCTCGACCACGTCGGCCGCCTCGACCCCAGCACTGGAGCCAAGGACCCCTGAGCCGGGCCCGCCGCCGGAGACATCCGCCGCGTTCGCGTCCGCCATGGTCTATCCCGCCGGCGACGCGGCCGCGGACATCCTCGCGGCGGATCTGAACAACGACGGCCATCTCGACCTCGCCACGCCGAACTACAACTCGAACGATGTCGCGGTGCTGATGGCAGACGGTACCGGCGGCTTCCTGCCGCCTGTCACGCTAGCCGCTGGTCGCACGCCGAACGGCCTGGTTGCCGCCGACTTCAACGGCGACAACTGGCTCGACCTCGTCGCAGCGAACTTGGGATCGGACGAGATTTCGGTGTATCTAAACGATGGCCAAGGCGGATTTGGTGAACCGGTGTTCACCCCCGCGGGGGATGGTGCGGCCCGGATCGTAGCCCGGGACCTTAACGGCGACGGCAACCTCGACCTGGCGACTCCGAATCTCAATGGCGACAATGTGACCGTGCTGCTCGGCGATGGGCAGGGCGGATTCGGCGAAGCATCGCACTTTCCGGCCGGGGACGGCGCGCTGCGCCTGTCGATCGCCGACATCACCCGCGACGCCAAGTTTGACCTGATCGTATCGAACTACAACTCGGGCAGCATCAGCGTTCTCGAGGGCGACGGCCGTGGCCGCTTCGGCCCACCGTCGGACTACCCAGCGGGGGACACGGCCTCCGGGGCGGCGCTCGCCGACTTCAACGGCGACGGCGTGCTGGACGTCGCGAGCGCCTTGTACGAAGTGGACCAGGTTGCGGTGCTGCTCGGCGACGGACAGGGTGGATTCGGCGCTCCGACGATTCTGACCTCCGGGGTGCACCCGGGTGACCTTGCCACCGGCGACTTCAACGGCGACGGCTACCAGGATATCGTGGCGCCGAACTTCGACTCCGACGACGTGACGTTGTTCCACGGCGACGGGCGGGGTGGATTCGCCGTACCGGAGAACATCGCGGTCGGTGCGGGGTCACCCGCGATCGTGGTGGCGGATTTCAACGGTGACGGCAAGGCCGACTTCGCAACGGCAAACTCCCTGGACGACAACGTATCGGTGTTACTCAACACCACCGGCGGCTGACATCGGTGGATGGATTGCTCCCGTCGGCCATCCGCGCCGGCACGTTCCCACCCAGGCCCGGGTCGGGAATCGCGATTCGACAAGCGCTGTGCGCCCTGGTCAGGGCACACAGCGCTTGTCGTCAGGCAACCTAGAGCAACCGAGCGAAGGGTATCGGTGATGATGCTGAGTTCCCAGGCAGCCTCGGTCTGGCGGCCCCGCCCGAGCTGGAGTCGAGATTGTGGATGACTCGGTGCGCGGCGGAGTACGACACACTAAAGGCCGATCGCTCGTACCGGCCCAGCCGGTGCCTGACGGCTCGTTCGGGGCTGCAAGCCCGACGGCGCCTGGGCTAGGATCTATTCATATATGGAGGCGTTTGAGTTCCTGGTGGTCTCCCCTGCCTTCAAAGCAGGTGGGCCTGGCTCAGCCTGGCCGGCGGGTTCGATTCCTGTCCGCCTCCGCCAAGGACGTCTACGGGGTGGTACATCGATGGTTGTGGCCGAGGACTCGGTGCGTCTGACTCGGTACGCCCGCGGCGGGGGCTGTGCCTGCAAGATCCCGCCGGGGGAGCTGGAGGCCGCATTGGGCGGTGTTCTCGGCCCCCTGACCGAGCCAACTCATGAGCTGCTCGTCGGCCTAGAGACTGGCGACGACGCCGCGGCGGTTCGGCTCTCCGGCGACACCGCGATCATCGCGACCACCGACTTCTTCACCCCAGTCGTCGACGACCCATACGACTGGGGCAGGATCGCCGCCGCGAACGCCCTGTCCGACATCTACGCGATGGGCGGGGATCCGATCCTGGCCGTCAATCTGTTGGCTTGGCCGCGTGACCTGCTGCCGATGTCGACTGCGAGCGAGGTGCTGCGCGGTGGCCAGGACATCACCCGCGAGGCGGGTTGTCATCTCGCCGGGGGCCACAGCATCGACGACGCCGAACCGAAGTACGGGATGGCGGTTACCGGAATCGGCGATGCCCGTCGGTTGTTACGCAACGACGCCGGACGGGCGGGGATGCCGCTAAGCCTGACCAAGCCGCTGGGCGTCGGCGTCCTGAACTCGCGGCACAAGGCGACTGGTGAGATCTTCCCGGCCGCTGTCGCCACGATGACCATCCTGAACCGGGACGCCTCCCACGCAGCCCTGCGCGCCGGGGTGACCTGCGCGACCGACGTGACCGGCTTTGGTCTGCTCGGGCATTTACACAAGCTCGCGCGCGCCAGCGGGGTGACGGCGGTCGTCGACGCGGCCGCGGTGCCGTACCTGGACGGCTCCCGCGAGGCCGTCCGGGACGGGTTCGTCAGTGGAGGTAGCCGCCGTAACCTCGACTGGGTGCGGCCGCACACCCGTTGGGGCCCGGGCGTCACCGAGTGGGAGCGGCTGCTGCTCGCTGACGCGCAGACCTCCGGTGGCCTGCTGATCACGGGGGAGATCCCCGGAGCCACCGTAATCGGCGAGCTGGTTCCCGCCGATGGCGAGCACACCCTGGTCGTCGGGTGACCGCCGACCCGCGCCGGCACATCCCCCGCACCGACACGCTGCTCGCCGATCCACGTCTGTCCGAGGCACACCAATTGTTCGGCGCCGACGTAGTGAAGCAGGCGATCCGAGAGGCCCAGCAGCGGGCCCGGGACGACCGGATCAAGCCCGCCGATGTCCTGCCCGCCGCGCTCGCCGCACTGCCGCCGGCCCCCGCACCGCTGAGCCGGGTCATCAACGCGACCGGCGTGGTGCTGCACACCAACCTCGGCCGCGCCCCGCTGTCGGCGGCGGCCGTCGCGGCTGTCACCGCCGCCACCGGATACACCGACATCGAGTACGACGTGACCACCGGCGCCCGTGCCCGCCGCGGCCGTAGCGCCCTCGATGCCTTACGGGCCGCGGTGCCCGACGCCGGCGACGTGCACGTGGTCAACAACGGGGCGGCCGCGCTCGTGCTGGCCGCCACCGCACTCGCGGCGCGCCGGGAGATCGTCGTCGCCCGGTCCGAGATGGTGGAGATCGGCGACGGCTTCCGACTACACGAACTACTAGCAAGCACCGGCGCCCGACTGCGCGAGGTCGGCGCCACCAACCGGGCGCACCTACGCGACTACACCGAAGCCGTTTCCCCGCGGACTGGATTCATCCTCAAGGTCCACCCCTCCAACTTCCGGATCGAGGGCTTCACCTCGGCGGTCGGCGTAGCCGAGTTGGCCAGGCTACCGGTCCCGGTGGTCGCCGACATCGGGTCAGGGCTGCTGCGCCCGGAACCACTGCTTCCCGACGAACCAGACGCCGCCACCTGGCTGCGCGAGGGCGCGACGGTCGTGACCGCGAGCGGTGACAAACTGCTCGGCGGCCCGCAAGCTGGGCTCCTGCTCGGCCGCCAAGAGGTGATCGAGACGCTACGCCGCCACCCTCTCGCCCGGGCACTGCGCGTCGACAAGCTCACCCTCGCCGCGCTGGAGGCGACCCTTCGCCAGCCCGTCACCCCCACCGCCTTAGCCCTACACGCCTACGAGGGGGAACTGCGGGAACGCGCAGAGAGGCTGGCAGCCCGGCTGGTGGCGAGCGGCGCCGCCGCGACAGTGACACCCAGCGACGGGGTCGTCGGCGGCGGCTCGGCGCCAGGCTTGCGGCTGCCCGGCTGGGCTGTCCGACTTCCACCAGGGCTCGCCGAGCCGCTGCGCCGCGGCGTGCCCTGCGTGGTCGGCCGGATTCACGACGGCCACCTCCTGCTGGACCTGCGCTGTGTCCCACCAGTCGAGGACGAGGTGGTGGCCCAGGCGGTGGAGTGCGCATGTTCGTGATCGCCACAGCTGGCCACGTGGACCACGGAAAGTCGACGCTGGTACGGGCACTGACCGGCATGGAACCCGACCGTTGGGCCGAGGAACGCCGCCGCGGCATGACCATCGACCTCGGGTTCGCCTGGACCACCCTCGACAACGAACACATGACCGCGTTCGTCGACGTGCCCGGCCACCAGCGATTCGTCTCGAACATGCTGGCCGGCGTCGGGCCGGTCACCGCCGTCCTGTTCGTCGTCGCCGCCGACGAGGGCTGGCGACAGCAGTCGGCGGAGCACCTGGCGGCACTGCAGGCCCTTGACGTGTGCCACGGCGTCCTCGCGGTCACCCGCTGCGACCTCGCTGACCCCAAGCCGACGATCGCCCAGGCACGCGAGCGGCTGCGGGACACCGGTCTGGCCGGAATGCCCGCGGTCGCGGTGTCCGCCGCCTCCGGCCACGGCCTCGACGCTCTGCGCACCGCGTTGCGTGAACTCACGCGGGCGCTTCCCGCGCCTCGGCCGGGTCCATCGAGACTGTGGGTCGATCGATCCTTCACCGTACGGGGAAGCGGCACCGTGGTCACCGGAACACTCGGGTCAGGCACCATGGCGGTTGGCGACGAACTCGTGCTCGAACCCGCAGGTAGACCCGTACGGATCCGCGGCCTGCAAAGTCTCAAGACCAAGGTCGAGCGAGCCAAGGCGGTGTCCCGGCTAGCGGTCAACCTACGCGGCCTCGGCGCCAACGAGGTCCGACGCGGGTACGCGCTGGTCCAGCCGGGCGCCTTCACGAGGGTCACCACCATGGACGTACGGCTGATAAGGCAAGCCGACAGGATACCTACCCACCTCGTCCTGCATACCGGATCGGCGGCGGTGCCCGTACGCCTGAGAAAACTCGGATCACACGCCGCCCGCCTCACCCTGACCACCGCGCTACCGCTACACATGGGCGAGCGGGGCCTGCTGCGCGACCCAGGTGCCCAGCACATCGTCGCCGGCGTCGTCGTTCTCGACACCTTCCCAGCGCGACTGAACGCTCGAGGCGACGCCAAGCGCCGGGCCCACCAACTGACGCGGATGAACGATCAGCCCGATGTAGCGTCCGAGATCACCCGCCGTGGAGCCGTGCGCCGCGACGCGCTCGTCACCGCCGGCGTCCTGGCCCGGGAAGCCGGGACACCGCTGGATGCTATCGCCGCGGGTGAGTGGCTGGTCGACCCGACCGTCTGGAAGACCTGGGTGTCCGCGCTGAGCGCTGCCGTCGACGAGTGGACGGCAGCGAACCCGCTGTCACCCGGTCTCGCGCCGGAGGCGGCGGCCCGGCGAGTCAGCATCGCCGATCCTCGGCTGATCGAAGCGCTTATCACCGACGCAGGGCTTGTCCTCGACAGCGGCGGCGTGCGCCGCAAGGATGCCAAGACGCACTTCCCCGCACCAGTGCGCCGAGCGATCGACGAGATCCACGCGCGACTGCGCGAGGACCCGTTCGCCGCTCCCAGCGCCGAGGAGCTCACACGACACCGGTTGTCCCGCCAACACCTCGCCGCCGCGGTCAACGCCGGTCTGCTCTGCCGTCTCGCACCCGATGTCTACCTGCTACCCGACGCACCGGCCGAGGCGGCGCGCCGACTCGCGAGCATCGAGCAACCGTTCACCGTCAGCCAGGCCCGCACCGCATGGGGCACCAGCCGCCGCGTCGCGCTGCCGCTGCTGGAGCATCTCGACAAGCAGGGTGCGACCCGACGCGTGAACAACACGCACCGGGTCATTAGCTCCCCATTGCCGTAGCTAGGCCCTCCCCTAAGTTCCGTGTCAGCGGTATGGTTCGTCGTCCGCAGACACAGCGTCATCCCTTCTGGAAAGCTGCTGGCCCGCCAGGTTTGCCGACGGCATCAACATCCTGTCAACTGCAGGGTCCGACCTCGGCTTTTTCGGCAAGAACATCCTGCTGGCCGTGCTCGGGTTCCGGACCCCGCAGTACGTGCGGTACGTCTTCGAGGACCGCATCTTCAGCAACGTTCCGCCCGCGAAGGTCTCCATGCCGATCAACCTGCGTCGGAATGCTTCCTGCTCACAGCGGAGTGGCTGCTGATCCTCACGGTGGCGACCTTCTTCGGCTGGGCGGTGACGCAGGGCTGAGCTGCCCGGGGCCGGGCGTCCCGGGCAGCTCACACCGAGACGGTCTCCGTCCGGGGTAGGTCGGCGGAGAGGGCCAGCACGGTGATCCGTTCCGCGTGTGGGGTGACCAGCTCCACAAGCAGGTCCTGCGCAGCGGTCATGGCCTCGTCGGGGACCGCCGACGCGCTGACCCGCTCCAGGATGAAGACGACCCGTCGGGTGGCGGGAGTAACCTTGCAGCGGTCACAGTCGCGGTGGTTCCAGTGCCGGGTCAGCACCTCCGAACCGGCCGTGTACACCACCTCACCGGGGGCCGGCTCCTCCCGCCGGTCCGTCTCGTTGAGCGGGGTGAATCCATCGCCCGGTTGGGCCGGGCGCACGACCACCGGCTCGTCGATGCTGGCGACGTCGAAGGCGCCGGCCGGAATCCCGTGCCGCACCGACACCAGGTTGTACGCGTCGACCACGGGATTCACTCTGGGTAGCCGTCCCACCTTGGCCAGGCGGCGGCTCAACGCGTCCACGCTGGGCCGCGTCCGCCGAGGGTTGGTGCCGAACCGTCGGTACGCCTCGTGCCATGAGGCGATCGTGGGCTGGGACTCGTCGTGCGGCTGCCACCTGCCCGCTGCCAGGTCTGCCGTCAACTCGTCAATCAGTCGATCGGTGAGCGGCCACGACCCGTCGTTACGGACGCCGTCGGCTAGGACCAGTCGCACCTGGCTCTCGGGGAAGTCCGCCAGCACCGCGTCGTCGAGTCCGAAGTAGAGCGCCATGTCGTCCTCCCGGATGGGCCCATGGCGGGCGAGTCGATCCATACTAGGCTACGGAATCAGAAGGTTAGGGTTCGAATCCCTTCGGGCGCGCAAGATCGAAATGGGTCCGGGCTTGCGGACCTGCGTGGCACCATCCCGTCCAGGTGCCCGCGGCCCTCACGCGCCTCGGCGAGGATCTCCGGCCGACGCCGGGCCACGTAGTTGCGCACCGTCGAGCCCGAGCGCCCGCGCCCATTCCCGGCGTCGACCTGTCCCTGATGCTGTGGGCTGGGCACACCCTTGAACAGATCCCCGTCGGGGACTACGCCACCCGGCTGCTCACCCCACGCCGCAGCGCCGAAGGTCTCGGCCCTGACCTGTTCGCCACGATGCTCACCGACCCGGCACCGGTCGAGCCACCGCACACCATCGGCGCCCACCACACCGGCACCGAGGAAGCCTCGGACGTGGCTGGCATCAACGAAAGGGCGCCCGCATGAGCGCGGCAACCGACCGGTGGGCCGCTCAGCCCGGCCCGCACAAGGTTCTTTCCGCGGTCCGCGAACTGCTGCAGGACCGCCGCACCGGCAACGGCGTCACCGTCCGCGTCGAGCTCACCGCCATCGAACGAGCCCAAGTGGCCCGCTACCTTGGCGTAGCGTGGGACACATCCGGTCAGCCCGTAACCCTCGGCAAACTCCGCACCGCCCTAACCCGGACCGGCGACGACCTGCTCGACCTGCTGACCCGCACTGGCGGCGCCATCGACGACGTCCGCGGCCGCCGCGAACAAGCCGCCGCCCGCACCGCAGCCACCATCGACGCCGCCTACACCAGCCTCACCACCACAGGCCTTCCCGACCACGCCGTACAGCTTGCCCGCAAACGCCGTTGGCTCGGCACCGACCCCGACACCGCCACCCGCCGCTCCGACGACCTGCAACACCTGTGGCACGCTCTGCCCGGCACCGGCCGACCCCTGCTGAAATCACCAACACCCTCTACGGGGACCCGCACCGCCTCGACCGCGACCACGACCTCGGCCGCACCGCCGCCCGCCTGCTCGCAGCCGCCACCGCCACCGCCACCGCCGACCAGGCCGCCTCCGCCGCCGACACCGCGCTGACCGCTGACCAGTGGCGACACGTGTGGGCCGAGCACGGCATCAGCTGCGACGGAGTCTCCTCCACGGTCCTGATTCTCAACCTCTCCCTGACCGGGAAAGCCCCGGCAGCCCGGATCGCGGGTGCGGCAGCCGAACATGGCGAACCGGTATGGCTGACCAGCCGCAGCCTGCGAGCAGACTGGGCGCTCGCACCCGGACTGACCGTCGTACGCGCCTGCGAGAACCCCACCGTCGCCGAGACCGCCGCCGATCGACTTGGCACCGCTTGCCTACCGCTGGTGTGCATCTACGGACGACCCTCCTCAGCAGCATGGACACTGCTGCGCGGCCTCGCCGCCGCCGGCGTCCAACTACGGGTCACCGCTGACCGTGACACCGCAGGCCGCGGCTTCCTCACCGAAATGCTCGCCCTGCCCGGTGCCACCGAATGGCTGCCCGACGCCGATGGCCTGTACGAGGAAGCCCGGCTCGAAGCCTTGATCGCCGACCTCACTCCAACCAGCCGCGCGACAACTGACCCGGTGGTCCGGCTCCGTGAACGGCCCGCCACGCCATGACCGACGGAGCCAAGCCATAGCTAAGGGGCTGTCTCGGTGGACGACACCCTGGTCGATACCAAGACGAGCCTGGCTCACGGCGTCAGGGTGGGCAGCCAGCTCGCGGCGCACGAGTTCGCCTGGTCCCCACTGGCCTCCGTCGAGGGTGATTGTGTGGGAGGCGCCGTCGATGAACGCGGGCGACACGGACTGCACCGGGTAGCCGACGTCGGTGAGTTGACCTGGGCTGATCGTGCGCAGCGCGTCCCAGATGGTGGCGTCCATCGCGACCGGGTCGTGCCCGGCGCGGGCGCAGATCACCGCCTCGGGCTGGCCGGGGCCGCCGTGGAAGTGTTGCACCCAGCCTGGGTCGTCGTCGTAGACCTCGCTGGCGGGCTCTCCGAGAACCTGCTGGCCGCCGGCTGCCTTGTAGGCCGCTCGGAACGCCCGTTCGTTGCCCGGCGGGCCTTGACCGACCTGAATGGAGGACGAGCGGAGGACGTCATCGAGGCGGTCCAACGTGGTGAAGGTCTCGTGAGTACGTCTGCTGGCGAGATGAGGTGGGAGAAGCTCTGCCGCACCTCGGGGTAGACGTCGAGGTACATCGACAGCGAGTTGGCGTCCCACAGGGCGATGTCCTTGAGGCCGAGTCGATCGGCGTATCCGGGCAGCAGTGTGTGTATGCGGTCGATGCCGCCGTTGGCGGGCACACTGGACAGCAGCAGGTTTGTGGTGATGATCAGGTACTCCGGCTGCCGACCTGCGGTCACACGCCGGCGGGTCGGGTCGAGCCATGCGTCGAGTTCGGGCGTGATCTGCTGCCGGAGCCACTCGGCGTCCTTGGTTCGCAGTCGTAGGTGCGGTAGGTGTCGAGCGCTTCAGCCTGCGGGTAGATGACCGCGCCGCCTGCCAGTGTGAACACCTAGGCCACCTTCCGGCTCGCCAACGTCAACAGTGATGGGCTGATGGTGACAGAGGTTTCAGCGCACCCCAAGTCCGCGCCGGCCATTTCCACCAGCCCAGTGGGTGGGCAGGGCGCTGATAGGGGGCATTTCACATGATCTTCAGTCTGTGTAAGGACTACTGCCGACTTCCCTGGATCCAGCCCTGCCTGTGGCCTGCTACAGTCGGCCGGCCTGGTGGCGGTCGGAGGGGGAGACGGCGATGGCGAGGCCTTTCCGCGAGGCACTGTCGCAACTGCTCAAAGCGCGCTTCCCGATCCTCTACATAGAGTCGTACGAAGAGCATCGGGTGGTCGCGGAGGTGACGGCCGTAGCCCGCGATGCGGCCCTGATTCGTACTCCCAGGGCCGTCTGGACCTGGTCCGCGACAGAAGGACTGGTTCAGCCGGACGGTACCCCGAGGAAGGGCACGACGGACCCGGAGGATGCGCTCAACGCCGTGCTTCGGATCGACGAGCCCAGCGTGCTCATATTCAGGGACCTACACGCGGCGCACGGGGGTGGCGACAGGCCTGGGAGCCCGGGTGTGGTTCGGCGGTTGCGGGATGTGGCGGCGGCCTTCAAGTCCGGCCCGGTCGCGCGGGCCTTGGTGCTTATCTCTCCCGTGCTGCGGATTCCGGTGGAGCTGGAAAAGGACGTCACGATCGTCGACTTTCCGATGCCCAGTGAGCACGAGATCCGCATGGTGCTTGAAGGGATGATCGCGGCCAACTCCGCCAGCGGCCGGATCCGCATCGGCCTGGATGAGGTGGGGAGGGAGCGGTTGGCGAAGGCAGCTCTCGGCCTCACGCTGCAGGAGGCGGAGAACGCCTTCGCTCGTGCGATGGTCAACGACGGTGTGCTTGACCTTGACGACATCGCGGTGGTGCACGAGGAACAGCGGCAGACGGTACGCAAGTCGGGACTGCTCGAGTTCGTCGATGTCGATGTCAACCTGGCCGACGTCGGTGGTCTGGAAAATCTGAAGCGGTGGCTGGCCAAAAGGGATAGTTCCTGGCTGGCGGAGGCGGCGGAGTACGGGCTTCCCGCGCCGCGCGGTGTGCTGATCACTGGCGTGCCCGGCTGCGGCAAGTCGCTCACCGCAAAGGCCGTCGCCGCTAGCTGGGGCTTGCCGCTGCTGCGCTTCGACATCGGTCGGGTCTTCTCCGGACTGGTCGGATCCAGCGAGCAGAACGTGCGCAACGCTATCCGCACCGCCGAAGCCACCTCACCGTGCGTTCTCTGGGTCGACGAGATCGAGAAGGGCTTCGCCAGCGGCGGAGCCGCTGGTGACTCGGGAACGTCATCTCGCGTGTTCGGCACCTTCCTCACCTGGCTGCAGGAGAAGACGGAGCCCGTCTTCGTCATCGCGACCGCGAACAACATTGAAAGCCTCCCGCCTGAGATGCTGCGTAAGGGGCGCTTCGATGAGATCTTCTTCGTCGATCTTCCGACCATCGCGGAGCGCGCGTCGATCTGGGCCATGCACATCGCAAAGCGGATGAAGCATCCTGCTGTCGCCAGAGATCTCACCGTCGACGACGCACTGCTGAAGGAGCTCTCGGGGCTGAGTGAGGGCTATTCGGGAGCCGAGCTCGAGCAGGCGGTCATCGCCGGCCTTTTCGACGCCTTCTCGGAAAGACGCCCGTTGCGCAAGGACGATCTAGTCCACGGCGTGGTCAACATGGTGCCGCTCAGCGTGACCCAGGCGGAGCGGATCAGCGACATCCGCGCCTGGGCGAATATGCGTGCTGTGGCGGCCACGGCCGCGGAAGACTGGGACCCTCCTGGCCGTTCCGGGACCACCATTGCGTCCACGGCTCCTACCCAACCCGGCGATGCGCCACCCCCTCACAGTGGTGGAAGATCGGTCGATTTTTGATGTCGACGACAGGACCGAGGGGAGTGCCACATTGAGCGTCTCACTGATACTGGTGCCGCTGGCCGTGGCCACGGTCGCCGCCGTGCGCGGCGCCACCGCCAGCCGCGACGAGCGTGGTCGCGTCATCTGCCAGGTGCAGACGCGGATGCGGGATGAGACGTTGCTCTCGGCGGCGCTGCGCGAAACCAACGCCGTGGTCACCGCCGACCATCAGGAGATCGTGGCGTCCTGGAACCGCGTACAGGCGACTTTCCAGCGCGGGCCGGACGCGGTGTGGTCTGCGCACCTCACGGGTGACGTCGACGAGCAAGGAGCCGTCGACATCGTTCGGGCCATCGACGCCGAGTACGGGCGGCAGGTGCAGCGTACGGTGCTCGAGCGGCTGCGGGAACGCGCACCGGCCGCCGGACTTCGGCTCGAGTCGGAGACCGTCGCCGAGGATGCGAGCGTACGGATGGTGTTCGCTGTCGAGGGACGGCCGTCATGACGGAGAAGCCACAAATCCTGCTGACCGTGACGAGCGCGGGCATCGTGAGCGCCGAGACCAAGGGCCTGGCGGGAAGCGGCTGCCTCGACTACATCACGATCCTGGAAGATTTACTCGACGCACACACCATTGAAAGTGCCTACACCGCCGACTACACCAGAACGAACGTGAACACGCAGAACCTCCAGGAAGAGCGCAATGTCGAACGTGCCTAACGAACCGTGGACACCTCCACTGCCTCCCGCCAACCCGGGCGCGAGCCTGCAATGGCGGATCCTGCACAGCTGGTGGCTCCTGCTCCCAATTTGCGGCATGGGCTGCCTCGCCGGAGCAGGCTTCCTCTACGTCGGGCTTCGCGCCCGACGGCCGGACTGGTGGATCCCCGGCATCGCCTACACCGTCATCGGTGTAGGCGCCTTCTCCTTCGCCGACGACTCAGGCGAGACGACCACCGTGGGCAGCTGGGCTGCCGGCGCGTTCGTGGCCATCTGGGCGGCGAGCTTCTTGCACGCCTGCCTCATCAACTCGGCGTGGCTGCGCTGGCGGGCAACTCACACTCCCTGGTACGCGCAGCCAACCGCACCACCGCCGACCTGGACCGGCAGCCCCAACCCCCCGACGTCCCCCGGGCCATCGAGCTACACGCCGACATCCCCGCCACCATCGGTCGCCGACATCATGCCGAACCCGGCCACCTCCTACGGGGCTGGGCCAGCAGCAGAACCAGCGCCTTCGCAGCAGTCGTACGGCACGCCGCCGCAGCCCTCCACGGTCTCGCCAGCCACGGCCGGAGACCCGGCGGCCATCGATGTCAACACGGCCACCTTCGAGCAGCTCGCTGCGCTCCCGCACCTCCACACAGACCGCGTACACCAGGTGATCGCCGAGCGGCAGGCACGCCGGGGGTTCGGCAGCGTAGAGGAGATCGCCGCAGTGGCGAATCTTGCACCGCACGAGTTCGCCCATCTCCGGAACCTGCTGACCTGCACACCTCCGCAGTGGCAGCAGCCTGGCCAAGCGCCGCCACCACCCCACGGCCGTGTGCTCGATGTCTGATGACGAACTCGCTCCTCGACCTACCATCAACTCGGCGGTGGTGTCAGTAGCGAGGTTCCTTGGTTCAACTCACGCGGAGGGACCGGGCGAGCGCACCGCGGTCTGGGTACAGGGCTGCGCCATCCGGTGCCCCGGCTGCTTCAACCCGTACATGTGGAGCTTCCGAGGCGGGGAACAGGTAGCAACAGACGACCTGGTGACCCGCATCCTCGACTCGGGCACCGCCGGGCTGACGCTGCTCGGCGGGGAACCCTTCGATCAAGCCGCCGCATTGTCCAAGGTCACTCGCGCGGTACGGAGCGCTGGCCGATCGGTCATGACCTTCACCGGATACACCGAGGCGCAGCTGCGGCAGGCCATCGAGGCGGGCCGCGCCGATGTTGCCGCGCTGCTCGGCGAGACGGACCTGCTCGTTGCTGGACCTTTCCTCAACGACCGGATCGACCCCGTTCGGCCCTGGGTCGGCTCGACGAACCAGGAGTTCGTCGTGCTGAGCGACCGCTTCCCGCATCTACTCGACCATCTGCGACGCACGCCCGACCGCGTCGAGATAAACGTCGACACCTCCGGCCAGATCGCGATCAACGGGTGGGCGGAGCTGGAGTTGCTGGACGAGCTGCTCGCGCCAGTGGCCCGACCCCTACGCAACCGGTGACTCCCGGCAGTGTCTCCTGCGAATTGCATCGCAGCGTGGGTTGACGAGACGATCAGCATCCCGTCGGAGGAGCCCGCCTGGCGGATCCCGGAGCTGCTTGAAGAGGCCGACGACCCGGAGGCCGCCGGGCTGGCAGCCAGCACCATGATCGGGGTGCTGATGATGTGGCTGACCGGGGCGAAAGAGGAGGCGAACGGCGACCTAGCTGGTCCGGCGATGGAGTGGATTCGGAAGCACCTGAGCGGTGAGGCGGCCGACTATGCCTTCCAACTCGCCGGTCTCCTGGGCAGTCCTCTCGCGCCGAACACCTTGGTCGACGAAGCCTTCAAGCGGTTGGGCGACGCGTTCCTGCCGGCGTTGGTGTGGCTCGCGGCGGGCATGGTCGCGACACAGGCGAACGGCAATGTGGAATGGCTCAGCCAGTTCGACCCCGAGCCCGAAGCGGATTGAATTGCGGTACCGACGGCAGCGGCAGCCGTTGTCCATACACATGAGTGCGTAGGTGAGATCACGATGTGGCGCCCGGACCTGGGTGAGCAATAGCCTCAGGCGCGCGCCTTCATGGTCCTGCCGACGGAAGGTTGTGGCGGTAGTCGTTGGGATTACGGGCGGTGTAGGACGCAGACGACTTTGCCGAGTATCGTCGCGTGATCGCCGGGCAGTACCGGGTGGCGCGGGTTGCGAGGGACGAGTTCGATGCGGCCGTCGCGGGTTCGGTACTGCTTGACGGTGGCTTCCCCGTCGAGCATGGCGGCGACGACGTCGCCGTTGTCGGCGACCGCCTGCTGCCGTACCACGATGATGTCGCCGTCGGCGATGGCTGCTTCGGTCATGGAGTCGCCTTGTACCCGCAGTGCGAACAGTGTGCCCCGGCCGACCAGTTCGGTGGGCAGGGACAGTACCTCCTCGACGTGCTCTTCGGCGAGGATCGGCGTGCCGGCGGCGATGGATCCCAGCAGAGGCACCCGCGTCCCGTGCTGGGATTCCGATTTGACTGGCGAGTCCTCGTCGTCGACCAGGGGGCGGGCGTCGACCGCTCGCGGCCCGCCGGACGCCCGTCGGATCAGGCCGTGGTACGTGAGGGTCTTCAGGTGATGCGCCACCGACGAGGGGGAATCGAGGCCGACGGCTGCACCGATCTCCCGCACCGTCGGTGGGTAGCCATGCCGTCGAAGTCGTCTTCGGTGATGTCGTCGTCGGCCTCTCCGCCGGGGTCGTGGTCTCCGTAGTCGGGATGGTCGCGGTCGGCGGTGTGGCCGAGGTGGAGCGGCGCTGGGCGAGAGGTTCGTTGATCGGCCCGAACTCCAGCAGCCGACCCAGTGTCCTCGCCCCGTTCCACTCCTACCTGCGGCAACGCCTCGCCGACGGCATCCACCAGACCGCTGACCTGCACGCCGAGATCGTGGCCCGCGGCTACCACGGCAGCTTGCGGGTGCTGCGCGACTGGCTCACCACCAACCGCACCCGGCCTGCCCCTGCGACCGCTGTCCGGGTGCCGTCGGCCCGGCGGATCACCGCGTGGATCATGCGGCCCGGCCACAAACTCGCCGACGACGACCACGCCAATCTCGCCGACGCCCGCCGCCGCTGCCCGGACCTAGACACCGTCGCCGACCTCGCCCGCGGGTTCGCCACGCTGGTCCGCCACCAAGGCACCGGGCAGCACCTCGACGCCTGGATCGACCGCGCCCGCCACGCCGGATACCCCGAAATCCGCGGCTTCGCCACCGGTCTTGTCGGCGACCGCGACGCCGTCGTCGCCGGCCTCACCCAGCCTTGGAGTTCAGGTCCGGTCGAGGGCCAGATCAACCACATCAAGACGATCAAGCGGCAGATGTATGGCCGGGCGAACCTCGACCTCCTGCGCAAACGCGTCCTGACCAACTCGTGAGCCGCCACCAAGATCAATCACAAAATAGGTGCCAGAGCCAAACGTCAGCCGACGTTGACAGAAAGAGGCCATCCGGAAGCTCCCGGATGGCCTCTGACCTGCGTCGGGACGGCCGGATTCGAACCGACGACACCGTGACCCCCAGGCAACCAACGCCGATCGTTGACCTGCTCTTTCAGCGGCGCTGATCCGCCAGGCTGGCCCTCCGGAAGCCATACTCGTCCATCGATGTCCAACCCGATCGTCACCCGGCTAGTCACTCAGCTAGATCGAGCCATCCTCCACCTTGCCGAGGATCACGTCGATGTCACCGGAGCGGATCATCTCCCCCACGGCCGCCACCATCGCCTCAACGCCGGGTCTTGGCACGATAACCAAGTCGGAGCACCAGAAGTACCAACCGCCGCCAGTCTCCCCAGTCTTAGCCCACTTTTGCAGAACCCGGTCGATCGCAACCGTCGTCATGAAGGTGGCGTAGCGATGGGTGCCGTCAACGAGGTAGACGTGGGCATCGATGTTGTCGACCGTCGCAGGGGCATCGCCCTGGCTGGGCATGAAGCTGACACGAGCGCCCTGGACCATGTGATCCCATATCACGTCTGACTCACGGCAAGGATCATCGCAGCCTCGGACGTTCAGCTTGGGAATCGGGTTGGCTTGCCGTCGCTGAAGCTCGTTTGGCTGGCAGCAGAGCCATCGGCTACGGCTCGCAGCGATGCGACGGACCTCCTGACCGTACCGGCGGGCCACGCCGGACAGCTCGGCCAGGATCAGCCGCTGCTGCGGCAGGGACGGCACATCCACCATCCCCCGACCCTAACCAGGAAGACCCCGCCCTGCCGCCTGTAGACGGTAGGGGCGGGGCCCCTCCTGATACCCGGGCGACGGGGTCAGCCCGGGCAGCCGGGGACGTTGACGCAGTTGTTCGGCCGGTTCTTGACCACGGTGGTGCCGGTGGCGGTGTTCAGATTAACTGTCCCACCAGCATTGAAGATGCCGCCGCCGTTGGTCACGGCGGTGTTCCTCACCACCTTGGCATTGAATAGCGTTAGCGTGCTGTCGAAGCTGTTGTAGATTCCGCCACCCTGCTCGGCCTGATTGCCGATTACCTTCGTGTCATACATCACCAGCTGACTCCTGGAAGCGACGTATACGCCGCCGCCGTTGTCGATGAGGGAAACGTTATTCTTGATGATGCCCTTGCTGGCCGTTGCGGTAGAGTCTGCACCTACGTATAGTCCTCCGGCAAAGCCGCTTGAGGCTGTGTTATTTGTAAGTTCAAAGTTTTGTAAAGTGAGCTGCCCGTCGATGTAGATCGCGCCAAACAAGCCTGCGCTGTTTCCGGTGAATTTGGTGTCGTAGACCCTGCCGACCCCGTCGTTGATGACCAGTAGGCCGCCGACTGTTCCCAGAGCACTGTTATCTGCGATAACGCTACCCTTGATTGTCACGACCGCAGAGCTACCGTTGCTTATCACTCCGCCGCTACTGTTGGCGGAATTTGCCTTTATTAGAGACTTGACTATCGTTAACTGCCCACCCGAGTTGTAGATGCCGCCGCCGCTGCTGTTATTGGCAGTATTGCGACTGACTGTGGTGCGCTCGACCACCAATACGCCGGCGCTATAAATGCCGCCACCATTTGCGTTTGCAATATTGCGAGTAATTGCACTGTGCCTCGTGGTCAGTCTTCCGCCGTCAGTCACGTGAATGCCGCCACCGGTTTCGGGCGTTTGTCCGCCGCTGATTTTCAGCTTGTTGAGAGTGAGGTCGCCGCCTGTGTCGACGGTGAGGATTCTGAACTGTTCGGCGGCGGCGGCGCGGGTGATGCTGGTGTCCTTGCCGCCGTTGAGGGTGATCGGGGTGGTGATGGCGGGCAGGCCGGCGCCGTCGATGTTGGCGGTGAGTAGGTAGGTGCAGTCCTTGGCGAGGTCAAGGACGGCGCCGCCGCGCGCGTTGCCCAGGGTGATCGCCGTGATCAGCGCATCGGCGCTACACGGGACCGGTGTGCCCTTGCGTTTGTCCTTCTTGCCCTTGCCCTCGTAATCCTTGCTATCGGTGGAGGCGCGGTCAGGCTTTCCCCGCCGGTCATCGGCGGCAGTGAGAAAGCCGTCGACGGCGCCGAAAGCCGGCGCTCCGCCGATGCCGAGGCTGGTGGTGAGCGCCAGGCCGGTCATGCCGGCCAGCCCAACAGCCCACCACCGTGACCTCGCCCGGCGTGCACCTGGTCGGTCCAGTTCGTGCTCGTGGCACTGATCGTTCATCGCGGTCTTGGTGTCCTTCCCCGTCACGGACGAGAACCACCACCCCTGAGGGGTGGTGGTTCTCGGCTACCAGGCAGGCGGCAGCAACCACCCCAAGCTAAACCGACAAAAACCCCAAAAAGACATGAACCTGAACAAAATGCCTGAACGACACACGAAACCACCGTGGCATCAGGCGCACCCGAGAGGAGCCCCCGATGACTCACGATTACCTGATCTCCCTCATCCGTATCGCTGTCCCCGCCGCCGTCGGCGCCCTGCTCGCCTGGCTGGCCTCGACGGCGGGGATCGTGCTCGACGCCGACTCGTCCACCGCACTCACGGCCGGTGTGGTCGCCCTGGTGATGGCCGGCTACTACGCCCTCGTCCGGGTGGCCGAGGCACGCTGGCCGTGGCTGGGCGTCCTGCTGGGCACGCCGGCCGTGCCGAAGTACGAGGTGCCGGGACGGTAAGATCGCCGATGCGGTGCCGCCGGTGACGTCCCGGCCGGCGCCGACCAACAAACGCGAGCGTCCCCGGCCGAGGTCAGGGGCGTACCGTCGTGTCGGGCCATCCGAGACTCGCTCTTTGCTGGGTTCAGGCAGAAAACAGGGTCGGCTCGCCGATCTCGTACGGCTCCTCGATCCACATGCCGTCCACACGCCTCGCCCGCAGTAGACCTTTATCCCAGGTCATCATCACGTTGACGCCGGCCTCCGCAGCCGATGCAAGGTAGATTGCGTCGTAGTTGCCCAGGTGGTGCACGTAGGCATACTCCCGTGCCCGTAAGGCGATCCGCCCGGAAAACTCGACCCGCACCAAGTTGGTGCTGTCTAGGGCATCTCGGCACCTGCGGTCAAGTTCAGGTGGCACGACACGGTGCGGCCCCGCCCTCCCGACCTGGGGAGAGCGGGGCCGCCTTTGTCACATGGTGGGCTGTCCGGAGCCCGGGCAGCGGGCGCGATCACCCATCGCCTGACGCGGCGGGCAGGACCGGCCGGGGCTCACACTGACGCGGGCTCCGCATGCGGAGCATTGAGACGATGCCATGACTGGACTCCCTGGGGGATCTGGTAGTCCGGATACGGGTCGGTCTCGGGCTCGGACGTGCCCCCGGATGCCGCGGTAGCCCGGAGGTAGATCACGGAACGGTCGCTGGCAGTGATGCGGATCGCGGCGGCGACCGGCACCTCTACGCTGGGCTGTTGGCACAGCTCCCATGAGGTGAACACCTCGGGCCGGGCGACATCCAGGAGTTGCTGAGCGAGCACGAGGATTCGAGCAGCGCGCTGCATCGGCGGCAGCGGCCCGGTGGGCAGCGGTACCGGCGTGGCGTCACGCGGTGGTACGCCCGCCCACAGCATGGCGGCGGTTCCGGACTGGTGTTTGACCTTGATCCCCGCGGGCGTCTGTCCGCCGGGCTGGGTATCGGCGCCGTAGCGCGACACCGACACGATGTCGGGGTGCTCGGCTGCCCGGAGGATGGCAGTCATCACGTCCAGGGCCTGGGATACCTGCACGGGCGCTCTCCTGATCTATCCGGGGGATCGTGGCTGCTCACGGGCCGGGCCCGTGTACCGGCGGGGTGGGCGGGGCGCGGCTCCAGCGCATCACGCCGTGTCCAGAGATAGGGGTGGGCCGAGCAGACCAAAGGTGAGCAGCCCGGCGTATGCCTCCGCCCACGGCCAGCACCGCCGCGGGGTGCCACACACCGGGCAACGTCCATCAACCTGGTGATGCTCGGCCAGCTCCCGCCACCACCGGCGGACAGTAGCCTCGGCCGGCGTCAACGCCGGCTCCCGGCGCGTTGCGGGGGCGCCCACCCGTCCTGCCCGACCGTGGCGAGGTAGCCGTATGCGGACTCGGTGGGCGGGCACGGCCATGCGGATCGGCAGGTCGGGCACCGATCGACGCGCGGCCAGTGCTCGGTGATGATCCGCCGGGCGGACAGGATCATCCGGTTACGTAGCTGGACCGTCGACAAGCCAGGGCGGGGCCGGGCGCGGGTGGCCATCACCGGGAGCAGGCCCGCTGCCGGGCCAACCGGGTCATCAACGGCCGACTATCAAGGATCACCGTCGGCTGGTTGTGCAGCGGAGAGTAGGCACCGGCCCGCGCCGCGTACCGGGTGGCAGGACCGGTCGCGTCCAGCCGTGCAGGTCGGCGGCGGCGGAGTCGGCGGAGTAGCCGGATCATGCGCGTGCTCCCTCACCCTCGATGGAGGTGAGACGGCCCGTTCTCTGGCTGTGGCCATCCCCATTGGGAGCTTTCCGTGAGGGGGAGACTACTGCTAGGTGGTGTATGTCCGCAGGTTTCCTGCGGACAGGCTGCGGACGGCGAACTCGGCACGCCTAGCCAGGTGCTCTGTTCCGGTCGTTTCCGCGATGGCTTGTACGCGTTCGTACGCCTCACGTGCGGCGCTGATGTCGCCGAGTTCGGCCAACGTCGCCGCGAGGTCAATTCTGTAGGGGACGGTCCATGCCGCGCCTTTCGCGTACGGCGGCAATCCGTGCAGGCCGGTGCGAAGGTGCTCGACTGCTAGGGCGTTGTCGCCGAGTAGCCGATAGGTCAGGCCGCGCTGCATCTTCAGGTAGTCCAGAGAGTGAAAATAGATCCATGGTGGCTCCTGGTCTGGGGCCTCGGTCGCTTGCGTGGCGAGATCCATGGCCTGGTCGAGTAGCCCGATCGCGGTGGACGCCGCTCCGATCAGAGCATGACCTCGCGCCTCCTGCTGAGCGGCGAGCGCCCGTACGCCTGGGCTGGCTGGTTGGCGCAGGGCCGCTGCTGACAAACCGATCAAAGGTCCTGGTCGGCGGTGTTGCCATGCCAGGTGTCCACGCATGCTGAGCACTGTGGCGATCATGTCCGAATTTCCGGCCTCGGTACCCCATTCCAAAGCGGCGGAGTACCAGCGACCAGCCACGCGCGGATGTCCGGCGGCGGCGTTTAGCCAGCCCCCGAACTGAGCCCACTGGGCGGCCAAATCCACGAGACGGGCCCTCGAGTCACCGCGCACTTCGGCGCTCAAGGTGGCGAGGAAGTTAAGTTGGAGGCGGACTGCTGGGAGCACCGCGGCAACGCCAATGCTGTCTTCAAGACGGCGGTACGCGGCGAGGGCATCGGCGAGGGCGTCGAGAGTGGCTGGCTCAACTCGGCGTGGGCGCTCTTGGGCAAAGGCCAGGCGGTTAGTCGACCGGCCTACCGGCGGGACTGGACGGATCAAGCTGGTGAGCCGGTCGTCGCTGTTGAGTGCGTCGTCCAACCGTTTAGCGAGATCCAGGGTGGGTTGTCGACGGCCAGCTTCAATGTCATGCAGATGTCCTCGACTGGACAGGGCAAGGGACGCGAGCTGGCGAAGGCTGACTCCCGCGACTGTGCGCAGCTGGCGTAGTTCAGCTCCGAAACAAGGGTCAACGATCGCCGGCATCAGTTCTCCCAGGTAGCGGTCTGGGGTGGCGGGCGCCGACCGCTACAACCGGCGCCCTGCCGCCATCGACGGTACTCCCTGCCCGCACGTCACGCCGTCACCTGTCCGTATGGATGTTCCGGCGCGTCACGGGCGTACGCCCTACCACGGAATTGTGGTTCCGGACAGGTTCGAGCTGTCCGCTACTTCATTGCGGACATTCAAAACGTCACCGGGATGGCCGAAAATCATTCGTCGATAGGGCTTGTCGACTATGGATACGCTACTAAACTCGTTCGGGCTGATCAGTGATCACGAGCAACGGTGACGGGGCATGGCCCTCGGTCGCGCACCAGCGCCGCTCAGGTACGGGCGGCGATCCATCGACACACCCACGAGCAGTCTTCCCATCGTCTCGTACGTGTGTTCGATTAGCACGCTCCTCATCGGTACTCACCCGGAGGTCTTCGACAGCGCATGAACCATCCCTCCCACCCCCACCCCCACCCCCACCGTCGCCCCGTCATGCCACTGGTCGCCCGCGCGGCACGGGCCGCCACCGCCGCCTACCAGCGGGCGATGACCAGCAAGCGCGAACACCTCTACCAGCAGGAGATCTACCGGCTCCGAAGAGAGAATCAGTGGCTTCGGGGCGAGGTCCGGCACTGCTGGGACGCCATCGACGTGATGGGCCACGACCTGGAGTCGCGGCGCCAGGAGTTCGCCCTGGGTGAGCTGCTCGCCCAGGCAGACGCCCGCAGGCGGACAGCGGTCGTCGATCAGCGGCACCTGTTGGAGGTACACCTTCGCGAACAGCTCGCCGCCGAGTTGGAGGAGGCTCGACGTGGGGGCTACGCGAAGGGGTATGCCGACGGGATCATGCGCCGCAGGACCGACGGCCAAAACTGAGTTCCCCTACCTGTCCCCTACAACGAATCAGGCCCCCTCGCTGGAGGGGGCCTGACCTGCAGTGCAGGAGATCATATTTGAGTGTCCGAGGGGGGACTTGAACCCCCACGCCCTATACGGGCACTAGCACCTCAAGCTAGCGCGTCTGCCATTCCGCCACCCGGACTTGCATCGTCCAGCCTACCGCGATGACCGAAGTGATCTTCTCACCTGTCGGCTACCCAGCGGGCCGCACGAGGAGTTACTGTACACCGCCCGAATGGATCATGCACATCGGCTCTCGGCGGGCAGCAATACCGGACAGGGAGCTGTTGCAGTAGCGTCGGAGTACGTCCGGCCGGCAGCATGACCCCGTGTCGTATCCCTCCCCCTCCCCTTTGTCCGCGGCGCGGCATCGGGCTCTCGCTCTGCGCCGCACCGGTGACCTGGCTGGCGCGCGTCAAATACTCACCGACATCGTGGAGTCGGCCCATCCGCCACCGTACGGCCCGGATCATCCCGAGGTGCTGGACACCGCGCACCTTCTGGCGCGGCTGCACCGGGAGGCCGGTGACCTGAGTGCCGCCCGGCGGGTGTTGGAGAAGGCGCTCGCGGCGGGTGAGCGCCTTCGGTCGGAGGCCGACCCCCTGCTGCTGGCGCTCGTCTTCGAGCTGGCGACCGTGGCGGACGAACTCGGCAACCGGCACGAGGCCCGCCGGAACTTCCATCGGATCGTGACTGCCGGTCCGGTCACGCTCGGGGTCGACCATTCGTCGGTTCGCGCGGCACGGGCCTATCTCAACGAGGCTGGCCTGGCTGACGCCTCGCCCGGGATGCCGGGGCCCTTCCTCGCCGAGCAGCACATTCCGGGACGTCTGGGAGCCGGGACGGGCGCGGCGCCGTCCTCGGACGGCCGACTGGCGCAGACACCGGCGCCAGCGAAGGCCGCACCGGAGATCCCGCCAGCCCCACTGGAGGCCCCACCGCCCCTACCGGAGGCCAAGCTGGTGCCACCGGGTTCGTCTCCCGATCTTGCCGGCCACGCGACGTCGCAGCGGTCGGCGGTCGGGCCGGCACCGGACGGGCATGGCGGCCGGCGACGGCCTCGTCCAGACCAACCCCGGGGGCCGCGACCCAGGTACGGCGCGTTCGGCGCCCGACCCGCGCCTGGGGCCCCAGCCAGCGACCCCGCGCCGGGCCCACCCCTGGTGCCGGACGACGCCGCTATCGGTCTGCTGCCGGCCGCGCATCCGGCTCGGGAGCCACAGCGGCGCGGCCGGAACTGGACGGCGGTGGCCGCGGTGCTCACCGCGGTGGGGGTGGCCGCGGTGGCGGTCGTCGGAACGGGCGTGGTGGTGTTTCTTCGGAGCGGGCCGGCGGCCGCTCCACTGTCGGACACCCCGAGGGAGTCGGCGGCGGGAACGCCGAGCGGGGCGCCGACTGCGCCGCCACCGACGGAACTGAGTTTGCGGGACGACTCGACCTCGGTGACCCTCAGCTGGTCAGACCCATCCGGCGGCGCCGTTCCGTTCGTGATTGCTGCCGGCCGGGCGGGGCAGCAGCTAGGAATGCGGGGGCGGGTAGAGCCGGGGCGGACCAGCTACACAATCAATGGTTTGAGTGCCGAGGTGGACTACTGCTTCACGGTACTGGCGGTGTATTCAACGGAGACGTTCACCACCTCTGGGCAGGTCTGCACCAATCGCGAACGATAAATTGCCGGGCAGTACGCTGCGTGTACGCCGGTGGACGGTACGGGTTCCCTGCCGCTGCGGAGCCAAATATGATGGCAGCCGACTTCTGGGAGGGCCGCCGTCTTCGGACCCGTCACCTGCTCGAACGATACGGGGAGGCAATTGGTTGTGGCCACCGTCGATGATGGCGTGACTCCGCGTCGCCGGTTTCGTGGTGGGCTGGTCACCATCGCCACTGTGACGGCGCTGCTGGCCGCGATGGGGCTCACGGTGCTCGGGGTGGGCGCCGCCGACAACGCGGTGGCCACTTTCGACGCCAGTTCGTGGCTGTGGAGCAGTGTTCGCGGTGAGTTGGCTCGGGTCAACGGAGTCACGGCGCGAGTGGACACCCGGCTGGAGGTTCCGGGTGCGCAGCAGCATCCGGTGCAGGTCACTCAGACCGATCGGCTGCTCGTTTTGCGGGATCTGAGCACGGGCCAGGTCAGCTCGTTGGACCTCGCCACGTTGCGGATCCTCGCCACCTCCCCCACCACGCCCGGTCTCGGAGTCAACGTCGTGCTACACGAGGAGGCGGCGTTCGTGGTGGACGCGGTGCAGGGCATCGTCCGACAGCTCGACCCACGGTCGCTGACACCGGTCGGTGAATCGGTCCACTTTCCCCCGGGCATCACCGGTGGTGCGCTTGACGGCGCGGGTCGATTGTGGATAGCGGTGCCGAGTGAGGGAACCGTCTCGGCGATCAGCGCCGCGCCGCTGCCGTCACCGTCAACCTCCCCTGCGGGGGGTCTGAGCCCGGAGCTGATCGAGACGTACGACGTGACGGAGCCGCATCACGAGCTTATTGTCTCCGCGCTGGACGACGGGGTGGCGGTGCTCGACCGGACGGCGGGCTCACTGATCGTGGTACGCCAGGGGGATGTGACACGGACCCCGCTGGAGACCTCCGCGCCGGCGGTACTGCCCGCCCGGACCAACGGCTCAGCGGTGCCGGTGACGGTGCCCTCGCAGCGACAGGTGCACGTGGTCACCGGCGGGGTGGTCACGAACTTCACAGTGCCGGGTGATGGGGGTGAACTGAGCCCGGCGGTGTCGTGGGCGGGCCGGTTCTACTGCGCCGACGAGGCCACCGGCACCGTGTACGTGCTCGACGAGTCCGGCCGGCTGGTCGATTCGATATCCGGTGCACCGGCTGGTCCGCTTGAACTGGAGGTTCGGGAGAACCACCTGTTCATCAACGCTCCGGACGCGTCAACCGCCCGGGTGGTTGATGACCGGCACCGGATGCGGGAGGTCGACAAGTACGCCAACGACGTGCTGGGCGGCGACCCGCCCCCTGCTCCCCCACCGCCGCCCCCGCCGCCGAAGGAGCCGGAGGCGAGCCGGCCGGGTCCACCGCGAGCGGTCACCGCGGCCGCCGGCGACGCCCGGGCCCGGGTGAGCTGGCGGGCCGCCGCCGCCAATGGCGCCGAGATCATCAAGTACGTGGTGAGTGGCGGCGGGCAGCGCATCGAGGTGGGCGCCAACCAGCGGGCAGTGGAGATCAAGGAGCTGACCAACGGGGAGACGTACGCGTTCTCGGTGTTCGCGGTCAACGCCAAGGGGGACGGCCCGACCCGGACCAGTAACCCGGTGACGCCGACGGCGGAGGTGCCGGACCCGCCGGCGAGCGCGACCGCCGAGGCGCGCCCGGACGGGACGGTCGCGGTGCGCTGGCCGGCGGCGAACGGGCAGGGCAACACGATCGACCGGTACGTGGTGACGGCCACCTCGGCCGGCACGAACTCCCTGGCCGGGGAGGCGACCGGGACGGAGCTGGTGGTGCCGGCGGGCGAGTTGGAGTTCGGCCGGCAGTACGCGTTCTCGGTCGTCGCGGTCAATGACAAGGGTGCGGGTTCGACGGCCTCCCCGGTGAGTAACACGGTCGTGCCGTATGCGCCGCCGGGGGAGCCGGTGGAGCTACAGGCCACGACGGTGGCGGAGCAGCCGGGGACGGTCGCGGTGCGGTGGGGGCCGGCGGCGGCGAATGGCCGGCCGGTGACGGCGTACCTGGTGGACGTGGGTGGTCGGCAGAGCGAGGTGACCGATACTCGGACGACGGTCGGCGGGCTGGGTGACGGGCAGCAGGTCACGGTCAAGGTGCGCGCGGTCAACGCGGCCGGGCCGGGGCCGGAGGGGACGGTCACCGCGCGGACCGTGGCAGCGCCGCGGGTGACGGTGACCGGTTCCTCGGCGACCGCCACGTCGGTGACGGTGAATTTCACTGTGGACGCCGGCGGCGGCAAGGCGACCTGCGCGCTGAGCACCAGCGGCAAGCCGGCGCAGTCCGGCCCGTGTTCCCGGATCACGGTGTCCGGGCTGACGTCGAGCACGGCGTACACGTTCACGGTGACGGCGACGAACGCGGTCGGCCCGGGCAGCGCGACCCGGGCACAGTCGACGGCGGCGCTCTACGGGACGGCGACCTGCGAAAACGGCGACTCCGGGGACCAGACGACATACTGCGACGCCGACGTTGACGGCCGCAACGGCAACGAGATCTTCTCGGTGCCGCGGCAGGAAGACCCTCGGCAGGTCGGGTGGGCCAAGCCGGGCACACGGTTGAAGGCGTACTGCCGGCAGACCGGCGAGGAGGTCTATGCCTTCGTCTACAACCGGCACAAGAAGAGCACGTGGTGGGTGCAGGTCGACTACCAGGGGCGCAACTACATTCCGTGGGCCTGGCTGAACCTCGACGGTGGTGACGACATCAACGTTCTGCCGACCTGCTGAATCGACGCCAGGCAAGGAGCACCAGCGTGAGTTCCCCCGAGTTGCTCAGTCAGTCGGAGGTGCAGGGCTTCGCCGCCCTCGCCGCCCGGCTGGCCGAGAACATCAACGCGGTTGTCCTGGGCAAGCCGGAGGTGGTCCGGTTGGCCCTGACCGCCCTCTTCGCGCAGGGTCATGTGCTGCTGGAGGATGTGCCGGGGGTCGGCAAGACGACGCTGGCCCGGGCGGTCGCCGCCACGGTGCAGGGTAAGTGGCGGCGGATCCAGTTCACCCCGGACCTGCTGCCGTCGGACGTGTCCGGGGTGACGATCTACAACCAGGCCAGCCGGGAGTTCGAGTTTCATCCGGGGCCGGTCTTCGCCAACATCGTCATCGCCGACGAGATCAACCGGGCGTCGCCGAAGACCCAGTCGGCGCTGCTGGAGGTGATGGAGGAACGCACGGTGACGGTGGACGGGGTGCGTCATCCGGTTCCGCAGCCGTTCCTGGTGGTGGCGACGCAGAACCCGGTGGAGATGGATGGCACGTACCGGCTGCCGGAGGCGCAGTTGGACCGGTTCCTGGTGAAGCTGTCGGTCGGCTACCCGGATGAGGCGGTTGAGGTGGAGGTGCTGCGGGGCGCGACGGCGCGTTCTCCCGAGGCGCTGACCCCGGTCACCGACACCGCGACGGTCGAGGAGATGGTGCGGATGGCGCGCCGGGTGCACATCGCCGAGCCGTTGTACGCGTACGCGGTGCGGATCGCCGCGGCCACCCGGGACCATCGGCAGGTCCGGGTGGGGGTGAGCCCGCGGGGGGTGATCGCGTTGACGCGGGCGGCCTGCGCGTACGCGTTGATTGACGGCCGGGGTTGGATCATGCCGGAGGATCTGAAGCTGCTCGCTGAGCCCGTGTTCGCGCATCGGCTGCTCCTCACCCCGGACGCGCAGGTACGGGGGGTGACCGCGACGGAGGTGCTGCGCCAGGCCGTCGCCTCGGTACCGGTTCCGCTGCCGTCCGGGCAGGCCACTGCGGTCCGCGGTTGAGCTGTGGGGGTTACTGCCCGGGGGGTCGGGTTGTTTGTCGCTGCCGCTGCCCTGCTGGCGGCGGGCTTCCGGTTCGCGTACCCGGAGTTGGCGTTGCTGGGCGCGGCGGGGGTGACCGCGGGTGGTTACGCGTTGGCCGTAGCCGCGTGGCGCCCCCGGTTGGCGGTGGTCCGGCGGGCCGAGCCGGACCGGGTGGGGCGCGGAGAGCCGGTGACGATGACGGTGACCGTCCACAACCGTGGCCGGCTCCGGTCGGCGAACCTGGTCGCTGAGGACCGCTGCGGTTCGGTGCCGGTGCCGGTACCGGTGTTGCGGCTGCGGCCGGGGAGAGACACCACGGTTCGGTACGACGTGCCGACGACCCGCCGGGGCGTGGTGCGGGTGGGGCCGCTGCGGGTGACCCGACGGGACCCGCTGGGTCTGGTGTCGCTGTCGCGCCAGCACGGCGAGGCGGTGCCGGTGTGGGTGCATCCGCGGGTCCATCCACTGAATGTGGTGCCCACCGGCGCGGGGCGCAGCCTGGACGGCCGGGTGGATTCCGTCCCGCACGGTTCGATCACCTTCGACTCGCTGCGGGAGTACGTGGTCGGGGACGAACTGCGTCGGGTGCACTGGCGGACCAGCGCGCGGGTGGGTGAGCTGATGGTCCGGGAGCACGTGGACACCAGCCTGCCGCGCCTGGTGGTGTTGCTGGACAACCGGGTGGTGGCCCATCCGCAGCAGGTCGCTGGCCGGGCGGAGTCGTTCGAGTCGGCGTGTGAGGCGGCGGCGTCGGTGCTGACCGCCGCCTACCGGGCCGACCTGCCGGTGGTGCTGGTACTGGTGGCCCCGGAGCAGGAGGTCGACCCGGCGGGTGTGCCGGAGGCCGGGCTGGTGGGTCCGGAGCGGGAGGTCAGTGCGGCGGGTGTGCCGGAGGCTGGGGTGGCGGGCCCGCTGGACCGGCTGGCGGCGGCGGGATTCGGTGCCGACACCCTGGACGCCACCCTGACCCGGCTGCGGGGGGACCGCCTCGGCGACACGTTGATCGCGCTTACCGGCCCGGGTGGGCGGGAGACGCTCGGCCGGTTCGGTGCGCTTCGCGGCGCGTACGCGTCGGTGGTTGTCGGGGTTTTCGGGGCGGCGGAGCCGGCGCAGCCGCCGGCGACGGGCCTGGTGGTGATCGACGCCGTGGACGGGGCCGCGTTCGCCGCCGAGTGGGATCGGGTGCGGCGGTGGTGAGAATGGTCGAGCCCGGTGCCCGCCGCGGTGCCGGTCTCCCCGCGGGCAGGAGGTCGCTTCTGACCTCGGATCTGCCGTTGGCGGTGGTGCTGGTCGTGCTGGTGACGCTGGCCGGGGTCGTCCTGGGGCGGATGTACGCCGGAGGCCTGCTCACGCTGCTGGTTGCCGGTGCCGCGATCGGCTCAGTGCTGGTGGGGGTGCTCTGTCGGCGGCTGCCCTCGTGGCTGGTGGCGCCGCTGTCGGTCCTGGGCCTGGTGGCGTGGACGCTCTGGTCGTTACGGTTTGCCGCCGCTCGCGCCGACTTGCCCGGCCCGCTCGTGGAGATCGCTGGCGAGGCCGCCCGCAACGGTATTCCCCGGCTGTTGACCGCCATGATTCCGGTGGAGCCGACGCCGGACACGGTCCTCGTTCCGGTGGTGGCCGCCTGGTTGGCCGGGCTGGCCGCCAGTGAGGTGACGTTGCGGGCGGGTCGGGTGCTGCTCGGGTACCTGCCGCCGGTGCTGCTCTTCGCGGGCGCCGTCTACCTGGTCGGGCCGAACGCCGAGCCGGCGGTCGGGCCGACGCTGGCTTTCGTGGCGGTGGCGATGCTCGGGCTCGCCTTGCCGGGACGGGTCCGGCCGGCGGCTGCGGACGGGATGGCGGGGCTGCCGGCGCAGGCTCGCGCGGCGGCGCGGGTCCGGCTCGTCGGTGCGTCCACGGCCGGGATAGCGGTCGTGGTGGCGCTGGCGGTCCTGCTCGGGCCAGCGCTCGCCGGCATGATCGGCGGCCGGCCGGTTGACCCGCGCCAGTATGTGGAGCCGCCCCGCGTGGACTCGCTGGACGAGAACCCGTTGATCCGCATCTCGGGTTGGGCCCTGCGTCCGGAGCAGCAGCTGCTGGAGGTGACGACTCACTCCACCGACGAGGCAGGCCCGGCCGGCGCCGAGGCAGGCCCGGCCGGCGCCGAAGCGCGGATCCGGCTGGCGGTGCTCAGTGACTACGACGGCGTTACGTGGCAGGTCGGCGCGACGTACCGCAACGCTGGCCGGATCCTCCCAACGCCGGCTACTGCCCCGCAGAGCACCATCGAGACGGTACGCCAGGAGCTCACCGTCGCCGGGTTGACCGGGCGGTTGTTGCCGGCCGTGGCAACCCCGCGGGAGGTGACCGGGGCCCGGGTGGCGTACGACTCGGCGACCGGGACGTTGATTCACCCGGAAGGGCTGACCGCCGGGCTGCGGTACACGGTGACGTCCGCTCGGGAGCGGCCGGAGGTCAACCTGCTGGCTACGGCGGATGTGCCGGCCGGCGCGGGGGTGGCTCGGGTGCTGCGGGTCGCCGACGGGGTACCGGAGTCGCTGCGCCAGCTGGCGGAGCAGCTCGGCGAGTCGGCCGGCGCCCCGTACCAACGGGCTGCCGCGGTGGAGCAGTTCCTCGCCGAGCACTACCGGCTGGTTCCGGATGCGCCGAGCGGGCACGCGTACCCGAATCTGGAGTTCTTCCTGTTCGGACCGCGCAACGCGGGTGGGCAGCGGGGCACGTCGGAGCAGTTCGCGGCGGCGTTCGCGGTGCTGGGCCGGCTGGTGGGGCTGCCGGCCCGGGTGGTGGTCGGCTTTCGGCCGTCAGGCGACGGGCCGGTGCGGGCCGGGGACGCGTACGCCTGGCCGGAGGTGTTGTTCGACGGGCTGGGCTGGATACCGTTCGATCCGCTGCCCCAGCCGGACACCGAGCCCCGGCCGGTCGAGGAGGGGTTGCGCCCCGCGCCGGAGGATCCGCCGTCGCCGACGCCGGCGCCGAGCACGGAGCCGACGGCCACTCCGCGGGCCGCTGGGGCACCGGTGGGACCGGCGGATGCCGCCGGCGGGCTACCGTCGGTGCTGCTGGTGGCGGGTGTGGCGGTCGGGGGTGGGCTGGTCCTGGCGACGATGCTGCTGCTAACGCTGCTGTGGCTGCGCCGGGGGCTGACCCGGGGCCGGCTGGAGCGGGGTTCCCCCGGCGAGCGGGTGGGTGGTGCCTGGCGGGAGGTGGCCGACGCGCTGCGGCTCGCCGGGCACCCGGCCACCGGTGATCTGGCCGCCACCGAGGTTGCCGTGGTGGCGGGCGATGTGTTGGTGCGCGCCCGCGGGGCCGGCGGTGAGCCGGTGCCGGTGGTGGCGGTGGAGATCACGGAGTTGGCGGACCTACTCAACCGGGTGGCCTTCGCCCCGGGCACGCTCACCGATCAGCAGGCGGAGCGGGCCGCTGCGATCGCCCGGGCGTATGTGGCGGCGCTACGGGTGGCCCGCCCCTGGTGGCGTCGTCTGCTGTGGCCGGTCCACCCTGGTCCGCTGGGTCAGGACCGGGCGGATCGGCGCCGGCGGAGCGTGCGGATGTGACTGTCGTCCCGGTCAACCGACGAACGAGTTTCCGCAGCCCGGCCTGCCAGCCGTCGGGGTCCTCCGCGCGGCGGCGGGCGTACTCGGCGACCTCCAGGTGCGGCAGGATCAGGAACCGTTCCTCGGCGAGCCCGGCGACCACCGCGTCGGCCACCTGGTCCGGGGTGAGCACCGCGCCGGAGGCGGCGACGACCCGCGCGGCCAGGTGCCCCGCGGCCAGTCCTTCGGAGAGCATCGGGGTGTCTACGCCCTGCGGGCAGAGCGCACTGACCCGGATGCCCCGGTCTCGGTAGGTGATGGCGAGCCACTCGGCGAAGGCGACCGCGGCATGCTTCGTGGCCGTGTAGGGCGCGTCCCCCACCGCGGTCAGCACACCCGCTGCCGAGCAGGTCATGAGCAGGTGCCCGCCGCTGCGGGCGAGCATCGCCGGCAGCACCGCCCGGGCGGTGTAGACGTGGGAGAGCACGTTGACCCGCCAGGCCCGGTCCCAGTCGGCGTCCGGGGCGGCCACTCCCCCACCGGTAGCCACGCCAGCATTGGCGCAGAACAGGTCGATTCGCCCGTAGCATCGCTCGGTCTCGGTGACCAGCGCGTGGACCTGCTCCTCGTCGGTGACGTCCACCCCGATGGGCCGGGCGACCGGGCCGACCGCGTCGGCGACCGCGCGGGCGGCCGTGGCGTCCAGATCCGCTACCACCACGGCCGCCGCTCCCTCTGCCGCGAATCGTCGGGCCAACGCGGACCCGATCCCCCCGGCCCCGCCGGTAATCACCGCCACCCGGTCGGTGAGGTTCATCGGGGCTCACCCCCGCCCAGTCCGGCGAGCACGTCGAGGAGCACCGCTGCGTCGCCGGTTGCCAGCTCGGGGGTTGGCAGCAGCGCCAGCACGGGGACGTCA
Organism: Salinispora fenicalii; assembly: GCF_000514815.1. GTDB lineage: Bacteria > Actinomycetota > Actinomycetes > Mycobacteriales > Micromonosporaceae > Micromonospora > Micromonospora fenicalii. The sequence goes on from NZ_AZWQ01000016.1 coordinate 191,850, forward strand.
ACACCGACCGCGGCGTACCGCTGCACCTGGGCCCGGCACTCTTGCGGGTTGCCGTGCAGGACGAACGCGTCCACCACCTCGTCCGGCACCGCCGCCCCGGCGCCCCGCCGGTCTCCCGCGGCCCACGCCGTCCACATCGGCTCGAAGACCTCGGCGCGTCCCAGCCAGCGGTGGAACTCCGCGTACGCCGGGACGGTCAGGTAGCTGGTGATGAGCCGGCGGCCCAGCGCGCGGGCGTACCCGGCGTCAGTGGTCGGGCAGACGAAGATCCGCGCGACGACCTCGAAGCCGGGGCGAGGCCGGCCGAGCGCGCCCAGTACCTGCGGTAGGTCGGTGGCGGCGAGCCAGTTGAGGATCACGCCGTCGGCTTCGGCGGCGGCGAGCCGCAGCATGCCGGGGCGCAGCGCGGCGAGCAGCAGCGACGGGGGTACGGCTGGCGGGCGTTCCAGGGTGAACCGCCGGACGGCGAAGGTGTCGTACGCTCCGTCGACTGTCTTTCCGGCCAGGGCAGCGCGCAGGAAGCGGAGCACGTCGCGGGTGCGCCGGTACGGCTCGCTGAACTCGCCGGCGTTCCAATCCTGGACGATCACCGGCGACGAGGCGCCGATGCCGAGGGTGAACCGATCAGGGGCGGTCTCGGCGAGAGCAGCGGCGCTCATCGCGAGTAGTCCCGGTCCACGGGTGAAGACCGGTGCTATCGCGGTGCCCAACCGCAGCCGCGGCGCCCAGGCGGCGGCCAACGCCAGCGGCGTGAAGGCGTCCGCCCCGTTTACTTCGGCCGACCAGATGTCGGTGAAGCCGACCTGGTCAAGTGCGCGGTAGACCGCGGCGTGGTCGGCCAGCGGGATCCCGCTCAACGGTACCGTCATGCCCCATCGCGTCGTCATCGGTCGATGATGTCCGGCCGGCGGGCGGTGGGCAAGATCTGGTCTGGCTTCCCTGCCCGGTCACCGCGCTACGCTGCGGCTCGTGACTTTCTCCCTCGTCGCCCGCTCCGCCGACGGCCGGCTACACGGAGTGGTCGTGGCCAGCAGGTTCCTCGCCGCCGGGGCGCTGGTGCCGGCCGCGGAGGCCGAGGTCGGCGCGATCGCCACCCAGGCGCACGTGAATCTGGCCTACCGGCCGCAGGGCTTGGCGCTGCTACGGACCGGGGTTGGTGCGGCCGGCGTGGTCGCCGGATTGGTCGCCGCCGACGATGAACGCGACCACCGCCAGCTCGGTGTCGTGGGTGCGACCGGCCCGGGCGCCTGCTGGACCGGGCCGGCCTGCCGCGCTTGGGCGGGCGGGCAGTCCGGGGATGGCTGGGCTGCGCAGGGCAACATCCTCGCCGGTCCGCAGGTGATCGACGAGGTCCGTGACGGCTGGCTGGGCGGCTGGGGGCTGCCGTTTCCGCAGCGTCTCCTGGCCGCGTTGCGCGCCGGGGACGAGGCGGGTGGGGACCGACGCGGGCGGCAGAGCGCCGGGCTGCTGGTCGTCGAGCGCGGCGCGGGGTACGCCGGCACCGGCGACATCCTGATCGATCTGCGGGTTGACGACCACCCGGATCCGGTCGCCGAGCTGAGCCGGCTCCTCGCCGCGCACAACCAGCTGTTCAGCCCTCCGGACCCGGGCACCTTGCTGGATCTCACCGGGACGCTCGCGGTCGAGGTGGCCGGCTTGCTCACCGCGCTCGGACACCCCGCCGATCCGGCCGCTCCGCAGGAGGCACTGGTCGCCTGGGCGGGTCTGGAGAACCTGGAGCGGCGACTGGTGCCGGGCCGAATCGACCCGGTCGTGCTGGAGCAGCTACGCCGGGCCACCCCGCAGGTTCCCGCGCCCCGCGCTGCCCACACCTGGCCCGCATCCTGAGCCGGCTGGGCGCGCAGCGCCCGCAGCGTGGTGGGCTCGGGGCCGCCCCGAAGCCGGTCAGGGCGCGAAGCTCAGCCAGCGGAAGTCGGTGGCGGCAACGGTCGCCTGCTCCGCGGGGGTCAACGGCGACCGGCCGGTCGCCTTGCGGATCAGGGTTAGCCGGTCCCAGCCCAGGTCGGCCGGCACCGGATCTCCACCGGTGAGCAGGTCGGCCACCACGGCGGCGGCGCCCGGGGTCAACCACGGTCGCCGGCCGAGCGCTGCGGCTAGGTCCAGGCCATGCACCCCCACCTCGACCACCCGGGTGCGCAGGAACTCCACCATTGTCATCGCGTCGCCGTGCCGGGTGCGGACGAGCCGGCCGGGGGGCTGCGCGGCGACCGCGTCGAGGGTGGCCTGCTGGGCCTGGTCCAGGTCGCCGGCGAGCGTCGTGGCAGCTAGGTGTTGTCCCGCCCGGCGACCGCCTTCGATCCGGTCGGCGTCTACTGGCGGGGTGAACTTGGCCGCGCCGAAGTAGCCGGCGGCGTCAACCTGCGCGTGGGGCGGGGCGGGGGCGGCGAGCATCTCGGCGAGCCGGCCGACACCGGTGTGCACGTGGGCGATCAGGTCTCGGACGGCCCACGGCGGGCAGGTGGTGGGCCGGTCTAGGTCGGCCTGGGTCAGGTCACGCAGCTCGGCGGCGAGCCGGACACATTCGTCCCGAAACGCCGCCCGTACCGATGTGAGCTCCGGCGGGTTCCCGAGGGCCGACTCCACTTTGGCCGGTTCTAGCATGGTTCAACCACCGTTTCGGGGGATGGGGCGGTGGGCGGGGATGGGGCGGTGCCCGGGGATGAGACGGTGTGCACTCACCAGGACCAGGGCCATGACGATGCCCATCGTACCGGCGATCCCGGCGGCACCGCCCGCGTACCCGGCGAAGAGGGGCCGGCGGCCCAACTCATCCGGGGCGATTCGGGGTCCGTCGGCGAGCCAGGCCAGGGCGAGACCGCCGGCGACGACCGCGAGCAGGCCGGCCGCGCCGAGCAACCCGGCGGCGAGTCGGTGTGCGTCGCCCGGGACGGCTCCCGCCCGTTCTCGCTGCATGAATAAAAGTGCCAGCCCGCCGAGCGCCGCCCAGACCCCGACCACCAGGTACGCGGCGATGGCGTCGCTGGGTCGGTGCCACCCGGCGGAGAGGGTGGCCACTCCGACAGCGGCGGCGTAACCGGTGCCGAGCAACGCGCCCAGGAGCCGGACCCTCGGTGGCAGGACGAAGACCAGCGCCACCGCGAACGAGGCGGCGACGGTGGCGTGCCCGCTGGGCAGACTGTTACCGGCGAAGACCCGTTGCGGATCGATACCAAAGTCAGGCCGGGCGAGGCTGTACTTGAGCGCCTGGGTGGTGAGGTTGGCGCCGACGATGAGCAGGGTGGCGGTGACCGCGAACGCGACGTGTCCACGGATCAGCGCGATGAACCCGATCACGGCGGTGGCGGCCAGCAGCGCCGCCACCGACATGACGTTGAGGATGTAGTTGACCGGTCCGTCGATGCGGTCCTGACCGATCCGGTTACCGGTGAGGGCGACCGTGTCCAGCCACTGGCCGAGCTCGGTGTGCAAGGCGATGCGCCACACCGCGATGAGGGCGGCTGTCTGTGCCAGCGCCAGCACGACCAACCAGATCGCCGTCCCACGCCTTGCCGTGTCATGCACCCGCACAACCTAACGGCATGTGGTGCCGATTGCCCGGGTGCACACCGTTCGTGCGGAGACTGCCGACCAGACTCCACCGAAGCTCGGGGCAGGGGTGGCATCCCCGCGCTCCTGTTCTCCCCCGCCGGCGCCGAGGCCCCGACTTCACCTGTTCAGCGGAGAAGGGTGGGAAGTCAGAGTGCACGCAGCCGAAACCCCAGATAGTCAACGTATGTCAGATCCGGCCGTACACCCGCGCACGAGGAAGCGGCGGGCACTGCTGTCGGGGGGAGGCCCGCTGCTGATCGCGCGGCCGCACAGCAGGTCAAGCCACCGGCGCCAGCAAGCCGAACGTTGACGGGGCCGCGATGCCTTCTCGCCAGGTCGGCACCCTGATCGCGGTGGTGGTGACCCTCGGGTGGCTCGTGATCGGCGGGCTGGCCCACTCGTTCCCCGGCCGCCTCGACCAGGTGGAGACCGACAACTTCCAGACGTTCCTTCCCGCTGATGCGGAGTCGCAGCAGGCGCAGCGGGACAGTCGTGACATCACCGGCGCGAACACCACGCCCGCCCTAGTGGTCTACGCGCGTTCCGCTGGGGTAACCGCCGAGGACCAGGAACAGGCGATGTCAGACCTGACCCGCTTCGGTCAGGTGCAGTGGGTTGTCGGGCCCCTCGCGCCACCCGTCCAGAGCCAGGACGGGCAGGCCCTGCTGGTGGTTGTCCCAATCGACAACGCCGTGGGGCAGGCGGAGAACGACGTCATCGATCAGCTGCGCGCGATCACCGGTGGTGACCAGGACGGACTGACCATCGAGGTCACCGGCCCGGCCGCCTTACGTGGCGACCTGATCACGGTGTTGGCCGAGGTGGGCGGCGAGCTACTGGTCGTCACGCTGGGCGCGGTGCTGGTAGTACTGCTGATCATCTACCGTAGTCCGATCTTGTGGGCGCTTCCGCTGATCGCCGCCGGGCTGTCGTACGTGTTGGCCACGGTCTTCGTGTACTGGCTGGCCGACGCGGATGTGATCAAGCTGAGTGGGGAGTCCCGGGGGATCCTCACCGTGCTGGTATTCGGCGCGGGCACCGACTACGCGCTGCTGCTCATAGCGCGCTATCGGGAAGAGTTGACCAGAACGGCACGCCCCGTTGATGCGATGAAGGTGGCATGGCGCGGCGCCGCTCCGGCGATCGTCGCCTCCGGCTCGACGGTCATCCTCGGCCTGCTCGCCCTGCTGTTGTCGGTGCTCAGCTCCACCCGCTCCCTCGGACCGGTCTCTGCTATCGGCATCGCCTGCACGCTGCTGGTGATGCTCACGTTCCTTCCCGCCCTGCTTGTCCTGGGTGGGCGGCGGGTTTTCTGGCCGCGGGTTCCGCGCCCAGAGCAGCGGACCGCGACCACCTCGCACCGGTTCTGGACCCCGGTCGCCCGCCTCGTCGGCCGGCGAGACCGACTCGTGTGGGTGACCGCCGCCATCGGTCTCGGCGTGGCCGCGATCGGGGTCACCCAACTCGGTAAGCAGGCAATCAACCAGGATGACCTGCTCTTCTCCGGGAACCGGTCGTCGGTCAGCGGGCAACGCCTGCTTGACCAGCACTATCCCGGCGGCACCGGCAGCCCGGCCATCATCGTGACCAACGCGCAGACCGTTGACCAGGTCACCGCTGCGGCGGGTCAGGTGTCGGGGATCGCCTCCGTGGCACCGGTCACCGCGACGGGTGGGGCCTCGACCACAACTGCAGAACCAGGGGCCGCGCCGAAGGTCGTCAACGGAAGGGCTCAGCTCAACGCGACCATGAGCGACGCACCGGACGGTGACAGTGCCGAGCAGACCCTGCGTCGGCTCCGCACCGCCGTGCACGCGGTGCCCGGCTCGGACTCCGTGGTCGGCGGCTTCACGGCAACAAATGTGGATACGGCCAACGCCGCCGACCGGGATCAGCAAGTCATCTTTCCGGTCGTCCTGGCCGTGATCCTGTTCTGCCTGGCGGTGTTGTTGCGCGCTCTGCTCGCTCCAATGCTCCTGGTCCTGACCGTGGTGCTCTCCTTCACCGCCACCGTGGGCATCTGCGTGCTGATCTTCCGGTATCTGCTCAACATCCCCAAGGTTGATCCGGAGTTCCTCCTGTTCGCATTCGTCTTCCTGGTCGCCCTGGGGGTGGACTACAACGTCTTTCTGATGAGCCGGGTTCGGCAGGAGTCAGAGCGACTGGGCACCCGGCGTGGCGTACTGTCCGCACTCACGGTGACCGGCGGGGTGATCACCTCAGCTGGCGTCGTGCTCGCGGCGACCTTCGCGGCACTGACTGTGCTTCCGGTTCGAATCCTGGTGGAGCTGGGCATCGCCCTTCCGGTCGGGCTACTCATCGACACCATTGTGGTGCGCTCCCTACTGGTGCCGGCCCTCACCCATGACCTTGGTCGCCGAATCTGGTGGCCCAGCCGGCTGGAGCGAAGCGGCGGTGGCCCACCGGGCACCGGTTGACCGAAGCGGGGACGCGCGTCACCGCGATCGAGATCGATTCACCATGTCGATCAGAACAGCGACAAACGCGATGACGAAGAAGAAGATAATGACCGCTATCGGAATTCGGAAGGCAAGGAGCCAGTCACCGGTTCTGTCCAGGCTGGTGAAGAGCGCGGTGCCGACGACGGCGACCCCAAACCCACCACCGAAGCGCTGCCCCGTCTGGAGCATTCCCCCGGCACTGCCGCCCTGGGCCGGCGGCACGTCAGCCAGGGCCAGCGTCTGGTTCGGAGCAATGACCAGCCCGCCGCCGACGCCCGCGGTGGCCAGTCCACCGCCCAAGCCGGCCAGGAGCAGTGGCAGAGTCGCCGCGTGCGGGGACTCTGGATCCGGTAGGAACAGATCTGCGATCAACAGCATGGTGAGCCCAACTGCCCCGCAGGCCAACCCCACCGCAATCAGTTGCCGCCCGATCTTGTCGGCCTTGGCACCGGCGGCCACCGAGCCGACGACCATACCCAGAGCCAACGGCATGAGGGCGATACCCGCCACCAACTCGTCGTGCCCGAGCCCTTGCTGCAGATACTCTGATACCAGGTAGTAAATTGCCTCGTAGCCGGCGAAGTAGAACGTGGCGATGAATGCGCCCAGGGCGAATGACCGGACCCGGAACAGGCCCAGGTTGAATATCGGCTCGCCGCGGCGGGCATAGGATCGTTCCCAGTAGACAAAGGCGACCAGCATCGCCAGGCCGGCCGGTAGAAGCAGCCAGCGGAGCAGGCCCGGCACCTGATCTCCCTGCACCAACCACAGCAGCCCCAACCCGCACATCAGCAGGAGGGCACCGATCCGGTCCAGGTCAGGTCGCTGCCCCCGCTCGGCGACGGGGAACAGCCGCCACCCGAAGACAGCGACGACGATCCCGAGCGGAACATTGATCAAAAAGATCCACCGCCAGCCCTGCTCCCCGCCGATGGTAACCAAGGCACCACCGAGTATCGGACCGGCCAGTCGGGAGCCGCTGACTCCGACGGCCAGCACCCCGAACGGGCGACCGCGGGCTCGGGCCGAGAACATCTGCTGGATTGTTCCGAACACCTGGGGGATCGCAATCCCGACGCCAGCTCCCTGGGCCAACCGGCCAATAATCAGCCATACTCCGGAGGGGGCGAAACCGGAAAGCAGGCTCGCCACCACGAACAACATGACGCCGGCCACAAAAATGTTACGCCGTCCACGCTGGTCGCCGAATCGGCCGGCCGGCACCAGCGTCAGCCCAAACGTAAGAAAATATCCGGAGACCAGCCATTGCTGACCGCTGGAACTCAGGTCGAACACACTTCGGATCGTCGGCAGGGCGATCACGAGCAGGGAAATGTTCAACCCGCCCAGAAACAACGTCATGAGACCGACGGTCACCGCCGCCCAGGAACGGACTGGCCTCCCCGACCCGGTTCGAGGCGTCTCCCCGGCACCCAGCTCACCCTCGTTCATCCGGCTATCCGGAACCGAATAGAACCATGGTGGTCACACTCCTTGGAACGGGCGGTGGAGAGTGCGGTCACTCCGCTGCACATCGCCGACCCCACTCATCCCGTAGCCGCACGTCAGCTTCCGCCCGAGCAGCATCAACCTGGCGGCCCAGCCACGGTGCTCCCCACCCTGAAGATGTGACCCGAAGCCCCACCTTATGAGTGACACCAGCAGACGGCCGGATCATCGGAACCGACTCACTCCAACGGGCCGGACGAAGCGACGGCGTTACGCCGCGGCGCTCGGTGGCTACCTGCGCGTGCCTTGACCCGATGGTTCGCGGTGTTGGAGTCAGTCAGGGGTGCTCTGGTGGCGGTTTGGCCCCAGCGTTGTTGTCGTCCGCTGCGGATGCGGCGCGTTCGCGGCGATGGGCGGCCAGGACATCGGGGTGACGGGGTGGTGCGCCGCAGCGTCCAGCTCGCCACATCGACCGTGGAGGATTTCCCAGACTAAGAGCGCGTTTCACATTTCTGTCGGTCGGGTGTGTTCGACGGTGAGCGTTGTTGACGGGCGGCGGCTTCGCCTCGGGTGAGGCGGCGGAGCATGACACCGATGGCGGCCCATCGGATCATGGCCTCGGGCGTTGCGCGGTGGGTTTCGTAGTCGCGGGACAGGTGGCGGTGAGCGATGATCCAGGCCAGGGCCCGCTCCACGACCCAACGGCGCGGATACACGACAAAGCCGTTCTGGCCGGCGGGTACAGACGATCTCCACGGTGGCACACAGCAGGTCGCGGACCCAGTCCACCAGGCGGCCGGCGAAACCGGAGTCGGCGAAGACATGCCGAATCGGGGTCGCCGCGTAGGTGGCGAGCAGAGCGCCCGTGGCGCCGTCGCGGTCCTGCCAGAACACGGCCAGGACCCAGACGGTGACCAGGAGGCCGAGGATGTCGGTGACGATGAATCGCTTCTGATTCCCTTGCCGACGTCGTAGCCGCGGGAGCCCCACGACACGTGTCGATGACAGCTTGGCGGGGATGCTTCTCTGGTCTGCCCATCCACTGGGGGACGGCAGCATCGGCTCGATGATCTCCCCTTGGCATCGGTCACGTCAGATGGGTACCGCCGGGCTCTATTCATGATTGTCAGTCGATCGAGCCACCCTCATCGATCGGACCCACTGTGCGACACGCCCGACCAAACCTGATCCCCAACGCGCTCTGAATGTCCCACTCCATCCGGAGACGCTCGACCGACACTTGCCTACGCATCAAGGCGATGGGAACGGGTATATGCGCCGGACGATCCGAACACCACCCGCTGTGCCATAACGGCGAGGTTAGCCGCGTAGAATTTCGGCGAGAAGCAGCGCGAATTCGTAACTCTGTCGCAGGTTCAGCCGTGGGTCGCAGGCAGTTTCGTAGCGATCCGGCAAATTCCGGCTATCGACTCCATGCGCCCCGTCCAAACACTCGGTCACGTTTTCACCAGTGAGCTCGATATGGACGCCTCCTGGATAGGTGCCCAGGCTCCGGTGCACGTCGAAGTAGCCCAGCAACTCGTCAATGACCCGGTCGAGATGCCGGGTCTTAAAGCCGTTTATGGACTGCTCGGTATTGCCGTGCATCGGATCGCACTGCCATACGACTTTGGCACCCGCGGCCGTGACCTTATCGACGATGGCTGGAAGCACGTCGCGCACCTCGCGGCTGCCCATCCGACTGATGAGGGTGAGTCGGCCGGGCACGTTCTCGGGGTTGAGCCGCTCGCACAGCTCAATCGCGGTTTGCGGGCTCACATCCGGGCCGAGCTTTACGCCGACCGGGTTGGCGATCTGCGCGACAAAGTCAATGTGCGCGTGATCAAGCTGGCGGGTACGTTCACCGACCCACAGAAAGTGGCCCGACGTCGCGTACGCCCGTCCGCCTAGGACACGGGCTAGCGCCCGGTCGTACTCGAGCACCAGCGCCTCGTGCGAGGAGTACACCTTTGACTCCCGCACCGCCTGGCGCTCGGTCGGCCCCCACACCCGGGCGAAACGACGTGCGCGTTCGACTTCATCGAGAATACCCTGGTAGCGAGCGCCTGCCGAGGAAGCGCGGAGGAGATCATAGGCACCCTCGTCCAGCTCCTCGAGGTCGGTCAGGTCGTCCGGCGGATAGGCACGAATCAGGTTCATGGCGATCCCAGAATTCACATAGGCATCAATCATGCGCTGCGGATCGGCAACCCGGGCCGACTCGGCTACCTGCCGCGCATTGACAATATCGCCCCGGTACGCGGGCAACCCCAGTGAATCGGTCTCCGAAGATCGAGGCTTTCCATACTGGCCGGCGAGGCGTGCCACCTTCACCACTGGAACGGAGCCGCCGTACGTTATCACCATCGCCATCTGCAGCAGGGTTCGTGTGGTGCCCAACAAGTGGCTCTCGGTGTTCCCGGCGAATGTCTCGGCACAGTCGCCGCCCTGTAGTAGGAAGGCACGCCCCTCACACACGTCGGCCAAACGGTAGCGCAACTCCTCGACCTCGTGCGGCATAACTATCGACGGCTTTTTGCCGAGCGTCGCGCACACTGCCGCCACCTCAGCCGGATCGGGCCAGGGGGGAGTCTGTCGGCGCGGCAGCTCACGCCACCGATCCAGGTGCAGCTCACTATCGCCGTCATTCGCCGCTAGCGGCGAGTTGCGGATCGACCTCTCCATGCCCCCCGACCTCATTTGCATCTCATACACGACAAATCGCCCCTCATAACCGACACAATTTATGGTCGCCGCCATTCCTTAAAGGCAAGACATAGAAAGAAGACACTGGGGCCAACCGTATCATCGAACTCTATTTAGTAAACCCATTCACATCATCAGTTCGCTCGATAGAGGGCATCAGAAATCTTCATAAATTAATCACCCATCATCCGGCATAATGACTTCTGAAGATTCACGACTGAGGCCGCCACGCCCTTTCGACAGTTCACAAGCGGCCAGTTTGGGGAAAGGGTTAATGATCACACACATCGTACTCTTCAAGCTCAAAGACGGCGTAGATCGCGACTCCCAGCAAGTCACTGAGGCGGTGGAGCACGCCCATGAGGTTGGCCGCCAGGTACCCGAACTCGTCGACTGGCGCGCGGGCTGGAACACGGTCGACCGGGACATCTCCTACGACTTCGCCGCCATCGGCGTGCTGGCCGATCTACCAGCACTGCAGCGGTACCAGGAAAACGCATTCCATCAACTCGCCATCGAGAAGTGGAAATTAATTTCTGACTGGATAGTAGCCGACCTCGAAGACCACTGAACCAGACACGCCATCAAAGGACCTGGCACAGGGGGATCGAAATGTTCACTCAGTACTACCCGGAATCTGCCGCTCTCACCGTTGAGCTGCGCGACCAAGTCGACGCCTTTATCGCAGGTAAGTGGGATACGGCGAAGCTGACAGCACATCAGACCCATAAACTACGTGAGGTGGTCGCATTCGCCCGCGACAACTCCCCATTCTACCGGGAGCGCCTGGCCGGATTAACCGACCAGGCGATCGCAGCTCTACAACCCGCTAACCTGCGCAACCTCCCGTTCACGACGAAGGATGACCTGCGGCGGGAACAGTTCAACCTGTTGTCACGGCCACTCTCTGAAGCATGGATCTTCTACGAAACCACCGGCACCACCGGAGTCTCAACACCTTGCCCTCGCACCAATATAGATTCTTTGAACAACAACACTATTCTCACGGCGTATTATCGCGACATCTTCAGCGCGCATGGCGACGGCCAGGTCATCGGCATCTCCGGCCCGAGTGAGTTGCACTCTACCGGCGATACCTTTGGCGATGTGTGCCGGAACTTGGGCCACACTGTCGTCAAGATGTGGCCGCACTCGCCGATGGTCGGGTTCGACCGGGCCCTGGAACTGATGCGCCACCTACCACTGACCGGCCTGTTTTGCACGCCTGGTATGGCCATGCATCTGGCACAGCGAGCGATCGATGCCGGACTGCGGCCACGTCTTGACTTCTCCCTTGACCTGCTGCTGCTCACCGGAGAGTTGCTCTCCCCTAGCCTACTGGCCAATATCGGCCTGCTCTGGAACGCCGAGGTACATAATGTTCTCTATGCCTCACAGGAGGCCTCCGTGCTGGCAGCAGCAGCTTCGGACGGTCGACTCCGAACCGCACCGTTAATCAACCTCTACGAGGTCATCGATCCTGACACCGAGGAACCGGTCGACTTCGACGATAGCGGCCGATGCTACGGGGAACTCGTCGTTACCAACCTCTACACGGGGGCGAAGCCCCTTATTAGATACCGCACGGGGGACTTGGTCCGGATGACTCAACCCGACAGATCCGCCGCCGTTCCCGCACCGTCGGTGGAAGCCGTCGGCCGAGTTCACGATCGGCTCACTCTCAACGGACACACCGTCAGCGGATACGACTTTGAGGACCTTTTGCTCGGCCAATTCCGTGGCTTCTGCGACTACCAAATCACTATCGAGCGCGACGAGGCTGGCGTGGACCGCGTTGCGCTATTGCTACGGTCCGACCCAACCACCGGCTTTCCGAGCGTCGAGGGTGCTGTGCAGCAGTGCCTCGAAGAACTTGACACCCCGTTGACTGTCCGCTTCGGCACGCCGGGTGCGATCACCGGTACCGGCGCAATGGTGAGTTGGAAGGCTGCCCGTGTGATCGACCTGCGGACCAACCAGTCGGACGAGGACGAAGCGGCCAAGAACATCGCGGCATCGAGGTCGTGATGGCGGTCCGGGAACCTGCAGCGTCGTCCGGACTGCGGCTCGGACACTGGGCCTACGATCGCGGCGAGTTCGTACCGGCGTCCGGGGCACGGCTGCCGCTCAGCACACAGGCCCTGCATTACGGGATTGGCATATTCGAGGGTATTCGGGCATACCGTAGCGCTCGCGGCCTGTTTCTGTTCCGCGCACACGACCACTACGAGCGCATGCTTCGCAGCTGCCGGCTGCTTCGGATTCCGCTGCCGGGAAAGCCCGGCGAACTAGTTGACCTCACCGTCGAGCTGCTGCGACGCAATGCTCATGGTGAGGACGCGTACGTACGTCCGGTGGCCTACAAGCTCTCCCTGCTACCGGGGATGCCACCCGGCGTATTCCTGAACGGACTGTCGGACGCGATGTCGATCATCACCTACTCCCTACCGGCTCAGCGGCTCGGCCAGGGCTCCCGGTGTGGCATCAGCTCCTGGCGGCGACCGCCACGTGACACTTTGCCTGCGCAGGCAAAGATCACCGGAGGCTATGTGACCGGTGCGCTCGCCAGCGACGAGGCGCGCGCTGCGGGACAGGACGACGCCATCTTGCTCGACCACTCGGGCAACGTGGCTGAGGCGACAACCGCCAACCTCTTCATAGTCCGCAATGGCCAGCTGGTTACTCCCCCGACGACCGGAGACCTGCTGCCCGGCATCACCAGGGACACACTACTCACCCTCGCCCGTGAAGCGGGCCTGCCCATTACCGAGCAGCCTGTCAGCCCGGCTGACCTGTTTTCCGCGGATGAGGTGTTTCTCTGCTCAACCGGAAAAGGAATAGTGCCCGTCCTCGCCGTAGCAGGACGTGACATCGGCACCGGTGCGATCGGTCCAGTAACCGCAGAGATCAATGCGCTGTATGCGGCCGTGACAACTATGCCAGGCGGTACGCACGCGGACTGGCTCACTTCCGTCATGGAGACACCGTGACCATGCAAACGACGTCGCTACCCTGTTTCCTCACCCTCATGCCCACCCGTATGGTGGAAACCCCCACAATGGGCACGTTGGGCCCACCCGGCACAAGTAGTGAGCTGGCCGCGAAAACGCTAGCCAGCAGATTTGGAGAACTTGACTCCGGAAAGGCCGACAGCGGGTCGCCCCGAGTACGCCTCTACGACACTTACGAAAAGGCCGGTGTCGCGCTTCGAGCACGGCTGGTAACACATCTAGTCGTGGCCAACGCATACAAAGCCGTACACGAATTCTACATGGACCCAGACCTGCAATTATCCATGGTGTTCGTCCTAGACACCCCAATGTACGGTATCGCGAAGCCGCGCGGCGCCGGGACCCCACCGCCGTCACCCACCATCGCGAGTCACCCGTCACCCGTACCCATCATCGGACAACTGCTATCCGGCTCCGATACCCATGTGGTGGTGCCCACGGACTCGACCAGCGCGGCCGCACTCGCCGCTGCGGAGGGGCGGGTTGACCTGGCACTCACCACCGCACCCGCCGCACAGAGGTACGGCCTGGAGTTCATCACCCGTACAAGATTCATCCGCATGGTTTGGTCAGTGTTCGTCCGATCGGACTTAGCCACGTCAGATACAGAGTCGAACGGAGCAGTCTGAAATCCCGATTACCCGGGACGCGAGCCTACACCCGGACTCCACGTCCGGGAGCACGAGCGCGCACCGCTATCTATCTACCCACCAGGAGTTTGCCGGATGGTTCACTCCCCGAACCTGTTAGGAGCAAGTCGATGCTGCTACTGAATGGCAAACAAGTGCTAGAGCTATATTCGCCGGCTGACGCATACCAGGTCGTCGCGGAGGTCATGCGTCGGTACAGCGGCGGTGGCGTGGTGCAACCGGTGCGTACGGTCCTGGGCTACGCCAACGACGCGTCACTCTTCGCGTCAATGCCCTGTCATGTCACCGGCGAGGTCGACTCAGGCTACGGACTCAAGGCCGTACTGCACGTGCCCAACAACGTGGAGCGCGGCCTCGCGTCGCACGTGGGTGCGATCCTCGTCTTCCACCCCGACACCGGAATACCGCTGGCCCTCATCGACGCCGCAGCGGTCACGGCTCTGCGGACGGCCGCAGCTTCCGCCGTAGCAACCGATGCGCTTGCCCGGCCCGAGGCCGGGGACCTGGCCCTGCTGGGTACCGGAACGCAGGCCCGCAGTCACCTGGTGGCGATTAACCGGATCCGGACGCTGCGCCGGATCCGAGTGTGGAACCGTACTCCCGCCCACGCCGAGCAGTTTCGGGCCTGGGCCAGTTCCCAGGTAGAGGTCGACGTCGAGTTGATGCCGACGCCGGCCGCTGCGCTGCGGGACGCGGACCTCGTGTGCACCACCCTAGGCTGCAGCGATCCGGTGGTTACCGCAGCCGACATTTCCCCTGGTTGCCACGTTAACGCCGTCGGCTCATCGGTGCCCGGTAAGCGAGAGCTCGACTCGGAGGCGGTGGCATCGTGCTCCATCTTCGTCGACAGCCGCGAAGCCGCCATGCGGGAGTCCTCGGAGATCAGCATGCCGATTGTGGAGCAACTAATCCCAAGTGACCGGTCCTTCCCCGAGATCGGAGAAGTGCTTCTCGGCCTGCATCCGGGCCGCACCGGCCGCGACGAACGAACCCTCTACAAGTCGTTGGGTATGGCGGCCCAGGATGTCGCGTCGGGTTTCGCCCTCGTACGGGCTGCCCAGCGCCAAGGCGTCGGCGCCGAGATCGACATTTTCGGCTGAGTCCGCTCATCCCGTCATCACCATGAACGAGAACGGAGTCACCACCATGACGGCTCTTCTAATCGGCAATGTCGGGGCAGTCGGCGACCCTGAGGCTATGGCCGAGTACCGGGAAAGGGTGGGTTCGACGCTCGCCCTGTATGGCGGCTGGTTTGTCATCCGAAACGGGAATTTCGACGTACTTGAGGGAGCCTGGCAACCGGATCACCTCTCGGTGATGGGCTTCCCCTCGGCCGAGCAAGCTCGCCGGTGGTACCACTCCCCTGAGTACCGCGAGATCGTGCCCCTGCGCGCCCAGACACACATGGACCTGATCCTCCTCGAGGGCCAGGCGGTCTAGGCGCCCCGGGGTCATAATGGAAAGGAACACCGCTATGGCCGTATCGCGGCGGCGCTTCGTTCAAGTGGATGTATTCGCGGAGGAGGCATACCTCGGCAACCCGGTCGCGGTGGTGCTTGACGGCGATGGAATTAGCGAGGAGGACATGGCGCAGTTCGCAAGATGGACGAACCTGTCTGAAACGACCTTCGTCCTTCCATCGGTCATAGCCGACTATCGCCTACGTATTTTCACACCGGGTGGCGAGATTCCCTTCGCGGGACACCCGACGCTGGGATCAGCACACGCGTGGCTGGAAGCAGGTGGTAGTCCCAACTCCGACGTGCTGGTGCAGGAGTGCGGCCTCGGATCGGTGACGGTCCGCCGTACCGTCACCGGCCTGAGCTTTGCCGCCCCAGCCCTACGGCGTGCCGGCCCGCTCGACCCCGATCACCTCGACCACATCGTGCGTGCTCTCCGGATTAGCCCTGAGCAAGTCGTCGCGCACGGTTGGGTGGACAACGGCCCGGGCTGGGCAGCAGTGCGGCTCGCGTCGGCGGACGAAGTACTTGCGGTCGACCCCGATGAACAGCAGATGCGTGATCTCATGCTCGGCGTCGTAGGCGCATATCCCGCGGGGTCGCCGCTGCAGTTCGAGGTACGCGCGTTCGCCGCACCCGCCGGCGTGCGGGAGGATCCGGTCACTGGAAGCCTCAACGCCGGCATCGCACAGTGGCTAATCGGCACCGGCACCGCACCAAGTAGCTACCGAGCGGGGCAGGGCTCGCGGGTGGGGCGTCGCGGCGTACTGACCGTGAGTGCGGAGGGCAACGCCGTATGGGTGGGGGGACGGAGCGCGACCTGCATCCGTGGAATGGTCGACCTGTAACCACCCGACCGACTCTCACCTATCCACGTCCGCCGTGCGTTTCGGCACCTACGCACCAAAGCCGGCGACCCGCCCGCCGCATCGAATCTCAGGGCGGCCCGGCCCCGGACGACATCCGGGCGCCCCAAACGCCACCGAGCCGCCCGTCACGACGTCCACATCGCTACCACCACCAGCAACAGCCGAACGCCAGCGGCACGAAAGCGAACTACCTTGAACAATCCAGGCCATACTGCACCGGGTGAAAATCGAGCTAGCGCGGATACATCTGCACCAAGCGGATCAAGCCGTACATCATCACGACCTGGCCAGGCCCCGCCACCGCAGGTTTCGGTCCTACGGGCCTCAAATGGGCTAGCCCTGAAGCAAGTCGGGATTATCGCGCCTTGACGTGTATACAGCCACCATGTCTAATAGTGACAGTCAGTGCTCAGCCCTTAACTCTTTGACATCTTTCTATCACCCCTGAAGGGTTCGATCAAAGCCGCCCCGCGAAAGGACCCTGACTGGTGCACCACTTGGCAGACTTAGCTAAGTGTGGGCATACACACTGATGCCTTAGCTCATTACAGACCTATCTGAACTTTGAAAAAGACTGATATCTTGCTGGCTTAAAGCGAAATGAAATAGAACAAGGCACCTCGTTCGCGGGGGAGGTGCCAACGTCCGGAACCCCGCGCACGGGAGATTCGACTACAGCGTCGCTGTTTGACGCGGTGGAGGTTACAGTGGCCGATCACGCGGACTTCAGCCTGGCCCAGCTCCGGTACTTCGTTACTTCCGCCGAGATGGGCAACATCTCCATCGCAGCGCAGCAACTGCATGCTTCGCAATCGGCCGTGTCGATGGCAATCCAGCGCTTAGAGAAACACCTCGACACCACGCTGTTCTTTCGGCACCGAACCAAGGGGGTCAGCCTTACTCCCAGTGGCCGTGTCCTGTTCGATGATGCGAAAGCACTGCTGGCGCAGGCTCAGGAAATGCTCAACCGCAGCCGGGGATGGCAGGGCGAGACCAGCGGCATGCTCCATGTGGCCGTTCTCCGCTCGGTCGCACCCAATCTGGTGCCCGCCGTGCTACGGCTAGTGAAGGAGGTGAGCCCGGGGTTGGCGGTCACCATTCATGAGGGAACGATTGACGATGTTCGCGAACTGCTGCGTTTAGGCACGTGCGAACTCGCCGTAACCTCGGAGTTGCCCGGCCAGGCACTCTCGTTCACCCGACTGGCGAAGGTAGTCATGTCAGCGGTCGTCTCACAGGCCGATCCGCTAGCGTCCGTAGGGCGTGCGACGCTTCGACAGTTGGCCACCCGGCGCCTCTTGGTGGCCGACCTGGATGCTGGATACCAGATCGGTATGGACAACCATGCACGGCTCTTTGCCGATGCCGATACCTCCATGCCGGAGGTACTATTGACATCGAGCATCGCCACAATGCTGGGTCTCATTGGCGTCTGCGAGGGCTTTTCCCTGATGTGCCGGACTACAAGAAGCCAGAACACATGCGGGCCGGACAACGTCTGGCTCGACATCGTCTCCGAACGCCCGTGCGCATCCTGGGTGGGTGTGGCAACGATACCCGGCCTGACTCTCAGTAGCCGTGCAGAATCATTTGTTTGCCTACTCTACCACGCAATTAACAGCGTATACACGACGACCGGGACGTCGGATGAGGCACGCAGCTTCAATCTACCCGGTCCACCGCCAACGAGACCTTCAGGCAGGCCAAGTCAGGCAATGCCGGCCTGACCGGGTTGATATCTATTCCGAGTCGTCACCCCACCCACGATCCCGTTGTCGCCTGGCCGTATTTCCGCTGCCGGCCAGCGGCAGCGACAAGCACAGCAAAGCCATTCCCAGCGACGACAACCCAGATTAGTGCCATTGCAGCACTCAGCGCAGCGTAAGCCGACTGCCTATGGCGCCCTCCTCATACCGGTGTCTCCCCTGGCACCCGAGGCGTCGTTGCTCGCGAAATACTGGGTGATGATTCGGTTAACCACCTCGGGTCGCTCCAGATAGCCAAAATGTCCGGCATCACCGACCAGGTCGAAGGTAGCATCGGGGATACATTCGGCCAGTTCCTCGCCGTACATGGGCGGGGCGACCAAGTCATGGGCAAACGACACCACGTGACAAGGCACCATGATGTCAGCGTAGGCAGCACGGCGGTCCGGCATCGGCTGGAGGGCTAACTGATGCCGTACTCCCGCTCCGTCGGGCGGGGCGAGTTCCAGCAGCGCCAGCCAGTCGCTGATTGCGGCCTGGTCCTCCATCGAACGTGGTGAGAGCATCTGCAGGGCACGAACGACGGCGCGGTACGAGGGCGGCAGCGTCACCCCAGATTCCGCTAACTCGATCTCGGAACGCGCCAACTGCGTCCGCAACATGTCGGAACGGGCCCGGCAGGCCATCAACACCGCCTGCCGCACCAGCTCCGGCCGTCGCAGGGCTAGCTCCTGCACCACGTATGCACCCATCGAGGTGCCGACAAGGCGAGCCGGGCCGAAGTCTAGGAACTCCAGCAGCGCTACGAGGTCGGACACCAGGTCCTCGATGGCGAAGCCGCCGAGGCATTCATCGCTGGGCGGAATACCTCGGCTGTCATAGACACAGACTTGATAGCCGCTCTCCAGCAGCGCCGGCACCTGATGGATCAGCCAGGACCGTCCGGAGGCGCCTGCAGCGCTGACCAGCACGACGGGTTCGCCAGCGCCGAATACCTCGTAGTGCAACCTGATGTCGTTGACTAGCGCGATAGGCACTACCTCACTTCTCTCCGTTTGCTGGGACCCGCAGGCTGCAGATCAATCCAATTTCGCTCAACGTAGTCAAGGGCTGCGTCGCGGTCGGCGTCATGCAGGACAACTCGCCAGCCGGTCGGCACCTCCAAAAAGGGCCGCCACAGAGCGTGCTGACCTACGTCGTTAACTACGACCTGCCACCTACCGTCGCCCCGATCGAAGGGGTTGCCAATCATTCTCTACCCTTCTAGTGCGTCGCGTGTGAGTCCAGTTCAAGCAGATACGACCAGTTCAAGCAGATACGAAACGGACTGGCATAGTGGAGAAGCCAGTAAGAAGGTTCGACCGGATACGTTGTGGCTCGCCAATTATCTCGAAGCCACGAGTCAGATCTCTCAGGGCCATCAACAGCTCCGATATCTCGACCTTGGCAAGGTAGGAACCGATGCAGTAGTGCGGCCCATGACCGAACGAAAGATGCCGGTTAGGGGCGCGTCCCAGATCAAACACTTCTGGCTGGCTGAAGGCCCGCTCATCACGATTACCGGAGGCGTGCCACAGGGTCACAATGTCATCAACACGAATCCACTCTCCGTGGATATCAGTTTCCCGCACCGCAGTTCGTCCAAAGTGCATTGACGGAGAGGCCCAGCGCAGCACCTCGTCTACCGCCTTATCGATATCGCATCGTCCACCCTTGAGCCGCATCCACTGCTCGGGGTTCGCAGCTAGGGTGTAGATGCTATCTATCATAGTTAGTCGACTAGTTTCATCGCCACCGATGATCAGGCTGTAGCAGTTAAGCACGACGTCGTCATCCGAGAGGGGAACCCCATCGATTGAGCTGTTCACCAGCATACTAACAACGTCCTCGCCAGGCTTCTTTCGCCGGAATTCCACGAGGTCTTGGAAGTAGAGCAGAATCTCGCTACGCGCCACCTCGGACTCTGTCTCACTAACACTCTCGTCGTCAGCACTGAGCGCCGTCTTCGTCATTTTCAATAGAGCTGCGCGGTCCGCCTCAGGAACCCCCAGTAAGTTTGAGATCGTAATCATAGGAATGCGACTGGCAACGTCGGTTGCAAAGTCACATTCCCCACTGGCCGCTGCTTCCCCGATCATCTGCCGAGTGTTAGTCCGCACAGCGCTACAGACCGGCCCGAGCACTCGCGGCCCTAGTGCTCGTAAGAGCAGCTTGCGCAACTCCGCATGGCGTGGCCCATCGGTGACGGCCAGCATCCGGCCAGCGCCCGCGTCGCCGCCTGCCAGCAACGTCACGAGCACATTGCCGCGCTCCGAGGTGAAGTTGATGTCGTCACGGTATACCTCGAGAATGTCTGCGTGCCGGGACAGCACCCAGAAGCCTCGACGACCGCCTGTCGGCGGGTTCCAGTAGATCGGCTCTTCGTCCCGCAGCCGCTGCCAGAAATTGGTCAAATCATGGGTGGCAAAGGTGGCGGGGTCGGCTAGGTCGATAGTGCGGGTCAAGGTCGGGCTCCCATCTTGACCCACACGACCTGGATCGGCGGCGGTCACCAGTCGGCGCGCCAGAACCGTCGGCGCGCGAACGGGTAGCTGGGCAAAGAAATACGGTGGCTGCGTTCGTCGGCGTGCAACAACTCAAAGTTCACGCGTTCCCCCTGCACCCATGCTGCAGCAAGTTCGGTTAGCGCCTGAACATCGCGCATCTCATCGCTGCGGTGGAGAGCGAGCCCATCCTCGGTACGTCGAAAGCGCGCCAGGTCGACGCGACCCGTCTGGCCGGAGGTGACCACCTGCCCGCCCCTACCTTCATCCGACAACACGTCGCGCAGTTCGTCACGGGTGCTGACTACGGCCGCCCAACGGGACGACAGCGCCTTTCGTCCAAGGTTGAGGCTAAAGGCCATGTCATCGAGCCGAGCGTCGGGATTCTCTGCGAGCCAAGACGACAGAGCCGCCCGTTGGCGGGCCACCCCTTCGTCATCGAATGCGGAGAGCGTGATAAGTCGAGGCCGCTTAGCCTCTTTTGGCCGCTCGGCCATGGCTGGCGGTTCCTCGAAAACCAGGTGCGCATTGTATCCGCCGCCACCTATCGCGGTGACGCCGGCGCGCCGGATACCGCACTCCGGCTCCCATGCGGCGAGCTCCAGCTGCGGGAAGAAGGGGGTGCGTGGGAAGTCGAGTTCTTCGTTGATCTCGGTCAGGTTAATGGTTGGCGGAAGCGTTCGATGGTATAGCGCGAGTGCCGCTTTCACCGCGCCGGAGCCCCCCGCGACCACCCCAGCATGCCCAATATTGCCTTTGACCGAACCGATCGAGCAGGTGCCGGACTGTTTACCGAACGCCAGGTGCGCGGCGCGCACCTCGAGCGAGTCCGTAACGGGTATGCCGAACCCATTGGCCTCGTACATGGAAACCGTGTCGGGGGCTACGTCGCCAGCCTGCATCGCACTGGCGATGCAGGCACTGAGCCGTTCGGGCTGTGCAAGCCCATACGCCATGGCACTCACGCCGTTATTGTTGATCGCCGTGCCTTTGATCGTTGCGTAGATGTGGTCGCGGTCAGCGACGGCCTGTCGCAGCGGCTTGAGTACGAGCGCCGCGACTCCACTGGCCAGTACCGATCCGGTGCCTTGCGCATCGAAGGGACGGCAATGGCCGTCATGGGAGAGAATCCGCCCCTCCTCCCACAGGTAGCCACGGCGATGAGGCAACCGAACCATGACGCCTCCCGCGATGGCCATGTCGGTCTGACCTAGCAAAAGTGATTGGCAGGCCAGGTGCACCGCATAGTGAAAGCCGGAGCACACCGCAGTTACGGTGATCGCCTCACCAGTCAGTCCAAGATAGTACAGAACATTTGAGGTAATCGTGTCCGGTAGCCAGGCATTACTACGGTCAATCACCTCCGGGCCTACCGATACCCAGTCTGGCGGCGCGCTATAGAGGGCAGCGCTCTGTGGGTTTGCCGAGGCGTAGACGCCTACCTCGCCACGGACCCGCTCAGGATCGTAGCTGGCGTCCTCCATCGCTTCCCAGGACGCCTCAAGGAAGACCCGGTTCTCCGGCGTCATCGCCGTTGCCATTCGATCTCCAATACCGAACACGGTAGGATCGAACTGGTCGTACCCCTCGAGCGCGCCGGTGGCCCGTATGTACGCCGGGTTGTTAATTAGTGCCTCGTCAACCTCGATCTCATCCTTGGTGTAGAAAGAAATTCCTTCGCACCCACCGACAAGGTTCTCCCAGTACTGATCCTTATTTTGCGCACCAGGGAACCTGCACGAGACGCCGATGATGGCGACGTCGCCCGGTTCGTAGCTCTGCTCAACGGCTTCACTCATGAATATGGCCTCCAGCTAATACAGGCATGGGGTTTACGGTAGGTCGGTCAGGTGCTCGATGATCGGTTTTGGCCGCGCACCACCGAGCGTCTTATACTTGCGCGACGTCGTGCCTGCTCGATGACCTCCGGGCTACTTCCGCTCTCATCCTCGAGCCATTTCGCGAGCGAGTCGATGTCCCGGAACCGGAATAGATCCGCCACTCCAACCTTGCGGCTGAAGCGCTTACTTATCTGCCTGGCGAGCCGCACCAGCAGCAAAGAGTTGCCACCAAGATCGTAAAGTGTGTCACGCATACCGATGGATCGTGGCGACCGGTCCAGCAGGGCGCCCCAGATCTCGGCAAGGGCTCGTTCGGTGTCGGTGGTGGCGTAGTCTCCCACGGGCATCGCCTCGACGGCAGGTGGCCTGGGTAGCGCTGTCCGATCCAGCTTTCCAACTGGCGACAGCGGGAGCGCGGGTAGGAAGACAATCGTTTCGGGGACCATGTAGTCAGGCAGCATGGCACCGAGCTTTTGTCTGATTACTGTCTGCAAGTTGGTATCGAGCCACGGTCCGTTTTCGTCGGCGATGGCGCCGGCCGGTACAACATATGCGATCAGGGTTCTCGTATCTGCCGCCGGTTCGCGCACGACAGCCGCTGCCATCCGCACCTCGGGGCAGTCGGTCAGCCGTGCCTCGACCTCTTCTAGTTCGACGCGCTTCCCGCGAACCTTCACCTGGTGGTCGGAACGTCCGATGAACTCGAATTCACCGGCTTCGGTTAGCCTGGCGATGTCGCCGGTTCGATAGATACGCTCACCCGCCATCTGTGGGTCGGGTACGAATCGTTCTGCGGTCAACCCAGGTCGTTTGAGGTAGCCCCAGGTCAATCCATCGCCGCCCAGATATAGCTCACCCGGCTCGCCGACGGGCGACGACCGCAACTCCTCGTCAAGCACATAGACGCGAGCAGTCAAGGATGGTGTACCGATTGACGGCTCGCCAGACTCGTCCGGGGATACGAGCTTGAAGGTGCAGAAGACCGTTCCTTCCGTCGGGCCATAGCCGTTAAAGACGAAGTCGACGTTGGTCTCACGGTATATTCGGTCTACCAGGCTCCGACGTACGGGTTCACCGCCCAGCACCACTGTCCGCAGCCCGGCCGGAACCGCTTGCGCGTCAAGCAGGCTGGTCATCGCGGACGGGACCGTGCTGACGTGTGTCACCCGCTCGGCATGGGAACTCTCCGGAAGGTGCGCGGCGCTGTCGACCAACACCAGCGACCGCCCGCGGCTGAGTGCTGAGAAGATCTCCAGGACCGATAGGTCGAAACAGACCGAGGTGACGGCGGCGATGCCACTCATGTCGCAGTCCGCAAAGATTCGGTCCACTTCGCCAAGCATTGCGGCACAGCTGCTGTGCCTGATCGGCACTCCCTTGGGTACGCCAGTCGAGCCAGAGGTGTAGATGACGTAGGCAGAGTCGTCCGGAACCGAAGCCACCGGCGACGGGTTGGCCACCGTCTCGACTTCTTCCAGCTCGACTTCTTCCAGGACGAGCGGGGTGCAGCCATCCGGGCACGTGTCCCTGGAGGCCCGTGTGGTCACGACTAGGCGGGTCTCGCTGTCAGCCACCATAAAAGCGAGGTGACTCGCTGGGTATTGAGGATCGAGGGGCAGATAGCAAGCACCTGCGCGCAGCACCCCCAGGATGGCGACAAGCAGGTCCGGCGTACGTTCGACGCAGACCCCGATCGGCACGCCCGGACCAACGCCCAAGGCCGACAACCGCTCCGCCAGCGCCGCCGAGGTCTGGTCAAGCCGACCGTAGGTGAGTTCACCGGCCGCTGAGAATACGGCGACCGTTTCCGGATGCTTGGCTGCGTGGGCGAGGAAGCCGCTGTGAAGCGTCGGTGAGATCGTCATGACGTCGCCTGCTCGCCCGAGGCGTCCAACACGAGGTCACTCAGCGGCACATTGGGTCGGTCAATCGCCTGCATCAGCAGTCGATGGAAGTACTCCAACAATGTCGTCACGGTCTCTCTTTCCAGGACGGCGGATTTGAACTGCACCTGACCAACCACCTCGTCGGCGATGTCGGCCATTGTGATTTCCAGATCAAACTTGGCGATGTGCCGCCGGAGAGGCAGCGGGACCAGCGGTAGGGGGCCGGCAGGCCAGGCCGCCCCGCCGATACCGTGAAACAGCGTGTTTACGTACGTGAATGCGTTACCCGAGAGCCAGTTGATAGCGATGTCGAACAACGGTGTGCGGCCTTTCTCCCGCGGTGGCTTTAGCGTCGAGATGAGCAGGTCCAGCGGGTAGTTCATGTGTTCCAGCATGCCGAGGGCGAAGTTGTGAACCTCACCTAGCAACGCGTCAAAGGTGATGTCCGGACGGGGGCGGGCGCGGACTGGGACGGTGTTGAGGTAGTACCCCACCGCGGACTCGCGCCACGTGTCGCCGCGCTGGGCCACAGCGGTGCCGAGGATGATGTCGCTTTCCCCGGTCACCCGGCCCAGAGTGGCGAAGAAGGCGGCCGTGACTAGGGTGCTAACCGAGACGCCGGCACGCGCGGCGAAGTCTTTCAACCGGCGAGCATCAGTCGCGTCCCACCGGAAGGTGGCGTCCTCCCCCACGTAGCTCACCGCACCATCGCGCACAATAGGTGATCGCTGGTCGGCAGCCGCATCTGGCGTTGGTAGGACCGGAAGGTCAAGGTTCGTCGGGGGCTGTGCCAATTGGTCCGACCACCAACGCAGAGCCGTCTCGGCCGCCGGACTGCCGAGCCACTCGCGTTCCCACTCCACGAACTCGGTGTACGGCTTCTCCGGCCCCTGAGGGAGCAGTTCTCCGCGCTGTGCCTCGCCGTAGAACACCCGTAGATCGCGTACCACGGTGTCCACCGACGCCGCGTCAGCTGCCACATGATGAATGACCAGTAGCAGGCCGTGGTCTGCCTCACCACGGTTGACCAGCACCAGCCGAAGCAGCGGACCATTGTCAAGATCGAAGGACCGGTGGCCGTATTCGGCGAAGAGGTCGGTCAGGGCTGCGTCGTCGAGCCCCGTACCGTCGACAGTGTCGAACTCGTATCCGGGATCCGCCTTTATTAGCTGGTAGGGGCGGCCACCGGCTTCAACAAAGGCCGTACGCAGTACCGGATGTCGCTCCACCACTGCGGCTACGGCCTGACGTAGGGCGTCCTCATCGATCGACGAGAACACTCGGGCACCAAACATCAGGTTGTAGGCGGCGCCGTCGAGTGACAGCTGCTGCATGAACCAAATGGCGGCCTGGCCGTGTGCGGCCGGCGCGAGTGCGAAGGATCGGGTGTTTTCTAGCACCGCCCGTAGCTCTTCCCGCGGTTGCACCGCGACAGCCTGCGGGGAAGCGGGTTCCAGGAGCCCACGTTCTGCCAATTCATCAAGCAGTTCCTCGGCGTCGGCGTCGGACAGCTCGTCCGCGATGGCTACGTGCCGCGGCCGGGCGTGTTCCTCGCCGACGGTGGAAGCGCCCGCACCGACAAGTGCGGCGATGCGGGCGGTGAGTTCTCCGACTGTCCGGTTCTTGAGAAACTCCACCACTGAAACATGGCAGCCGAACCGCGCATTTACTTTGCTACTCAGTCGAATCGCGAGCATGGAGTCGAGTCCAAAGTCCTGCAGCCGGGCATCCTGGGCAATGGTGTCAACCGATATGTCCAGCACTTCGGCGATCTCGGAAACGATGGCGACTTCTGCGATTTCTGCTGTCGGTGCAGTGGTACTTTCGTCAGGGGCCCTGGTGGGCTGGGCGGCGACAGCCACCGCAGCGGGCACCACAGGCGGGTGCGGCGGGTGGTCAGGTACACCGTCCAGCCAGTATGGATTCCTCTGCCAGCTCACGAGTGGCGTCTCGACAACCTGCGCGCTCGATGAGAAGAGCGCCGCAAGCGAGAGCGGGACTCCGCGCACGAACAGCGATGCTGCCGCGTCCAGCAGAACGCGATTGTCATCTTGCCCGCGACGCATGGAGTCGATCACGAGGACAGGGGACTCCTGCGCCTGAGTGATCTCTTCGATCGCGACACGCAGTGCCATGTGTGGGCTGATCTCGATAAACGTGTCTACGCCCGTGCTGGCCAGAGCGGCCACCGTCGGCGCGAAGCGTACTTGATTGCGAAGGTTTTGCGCCCAGTAGTCCGCGTCCACCACCGGATCGATCACACCGTCGAGCGCCGTCGAGTGGAGCCTGGCCTGGAACACGCGGGGCTCGATGTCGGCTAGCGCCTCGCGCAGCGGCGCCAGCAGCGGATCCATGGCAGGGCCGTGAGCTGCTCGATCGATGCGCAAGGTCCGGCTGGAGATTCCGGCCCGACTCAGCGCTGCCTCCACGGCCCGGACTTCCTCGGAAGGGCCGGAAACTGTGGAGCTAATGGGGCTGTTGACTGCCGCAATGGCTACGCGTCCGCCATACGGAACGAGGAACGGGGCGACTTCCTCTGGTCCGGCCTCGACCGCGGTCATCGCCCCCTGCCCCGCGTGATGCTGCATGAGGTCGGAGCGGGCGACGACGACCCGGGCGGCATCGCGCAAGGACAGCCCACCCGCCACGCAAACGGCGGCGACCTCGCCCAGACTGTGTCCAACGAACACCTCTGGCTTGACGCCGAGTTCCATCCAGAGCCGTGCCAGGGAGACTTGTAGCGTGAACAGCACCGGTTGCTGGACGTCAAATTCGTCCAGGCGGGATTGCTCCGCCGGTAGGCTGAGCTCTTCGATCACCGACCAGCCAACGAGCTCGCGGAGCACCGCGTCACACTCGTGCATCGATGCCCGGAATCCCGCATGCTGGTCCATCAAGGCTCGGCCCATACCGGCCCAGTGGGTGCCTGCACCGGAAAACACGAACGCTATGCGGCGGGCACCGCCACCAGCCACCGTGCCCTCAACGGTGCCGGGGCCCGGGTTGCCAGCAGCTATTTGCGCCAGTCGGTCGAGCAGGTCGTCGCGACCATGCACCACAAGGGCAAGCCGGTGAGAAAGTGGGGTGCGCCGGGTCGCCAGGGTGTACGCCAAGTCCGGAACCCACAGGGTGGGATCCCGCTCGACATGGTTGGACAGTCCTCGGCAGGTGTCCCGTAGCGCCGCTGCGGAATGAGCCGTTATGGGCAGCAGCGAAAGGGGGGTCTCGGCGGCCTGTGCTACCTCGGGGCCGATTGCCACGCGAGGCTCGGCATGACGGCCGCGTGGTGCGTACAGGAACGGTCCTGCGGCAACTTCCTGACCTGCGGTGTGCAGGTCACCCAACGAGGCAAGCATGCTCCACGCGTCATCCGTTCCGCGCTGCAGCGACGCCAGGCACCGGGTCGGGCGTTTCCGTTCACCGTCGAGGCTTTCACGTACTCCCTTCAGCAACACCGGATGTGGACTGAGCTCCACTACTACGTCGACGTCGTACGCCGCCATGGTGTCCAGGGCCGCCGTGAGTCGGCTTTCCTGACGGACGTTGTTCAGCCAGTAGTCCGGACCCAAGGACTCACCGTCGACTTCTTTCCCGGTGACCGTCGAGATCATTGTCAAGTGGGCTGGGCGTGCGACGATTCCGTCGATTTCTGATCGCAGTGGTCTGAGCACTGGGTCCATCAACGGCGAGTGAGCTGCATAGCCCATGCGGACCCGGTGGGAGACGATGTTCGCTGCTGCGAGCCGGTCGGTCAACGCGCTGATCGCGGCGGCATCCCCGGAAACCAGGGTGGAGGCGGGGCCGAGGCGTCCGGCCAGCGTGAGCGATCCCTCGTCTGCTGCTAGCTCCCCAGCAACAACGTCGGGGGCGGCTGCGACGACCAGGCTGTCGCCCTGACCTACGGCCGAGCGCTGCACGAGCCGTGCGTGGGTAGCCGCGACCAAGGCCGCGTCTTCGAGGCTGAGCGCACCTGCGAGGTGGGCCGCTGCGAACTCGCCAACGCTCTGGCCGATTACTAGATCGGGCTCCACACCGAGCGAACGCCACGCATCGGCCAGCGCGACCTGAATGCAGAACAGCATTGGCTGGACGACTTCCATATCGTCGAGTCGGGCTCGCGGTTCATCGTCGAACAGCCGGTCGAGCACCGAGACGCCGAGGACTTGTTCGATCCGCTCGGCCGCCCGTACCAGTGATCGGCGGAACGCGGGCATGCTGGCTAGAAGTTGCCGACACATCCCGAACCACTGGGAGCCGGTTCCGGAGCAGAGAAAGGCGACTCGGGGTCGCCGAACAGCGTCGTTCCCCGTTGATAGTCCCGGCCAGGACTGGCCGCTGGCGTACGCGTCTAGCTGCGCTCGCAACTCGGCTGTCGTGCGTGCGGCGGCCGACAACCGAAAGCGGCCGGCGCCCAGCGTGTCAAGCGCTTGCCGGCAGGCCGTAGCAAGGTCGATCTGGTCGTCGGCGAGGCTGGCGCGCAGCACTGCTACCTGGTCGGCGAGATCCTGCTCGGAATCGGCGGCTAGCAGCAGTAGGGCCGCCTCGGACTGCGGTAGTTCCTCGGCCACCAGGTGACAGTTCGTCCCGCCGAAACCAAAGGCACTGACTCCCGCGCGCCGCAGCGTTGAGCGGCGTTGCCAGGTGGTAGTCGCGTCCTGGACGCGCAGGCTACCTTCGGCGAACGGAACCTGAGGGTTGGGCCGGCTGTAGTGCAGGCTGGCGGGCAGGACGCCGTTACGGATCGCCAGGGCGACCTTTGCGAGGCCGGCGATGCCGGCCGCCGGCTCCAGATGGCCGATGTTCGTTTTGACCGAGCCGATACGCAGTTCATCACCGGGCTCACGGTCGCGACCGAGCACCGCGCCCAGGGCCTTGGCCTCGATGGGGTCACCCAACGGCGTTCCTGTGCCGTGGCACTCGACGTAGTCCACCAGCCACGGCGAAAGGCCAGCCCGTTGGTACGCAGACCGTAGGAGGGCTTCTTGGGCGCCGGGGTTCGGGGCGGTGAGTCCGTTGCTCAGTCCGTCGTTGTTGACGGCACTGCCGCGGATCAGACAGTAGACAGGTAGCCCCCGTTCCAATGCCAACCGCAGGGGCGTCACGACGACGAGGGCAGCTCCCTCGCCCCGCACCATACCGTCGGCACGCGCGTCGAAGGCCTTGCACCGGCCGTCCGGCGAGAGAGCGCCTATCTCATTCATGGCCAGGTAATGCGGTCCGAAGAGATTAAGAGTGACACCGCCGGCCAGGGCTAGGTCACTCTCGCCCGACCACAACGACTGGCAGGCGAGGTGGACCGCGACCAGCGAGGACGAACAGGCAGTGTCCACCGCCAGGCTGGGGCCCTGTAGGCCGAGCGCGTATGAGACGCGGTTTGCGATAATACTGTCGTGCATTCCGGTCGCCACGTGCGGTCCGATTTCGAGGTGCGGTGCCGCCTGGTGCGCCAGCGCTGAGTAGTCACTCCAGCTGGAGCCAACAAAGACTCCTGTGTCACTTCCGGTGAGGGTACCGGGCGCAATGCCAGCGTCCTCCAGTGCTTCCCAGGCGAGCTCCAAAACAAGCCGCTGCTGTGGATCAATCACCCGAGCTTCACGCGGCGAAATGCCGAAGAATAGGGGGTCGAACAGGTCGACGTCATCAAGGAAGCCGCCCCAGCGAAATGACGCGTCGTCGATTTCCGTCCCGCCGAGCAGGTCACGCCGACGCTGCGGGACCGGCCGCACAGCGTCGTTCCTGTTGACAAGCAAGCGCCAGAACGCCGCCGGGTCCGCCGCCCCGGGTAGCCGGCAGCCGATCCCCACAAGCGCGAGCGGTTCAGGTGCCGCAGCATTCGCCGCTCGGTGTTGTGTATTCGCTACGCTGGCATGGCCCTCGTCCTGCAGCCCGCGCGCTAGAGCGACGGATAGGTCTTCCAGGGTGGGGTGATCCCAGGGGAGCGTGACCGGCACGGGCCGGCCGAGAAACTCGGCCAGTGCGTTGACGAGCCTCATCGACTTCAGCGAGTCCAAGCCGTACCGATGCAACGGGGCTGAGCGATCCACGGAGTCCCGAGGAACACCGAGTAGGTCCACAACCTGGGATAGCAAGAACTCCCTTATCGCGTGAACGTTGTGCTCAGCTTGCTCACCAGACATGTGCGTCCCCCAGCATAGAGAGCTGATTGGTAGCGGGCTCAGTCAGTCGAAGTGGATCAAAGCAGTGCCTGCTACGACTCCGGAGTCTCCCTTGCGCCGAGTATTTCGGAATCCTCAGGACGACATCAAATCCACACTGTCGATGCGATGCAACGTCAAATCTGATAGCAAGCCGGTCGCTCGCGACCTCGGGCAACAGGCCGTGCGGGGTCGAATCCCGCGCAGGGCGCGCGTGCCCGCAGGGGTCATTGCGTCTTCGGAGGCTGCCGTTCACGGCGGTGATGAAGTCGTGTTGGCTTTGGTTGGCACGTCGAACGGGGCGGTCGATACTGGGCCGCACCGTACTGGTCGGGTCATCGGCGCCGTTCGGGCAGCTCACAGGAGCTCGAAACCATGACTGGGAGCCTCGCCACGCTCTCGCACCTGGCCGACACCGCTGCTGGCATCGCCAACCTCCACAACATAGTCCTCGCCGGATGGCACCAGCGCTGTGAGCGGCAAGCCTTCGCCGAGTTAGGAGACATCCCTTAGAATTCTGATCATGCAAATTCTTCGGTACACCGCGTTCACCACTGACCCAGGCGGCGGCAATCCAGCTGGTGTGGTGCTGGATGCCACCGGGGCTGACGACTCTGAGATGCAGCGCGTAGCGGCCGAGGTCGGGTACTCCGAAACGGCTTTCCTCGTGCCCGGCGATCAGGGGCATTTCGTGGTCCGCTATTTCAGCCCAAAAGCGGAGGTCCCGTTCTGCGGCCACGCGACCATCGCGTCCGCCGTCGCGTACGCCGAGCGACACGGCCCGGGAGTGTTGCACCTGAGTACCCGCGCCGGGGCGGTTGAGGTTTCCACCACGGTTTCGGCGGAGGGAGTCGTCACCGCGACGTTGGTCAGCGTCACACCACAGACCCGACCGATCGCCGCCGACGACCTTGCGTCGCTACTGGAGGCGTTGCGCTGGACATCGGGCGACCTGGAGGCGACGCTACCGCCACGGGTCGCCTTCGCCGGGGCGTGGCACCCGATTGTCGCCGCTGGAAGCCGAGCACGTCTGGCTGACCTGGACTACGACATGGCGGCGCTGGCCAAGCTGATGGCCGAGCGGGACTGGACAACCATCAACCTGGTACACCGGGAATCGGCAACGGTGTTCCACGTGCGGAACCCCTTTCCACCCGGGGGGGTCGTGGAGGATCCCGCCACTGGTGCGGCAGCTGCGGCGCTCGGTGGCTACCTGCGCGAACTGGGGCTGGTGACGACCCCCACAACGGTGACTGTGCACCAGGGTCAGGAGATGGGCCGTCCAAGTCTGCTCACCGTCGGAATCCCCGCTCGACCCGGAACTGGGATCGCGGTGACCGGCACCGCTGTTGCCCTCGCCCCACTCGGTGCCACCGGTTCGGGCGTGGCTCCTCGGGCCCGGCGCCCAGCAACGCCGGAACCACGGTCAGCACCATGAATCCGTGGTAGCTCGCCGAGTGCATCGAGCCCCCGCCGCGGCCTGGCTCCGGCGCCCAGCTGCTCGAACAGAGCGAGTCAGACGCTCGCCCCACCACCACCCACCTTGGCTGCCAACGTGCGTTCGATGTGCTGGGCTGCAGCTAACACACGTTTCTCAGCGCAGAGTCGATCTTACGCTCACGTTCGGTATCCCTGCCAACACCCGTGTCGCGAATGCTCGCAGCTACGACACTGTCGTTTATGTCACCGAGGGCGAAGATCACAACGGACGCCCACACGGGCGCGGACCTATCGTCCTGTCAGCCGCGACAGCCGCCCGCTGCGTCGACTGCCCGTGTCCGGAAGTGCCCTCCGACACGAGGCCACCCCCGTCCGTCCTGCGCGTCGCTACCTCTCGAAGAGCCGCGCTTCTGCGCCGACCGGTCGGAACCCCGCCGCCTGGAACGCCCGCACGCTGCGGGCGTTACCCGCGGCCTGCTGCGCCCAGACCGGCTGCCCGGTCGGCACCAGGTGCCGAGCAGCCCTCGCCAACGCCCGCCCGAGGCCCGCTTCCCGCCGCCCCTCGTCAACCTCGATCGCTGCTTCCCACCGACCTGCCACGCCCCGGCCAAGGATGACCACTCCCCCAACGGCTACCCAGACCTGGACGTCGTCGCGGTGCTGGTGTGCCCGGGCTACCCGGGGATGGGCGGCGTCGGTGAGCTCGGTGAGCTGCAGCGGGGGTGCACCTGCCAGCGGGCTCGCGACCGTCAGTAGGTCGATCGTGTCCATGGAACGCCCGGTGCGCTCGAGCAGCGCACCCAGGAAGTGTGGATGCATCGTGGCTGCCAGGCGGTCGCAGTCGAGAGCGGCCAGAGTTGCACGGACCCAGCGCGGATCCTCGTCGGTGAACACCACGGAGTGGGCGGTGAACGCGATCACCCCGGCATCGCGGTCGGAGGGCTGCGGCACCACGGTCGTCCCGCCATCTGGTGATGGAAAGCGCCCGACAGCGACCGCGTCGAGAATCTCGGCCAGCTCACTTCCCATGGTCAGTTCCTTTCGAGCCCGAGGTTGGGGCCGACGGCGACCACACGTGACCCCACCGACGGCGGCATGTCCCACGCGGAGACGCCAACCGATGGTAGAGCCCCTTCTCCGGACGAACAGGCTTCACATGTCGGACGCCCGGGCTTCGCATCCCGGACTAACGCGGACGGGACACAGCGAAGGGCCCCGGATCGGGGCCCTTCATGCTGTGTCGGGCTAGCTCAACCGTGGCCAATGCTGGCTGACCGACGGCCAGCCATTCACCGCTTGTCGTACGCCTCCATCACGCCAACCGGGATACGCCCGCGATCCGACACCTGATATCCGTTGGCCCGCGCCCACTCCCGGATCTCCTCGTTACGCGCGCGGGTGGAACGCTGGGCGGTCGCGGCGGCTCCCCGCACCGCCCTCGTGATCCCACCGTGTCCACTGGCCCTGCCGACGCGCTGACCAACGGCGATATAGGGTGCAAGCGCCTGCCGAAGCGTGGATGCGTTCTCATCCGATAGTTCGATGGTGTACGCCCTGCCGTCGAGACCGAACTCAATCGTCTGGTCGGCCTCATCACCGGTTAGGTCGTCAATCAGTTGGGTGATTACCTGTCGCGCCATGCTCGGGTTAACTCCATTTCACGAGTGCGAAGATGAGGACATTAGCATCCAGACAGGGTGGTTGCTAAAGGACCCACAGGCGGGTTTCGCTCCTCCACCAAAATCTCTCCCGTGGGTAGCGGCTGCCGCACCCGCCGTGGCTGTTCGAGCGACCGTCAATTGCGGGTCACGACCACTTTTGTCGCCGGGGTTGCCGACCTCGTAATCCCTGCCGACACCGCGCTACCGCCGCCAGATCCCGGCCGCAGCGGTTCGGCGCCAGAGAGCCACCGTGGCCGACCACCGACACGGCCCACCACCCGGACTAACAGGCGATACCTAGTTTCAGACACCTTATAGGATCTTTTCCTATATTGTCCGGTCATGCGCTCCCGGTCCCGCCGGTCATCGCCGTCCCGACGGGCCGCCCTGATCAGCCTCTGCACCGCGGCCACGCTGGTGTGGCTCGCGTTCTCCAACCTCGGGGTGGCGTTGCCGACCATCGCCACCGAGTTGAACGTGAACCTGACCGATATGCAGTGGGCGAACAATGCCCTGAGCATCGCCTGTGGAACACTCCTGCTGGCCGGCGGCCGCCTCACCGACCTACACGGTCATCGAAAGATGCTGCTGCTCGGTCTGGTGATCTTCGGTGTCGCCGCCCTGGCGACCGCCTTCACGCCCAACCTCGCCGGCCTCATCGCCGGCCGCGCCCTGATGGGCGCCGGTAGCGCGCTCATCCTGCCCGCCACACTGGCGATGATCCCGGCGCTCTTCGAGCGGACCGAACAGCCCCCGGCCTTCGCCGCGTGGGCCGCGGCGACCTGGGCCGGGCAGGCGGTCGGGCCGGCCATTGGTGGAACCCTGACCACGCTGCTGGGCTGGCGGTCACTGTTCTGGTTGACCGCACCGGTAGTCCTCGTCCTGTACGTCGTGACCAAACGACACGCACCCGAGGCGCACCGGGGCCGGGGCCGGGTCGACCTGTTCGGGCTGGTCACCGGGGCCGGGGCCGCACTGTGCCTGCTCTTCGCGCTGACCGAGGGGCAACAGGTCGGCTTCAGCGATCCGCTGATCATTGCGCTCTTCGTCGCCACCGCGGCGCTCACCGTGGCGTTCGTCTTCGTCGAGTTGAGGATCACCGACCCGCTGGTGGATCTACGACTGTTCCGCACCCGCAGCTTCGACGGCGCCCTCATCGTCAACCTGACGATGAACATGTCCTTCGCCGGCACCCTCTTCGTGCTCTCCCTCTACCTACAGGACGTCCGGGGCTACAGCGCGTTCGCGGCCGGCCTGCTCCTGGTTCCGGCCGCCGGAACGATCCTGGTGTTCAACGCCGTCGGCGCACGGATCGTCACCCGACACGACGCCCGCTCCCCCTCAATCTGGGGCCTCGTCCTAGTCGGCGTCGGCTGCTTTGCCATCAGCGCCCTGTTGCCCTCCCTGTCGGTACTCGCGGTGATTCTGGGCCTGCTCATCATCGGCGTCGGGCTGGGCATACTCTCCGTGCCCGTGGCCGACACCATCGTCGGCGGCCCACCGGTCGCCCTCGCCGGCGCCGCGTCCGGGCTCTACAAGACCAGCAGCATGCTGGGGGGCGCGCTCGGCGTCGTCCTGCTCACCGCCGCGACCACCCGCTTCGGTCGGGCCGAGGCCGCCCCGGTGAGCACCGCGGCCGGGCTCACCGAAGCCGAGTCCAACCAGGTCGTCAACGCGCTGACCAACTCCCAGACAGCGACCGCCGTCCTCGACAAGCTGCCCGCGAACGAGCGGAGCCTCGTGATCGAGGCCTACCATCAGGCATTCTCGGACGGAGTGTCGACAGCCCTCGTACTCGGTGGTGTGATCGCGGTGATCGGCACGGTGCTGGCCGCCTGGATCTGGCCCCGCCAGCGTAAGGGCCGCGACCCGCGGCAACCCCGGCAGACCTGACCGTCAGCCCAGGTCGTGCCGGCGGACGCTGAGCCCCTTGCCCCCGAACTCCTGACAGACGAAAGCAGGCTGGCGGGGCTTGCTGAGCGCCGGCTCGTAGCGGTAGCCGATCTCGGCGAAGTCCACGATGTCCGCCGGGTCCTCAACCCGAGCGGATAACAGCCACCGGGCGAAGGCACCGCGGGCGATCTTGGCATGCACGACAACGAACCGCGGCTCGCCGGTCTTCGGGTTGACCGTCAGGAAGCGGGGGCTGACGAACCGGTCGCGGGGCAGAAACCGGGTGACGATCCGGTTGTACTCGATCGCGGCCAGATCAACGATGACGCCGGTCGGCGGTAGGCACCGGGCAACAGCATCGCCCCAGAACTGGTCGAGGTTGGCATACGGCGGATCCGGCAGGCGATAGCCCATCTCCAGCCGGTACGGCTGGATGCCATCGTCCGGGCGCAAGATGCCGTACAGCCCGGAGAGGATACGCAGCCGACCTTCGGCGTACGCCCGGTCGGCGGGGGTGAGGTCGCAGGCGCGGAGCCCGCTGTAGATATCACCGGCGAAGCTGTCGATCGCTGGCGACTGCCGCTCCGGGGCGGTACCCCAGTCGGCGAAGAGCCCATGCGTTCGGTCAGCCAGCTCCGGGGAGAGCTCCATGACGGCGGCGAGCTGCGCTACCGAGAGGGTCTTGAGGTATGCCGCCAACTCCTCGGCCCGGTCCCGTAGGACGGGCACGGTGAGCCTCGTGCCACCCTGTGGCGCCGGTCGCATCGCCTTGGAGGTGTGAATCAGAATGATCATTTTCGCCTCGTGCCGAGATCAAGATCTCCTGAGCATAGCGGCCCGATCGGCGGCTCCGCGGCGGTGAGCCCAGCACCGCCCAGCCGACCAACGCACCCCTGCCGACCAACGCACCCCTCCCGGCCAGTCCGCCCCACCCACCTCGCGGTCGACCTCGTGGCCAGGACGACGGCGATTCGCTACCGACAATCAGAGCAGTCAGTGCGGTGACTCCGGCCCAATACACCGGCACCCATGGGTCACCTCCGGGTAATGTCAAGCCCTCGGCGAAATCTGTTTTGCTACTCACATTGCAAATGTGAGTCGGCCACCTTCCACATTCGGTAGTGGTGACTCGAGATGACTTCACCTCTTGGAGGAACCGTATGCCGGGAACGAACCTTCAGGAGCACACGACGACCACCGCCGCTCCGCCGCGGATTGCGCAGGCCGCCAACACCGTGACAACGGTACGCACGGTTGGCGCGGTCGCGGTGGCGATCGGCGCGATCGCCACGCGGGACCCGGTCCTGGCGGTAACCGCCTATCTTATCTACTGGGTCGGCGACATGTTGGATGGCTGGACGGCCCGTCGACTGAACCAGGAGACCCGCTTCGGCGCGGTCTTTGATATCCTGGCTGACCGACTCTGCTGCATCCTCTGCATCATCCCATTGCTGCAGGC
Source organism: Salinispora fenicalii (assembly GCF_000514815.1). Taxonomy (GTDB): domain Bacteria; phylum Actinomycetota; class Actinomycetes; order Mycobacteriales; family Micromonosporaceae; genus Micromonospora; species Micromonospora fenicalii. The sequence continues at coordinate 228,611 of NZ_AZWQ01000016.1, forward strand.
ACGACCACAGATGGCAGCTCCCATCGCAGTCTTTCTGCTGCAGTTCGTCGTCGTCGATCTGGTGCTCAGCCTGTCGTTTTTACGTTTCGGGCTGCTCAGCCCAAACTATTTCTTCCGCGTACACCGTGGTGTCTTCCAGTGGAACTGGTCGTTGCCGGCGAAGGCCGCCAACACCAGTGCTCTGGTGCTGCTCGTGTTCTTCGTGCCGAGCCCCTGGCCGGCGCTCACACTGGCCCTGGCGGTGACCGCGATCAAGATCGCTTCCCTGGTGGTGGTACGGCGACTACCCGACAGCCGTCCGCCGCAGCGCGGGCAAGCCCCTGGCCACGGCTGGTCCCCGTCCGCATGAACGGGGCCGAATCATGATCGAGGCCGGGGTTGCCACCTTCCTGATGGCGCTCGTCTCGGCCTTCATCCCGGCGGTGCCGGTGGAGCCGTACCTCATCGGTGCGGCTGCCGTAACCGGACAGCACGCCCTCCTGTTGGGTGTCACCGCCGGTGCCGGGCAGACCATCGGCAAGGCGCTGATGCTGCTGGGCCTCCGCGGCACCCTCCGCTCCGCGAAGCTGCGCCGCTGGCTACAACGGCACAGCGCCCGCTTTACGCTGGCTCCGGCACCAGCGCCGGAGCCGGTAGTGGTGACCATGGCGGGAGCGCCGCGCGGGACGGGGCCGAACGGTCCGGGTTTCGGCGCTGCGGAGGCGGCGGCTGCGCCGCCCCGCGCGACGGTCCGGACGATCCTCCGCCGGGCGATCACCGCCGTCGTCGCGGTGACCCGCCGCTGGAGCAACCTTCTCATCGCCCTGCTCGACCGGCCTTTCGTCGCAGTGCCGGTGGTGTTGCTGAGCGCGGCGGTCGGCCTGCCCCCACTCCTGCTGGTCGTCTTCTGCATCAGCTCAACCCGGATGTCGGTGAGCTTGTTCGCCGGCACGTGTTTCGTCGGCCGCACGGCGCGATTCGCCGCGGTCAGCATGTTGCCGGAGCTCGCCCACGTCCTCGGCTAGCGAGACGTGGGGGCATCCGCCGTCCTCGGATACCCCCACGCCCACGCTGGTTGGTTGGTCAGCGCCGGCTGCCCGTCCGGACTCCGGCCGAACCACCCGCCCGTCGGAGCCAGCGACAGCCCTCAGTCCCGGGCCATCATGGCGGCTGCCTCCCGCTCGACGTCAACGTAGGCCTCACCGGAGACATCCGCGATGACCTGCTTGATCGTGGCGCCGGTCAGCTTCCAGGGACGGGCGCCGGAGTAGTCGTAGGTGACGGGCGCGCCGCGGTCCTGGCCGACGTTGAAGCCTTCACCGGCGAGCGCGAACTTGCCGAGCTGGGTCTGCATTCCCTTGCACTCACCCACCTTCTTCTTGCCGATGAACAGCGAGGCGTTGCCGATACAGGCACTGGGCCGGTCTGAGCCGGGTGGAGTGATCAGCTTCTCCTTCTCGAACGCGACGCCGAGCACCACCTTCCCCTTCGGCACATCGACGTTCGAGGCGATGACCTGTTCCTTCTCCCCCAGGTAGTTGTAGACGTACTTCAGTTTGCCGTCCTTGAGGTAGAGGGCGTGCCCGCCGAAGTTGGAGCCCTGCGCGAAGAGGACACCTTCCGCGTCGGGACCATCGATGACGACATCGGCCGCCAGGATGTAGGACCGCCCCCGGATGTTGACCGCGACCGCCTCGGGGACCTCCAGCGTGTTCGGATAGTAGACGTAGTGGTCTCGCGACGGCGCCACCTGCGGCCGCGGCGTGCTGAGCAAGTCGGCGATGGGCCGGTCGTCCACCGGTAGACCAAAGAACTTGCCGGCCTGGTGATACCAGAGCGCCGCCAACTCCGCGGCCAGCTCCGGGTGCTGGTCGGCCACGTTATGGATCTCAGCACGGTCGACATCGGTGTGGTAGAGCGCCCACTTGTCCAGACCGAAATGGCCCCAGTCCGCCGGTGAGCTCGGGTGCAGGGCGTCCACCTTCCAGCCGTCCCGCCACAACGCCCGCGTACCCAACATCTGGTAGAACTGGCTTTGCTTCGCGGTCTTGGCCTTCGGCTTTTCGAAGGTGTGTTTGAAGCTGGCGCCCTCCAGTGGCCACTGCTTGAAGCCCTTGACCGTCTCCGGCAACTCGATGCCGAGGCAGTCGTACACTGTGGGCACGATGTCGCTGACGTGCGCGTACTGGTCGCGGAGCTCGCCCTTTGCCTTGATCCCCGCCGGCCAGTGCACGATCATCGGGTCGCAGACTCCCCCCTCCCACACGTCCTGCTTGAACAGCTTGAACGGGGTGTTGAAGGCGAAGGCCCAACCGGTCGAATAGTGGTTGTATGTGCCGGGAGAACCAAGAATATCGAGCATCTTGATGTTCTCGTCAATGCTGCTCGAGACACCGTTGAAGAAGGTGTTTTCATTGACGGCACCGTCCGCCCCACCCTCACCCGACGCTCCGTTATCCGAGATCACGAAGATGAGGGTGTTGTCCAGCTCTCCGGTGTCTTCAAGGTAGGCGATCAGCCGGCCGATCTCGTGGTCGGTGTAGCTGGAGAAGCCGGCGAAGACCTCCGCCATCCGGATCTGCAACTTCTTCTCGTCGGTATTGAGCGAATCCCACGGCCGTACGTCGCTCTTGGCGGGCGAGGGTTTGCCGTCCACGCTGCGTACGTCGCTGAGCGGGTTGATCGGTGAGAGCTCGGTACCCTTCGGGAGAATCCCCAGCTTGATCTGCTTCGCCAGGATCTTCTCCCGGATCGCCTCGTACCCCATGTCGAACTTGCCCTTGTACTTGTCGGCCCAGGCCTTCGGTACGTGGTGTGGGGCGTGGTTCGCTCCGGGGCAGAAGTACATGAAGAACGGGCGGTCCGGAGCGACCTGCTTGGCGTCGCCGATCATGCCGATTGCCCGGTCGACGAGGTCGGCGGTGAGCAGGTATCCGTCCTTGCCTTCCTTCCACTCGTCCACGCTGACCGGGTCGGTGGGCTGGTCGATGAACTGCTGGTCCTGCACGAGGTTCGGGTAGTACTGGTTGGCCTCTCCACCGAGGAAGCCGTAGAAGCGTTCGAAGCCACGGTGGGTGGGCCAGTTCCGCTTGGAGGAGGCCATGTTGGTCTCGTCTTCGGCGACACAGTGCCACTTGCCCAGCGCATAGGTGTTGTAGCCCCGGTCGCTGAGGATCTCGCCGATAAGAGCCGTCTCCCCGGGGATGTGCCCATTCATCCCCGGGAAGCCCTGGGTCGCCTCGGCGACGCAGGACATGCCGACGGTGGTGTGGTTGCGTCCGCTCAGCAGCGCGGCCCGGGTGGGCGAGCAGAGCGCGGTGGTGTGGAACTGGGTGTACTTCAGTCCGTTGTTGGCGAGCTTGCTCATGTTCGGCATCTCGATGGGCCCACCGAAGAAGTCCCAGGAGCCGAATCCGGTGTCATCCCAGACCAGGAACAACACGTTCGGCGCGCCTTTCGGAGCCTGGGGTTGGGCGTAGGGGTCCCAGTCCGGCGTCGAGTCCGTGGCGCCGAGGTTGATAACGCCCTTGAATTCTTTACTCATGAACGGCTTCTCCTTCTCCCGCTCCCACGGCGGGACACGCGACCTGCCCGTACTTTCCCGATCAACTCTTCGCGGTGTCCGATGGCGCCACCTGGCCGGTGACCAACATTCGGATGCTCACCAGCAGAACCCAGGCGGGGAAGATAAGCGTGAACCAGAGGTTCTGGTTGGTGACGACCAGAAGCAACACGGCGAGGATGTAGGTCAGAATCCAGAGCCACTTCGGCATCAGCCGGGTCTTGAGCCCCACCGTTCCGAGGGCGAACATGAACACTGCGGCCATGCGTACCGCGTAGACCCCGCTCGCCTCGAGCATGATCGAGCGACCGAACCCGACCGTCTCGGTACTCAAGGATTGGGACCCCCCTTCGGGAACACCGTCCACAATGGCTCCCGCGACCACAATGGCGACGAAGATCATGGCCAGGAAGAGAACCCCGCTCCCAATGATCAGGGTGGAGAAGAACCAGTCTCCCAGGTTGCCCATGTACTCCCGTACCACGCCCATGAACCAGAGGAAGAAGATTCCGGCGAACGGGATCAGGAACAACGCCACCCGCATCCGGCCAGCTTCCTGCCGCACCCACTCCACATCGGCGAAAGGCTCCTTCGGAAGCGCCGACCGAAGCAGGATGATACTGATCGAAAAGACCACTGCGAAAAGTATGCCCGCCACCGCGACCCCGCGCGGATTTCGGAGCGCCCGAAACGATTCTTGGTCAGAACTCTTGCCCATCGACAACACCCTTCACCAGCCGGATCCACTGTCCCATGGAACGCGCACCCCTCCTTTTCTCGTTCTACCAGAGAACGGGACGACCAGTGGCCGGAATGCGTCCGACCGTGAGCCGGGCTCGGATCCGCAGCCGCAACCTCAGCCCCGCCCTGGACCACCGATTCCCTGCCGGTCCGACACCACGGCCCGGTCGTGGTCGACCTTGCCCCCGAAACTCGCGGCCAGGGTCTGGTCGAGCCGGTCAAGCTCGGCCTCCACCGCTGGTCGCCGGTCCGCCGGAAGCACCTCTCGAAGATCTTCGAGCATGGCCCGGAGCCGTCGCATCACCTGCACGGAGCTGGCCCCGTACTCGCGGATCTCGGTGACCGCCAGCGTGAGGTAGTCCTCCCACGTCCGGCCGGGCACAACCAGCCGTGGCTGGCCGGATTCGTCGCAGTACCGCATCGTGCCGAGGGGCTGCGCCCCGATCATCCGGAGCAGTTCCTCCAGGTAGTCCAGCATCTGCACCGCTGTGGTCGGATCATTGATGGCCGAGGAGAGCGCCCGCGCCGCGCTATCCACCAGAATCCGTACCGGAAACGCCGGATCACGCTCGATGGTCCGCTCGATGCCCATGGCCACCATGGCGTGTATCGGCGTGGTGGAGTCACCTGGCGGCCTCGTTCCGAATACCTCCATCACCGGTTGTCCGGCGATGATGTAGTCGCCGGCCGCCACCTTTGATCGGAGCTGACAGCCGTGCTGACTGGCCCAGCGGACCAGTGCCGCCTCATTCAACGCCTGTACCGAACCGGATCGTTGGGCCTGAATCACCAGTGTTGGTTCCCCGGGCGGCGACTCCTCCTTGGTCACCACCGACCCGCCCGACTGGTCGCGGGCCGCCATGAGCTTCCGGGCGGTTTTGGTGACGTCCGCGGCGACCGCCACCGGTCGTAGTTGATGAACCAGGTGGTTGAGGAAGACCACGAAGAGCACGAAACTCACGATGAGGAAAAGCCCCGAAATCGCGACACCGAGCGGCGGGATCTCCGCTGACCCACCAAAAGCCAGGAGCGTGAAGGCGAAGGAGACCGTCCCGAGGATAAACGTCACGACGGCCAGGTGGAATCGGTCCCGGTACAACAACCTCAGGTAGCGCGGAAAACTGTCGGCGTGAAGTTCGAGCACGACCACGCTCACGGCCACCACAAATCCGGCCAACACCCCGGCAACCTCGACCACGATCGTGAGGAGTTCCTGCGCCGCGGACGCCTCGAACTCCCACGCCGACGGCAGGGTGATGACGGCGTCAACCTCGCGGACCACGAGGGCGAGCAGCCCTCCCACCACCAGCCCCAGCAGCGGGAAGAACCACAGGCTCCCCACCAGGTTCTGGCGGATTCGGAAGAACTTTGCCCACAGCATCATCGAACTCCTCGCCGCTTCGGGTAGAGACCCGACCGGAGCGTGCTGACGACCCGCCGCCGGATTGCCTCCCGGACAACCGGTGTCTGTGGCTGTCCGCTGGGGGCCGAACCACCCCTGGACCAGGCGACTGTCTGTGAGCCTTCCACACGTTTCAGCTGAGCCTGGGAGGAACCGTGAATCCGGGCTGCTGCGCCAGTCGTCCCGCGCTACCGCACGCAGGTGTAGCGGACGGTCCTCAGCCGGTGACCGCTGATCTCGTAGCTGCCGGTCGCCCCGTCCAGGACAAACCCCCGGCGCTCGTAGAACCTTCGGGAGCGGTTGTTCGCCTCGGCGCACCAGAGTCGGACTGATACTGCGTCGAGTTGGGCGATGGCGGCGTCCAGCAGGGCCGCGCCGACCCCCTGCCCCTGAAGCTCCGGCAGCACGTAGATCGCGTAGATCTCGGCGAATTGCGGATCCTGCCGGTCTGGCCCAGCCATCACCACGCCGACGACCCGGCCCGGGGTGAACGCCAGCAGCGTGCTCCGGGCCGGGTCCCGCCGGTCGCGGAAGCGCCGAGCCCAGTCCGCCCCGTCCAGGGACGCCAGCACCTCCGTGGGCAGGAGTTGCGCGTAGGCGGCACGCCAACTCCGCACGTAGACCGCCGCGACCGCCGCCGCGTCCTCGGGGGTGGCCGGCCGGATGGCAACGCCGCAGGACGGTGCTGAGCCATTCATAATCATGATCATGCCTGATCGGAAGTCACACCCGGATCGGGCCCCACACCACCGGTGTCGTCGCGTTGGGCGATTTCAGCGGGGAGGTAACGCATCGGTGCCAAACTGGGACTGGACAGTACGGTTCCGCGCAGAGCCTCCCCAACCGGAAGGACGGTCGACCGTGGATGCCTGGGAGACGCCGGCGGGAAGAAGCGTGGAGTGGAAGGGAGTCCACCACTCCACGCACGGCGACTTCGCCGACATCTCCACGCACACGGTCAGCTACGAGTCCCGGGACCGGTGCTACGTGACGACGGACGGGCGGCTCGTGGCCGATGGCGTCAGCTACACGTACCAGAAGCTGGACCATCGAATGGCGATTCTGATCTACCGCCCCGAGGTTTACCAGGGGAGATCCGGTGTCATCCTCTACTCGATGCTTGACTTCGCGAGCGCGACGGATCGCGCCGTGATCCTCGCCGACGGCGAGCCGTTCGCCATCGCGGACGGGACGTTCCGCGAGGTGCCGACTCCCGCCCGGCCCGGACCGCACTGAGGGCGGAGGCAGCGGTGGCGGAGGAGTCGGAGACTCGCTGGCGACGCCGGTACACCGAGCTGTTGCAGGAGCTGCGGATCGCGCAGACGGGGGTGCAGATCCTCTTCGCCTTCCTGCTCGCCCTCCCGTTCAGCTCCGCGTTCGGCGAGACCAACGCCTTCCAGCGGACGCTCTACATCATCTCGTTCCTCGCTACCGCTGCCGCGGCGGTGGCGACCATCGCCCCGGTGGCGTTCCACCGGGCGCTGTTCCGGCAGGGGCGTGATCCGGAACTGGCCCGCTTCACCCACTGGATGACCACCACCGGTCTGTTGCTGATGGTCTTGGCCGTGGTCGTCGCGGTGCTGCTCGTTACGGACTTCGTTCTCGAGCTGCCGATCGCACTCGCGCTGACCGGCCTGACCCTGCTCTGGCTGCTGCTGCTCTGGGTGCTCGTGCCGTTTGGCCGCAGCCGGGCCGGCAGCGACTCCGATACTACCGGATGACGCACCGGAAGCCGAGGTGGCAGGTCGAGGTGTCGATCGCTTCGCCCTGCCGGGCCGCCGGCCGGTACCGCATGCAGTAGTTAGGGGCGCACAGGTGGGATCCGCCCTTGATGACATGGCGAGGAATGCCCGCGCTCGGTCCGTCGGCGGTGACCGGCGTCGTACAGCACGCCTTCGCCGACGGGTCGGTGGGGTACGTGAAGACGTCCTGGGTCCACTCCCAGACGTTGCCGGCCATGTCGTAGAGCTGGTGACCGTTGGGCGGGAAGGCTCCCACCGGGGAGGTTCCCGCGTACCCGTCCAGGAGGAGGTTCTGCCAGGGAAACGCCCCCTGCCAGGTGTTGGCCATCATCTTGCCCTCGGGGGCGAACTCGTTGCCCCAGGTGAAGGCGGCACCGTCGAGCCCGCCCCGGGCGGCGAGCTCCCACTCGGACTCGGTGGGGAGTTCCTTGCCGGCCCAGGTCGCGAAGGCCACCGCGTCGGAGTACGCGACGTGGGTGACCGGGTGCAGCTCTCTGCCGTCGATGGTGCTAGCCGGCCCCTCGGGGTGGCGCCAGGTCGCGCCCGGCGTCCACGACCACCAGTTGCGGTAGTCGGCGAGGCTGACCGGCCCGGGGGCCTGGCGAAAAACGAGGGAGCCGGGGACGAGCAGCGCCGGGTCGGCGTCGGGATAGTCCGCCGCCGTCGGTGCCACCTCGGCCATCGTGACGTGGCCGGTCTCCCGGACGAATCGATCGAAATCGCGGACGGTCACCAGGTACTGGTCGATCCAGAACCCGTCGACCTCGACCCATCGGACGGGCCCCTCTTCCGGGTAGAAATCGGTTGACCCCATGCGAAACCGACCGCCCGGGATCCAGACCATCTCCGGAGCCGGGCGGGTCGTCGCTGGCGGGCTGAGCGCCTCGTGTACCACGCCCTCACCCTAAACCACCCAAAGCACAACAACTCAGCATTCATCGGATCGCCTGGATGAGCACGGGCTGCGGGGTGGGAAACACCCACCAGCACCACCGAGATAGGCGATCGCGCCGATAAGGCCTGTTTTGTCCGGCTATCTGCGCCAAGCTGGGGGACGAGTCATCCCATCGGGTGTTCTCGCGGTCACCGGTGAGGAATGAGGCGTATGACGGGCACGACGGAGCACGCTAGCCGGGCGTTGCTGGCCGTGGGCGGCCTGGTACGTCGGGCTGAGGTCGCCCCCGACGGCCGGGCGCTCTACCAGATCGGCGGGCGGGAGGCGGACGCCTTCTATCGAGACCGTTGGTCGTACGACAAGGTGGTGCGCTCCACCCACGGCGTGAACTGCACCGGTTCGTGCTCCTGGAAGGTGTACGTCCGCGACGGCATCATCACCTGGGAACAGCAGCAGACCGACTACCCGAGTGTCGGCCCGGATCGGCCGGAGTACGAGCCGCGGGGCTGCCCACGGGGGGCGGCGTTCTCCTGGTACACCTACTCGCCGACGCGGGTGCGCTACCCGTACGCCCGGGGTGTGCTGATGGAGATGTACCGCGAGGCCCGGCAGCGACTGGGTGATCCACTGGCGGCGTGGGCCGAGATTCAGTCCGATCCGCAGCGGCGACGTCGGTACCAACAGGCGCGGGGCAAGGGCGGCCTGGTGCGGGTCTCCTGGGACGAGGCGCTGGAGCTGGTCGCCGCGGCGCATGTGCACACCATCGCCGAGTACGGACCGGACCGGATCGCCGGCTTCTCCCCCATCCCAGCGATGTCGATGGTGTCGCACGCGGTGGGGGCGCGGTTCCTGTCGCTGATCGGCGGATCGATGCTGTCGTTCTACGACTGGTACGCGGACCTGCCGGTGGCGTCCCCGCAGATGTTCGGCGACCAGACCGACGTGCCGGAGTCCGGAGACTGGTGGGACGCCTCCTACTTCATCATGTGGGGCTCCAACGTGCCGGTGACCCGCACCCCGGACGCGCACTGGATGGCCGAAGCGCGGTACCGGGGCCAGAAGGTCGTGGTGGTCAGCCCGGACTTCGCCGACAACGTCAAGTTCGCCGACGAGTGGATGCCCGCCCAGCCCGGCACCGACGGGGCGCTGGCGATGGCGATGGGACACGTCATCCTCAAGGAGTTCTTCGTCGACTGGAACACGCCCCGGTTCTTCGACTACGTGCGCCGCTTCACCGACCTGCCGTACCTGGTCGGCTTGGAGCCGTCGGCCGACGGCGGCTACCGCCCCGGGAAGTTCGTCACCGCCGCCGACCTGGGGGAAGACGACAAGGAGGCGGCCTTCCGGCCGGTGCTGTGGGATTCCGTCGCGGACGGGCCAGCGGTGCCGAACGGTTCGCTCGGGGACCGCTTCAGCGAGACCGGCGTCGGCCGGTGGAACCTGGACCTGGGTGAGATCGTGCCCCGGCTGAGCTGCGCCGGCGGCGAGGCGGTGGAGGTGCTGCTGCCCCGGTTCGACACCGACCAGCCGGAGGCACTGCGTCGCGGCGTGCCCACCGCCCGGGTCGGCGGACGGCTCGTCACCACCGTGTTCGACCTGATGCTCGCCCAGTACGGCGTCGCCCGTCCCGACCTGCCCGGTAACTGGCCGACCGGGTACGACGACGCGGCCGAGCCGTACACGCCGGCGTGGCAGGAGCCGATCACGGGCGTACCGGCGGCGCAGGTGGCCCGGGTGGCCCGAGAGTTCGCGGACAACGCCGAGCGCTCCGGTGGCCGCTCGATGATCGTGATGGGGGCCGGTACGAACCACTGGTTCCACTCCGACACCACGTACCGGGCGATGCTGGCGCTGACGACGCTGACTGGCTGCCAAGGCGTCAACGGCGGCGGGTGGGCGCACTACGTGGGGCAGGAGAAGTGCCGGCCGGTGACCGGCTGGCAGCAGCTCGCGTTCGCCCTGGACTGGGTCCGCCCACCCCGGCAGATGATCGGCACCGCCTTCTGGTACGTCCACACCGACCAGTGGCGCTACGACACGTACTCCGCCGACGCCCTCGCCGCTCCCACCGGCACCGGCGCCTTCGCCGGCAAGCACACCGTCGACCTGTTGGCGCAGTCGGCCCGGCTGGGCTGGATGCCGTCGATGCCCACCTTCGACCGGAACCCGCTTGATCTCGCCGACGAGGCGCTGGCCGCGAACCCGGACGACCCGGCGCGCTACGTCGCCGACGCGCTGGTCGATGGTCGGCTTGGCTTCGCCGGCGCCGACCCGGACGCCCCGGCGAACTGGCCCCGGGTGTTGACGGTCTGGCGGGCGAACCTGCTCGGCTCTTCCAGCAAGGGCAACGAGTACTTCCTGCGTCACCTGCTCGGCACCGAGTCGAACCTGCGGGCGGAGCAGGCTGCGGCCGACAATCGGCCGGCCGATGTCGTGTGGCGCGACGAGGCCCCGGAGGGCAAGCTCGACCTGCTGCTGAGCCTCGACTTCCGGATGACCTCGACCACGCTCTTCTCCGATGTGGTGCTGCCGGCGGCCACCTGGTACGAGAAGCATGATCTCAGCACCACCGACATGCACCCGTTCGTGAACGCCTTCACCCCGGCGATCAACCCACCGTGGCAGACCCGCACCGACTTCACCGCCTTCCACGGGATCGCCAAGGCCTTCTCCGCCCTGGCCCGCCGGCACCTCGGTGTACGCAAGGACCTGGTGGCGGCGTCGCTGCTGCACGACACCCCGGATGCGATGGCGACTCCGGGCGGGGTCGTACGCGACTGGCGCACCGGCGACGCGCCCGCGGTGCCGGGCCGGACGATGCCGAAGTTCGTGGTCGTGGAGCGAGACTACGGCGCGGTCGCCGAGCAGATGGCCGCGCTCGGCCCGCTACTGGACCGGCTGGGTACCACGAACAAGGCGGTCACCGTCGACGTCAACCGGGAGATTGACTACCTGCGGCGGGTCAACGGCGTGGTGCGGGGTGGCGCAGGCGACGGCCGACCCCGGCTGGACTCCGACATCCGGGCGTGTGAGGCCATCCTGGCGCTGTCGGGCACCACGAACGGCCGCATCGCCACCGAGGGCTTCCGGTTCCTGGAGCGCCGTACCGGTCAACGCCTGGCGGACCTCGCCGCCGAGGCGGAGGGGAAACAGATCACGTTCGCCGACACCCAGTCCCGCCCGGTTCCGGTGATCACGAGTCCGGAGTGGTCGGGCAGTGAGCACGGTGGTCGCCGGTACTCGGCGTTCACGATCAACACGGAACGACTGAAGCCGTGGCACACGTTGACCGGGCGGCAGCACTTCTTCCTGGACCACGACTGGATCCACGAGACGGGCGAGGCGCTGCCGATCTTCCGGCCACCGCTGGACATCCACCGGCTCTTCGGTGAGCCACGGCTCGGCGCCAACGGAGAGCTGGAGATCACCGTACGGTATCTGACCCCGCACTCGAAGTGGGCTATCCACTCGGAGTACCAGGACAACCTGCTCATGCTGACGCTGTCCCGCGGCGGGCCGACGATGTGGATGAGTGAAGCGGACGCGGCGAAGATCGGGGTACGGGACAACGAGTGGATCGAGGCGGTCAACCGCAACGGTGTGCTGGTCTGCCGGGCGGTGGTCAGCTACAAGATGCCCGAGGGCACCGTCTACGTCTATCACGCGCAGGAACGGGTGATAGACGTGCCGAAGGCGCAGCTCAACGGCCGCCGCGGCGGGATACACAACTCGCTCACCCGGCTGCTGGTCAAACCCACTCACCTGATCGGCGGCTACGCGCAGCTCGCCTTCGCGTTCAACTATCTCGGGCCGACCGGCAACCAGCGCGACGAGGTGACGGTGGTCCGCCGCCGTTCGCAGGAGGTGCGGTACTGATGCGGGTGATGGCGCAGATGGCGATGGTCATGAACCTGGACAAGTGCATCGGGTGTCATACCTGCTCGGTGACCTGCAAGCAGGCGTGGACCAACCGATCCGGCGTGGAGTACGTCTGGTTCAACAACGTGGAGACCCGCCCCGGCCAGGGCTACCCGCGCACCTACGAGAACCAGCAGCGTTGGCAGGGCGGGTGGGTGCGTACCCGCTCCGGGCGGCTCAAGCCCCGCTCGGGTGGGCGGCTGAAGCGGATGTTCACCATCTTCGCCAACCCGAAGCTGCCCTCCATGCAGGACTACTACGAGCCCTGGACCTACGACTACGAGCACCTGATCACCGCGCCGTCCAGCGACGACATCCCGGTCGCCCGGCCGAAGTCCCTGCTCACCGGCGAGGACATGAAGATCACCTGGAGTGCGAACTGGGATGACTCCCTGGCCGGCGGGAACGAGATCACCGCAGGTGATCCGGTGTTGGCGAAGGTGTCCGAGCAGGTACGGCAGGAGTACGAGAAGACCTTCATGTTCTTCCTGCCCCGAATCTGCGAACACTGCCTCAACCCGTCCTGCGCCGCGTCCTGTCCCTCCGGGGCGATCTACAAACGCAGCGAGGACGGCATCGTGCTGGTCGATCAGGACCGCTGCCGCGGCTGGCGGATGTGCATCACCGGCTGCCCGTACAAGAAGGTGTACTTCAACCACCGCACCGGCAAGGCGGAGAAGTGCACGTTCTGCTTTCCCCGCATCGAGATCGGCCAGCCGACCATCTGCTCCGAGACCTGCGTCGGCCGGCTGCGCTACCTCGGCCTGCTCTTCTACGACAGCGACCGGGTGGCCGAGGCCGCCGCCACCGAAGCCGAACAGGACCTTTACGCGGCGCAGCGCTCGGTCTTCCTCGACCCCCACGACCCCGCCGTCGTGTCCGCCGCACGGGCGGGCGGGATCCCCGACGACTGGATCGAGGCCGCCCAGCAGTCCCCGATCTGGGACCTGATCATGAAGTATGAGGTGGCGCTGCCGCTGCACCCGGAGTACCGGACCATGCCGATGGTCTGGTACATCCCACCCCTGTCCCCCGTGGTGGACGTGCTGCGCGACACCGGCCACGACGGTGAGGCGGCCGGCAACCTCTTCGGCGCGATCGACGCCCTCCGCATCCCCGTCGACTACCTCGCGGAGCTCTTCACCGCCGGCGACCCAGCACCCGTACGCGCGGCGCTCGGCCGGCTCGCCGCCATGCGCGCCTACCAACGCCGCGGCAACCTCGGCGAGACACCGGACGAGGCCATCCCCGCCAGCGTCGGCATGACCAGCGACGAGATGGACGACATGTACCGCCTCCTGGCGGTCGCCAAGTACGAACAGCGCTACGTCATCCCCGCGGCCCACGCCGAGGACGCCCACCGCCTGGAAAAAATCGCCACCGAGTGCTCCCTGGACTACGAGGGCGGCCCTGGGATGGGCGGCGGCGGACCCTACGGGCAGGGCCCCTTCGGGGAATCCTCCGGCACGCCCGTACCGATCCAGGTGGAGACCTTTGACGCCCAACGCAGCCGGCAGCGGGCCGACTCCCTGACCACGCCCGGCGACCCGGCCCAGCGAACCAACCTGATCGACGCCGGTGGCGCGGGCGACCGGACCGGCGCCCGGCCACCGAAAGACCCGGCCGGCGGGGGCGGCGACGTGACCAGCCCCGGCGTCCTCGACATCAACCGGGACCAGCCATGAACACGGAACCGATGCCCTGGCGGCCCGTCGCCGCCCGCGCCGCCTCGCTGCTGCTGCGCTACCCCGATGAGGAAGTCCTCGCCGCGCTGCCGATCATCCGGGCTGCCCTCGACGCACTCCCCGACGCCGTGGCGAAGCCGCTACAACAAGTGATCACCCATCGGGAAGCAACCGCCCCCGGCGACCTGCGCGCCGCGTACGTGCAGCTGTTCGACTTCCGCCGCCGGTGCTGCCTGCACCTGAGCTACTACACCTGCGGCGACACCCGGCGCCGCGGCGAGGCGCTGGTCGGCTTCGCCGCCGCGTACAAGGCCGCCGGGATGACGGTGGTCGACGGCGAGTTGCCCGACTATCTGCCGGCGCTGCTCGACCTGGCCGCCGAGGACGACACCGGCTGGCGGCTGCTGCACGACAACCGGGTCGGCCTCGACCTGCTCGCCGAGTCGCTGGGCAAGGAGGAGTCCGCGTACCAGCACGCGGTCGAGGCGGTCCGGGCCATGCTGCCCGCCCCGCGCCCCGCCGACCTCGCCGCCGCGCTCCGGCTGGCCCGCACCGGCCCGCCGGCCGAAGAGGTGGGCCTTGAACCGTACGGACTCGTTGACACCACTGGGGGGCGCAGATGAACACGGTGCACGTGCTGCTCTGGGTGGTCTACCCGTACCTGGCCATCACGATCCTGATCGGCGGCCTGATCTGGCGCTATCGCTACGACAAGTTCGGCTGGACCACCCGCTCCACCCAGCTGTACGAGACCGCCTTGTTGCGCTGGGGCAGCCCGCTGTTCCACTTCGGCGTACTCATGGTGTTGATCGGACACGTGGTCGGCCTGCTCATCCCCAAGTCCTGGACCGAGGCCGTCGGCATCACCGAGCACAACTACCACTTCATGGCCGTCTTCATCGGCACCGTCGCCGGGTTCTGCACCCTCGCCGGAATGGTCATCCTGATCGCCCGCCGCCGCTTCACCGGCCCCGTCTTCGCCGCCACCACCCGCAACGACAAGGCGATGTACGTGTTTCTCGCGGCCGTCATCGTGCTGGGACTCTGGAACACGGTGCGGGGCAACATCACCGAAGGGGGCTACGACTACCGCGCGGACCTCTCTCCCTGGTTTCGGTCGCTGTTCTACTTCAGCCCCGATCCCGAGCTTATGACCAGCGTGCCGATCGGCTTCCAACTCCACGTCGTGGCCGCGTTCGCCCTCTTCGCGTTCTGGCCCTTCACCCGGCTGGTGCACGCCTTCAGCGCGCCGATCGGCTACGTCACCCGACCGTACGTCGTCTACCGCAGCTACGGGACCCGGCCGCGCCCGTCTCGGCCGGGCTGGGAAGGGCCGCCGACGCTGCCGACCCGCTCCTCGTCCCGAAGCCGACGGTGACGAGCTCCGCACAGAACCCGGGACCTTCGACCCTGAACCCGGCTGTTGTGTCCCTGTTCGGTGGAACTAGGTCATGTTTCCGCAGACTCGCTCGGGGTGAGCCGAGGAAACCAAGGCCTTCACGCCGATCGATGCTCAAAGGAGTGGTCTTGCTCTCGCAATCTTCAGCAGCAGTGGTTACGGCGACCCTGCCCGCTGTGCAGGCGCACGGTGAAGCGATCACCAGCCGGTTCTACCAGCGAATGTTCAAGG
Source organism: Salinispora fenicalii (assembly GCF_000514815.1). GTDB lineage: Bacteria > Actinomycetota > Actinomycetes > Mycobacteriales > Micromonosporaceae > Micromonospora > Micromonospora fenicalii. The sequence goes on from NZ_AZWQ01000016.1 coordinate 244,165, forward strand.
CCCACCCGGAGCTACTGAACATCTTCAACAAGGGCCACCAGGCCACCGGGGAGCAGCCGGCCGCGCTCGCCACCTCCGTGGTCGCCTACGCCGAACACCTCGTCGGCGGCGGAGACGAGAAATCGTGGGAGCTGATCCTGAGCCGGGTCGCGCACAAGCACGCCTCGCTCGGCATCACCGCCACCCAGTACACGATCGTCGGCCGACACCTGCTCGCCGCGGTCGCCGAGGTGCTCGGTGAGGCCGTGACCGCCGAGGTCGCGGCAGCCTGGGACGAGGTGTACTGGCTGCTCGCCTGCGAGCTGATCGCCCGGGAGGCGCGGCTCTACACCCAGGCCGGGGTGGGCGAGGACGGGTCGGTGTGGCGGCACTGGCAGGTCGTGGAGTGCATCCAGGAGACAGCGGATGTCGTCTCCTTCCGCCTGACCCCAGCCGACGGTGGCCCGCTACCCACCTTCACGCCCGGGCAGTACGTCTCGGTCGCGGTCGACCTGGACGGTGGGGGGCAGCAGATCCGGCAGTACAGCCTCTCCGGCCGACCCGGCGAGTCCTTCTGGCAGATCACCATCAAGCGGGTACACGCCACCGGCGACGCCCCCGAGGGCGTGGTCTCAAACCTCCTGCACGAGCGGGTAACCGCCGGTGACACGCTCCGGCTCAGCCCACCGTTCGGCGAGGTCAGCGCGGTCGGGGACGCGGGCCCGCTGCTGCTGATCAGCGCCGGGATCGGGCTCACCCCGGCGATGTCGGCCCTGCATCACCTGGCCGCCACCGAGACCGACCGGGAGGTGGTGCTGGTGCACGCTGACCGCAGCGCCGCCGCCCACGCCCGCCGCCACGAGCTGCCGGACCTGGCGGAACAGTTGCCGAACTTGTCGGTGCAGCTCTGCTACGAGGATGCCGTCGGTGGTGAGTTGGACCGGCTGAAGGCGGAGGTCACGGCCGGCCAGCTGGACCCGGGCCGGATTCCGCTACCGGCCGGCGCCTACGTCCACCTCTGCGGGCCGGTGCCGTTCATGTACCAGGTCCGCGCCGAACTCCTTCGCCGAGGCGTGTCGAAGGACCGGATCCGCTACGACGTGTTCGGCCCGGGAATGTTGCGCGACTAGATCCTCCCTCTTCGGGCTGACCCCACGGCTGCGTGGCCGTGGGGTCAGCCCGTCAGGAGACCAACACCAGCGTGCCGAGCACCAGAACCGAGCAGACAATCTCGATCATGCCGACCGGGGCCGGGCGCAGTGCGCGGCCGGGCAGCAGCCAGGCCCGGATCAACAACACCAGGAAGATCGGGGCGAGCCCCACGTCAAGCAGGGTCGCCACGACCAGCGCCGCCAGGTGGAAGCCGATGGACAGGCGCCGGTAGGAGGTGCTGCCGCGCTCCCGGATCATGGTCTTGACATAGCAGACGGTGCCGGTCAGGTAGAGCAGCAGCACCACGAAGGCCGGAACAACCCGCTCCGGCGACACTCCCGCGACCGTGGCCACGACAAAGATCAGCAGACAGCTCTGCACCACCGAGGCGAGGTCGTTGAGCAGAGCCCGCTCGCGCCGGCGCCAGGCGTACCCGGCGTTGACGGCCAGCAGCGCCGCAAAGGCCGGGGCGTACCAGAGCACGGCCGGCCGAACCACCACCACCGCCAGCGCCAACGGCGCCGTGACCAGGGCGTAGAGCCGGAGCTGGGCAAGGTAGCGGCGCGGTCGTCGACTCTTGAAAGCCTGAAAGACGTAGTAGGACAGCAGGTAGCCGGCCAACCAGGCACCGAGCAGCGGCAGCTGCGGCCAGCCTGGTCCGACCAAGGCGACCCCGACCAGGTACGGCAGGAGGAGCATCGCCCAGGCGCCGTGCTGTGGCGGCAGATAACGGCGGAGCACGCGCTGACGGTTGCCGGGCCGACGCGTGGCGGCGCGGCCGGAGGTGGTGGCGCGGCCGGAGGTGGTGGCGCGGCCGGTGGTGGTGGCGGGGCCGGTGGTCTCGGGTGCGGCCGGCGACTGGGTGCTCATACCGGTCGGGTGGAGTCGGACGGGAGAGAGAGCCGCACCACACAGGCGGTGGGCGCGCCGAACGGCTCCAGCACGGCATCGCTCGCGGGGGCGCCCGCCTGTTCCAAGGCGCCGCGGACGACGCCGACGTGCAGCCCGCAGATGGCGTCCGGATTCTGGCTCACCAGTTCGAGGAAGGGGCAGGTATGCAGGTGGATCTCGGTGTGCCCGTCCGCCGCCTGCTTCAGGTCGGGGTCGAAGCCCAGGCCGCGCAGGACCGCGATCGCGGTATCGACCGGCTTCTGCCCTCGGGGGGTCGCCGCCGCCAGATGCCGCCCCCAGTCGTGACCGGCGCGGACAGCCTCGGTCCGGGCGTCACCCCGGCTCTGCCGGGCCAGGTGATCGAGCAGCGCTGCGGTGAGGGCGCGGTACGGCGCCGGCGCGGGCGCCTCCTCGGGCACTGTCCGGTAGCGCCAAGCCGGCCGTCCCGGCTGACCTCCGCTGGCGCGGGCCTTGACCAGCAGGCCGGCATTGACGAGCCGGTCGAGGTGGCTGCGAGCGGTGGAGGGGTGCAGGCCGGTCCGCGCACTGATCTCAGCGATGGTGAGGCCACCGTCGGCAGCGCGGGTCAGTTCCAGGATTGATGCCCGACTGACGGTGCCGAGCGCCCGATGCTGGGTGGTGTCAATGGCTTGCCCGGTCGGCCCGATGTTCACGGTTGTCACGCTTAGCAATGTTACAACGTCAAACATCGTCAAAACCCGGAGCCGAACCCGCCCCGGGCCCTCTCGCACCACCGCTGCACTGCACCGACATGGCTGGGGGCGGGGATAGCCGGGGCGCCGGGGCACGGCTACGGTCGGAGGGTCCGACGCACGGAGAGGTTGGCCGGTGCGGCTACTCAGCTGGTTGTCCGAGTCCATTGACGAGCGGCCGAACGCGGTCCAGATCAACGACCGGGGCGTGCCCTGGGTGGAGCTGCGGCGGCTCGCCGCGGCCGTCGCCGACGACCTGCACGGCCTGGATCGGGTGGCCGTCGAGGCCAGCACGGATCTGACGACGGTGGTCGGGGTCGCCGGGGCGCTGCTGGCGGGTACGGCGGTCGTGCCGGTGCCGCCGGACGCCGGGCCGCGGGAGCGGGACCACATCCTGCGCGACTCGGCCGCCGAGGCGGTACTCGTGCCGGCGCACGGGGAACATCGGGGCGACGACTACCCTGGCCGGCCGCTCATCCCGGTCGACCTCACCCGCCGGGCGGACAGCATCCGCCCGGAGCCCGACCCCGCCGACACCGCGCTGATCCTCTACACCAGCGGCACCACGGGGGCGCCGAAGGGGGTGGTGCTCTCCCGCCGGGCCATCGCCGCCTGCCTGGACGGGCTCGCCGACGCCTGGGACTGGGCCCCCGACGATCTGCTGGTGCACGGGCTGCCCCTGTTCCACGTGCACGGCCTGGTCCTCGGTGTGCTCGGCCCGCTGCGGCTGGGCGGCCGACTGCACCACGTGGGCCGGCCCACCCCGGAGCGGTACGCGGATGCGGCCGGCTCGCTCTACTTCGGGGTGCCGACCATCTGGTCCCGGATCGTCGCCGCGCCGGAGGCCGCCCGGGCCCTGCGCTCGGCCCGGCTGTTGGTTTCCGGCAGCGCCGCCCTGCCCACGGCCGTCGGCGCCGGCCTCACCGCACTGACCGGCCGCCGGGTCGTGCAGCGGTACGGCATGACCGAGACGTTGATCACGGTCAGCGCCCGCGCCGATGGTCCGCACCAACCGGACATGGTGGGGCTGCCGCTGCCCGGGGTTCGTACCCGCCTGGTGGACGACGACGGCGCTCCGCTGCCCGCTGACGGGGAGACGATGGGTGAGCTGCAGGTGTGCGGACCCACCCTCTTTGACGGGTATCTGCACCGGCCGGAGGCCGATGCGGCCAGCCACACCTCCGACGGGTGGTTCCGCACCGGCGATGTGGCCACAATTGGTCCGGACGGCTGGCATCGAATCGTCGGCCGGGCCGCCACTGACTTGATCAAGAGCGGTGGCTATCGGATCGGCGCCGGCGAGGTGGAGGACGCGCTGCTGGCCCACCCGGGAGTCCGGGAGGCCGCCGTGGTCGGCGTCCCCGACTCCGACCTCGGCCAGCAGGTGACGGCGTACGTGGTAAGCGACGGCGTAACGGAGTCGGAGTTGATCGACTTTGTGGCCCGGCAGTTGTCGGCGCACAAGCGTCCGCGGCAGGTACGGCGGGTCGATGCCCTACCCCGCAACGCCCTGGGCAAAGTGCAGAAGTCTCGCCTGACCACGGAGTGATCGACGGCACCGACCCGACCTCGGAATTCGATCTGGCCGGGGTGCGGAAACCGTTGCCGGAGTCACTCAGATCCAAAACCCGACAATTAAGATCGTTAATCTCAGGATGATGAATAAATTGACATACATGTAAACAGTAAGTTAACTTAACTGAGAGAGCGCTCTCGTGATCCCACCGCCACCATCCCTGGAGGTCACGCGAATGAGCCGCAAACTAGGCGCACTGATGGGTCTCGCCCTCAGCACCTGTCTCGTTGTCGCCGCCACCCCCACCGCCGCTCCCGCCGCCAGCCCGACCGTCATCTCACCTGCGGGCGCGACCGCCACCTCAACGATCCCCGCCAGGCCGGCCGCCGCACCGGCGATGGTCCCGGCCGGCCAACTCGACGCACTGCGTCGAGACCTCGGCCGGACCGCCGAGGAGTTGGCCGCGCGACTCGCCGTTGACGCCACCGCGGCTGCGATCGAGCCACGGATGCGGGCCGAGTTGGCCGAGGCGTACGCCGGAACCTGGGTCACCGCCGACGGGCGCGCCACGGTGGTCGGGTTGACCGACCCCACCCGCGCCGACCAGGTCCGCGCGGCCGGCGCGGAGCCCCGGATCGTCACCCGCAGCCTCGCCGAGCTGCGCGGGCTCACCACCAAGCTGGACCGACGGGCGGCGGTCGCCGGCGCCGCGGTGCATGCCTGGTATATCGCGCTGCCCAGCAACACGGTGTCGATCGAGGCCAGCAACACCGCGGCGGCCACCACGTTCGCCCGCGCGGCAGGGCTGCCCGACGACGCGGTATCGGTGGTGGTCGGCAACGACGCCTACCGCCCGCTCTACGACATCCGCGGCGGCGACCAGTACGTCATCAACAGCCGCCTGATCTGCTCGATTGGCTTCGCGGTCGCTGGCGGGTTCGTCACCGCCGGGCACTGCGGCAACGTCGGCGAGCCCACCACCGGCTCCGGGGTCGCGCAGGGGGTCATCCGGGGCTCCTCGTTCCCCGGCGACGACCTCGGCTGGGTCGAGACCAACGCCAACTGGACCCCACGGCCGTGGGTGTCCACCTACGACGGCAATGTGGTCACGGTGACCGGCTCGCAGGAAGCCGCGGTCGGCGCCGCGGTCTGTCGCTCTGGCCGGACCACCGGTTGGAAGTGCGGCACCATCACCGCCAAGAACGTCACCGTCAACTACTCCGCCGGCCCCGTCTACGGGATGGTCCGCAGCACGGCCTGCGCCCAACCCGGCGACTCCGGCGGCCCCTTCGTCGCCGGCTCCCAGGCACAGGGCGTCACCTCGGGTGGCTCGGGCAACTGCACCACCGGCGGCAGCACCGTCTACCAGCCGGTCAACGAGATCCTGTCCCGCTATGGACTGTCACTGACCACGTCGGGGGGCGGATCAACCCACCGAATCATCGGTCTCGCCGACAAGTGCGTTGACGTGCCGGGCGCCAACGGGGCCGACGGCCAGTACCTGAACCTGTGGCACTGCAACGGCACCAACGCCCAGGACTGGACGCTCCCGGGCGACGGAACGATCCGGGCCTTCGGCCTCTGCATGGACGTGGCCTGGGGATCGGTCGAGAACGAAGCGGTGGTGCAACTGGCCTACTGCAGCGGCAACCCAGCCCAGCAGTGGGTGTTCACCAGCGCGGGAGAACTCGTCAACCCCCAGGCGAACAAGTGCCTTGACGTCAAGTACGGAGACAGCTCCGACGGCGCTCGGCTGCAGACCTTCCAGTGCCACGGCGGCGCCAATCAGCAGTGGCGTCTCGGGTGAGGAAATCCGCACCCCACATCGCTGATATTGCGAGAGCTAAGCGATAGGAGGGCGGAACTGCGGTGCACGTGTCTGCGTCCACCGCAGTTCCGCGTCGGAGAATCACCGCTGCGATGACCCGGTCACTTGACCGAGATCTGCCCCAACCGATCGATGTCGTCCCGCAGCGCGGCACGTACCGTCACCCAGGTGTCGTCGCCGGGGTAGAGCGCGCTGCGCAGGTATGCCGTGGTGAGCTGCTGGACGAGGGCGACTCGTTCGGGACTTTCGTCGGTCGTTTCCGTGACGGTGTAGCCGGCGACTCCACCCAGGGAGTGCTCCGCCCCGTGCAGGGTCAGCAGGCTCTTGGGGCCGGGGCTCAGGTGGTACGGATCGGTGAACCAGTCCGGCCCGCGTACGGAGAGCGGCGACTGGTCCTTGTCCCCCGCGACCACGAGAGCCGGCGTCGTCATCTCCGCGAAGCTCGGGCTCATGAAGGGGAAGTGCTCAGCCGCGAATGGACTCAGGTCGGCCCCGCCGGTGCCGGTTGTGGAGAGCAGCACACCGGCGGTGACTCGTGCGTCGGACATGTTCTCGCCGGGAAGGCCATCAGCTCCGATGACCCGCGCGCCCAGCAGCATGCCGACCGTCTGGCCACCCCAGGAGTGTCCAGCCGCGGCGATCCGGCCACGGTCGAGTCGCCCGGCAAGACCGGGAACGGTGGCCTCGATCAGGTCGAGGTGGTCGAGCATGCGCTTCAGGTCAGCGACGCGGAAGCGCCAGATCTCCGGGTGCCGAGGATCATCGGGCGTGATGTTCAGCGTACGGGAGTCCAGGTGGGTGGGCTGGGCCACCACGAAGCCATGAGCGGCCCAGTAGTCGACCAGCGGGGCGTATGCCCGCATCGACTTGCCGAAGCCGTGCGAGAAGATGAGGATTGGTAGTTCGCGTCCAACCACGGGGGCCGAGATCCGTATCTGCAGGTCCTCGCCACGGTCCGCGGCCGGCAGGGTCACCGGACTGACCGAGACGATCGGGGTGGGCGCTCCTGCCGCTACGTCGCTGTTAGACATGGATGAAGCTCCTTGATAGTGCTGGGTGATGCGCATACGTGGACCTGAGCGGTCGGTCCGCCGCGCAAGCAAGCGGAACTACGTTCCGCTTGCCCAACAATACGGAACTTGGTTCCGTATCCAATCGACTGTGATGGAGGTAATAGCATCGTGGGCGCACCCGACCGCGGGCCGCAGACATCCGCGCGGAAGCGGGCCGATGCCCGACGCAACGAGCAGAGCCTGCTCGACGCGGCCGCCGCTGCCTTTCTCGCCGCCGGCGTGGACGTGCCGGTACGCGAAATCGCCGTCCGGGCCGGGGTGGGGGTCGGCACGATCTACCGCCACTTCCCGACCCGCACCGACCTCGTCGTCGCCGTCTACCGGCACCAGGTCGAAGCCGCCGCCGAGGCTGGCCCGACCCTGCTGGCGGCGAGCGACACCCCGTACGCCGCCCTGACGCGATGGATCGACCTCTTCGTCGACTTCCTGGTCACCAAGCACGGCCTCGCCGAAGCGCTCCAGTCCGACGACGCCGCCTTCGCGGCGCTGCACGCCTACTTCCTCGACCGCCTCGTCCCCGTGTGCGCTCGGCTACTCGACGCCGCGGCCACCGCGGGTGAGGTCCGCCCCGACGTGGCGCCCTACGAACTCCTGCGCGGCGTGGGCAACCTCTGCATCGGCGCGGGTCGCGACCCCCGCTACGAGGCACGCCGCCTGGTTGAGCTCCTCATCGCCGGGCTGCGCCCCTGACCTGGTCACTCCCGCGCACAATCGCACCCCGCGAGCGCTGCCCCGCGCCGCCCGGCCAACCGGTGTCAGTCGCCATCGGGGACGGCGAACTCCCGTAGCTGCCCGTCGTCGATCCGCAACCACCGCCGTACCCCGATCTCGGTGAGGAACCCTTCGTCGTGGCTGACCACCACGAACGCCCCCCGGTATGCCTGTAACGCAGTCTCCAGCTGTCGAATGCTGACCAAGTCAAGGTTGTTGGTCGGCTCGTCGAGCAACAACAGGTGCGGAGCCGGCTCGGCGTACAGGACGCAGGCGAGCGTGGCGCGCAGCCGCTCCCCACCGGAGAGCACCCCGACCGGCAGGTGCGCCCGCGCTCCCCGGAACAGGAACCGGGCCAACAGGTTCATCCGTTCCGACTGCGGTCGGTCCGGCGCGTACTGGCCGAAGTTCTCCGCCACTGTCATGTCGGGGTCGAGTAGGTCGAGGCGCTGCGACAGGTAGGCCAGCCGACCGTCTGCCCGCCGCAGAGTTCCGGCGTCCGGGGGCAGGGAGCCGTCCAGCAGACGCAGCAGGGTCGACTTACCGACGCCGTTCGGGCCGGTGAGCCCGATCCGCTCCGGGCCCCGGACGGTCAGGTCGACGCCCTCGCCGGCGAAGAGGCCGCGGACCCGCAGCCCCTTCGCCTCGACGAGGGTACGCCCGGCGGGCACCGCCGTGTCGGGTAGTTCGACGGTGATGCTGGCGTCGTCGCGCAGCGCGCGACTGGCCTCGTCGAGGCGGGCCCGCGCGTCGGCGACCCGAGCGGCGTGCGTCTCATCGGCTTTGCCGGCCGACTCCTGGGCACGCCGCTTGAGGCCACCGGCGATGACTTTGGGCAGTCCGGCGTTCTTGACGTTGCGCGCGGCGTTGTTGGAGCGGCGCTCGGCCCGCTCACGGGCCTGCTGCATCTCCCGCTTCTCCCGCTTGACCTCAAGTTCGGCGGAGCGGACGTGCCGTTGGGCGGCCTCCTGGGCGGCCTGCGTCGCCTCCTGATAGGCGGTGAAGTTCCCACCGAAGAACCGGACCTCACCCGTGTTCAACTCGGCAATCCGCTCCATCTGGTCCAGCAGTGCCCGGTCGTGGCTGACCACCAGCAAGGACCCGGACCAGTCCCGCAGGACGGCGTACAGGCGGTGCCGGGCGTCAATGTCGAGGTTGTTGCTGGGCTCATCGAGCAGCAGTACGTCGGGGCCACGCAGCAGCTGGGCGGCCAGCCCGAGGGCGACGATCTGGCCGCCGCTGAGCGTACCCAGCTGGCGGTCGAGGGCGAGCTCGCCGAGCCCGACCCGGTCCAGCTCGGCGCGGCTGCGCTCCTCGACATCCCAGTCGTCACCGACCGCGGCGAAGTGTTCCTCGCGAGCATCGCCAGCTTCGATGGCGTGCAGGGCGGCGACGGTCGTGGCGACGCCGAGCACCTCCGCGACGGTCACGTCACCGGCCAGCGGCAGGTTCTGCGCCAGATAGCCAAGGGTGCCGTTGACCGTGACGTGGCCGGCGGTGGGCTCGAGTTCGCCGGCGATCAGCCGGAGCAGGGTGGTCTTGCCGACCCCGTTGGGCGCGACCAGGCCGGTACGCCCGGCGCCGACGGAAAAGGACAGGTCCTGGAAGACGGTGGTGCCGTCGGGCCAGGCGAAGGAGAGACGGGTGCAAACGACGGAAGCGTCGGACATTGACAGGACCTCGCGGGTGAGGTGGGCGCACCGGGGCTGCCCGGGGGGAAGGTTTAAGGACGACGGGACAGCCAGGGCTGCGGTGTCACTGATGCGCACCCGCTCACTGGCTGGACACTCCGGGATCACCCGGAGATGTCGTCGTCACCTACCACGTCTGCGCTCCCCGGGTCCGAGCCGACGACTACCGCGTCAGCCCGATTCGATGCCGGCCCGATCAGACGCGCCGGCCCCACTTGATGCCGGCCCATTGGGTACCGACCCGATTCGAGGCCCACATCCTAACAGTGGCGGGCCGTCAGCGCCTCCCGCTGCACCGACAGCCCAACCGCGGCATGGTCCGTCCCCGCGAGTGTGCCCTGGCTCAGGTGCCGGCCGACGCACCAGCCTCGGGCCGGTCTTCGGCGGCCGTGCTGGTGTTCGCGCGGGTGCTGTGCAGGCTCCACCCGATGGAGACTGCGATGGTCGCCACGATCATGCCGAGGGTGACCGGAATGGGCAGCTTGCCGACCGGGGTCTCGGAGAGGATCAGCTTGACGCCGGCGAAGGCGAGCAGCACGGCCAGACCGTAGTGCAGGTGCACGAACCGGCGCAGCAACCCGGCGAGGCAGAAGTACAGGCTGCGCAGGCCGAGGAGGGCGAACGCGTTCGCCGCCCAGACGATGAACGTGCTGGTGGTGATCGCCAGAATCGTTGCGACCGAGTCGAGGGCGAAGATCAGATCGGTTGCCTCAACCGCGATCAACACCACGAACAGCAGGGTGGCCACCCGCGTACCGTTGATCCGGGTAAAGAACCGGTTGCCGTGGTAGGCCGAGTCGGTGGGAATGATCCGGCGGACGATCCGGACGACAAGGTTGCGGTCCGGCGGCGTCTCTCCGCCGTGGCGGAAAGCCATCTTGTAGCCGGTGAGGATCAGAAACGCACCGAACAGGTACGCGGTCCAGTAGAAGCTCTCCAGCAGTTCGGCGCCGACGATGATGAACACCATCCGGAACACCAGGGCACCGATCACGCCCCAGAACAGCACCTTGTGCTGAAACGCGGCCGGTACGGCGAAGTAGCCGAAGATCAGCGCGAAGATGAACACGTTGTCGATCGAGAGCGCCTTCTCGATCAGATAGCCGGCGAAGTAGGTACCGGCCACGTCGCCGCCTTGCCACACCCAGAGGATGCCGCCGAAGGCCAAGCCGGCAGCGATCCAGATACTGGACCAGATAGCAGCTTCCCGGAAGCCGATGACATGGTTGTCGCGGTGAAAGAACAGGTCGATTGACAGCATTACGGCGACGGCCAAAATGAGGATGGCCCAGACCCACCAAGACACGGACACGGACGGAGTGACCCTTTCGACCAGCCGAGCCCACGGCAGCGGGCCGGCACTACTCGGTCGAAGGTCTTCCCGGGCCACCGCGGCAACCGGCGACCGCGCCGCCGAGACCCGGATAGGCCGGATCCGTACTGACGACGGCGCGTCGTGCGTCGGGTACTCCCCCTCGAACTACGCTCTAGTATTCACGAAGCAAAGTTCCTCTGTCAACTCCGTGGAGCTATAGTCACGATGCCGCAATCGCATCTTGGGGGTGCCTATATTGGCGGCAACACATCGGACGAACGACGGGATGGTGATCATGGCCCAGGCGGCCCAGCCCAGGACGACGGACGGGGCGAAGGGGTGGACCTTCCTGACCAATCACGCGCATGTGCTGCTGGCCATCGCCCGAGAACCGACAACGCGACTGCGCGATGTCGCCACCGCTGTCGGCATCACCGAACGCGCCGCACAGACCATCGTCGCCGACCTGGAAGCCGCCGGCTACCTGCACCGAGAGCGGGTCGGCCGGCGCAACGCGTACACCGTCAACCCGGCCGGCCGGTTCCGGCACCCGGCCGAGGCCGACCACCGCATCGGCGAGCTGATCAACCTGTTCACCGGCGCACCGAACCCCTGACCCGTTCCGCCCACCACCCGGCCAGGACACGAGGAGCACGTACGAATGAGGATCGGGGTCTCCGGAACGCACGGGACCGGAAAGACGACACTGGTCGAGGCGCTGCGCGCCCGGCTACCCGGCCACGTGGCGGCCGACGAGCCCTACTACCTGCTCGAAGAGGAGGGGTACGAGTTCCAGTTTCCACCGTCGCCGGCGGACTACCGGGCGCTGATGGCCCGCTCGGCGCGAAGTCTCTGCTCGCCACCATCGCCGTCCGCCACGATCTTCGACCGCACCCCGTTGGACTACCTGGCGTATCTGGTGGCGAACGGTGCGGACCCCTCGGAGGAGGCCGATCACACGCCCCTCCGGGCCGCCTTCACCCACCTCGACCTGCTGGTCATCACGGTGATCACACCCGAGACGGAGCGACTGCTCCCCGGGACGGAGTGGCCCGGCCTGCGGGCACGAATGAATGACGCACTACTGGAACTCGTCTATGCCGACCCGCTGGACGCTTGGCCGGACACGCCGGTGCTGGAGCTCAACGGGCCGCTAGCTGGCAGAGCCGACCTGGTCCTCGGCGCCGTCGCGCAACTCAGCTAACCGGGATCGGGAGCGGCGTCGACCGGGCCGGCGAGGGAGACCAGTTTCCGCACCGTGTTCCAGCTGCGCAGAGTCATGTTCGCGCTGAGCTTGTGGGCGCGGATTGCCTTGCCGAGGGGGGAGTTCTGGGGCCCATCGGCGAACCACAGATAGCAGGTACCGTCGCGGACCATGATCCGGTCCGCGCCGAGCTTGTTGGGATCGATCGAGTCCAGGCGTTCCTGGGACGGCGCGGGGTCACAGAACCCCACGTGGAAGTAGCTCGGCGCGCGCTCCGCTTCCTCGGGCATGGGATTGCGCTCGATGACCGCCTCGACCAGGGCGCGACTGCGCACCATGACGGCGATCGACAAACCGAACGAGTCGCTGATCCCCTTCTGGATCTTTCGAGCCACTGCGGCCGAGTCCGCGTCCGGCGTCGTGACTACGGCGTTCCCGCTGTTGAGCAACGTCCGCACGTCCAGGTAGCCGAGGTCGGTGAGCAGTGCGGTGAACTCGGCCATCGCGATCCGGTTGTGCCTACCGACATTGATGCCCCGCAACAGGACGATGTGCCTGGCCATAGCCCCCCCTCGACTCGTCAGATGATAACCGGGCTGCGGCGCTCCAGCAGCACCACGTCGCGCCACCGGCCGTGCTGACGAGCGACCCGCTCGCGGGTACCGACGACCCGGAAGCCCGTACGGGTGTGCAGGGCCAGGCTGGCTGTGTTCTCCGGGAATACGCCGGACTGGATGGTCCAGATCCCGGCTGCCTCGGTGGCGGCGATCAGCGTGGTGAGCAGCAGCCGGGCGATACCGCGCCCCTGCTGCGTGGGGTCGACGTAGACGGAGTGCTCCACCACTCCGGCATACACACGGCGGGTGGAGACCGGCGACACGGCGATCCAGCCCAGAGCCGTGCCGCTATCGTCAACGGCGACGTAGCGGTGCTCCGGTAGCCGGCCGGCATCAAATTCCGTCCAAGTCGGGGCCTGGGTTTCAAGGCTGGCGTCGCCGGAGTCGAGGCCCGCCTGGTAGATCGCCAGGATGGTGTCGGCGTCCTCGCGGCGCATGGGCCGCACAGTGATGTCATTCATCAGCACTCCTCGGCTCGGTCCGCCCGAAACGCCGGATCGCGCCCGAGCGATGAATCCCCCCGTTGAGCATCTTTCTCACGTCTGTCAAGAAAACGCTGGCGGGACGATTCACTTGCACGCTGATTCGAGAGGTGTCAACCTAGACGAATGCCGAAGCAAGCGACACCGCTCCCCCACACCGTCCTCGGCGACGACACACCCTGCTGCCCACCCCTGGCACAGCAGCGCGTTCCGGCGGAGGTCGCCACCGCACTCGCTCCGGCGTTCAAGGCACTCGGCGATCCGGTGCGGCTCCAGCTGATGTCGATGATCGCTTCCGCCGAGAACGGCGAGGCGTGCGTGTGCGACCTGACCCCCGCCTTCGATCTGAGCGGGCCGACGATCTCGCACCACCTCCGGACACTTCGCGAAGCGGGGCTCGTGGACGCCGAGCGGCGGGGCACCTGGGTGTACTACCGAGCCCGGAAGGCCGTCCTCAACCAGCTGGCGGCGCTACTCGCCAGCGGCGGCGGGACGACAGCCCCGTAGGCCAAAGCACCACCTCGCACCGCCCGGCTCTACCACCACTTCCACCCGACATCGTCGTCACCCAGTCGCGAAACTCCTACGACTAGAGTCGGTAAACTTGACACACTCCTCTCATCTGGGCATGAAACACCTTTTCGGATGAGGAGCAGCCATCGTGCGCGACTGGAGCCACCTGGTACCAGGCTGGGCACTGTTCCTCACCTTCCTGACGTTCTTCGTCGGAATCGCGGTGCTGGGTGCGCTCCTGCTACACGGGCGGGCCAGGCGGACATTCGGCGACGAGCCGAAGTGGCTGAACTTCATCACACACACCATCATGATCAGCGGTACCTTCTACGCGCTCCTGCTCGCCCTGACCGCCTTCTCCGCGTACGGGACCTACACCCAGGCCGGCCTCGCTGTCGCTACCGAGGCAGCGGACCTGAGCGCCCTCTACCGCACGGTGTCCAAGCATCCCGAGCCCGCCCGAACTCAACTTCAGGGCCTGCTACGCGCCCATGTCGACTTCATGGTCGACGAGGCCTGGCCCGCCTACCAGCGAGGAAACAGCGCGGATGGCGAGCTCAAGGCGGAGAACAACGTTCACGACGTGTTGCTGATGTTCAATCCGAAGTCAGAGAAGGACGGGCAGCTCAACAGTCTCGCCCTGTCGGAGCTGGAGAAGTGGAGCGAAGCGCGCCAGCTCCGCTACACCTACACCACCGCCGCACTTCCAACGACACTGTGGTTCGCACTCCTGTTCGGCGCACTGGTCGTCATTCTGCTGTCCTGCTTGATCCCAACCCGGACCCGGCGCACTCTCATCTTCCTCGTATGCGCCGTCGCCACCATGGTCAGCCTCCTGCTCTTTGTGGTCGAGGGCATCGACGAGCCGTTCCGGGGATCAATGATCGTTTCCGTCGATCCCTATCTCAAAGCCGGACACACATTCAACTGACCGTCGCGCTCCGATCGTCTGCCACCGAGGAGGACGCGGCCACCGCCGAGGCAGCTTCCTCCGTAGCTGCCGGCACAGGCACCGAGGTCTGTTGTGGATGGCGCGGCGGGAGCTGGCCCAGCCCCCTGGCGCACCTTTGGTTCACTGGCGCCACGGCCGGGGCCGACGCTGCTGGCTGCCCAGCTGCGAACCGGCCCACAAAGGCACCGGGCCCTGGGAGCACGTCGGTGTCATGACGCGGGACGGTACCCTGACGGGCCGATTGCAGGTTCCTTCACGCACTAGCTACTCTCTGCCACCCCGGGAGGGCAACATGACAGAACAACCGCCGACGCCGCACTCCTCGCCGACGCCGCACTCCTCACCGGCACCGCACTCCTCACCGGCACCGAACCCGATGCCGGGCCACCCGCCGTATCCGCCGTATCCGCCCTATGCGCACCCTGCGCCATTCAACACCTACGCGATTCTCGCGTTGGTCCTTGGTGCGATGGTGTTTCCGCCGCTGGGCATCTACTTTGGCAACAAGGCCAAGGGCCAGATCGCTCAGACGGGCGAACGCGGTGTTGAACTAGCCACGGCTGGTGTCATAGTTGGTTGGATCTTCACTGCCTTCTACGGACTGCTCTTCGTCGTCTGGTGTGGCATGGCTGCGGTCTTCGTTGGCTCATCAGGGGCATGACCCTGAGGCGAACCACCGGCAACGCGATAGCCGTTGAGTGATCGCGCGCCCCACTCTGGTCGTCGTGAGCGGGCCTCCCGGTTCGGGGAAGACCACTCTCGCGCACGCACTTGCCCGAGCGATCGGCGCTCCGGCGATCTGCCGGGACGAGATCAAGGAAGGAATGGTGCACACATCGACGCCCGCCTCCGGCCTGGTCACGGCGGGACCGACCGACGAGTTTGCGCGACGGACCCTAACGACCTTCTTCGGCGTTTTGGAGTTGCTGCTTCGCGCCGGAGTGACGACCGTGGCGGAGGCCGCCTTCCAGGACCGACTCTGGCGGCCGGGCCTGCAACCATTGAGGGAGGTTGCGGAGCTTCGGGTCGTGCACTGCGCGGTTGACGCAAACACGGCGTGGACGCGGATTCGACAGAGGTGGGATTCGAATCCGCTCCGCCGCGTCCACGCTGACCTTCAGGACCCCACTGACCACCCCCTTCGTCATGCGAGGTTTGACCGCGTCGCGCTGAACGCCCCAATCCTCGAGGTCGACACCACCGACGGCTACCAACCGCCACTCTCGAAAATTGTCGCGTTTGTAGACAAGTCGCGGTAAGTCCCACAGCGGAATAGCGCAGCAATACGTGACCTCCATAGGGCAGCAGCCGGCTGCTGGTGCAGCAACGGGCCGGATGCGGGCGGGCGGCGCGCTCCGGGTTGCTTGCCGGAGCGCGCTGCTCGAGGGGAGGAAATAGGCTTCAGACGGGTTCGCCGAAGACTGTCTTGACCAAGGTGTCCAGTGCCGGTGGGAGAGCTTCGGCTGGGTTGATCGCGGCATCTCCGGTGGTCAGCCCGGCGGTCATGGTCCGGCGGCCGTCAAGGGTACTATACATCAGCGCGCCGTAGCCGCCGGGTGCCCCGCCGTTGTGGTGGTAGATGATGCCCGCCGGACCCAGATCCTGCCGAACACGCCCAGGCCGTAGTCGATCGGCCCGGCCGGCTTGCGCAATTCGGCCAGCAGCGGGGCGGGCAGCAGTGGGCCAGCGTTGAGGGCGGCGAAGAAGACGTTCAGATCCCGCGTGATCGAGATGGAGCCGCCGGCACCGAGCAGCATGGACAGGTTCTGCCGGGAGAAGTCGGCCACCGTCCAGGCGTTGCCGTCCTGGTAGCGGTAGTAGCCGTGGGCGTACGGCTCGGGCAGGTCGGTGATGCCGCCGGCCAGCACGGTGTCGTGCAGACCAGGAGCGTCCCAGTTGGGCGTCCTCGACACCCTCTTCTTAGACAGCCGGTCCAGCCGCAAACGACGACGTATGGGCGGCGCGAGCATACAAGGGGCACCCCTCCGGCCCTAAGGGCGCTTCGCGTCGCCTGCGACCGCCCTACAGGCGCCCCTTGACCCCGGAGCACTGCGCGGCCCCGTAGACGCCGACACCGGGCAGGCACCTGACAGCGCCCCACCCACCACCGCACCACCCAAAGCAGCCAAGACGACCGAAGCCTGTCCAGAAACAAACATTAAAGGCGACTCGCGAAGTAGGTCTGGTCCAAAACTGCTTCACTAAAACAAGAAGCGGCCCGGCCGAAGCCGGGCCGCGCGCACGCCTGGCGAAGCAGAGCGCTTCCAATCTGCGCATACCGACATGCACACACGACCCAGGCCATTGTATTGATGGCTTTAGACTGACTTGATCAACTGACATCAACCGCGACAGCAACGCCAGCGCATTACGTCGTACGCGAGCGCAGCCCACGCCCGGCGCATGGACGACCCGCCAATGTCCAGGTTGGTGAAAGAAGATGGAAGTCCCGCACCTTCCGTCACCAATACAGATCTTGAACAATCTGAGTCAGCGCCAATTTCAGCCGACACGCTATCCCGCATTAGGGGGTTTCGAAACGGTGCGACCAGAGTTGAATGCGTTGCTCAGCATCCGGGCCTTCTCCTGATCCGGCCCTTCCTCAAAGGTCCCTTCATTGTCTGCCAGGAAGTCCCTCCATGCGCCACGCTCACGCTCCATCAAGTCATCATTGTGCGAGGGGTTTTCAATCATGCTGCGATACTCCCACAGCGCACTAATTCCAAATATCCCCTCATCTCGCTTAACGAAGCTCCAGCCAGAAGGAAGTTTGGCATCGGTAAAATCGAACAGTTCAACGTGAGCCCAGATCGGCCGAACACCGTCATTCAAGACAAGGAGCATGAGATTTCCTCGACTGATAGCCATTGCGTAGACCGCGTAGGCACCGTCGACCGTTAACTGAAATTCAGTTGACTTGAAGTTTCCGCTCCGGCTTAAGACTGATTCCGGCAAGTCACTGCCACGAGTTCCAACACAGATTACACGCATAACCATCAGTCGACCGCTCCCGGAACCCAGTCCTTCACCTTGAGGTCGTCAACTGCACCTGTCGTAGCCTGGTATTGGTAATGAATTTCCACTTCATCAATCGTCCGGGTCATCTTTTGCGAACCTTTATCGGCCGGCCATCTCGGATCCGTTTGCGGAACCCTCGCCAATCTTTCACCGGCCTCTGGATTATGCCTCACTTCCAGCAGAAAATCCTCTTCCCAGTCGACGTGAGGTCGTCGCACAGTGCTGCCCCGCGATGGATTTTGCACAGGCCCAAGACACGAACCCGTATTGTGTACGAGGACCGGCGTGTTGCCGGCTACCACATATTACGTGTGGAGCCGGTGGCGACGTCACGCTAGGTAGTGACGGGCCTCACCTGCACGTTCGCTCACGGATCAAGCCGTCGAATATCAGCATCGTTGATGGTGACAGCAGTCATGACAGCAACACCGACGCACGCTCGGCTACAGGTACGAGCCGTTGACCCGACCACCACCCGTGAGTGCCAGGCAACGGGACCACCTCCCGGCTCAATCGCACCGCCCCGGCGTCACACCCCGCTCGGTGAGTGGTGGTCCTTGGCCGTGAGCCCATTGCAGCCGGATAGGGACGCGGGACGGCTCATGAGTAGACGTCTTTGCGGTGCCCGACGGCGTGGATGGTCAGCTCGTTGCCGTCGAGGCGGTAGAGGACGCGGTAGTCACCGACGCGCAATCGGCGCCCGGATCCGTCGCGCATCTCGGTCGAGTTCTGTGGGCGCGGGGTCGGAGACCAGGCCGAGGATCGCGCTCAGGACGGTCAGGAAGACGTTGCGGGGCTGCTTGTGCAGCCACACCAGCACGTCCCGGTCGATCTGAACCTTCACGCCGCCGCACCGCCGGCCCGGTCGGCGAGCAGCGCCTCCACCTCACGAGGATCCACCCCAAGCGACTCCAGAGCCGCCGACAACGACACGAACTCACCCTCGGCACGGGACCGAGCAATCACCGCAGCGTCCCGACGATCCCGGAACGCCTCAATCTCCTCCCACTCGTCAATACCCACCAGGACGGCCACGGGCCGCTCGTACTTCGTGATGATCACCGGCTCACCAGTGCGCTCAACCCCGTCCAGCACCCGACCCGCGCCATCACGGAACTCCCGCAACGTAATCCTCGTCATGCACCACACCGTACCATGCGGTACCGTTTGACATGAGAAGAAGCGGCGCAGCCCGAGACCCCG
>NZ_AZWQ01000017.1:0-244639 GCF_000514815.1 Salinispora fenicalii
CCGCCGACAACGACACGAACTCACCCTCGGCACGGGACCGAGCAATCACCGCAGCGTCCCGACGATCCCGGAACGCCTCAATCTCCTCCCACTCGTCAATACCCACCAGGACGGCCACGGGCCGCTCGTACTTCGTGATGATCACCGGCTCACCAGTGCGCTCAACCCCGTCCAGCACCCGACCCGCGCCATCACGGAACTCCCGCAACGTAATCCTCGTCATGCACCACACCGTACCATGCGGTACCGTTTGACATGAGAAGAAGCGGCGCAGCCCGAGACCCCGGCCAAGCGAACCCGCCGCCGACGGAGCCACTGGGCTAAAAATTGCTTCACCTAATCAAGAAGCGGCCCGGCCGAAGCCGGGCTGCGCGCACGCGCTACAGGCCTACGGCCCCGCGCGCACGCCCACCTACGCGGACCGCCAGACCCGTGCACATATGCCTGTGCAGTGACATCGATGATCCTATTCGTCAGTGATCATCTGACATCAATCGTGACAGCAACCGGAGTGCACGTCAGGGCACAAACCAGCACGCCGCCAGCGCTGATCGTCGCTACCGCCCCTCGCGGCCTTCACCGTCAGGGTGTCCCTCGCAACGGCCCGAAACGTGATGGACTGCGGTGATCTCCGTCATCCTCTTCCCATGCGACATTCGTTGCCAAGATGTAGTCAGGCCCGCCATTGACCAGATATCTCGCGAGCGGTTCACCTGCCGTGACCATTACATCGAGAACTCCGTCCGCAAACACTTCTGGAGCTTTCTCGATACTGAGACTTCTATAGTCATCCCGAAGATGGAACGCTCGAACTCCAAAGAATGCGACATCGATCCGGTTTGGCACCTCACTACCGCTACCGACACAGCGCAAAAACAGCGTGGAGTGACTTATGGAGTAATCCCATAACCTGAAGGATCTATCCCAAGACTTCATGACCTGCGACAACTCAGCCTCCTGGCATTGGGAAGGACGGCTGCGGGAAGTTTACAACCTTCCCGCCATCATAGAACGTAATACTGTCCCAAGAACGGTTACCGACCCGCACCGCAAGACCAGTCTTGCACATCTCCCACTCGGTCGCATACCAATTGTCACCCATTCCACTCCGGTAAGCATTCGTGAACTTTTCGGCCGGAGTCGCACCATGGAAACCGTCGAGTCTGATATGCAGGCGAGTATTTGGATCGTTTACAGCTGCCCGCACATCCGCCTGCCATGAAGGTGAATCAAGATAATGCGTGTATCCGTTTCCGTCGGCGAACTCTCGGAGGCCGTGAGCACGCGTTCCGAGGGCGACATCGCCACCGCAGTTGTGTACGAGTACCGGGGTGTCACCGGCGAGCACATAGTACGTGTGGGATTTTCAGCCCGTCACGTAGTGTGACTTACGTGTTCATGGCGTTTCACCTGGCCTTTCATGTGTAGCGCCAACTTGACACATCGAAATGTATCGGTGTTGACGGCGACGGTGACGGCAACCCGGAGAGACCGCCACCGACAGCCCAGGACCTCGCTGCGTTGCCAGGCCAAACGCATCCCGCCCTCACCAGCACGCCTGGTATAGTGTCCGCTATACTCTGGGGATGGCCACCGACGAGTGGGAGATCTACCTCGTCAACGAGGTGCAGGAGTGGATCGACAGGCTCGATCCCCTCACCCACGCCCGCGTCGTACAGGCCATCGACCTACTCGCCGAAGCCGGCCCAGGACTCGGCCGGCCACTGGTCGACACGATCCACGGCTCCACCCTCGCCAACCTCAAAGAGCTACGCCCCGGCACCGTCCGCATCCTGTTCGCCTTCGACCCATGGCGCGCCAGCATCCTGCTCGTCGCCGGAGACAAAGCCGGACGATGGCAACAGTGGTACACCGAAGCGATCCCCCTTGCCGAGCAACGCTACGAGATCTACCTCAAGGAACGCGCCAAGGAGGACCGACAGCCATGAACAGCTACACACGCTGGAGCGACATCCGCACCACACACGTTGAACGCGCCGGCGGCGAACAAGCCGTCGCAGACGGCAAACAGAAACTCCTCGCCACCGTCGTCGGACACCGACTCGCCGAAGTACGCCGCACCCGCGGCCTGACCCAACAGCAGGTCGCCGACCGTATGGGCGTCACCAAAGGCCGCATCTCCCAGATCGAACAAGGCAAGATCTCCGGCCAAGACATCGTCGCCCGATACGCCACCGCCCTCGGCGGACGCCTCCACCAAGCCATCTACTTCGACGACGGCAACATCGCCGCCATCGCATAGCCCAACCCACACACCAAGATCTGTGAGGGTTGCTGTCAAGGGGCGGCTTGGATGATCCACCAGATTTGGCGTGCTATGTAGCGTTTGAGGACGCGGGTGATCTCGCGTGGAGTGCGGCCTTCGGTGGTGCGGCGAGTGATGTAGTCCTTGGTCGGTTGGTGGTATCGCTGGCGGGACTTGGCAATGGTGTGGATGGCGGAGTTGAGGGTCCGGTCGCCGCCGCGGTTAAGGCGGTGGCGGACGGTGCGGCCAGAGCTGGCGGGCACGGGGCTGACCCCGGCGAGGGCGGCGAAGGCGGCTTCGCTGCGGACGCGCCCGTGGTGCGACCAGGAGATGAGAGCGACCGCAGCCGTGACGGGGCCGATGCCGGGCTGCTTGAGCAGTGGCGGACACATGGCGGTGACCAGGTCGCGGATGTGGCGCAGGTTCGTGGCCAGCAGCCGGTCAAGGTCACGGATGTGGTTGGCCAGGGCGGTCATCTGGTCGCGGCGCAGGCGTGCGAGCGTGTCCGCGTCCTCGCCGGCGGTGAGGTCGGCGGCGAGGCGGACCTGCTGGTCGGTGTTTCGGCCGCGGAACTGGTCGCGTAACTCGTCGTCGGCGGTGAGGATCAGCGACTTGAACAGGTTGACCGTGGCGGTGCGGGTGTCGGTGTAGTGGCGGCGGCAGGCGTGCAGGATTCGTAGGGCTTCGCGGTCGCCGTCGGCGCGCGGCGTGGTGGTGTGGTCGGCGGCCAGGACGGCTCTGGCGGAGTGGACCGCGTCCAGGGAGTCGGACTTGCCGCCGCGCCGCCGGGCCGTCGCCGTGGGTTTGGGCGCCTCGAAGACGGTCTCGTTGGCGGTGCGAAGTGCGTGTAGCAGTCCGACTCCGTGCGAGCGTGCACTGTCCAGTGCCCAGGCGCGACGGCCGGAGCCGAGCCCATTGGTGTGCTCACCAGCCCAGGCCAGCAGGGAGGCGACACCGTCGGTTGTGGCCGTGACGGTGAGTTCGGCCAGGACTGACCCGACCGGCGAAACCACCGCCGCGGTGTGGGTGTCGGTGTGAGTGTCCACGCCGATGATCGCGTCGACGCGATCTGCGAGTCGTTCTGCCAGGACGGACGACACGGGGTCTCCTCTTCTTAGGCCGACATTCGGACAGCGTCGGCCCGGGAGGCGACCACCCGGCGGCACATCTGTGATGAGTCACGCGACAAGCACGGACAGGCTTCTGATCAGGCCAGCAAGGCGGGCCGGGTCGGCGCCGGCGACCCACGAGGACAAGTCCGACGAATGGCACACCGTGGTGGCCAGATCTTGGTTGAGTCACTCGCAGATCACCGACGCCGGACCGTACCGGCACCAATCCCTCCCGGAACCGGCACACCTATAGAAACGTCCGACAGGCTCAAAACTGCTCTACAGGATCAACAACAGCCCGCCAGAGCCGGGCCGCGCACGCACTGCAGCCGTTCCGGCCCCGCGCGCACGCGCGCCCACGCAACAAGACCGCCAGGAGTCCTGGCAGCCGATCAGACCCCACCACGCCGGAGGCCGTAACGATCGCCAAGCATGGCCAAGCAGCTCGGTGCTCCCGGCGATCGCCGCCACGCCACGCAAGCGCGCCGTGGCACCGAGCCACTTAGCCGGCTACGCCGTGCGCTTATGACCTCGCACTATGGCACAGCCCGTGACATCCCGCTATATAGATGTCCAAATGCCTCTGACGGCGACGCTGACGGCAACGCCGACGCACGGTTACACCTTTCAGCGACTGCCAACGCACAGCGGAGTAGCACCAGAGGGTGTCCCCAATAGCACCACTCCCCCAACTTCGCGGTTACTCCTCAATCGCCAACAAACCACAAGTAGCTATGCGGCTTCCGAATACCAGTCGAACACAGCGAACGTAGCTCCTGGACGAAATCATTGTTCTCCGAGAGGAGATCCGGCCTGCTAATTTGGAGCTGTCAAGCTCAGCAGCCAGACTTTCCATCTGGCCACGGTTATATATCGTATTGCCATAAGGATCAATATGGCCAAGCATTGGAAAATCGGCCCTTTCACGCCAGCCCACGAGGCGTGGGTACGGTCGCTCGGCGATCGCAACAACCCGCCCTAGCTGGTCCTTCAGCACCACCGACGTGCCCATACCTCTACCCCCGCCCAGGGAAAATAGTAACCAGATCGCCGCCATATGGATCGCGAATGACAGTATAGAAGGTGGTTTATTTCCCTTTAGCTATGCCGACAACACGCCCCGCATTGATGACATACTTAATATTTCCGTTCTCCTGCCTGATACCGATTTGGCCAGCCGAGCCCCGAGCAAGAGCTCCAAAGTCCTCGTCTTTGCCAAAGTAGCCCGCGTTAGGATCCCAGTCCTTGCCATCCTTAAGGTGCCGATCCTTAGCGTGCTGAATTCCTTCTAGATCAAACTCACAGCCACCCGTATTGTGCACCAGCACCGGCGTGTTGCCGGCGAGCACATAGTACGTGTGGATGTCAGCGACGGTGAGGTTGTAGGCCGCTTCTTACCGACCGTCACGGTCCCGGACTCGTCGTTGATTGTCATCCGTGGGTGTTGAGCTGCACAAACGCCGTCATGAGGTACTCATCGTTTGTCGCTGATTGGCAGCGCTTGGCGTGGGTTTTCGGGGGGTTAGCGGGGACATCAGTGCCCGGTGCCCGGTGGGTAGGGATGGCCATGGACGTGCGTCCGCGGATGTGGCGGCCAATGCCTACAAGGGTGTGCCGCTACCGCTGTTGCTTGGTGGGAGTGGCGCGGCGACGGCGCCGCAGCTCGCGTTGGGCCTGTGCACGAGCGCATTCGCGGCTACAGTACTTGACGCCTTCGGTGCGGTTTTGTCCGAACTCGGCTCGGCCGCGCTGGCGGACGAAGGGCCGGCGGCAGGGTTCGTTGGCGCAGTGGCGCACTGTGGCCCGCTCGGCGCTGGCGGTGATCGTGTCCCGGCATACCGCCCTGCGGGCCCTGCTGCGCCTGCCGCTGCCGCAGCGCCCGGTGCCCCGCGTGCTCGGGGTGGACGACTTCGCGTTGTGTCGACGCCGACGTTATGCCACCGTCCTGATCGACGCGGACACCCGTGAGCGCGTCGATGTGCTGCCCGACCGCGAGGCCCACACGTTAGAGACGTGGCCGCGTGAGCATCCCGGTGTCGAGGTGGTGTGCCGGGACTCCTCCGACGCTTACGCCGAAGCGGTCCGCCGCGCCCTACCCGCAGCGTTGCAGGTCGCCGACCGCTGGCATCTGTGGCACAACCTCGCCGAGGCCGTCCGCAAAGAGGTCACCACCCACAGCATGTACTGGGCCACCGCCGGCCCACCGCCACAGCAAGGCATCCAGGCGGCGACGACCCGACACCGGTGGCAGCAGATCCACAACCAGCTCGACAAAGGGCATCGAGCCTACTCGAATGCGCCCGCCGACTCCACCTCGGCCCCAACACCATCAAACGCCACACCCACATCAGCCAACCCAAACGCCTGGTCCGCGCACCGCAGTACCGGCCCACCCTCATCGACCCCTACCATGACCACCTACGCCGACGCCGGGAACAAGACCCCACCGTCGACGCTACGCAACTCCTCGCCGAGATCAAGGAACTGAGCAACACCGGCAGCCTCAACCTGCTCTACCGCTACATCACCCAAGACCGCGTCGAAGCCGACCGCCCAGCCATATCGCCCCGACGCCTCACCCGCTACCTCCCGACCCCACCCGAAAAGCTCACAGACCATCAACGCACACTCGTCGACGCCCTCACCAGCACCTGCCCGCAGATGACCGCGCTGGCCGGCTTCATCGACTCGTTCGCCGCGCTCCTCACACCCGCAGCCGGCAACAACGACCGCCTCACCGCGTGGATCACCGAGGTCAAGGCCACGGACCTACCCCACCTACACACATTCACCCGCGGCCTCGACCTTGACCGCGACGCCGTCAACGCCGCCCTGACCCACCCCATCCACAACGGCGGCACCGAAAGCGTCAACACCAAAACCAAACTGATCAAACGACAAATGTACGGACGAACGGGCTTCGCTCTCCTGCGCCATCGAATCCTGCTCGGCTGACCAGCACCCCCCGTCACCACCGAATGTGAGACAGAGCCGAAATCTACGCAGTCCCCAGCCACAGGTCGGTAGCATCTGGCAGTCAGCCGCCTGAGACACGGATCAGTCCGGCGCGTACCCGGCCGCCCGCCGCCGCAACGCGTCGAGGTCGAGCACCACGACCGAGAGGCGACTGGTGCGCACCCAGCCCGAGTCGCGTAACACGCGCAGGGACTTGGTGACAGCCTCCCGTGACGCACCGATCCAGCCGGCCAGCTCGTCCTGGGACAGCCGGACGGCGACGTGGATGCCGTTGTCCACCGGGGTGCCGAACCGTTCGGCCAGTTCCACCAGGCGGGCCGCCACGCGGCCGGTACTGTCCTGGGCGCCGAACTCGATTCGTTTGCGGTCGGCGTCACGCAACCGTTCCGCGAGTAGCCGCATGAGCTGGAAGGCGACGCGTCCCTGTTGTTGTAGGTACTCCTGGAATCCGGCCGGTGGCATGACGAGTGCGGTGACGGGGTCCAGCGCCTGCACGGTTGCCGAGCGTGGCAGACGGTCTACTGCGGACAGTTCGCCGAGGAGTGCTCCGGGTCCGCGTACCGCGAGCAGGATCTCGGTGCCGGAGGAGCTGTGGCAGGAGGCTTTGACCCGGCCAGCGACGAGGGCGGCGACCCATCCTGATTGGTCGGCTTCACGGAAGAGGACGTCGCCGCGTTGCCAATGGCGGGTGGTGGCGCGTTGGCGGAAGGCGTCACGTTCGCTGTCGGTCAGGGTGCTCCAGAATTCGTTCACTGCTGCACCTGTACTGCGTAGGCCCGGACCAGGCCGGTTCGTCCCTTGACGGTGAGGTCCCCGAGTGGCTCGACCGGGACCTGTGTGTGGGTGGCTCGCCACGTGGAATCGCCGATGACGATCTGGCCGGGGTCGGCCATCGTTTGCAGTCGGGCGGCCACGTTGACCGCGTCACCCATCGCGTTGAAGCCGCGTAGCTGGTCACTGCCGATGTTCCCGACCAGCGCCGGGCCGGTGTTCACGCCGATGCGGAACCGCGGCCAGTCGGGGTGGCCAGCGGCGATCTCGTCCACGGCGCGGCGCATCTGGGTCGCCGCGCGTACCGCTCGTAGCGCGTGGTCGGGCTGTCGGGCTGGGGCGTTGAACAGGGCCAGTAGGGCGTCACCGACGAACTGCACCACGGTGCCGCCGTTGTCGAGAATGCAGGGAACCGCTACCCCGTGGTAGCGGTTGAGCATGGCCACGATCTCCGCGGGTTCGGCCGCCTCAGAGAACGTGGTGAACCCGCGCAGGTCGGCGAAGAGGGCCGTCACCTCGACAACCGAGCCACCCAACGCCGCCTGGTCCGGGTCGGCGATCAACGCGGCCGCGACATCCGGCGACAGGTAGTGCCGAAACAGGGTACCCAGCCGGCGGCTGACTTCCCGCTCCGCCGACAACGCCTGTGCTGCGCGTTCCAGCACCGCGGTCTGCCGCTCGGTCAGCCCGAACCGTTCCCCCAACCCGGCTGCGACCGGGCCGATGTCACCGGTACCGTCACGTTCCCGCTCGGCGAGCGCGGATACCAGTTCCTCCAACGCCGCACTGTACTCGGCCCGAACCGCCCGGATGGTCTGGTCCAACGCCAACCCGTCGAACAAGCCGGCGGACGAACCCTCACGACGGTACTGGACAAACGCGCTGTAGCCGACAAACCCGAACGCCAACGCCAGCAGCACATGCCACTGCCACCACGACAACGCCCACTTGTCGGCCAGCACCACCGTCACCATCGCCTCAGCGAGCAACACGAACGCCGTGATCACACTGATCAACATCGCCGACGGTTGACGCCGATACAGCAGGAAGTACCGCACCGCGGCGACCAACAGCAACGCCACCGACACCGGCGCCAGCCAGACCAGCCACGCGTCCTCCACCGTCGGGTCCGGCTGATCCGACAACGGCGGCATATCCAGCAACGACACCACGCCCCACAGGGCGAGGATCACCGCCAGCTCACCCCAGAAGATATGCCGCGCGCGGAGGATCGCTTCGCCCCGCCGGCCGTCCAACGGCAGCGACGAGGCCACCGCGAACACGGCGGCGAAAGCCAGCCCCACCGGCTGCGCCAACTCGAACCCGAGATTCGGATGCTCCACCAGCACCTGCGGCGTGGCCAACCCGTGCAACACGAAAAATCCGGCACTGGCGACAAACGCCAACGACACCAGGAACAGTCGCGCATCATGCCGCCGATGCGCCGCCGCACTGACCATGACGCCGAGCACCAGGTTCACCAACGCCACCGCGACGATCAAATAGAAATGACCCAACGGGTCATGCCAGTGCACATCAGCCTGCGGACGCGCCACCAGCAGCCACAACCCCAAAAGCGGCAGCGCCATGTGAAACACCCAGACCAGAGCCCGCACCGGCACCACAACCTGGCGCCCTCGACGACGAGCCGGCCGCGGACGACGCCACCGCTGAGCCAACGAAACAGGAGACCCGGTCAGCTGTCGCCACACAGGCCTCACCATACGTGCCCCACATCACCCCACCACCGACGGCTATGGGTACTAGTACGCAGACTGCCGGGCCGAACGAGCGTTGACTGCCTAGCGTGAAATCCACTCCGCTGTTGACACTGCTCGGCGGCGTCACGCTCGGCGCGGTTGTGCTCGCGCTCAGCGTGCGCGCCACCGGTGGGAACGACGAGCCACCAGTCCCGGCCGCCGCACCCACCGCCACCGCCACCGCGGGAGCATCCGCCGCACCATCCCCCTCCCCGACCGAAGCGCCCGTCAACGCCACCTGGGCAGGACGACTGACCGCCGGCACACTCGCGATCTCGGTACAAAACGGCGTCGCGGTCGCCTACCTCTGCGACGGTGCCGCGATCGAGGCGTGGTTTCAGGGCACCGCCGCGGGCGGACGACTCGACCTGGCTGGCCGTGCCGGCGAGACGCTCAGCGGCACGTTCGGCGAGGGACGGGCCAGCGGCCAAATCAAGATCGACGACCAGGCCCTACCGTTCACCGTGACAGCGGTCACGGCGCCGTCCGGGCTCTACCGGGCCACCGCGACGGTGCGCGGCGCGCAGGTCGACGGCGGGTGGATCGTGCTCGCTGACGGCACCCAGGTCGGCCTGGTCACTGTGGACGGTGTCGCCAGACCCGCGCCACCGCTGGACACCGCCACCGGCCAGGTCACCGTCGACGGCGATGCGCTCACCCCGACCCGCCCCAGGGAGTTGTCGTGACCATCCCCAACGAGACCACGACGAACCACACCGTCGACGAGGGCGCGGGGCGCACTGCCGGCACCAGCCAGCTGACGCTGCTCGGTGTCCCGTTCCTGATCGGTGCCACGGTCGCGGTGACCCTCGGGGTCTACGGCAGTCTGCACAAGCCGACCGGTGTCGCGGTGAACGTGGGCGGATTCTCCAGCCCACAGACAGTCAAGGTGTGGCTCGCTACCGGCGTGGCCGTGCTCGCGGTGACTCAGCTGCTGTCCGCGCTGTCGATGTGGGGCAGACTCGGCTCACCGGCTCCCAGCTGGGCCGCACCCGTACATCGGTGGTCGGGGCGACTGGCGTTCCTGCTCGCTGTCCCCGTGGCGATCCACTGCCTGTACGCGCTCGGTTTCGCCACCTACGACCTGCGCGTCGTGACGCACGGGCTGCTCGGCTGCTTCTTCTTCGGCGCCTTCACCGTCAAGATGCTCGCCCTACCGAAGCCTGGCCTGCGTGGGTGGGTCCTGCCGGTGCTGGGCGGCACCGTGTTCACCACCC
The DNA here is from genome assembly GCF_000514815.1 of Salinispora fenicalii. Classification (GTDB taxonomy): domain Bacteria; phylum Actinomycetota; class Actinomycetes; order Mycobacteriales; family Micromonosporaceae; genus Micromonospora; species Micromonospora fenicalii. Next base: position 10,103 of record NZ_AZWQ01000017.1, read on the forward strand.
TGATCGCGCTGTGGTTGACGTCGTCGTTCTGGTACTTCACCACGATCGGAGTCACGCTGTGAACGCATCGAGGACAGCCGCCGGCAGGCCCGGTGGCGAACTGGCCGGCCACGCCCGGCCGGCAACCGAGGTCGGCAGCGAGGCGCACGGCCCCGACGGCCTGGGCCCAGAAGTGACCGCCTGCCCCGACCCACTCGACGGTCAGGTCCGCGGGCGACCAGGAGGATGCACGTCGCGGCGGCGTCTGCTCGCCGGGGTCGGCGTGACCGGGGCGGTCGTCCTGAGCGGTTGTGCCACCTACGACAGCTCCGCACCGGCCGCGGGTGGCGGAGGGAACACCGGTGGTGGTGACGGCACGGCAGCGGGCAGCGACGCCGCCAGCGCCGGGCAGGTGCTGGCACGGGCAGCCGACGTCCCGGTCGGCGGCGGCACGATCCTCGCCGACACCGGGGTGGTCATCACCCAACCGCAGGAGGGCACGTTCAAGGGGTTCTCGGCGACCTGTACGCACCAGGGCTGCACCGTGGCCGAGGTGTCCGACGGGACGATCAACTGTCCCTGCCACGGCAGCAAGTTCTCGGTAGCCGACGGCTCTGTGGTGGGCGGGCCAGCTCCGCGCAGCCTCGACCCACGTGACCTCGTCGTCGAGGGCAGCGACATTCGCCTGGCCTGATGAGCTGCGCACTGTGGGCCGTGCAGATCCCTGATCCGGACGGCCGCCACCCGGGTCGCCTGCCGAGTTGGCAGGCGCCTGGGGACGCGAGGAGAGCATGACGATGACGACATCGGAGACGGCAGCGACGGGCGTGCTCGAACGGACAGCGCAGCTGGTGGACCACGCCCTGCGCGCCTGTGAGGCCTACCAACGCGCAGACCTCGCCGCCCGGCTGCGGCATGCCCGGCGCCGCCTGTACGCCACCGACGTGCACGTGGTGGTGGTCGGCGAGTTCAAGAAGGGGAAGAGCTCCCTGGTGAACGCGTTGGTCGGCACTGATCTGTGCCCGGTCGCCGACGGTCCCGCCACCGCGGTTCCCACCCAGGTGCGCTATGGCGAGCAGGTGGCCGCGGTGTTGCTGCGCGAGGGTGAACCGCCGGCACGGGAACCGATCGCGCTGGAGGACATCCGCGGACACGTGGTGGAGACCGATGCCGGGTCTGGTTCCACGCCGCCACGCGCGATCGAGGTGAGCCTGCCCCGCAGGCTGCTCGCCGGTGGCCTGGTCCTGGTCGACACGCCCGGCGTGGGTGGCCTCAACTCCGCCCACGCGACGGCCAGCCTGGCGGCGACTTCGATGGCCGACGCGGTCGTCTTCGTCACCGACGCGTCGCAGGAGCTGACCCGCACCGAGGTCGACTTCCTGTACCAGGTGCGGGAGATGTGCCCCACCGTCATCTGCGTCATGACGAAGACCGACTTCTATCCAGCCTGGCGCAAGGTCCGCGACCTCAACCAGCGGCACGTCGGCACCGACTTCCCGATCATGGCGGTGTCCTCGACGCTGCGGTCCCGTGCGGTGGCTGCCGGAGACAAGGATCTCAACCGCGAGTCCGGCTTCGGGGACCTGGTCGCGTTCGTCGCCGACCGGGTTGGCGTGTCGGCGGCGAAGCGTCTGGCGACCGAGTGCGCCGCGGACGTCGCGAACGCGATGGATCAGATCAGTGCCCAGTTCCGGGCCGAACGAGCGACGCTGGCTGACCCGGATGCCGCCCAACGGATCGTCGACGACCTCGCCGCCACCCGAGCCCAGACCGAGGCCCTGCGAGGCGCCGCGGCCCGGTGGAGCCAGACGCTCAATGACGGAGTTCTCGACCTGACCGCGGACGTTGATCATGATTTGCGCAGCCGGATACGACAGGTGGTCGAGGACTCGGACGACATGATCGCCGATATCGACCCGGCCGACTCGTGGGACTCGGTGGAGACATGGCTACAGTCGCGAGTCGCCGCCGAGGCCCTGGCGAACTACACCATGCTGCGCGACCGCGCTGAGGAACTCAGCTGGGAGGTTGCCGACCACTTCCGAAAGGCATCCGGAGCGGCGCTCGAACAGCTCGCCGTCCATGACCCGAGCCGGCTGGCGGCCCAGGCCGGCGAGCACAAGGATCTCGACCTGAGCAAGATGAAGGTCGGAAAGCAGGCCATGGTGGCGTTGAAGAACGCGTACACCGGCGGTCTGATGTTCACGATGCTCGGCAGCCTGCTGGGACTGGGGCTGGGACCGATCGGGCTCGGCATCGGGCTCATCATGGGTCACAAGGGCCTGCGCGACGAAAAGAAGCGCCAGCTGCAGAACCGGCGCAACCAGGCGAAGAACTCGGTGCGTCGCTACTGCGACGAGGTCAACTTCGTCGTCGGGAAGGACTCCCGGGACACGCTACGCCGGATCCAGCGACAGCTACGCGACCACTATGCCGCCCTGGCCGAGGAACTCAACAAGTCCACCGCCGAGGCGCTGAAGGCCGCCACCGACGCGGCAAAGACCACCAAGACCAACCGGGCGGCTCGCCTGCGGGATCTCGATGCGGAACTGGCTCGACTGGCGAAGGTGCGGCAGCTGGCCGGTGTGATCGCGGAGGGTACGGCATGACCAGGCCGATCCCAGCAAACCTGCTGGACCGGACCCGCGCGGCGCTGAACCGCGCGATAGGCGTCTACCGTGGCACAGCGGACGAGCCGCAGCTGGTGGCGATCCGCGACCGCCTCGACGAGCCGCTGCGGGTGGCCATTGCCGGCCGGGCGAAGGCCGGCAAGTCGACGCTGCTCAACGCCCTGGTCGGAGAACGACTGGCGCCGACCGACACGGGTGAGTGCACCCGCGTCGTGACCTGGTACGCCGACGGCCACACCTACCGGGTCACCGCGCACGTCGCTGACCAACCTCCCGTGCAGCTGCGGTTCAGCCGTGACGACGGCGCGATCGAGATTGACCTCGCCGGCCGGGCACCGGAGGAGATCGACCACCTCACCGTGATCTGGCCCTCGCAGGCCCTGAGGACCACCACGCTGGTCGACACCCCCGGCATCGGATCCCTGACCGACCGGGTGTCCCGGCGGTCCTGGGAACTGCTCGCCGCCGACGGCGCGGAGGAGGAAGCGATGCCCACCGACGCGGTGCTCTACCTCATGCGGCACGTGCACGCCTCCGATATGGAATTTCTCAAGGCTTTTCGGGACAGCGAGGTGTCTCGGCCCAATCCGATCAACGCTGTCGGTGTCCTGTCCCGCGCCGATGAGATCGGTGTCGGTCGGATCGATTCGATGGCGTCGGCGCAACGCATCGCCTCACACCTGACGTTGGACCCGAGAATGCGCCGGATGGTGCAGACCGTCGTGCCCGTGGCTGGCCTGTTGGCGGAGACTGCGGCAACGCTCACCGAGGCGGAGATGGAGCGGCTGCGACGCATCGCGAAGCTGGCACCCCGCGATGTCGAGGCGCTGCTGCTGTCCACCGACCGGTTCCGAGAGTCGATGCCGGAACTGGGGCTGACCAGGATCGAGCGAGACGTGCTGCTGGCGCGGTTCGGCCTGTTCGGCCTGCGACTGGCGGCGGCGATAGTACGGCAGCGAGTGGTGCGGACCGCCGGCGAGCTGGCCCGGGAGTTGTCGGAGCGAAGCGGCCTGGTCGAGCTCAGGGCGGTGCTCGGCTCACTGTTCTTCGAACGGCGCGACGTGCTCAAAAGCCGATCGGCACTGCTGGCCATTGACGCCCTCACCCGCACCCGCCCCGCACCGGGTAGCGAGGCGACCGCAGCCGAGGTGGAGGAGATTTTGGCTGGCGCGCACCCCTTCAGCGAGCTGCGGGTGCTGACCTCGGTGCGGGCTGGCTGGGTCACCGGCAAGCCCGCCGTCATTGACGACTTGGAGCGGCTCATCGGCGGTCAGGGCGTTGCGCCGCACGTCCGCGTGGGTCTGGAGCCGGACGCGTCGCCGCAGGAACTGACATCGGCGGTCCACGCCGCGCTCGAACGTTGGCAGATACGGTGCGAAAGCCCGATGACCAGCCGTGAGATGGCGATTGCGGGCCGGATCGCCGTCCGCTCCTGCGAGGGAATGCTTGCCGCACTGACCGGCGGCGGCCGGGGCGAATGAACCGGTCAGACACTGTCACCGTCGAATTCGTCGCCCAGCCACGGCTCGTCTGGTTGCTGGGCGCCGTCGACCCTGGCCAGATCGTGCACCGAGTGGCCGGTCCCACCGATGTCGGCGAGGGGTGCGGTAGCGATCATTGCCACGCCCGCCACGTCGGTGTCCAGGCCGTAGTCGTGTTCCTCCTCGGCATCCACCTGCGCGCCGAGACCAAATGCCAGGTCGAAAGAGGCATCCGGGTGACTGGCCGGCTCGGACCACGGCTCACCTCCGCCAGCATCGTCCATTCCGGAGTGCGCCGTGGTCGGATCGCTGGCCTCGGCGGTGGGATCACCGTCCAGGTCGACCGTCGGATCGTCGGACTCGGCGGTGGGATCACCGTCCAGGTCCACCATCGGATCACCGCCGTCGACAAGCGGTGCGGTAGCCAACAGGTCCAGACCAGTGGCCCCAGTCATGTTCGTATCGCCGAAGCCGCGATGAGCCATGACGGTCGGGGCGATGTGTTCCGCGAGGGCCGGATCCGCCACATCGGCGTAGTGGGAAACCGCCTCGTTGACGAGGTCGGCGGGCAGCCCAGGGTGACCGTGGACACCGATGAAGGCGTCCGGGTCGGCGACGTACTCCTGCCGGGCGTTCTCACTGCCGGCGAGGTCACCGAGCGCGTCGAGAAGTCGGCCCGAGTCCATGCCACCCACGGTAGGGATCGTGCCACCGATACCGCAGCGGGGAGATCCCCGACCGACCCCCTAATCGTCGCGGATGGCGGTGGTGACTGACCGCGACGCACGAGCCGTGAACAGCACCCGCGCAGCACCGACGGTGTCAGGCCGCGAAGCGCGAAGCGTGGGGTGGTGAACCTGTAAGGCGCACACGCTGGAGTAGAGATGTACGTGTTGGGAATTGATCTGGGAACCACCTACACCGCCGCGGCGACGTGGCGGGAGGGGCGCGCGGAGATCGCCCCGCTGGGTACCCGAGCCGCCGTGATCCCGTCGGTAGTGCTGCTGCGCGACGACGAGACCTTCCTGGTCGGGGAGACCGCCAGCAGGCGCGGGCTGACCGAGCCACGCCGAGTGGCGCGGGAGTTCAAACGCAGGTTCGGCGACACCACGCCGCTGCTGCTTGGCGGGGTACCGTACTCGCCAGAGGCGCTGATGGCCCGGCTACTTCGGTCGGTTGTCGATGACGTGGTCCAGCGCGAGGGCGAGCTGCCGGCCAGGATATGCCTGTCGCATCCGGCGAACTGGGGACCTTACAAGACCGACATGCTACGCCAGGCGGTGCAGCTGGCCAGCATCGAGCAGCCGGTCGAGTACACCACCGAGCCGATCGCCGCGGCTGTCTCGTACGCCCAGCAGGAACGAGTCGATCGGGGTGCCGCCCTGGCCGTGTACGACCTGGGTGGCGGCACGTTCGACGCGGCGGTGCTTCGGCACACCGGGGACGGGTTCGAGATCCTCGGCCAGCCCGAGGGAATCGAACGGCTCGGCGGTATCGACTTCGACGCGGCGGTGTTCGCTCACGTGGCGGACGCGATCGGCGGGAAGCTCGCGGAGCTGGACGACGACGACCCGACCGCGGTCGCGGCCGTGGCACGGTTGCGCGGCGAGTGCGTCGAGGCCAAGGAGGCACTTTCTGCTGACACCGACGTGTCCATCCCGGTGATGTTGCCGAACCTGTCCACCGAGGTCCGCCTGACCCGGGCCGAGCTGGAGGCGATGGTACGCCCGGCGCTCTTCGACTCCATTGAGGCGATGCGCCGGGCGCTGGTGTCGGCTGGAGTCACGTCAGATGACCTGCATTCGGTCCTGTTGGTCGGCGGCTCGTCCCGGATGCCGCTGGTCGCGCAGATGGTCGGCGCCGAGTTGGGCCGCCCGGTGGCGGTGGACACTCACCCGAAGCATGCGGTCGCGCTCGGCGCGGCCTGGCTCGCCGCGGGTGCGTTGGCCCGCGCGGCAGGCAGCCGGACGCCTACCCCCCGGCAGGCGTCAGCGCAGGTGCCCGCAACGCCCTCTGCCACACCGACCGCAGCTGTCCATCGGGCCGACACCTCGGCGACGGCTGCCATCCCGAGGAACAGGGGCGCGGCGGCACCGCTGGTCCGCGGAGCGGCGGCCGTCAACGATGGCCGAAGTGGCCGAACCCGGCATTCCGACACCGACCGACCCTCGAACACGAAGAAGCTGTCGGCCAGCCCGAGTCGGTCCCGGTCGCTGACCATCGGCGCCGCGGCCCTCGCCCTGGTGCTGGCACTTGCCGGCGCCGGATACGCGATGTTCGGCCACAACGATGCCCCTCCGACGGATCGGGGTGCGGCGGTGGCGGCAGTGGCGACAGGTACCCCCAGCGAGGCGGCGCCCCCCGCGGACGAGCAGTGCACCGAGACGATTCGTGCCAACAAACGGTGGGCGTGTCTGACCGCAGCGGTCTTCGACGGTTCCGCCCTCACTCTCCAGGGCGATGTCGGTGTCCCGGAGGGCACAGCCCTAGACGTCAACGGCGGGTTCCATCTGCACATCTTCGGCAGCGATGGCGTTAGCCCGGACCCCGCTATCATGGGTGCCCACGCCACCGACCAGGAGCAGTGGTACGTCGAGGACAAGCTTCCGTCCGTCGCCACGTGGGGCGATGGCCGGTGGAAAGCGATCGCTTCCTACGCACCTCCTGGTCAGACACTGCCAGACAAGGTGTGTGTGCGGATCGCGGTTGATTGGCACGGGTTGGTCAAGGACACCAACGGCGGGTACGAGACGGGAAACTGCGCACCGATCACCGAAGGTTGAGACGGGTGCAGACCCAAGGTCAGATGACCACGCCCGGCGCCGATGCCACGACCGTGGTCGTGGGTGTCGACGGTGCCGGACGGAGTCGACGGCTTCGTGATCTCGCCGCCGCACTCGACCGTCCGGTGCGCTGGGTGACGCTGCCCAGCAGCGATGCGGATCTCGACCTGGTACTGACCGACGCCCGGGCTGCGGGCGCCGTGGTGATCGTCGACGATGCTCACCACGGGCAACCGTCCAGCTGGCGTGCCCTGGCCGAGGCCACGCGCGCTGGCCAGGCGATGCTGATCGCACGGCGGCCGGTGATCCGCGCCGCGGAGCTGGCCGACCTGGACCAGGTCGTCGCGGCGGCCGGCACGGTCGACCAGCTCGGGCCGTTGGACGCCGCCGGTGTCGCCGCGGTCGTCACCGAGGCGGGCGTACTTGAGCCCGACGAGGACACGATCGAGGATATCCGCACCGCATCGGGTGGGATGGCCGCGGTAGCCGCTTCCCTCGCCACCGCGACGTCCAGGGGCTCGGTCGCCACCGCGACATTCAGGGGCTCGGTCGCCACCGCGACGTCCAGGGGTCTGGTCCCCGCCGCACTGCGGGCCCGGGTACAGCGCCGCCTCGCGGGCCTTCCCGCCGACGGCACGGCGGTGACACAGGTGCTTGCACTCCTGCTGGACGTCCCGGACTCCGTGGTTGCCCGGGCTGCCGGGGTGACCGTGGCGACGGTCGCGGATACCAGCAACGTCCTACAGGAACGTGGCATGATCGCGCCCGGTTCGGCTTCGCTGATTCCGGCCGTCGCCGCGGCGATCCTGACCGACCTACCAGTGGTGGTGCGCCGGCAGCTGCAGGACCGGGTGGCCACCGCCCTCCTGGACTCGGGCGCTGACCCGCTGCTGGCCGCAGTCCAGCTGCGGCGGGCACGTGTCCGGACACCCACGGCAGCGGTCGCCTACACGCATGCCGCTGATCACCTGCGATTTCGCGATCCCGATGCCGCGGTTTCCTGGTACGACGCCGCGGTCGAGGCGGGCGCACAGCCGGCGGCTGTGGACCTGGGCCGGGCTGAGGCGGCCACCCAACTCGGGACACCGGTGGACCTGACCGGCATCAGTGGTGATCCGGCACGGTTGGCCATCGTGGGGGCCGCGATCGCCGCGCAACAGGGACGATGGGACAGAGCAGCAGAGGCACTGGCCGACGCCGACCAGCCAGGTGCGGCCCTGGCCGCCGTGGCCTGGGCCGCGACTGGGCAACCCGAACGTGCTGGTCATGCCGCCCGTCGTGCCCGCGCCGAGCCCGGCGGAGGGACGCCGGAGGCCCTCGCCCGGCTGGCCGAGGCCACGGCGGGCCTCGCCGAGCCGGAGGCCATGTTGCCCCTGCTGATCGAGTCTGCCGAGGCCGCGCAGCGCACGCCACCCGACGTCGTGTTGCCCGACTCGCCGCACGCGCTCGGCGCCCTCGTCGCCGGGCTGACCGGTGATGTTTCCACCGCAGAACGACTGCTCCTCGCCGGGTTGGCCGCGGGCGTCGGTGGCCCGGTGACCGCCCGCCGACATCAACTGCTCCTGGCGTTCACTCGGATGCGCGCCGGCCGCTACGACACTGCGGCTGCGGAGCTGGCGCCAGGGTCGGATCCAACTGCCCGGGACCAACTGCTCGCCGCCGCGCTCGCGGCGGGGATGGCCCGCCGCAGTGGTGACGTGGCGCGAATGCGCGAGGCATGGAACGGGGTGGAGACGCAGCTGGCCCGACGCGCGGTGGACCTTTTCGCGATCGAGGTCCTGGAGGAGCTTGTGGTGACGGCGGCGCGGCTGCGCCGTATGGTGCGAGCTCAACCCGTGATGGACGTACTCGACGGTCTTGTCGCACGCGCCGGGGATCCGCCGACGTGGGTCGTCGCGGTGGGCTGGATTCGGGTTCAGGTCGCCGTCGCCCTCGAGGATGCGGCTACGGCCGCCACGCTGGCCGGTGAGCTGGCCACGGCAGCGACCCTCGCCGGGCCACGCCAGCGTGCGCAGGGCGCCGCCGCACTGGCCTGGGCCGATGTGCTTGCGGGAAAGGTGGACGTCGACGACGTCTGTTCGGTCGCTGGGGACTTGGCGACCAACCAGCTGCCCTGGGATGCCTCACGGCTGGTGGGCCAGGCGGCGATTCGCACCACGGATGCGACGGCGGCACGGCGACTGTTGGAGCACGCGCGGGGCTTGTCTGCCGCGGAGGTCGGTGGAGGCGAGCAGCGCGGGCGGGCTGGGGTGCTGTCCGAACGCGAGATCGCGGTCGGCCGCATGGTGCTCGAGGGGCGCACCCAACGGGAGATCGGATCCCAACTGTACCTGTCGCCGAAGACTGTCGAACACCACGTGGCGCGGATGCGGACCAAACTGGACGTGTCCAGCCGCGCCGAGTTTCTCGCCGCCCTGCGGGAACACCCAGGGATTGTCGACTGAGCGACAACCGTGCCTGTCGGCGGTTCAGCCGGCTGGGGCAGCAGCCCCTATTGCCAGGGCGGGCCCGCGGGGGTTTCCCCGATGCCACCGTCGGGGCTCCAGCGGCACTGTAGGGCTATGCCGGGGCCGACCAAGGCCCCGGCCAGACAGGGAGAAAAACGATGAGTATTGATGTCAGTGAACTCTTTCGGGGCTTCTTTTCCAGGGTCTTCAGCGACCGCGAAGTCGCGGAGAACTTCGTGGCTGACCCGGAGGGCGTGCTCACCGCCGAGGGCATCACCGACGCCGACCTCTCAGGTGTCAACGTCGCCCAGGTCGCCGCGGTCGTCGCTCAGGAGTCTGCGCTACCACCGGAAACCAAGGACGCGGTTGCGCAGGTCGCCGCCACTGGTGGCGGGGGCGGTGGAGAGCAGGACTCGGGCGACGGCGGGCCTGCGGCGGATGGTGGGCAGCCGCCGCTGGAACAGATCGTGCAGACCGTCACCGAGCTGGTCACCGTCGTGCACCAGGACATCGACCAGTCGACGAGCTTCTTCGACCAGTCGACAACCATCGACAACTCAGTGGACGTGGACGTGGACGGCGCCAATGCAAGTGTCGTCACCACGGGTGACGGCAATGTCGTCAACACAGGTGAGGGCGACGTCAATGCGGCCACGGGTGACGGCTCCCAGGCCATCGGCGGCGACATCGACGGTCAGGCCAACACCGGCGACGGAGCCGTTCTCGCCGACGATGACGTGGAAAACGTCAACACGGGCGAAAACAGCGGGGTCGTCGGCGATGGCGACAATACCTTCGGCGACGGCAATGTCGACTTTGGCGAAGGCAACGACCTCGCGAACCTGAACTTCGGTTCGGGCGTTCAGGACCAGTCATCCAACTCGATCGACAACTCGATCAACAACTCCGATCTGTCGCAGAACAGCTCCATCGACAACTCCAACAACGAACAGTCGATCGAAAACGACATCACCACCGATATCGACAACTCGGTCAACGACTCGAACAACGAGGATTCCTTCAACTCGATCGAGGCCGAATTCAACGAGGACAACTCGATCGACGCCGACCTCAATAACGTCGCCAACAGCTTCGATACTGAACTCGACACGACGCCTGTCCCGGGGCTCACCCCCCAGGGTGAGTTCGCCCGCAACGCCGACAACAGCGCTGACGAGCCAGCGGCTCTCTGAGGTGGGCATGCGACTGGTGAGGTCCCCGACGGTCCGCCCAGTAGGGGACTCCGTCAGTTGCGTGTCTCGCGGGCCGGCCTGCCTCTGCCCCGTTGCCTGACATCGACGGGGACGGTCGACCGAATCCGGTCCTGAACCGCGCTCACCGAAGGCGTGTCCCTTGGCGAACACGAGGGCACGGGCCTTGCGGACAACCTCGCCGACCGGCCCCTACCGTCCAGCCACGTGCTGGCGACAGCGGGGCCGGCTACGTGTCGCCTGCTGACAGGCGATCGAGAAGGTCGGCTCCCGCCGTCCGGGATCGTTCGACGCGGCGGGCGTAGGCCAGCACCTCCGGACTGGTGCCGGCCTCCGTGTGTGAGCGGGCGAGTTCCGCCGCGGCGCGGTGGTGGGTGCCGAGCAGCTCGCAGAGCACGGCGTCGACCGCCCCCTCGGGCGTACCGCGCAGCCGGGCCACTCCCCCGTCGGCGGCCGCCCGGCCGTCACCCTGCGCGGGTGCGGTCACGGCGGGGGCCGAGTCAACGGCCTGCAGCCAGGCACGTGCCATCACGTGTTCGTCGAACTCGGTCGCCTTGACCGCGCCGACCAGGATCTTGATCTCCGGATCGTCGATCCGGTCCTGCACCGATCGCGCGATCTCGACACTCTGTTCGGTGTGTGCCGCCATCGCCTGCAGAAACCGGATGTCGGCCTCGTTCATGGAGGTGGCGGCGGGCACCTCGTCACCGACCTCCGCCCGGATGTCGCGGCGTTCTGCCGTCCCGGCGCAGCCCGCCAGCAGCGCGGCGGTGGCAAGCAGGGCGACCAGTAGCAGCCGTCGCACGGCCTACTCCCTTCGGGTCACGGGGCGCCGACTCGCGGTCGGCCCGCACCGACCGGGTGTCCCCACCACGGCCGGTGCGGCCACGCCCGTTCGCTCAGATTCGGATCCACAGCGACGGCACATGCGGCGGCTCCCACCCGGGTGTCGCGGTGTGCGCCTGCCGAGCCCGGTAGCTCACCCCGTCGTACGTCACCTCGTCACCGATCTGGTAGGCGACGCCAACCGCCCAACCGTCGCCGGGTGCCGGGTCGCCGGTCGCGGGTGGTGGTGTCACGGCAGTCCAGAGCGCTGGTACGCGCGGCGGCTCCCACCCGGGTGTCGCGGTGTGCGCCTGCCGAGCCCGGTAGCTCACCCCGTCGTACGTCACCTCGTCACCGATCTGGTACGCGACGCCAACCTGCCAGCTTTCCGGCGCGGGAGTCCCGGTCGAGGTCGGAGACGGCGTGCCGGTCGGGGTCGGTGACGCGGTGCCCGTTGGTGACGCGGTCGGCGTCGGCGAGGCGGTGCCCGTCGGTGACGCGGTCGGCGTCGGCGAGGCGGTGCCCGTCGGTGACGCGGTCGGCGTCGGCGAGGCGGTGCCCGTCGGTGACGCGGTCGGCGTCGGCGAGGCGGTGCCCGTCGGCGTCGGCGAAGGGCTGCCGTCGATATTCACGTCGATGCAGGAATAGAACGCCATGGGGGTGTCGGCGATGTTCCATACCGCGAGAACCTTCTGCCGGCCCACGTGGTCGCCCAGGTCGACCGTGTGCGAGAGCGTGGACGGCGGCTGCACTCCACCACCGTCGAAGGTGGCCAACAGCTCGTCGCCGATGAAGTATTCCCAGTTACTGGTCTTGTGCGGCGCGGTCTTGATCCAGTCGAAGGTGACCGACCGGCCGACCGTGGCCGCGGGCCAGGCCCGGCTCTCGTCGTCGAGCACGGCGAACTCGGAGATGCCGCCGCTGCAGCTCGTCAGGCCCTTTGGTCCTTCGACGCTCTGCGGCTCGAACGCGATGGGCCCACAGTCGGGTACCGAACCCTGCGCGCAGAGCGCCTGACGGCTGGGCGGTCCCGAAACGTAGCCATGCGCCTGGGCGGGCGCGGCGACGGCCATCGTGGCCGTGACTGCTCCCATCGTCATCAATGGCAGGGCAAAGCGCTTTCGCATTGGTACAACTCCCTCGGACACCTTCGACTCCGAAGGGCGCCACGCTAGCCATAGGAAGCCTGAACAGCAATAACAGCCGAGTTCTTCCGGCTTCTCTGATACCGGATCAGATCACATGTCTGCTTTTTCGACACGCCTGATTCGTCGGCCGGGATGCGCGGACAACACCGGATGCACGGTTTTCCGTACGCCGAGGTAGATCGATGGCTTGCGCATTTGACAGCCCGAGCCCGTCCGGACCGACTGACCGCGGCAGGCCCGTCCACGGTGATGATCATCACGGTGGACCGACTCTCCCCTCACCGAAGGGTAGGGTTCGACCCCGGTCGTCGAGGTGCGGCTGCTGGCCCCTCACGGCCACCACCGGGCAACGTTGCCTGGAATGGTCCGGATTGTCCGACCGGAAATGCTGTGTACAAGCTTCGCCATGTCCCGAGCGGGATCCGGTGACACGTGTGCGCCCCCGCGCACACCCGAGTGGAAACGGCTGTATGTCTTCTGAACTGCCCGCGGTCACCCGGCCGCGCCTGTCCCGCCCGTCCTGGCTGACACCGAAGGTTCTGCGTACCGAGGTGCTCGCCGGTCTGGTCGTCGCCCTGGCGCTGATCCCCGAGGCGATCAGCTTCTCGATCCTCGCCGGGGTGGACCCCCGGGTCGGGCTGTTCGCCTCCTTCACCATGGCTGTCGTCATCGCGATCTGTGGCGGCCGACCGGCGATGATCTCCGCGGCGACCGGGGCGATCGCTCTGGTCGTGGCACCGCTGGCGAAGGAGCACGGGCTGGACTACCTGATTGCCGCGGTGATCCTCGGCGGCATCCTCCAGGTGCTACTGGCCCTCCTCGGGGTCGCGAAGCTGATGCGGTTCATCCCCCGCAGCGTGATGGTCGGCTTCGTCAACGCGCTGGCCATCCTCATCTTCTCCGCCCAGGTGCCGTATCTGCTCGGGGTGCCGTGGCTGGTCTACCCGCTGGTCGGCCTGGCCCTGGCGATCATGGTCGGGCTACCCCGAATCACCCGGGCCGTACCCGCACCGCTGGTGACGATCATCGTCCTGACCGGGATCACGGTCACCGCCGGGATCGCCGTACCGACCGTCGGCGACCAGGGTGAGCTGCCCAACAGCCTGCCCACCCTCGGGCTGCCGCAGATCCCGTGGACCGTCGACACCCTGACGCTGATCGCTCCGTACGCCCTCGGCGTTGCGCTGGTCGGGCTGCTGGAGTCGCTGATGACCGCCAAGCTGGTGGACGACATCACCGACACCCACTCCAACAAGACCCGCGAGTCCTGGGGTCAGGGCGTCGCCAACATCGTCACCGGCTTCTTCGGCGGCATGGGTGGCTGCGCGATGATCGGCCAAACGATGATCAACGTCAAGGCGTCTGGCGCGCGGACCCGGCTGTCGACCTTCCTCTCCGGCGTGTTCCTGCTCATCCTGGTGGTCAGCCTGGGTGACGTGGTCGCCGCGATCCCGATGGCCGGCCTGGTCGCCGTGATGATCATCGTCTCGGTCTCGACGTTCGACTGGCACTCGGTGGCCCCGGCCACGCTGAAGCGGATGCCCTGGGGCGAGACGCTGGTCATGGTCGCCACCGTCGCCACGACCCTGGTCACTCACAACCTGGCCATCGGCGTGGTCCTCGGCGTCCTCACCGCGATGGTGATCTTCGCCAACCGGGTCGCACACCTGGTGGAGGTCACCAGCGTGCTGGACCCCGACGGCGGGAGCCGCATCTACTCGGTGCACGGCGAGTTGTTCTTCGCCGCCAGCAACGATCTGGTCTACCAGTTCGACTACGCCAATGACCCGTCACACGTGGTCATCGACATGACCCACGCCCACGTCTGGGATGCCTCGTCGGTCGCGGCACTGGACGCCATCACCACGAAATACGCGGCTCGCGGCAAGACCGTCGAGATCATCGAGCTGAACCAACCCAGTGCCGCCATCCACGGCAACTTGGCCGGCACCCTCGGCGGGGGCCACTGATGCCCGGCCCGGTGCCCGGTGGCTCCGCGCCCGGGTCCGCGGGGCGCCCGTCGGGCACCGGGACACTGATGCGAATCGGCGAAGCAGCCGAGCGGGTCGGGCTGAGTATTCGCACCATCCGGCACTACGAGGACGCTGGGTTGGTCCTCCCGTCGGCACGCAGCGAGGGCGGCTTCCGCCTCTACACTGACGCCGACCTGGAGCGTCTCGCGGTGGTCAAGCGGATGAAACCGTTGGGGTTCAGCCTCGACGAGATGCGGACGCTGCTCGCCATCCTGGACGCCCTGGTGACCGCCGGCGCCGCTGATCGGCCCGCCCTGCTCGACCGGCTCGATCTGTTCCACACCGTCGCCACCACTCGGGTGGAGACGCTGCGCGAGCAGCTTCGCACCGCCGAGGGCTTCGCCGGCGCTTTGCGCCACCAACTCGACCAACACCGGACTCACCACTGACGCCGGCTGGGCCGGCGGGAGCCGGCCCAGCCGGCGGCGGCGACGCTGGTGGTCAGGGCTTGCGGGCAACCCCGCAGTAGCCGTCCACGACCATCAGCGAGCCGTTCTCCGGTCGCCAGCGCCCGAGCGGCACGACACCCGGCTCGACCAGGTCAAGGCCGTCGAAGAAGGCGGTGAAGTCGGCGACCTCGCGCAGATGGTACGGCGCCGCACCGCTCTCGTTGTACTGCCGGTGGGACTCGACTACCCGCTCACTGGTGGCCGTGCCGTCGGACATCGCCAGGAAGCTCCCCGACGGCAGCGACGAGACCAGAGCGCGGACGGCGTCCCGCGCCTGGGCAGGGTCCGCTACGTGGCCCATCACTCCCAACATCATCAAGCCGACCGGCTCGCTGAAGTCCAACGTGGCCTGGGCTTCCCGGATGACCCGCGCCGAGTCGTGCAGGTCGGCGCTGAGGTACTGGGTGGCGCCCGCCGGGTCGCTGGTCAGTAGCACCCGGGCATGCGCGAGAACCATCGGGTCGTTGTCGACGTAGACGACACGGGCCTGCGGTGTGATCCGCTGGGCGACCTGGTGGGTGTTGTCGGCGGTTGGCAGGCCGGTGCCGATGTCGAGGAACTGGCGGATGCCCGCCTCGGCGGCGAGGTAGGTCACGGCCTGGTGCAGGAATGCCCGGGAGTAGCGAGCGGCCTCGACGATCTCCGGGAAGATTGCCCGAACCTGGTCGCCGGCCGCCCGGTCCGACGCGAAGTTGTCCTTGCCACCCAACCAGTAGTTCCACACCCGCGCCGAGTGCGGCACTGACGCGTCAAAGGTGGAGTCCGCGCCTGCTGACGCGTCGAAGGTGGAGCCCATGTTTGCGGCCTGCTGCTCGGCCTGGTTCTGCGACACGTCTCGACCCCCGGTTTGGTTAGCTACGCCAACAGCACCGCCGTAGCGTAGCGACACCGCGGCCCGTCCGTGGTCCCGCGAAGCCGTGCCAGCGGAACCGACCCGGGAGAGGTGCCGGGGTGCCGGAAGGCAGGGAGTCGAGCAAAGAGCTGTGCGGTGGCGCCGGTGCGTACCGGCGCCACCGCACGGGTGTTGCGAGGTGGTCAGCTCTGCGGCAGCCAGGCCTCAACCTTGTCCTGGTTGGCCTCGACCCACTTCTCAGCCGCCTCCTCCGGCGACATGTTGTCCTGGGCGATGTACCGGGCCACCACGTTCTGGTCCTCGTTGGTCCAGTTGAAGTTGTCGACCAGCTGGTAGGCGGGCCCGTTGGCGTCGGCGAACGACTTGCTCACGATCTTGTCGAGGTCGTACACCGGGTAGTCGCAGGCGACCTTCTCCGGGTCGGCGTCGCAGCCCTCCTGGTACTCGGGCAGGTCAACCTTCACCAGCTCGATCTCGGAGAGGAACCACTGCGGGTCGTAGAAGTAGCCGAGCACCGGCTCCTTCTTCTCCTCCGCCTGACGGAACGCCTGGATCAGGGCCGGCTCGCTGCCCGCGTAGACCACCTGGTAGTCCAGCCCCAGGTTCTTGACGAGGGCTTCGTCGTTGGTGACGAAGGACGGGTCACCGTCGAGCAGCTGCCCCTTGCCGCCGGACTCCGTGGTCTCGAAGAGGGAGGCGTACTTGTTCAGGTTGTTCCAGTCGGTGATGTCGGGGTACTCCTCGGCCATCCATGGCGGCACGTACCAGCCGATGACCCCCTCGACACCGGTCGAACCGGCGTTCACCGCGGTCTTCTGGTCCTCGATGTACTTCTTCTTGAGGTCGTCGTGGCCCCAGTTCTCCACGATCGCGTCCACCTGGCCGGTGCCGAAGCCCTGCCAGGCGATCTCCTCCTTGAGGTCCTTCTTGACGACCTTGCAGCCGAGTTCGGTCTCGGCGACGTGGGCGATGACGGCCGCGTTCGCCTCGTACCCGACCCAGGGGTTGATCGCGATGGTGAAGGTGCCACAGTCGCCCGAGTCGGCGGCCTCGGTCGACTCGATCTTGGACCCACCGCACGCGGTGAGCGCGAGCGCCGCCACCGTGGAGAGCGAAACGCCCGCCAGGACCCTCTTACTGACAATGGATCTCATTTACTGTCACCCTCCAAAGGTGTTGTTCATCGGTCAACTCCGATTCCGCGGTTCCGGCGAACCAGAACCGCGGATGAGTCACGTGTGGTTGGGGCTGGGGGCACGGTCCGACCGCTGCGCGGCAGCCCGCGCGATCCGGTCAAGCATGATCCCGAGTACGACGATCGCGACGCCCGCCGCCAGGCCCTTGCCGTAGAGCTGCCCCTGCGAGAAGCCAGCGACGACCTCGTAGCCGAGCGCACCGGCCCCGACGAGGCCACCAATGACCACCATCGACAGCACGTAGATAAGCCCCTGGTTGGTGGCGAGCAGCAACGACTGCCGCGCCATCGGCAGCTGGACCTTCGTGATGGTCTGCCAGGTGTTGGAGCCCGCGGCGGTAGCCGCCTCCACCGTCGACTCCGGAATGGCGCGCACCCCGTCCGCAACGATCTTGATGGCAACCGGCGCGGCGTAGACGACACCGGCGACGATCGCGCTGAAACGGCTCACCGAGAAGAGAGCGACGACCGGGATCAGGTAGACGAAGGCCGGCATGGTCTGTCCGGCGTCCAAGACCGGCCGGATGACCCGATCGGCCCGGCTACTCCGACCCATCCACACGCCGATGACCACTCCCAGCGCTACCACCAACAGCGTGGCCACGAGCGTCATGGCCAGAGTGATCATGCTGGCGTTCCAGAGCCCAGTGCCGACCAGCAGCCCCACACAGACCGCGGCGACGGCGGCGGCACGCAGGTTACCGATCAGCGCGGCGAGTATCACGATCACCGCACCCATCAGCCACCAGGGCGACTCCGCCAGCAGCGCCTCCAACGGGTTGAGCAACGCGATGGTCACGCCGTCCTTCACCGCCGCGGTCACGTCCGCGAGGTTGTGCTGCGCCCACGTCGTCACCGTGGTGGCCCCCTGCGACAGGTACTCGCCGAGCTGGCCGCCCTCGGGGAACTCGGAGGCCCACAGGTAGGTGTAGGACAGGTACGAGCAGACCGCCGCGACCAGCCCGAACCCGGCCAGGAGCAGCCGGCGGATCCGGGGATTGGGTTCGCCGCCCCCCTGCTCGGCGCGGACACTGGCCGCCGTGGTGACGCGGTCCAGAACGATCGCCATCACCACGATCGCGACACCGGCGTTAAACGCGGTACCGACGTCGGTGGTCTGCAGGGCCTTGATCACCGTCTTACCGAGGCCAGGAGCGTCGATCAGGGCCGCGACGGTCACCATCGCCAGGGCTGCCATGATCGTCTGGTTGACGCCGAGCACGATCGTCCGCTTCGACAGCGGCAGCAGCGCCTTGGTCAGCCGCTGCCGCCGGGTCGCTCCGAACGAGTCGGTGGCTTCCACCGGCGGTGCGGGCACGGAACGGATCCCGTGCGCGGTGATCCGGATCGCCGGCGGCATGGCGTAGATCAGAGTCGCGATCGTCGCGGAGGCCGGGCCGATCAGGAAGACCAGGGTCAGCGGCGCGAGGTAGACGAAGGTGGGCATCGTCTGCATGAGGTCCAACACCGGGGTGATCAACCGGTGGAACCGGTCCGACACGCCGGCCAGAATGCCCAGCGGAATACCGAACAACAGGGACACGAAGACCGCTACCAACGTCAGCGCCAGCGTGTCCATGCTCTCCTGCCACAGCCCCTGCAGGCCGAAGAGAATGAACCCGCCCGCGGCGAGCAGCGCCACCCGCCAGTTGGCGAACGCCCAGGAGGCGTAGGAGACGAGCGCGACCACACCCAGCCACCCGAGCACCGGCACCGGCCGCGCGTACGCCGGTTGCGCGATGAGCCCCTGGACGAAGGTCACCAGCGCGTCCATCACCGCGCGAATCTCGTTGAAGAAGTACAGGAAGATCGGGCTGCTGTTCCGGCTGGCGCCGACCGAGTCGTTGACGTCGTTGAGCCAGTGGTGCAGATCGGTCAGCGTGGCCCGGGGCAGCTCCAACATGTCCTGGCCGCGCAGCAGGGTCCAGGCGACGAGCCAGAGCGCGAGCAGACCCACCACCGCGAGCGGCTTGGTGATTCGTCGACGTGGGGTGGTCCGCGTTGACGAGCCGGTCATGGTCGTCGTGGCCATTAGGCGCCTACCTGATTGCCGGCGACAATGTCGAGGACCTCCGCATGGCCGACCACGCCCAGCAGTTCCCCGTTCTCGACGACCCGCACCGGTCGGTCGGCGGCGAGCACCGTGCGGACCGCGTCCCGCACGATCACACCCGGACCCAGCTCGGGGCCGTCCAGCTGGTCGGTGTCCCGGGACGGACGCATGATCCACCGCAGGGTGAGCACGTCGGCGCGGGGCACGTCCTGGACGAAGTCGCGCACATAGTCGTCGGCCGGCGCCCCAACCAGCTCGTCCCCGGTCCCGGCCTGCACCACGTTGCCGTCGCGCATGAGCAGGATCCGGTCGCCGAGCTTGAGCGCCTCGGAGAGGTCGTGCGTGATGAAGACCATCGTCTTGCCGACCTGGCGGTGCAGCCGGATGACCTCGTTCTGCATGTCACGGCGGATCAGCGGGTCCAGCGCGGAGAACGGCTCGTCGAAGAAGAGCACGTCCGGGTCACCGGCCAACGCCCGCGCCAACCCGACGCGCTGCTGCATACCACCGGAGAGCTGGTCCGGGTACGAGTGCTCGTAGCCGTCGAGGCCCACCAGCTCGATGACCTCGGTCGCCCGGCGGATCCGCTCGGCGCGGCCGGCACCCCGGATCTCCAGTCCATACCCGACGTTGTCGACCACCGTTCGGTACGGCAGGAGACCGAAGTGCTGGAAGACCATCGAGAACTTACGGCGACGGAGTTCCCGCAGCCGCTTCTTGTCGGCGCGCAGGATGTCCTCGCCCTCGAAGACCACCTCCCCCGCGGTCGGCTCGATCAGCCGGGTCAGGCAGCGCACCAGCGTGGACTTGCCGGAGCCGGAGAGCCCCATCACGACGAAGACCTCACCGGGCGCGACGTCGAACGACACCTCCCGCACCGCGGCGGTGCACCGGGCCCGCTCCCGTAGCTCCCGCCGGGACAGCGCCGCGAGCTCGGCCGAGCCGGGCACCCGCTCCGCGTTCGGGCCGAACACCTTCCACAGGTTCCGGACCGAGATCACCGGAGTCTGGTGATCGTTGACCTGCCCGCGCGGCTCAACGGCCGTATCCGTACTCATGATGCCCACACCGCCCGGTCGTTGCTCCGCGCCCTCGGCAGGCCCGTGCAGCACCGGAGTGCGTACGCGGGGATGGGCCCGCCGGGACGGCGGTGATAGTCGGTTGGGACAGACATGGCTAACTCGTCTCTTTCCTCGGGCGACGGTTACGGGATGGCGTGGGGGCGCTAGCCGCGGAACCAGTGCTGCGGACGGGGATCGGTGTTCTGCCAGATGTGCTTCATTTCCCGGTACTCGTTGAGCCCGGTCGGGCCCAGCTCGCGGCCGTTGCCGGACTGCCGGAAACCGCCCCACTCCGCCTTGGGTACGTACGGGTGGTAGTCGTTGATCCAGACGGTGCCGTGCCGCAGCCGCTGCGCGACCCGCTGGGCCCGGCTGGCGTCGCTGGTCCACACCGCGCCGGCGAGGCCGTAGTGGGTGTCGTTGGCGATGCGGACCGCCTCGTCCTCGTCGGTGAAGGTCTCCACGGTGAGGACCGGGCCGAAGGACTCCTCGCGGACGACGGACATGTCCCCACGGCAGCCGTCGAGCACCGTCGGTAGGTAGTAGAAGCCGTTGGCGAAGCGCTCCTCGTCGGGGCGACGGCCGCCACAGCGCAGCACCGCGCCTTCGGCGATTCCGGCGGCGACGTACGACTCCACCTTGGACAGATGGGCGGCGGAGATCAGCGGACCGGTCTCCGCGGCGGTGTCGAAGGGACCGCCGAGGCGAATCCGGCGGGCGCGATCCACGACCGCGTCCACGAAGGCGTCGTGGATGGACTCCTCGACCACGAGCCGGGTACCGGCCGAGCAGACCTGACCCGAGTGCAGGAACACCGCGGTCAGCGCGAAGTCCACGGCGGCGTCGAAGTCGGCGTCGGCGAAGACGACGTTCGGGTTCTTGCCGCCGAGTTCGAGCGTCACCCGCTTCACCGTCGCCGCTGCTGCGGCCATCAGGCCGCGCCCGGTCTGCAGGCCTCCGGTGAACGAGACCAGGTCCACGTCCGGGTGCTCGGCCAGCGGCGCGCCGACCTCGGCGCCGGCGCCGAGGACCAGGTTGGCCACGCCCGGCGGCAGCCCGGCCTCGTCCAGCAGCCGCATCAGCAGGATCGCGGTCGAGGGGGTTAGTTCGCTGGGCTTGAGGACGAAGGTGTTTCCGGCGGCGAGCGCCGGGGCGACCTTCCACGAGGTCTGCAGCAACGGGTAGTTCCAGGGCGTGATCAGCCCGCACACACCGATCGGCTCGTACTCGACCCGACTGATCGCGTCGCTGCGCCCGGTGTCCACGACGCGTCCGCCATCGGCGTCGGCGAGGCCCGCGTAGTACCGGAAGCAGGCGGTCACGTCGTCGATGTCGTACTCGCTCTCCACCAGCCGTTTACCGGTGTCGAGCGACTCCGCGCGGGCGAACTTCTGCTTGTCCCGCTGGAGGAGGTCAGCGACGCGGTGCAGCAGCGCACCGCGTTCGCCGGCCGGGGTCTTCGGCCACGGCCACGGCCCCTCGTCGAACGCCTTCCGCGCCGCGCGGATCGCCGCGATCGTGTCGTCCCGGGTCCCCTCGGTGACGGTGGCCACCGAGGTGCCGTCGGCCGGGCAGCGGATCTCCCGGTGCCCGCCGGCTACCGACTCCCGCCACTCTCCATCAATGTAGAGGTCCTTCACGCGCAACTCCCCGATGCACTCGTCGAGTGGTTTCCTGGCTCAGCTCTGCCTTCGCGACGCGGCATCATGCCACCGCCGACGAACCGCGGTCGTGTCGGTAGTAGTCGAGCGGCAACGGCGCCAACGGCGTGTTGCCCAGGATGAGGTCCGCCGCCTTCTCGGCGACCATCATTACCGGGGCGTAGATGTTCCCGTTGGTGACGTACGGCATCACCGACGCGTCCACCACCCGCAACCCGGTCACCCCGTGCACCGACATGTCGGTGGGGTTCACCACAGACATGTCGTCGGTCCCCATCTTGGCCGTGCAGGACGGGTGCAGCGCGGTCTCACCCTCGCGGGCGACCCAGTCGAGGATTTCCTCGTCGGTCTGGACCTCGGGCCCGGGGGAGATCTCACCACCGCTGAACGGCGCCAACGCCGACTGGCCGAGGATGTCGCGGGTCACCCGGACCGCCTCCACCCATTCCCGTCGATCCTGCTCGGTGGAGAGGTAGTTGAACCGTAGGGCCGGGTGCACCCGAGGATCACGGTTGACGATCTTGACCGTACCGCGGGCGTCGGAGTACATCGGCCCGATGTGCACCTGGTAGCCGTGGCCGCTGGAGGGAGAGGAGCCGTCGTAGCGGACCGCGATCGGCAGGAAGTGGAACATGAGGTTCGGGTAGTCGACGGTGTCGTTGCTCCGGACGAAGCCGCCCGCCTCGAAGTGGTTGGTGGCGCCCAGGCCCGTCCGTCCGAACAGCCACTTGGCGCCGATCCACGGCGCGTACCGCCAGTTCAGGTAGGGCTGGATCGTCACTGGCTGGGTGCAGGCGTGCTGGATGTAGACCTCCAGGTGATCCTGCAGGTTCTCGCCCACCCCGGGCAGGTTCGCGACGGTGTCGATGCCCAGGCCGCGCAGTTCGTCGGCGTTGCCCACGCCGGAGAGTTGCAGCAACTGCGGCGTGTTGATCGCGCCACCGCTGAGGATCACCTCGTTGGCGTACACCCGGTGTGGGGTCGTTCCCCGGCCACGGGTGTATTCGACGCCCACGGCGCGGGTGCCCTGGAAGATGACGCGGGTGACGAACGCGCGGGTACGTACCTCGAGGTTGGGTCGCTTCATCGCCGGACGCAGGTAGGCCTGGGCCGCGGAGAACCGCCGACCCCGGCGAACGTTCCGGTCGAACGGGGCGAAACCCTCCTGCTGCACACCGTTGACGTCGGTGGTGCGCGGGTGGCCGGCCTGCTCCGCCGCCGCGAGCATGGCCTGGATCACCGGGTTGTCCGCGGAGCCACGCTCCAACACCAGCGGGCCGTCGTGGCCACGGAACGGGTCGTCCGGATCCGCCCCCAGGGCGGATTCCATCTTGTTGAAGTACGGCAGACAGTGGGCGAAGTCCCAGGTCTCCATGCCCGGGTCGGCGCCCCACCGCTCGTAGTCCATCGGGTTGCCCCGCTGGAAGATCATCCCGTTGATGCTGCTCGACCCACCCAGCACCTTGCCCCGGGCGTGGTAGATGCGCCGCCCGTGCATGTGCGGCTCCGGCTCCGAGTTGTACTTCCAGTCGTAGAACCGGCTCCCGATCGGGAACGGCAGCGCCGCCGGCATGTGGATGAAGACGTCCCACGGATAGTCAGGACGACCTGCCTCCAGAACCAAAACCCGGTTGCCCGGATCGGCGGAGATCCGGTCGGCGAGCGCGCTACCGGCAGAACCACCACCAACGATGACGAAATCGTAACGCTGGGTTGTCACTTCCACTCACCTCACTTAACTGGTCGCGGAACTCGTCGAACCCGGGCATGACGACAGGACGACTCGGCGACTTGGGGGCATGGCGCACGTCACTCCACAGTCGCGTCAGTCCGGTACGTCCGCACCGGCTCCCGACCGGCCGCGCGCTCCCGACCGGTTCGGGGGTCGAACCGGATGCGTGCAGGGATGCAACCTTACCTCGCGTTCTACGGCAGCCCGCCAACCCACACACCCCTGACCTGCACATACGGAAGAGATCACAGGACGAGGAACACAAGATAACGTTCTTGCACCCATGCGGACCAAATCGGGACAGCGCGGAACGACCACCCCAGCCACCGCGAGGGCGGACACCTCGCCATCGAGACACCTCGGCACCGCGACGCCCCGCCGGCGCGACGGCAACTGAGGGCACAGATCGACGGGCGCCATCAGCGCGTTTCGCCCCCTCTATCCCACATCCCACACTCGATGCCCGCGAGGGCGTCCAGTCCCTGGTGTGACGTTGAGTTAAGATTGTGCTCCAAATTGACGAGGCAAGGGAGGACGGCGGCTTCGAACCGACGCGGGCCCGGGCTCCCTGAGTCGCGGTTCAGCCCCTGGTCGGAACCCCCTTTGCCGCCATCGGCCAATCACCGCTCGCCGATGGCTAACCCGCTTTCGCTACGGCCCATCCAGCCGCTCCTTGATCCCAGGGCCACGAATGCCACAGCAGGAGGTGACAGGTGACACATGACCTTCCTCGAATATCTACAAAGTCGGCGTGAGCTGTTACTCGCACAGACCCTTGAACACGCGACAATTGTGCTGATGTCCGTCGCCCTGGCGACGGTCATCGGCGTCTTGATCGCCCTCTGGACCTACCGCAACCCACGCGCCCGGGCCCTCGCGACGGGTGTGGCCGCGGCCATGCTGACCATCCCGTCGTTCGCACTACTCGGCCTCCTGATCGCACCACTCGGGCTGGGCTACGCGCCCACCCTGGTGGCCCTCACCATGTACGCCCTGCTGCCGATCCTTCGGAACACCATTGTGGGTCTGAGCGAGATCGACCCAGCCCTGACCGAGGCCGCGCGGGGAATCGGCATGAGCCGACTCCGATCTCTGGCCACTGTAGAGATCCCACTCGCCTGGCCGGTCATCCTGACCGGGATTCGGGTGTCCACCCAGATGACGATGGGGATCGCCGCGATCGGGGCCTACGTCGGAGGCCCGGGGCTGGGCAACCAGATCTTCTCCGGCCTGGCCAACCTCGGCGGGGTGAACTCCCTGAACCAGGCTCTAGTCGGAACCGTCGGCGTCATTGTGCTGGCGCTCACCGTCGACTTCGCCCTCGCGCTGTTGGGCAAGCTCACCCAGGCCGGGCAACGACCGAAGCTGTTCCGCCCCCGGCTGGCGCGCCGGCCGGCGCTCACGCCCGCCACAGCAGTCCCTTCCCCCTCCCTCGGAGGCCGAGAATGAGCCGCGACGTAATGATCGACCTGCAGCAGGTCAGCAAGTTCTACCGGGGACAGAAGGCCCCGGTCGTCGAGAACATGTCGATGACGATCCAGCAGGGCGAGATCATCGTCTTGGTCGGCCCCTCCGGCTGCGGCAAGACCACGACCATGAAAATGATCAACCGGTTGATCGAGCCCAGCAGCGGCCGGATTCTCATCGACGGCACGGACGTGACCGCGCTGGACGGCAACGACCTGCGTCGGCAGATCGGCTACGTCATTCAACAGGTGGGGCTCTTCCCGCACATGAGCGTCGCCACCAACGTCGGGCTGGTGCCGAGGATGCTCGGCTGGGACCGCAAGCGGATCGAGGCCCGGGCCGACGAACTCCTCCACCTCGTCGGCCTCGAACCGGCCATCTACCGCAACCGGCTGCCCCGCCAGCTCTCCGGCGGACAGCAGCAGCGCGTCGGGGTGGCCCGCGCGCTCGCCGCGGATCCCCCGGTGATGCTGATGGACGAGCCCTTCGGCGCCACCGACCCGATGACCCGGGACCGGCTGCAGAACGAGTTCCTCCGCCTGCAGGAGCAGTTGCGCAAGACCATCGTCTTCGTCACGCACGACTTCGACGAGGCGATCAAGATGGGCACGCGGATCGCCGTCCTCGGCGACAGGTCCAAGATTAGGCAGTTCGACACCCCGGAAAACCTGCTGGCGAATCCCGCCGACAGCACCGTGGCCCAGTTCATCGGTCGCGGTGCCCGGCTCAAGCAACTCGACCTGCGCCGGGTCGACGCGATCACGTGGGAAGACGTCCCGCTGATCGCGCCGGACAAGGCCACCAACGGCGCGAAGCGCCAGCTGGAGCAGGCCGAAGGCTCGTCAGCGTTGACCGTGGACGCCGACAATAGGCCGCTGCGCTGGGTCAACGCCCATGATCTGACCACTGACGCGGGCGCTCTCGCGGGGGCCGGCCAGACGGTGACGACGGTCGAGCCACAGGCGACGCTCCGCGACGCCCTGGACGCGATGCTCGCCTCTCGCGACGGCGCCGCGGTCGTGGTGGACGAGCACGGTCGCTACGCCGGCACGGTGACGCTCGACGGCCTGATGCAGGTGATCCACCACACGCCAGAGCCGGAGGAGCCGGGCGCCGGGGTCCCCGACCAGCGTGCGGGTGCGGCCCCCGCCGCCGAGCTCACCCCGGAGCAGCGATGAGCAGCGCCACCCAGATCCGGGCCGAGGAGACCGTACTCACTCCGCCGTCCCGCTGGCACGGGCTGCTGCGGCGACACGCCACGATGCCGGCGATCCTCGCGGTGGTGCTGCTCGGCACCTACCTCTGGGTCAACGCCACGGATCTGGACGACATCGAACAGCGCGCGCTGAAAACTAGCGAACTACTGCGGGCGGTCGGTGAGCATGTGACGCTCACCGCACTGACCACCGTGCTCGTCGTGGCGATCGCCGGTGGGGGTGGCATCCTGCTCACCCGTCCGTCCATGCGGTGGCTGGCTCCGTTCGCCACCGGCCTGGCCAACATCGGCCAGGCGACTCCGGCGATCGGGCTGCTCGTCCTGTTGAGCATCTACCTCGGCATCGGCTTCTCGACCACGTTGATCTGCCTGGTCGCCTACTCCGTCCTCCCGGTACTCCAGAACACCATCGTCGGGATCAACCAGGTGGACCGCCATCTCATCGAGGCGGGACGGGGCATCGGTATGTCGCCGCTGGCCGTCCTGCTCCGGATCGAACTGCCGTTGGCCGTTCCCGTGATCCTCGCCGGGGTGCGGACCGCACTCGTCCTCGCCGTCGGCGTGGCCACCCTCGCCACGTTCATTAGCGCCGGAGGTCTGGGCTCGCTGATCGTGACCGGGATCAAGCTCCAACGCGAGACAGTCCTCGTCACCGGAGCCGTCCTGACCGCGACCCTGGCGTTGACGCTGGACTGGCTGGGCGGAGTGATCTCCGACCTGCTCCGGCCCCGTGGGCTCGACTGAACGGCGTCATCACACACCTACCCACCACCCGACACTCGCACTACCCAAGGAAGGTAACGATGCGAAATCGAACTGCACTCACCCGCCTGATGGCCGGTTCCGCGGTGGTCGCCCTCGCGCTCACCGGCTGCTCGGTGACGACTGAAGACTCCGGCACCGACGTCGCGGTCGGCGAGGGATCGATCAAGGAGGACGCCACCCTCAAGGGACAGACCATCGTCGTCGGTTCCAAGGACTTCACCGAGAACATCGTCTTCGGGCACATCACGATGCAGGCGCTGACCGCCGCCGGCGCTGAGGTCGAGGACCAGACCAACATCAAGGGCTCGGTCAACGTCCGCAAGGCACTGCTCAGCGGCGACGTCGACGTCTACTGGGACTACACCGGTACGGCGTGGATCACCTACCTCGACCACACGGACCCGATCCAGGACTCCGCCGAGCAGTACGCGGCCGTGGTCAAGGAGGACAAGGAGAAGAACAACGTGGTCTGGGGGGCGTACGCTCCCGCGAACAACACCTACGCCATCGCGCTACGGGAGGAGAAGGCGGCGGAGTGGAACCTCACGACCGTCTCTGACCTGGCCGAGTTCGCCAAGAGCAACCCGCAGGAGGCGACGTTCTGCCTGGAGACCGAGTTCGTCGGGCGTAACGACGGCTGGCCCGGAATGACCGCGGCGTACGGGATGGACATCCCGGCGGACAACGTCAAGGTCGTCGACACCGGCGTCGTCTACACCGAGACGAAGAAGGGTGAGGCCTGCAACTTCGGCGAGGTCTTCACCACCGACGGCCGGATCAGCCACCTGAACCTGCGGGTGCTGGAGGATGACCAGAGCTTCTTCCCGATCTACAACCCGGCTCCCACCCTCAACGGCGAGACCGCCGAGTCGTACGGCGCCATCCTGACGATCCTCGAGCCGGTGATCGCCAAGCTCGACGACGACACCCTCCGCGGGCTCAACGAGAAGATCGACGTCCAGGGCGAGCCGGTGGCCCAGGTCGTCTCCGAGTGGATGAAGGCCGAGGGCTTCATCGGCTAAGGCACCTCGACCGCCGTACCACCGCCGCCGATGCCGCCCCTACGTCCGGGTGGCGTCGGCGGCGCTCCGGCTTCGCCCCCGGTATGACCCGGTGTGACGCACCCGATGGCGCTACTTCGGCCCCGCAACCCACGCTAGTTCTGGGCCACCACAACCGCGAATGGCGTCTGCTCGCGGGCCTGGCCGAGTGGATTGTCGGTGAACGCCTCCACCAACACCGCGTCCGGTAGATCGGCGTCCCGACCCAAGATATCCTGACCGAAGTCATTGGCATCGATGATAATCGTGCCGCCGAACCGCTCCGCGAAGTCGGCGGGCACGGCCGCCCGGACCGCCGCCGAGATGTCTCGGGCCACCCGATCCGGATTGTGCGGCGCCAGCTTCGCCGACACGTTCGCCGGGTAGGCCGAGTATTCGGTGGGCCCGTCGATGGCACGTGCCGCCGAACCCGCGATCCGGTAGAACAGCCCCCGTCGCCCGACCGCCTTACCAGCCGCCCCGGCCGCTGCAGCGGCCAGGATGCGGGGCAGACCCACCTCCTGGATGGCTAGCTGCATCGTGGCCGGATGCCCCAGCCCAATGCCGTACGGCGTGCGCAGGACGCCGCGCGATAGCAGCCGCGCCCAGGCCCCGCTCCTGATGTCGGTCACGTTGAATATTCGTCCCTGCGCGACCGCAACCACCTTCTCGCTGACGAACAGGTACCAGGGACCGGCGGTTGCCAGCTGCTGGGTGGCAGGGGGCATCTCGCCCCCCTGTTTGTAGAACTCGCCGACCCGGTTGACGGCGAGCGCGGGAACATCGTCGCCGGTCGCGATGAGGTCGGTCTGCAGCGGAAACCGGGCCCAGGTGCCACTGGGCGTCAGCAACTCCTTCCCCTGGTTGGGCACGAAGTCCGGCTTCGGCAGCGCTTGTGGGTCTACGCCCGGGTCGGTGTCCGGACCGGCACCCCGCTGGACGGCGACCCGGGCCGGCTCCACCGGCCCTGATCCGACCGCCTCGCTGGTCGGCGGGGAGTCGATGAACTCGCGCAGCCACAGTTCAACGTTGAGCATCCGCCAGAACGTCATGGTTTCCACACCGCCTCGGCCAGCGACGTAATCCTCGAATGCCTGGAGTACGGCTCGCTGGTCGAAGTAGGGTCGCGCACCGAACGACCGAGAGGCGAAGATCAGATAAACGTCATTCTTGATGCGCTGGAACCAGCTGTCCTCGGGCGTGGTGAAGCCAATCTTGTTGCGGCGTCGATTCACCAATCGGGGCAGCAGGTCGATGGTCGCGTCCCGCAGCGCCCGCTTGTTCCATCCGTGGTGGATAATTGCGGACGGGTCGAACGACCACACGGTACGCACCAGCGCGGCATCAAGAAACGGCACCCGACCCTCGATCGAGAATCGCATACTATTTCGATCCTCGTAGCGGAGCAACGCGGGCAGGCTGTGCCGGAAAAGGTCAGAGGCCAGCCGGGCCTTGATGTCATTGCGCACCATCGGGAAGCGCTCGTCCCGATAGGTTTCGGTGAAGTCCCGACCCAGCAGGTTGGCGATCGGTGTCCGCCGCCGACGGCCAACGACATCGGTCAACCGGGTGCGGCCGAGGCGCCAGAGCACATCGACGGAGCGAAGCAGTTCTCCGGCCATCCGGCTACCGCGCAGGCCGCGCAGGTGCACCAGGTAGTAGGGCAGGTAGCCGGCGAGCAGTTCGTCGGCGCCCTGACCGTCGAGCATCACCGTCACATGCTGGCTCGCCTCACGCATCACGCAGTACTGCGCGTACGGTCCGGTGGAGATGACCGGTTCTTCCTGGGTCCGAATGAAGTCCCGCAGATCAACCAGAAAGCGGTCCGGGGTCGGCCGCACCTTGTGCACCTGGAGCGTCTCGGTGCAGTTGGCCGCGACCGCGTCGACGTAGCGCTCCTCGTCGTTTCGTTCCCCCGGGAAGACCGCGGAGAAGGTCTGTTGCATCGCACCAACCGGTCGGGCGGCGTCGTCGGCGGAGGCCATCATGCGGTGAATGCTGGCCACCACCGTCGAGGAGTCCAGGCCACCGGAGAGGGCCGCGCCGACCGGAACGTCGCTGACCAGTCGCGCCTGGATCGCTTGATCGAGCGCCGCCCGGAACCGTTGCTGGGCTGCCTGGTCATAGGGGGTCGGCGCCGCCGCCAGCGCGTCCATGTCGTCGTAGAGGCGGGTGTAGGTCGAGCGCTGGACTGCACCGTCGGAGGTGAGCAGGGCGACCTCCCCCGGCATCAACCGGGTGACCCCGTCGAAGAACGTCCGTGGGGTGTCGTCGTGGATCCGGAACCGTAGATATCGGTAGATGGTGCGGTCATCGGGCTTGGGCGTAACCGCACCGGTGACGAACAGGGGACGGATCTCACTAGCGAAGAAGACCCGTCCGTCGCCATCGTCGGCGAGGTACAGCGGTTTGATACCGAAGTGGTCCCGGGCCAGCACCACCTCGCCACGCTCCAGATCGGCGATTGCCAGGGCGAACATTCCGTTGAAACGGTCGAAGGCGGCCTGGCCCCATTGGATCCACGCGGTCAGCACCACCTCGGTGTCACTCTCGGTGGCGAATCGATGCCCGAGATCGCTCAACTCCGCGCGCAGCTCACGATAGTTGTAGACCTCGCCGTTGTAGACCAGCACGTACCGGCCATCCGCCGAGTGCAACGGTTGCTTCCCACCGGCTCGGTCGATGACCGCCAGCCGCCGGTGCGCCAACCCGATCAGCCCGTCGGCCAGGTAGCCGTCTCCGTCGGGGCCACGGTGAACCTGGGCATCGGCCATCCGGCGAAGCACCGGCTCACCCCAGAATGCGCTGATACCGGTGTATCCTGCTATCCCGCACATTAGAAGATCACCTCTGGGTTCACGATTCGCGTGTTGTTTGATGGGGTTTTCACCGCGGTTCAGCCCGGACAGCCGGCGACATTGACGCAGTTATTCGGCTGATTCTTGATCACCACTGTGCCGGTGGCCGAATTCAGCTCGACGGTTCCACCAACCTCGTTGAAGACACCACCACCGTCGGCGACCGCGATGTTCTTCGTGATCGTGGCGCCGTAGAGGGCGAGCGCGCCGGCGGCATCGTTGTAGACACCCCCGCCCCGAGTGGCTTGATTGTCCCGAACCTCGGTGCCGAACAGCGCCAACGCTCCGGCGTTGAAGACGCCCCCGCCATCGGTGTTGGCGGTGTTGCCCTTGATGAGCCCCTGCTGCACGGTCGCGGAGGACGTACTGCCGATGATCAGTCCGCCACCCCCGCTGCGGGCCGCGTTGTCGCCGATAGCGACCCGCCGCAGGTGTAGCTGCACGGAGATGGCGACGACCCCGCCGCCCTCGGTGTTGGAGGAGTTACGAAGCACGTGCGAGTCGGTGAGCAGGGCGCTGCCTCCGGTGGCGAGCAGCCCGCCGCCGATGACCGAGGTTGCCCGGTTTCCGGTGATCGCACTGCCGGCGACGACCACGGACCCGGCGCTGGAGATGCCCCCGCCGTTCGCGCTGACGTTCTCGCCCACGGCGGAGGAGTCCAACTCGAGAGCACCGGTGCTGGCGACCCCACCCCCACTCGCACCGGCGGTGTTCCGTTCGATGTGGGAGTCCCGGACGGTGGCGGTGCCCGCGTTCCGAATACCGCCGCCCTCCTGGGCGCTGATGTTGCGCGCGATCCTGCTGCGCTCAAGGGCGAGGGCACCACCGGCGGCTACGAAGATCCCCCCGCCGTCCTCGTCGGTCTGGCCGCCGGTGATCTTCAGGTGGTTGAGGGTGAGGTCGCCACCGGTGTCGACGGTGAAGATCCGGAACTCGTCCACGGCGGCGGCGCGTTCGATCGTGGTGTTCTTGCCGCCGTTGAGGGTGATCGGGGTGACGATCGCCGGCAGACCGGCACCGTCGATGTCCGCGGTGAGCAGGTAGGTGCACTCCTTGGCCAGGTCGAACACACCGCCGCCGGTGGCGTTCGCGGACGTGATCGCGGCGATCAGCAAATCGGCGTCACAGGGGACCGGGGTGCCCTTCGGCCGCTGCTGCTCATCGGCTCCGGTGCCGGCGCGTCCGACCGCGTCGGCGGCCGGGGCAGCAGCGAGGCCGACCAGGGCGAGAGCCAGGCCAACCGCCCCGGCGAACCCGGGGGCGGACCACCGCCGGTCCCGGATGCGGTTCACACCCGGTCGCTCCGGTCCACCTCTGTGGTCGTGGTCCTGATGCCTCATCGCGGTGTCGGTGCCTTCCCCTGAACGGCGAAGAAACGCCGCCGACCGAGGCCAGCCCGGCGCGGTGTCCCTCGGCTACCGAACCGGTGGTAGCCGACACCCGAACGCTAAGCCGACAAAGACCCCACAAGAACATGAACCCGAAAATTAGTCCCCGAACAGGGTGCTGACAAGCAATGAAGCTAAATAGGTTAGCCTAACCTAATTCTGCGGGAGCGTGTGGCGCTCCGGCCCGAACAAGGATCGTTATGGTGCACGATTTCCCCTCACCCGCCCGGACCCTCGCGGGCATCACCGTCGCCGCCGTCGCCGTCCTGGCCACAGTCGGCTGCTCCAGCACCTCCGACACCGGCACCACGGAACCGGCCGCCTCCCAGGCCGCCGGGTGGCCGCGCACCTTCACCAACCCCGACGGCTCCACCACCGAGATCCCGAGCAAGCCCGAAGCGATCGTCTCCACCTCCGTATCGGTGACCGGTACTCTGCTCGCTTTCGACGCCCCGGTGGTGGCCTCCGGCTCCGGGGCCACCGGTGAGTTCTTCGCCCAATGGGCCGAGGTGGCGGACGAACGCGACATCGCCAACCTCTGGCCCGCCGGGAAGGTCGACCTGGAGGCGGTCTACGCCCACGCGCCCGACCTCGTCGTCGTCTCCGCCACCGGAGCCGATTCGCTGATGGACCAGATCGACGAACTACGCGCGATCGCCCCGACGATCGTCGTCGACTACGGTGGGCAGACCTGGCAGGAGCTCGCCGGGACGCTCGGGCAGGCCACCGGCTTGGCGACCGAGGCCGAGCAGACCGTCACCGCCTTCGACGAATCCGTCCGGGAAGCAGCATCGAAGATCCAGGTGCCAGCGGGCAGCGCGAATGTGATCTCGTTTAACGGTGCCGGGGAAGACAACCCGATCGCGCGTCGCGGTTCCGCCCAGGCCGGCCTCCTCAGCGACCTGGGGTTCACCCTCGAGGACCCGAATCCAGAGTGGAACACCCGAAGCCAACTTCGCGAAGACTTCGTCTGGACGGCGTACGAGAACCTGACCACCCTGACCGCCGAGACCACCTTCATCCTCAGCAAGGACGACGCGGGCGCACAGGCCTTCGCCGAGGACCCGGTGCTCGCGAACGTGCCCTCAGTCCAGCAGGGCCAGGTATACGGACTCGGGGCGAACTCGTTCCGGGTGGACCCGTACAGCGCGACCGAGATCGTCGATGGCGTCGTCGCCCGCTTTGCCAACTGACCCGGCACCCGGGTGGGGGCGAGGCCGCCCCCACCCGGTCCGGAGCACGATCACCCGCCCACGCCGGTGGCACCGTGGCACCGGGCTGCTCCTGCTCTCTGTCGTACTGGTGATCGGCACCTTCGCCAGCGCCACCGTCGGCACCCGCGCCATCCCCCTCGCCACCACCTGGGACGCGGTATTCGCATTCGATCCGACCAACTCGGCGCACCTCCTCGTGGTCCATCAGCGCATCCCCCGTGCGCTCCTCGCCGTCGTGGTCGGCGGCGGCCTGGGTGTCGCCGGCGCGGTCATGCAGGCGCTCACCCGCAACCCGCTGGCAGAGCCGGGCCTGCTGGGCGTCAACGCCGGAGCGGCGACCGCCATCGCCGCCGGCATCGCGTTCCTGGGCGTGACCGACCCGTCGGGCTACATGTGGCTCGGCGTCCTCGGCGCGGCGGTCGCCGGAGCCGTCGTCTACCTGCTCGGCGGCCTACGCACCGGCACCAACCCGGTTCGGCTCGTGCTTGCCGGAGCCGCCCTCACCGTCGTCCTTATGGCACTGACCCAACTCATACTTGTCAACAGCGCCGAGCAGGTCTACGACCGATACCGACACTGGATGGTCGGCTCGCTCGCCGGTCGCGGCACCGACGTCCTGATCGCCATCGGCCTGCTCACCGCCGCCGGACTCCTGCTCGCCCATGCCCTCGCCCGTCCGCTCGACACGGCGATCCTCGGCGAAGAGCTCAGCCGGTCCCTGGGGGGACGTCCGGCCCGGGTCTGGGCGACCGCGGGCCTCGCCGTCATCGTGCTCGCCGGCGCGGCGACGGCCGCGGCCGGGCCGATCGCCTTTCTCGGGCTGGCCGCGCCGCACCTCGCCCGGCTCCTGGCCGGTGTGGACCACCGCTGGGTCCTGCCCTACTCAGGTGTGCTCGCCGCCGTCCTCATCGTCGTCGCCGACACCCTCGGCCGGGCCCTCCCCGCCAACGGTGAGGTGAGCGTCGGCATCATGGTCTCGATTCTGGGCGGTCCGTTCTTTGTCCTGCTGGTGCGGCGACGTCGAATGGTACGGCTGTGACCCCGCCCCGGCCGCTCCCTGAAGGGCGCCAGGTGTGGCGGGTAGGCCACACCTCCCTGGTGATCTCGCCACGACTGGTGACCATCACGGTCGTCCTCCTGGTCGTCGGCGCGGCCCTGGGCGTCACAGCGATGACGCTCGGTACCCTGCGACTCTCGTTCGGCGAGGTGATCGCGGCGGTCGTCGACACGTCCGGGAACGCCCAACACGACCGGGTCGTCCGGAGTCTGCGGCTACCCCGCGTGGTCACCGCGATCTTCGCCGGGGCCGCGCTGGGTGTCTCCGGAGCCATCTTCCAGTCGGTGTCCCGCAACGCGCTCGGATCACCCGACGTCATCGGCTTCACCACCGGAGCGGCGACCGGGGCGATCGTGCAGATCGTCGTCTTCCAGGCCGACGCCCTACAAGTGTCGCTGGGCGCGGTCGCCGGAGGTCTGCTCACCGCAGCAGTTGTCTACCTGCTTTCCCGCCGGGCCGGTGTGACCGGTGGCTACCGGCTGATCCTGACCGGGATCGGGGTGAGCGCTGTGCTCGGCGCGGTGAATGGCCTGCTGCTCGTGACCGGAGACCTGGACCAGGCGTTCACCGCCAACCTGTGGCTGTCGGGGTCACTCGACGCCCGTAGCTGGACGCACGCCCTGCCGGTCACGGTCGGTGTGCTCGTTGTCGTACCGCTCGTTCTTCCCCTCGCCCGCCGGGCATCGCTGATCGAGATGGGCGACGACCTCGCCCAGCAGCTCGGGGTCCGGGTGGAGCGCACCCGGGTGCTGCTCATGCTCGCCGCGGTAGCCCTCGCCGGGCTGGCCACCGGAGCCGCCGGACCGATCGCCTTCATCGCCCTGGCCGCGCCGCAACTCGTGGTACGGCTTACCGGTTGGCGTCGCATGCCGGTGGTCAGCGCCGCCGCGATGGGCGGGTGCCTGCTGATGCTCGCCGACACGGTCACCCGGCTGCTGCCGATCACCGCCGCGGTCCCCATCGGCCGGGTCACCGGCATCATCGGCGGCCTCTACCTCATCTGGATGCTGACCCGCGCCAAGCAGGTCTGAGCCGGAAGGACCCCATGACCTCCCCACCCGCTCTCGAGGCTGCCCACCTGACACTCGCGTACGAATCACGTCAGGTCGCTCACGATCTTGATGTCTCCATTCCGGACGGCGCGGTAACCGTGATCCTCGGCCCGAACGCGTGCGGCAAGTCAACGCTGCTGCGAGCGCTCGCGCGACTACTCCGCCCCAAGACCGGCCAGGTACTGCTCCACGGCCAGGACGTGCAGCGGCTGACCCCGAAGGAGCTGGCCCGCCGGCTCGGACTACTGCCGCAGTCCTCCGCGGCACCGGCCGGGATCACCGTCGCCGACCTCGTCGGCCGTGGCCGGTTCCCACACCAGCGAATGTTGCGGCAGTGGAGCCACGAGGACGAAGCAGCGGTGGCCCGGGCGCTCGCGGCGACCGGAGTGGCGGAGCTGGCGGACCGCGCCGTCGAGGAGTTGTCCGGCGGCCAACGGCAGCGGGTGTGGATCGCGCTGATCCTCGCCCAGGAGACACCGGTGCTACTCCTGGACGAGCCCACCACCTACCTCGACATCTCGCACCAACTCGAGGTACTCGAACTGTGCCGGCGACTCAACCGCGACCAGGGACGCACCGTGGTGCTGGTGCTGCACGACCTGAATCAGGCCGCGCGCTACGCCGACCATCTCGTGGTGCTGCGGGACGGCACGGTGGCGGCCACCGGCGCCCCCAAGACGGTGCTCACCGAGCAGTTGCTGCACGACGTCTTCCGACTGGAAGCCCGCGTCATCACCGACCCGGTCTTCGGCACACCACTGGTCATCCCGATCGCCGCTCGGGACTCCGCCGCCGGGTGAGCTCACCGCTGGGACACAGACTCGAAGGAGAAGATGTGCAGCTCACCGGTGGCCCGAGACGGGTCACGCAGCCGCCCACGCCGCCGAAACCACCATCGCGCCGTACCCCCAACCCACGCATCGCACGGCTCGCAGCCGACTGCTCGCCGACGGAGTTCTGGGAGACGGTCATCCGCCATACGCCCCTGGTCGAGGAGGCGGGCGAGGGCGAGCGACGGGTGACGTTCCTGTGGCGGTCCGCCGCGGCCGCCGCGGTCTACGTGACTGTCAACCGGGTGACCTACGACCTCAACGACGCCCAGATGGAGCGGGTGCCGGGCACCGACGTGTGGCACGCCGCGTTCCGCCTACCCGCCGACTGGCGTGGGTCGTACACGGTGCTCGAAACCGACGCGGCGGGAAGCAGCACGCTTTCTGACGCCGAGCCACGGTGGGCGATGCGCACGATCCGCGAGGAGGGCGGCACCGACCCCCGCAACCCACGACGCGTCCACACCCACAGCGGCCGGCTCGCGTCGGTGGCGGAGCTGGATGCCGCGCCACTGCGGGCAGCACCCGCGCAAGGACCGTCTCCCCGCGCTCAACGCCTGGTAGCACCCACCGGGCGCCCGGTGTGGCTATCCCCACCACCAGACGCTGACGGCACGCCTCGACCGCTGGTCGTGGTGCTGGACGGGGAGGTGTGGCACGCCTCCGGCTACGCCGCCGCCAGCGCCGACCGGCTCACGAGATCGGGAGCGATCCGCGCGCCCTACCTGGCGATGGTCGAAACCGGAGGCACCTCGGCACGCCGGATGGCCGATCTGAGCATCGACGGCGCGATGAGCGAGGAGGTGGTCACGCTCCTGCTGCCGTGGTTGCGCAACCGGGTACCGGTGAGCGCCGATCCCCGGGATGTCGTGCTGACCGGGGAGAGCCTGGGCGGACTCACCGCCCTGAAGACCGCCTTCGACCACCCGGAGTCGGTGGGCACGGCGCTGAGCCAGTCGGCGTCACTGTGGCAACACGACCTGCTTGACCGCGCCGCGGCGGCCGGCCCGGTACGCCTCTTCCTCACCGTGGGTGTGCTCGAACCGACACTGTTGGAGCCGCACCGACGGCTGCGGGAGGCGCTCGCGGCGAGCCCGCCCACCGTGGCCTACCGGGAGTTCCAGGGTGGGCACGACATGGCCTGGTGGCGTGGGCTCTGGGAGGACGGCATCGCGGATCTTCTCGGTGCGGGACGGCTGCCGTCGAATCCGTCACCCTGAGGCGATCAACGGAGCGGGACGGTAGCCAGCCGAGCCGGATTGCGAGCTGCTATCCGGCACAGCCCGGAACGTTGACGCAGTTGTTCGGCCGATTCTTGATCACGATGGTGCCGGTGGCGGTGTTCAGGTCCACCGTGCCGCCGTCGTTGACGACTCCCCCACCATCGGTGGCGGCGAGATTGTCGACCACCTTCGTCGCCGTGAGGCTGACCATCCCGGAGCTGTGGATGCCGCCACCCCGGTCGGCCCGGTTACCGAGGATCCGGGTACGTCGTATCACCAGCTGCCCCGCGTTGAAGATTCCGCCGCCGGCGGCGGCCATCGCGGTGTTGTTCTTGATGATGCTGTCCTCGATGACGACGTAGCTTCCTCCGCCGATGTCCCCCTCAATGAAGAGGCCACCGGCCAGACCAGACAGTGCGGTGTTGTCAGTCAGGTGGACCCACCGCAAGGTCAACTGCCCGCCGAGACCAACCCGGACACCACCGCCGTCGGAATGGGTCAAATTTCTGGCGATTCGGGTGCCGGTAACCGTGCCGATGCCGCCGGAGACAAACAAACCACCAACAGACTGACCCCAGTTGTCGGCGATGCTGCCGCCCTTTACGGTCACGCTGCTGTCGGAGGCGAAGATGCCGCCGCCAAGGTCGGCGGTGTTTCCGCCGATGTGAGAGTGCACGATCTCCAGCGGGCCGGCACTGAAGATCCCACCGCCACGCTGGTTCCCGAGATTCCGTTCAACGCTGGAGTGGCTGACCCGGGTGGTGCCGTTGTTGGCGATACCGCCACCCAGGATGTCGCCGATGTTCCGAATGACGGCACTGTGGTTGACGATCAACGCTCCACCGGTGTTGACGAGGATCCCCCCGCCACCCTCGGCTGCGTGGCCGCCGGTGATCGTCAGCTGGTTGAGGGTGAGCTCACCACCGGCGTTCACGGCGAGGATCCGGAACTGGTCAACAGCGGCGGCCCGCTCGATGGTGGTGTTCCTGCCACCGTTGAGAGTGATCGGAGTGACGATCGCGGGCAGCCCGGCGCCACCGAGGTCGGCGGTGAGCAGGTAGGTGCAGTCCTCGGCGAGGTCGAGCACGGCGCCACCACCGGTGTTGGCCACGGCGATCTCGGCGATCAGCCGATCCGAGTCGCAGGGGACCGGCCGGCCTTCCCGCCGCCCACCGTCGCCCGTACCCGCGTCGCCCCTGACCGCGTCACCGTCGCCCCTGACCGCGTCACCCTTCTCCGCGGCGCCTTTGTCCGCCTCACCGCTGACCCCGCCACCCTTCTCCGCCGCACCGCTACTTTCGTCCCGACGGTCGTCGGCGGATGGCCCGCCAGCAAGGGGCCCGGACGCGACCGGCAGGGCGCGTCTGATCGTCTCGCCGGCCGGGGTCACAACAACCCCGACTGTGGTGAGCGCCAGACCGGTCGCCCCGGCCAAGCCGACAACCCACCACCGCCGCCACCATGGCCGCGCCGGCTCCCCGCCCGGACGGTCGGGCTGCTCTCCCTGGACGTGGCGCTGATGGTTCATCGCGGTCTCGATGTCCTTCCCCGTGCGCGGCAAGGAACCACCCAGCCGGGATGCCAGTCGAGGTCGCTCCTCAGCTATCCGCCGGGTGGTACCAGCCACCGCACGCTAAACAAAGGGGAGGGACATGAAGTCCTAAATACGGCTAAATCCACCAAACCAGATGAATATGAATATTCTTACGCCCCTTGGCTGCGGACTCCATACTGGGCCGGGACTTGGCCGCGGCCTCGCCGCCCGACCGCCGGCGAGCCCAGCCGGTCGCGACAGCTGCCGCGCACCGAGCCGAGGTCCAGCGTCAGTCCGGCGCAGCCGAGAATGGTGGGAAGACACCTGCTCGCGGCAGCCCGGGTCGAGCCCCGCCTCGGCCCCACCAGTGGGGCAGCTCGACAGCAAACGTAGCGCCGGCACCCCAGCAGCCATCAGCATCGACACCCATTAGCATCGATGCCACTTCAGTACGCCTTGGCCACCCTTCACACCGACCACCACCAAACCACCTGATCACCCAACGTCACGACCCGCTACGCGGAAAGGCTCACTGACCGCGATCAGACTCATTCCGTCGCCCAGATACAACAACACGAACCCCGGAAACGATCGCCGCAGAATGCGGTGTCGCAGCACCGGCCAGCAGGGCGAGGCCTGAATAGCAGTAAGGACTACTTTCCGGTGAACCATGCCGGGAAGCATCCACCATCAATCAATCGCAATAGAATTAGCATTCAGCAGAGCTGGGGCTTCAACTAAAACAAATACCAGCAGCGCCTCCACCCGCCCCCTCCCCCGGCCGGGATCACGAATAAGGTGCCAGAGTTCGGCGTAGTCTCGGCTCCCTTCCGAGCGCCGGCGAGGGAACGGCCAGGCAGGAGCAGCACGGGGACCGCCGCGACCACCGGCCGCTGACGGGCCGCCAGCCCACAGGACAGCCGCGCCGAACACCAGCGAACATGAATGTGGCGACAAGTACTGTGCCTGCGACACGTCTAGATGATCACCGGCCAGTCGCGGCGCAGCACTCATTACCGAGAATGTGAATTCACATCTCGTATCAATGCCCGCCAACCACCCATAGAGCAATCTGCGACAACGTTTTGATCATGCCCGCGACCTGCGCGGCCGCTAGAATCAATTAATAATCGGCGGGCCGACATAAATTGTCGAGATCATAATTCGTTGAGGAATCGGGATCTCGCTGATCGCGCCGCAAAACGCTAGACGTATACACCGATTTAAAAAGCATCTCATTTAAGGGAGGAACATGTCCGCGACCAACCCGCATCCGGTCCCGAACGAGGAACCGGAGCAGCACATCGGGATGCAGACCCCGGACCCGTGGCTCGACCCTGAGCAGACCGACTGGCCAGTTGTGGAGGTGAACATCGATGGCATGGATGGTGGTACCGAACCTGGATGAAGCCCGTGATCAACTAAACAAACGATTCCCCAAGCGGGACACCAGATCGGACGGCTCGATCGGGGACACCTCGCATCAAAGCTCCCCGTCGAGCCACAACCCGGACCGGACCGGTCGGCCGGAGTATCGCGACGGCGACAACCTCGACGAGGTACGGGCCCGGGATTTCGATGCCGACCTACGCGACCCGGACGGGGTCACGATGGAACAGGTCGTGCAGCTGTGGGTGAAGCTCGCTCGCTCCGGCGCTCTGTGGTGGGTCCGGTACATCATCTACAAGCGCCGAATCTGGCACCGTCGGCACAACTTCGCCACCCACGCCTACACCGGCTCGAACCCGCACACGAGCCACTGCCACGTGAACTCTGACTTCACCCAGGCCGCGGACACGGTGCGGGGCACAAACTGGCGGCTCGACCAGCTCGGCACGCCGGGACCGGTCGAGCCCGAGAAGCCGACGACGGTCCGACCCGCACCGGGTCCGGCGGTGGCATTCCCCCTGCCGAGCGGCTACTACTTTGGCTCCCGCAGCGGAGGAGATCGATCGGTGTCGGGCTACTATCGTCGGAAATTCAACGGAAAGTCGGACCGACAGTGGCTCATCATGTGGACCAAACAGCTCACCCGCCGAGGCTGGCCCGCCGGGAAGGGAAAGCGGTACCTCCGCAAAGACGGCCACGACGGCCGGTACGGCCCGGAGCATCGAGAGCTGATCAAAGCTTTCCAGGCGGATCAGGGCCTCAGTAGAGACGGGCTACTGGGCCACAAGACCTGGGACGCCGCCTACCGCAACCCAATTCGATGATCAACCCACCGTAGCGACGCGGCACGGTGCTGATCACACCCGTCCGGCGAGGGACGGCAGGGCCGAACCGGGCGCGCGCTATGTCATTGCAAAAGAGTTCCGCCCCACCGCGTTTCGCGGTGGGGCGGAATCCCTTGGTGCCCTGCTCGGAGTGTCAGCCGGCGCAGCCGGGGACGTCCACGCAGTTGTTGGGTCGGTTCTTGATGACCACCGTGCCGGTAGCGGTGTTCAGTTCAACCGTGCCCATGGTGTTGAAGATCCCTCCGCCGTCGGTGACCGCGATGTTCTTGACCACCTTCGTCCCGAAGAGGGTCAATGTGCCGGAGTTGAAGATGCCGGCGCCCTCGTTGGCCTGGTTACCGATGACCTTGGTGTTTCGCAACACGGCTACTGCCGAGTTGTCGATTCCGCCGCCGATGTCGGAAGCGGTGTTGTTCTTGATGATGCTGTCCTCGACCACAGCGATGGTGTCCAGCACTTCGGCACCTTCCACGAACAAGCCACCGGCGACACCGGACAGCGCGGAGTTGTCGGAGAGGTTGACCTTCCGCAGCGTCAACTGCCCGCCTTCGCCGACGCGGATGCCGCCGCCGTTGCCACTGGCGGTGTTCTTCGCGACCTTGGTGCCGGTCAGTCTGCCGATTCCGCCGAGTTGATACAGCCCTCCTCCGTCGGATGCCTGGTTGCCGGAGATGCTGCCGCCCTTGACGGTGATGGTGCTACCGCTTTGGAGAATACCGCCACCCTGGTCGGCGGTGTTGTTGTCGATGTGCGACTTGATGATCTCCAAGAGGCCGGTGCTGAAGATCCCACCGCCCTGTTCACTGGTGATGTTCCAGTCGACCTTGGAGTACTTGACCCGGGTGGTGCCCAGATTGGCGATGCCACCGCCGTCGCCGTCGCCGTCGACGATGTTGCGGGTGATGGCGCTGTGGTTGGTGGTCAACGCTCCGCCCGGGTTGACGAGCACTCCCCCACCGTTGCCGTCGGTCTGGCCGCCGGTGATCTTCAGGTGGTTGAGGGTGAGGTCGCCACCGGTGTCGACGGTGAAGATCCGGAACTCGTCCACGGCGGCGGCGCGTTCGATCGTGGTGTTCTTGCCGCCGTTGAGGGTGATCGGGGTGACGATCGCCGGCAGACCGGCACCGTCGATGTCCGCGGTGAGCAGGTAGGTGCACTCCTTGGCCAGGTCGAACACACCGCCGCCGGTGGCGTTCGCGGACGTGATCGCGGCGATCAGCAAATCGGCGTCACAGGGGACCGGCGTGCCCTTCGGCGTCTCCTTCTTCCCCTTGTCGCTCTTCCCTTCCTCCTTCTTCCCCTTGTCGCCCTTGCCCTTGTCGCCCTTGCCCTTGTCGCCCTTGCCCTTGTCGTCGTGCTTGGACTTGTCGTTGTCCCGGTGACTGCCCCCAGGCTGGGTTTCAGCGCTGGTGGCGGCGCGTCCGGCAGTGCCAGCGGCCGGAGCCGCCGCGACGCCGACGGCGGTGAGGGCCAGCCCGGCTACGCCGGCCAGGCCGACCGCCCACCAGCGCGGCCGCGCCCGGCGTTCGTCTGGGCGGTCGGTCCCGGGTTCGTGGGTGTGATGCTGATGGTTCATCGCGGTGTCGATGTCCTTCCCCCGTGAACGGCGAGGAAGGACCGACCCAAGCCAGGCTTCCTCGGCTACCAGGCAGGCGGTAGCAGCCATCTCGCACGCTAAACCGGCAGTTGTCTCAGTCGAACATGAACACGAAAAACACCCCTAAACCAGACAAAACTGGTCAGCGTCGTTGCCGACGCCCGCGGATCCGACCTCCGGCCGAAGGCCCTGCGTGACCGGGCCCACCTGATTACAGGACCAATTGCCCTGTCGCCCTCGGCCGGTGGCCCA
The DNA here is from genome assembly GCF_000514815.1 of Salinispora fenicalii. Classification (GTDB taxonomy): domain Bacteria; phylum Actinomycetota; class Actinomycetes; order Mycobacteriales; family Micromonosporaceae; genus Micromonospora; species Micromonospora fenicalii. The sequence continues at coordinate 53,371 of NZ_AZWQ01000017.1, forward strand.
CAGGATTGCCAGTGCCGACAAGGCCGGCTGAAGGGCAGGAATTAGGTGAAACTTCCGATCATCATTCAGGGCGGGATGGGCGTCGGTGTCTCCAGCTGGCGGCTGGCCGCCGCCGTATCCGCCGCAGGCCAGCTCGGAGTGGTGTCCGGGGTAGCACTCGACGCGTCACTGGCCCGCCGGCTACAGCTCGGCGACGAGGACGGCACACTACGGCAGGCGCTGAGCGCATTCCCCGCGCCAGAGGTCGCCCAGCGAGTGCTGGACCGCTACTACGTACCGGGAGGAATCCCCGCCGGTAGACCGTTCCGACCGGCGCCACTGCTGAGCATGCGGCCACGACGGCACGCGAACGAGCTGGCCGTGGTCGCCAACTTCGTCGAGGTCTACCTGGCCAAGCAGGGCCACAGCGGTGTCGTCGGCATCAACTACCTGGAGAAGATCCAACTCGCCACCCCCGCCGCCGTGTACGGAGCGATGCTGGCCGGGGTCGACTACATCCTGATGGGTGCCGGCCTGCCCAGTGAGATCCCGTCTCTGATCGACGCCCTGACCCACCATCGACCGGTCCAGTTGCCCGTCGCCGTCGAGGGCAGCCCGGCGGGGGAAACCCACACCGTCGCCTTCGACCCGCCTGATCTGACCGGCGAGCTACTACCGCCCCTCCCGCGGCCGCGGTTCCTGGCCATCGTCTCCGCCGCCTCCCTGGTCAGCTACCTGGCCCGCAGCCCCCGCACCTGCCCCGACGGCTTCGTCCTCGAAGGGCCCACCGCAGGCGGCCACTCGGCTCGGCCCCGCGGCAAGATGATCCTCGATGACAACGGCGAACCCGTCTACGGCGACCGCGACCGGATCGACCTGGCCAAGGTAGCCGCAGCCGGGCTGCCGTTCTGGATCGCCGGCGGGCAGGCCGACCCGCGGCGGGTGGCCGCCGTTCAAGCGGCCGGAGCCACCGGTGTTCAGGTCGGCACTGCCTTCGCCCTCTGCCGCGAATCAGGAATCAACCCCCAGCTGCGGCGGCAGCTGCTCCAGCAAGCCACTGACGGGCAGCTCACGATCCACAACGATCCGGCCGCCTCCCCGACCGGCTTCCCCTTCAAGATCGCGCAATTGGAGGGCACCGCCGCGGAGGACGGTATTTACCAGGCCCGCGCTCGCCGGTGCGATCTGGGATATCTACGCACCCCGTACCTGCGACCGACCGGCCGGATCGGTTTCCGGTGCCCGGCCGAGCCGGTAGACGACTACATCCGCAAAGGCGGCGCGGTGGAGGACACCGTGGGTAGCCGCTGCCTGTGCAACGGGCTCATGGGCACAATCGGCCTGGGCCAGCGACGCGGCGGCAACGACACCGAGCCGCCGATCGTCACCATCGGCCAGGACATCGACGTCCTCACCGAGCTGCACCGGCGCTTCGGGGAGGAGTACACGGCCACCGACGTGCTGCACTACCTACTCGCGGCAGCCCATTGCGGCAGCTGACCACACCGGCCCCGCGCGCAGCGCTCACCCGCACGGTGGTGCCTGGTGATACGACCAAGGACCCGCACGGTCTTGGATGACCCACCGTGCGTCTGTCGGCTGGGGGCGTGGGTTACGGCAGCGGCCCACGCCGCCCTGTCGATGCTAACGCGACATCAAAAGCACCTATCTTGCCGACTCCAATCATCGACAGGAGCCGCTACTCTCCAGGGATGTCCGAGATTCACCTCGGTTGGCTCGCCCCGCCCCTGCTGATCGCACTTGTGCTGATCGTCATCGTGCTCCGGAGCCGTCAGCGCAGGGCTGGTCCCCGGACAGACAGCAAACAAGAGACAATGGCGAACGCCCGCAAGGCGATCCGCCAGAGTGCCCGCCAAAGCCGCCGTCGGCGACCCGGCAGCCTCCGTGGAAAAGGTGGCGGCGGCAGCGAGGGCCAGGCCTTCGACAGCGGCGCCAGTAGCGATTCCGGCGGCGCGCCATAGCTCTCGGGGCTCCCGTACGACGGACGGAGCCCCGCCCCCACCGCGAAACGGCAGGGACGGGGCCCGGGTGCAGCTGACTACTCCAGGCCGTTACCCGGCGCAGCCGAAGACGTTCACACAGTTGTTCGGACGGTTACCGATAACGGTGGTACCGGTGGCCGTGTTCAGGTTGACGATCCCAGCCACGTTGAAGATGCCCCCGCCGTCGGTCACGGCAAGGTTGTCGGTGACCTTCGAGGCGAAGAAGGTCAGCACCGCATCTGTGTCGTTCTGGACGCCGCCACCCGTGTCGGCCTGGTTACCGTCGATCTTGGTATCGGACACCGTGGTCATGCCAGCGTTGAAGATGCCGCCGCCCTGGGCTCCGGCGGTGTTGTCGACGATGCTGCTGTCCGAAATGTTGGCGGTGGAGCCGCCGACGACATGGAGGCCCGCACCGGTTTCGGCGGTGTTGCCGGCGAGGACGACCTTCTCCATCGTCAACTGGCCCGTAATGAAGACACCCCCACCAACATCGGCAGCGGAGTTCTTCTTGATGTGGCTGTCGGTTACCGAGCCGATTCCGCCATCGACGATGAAGAGCCCGGCTCCCTGGTCGGACCAGTTGCCGGAGACGGAGCTCTTGGAAACATCGACCGTTCCTGCCGTGCTACCGATACCGCCTCCCCCGATGGTGCCGGTGTTCGCCTTCACCTCAGTCCGGTGCACGGTAAGCACGCCCGTGTTATTAATGCCGCCCCCTTGCAGCGGGGAAGTGTTACGGCTGATGGTGGAGCGCTTGACGGTGGTGACTCCCTCGTTGGCGATACCACCACCATTGCCGCCGGCGATGTTACGGGTGACAGTGCTGTGGCTGACTGTCAATTCCCCGCCCGGGATGACGCGGATGCCACCCCCATCGACACCCGCCGTCTGGCCACCGGTAATCGTCAGGTAGTTGAGGGTAAGGTTGCCACCGGCTTCGACAAAGAAGATCCGGAACTCCTCGGCGGCAGCGGCGCGTTCGATCGTGGTGTTCTTGCCGCCGTTGAGGGTGATCGGAGTGGCGATCCCGGGCAGACCGGCGCCCTCAATGTTGGCGGTCAGCAGGTAGGTGCAGTCCTCGGCCAGGTCGAACACGCCGCCACCGGTGGCGTTGGCGGACGTGATCGCGGCGATCAGGGCATCCGTGTCACACGGGACCGGCGTGCCGGACCCGCCGTCTTTGCCCCGGCCGCCCTCGGTTGACGAATGGTCCGCATCGGCCGCCGCGGCGGAACCGGGTACGGGCTGGTTCGGTTGAGCGTGGGCGGTGGTGGCCAGAGCGGCCGTGGTGAATGCCAGGCCGGTCAATCCGGCCATCCCGACGGCCATCCACCACCGTGGCGGCCGACTATCAGTACGGCTGGAGCTGTAGACATGTCGTTGAGATGGCATTGCAGTCTCGGTGTCCTTCCCCGTGAACGGCGAGGAACCCACCACCCAAAGAGAACGGCGGGTGACGTGTTCCTCAGCTACCAGACAGGCGGTAGCGGCCTCACCCCGAGCTAAACCGACACCAAGCCCACAGGATGGCGAACGCGAAGGAAATACGCGAAGGAAGTTCTCATGTCGCTAACGGCGCACCCGCCCCACAACGGCTGAGTGGTAGCAGCGGCCGGCCCGCAGTGCGAGACGGGCACGAGTGAACCGTTCCTTCATCCGATCGTACGAAACGATCACCGGCGCCCTGGTACTCGGCGAGGGCTGCCTCGAGGTCTTCCACCAGACCGGGCTATCGCCGGTGGCCTTCGGGACCCAGGAGGTGGCTCGAGGACGGCCAGGAGGCGGATTCGAGCAGTCGTCGCAACGGTGACCCCGTCCCGCAGCAGCGGTGTAATTTGCTGGTGGTGGGCCGTCTCCGCGCCCTGAAGCGGCAGCGGCGCTGATCGGCGCGACGACGCCGCTTCCTCAAGCCGGCGCTTCCGTCCTCGTCGTCCCGTCAACACGCCTCACATGATCAGGTGTGTTGCGACAAGTACTGGAACCCGCCCGGAACCACCTGGTCAGTTTTCAGGCGGAGCCGACAGTGTTAGCCACTGCATCAGGCACGGCGACGATGATGATGTGCGTCATCAGCCGTTAGCCCGATCTCCCATCCAGCTACCAACTGTCAGGTACGGGGCAAGCGCAGGCGGGATCGTTCCCTGCCTCAGCACCCACTCATCGCCCAACGACGCCACGACCAGGTCGCAATGGTCGAATCTCAGCAGGACACCGCCCAAGGCTGGCCGCATCGCGTAGCCGCGAATGAGAGCGGCGTCTAGCAGCCGATGACCCGGCAGCAGTGCCAGCAGGTCGGGCCACTGCGCCAGGCCCACGCGCGTCTCACCGTGCTCTCCCATGTCGTACGCCGCGTACGGCTCGCTGAACTCAAGGCGTAGCAACTCGCCAGACCCATGCGCCATGAGCGGCGGCACTCCCTGAAAGTGCAGCCAAAAGTGCACCAAACTCTCCACGTCACCATCACGTTGGCCCTCGTGCCAGTGTCGAGCCTCCGTTACCGCGACGAGGTTACGACCGATGACCTGCTCAATCAGCTCACCCATGTCCCAGCACGCTACTGGTCAGGCTTGACCTGCCTACCAGGCACGGAGAGCCCTGCCTCCCTCCCGAAGCGCGCGGTTGCCATCCCGTCTGCCGTCGGCCCGCCCTCCTGGGGAGCGGGCCTCCGCCCGGCCCGCCACGTCAAACCGTGACCCCGCCGCGGCGGACCCGGCGTGCCCTACCCCTACGCCGCGTCGCTCCGGCGCGGCGCGGCCGACTGCCGGCGACGAACCCCCACCACTTCCACACCCGACTCGTCTACGGCGGCCCCGGGCTCCCCGCTCCCGTGCCAGCCGCCGGGCATCAGGCGGGACGGCCGCAGAGCGACAGCGGCAACGGCTGGCACGCGCCCAGGCGGCGGCGCGTGCGGTCCGTTGCGGGCCACCTTGATCGATGTAAGGAAGGTTCTCACACTCGGCCGGCGGCCGGCCGGGCCTTGCCCTGCGAAGATGGCGGCATGGACCGCTTCGAAGGCCGGTGCTGGCTGGACTGGTGGGCGAACTCCTCCACCCTGCTTGGCAGCGTCGAGGTGGACGTCGTAATTGCCGCCGTCACCGGCGGGTGGGAGGCCGACGGTCGTCTGGTCAGCGAGAGCGACGAGGACCCAGAGGCTGTTGCATTCCTGTGCGAACTCGACCCCGTCTTCACGCTGCGATTCGAAGACGAGAGTGTTGTCGCCGTGACCATTCATCCCACGGATGGGCATCGCCGCTTTAGCCTCACCGAGTACACCGGTCCGGTCCAGCGATCGGTCGTCAACCGCACCGCCCTGTAGGCACCGCCGGACCTAACTGGCTCGACAGCAGTTTCACGGCACGTTGATGTGTCGGTACCCGGTGCGAGTCTGGCCTTCGTCGAGCACGCCAGCGCGGCCTTCCCGGCAGATCGCTGGACTCGACGTCGGAGATACTGAACGGCCTTCCTGTCGCTGATGCGGGCCACGTCCCGCTGGCTCTCGATCGCACCGGCCCCCATGCTGGTCCTCTGAATCCGCTGAGCGACCCAGCAAGGCCTTTCCTACCGTCCACGATGGCTTCGAATTCGCACCTTTCCACGGGTGGGGCTAGCCTGCGGCGACCCCCCGATCCGCCTCACCGGCACCATCGCCGCCGTCGACCGGAACACCGGCCGCATTACCGGCCAGCTGCACACCGATGAGCTGCCCGACCGGATGCTGTACAAGGCGTGCGGCAACTGCCGCGGATCGGCGTGCCCGGACTGCACCTGGGTCTACCAGGGCGACGCCTACCAAGTCGTCTGTCGCGGCCTGACCGGCGGCAAGGGCGTCCCCGCCTCGGTCGACCGGCACCCGGTCGTCTTCGCCACCTTCACCACCCCGTCGTTCGGCCCGGTCCACCACCGGCGTCTCGCGCCACACCTGCCGCAGCCGGCAACGTTGCGACTGCCGCCCCGCGCCCTGCCGCGCCCGCAGCAGCGCCGGCACGTGCGAGCACGGACGTGGCGACGCACCAAAATCGAACGCCGCCTCGCCCCGCGCTGCCGTCAACGCGGCATCCCCAAGGTCGGCTGCGCCACCCACTCGAAAACCCTTGTCTAAGACAAGAGTTATTGCTAGTATTTCCTTGACAGAAACAAGGGGATGGGGTGAGACTGGATGAGTAATCGGATGGACCAGATCGTCGCAGCGGCGGCGCGGCAGGGCTTCAGCGTCCGCCAAACGCGCACCGGGACATGGATCTTCAGCAAAGGGATCACGACCCTGACGTTCGAGCACGCGCCACACACTTCTAAATAGTGGATGGACCTGCTCCACACGCTACGCGGCCCCCACCCCATCCGGATCCGACAGGAACAAGGGGATGGAGGAATCCAGTATGACACCCCAGCAGTGGCACGCCGCCGTAACCATTCGCCGCTGGAACGCGCAGCCCAGCGACGACCAACTCGCCGAGATCACCCGCGTCCTGCCTGGCTACGGCATCATCGTTGACACCGGCGTTGACCGGGTACGCCTGGAGATGACCATCGAGGCGAGCACCGTCCGCCAGGCCGCCGACGCGGCCGTCCGCGCGGCCCGGACCGCGCACAGCCAGGCAATCAGCAGTGCACCCGAGGTCACCGCCCTACGCGTCATCACCGCCGAGGACCACGAACGGGAGATCTCCCGACCACACCCGATGAGCCTCGTTGGCAACGCCGAGATCGCCCGCATCCTCAACGTGTCACGGCAGCGGGTCGAACAGCTCGCCCGGGAGAACGAGGCGTTCCCGGCCCCGGTCGCCCGGCTGGCCGCTGGCCCCGTATACACCCGGGGCAGCATCGACGCGTTCAACACCGGCTGGCAGCGCAAACCGGGCCGACCGAAGACGACCTAGACACCACAACGCCCCGCCCGGCTCTGAGGCCAGGCGGGGTGCGGGCAATAGGAGCCCGTCCTAGCCATGGTCAGTTCGGGACTGCGGCGGCAAACTCCGCTGGGGCGGTGGCGGTCAGGCTGGCGACCGCCCAGCGGTCGCCCTCCACCACAACCGCCCCGAACTGCCGCATGGAGTCAACCCACCCGGATTGGGCGGCACCCGGGGCGAACACGGCAACCGTCACCTCATCGCCGCCGCCCATCGTGCAGGTGCCCATCTCGTACCGCCCCGGATCAAGTGCGATCTGCGCTCCGCCGCCGCATCCGGCGGACCACATGAGCGCTACCACACCAAACACTGTGCTCTGTGCTGCCGGGGTCGGCGCGTGACCCCACGTAACGGGGTCCGGAGTCCGGTTGCCGCCCTGGGCGGTGGCTAGGACTAGCCAACTGAGCGCCAAGCCGACAAGGACGCCAATCAAGGATGCGATTAGGTCCCGGCGCACCGTCGGTCCCCTCGTCGGCGGGCTACCGCCACAGTAGTGATCACGATCGGTGTGCAGTTCACTACCGGACCCTACGCCGGGTTGTCAAACCAGGCCGCTGTGACACGCGCCGACCGGGGGCGCACCAGTCGGGACGACAACACGGCGCGGCCCCGCCCTCCCGACCTGGGAAGAGCGGGGCCACCTGCTTTGGTGGGCTTACCTTGGTGGGTCGAGGGTCCAGGTGTGTGGTCCGTTGGGTGTGTCGATCCAGAGGGTGTGGGTGCCGTTGGAGTAGATGGTGAGGCCCAGGTGGTCGTGGGTGGGGCGGCCGGCGTCGGCCCACCGGCGGCATGCGCTGGTTACCGCGTCCCAGATCCTGCGTGGTCCGCCTTGCGCGACGGTGACGGTCGTGCCCTGGGTGTGGATTCGGGCCCAGGAGCCGGTGTCGGCGTCGACGAGGCAGTGGACCTTTTCCCCGTCGGGGAGCAGGGTGCAGTGGTAGATGCTTGGTTCGGCGAGGCGCCACCAGAACTCACCGTGTGGGTCGCCGAACAGCGCGACATCGCGGTGGTGGCCCGGTGATGTGGTGCCGGTGCTACCCATGCACAGTGACACCATGTCTGCCACGGTCGGTCCGACGGGTCCGTCGGCGGGTCGGGCCTCGATGAACGCGGCTACCTGCGGTAGGAACCGGCCGTGACCCGTGCCGGTGTCGTCGACTCGCAGTGGTATGACGCCGTAGGACAGGTTGGCCAGGACCAGCCCGCCGGGTTTGATTTGTCGTAGCCAGGCGGCTGGTACTCGGCGTACGGAGCAGGTGGCGATCAGTCGGTCGTAGGGTGCCCGCGCTGGGTATCCGGCCAGGCCGTCCGCGGTGACCACGGTCGGCTGGTAGCCGGCGTCGGTGAGGGCGGTGGTGGCGGTGGCAACCAGGTGCGGGTCGATGTCAAGGGAGGTGACCGCCGCGTCCCCGAGTAGGTGGGCCAGGAGGGCGGCGTTGTAGCCGGTGCCGGTGCCGATCTCCAACACGGTCATGCCGGGTTGCAGGTCGAGGGCTTCCAGCATCACCGCCATGACTCCGGGCTGGGTGGATGAGCTGGTCGGCCGCCCGTCCGCGCTGATTTGGGTGACGATGGCTTCGTCGCCGTATACGGCGGCGAGGTAGGCGTCCTGGTGCTCCGGTCGGGTGGCGTGTAGCACATCACCGACCTGCCCGTGGGAGTTCACGTCGTAGACGGCGGGGGCGAACGGGTGGCGGGCGACCGACGCGAACGCTCCCGCTACGGTGGGGCTGGTCAGATGTCCTGTGGTGTGCAGGTTGGCGACGAGGTGTTGTCGTCGTTGCCGGTAGCCGGCGTCGGTGAGGGTCACGGCATCTCCAGGTACTCGGCGATCGCGGCGGCGATGGGTAGCCCCGTCTCGGCTTCGATCCAGGCCCACTGGCCGCCCGGGTTCACCTCTAGAAACACGTAGTCGCCGGTCGGGGTGACGATCAGGTCGATTGCGGCGAACGCGAGGCCCAAGGCATTGGTCAGGGACAGGAGCTGGTCGGTGAGGGTGTCGGGCAGTGTGACCGGTGTGTAGGTGAGATTGTCGTAGTCGGTGCGCCAGTCGATGCGGGCGGCGTCGGAGTGCGCGTCGATGCGGGCGGCGAACACGTGCCGTCCGATGGTGGTGACGCGTAGCTCGTGGTCTTTCGGTATCTGGTGTTGGAGCAGGTGCGCGGTGCCGGTGACCGCGTCGGTGATCTGCTCGGCGGTGACTGGGGTGGTGGCCAGTGCCATCAGGTGTCCGGTGTCGGTGTCGAGGTAGGGGCGCACGTGCAGCGGTTTGTAGATCGCCCCGTTGGGGGCGGCGGCGACGAAGGCCCGCGCTGCCGGCGCCTCGTTGGTGATCAGCGTGTGGGGGGTGGTCAGGCCGCAGCGGGCTGCGACCGCGAGTTGCACGGGTTTGTAGTCGGCTGCCGCCATGTGGTGGGGGTGGTTGACCCATCGCACTGGCAGCGCCGCCACCAGGCCGCCGAATCCCATGCGGGCTTCCTGGGTGGCCCACCGCCGTTCGTAGTCGTTGAGGCCATCGGCTAGCCGGAACGGGCCGGGCCGCCGGTAGTAGACCGCGGTGACATTCTCCAGCCGGGTTTGCCGGTGAGCGTCGGTGAGGACGCCGGACCAGCCGCCCTGGCCGCCGTTCTCCGCGGCCAGGGTGAGGAGTTGGGGGAAGTCGCCGGTGTCGACGCGATGTACCTGCGCGTCCCGGGTGTGCAGCGCGGTGATGACCAGGTCGGCGGTCACGTCGCGGGGTTCGGTCAGCACCAGGATCGTCACGGGTGTCAGTCCTGGTAGGTGTCCGGGGTGGAGTCGTTGAAGTTTTGGTGATCGTAGGAGGTCTTGCTGTTCGTGGCGACCTTCTGCGTGGTCTGCGGCTTACCCAAGGTGGTGCCGTCGACACCGATCACGGTCTGCGTCACCGGGTCCAGGTGGGCGTCGGTCAGGTCAACCACCGGAACCTCAGCACCAACCTGCGTGGACAGCGTCAACCCGAACGGGCGAGCCGGGCTCACCCGTCCCTGCTCGGTACGGCTGTCGTAGAGCGGCAGCAGGCAGCGGTCCGGGGCGAACGTCGTCATAGCGACCTCCATCATTGAGGGGTTTACCTTGCGATTCGTGGTGCTCCGAGCAGGTCCCGCCACCACCGGCGGACGGTCGCGTCGGCCGGCGTCAACGCCGGCTCCCGGCGCGTTGCGGGGGCGCCCACCCGTCCTGCCCGAGTGTGGCTAGGTAGTCGTATGCGGTTTCGGTGGGCGGGCACGGCCATGCGGATCGGCAGATCGGGCACCGGTCGACGCGCGGCCAGTGTTCGGTGATGATCCGCCGAGCGGACAGGATCATCCGGTTGCGTAGCTGGACCGTCGACAGGCTGCCGGAGCGCGGCCGGGCGTGGGTGGCCATCACCGGCGGCGGTTGGCCCGTTGCCGGGCGAGCGGGGTCAGTAGTGGCCGGCTGTCGAAGATGACTGTCGGCTGGTTGTGCAGCGGGGAGTAGGCGCCGGCCCGCGCCACGTACCGGGTGGCGGGGCCGACCGCGTCCAGCCGTGCGGGCCGGCGGCGGAGTCGGCGGAGTAGCCGGATCATGCGCGTGCTCCCCTCGATCAGGTCGAGGCGGCAACGGCATCAGTGTCACCACCCAGGATGATCCTGCGGTGACGCGGTGCTACTTGTCAGGATGGGCGCTGTCCGTTACCGGGTAGCGGACAGGCGGCGGACAGCCTCGGTGACCTGCCCAGCCAGCGCCCGTGACGCGGTGGCGTCAGCGATGGCGCGAGCCTCGTCTAGGACCTGCCGGGCGGTGCTGGTGTCCCCGGCCTGCGTGTGCGCCACCGCGAGGTGCACTAGGTGCCGGCCGTGCCAGTCCGACCCGCGGGCGTCCTCACTCGCCCCGGCGACCCCGGCGGTCAGCAGCCGCAGGGCTCGATCGTTGGCCCGGTCGTCCCGGGCGCCCAGGTACCGCCACACAATCCCCTGCTGCACGGAGAAAAACGCGGGCGTGTACCAGTAACCCCACGGCGACAAGGGCTGGCCGGTGGCCTGCTCAGCAAGATCGGCAGCCTCACTCAGGAGGCCGATCACCTCGCGTGGGTGGGCGTCGGCCATAGCTAGGCCGCGGGCGCCCTGCCCGGCGGAGTACGCGCGTAGCGCGGTGTGGACCGCATCGTCTCGCCGGGCCGCCCCGGACAGGCCGATCATGGACGGCAGATCCCCGCACCCCTCGGCTTGATGGCCTTGAAATGAGAGCACAGCGGCGATCAGGTCCCGGTTTCCGGCCTCGGTGGCCCATTGCAGCGCACGCCTGAGCCACATTGTTGCGGCGCGGTCATCACCGGTGGCAATCCCTAGCCACCCGGCGAATTGGGCCCATTGCGCGGCCATATCCACAACCGCCGGCCGGACCTGATGGCCGGCGTCTCGCAGCAGAGACACAACGGTGTCGAGCTGCACGCGGACCGGGTCGACAACCAGCGTCGACCCGATGCTGTCCTCCAAGCGCCGGTAGCTGGCGAGCAGGTCGGCCAGGGCATCCACTGCGCCGTGATCGACCCGGCGGGGATGCTGGGCCGCGTATAGGGCGCGCTCGCTGGGGGTGGGCATGTCAGCTACGAGAGCGGCCAGGGCCCCGCCCGCAGCTAGGGCGTCGTCCAATCGCGTGGCGACATCCACCGTTGGCCTGGTGCGGCCGGTCTCTAACTGGTGCAACAAACTCTTGCCGTAGCTGACCGCCACGCCCAACTGCCGCAATGTGAGACCGCGTGCTTCGCGCCGCTGACGCAGCTCAGCGCCGAATCGCGGGTCCACGATGGTGCGCGTCGGTGCCGGCATCGGTTCTCCCAGGTAGCGGTCTGGGGTGGCGGGCGCCGACCGCTACAACCGGCGCCCTGCCGCCATCGACGGTACTCCCTGCCCGCACGTCACGCCGTCACCTGTCCGTATGGATGTTCCGGCGCGTCACGGCGTACGCCCTACCACGAAATGGTGGTTCCGAACAGGTTCGAGCTGTCCGCTACTTCATTGCGGACATTCAAAACGTCATTAGGGCGTCAAAAAACATTCGTCGATATGACTTGTCGACTGTGGATATGCTATTAAACTCGTTCGGGCTGATCAGTGATCACGAGCAACGGTGACGGGGGCTTCCGTACGGGGGTGTGGCCCTCGGTCGCGCACCATCGCCGCCCAGGTGCGGGCGGTGATCCATCGACACACCCACGAGCAGTCTTTCCATTCACTCGTACGTGTGTTCGACTAGCACGCTCCTCATCGGCACTCACCCGGAGGTCTTCGACAGCGCCATGAACTACCCCTCCCGCCCCCACCGTCGCCCCGCCATGCCACTGGTCACCCGCGTGGCGAACGCCGCCACCGCCGCCTACCAGCGCGCAATGACCAGCAAGCGCAAACGCCTGTACCAGCAGGAGATATACCGACTCCGCCAGGAGGTGCAGCGGCTTCGGGGCGAGGTCCGGGCCTGCTCCGATGTCATTGACACGATGGGCCACGACATGGAGGCGCGGCGCCGGGAATTCGTCCTGGGCGAACTCTCCCGAGTAGACGCCCACAGGCGCACGGTGGTCGTCGATCAACGGCGCCTGTTGGAGGTGCACCTTCGCGAACAGCTTGCCGCCGAACTAGAGGATGCGCTGCTGTCGGGCTTCGAGACCGGCTACAAGGCTGGACTCGCAGACGGTCCGCCGCCAGGGGCGCAACAGCGTCGACTCACAGGCGACTCATGATCTCTACCACCGGATAGTAAGAGGGCCGGTTGGAGTTCTCCAACCTGCCCTCTTACCTGCAAATATTCAACGTGGGCGATACTGGGATCGAACCAGTGACCTCTTCGGTGTGAACAAGGTCAACATCTGCCGCGTACGTAGACGTTTGGCTATCAACCCTGGTCAGGCTCTTGGTGTTCGTTGGTCTGGCGAGGTGCGCAAGGCGGCTAGCTGGAAGATCATCTCCCCGGTTTCTCCCAGGGCTAGGCATGTGCTGCCGTGTCGCCCGGTACGCGCTGGGCTACTGCTCGTCGGTTCGCTGGGTCGGCCGCTTCTCGGCGATCCACGCCACTACCGCATCCCGCTCCCAGATCCGCCCGGTCGCCAAGGTGTCCAGCGGTGCCGGGAATCCGGGGCGCGCCACGATCTCCGATGCACGCTGCCGGCTGACACCGCCCAACAGTTGTTGGATTTCCGACATGCCCGCGAGCCGCATAGATCCGACCGTACGGACTTGCCGAGCAGCAGCCCTGTCAAGTTGACGGGCTTGACACCTGTAAGGTGGACGGCAGCCGCTGTGCCGGTGGTGGAGGACCCGAACCCGCCGCCGGTACGGCGAACGCCCTGCCCGGTCGGTACCTCCGAACCCTGCCGGGCAGGGCATCCTTCAAGAAGAGGAGCTCGTATGCCTGCCGAGGAGCACGGCCACACACGGCTGCAACCACGTCCACCGGAGCCTGGCCACGAAGTGTGGATCACCCGTGACGCCTCGGTGCAGTTCGCGCGACAGTCGAGCTTCGTGTTCCGGGTGATCTCAGTGTGTCCGCAGCCCACGTACCCGGGTTGGGTGTGGCTGACCGGCTACCAGCTCGACGGCCAGGGCCACGCTGTCGCCCGCCGGGAGATCTACGTCCGGCTCGCCGGTCTACGCCGGGTTTCTCGCTCTGACGCGCGGCTGAGGTCGTAGTCGGCCGCGTGTCACGAGCCCGGCACCCCGCGGCCGCTGCCACAGTGGCGCAGTTGACCTCAACCGCACCCTCCGGCGGGCTCGGCTCCTGGAGGGTTTACCTGGTCCACGACGGTCACCTCCTCCCTCCCAGGTGCCATGTTTTGACCTCAACCGCACCCAACGGCGGGCTCGGCTCCTGGAGGGTTTACCCGGTGCGCGACGGGCGCCGCCCCCTTGCCAGGTTTCTTGCGAGTGTTCTCCGGTCAGTGATCACTAGAGCTGTACTGCGACGGGGCTGGGCAGTAACTCCGTGGGCGCGACTGTGCTGTGGGAGAGGAAGGGGGCGGGGTGTCCCCCCCGTCCCCTGGTGGCCTATCGGGCGATGCGGTCCAGCTCGTTGATGACCCGCTGGGTGGCGTGCTCTCCGCCTGCGAGCAGGAGCCGCAGGATTGGTCCGGTGCTGTCTTGGTCGAGTCGTACGGCCCGGTAGATCTGGGCGCGGAGGGCGGCGAGTTCCTGGGCGGTGGCCGTGGTGTTCATGGGGTCCTCCTGGTTTCGGTGGTTGTTGACGGGTCCCCTGAATCGGTTCTGCCCCGGGGTGACAAGGTGGAGCGCCCTACGGACGAACGACCTTGTCGCCCCGGGGCAGAACCGATACACCGAAGGCGGCAGCAACCGGCGGGACCAGGAGGACCCCAACCCGGCCCAGTCGCAGCCTGGACGGGTTGACGGGTTGCACCGGCAGCTCCGACCACGCCGCGTGCGCCGGGACGTGACCGGCCGCCAGGCCGCACGCGCGGCCCGGCGCTGACGCGGCGGCGGGCCGAAGGCCCGCCCTTGACCATGCAAAACTACCGGCGTCACATTGAGGAGCATTTGCTTCCGACGTTCGAGCACACGGCTATGGCTGACATCCTTCCGGCGGACGTCACGATGTGGGAGAAGAAGGAGCGGGCGGCCGGCTACGCCGAGTCAAGTATCAAGACCTGGCGGGCGACGCTGCACCTGATCCTGGCCGACGCGGTTGAGGAGGGGATCCGGGACTCCAATCCGGCGTCCCGGCGCCGTGGCAGGGGCAAGCGGGCGGGGCGGTCTCGTAGTCGCGGTCCGGAGAAGGCGGTAACCACAGCGCTCGGTGTTCTGTTGATCGCAGAACGCGCGGCATTGCTGTCGGGCCGTGACGATGAGTTCGTTGCCATAGTCACGAAGGGGTTCACCGGCATGCGCTGGGGTGAACTGGTGGGGCTGGAAGCCGGCTACGTTCGTCCGGCGGAGATCCGGGTTGAGTGGCAGCTCTACGAGCTTGACTCCGGCGAGTTGCACCGCTGCCCACCCAAGGATGACTCGCATCGCACAATCGACCTACCGGCCTGGCTGGATCGGCTGCTGGCGGAGCATGCGGCTCGCACCCGAAGGAAGGCATGCGGGTGTCATCAACGCGCATATGTCTTCAGCGGTCATCGTCCCCCGAAGGGCATGGCTCGTACGTCGGGACCGACCTTAGTGGATGTTGCTCGCCGGGCGGGTGTCTCGTCGGCCACCGCGTCGGCCGCCCTGAATCATCCTGAGGTAGTGCATGGGGCGACTCGCGAGCGGATCACCGCGGCTATCGCGGATCTCGGCTACGTCCGTGGCGGCGCTTCTGGGGAGTTGGCTGCGCACTGGCGTCGGACGAACTTCGCCACCTGGTTGTTTCAGCCGGCGGTGACTGGCTGGTATCCGACGAAGGGACGGCTGAAGGTTCGGCCGGTTCCGGTGCTCGGGGAGCCGTGGCCAGGCATTCCGGTTCGGGGACGCAACGCGGCGGGCCGCGCTGACGCGTGCTGGCTGCCGGTCGCTCCGGGGCTGACCCCGCACGGGCTACGGCACACGCACAAGACGCTCATGGAGGAACTGGGCACACCGGCGAAGCTGGCGGATGAACGGATGGGCCACGCGGACGGCTCCGTTCAGGCCCGCTACACGCATGTCACGGCGGTGATGCGAGCCCGGCTGCTCGACGGCCTGACGCAACTGTGGGAGACGGCAGTAGCCGAGCGGCGAGCAATGGCACCCCGGTCCCCCGTGGCCGTCCTGAACCGACTGCTGACCGAGGAAACTGAGTCGGCCGTAAAGATCGTCTCCCAGACTTCTCCCAAGCGCCGGTGAGAGAAACGAAAGAGGCCAGCTCCCCGATTCGGGAACTGGCCTCTTACCTGCAAATATTCAACGTGGGCGATACTGGGATCGAACCAGTGACCTCTTCGGTGTGAACGAAGCGCTCTCCCGCTGAGCTAATCGCCCGTTGGCTTGGATGACTCTACCTGATCGCCGATGTCGACCCCAAACCGAGGCTCAGCTCGCCTTGAGGCGATCCAGCACCCAGGCCACCACGTCGATGCCGACGCTGTACTTGAGCGATAGCCACACGACGGTCGACACGAAAACGAGACCGACTGCGCCGATCACAAACCGTACCGGGAGTGACTGCCGCGTAACCCAGTTGGTCCAGCTGTAGACATGTCGGCGGGTGAAGGTGAGCAACCGCCGCGCCCAGTGGAACTCCACCGCCCAGATCCCGAGGCCGGCGATCACCAGCAACCAGCCGGGGCCCGGCAGCGGGATCAGCGCGATTCCGACGGTCACGACGATGGCACCTGTGATCGCGACAAAGACCTTCAGGGCAAGTCGGCCGGTGGGGTTGGCCCGAATCAATGCGAGGGTGGTCGAGACTCGTTGGCGCCACCGCGGCCGTTCTCGCTGGTCGTCAACTAGCGCCGCCCCCGCTGCCGGTGCACCCAAATCCGAGCCGGGTCGGACCGGCTTACTCCGCTGTTCGTTCGACACCCCGCACCCCCGCCGTTCGGCCGCCTGGGTCACGATGATCGGCCGACCCGACGGCGTGACACGATCCACTGAGGATCACTCTGTCACTTTTCCTCCCCCCAGTGTGGCGCGCGCCCGTCACTGCGACCGTGGACTGGACGTTACCGGAGTAGTCGACGACTGAAGCACCTGATGCCAAGCGGCACCGCGGACGGGCGGAACCGGAAAATCCTACAGGAACTTTCACATTCTGGGGAACACTCCGAAGACCTTCCCACCACTGGGTGAAGTCAGCGTATGGCGGAGCGTAGCTAGGGGCAGCACCTGAGTATGGGAAAAGCGGGACACGCGCGTTCCGCAGCGGTGCCGGGGGGAGAACGTCCATGAGTGTCATCCGACCGACGACCGTAGAGGTCGAGACGTCGCTAAGGCTCGTCGCACCTGACGCCACGGCCTTGCCGGTGCGCGCCAGTCTGCGCTACGACCCTGCTGACCCGTATGCGGTCCACGTCCTGTTCCATGCGGAATCGGCCGGTGGCGAGGCGGTCAGCTGGTCGTTCGCACGGGAACTGCTGGTGACCGGCCTCGATGAGCCGGCCGGCATTGGCGATGTGCGGGTCTGGCCCTGGGCCACCCCGCGCGGGGACTTCGTCGCCCTGGCGTTGTCGTCCCCGGACGGCAACGCCCTGTTTGAGGTGCCGCGGAGCGTCTTGGTGCGCTTCCTGCGGCGGACCTACGTCGTCGTCGCGCGCGGCCGCGAGGCCGAGCACCTGGACGTCGACACGGCGGTGAACCGGCTGCTCGCCGGACGCTGAGATCGAAAGGACCGGAATCTGGAACGGAGAACCGGAATCTGGTGATCGGTTGGCCGGGGCCGCGCGGAGCTGCCGAGTCCGCGCGACCCCGGCCACCTCAGTCGGTACGCGAGACGGCCCACCACCGGATCGAGCCCAGCTCAGCCGTGAGTGGTGATGCCGCCGTCAACCGGGATGACCGCGCCGGTCAGGTATGCGCCGGCCCGCGACGATAGGTAGATCGCGGTGCCCGCCATGTCCTCCGGCCGGCCGATGCGGCCCAGCGGCACCTGCTTCTCAATGGCGGCCCGAGAAGCAGGGTCGTCCAGGGCAAACGCCATCATTTTGCTTTCAAACGGGCCCGGGGCGATCGCGTTGACGGTGATGTTTTCAGCGGCGAGTTGGTGGGCGAGGCTGCGGGTCAGCATGTGCACGGCCGCCTTCGTGGCGGAGTACGCGTACACCTCCATCCACGGGACCCGGATCCCGTCCACGGAGCCGATGTTGATGACGCGGGCGGGCTCTTCCGCGGTGCCCGCCGCGCGCAGTACGGGCAGCAGCGCGGTGGTGAGCCGAAAGATGGCCTTGACGTTGACCGCCCAGAGCTTGTCGAATGCGCTCTCCGGGTAGGCCTCAAGTGGTGCGCCCCAGGTGGCACCCGCATTGTTGACCAGTACGTCGAGTCGGTCGTGCCGCTCTCGTACGGCGGCGGCGAGCGCCTCGGCACCGGCGTCGCTGCTGAGGTCGACGGGGACCGCCGTGCACTGGCCCAGCGTCGACAGCTCGGCGGCGACCGCCGTGCAGACGTCCGCCTTCCGGGCAGCAATGATCACCTTGGCGCCGGCCCGTACGAAACCTTCGGCGATCATTCGGCCGATCCCGCGCGAGCCGCCGGTGACCAGGACGGTCTTGCCGGAGACCGAGAATAGATCCGTCATGCCCATCCCTTTCACCATCCATCCCTACCGCTCGGTAACGTAATCGCCTCGCTCAGTCCCCACAACCCTGCCGTCGCCCCGACTCCGCCGTGCCGACGGCAGGGGCGACTCCCTACCGGGAGTCCGTCGATGCTGGGCCCGCTGCACAGCACGGGGGCGCACGGCGAGGACGGTGATGCGGGAATCGGCGTACCGGGCTACCGTCGCAGGTGATGTTCTCTGCTGTTCATCGCTCCCCGGACGCCGCCGTGAACGACGCCGCGGTGAACGCGGCGCTCGGCTTCGGTGACCTGGTGGCCGATCCGGCGTGGCGGCGTCCGATCCTGCTGGCGGAGGACCTGCTCCTGCTGGTCA
This sequence comes from Salinispora fenicalii, assembly GCF_000514815.1. Taxonomy (GTDB): domain Bacteria; phylum Actinomycetota; class Actinomycetes; order Mycobacteriales; family Micromonosporaceae; genus Micromonospora; species Micromonospora fenicalii. Next base: position 71,804 of record NZ_AZWQ01000017.1, read on the forward strand.
CCGCGGGGCGGGGCCGCGCTGAGGTGGATTTCTACCCCTTTCCCTGCCACCCGGGCACACTGCTGCGGGTCCGGGCGGGCCAGGTGCTTCGGTGTGGGCCATCCAGCCTGGGTGCGATCGTGGTGCGCTGGACGCCGGCGGCGCTGCACGGCTTCGACGCTGACCCCGAGGCGGCCCCGGCCTGGCTTGAGCTGACCGGTGCGGACGGGACGGCCATCAGTACCGGGGTCCATCAGCTCGCGGTGGACTGCGAACAGCATCGCGGGGAGCCCGCCGCGCTGCTCCGCCACCAGCTAGCGGCGCTGCTGCTTCGGCTGGCCCTGCTGTCAGACTCCAGCCGGGGACCGCAGGCGGCGTCGCGCACCGAGACCGGCACCTTCCGACTGCTCTGCCGCGAGTTGGAGCAGGGCTACCAGCGCAGCCGCCGGGTGGAGGACTACGCCGACCGGGTGGGCTGCTCGGTTCGTACCCTGACCCGCGCCTGCCTGGCGGTCACTGGGCGCAGCGCGAAGCAGGTGGTGGACGATCGGGTGGCGTTGCAGGCCCGCCGCCTACTCGCGGCGACGGACGAGCCGGTGGCCCGAATCGGCCAGCGGCTCGGTTTCGCCGAGCCGACCAACTTCGGCCGATTCTTCACCCGAGAGGTCGGAGTCAGCCCGGGTGCGTTCCGCGCCGCCCGGGACGTTCCGCCCCTGGTACGCCCACGCCCGCCCGCCGAAGCTAGCGGCGGTCAGCTACCGGTGCCGGGCCAGCGCGATGACCACGTCACCGCCGAGTCGACCGTGCTCGGGGTCGCGAACGGCGGCGCCGCGCCGCAGTAGCCCGGTGAGCGCCCGCTGCACGTCGACTGACCGGTACGCGGTCGCGGTCAGCGCGTGTCGACGCAGTTCGGTGACGGTACGGGGGCCGGAGCGGGCCAGTTCGGCGAGGAGTTCCTGACCCAGCGACTCGGGGTCGGGTGCGACGTCGAGCAGCTGCCCGCTCGGGTCGGCGGGGTCCCGATAGCGAACGGCGGTGTCGTCGTCCACTGCCCACAGGTTTTCCTTGAACGCCTCCAGGCTCCGGTCGTGGCCGGTGCCGAAGGCGAGCCGCCGCGCGGACGACCCGTCCACCGCGACCAGGTCAACCTGGGTGGTCAGCGGGAAGCCGGCGCCGGCGAGCCCGGCCCGCACCGAGCCGGCAGGGCCAGCAGTCGGGGACGCGGCACCGGCAGGGCCAGCAGCGGTGGCGGCAGCACCGGCAGCCGAAGAGGCAGCAGCCGGGGAGGCGGCAGACGCGGGTTTCGCCTCGGTGACCAGCAGGAGCTCGGCGGGGCGGCCGGCGGCGCTGGCCGCCAGCACACCGGGGTCGGTGGCGCCAGCCCCGTCCAGGTACGACAGCAGCGGCGCTCCCGTCGCGCCGGCCGCCTTCACCGCGACCGGCAGCCGGGCGGGCCCGCCCGGCACCAGGTGTACGGCGATCTCGGCCGGTAGGGTCGCCTCGATCACGCCCAGCCGGGCCGGAAGTTCCTCACTTCCGTCGGCGAGCACCAGCACGGTGAGCTGCCGTCCGCGAAGCTGGCCGGCGTGCTCGGCGAGCACGCCGAGTACCGCTGCGGCGGAGTCGGTGGCCGCGAGCAGGGCCCCCGGACCGTACGCGAGCGCCACGACGCTGGGCCGGCCCCGCGCAACTGCCCGGGGTAACCACGCTTCGAGCTGCCGGCCGAGCAGTTCCCGTACCACCCCGTCCATCACGTCATCGGTTTTACCGTACCGGGATGGGCCGGGGGCGGCGGGGCCAACAAAAGCAGCGCGGCGGCAAACCCAACCGGCGCGGGGCTTGTACATACCGTTGCTGGTTAAGCACGATGGGGCGTGCCTTCTGGCTTCGGTGAACTGACTGATCACGCGCACCATCTGGTGGCTACCGGCGACCTCGCCGGCGCCCAGCGGCTCCTCTCCGACGCGTTGGCCGACGCCGACCCACGGCCGACCAACGCCAGCACCGAGTTGGCCGAGTTGGCGAGCCTGCAGGCGCGGGTGCTGGTGGGGCTCGGCGATCCGCAGGCCGCGCGGAGTTGGGCCGCCTACGCGTACGCGGCCAGCAACCACCTGCACGGCCGTTCGGACGAACGGACTGTCGCGGCTGCCGCCACCCTGGCTGCGGTGCTGCACCGGGTCGGTAGTTGGTCGCGGGCGGCCCGGATCTACCAAGAGGTGATTATCGAGCTGACCGCCTTGGACGGTCCGGAGTCGCTTCGCGTTCTCGCCGCGCACGCCGATCTGGCCACGCTGGAGTACGCCCGCGGTCAGTGCCAGGTGGCCCGCGACCGGCTGGCCGACGCGTGGGAGCTGCACCGCGAGGTGTACGGCGATGGGCATCCCAGCGGCATCAAGATGCTTGCCCGCCTCGGCGCGATGCAGCGCGATTGCGCGTTGGTCGGCCCGGCGCAGGAGAGCCTGGGGCTGGCTGAGGAGTTGTGCCGGCAGCACCTGGCCGCCACGGACCCACTGGCGGTGCAGGTAGCCGCGCTGGGCCGGGCGAGCGCCGACCCGGAGCACCGCTGCGTACCCTACGGGCGGGAGGCCCCGATCGTGCCGGCTGCTCGGATGCCCCCGCCGGGAGACGGGCCACTCCTCGAGGGCCGGCCGCTATCTGGGCACGATCCGCTCCCCGAGGAGAGACCACTGCCCGACAGGTCGCTCTCCGAGGACGGATCACTCCCCGACGACGGACCGCTACCCGACGGCAGGCCGCTGCCTTACGACGGGCTGCTATCCGATCACGCGCCACTGGATGAGGACGGGCCGCAGCATCCAGCGCAGCCCGGGTATCGGCCGACCGACCTGTATTTCCCGCCCGAGCCCGAGCCCGAGCCCGAGCCCGAGCCCGAGCCCGAGCCCGAGCCGGACCGGCCGGTGGCCGAGGAGCACCCGGCGGCTGGGTATGCGCCGCCGCCGACGGTCCCGACGCCCCGGCTACCGCTGGAGGGTTCCGCGTTTCACGAGCCACCCGAGCCCTTCCCGCCGGATTCACCGGTCGGCGAGGACGAATACGACCCGTGGTGGCGCGAGTTGTCGACCGACCAGTGGGGTGGCGCCGTACCCCCCGCGGTGTTGCCCCTGACCCACCTGGAGGAGGCCGATGGGGTCCAGCGGGTCGGACCCCACGGGGTGCCCGACGCCCCGGCGGACCAGCCGTCGCGGCTGTTGCCGGTGCCGGTACCGCGCGCCACACCGCCGTCCCGACACCGGCTGCCGCTCGTGGTGGGTGCGGTGGTGGTGCTGCTGGGGACAGCCGCGGTGATCGCCGGGGTTTCCCGGTTCGAAGGGTCGGCACCGCCGCCGGCGACGGGTCCGGTAGCCGAGGCACCGACTACCCCGGCGGTCACTCCTGGCGCACCGCCCGGTGCGGTGACCCTGACCGACAACCGGGACAACGTTGCCCTGCGCTGGACCTACCCGGAGGGCGGAGCGGGCCCGGTGGTGGTCTCGGGCGGTCAGCCCGGCGAGTCGCAGACCGTCTTCGCCAACCTGCCGGCCGGCAGCACCGAATTCGTCGTGTACGGGCTCAACGGTGGCGTCGACTACTGCTTCGCCGTGGCGGTGGTGTGGTCAACGGAGACGATCGGCCGGTCCGAGGAGGTCTGCACCGACCGCGGTTGACACCACGTCCACCACGTGGCGGCCACGTCCGCCACTCGCACAGGGGGCGCGCGATGCTCACTGGCCGCGGCCGCTACTCGGGGGGTAGCGCCGGCAGCGTTACCCGGACGCGCAGGCCCGGTGGCGGGTCGGCGTCGTCGAGGTCGACCCGACCGTCGGCCCGCCGGACAAGTTCGCGCACGATGGCGAGTCCCAGGCCGGCGCCGCCGGCGTCCCGGTCGCGCGCGACGTCCAGCCGGGTGAACCGACCGAAGACCCGTTCCCGGTCCGCCGCCGGGATGCCGGGCCCGTCGTCGGTCACCGTCACCCGGTGGTACGTGGGCCCGTCCGGCTCGACGCCGAGCAGCACCCGACTGCGGGCGTGCCGTACCGCGTTGTCGACCAGATTGACCAGCACCCGACGTAGCTCGTCCGGCTCACCGACCGCCCAGAGCGGCGCCGCCGACAGTGCCAGGTGGACACTCTCGGCCGGGTAGCGAGCGGCCACCTCGGCCAGCAGGGCACCCAGGTCGACCGGTCCGGTGCCGCGGGCGGGCGGGGCCTCATCGAGGCGGGCGAGCAGCAGCAGGTCGTCGACGAGCCGGCCGAGCCGTTCGGTGTCGGCCAGCAGGTCCACCGAGACGGCCGGCCAGTCGGTCCGCTCCCCCAGCCGCTGCGCGACCTCGAGTTCGGTTCGCAGGTTGGTCAGCGGGCTGCGCAGTTCGTGCGCGGCGTCGGCGACGAACGCCCGCTCCCGGTCCCGGCTGGCGCGCAGCCGATCCAGCATGTCGTTGAGGGTCACCGCGAGCCGGTGGATCTCGTCCTGCGACGCCGGTACGGGTAGCTGGCCGCGCCCGTCCCGATCGGTGATTTCCTCGGCGCCCCGACGCAGCGCCTCCACCGGGCGCAACGTCGCGCCGACAGCGCGCCAGGCCACGAGGGCGAGCAGACCCACCAGCGGCGGGAAGCTGACCAGCAGGATGGTCTGGACGACGTGGATGCTCTGCCGCACGTCCACCAGCGAACGGGCGACCAGCACGGTGAGCGGGTCCGCGTCGGTGCCGGCCGGGACGGCCACCACCCGCATCGGCCCGGTCAGCCCCATCCGTTGTCCCGGCACAGTGATGCCGGCTCTGGCGGTGCGGTCGACCTGGTCCGGCCGGACCATCGGCACCAGCCGGTCGGCGTCGATGGAGGCGGCGCGGACCCGACCCTGCGCGTCGATCACCTGCACCCGTACCTGACTGCCGGCGACGGGCAGGGGGTCGGGCAGGGCGTCCTCGGCGGCCAGCAACGCGATGGCGTCGGCGGTGCGCAACGCCTCCGTGTCAACGTTGCGATGCAGGGTCCAGTTGAGCACTGCCAGTAGCACCAGGCCGCCGACGGCGAGCCCCGCCGACACACCGAGTACGCCGATCGCCATCAGCCGTCCGCGGAGGCCGAGGGGGGTCCAGGGCCGGCCACGCGCCCTTCGCCCCGCGGTAGGTGGGGGGCCGCTGCCGGGGCGGGGACGCTCGGCGGGGGCGGCGGGTCCGGTCATGTGGTGACGAGGCGGTAGCCGGCCCCGCGGACGGTCTCCAGGCGGTCTCGGCCGAGCTTGCGGCGCAGGTAGCCCACGTACACCTCCACCGCGTTCGGTGCGGTCTCGATGCTGGCGTCCCAGACGTGGTCCAGGAGTTCGATTTTGGAGACCACGGTGTCGGGGCGGCGCATCAGGTAGTCGAGCAGGGCGTACTCCCGGCCGGTCAGGGCCACCTCAACGCCGTCTCGGGTCACCCGCCGCCGGGCCGGGTCCAGCCGTAGGTCCCCCACGGCCAGCACCGCCGGCCGCTCCGGCGCGCCGCGGCGCAGCAGTGCGCGCAGCCGGGCTAGCAGCACCACGTACGAGAAGGGCTTGGTGAGGTAGTCGTCGGCCCCGCAGTCCAACCCGTCGGCCTGGTCGTACTCACCGTCCTTGGCGGAGAGCATGAGCACCGGCAGCCAGCACCGCTCGGCCCGCAGCTGGCGGACCACCTCGTAGCCGGAGAGGCCGGGCAGCATCACATCGAGGACCATCGCGTCGTAGTCGCCGTGCCGGGCCGCCGCCAGGCCAGCCGGCCCGGTCGCGGCGATGTCCACCACGAACCCTTCGGCCTGAAGCCCCCGCTGCAGGGCGGCCGCCAGCCGCGCCTCGTCCTCCACCACCAGCAGTCGCACGGGTCAAGGGTGCCACCGGGCCACGCACGTCGGAAGCGCCACTTTCAGAGGACGGGATCGGATGGTGGAGCCGACGGCGGGGAGGTGGATGTGTGCGGAGGTACGTCACAGGTGGTAGATCGCCATGGGATGTCCGCCGAACTCGTCAACGGCGATGTCGAGTCCGTACACCTGCCGTAACACCGCGGTCGTGATGACCTCGGTCGGCTTCCCGGCGACGTGGATGCGCCCGGCACGCATCGCGACGATCCGGTCGGAGTACGCGGCGGCGAAGTTGATGTCGTGCAGGACCAGCACGATGCGTTTGCCGAGATCGTCGGCGGCCCGTCGGAGTAGTCGCATGGTCTGCACACAGTGCCGGAGGTCGAGGCTGTTGAGTGGCTCGTCGAGCAGGAGATACTCGGTGTCCTGCGCCAGCGTCATCGCCAGGAAAGCTCGCTGCCGTTGCCCGCCGGAGAGTTCGTCGAGGAACCGGCCACCCACCGGATCAAGATCGAGATAGTCGATGGCACGGTCGATGGCTTCCCGATCGCTGGGGCCGAGCCGGCCCCGACCGTGCGGAAAGCGGCCGAAGGCGACCAGATCCCGTACGGTGAGTCGGGCGGTGAGGTGGTTGTCCTGCCGCAACACAGCCAGCCGGCGGGCCAGCAGCGCGCCTCGGGTGGTGGTCACGTCCAGTCCGTCGACGGTGATCGTGCCGCTGTCGATCAGCAGGAGGCGTCCGATCATCGACAGCAGGGTGGATTTACCCGCACCGTTGGCACCGATCACGGACGTGATCCCCGGATGCCCAAGCTCGATGCTCACGTCGTCGACGACGGCGGTGTCCGCGTACCGCTTGGTGACCGACTGGAGAACTATCACCGCGTGCCCTTCCTGGTGACAAGGATGAGGAAGAAGATTCCGCCGACGAACTCGATCACAACCGCGAGCACGGTGCCGAGGTCGAATACCCGTTCGAGCAGCAAATGGCCGCCGACCAGGAAGATGACCGCGAGCAGGATGGCTGCGGGGATCGTGTGCCAGTGCCGGTGACTGCCGATGAGGTGATAGGCGAGGTTGGCGACGATGAGCCCGAGGAAGGTGATCGGCCCGACGAGCGCGGTGGAGACCGCCACCAGGACCGACACCAGGGCAAACACGATCGCGACGAGTTGCCGGTGGTGCACGCCGAGCCCGATCGCGTGGGCTCGGCCGAGGACGAGGACGTCAAGCTGCCGGCCGATCAGCACGAGGCCGGCAGCGGCGAACGTGATCGTCACAGCGGAGAGACCGAGGAGACGTTCCGACACGCTGAAGCTCGCGAAGAAGGCGTCCTGCAACACGACGAACTCCGCCGGGTCGATCATCCGTTGCAGCAGGTGGGTCACGCTGCGAAAGAGCACGCCAAAGAGGACACCGACCAGGACCAGCAGGTGGATACTGCGTCCCGCCCCAGTGAAGATCCATTGAAACAGTGCGGTGGCGAACAGGACCAGCACGACGATCTCGACCGTCCATCGCAGCACCGGGTCGGTGGCGGCCAGCGCGCTCGCCCCGAAGAGGTAGACCACCACCGTCTGAATCAACACGTACAGTGCGTCCAGACCCATGATCGCCGGAGTTAGGATGCGGTTCTCCGTAACGGTCTGGAACAGGACCGTCGCGGTGGCTACGGCCACCGCCACGAGCAGCATCGCCGCGAGTTTGCGCGTACGGAGCTGCACGACGTAATCCCAGGAGCCGGTCACGTCGGTGAACAGGTACGCGGTCACGAGGAGAACCGTTACGCCCGTCAGGGCGAGGATCCAGAAGCAGACCCGGTGTCGCCGGACGAAGGGAGCTACCCCGGTGACGGCTTGGCTCAGAGTGTCAGTGGGCATGTTCAGAGCTCCTGAGTAGCAGGTACAGGAACACCGCCGCGCCGACGACGCCGGCCACCACACCGAGCGGGATCTCGTAGGGATATCGCAACACCCGGCCGATCAGGTCGCACACCAGCACGAAGGCCGCCCCGACGACGGCCACCCAGGGAATCGTCCGGCGCGCATTGTCCCCCAGCAGCAGGCTGACGATGTTCGGCACGATGAGCCCGAGGAACGGGATGGCGCCGACGGTCACCACGACGACCGATGCCACGGTGGCCACGATCGTGACGCCCAGGGCGAGCAGCCGCCCGTAGTGCATGCCGAGGTTTGTGGTGAAATCGCGGCCCAGGCCGGCGACGGTCAGGCGGTCGGCCGCGACCCAGGCGGCGGCCGTCGCGGCGAATGCCACCCACAGCAATTCGTACCGGCCACGCAGGACGCCGGAGAAGTCTCCGGTCAGCCAGGTGTCCAGGGTCTGGAGCAGATCCAACCGGTAGGCGAAGAACGTCGTCACCGCTCCGATGACCGAACCCAACATGATGCCGACCAGCGGCACCAGAATGACCGTGCGCACCGGAAGCCGGCGAAGTAGCAGGAGGAACAGGGCGGTGCCGACCAGGGCGAACCCGATGGCCACGGCCATCTTGCCGGTCAGCGGCAGCCCGGGTGCGCTCACCGTGACCACCAGTAGGCCGAGGGCGGCGGCTTCGGTGGTTCCGGTGGTGGACGGCTCGACGAACCGATTGCGGACCAGCATCTGCATGATCAGCCCAGCGATGGCACTGGCTGCTCCAGCAAGCACCAGCGCGATGGTGCGGGGCAGCCGGGTGGCGGCCAGCAGCAGTGCCGCTTCGCCGTCCGGCCCGCCGCGCAGCAGGCTGCCCGGTGTCACGTCGGCGACGCCGACGAAGACGCTGACCAGCGCGAGCGCCGCCGTCAGGGCGACGCCCGCGACCAAAGCCCCGGGCGTCGCCCCGATACGTCGAATCACTTGGCGAGGCCGGTGGTGACCTCGTCAATCATCTGGTTCACGGCGTTCAGCCCACTCATCACGATGTACCACGGCACCGGGTCGAGGTAGACGACCTGCTGCTTGGACCAGGCGGTGGTCCTGGCGACGACCTCGTTGTCGAGAACCTCCTGTGCGGTCTCCGTGCCCTCACCGGTGGCCGCGTCCCGATCGACGACGAAGAGCCAGTCAGGGTTGGTCTCCAGGATGAACTCGAACGAGATGGGGTCACCGTGGGTGGCGGCCTCGACATCGGCGATGGCGGGTGTCACGCCGAATTCGTCGTGCAGCCAGCCGAAGCGGGAACCTGGTCCGAATGCGGTGACCTCGCCGGCGCTGGTGAGCACGATCAGGCCACGGCCCGCGTCGGCGGCGCTCTCCTTGGTCTTGCTGATCTTCGTGCTGACGTCGGCGAGCGCTGCTTTGACCTCATCCTGCTTGTCGAAGATCGTTCCCAGCTTCTCGGTGTTCGTCACGAAGCTCGACGTGAAACTCGTCCAGTCGAGGGTCAGGTCGACGGTGGGGGCGATCTTGCTCAGCTCGTCGTAGGCCTTCGCCGAACGGTTCGCCACGACGATCAGGTCCGGCTCGGCGGCGTTGACGGCTTCAAAGTCGGGCTCGAACAGGGTGCCCGCGTTGACATACTCGTCGCCGTTGTACTTGTCGAGATAGGACGGCAGATTGCCCTTGGCCACCCCTGTCACCGGGACGCCCAGCACGTCGAGTGTGTCCAGGCTCGCCAGGTCGAACGTGATGACCTTCTCGGGGTTGACCGGCACCGTGGTCGAACCCTGCGCGTGTTCGATGGTCACGGTGCGCTCGCCCGCTGCTGTCGAGTCGGCCGGCTCTCCCGCTTCGCCGCCGCAGGCGGTCAACGTCAGAGCGAGAGTGGCGGCGAGACCGACGTTAACGAGGGGGAATCTCATGTGCTTGCTCCGGGATTCTGTGGCTGACACTCGCCAGCGGATTTAGGTGAGGCTAACCTAACCACGATCAACTGCTGGCGCAATCGCCTGCTGTTTTGCTCACATGACCGCATCGGTTCGGCCCTACCGATGCCTGATCACACTCGATCGCCTACTCAGCGTCCGCACAGGTTGTGTCCGGCAGGATGGTCGGCAGGAGGTGCCCGATGTCCGTTCTGACAAGCCGTCCCGCCTTACGGTGGCTGGTCCCGGTGGCCGCCGTCGTGACCGTCATCGGCGGCGGCGCCGCGCTGGGCCGTTTCGCCGCCGAAGCCGAGCCGAGCCTGCCGCCCCGATCCGCCGCCCAGCTTTTGGTCGATCTCCAGACCGCCCGCTTCGAGGGTCTGTCCGGCACCGTCGTGCAGCGGGCCGACCTCGGTCTACCGCCGATCGCCGGGTTACTCGCCGAGGACGGCCCGGCCAGCCTGCTGACCGGCTCCCACACGTTGCGGGTCTGGCACTCCGGGCCGGACCAGCAGCGGATCGCGTTCGTGGACACGCTCGGGCAGCGGGACTACATCCGCAACGGGCGGGACGTGTGGCTGTGGAACAGCCAAACGAACACCGCTATCCACCAGGTGCTGCCCGAGGGCGCAGAGGCGGCGAACCCGCCGGAGATGCCGGCGACGCCGCAGGAGGCTGCCGCGCAGGCCCTCGCCGCGGTTGATCCGACGACTGAGGTGAGCGTCGGACGGTCCGCCACGGTCGCCGGGCGGGACGCCTACGAGCTGGTGCTGGAGCCCCGGGACACCGCCTCCCTGGTGCACCAGGTCCGGATCGCCATCGACGCGACCGAGCACCTGCCGCTACGGTTCGAGGTCTTCGCCGAGGGTGGGGATCCCCCGGCGTTCGAGCTGGCGTTCACCCAGATCGACTACGCCCGGCCGGATGCCGACCAGTTCACCTTCAATCCACCGCCGGGTGTTCAGGTCACCGAGCAGAAGAGCGACTGGGGGCATCCCGAGCAGCGGGAGAAGGCAGGACCGACCAACGACGGCGGGCAGCCCGACCTGCGTACCGTCGGCACGGGCTGGGCCACGGTGGTGGTCGCGGAGGTCGACGAGGGGCAGCATCCCGCCGCCACCGAGGAGGCACCCGACCTGGACCTGCTCGCCGGCCAGTTGCCGGCGGTCCAGGGTGACTGGGGCAGCGGTCGACTGTTCCGCAGCGAGCTGATGACGGCGCTGCTCACCGACGACGGCCGGCTGATCGTGGGGGCGGTCTCCCCGGAGCGGCTGTACGAGGTGGCTCAGGGCTGACGTTTCGTCGCCGACAACCCCGGGGCCCGCACGCGCGGGGGCCCCGGGGTTGTTGTTTGCCCACACCCTCGGGGCGTTGCCCACGCCGGCCGTGCCGCGCCCACGCCTGGCTCTGTCGTGGAATCGCCATGGGCACCACCGACGGTCGTGTTGCCCGGTATCCTGACCAGTTCAGGGAACAAAAAAGAACGGCACTAAGCCGTTCCTACGGGCAAGGGTAGCGAATTGCGAGATGGCTTGTCAAGCAACTCCGGCGTTTCACAGCACTCCGGCGGTCCTGGCGATTCGCCGATGAACGACGACGAGCTTGGCCAGGAGCAGGAGTACGTCTCGATGCTCTACGGCCGGCTGGACGCGCTGCGGGAACAGGCCACCCACCGGCTGGCCGAACAGCTCCGGGCGACCGGTGGCACCCTCCAGGCCCGCTCCCAACGCGACAGCGCGGTACGGATGTACGGCGAGCAGGTGGAGCAGTACTCGGCGGTCGAGCAGGGCCTGTGCTTCGGCCGACTGGACACCGACGACGGCGGCCGGCACTACATCGGCCGGATCGGCATCTTCGACACCGACGGCGACTACGACCCCCTGCTGATCGACTGGCGGGCCCCGGCGGCGCGCGCCTTCTACCTTGCGACCGCCGCCAACCCGCAGGGCGTCCACCGACGGCGGCACCTGCGGACCCGGCAACGCAAGGTGACCGGCCTCAACGACGAGGTGCTCGACCTGGCTGCCGCCTCCCCCACCGCCCACGAGGAGCTGACCGGCGAGGCGGCGCTGCTCGCGGCCCTCACCGCCGGCCGTACCGGCCGGATGCGGGACATCGTCGAGACCATCCAGGCCGAGCAGGACACGGTCATCCGGGCCGAACTGCCGGGCACGCTGGTGGTGCAGGGCGGTCCGGGCACCGGCAAGACCGCGGTGGCGCTACACCGGGCGGCCTACCTGCTCTACACGCACCGGCGGGAACTCGCCACCCGGGGCGTGCTGCTGGTCGGGCCGAACGCGACGTTCCTGCGCTACATCTCTCAGGTGCTGCCCGCCCTCGCCGAGACCGGTGTGCTGCTGCGTACCCAGGCTGACCTCTTCCCCGGGGTCACCGCGCGCCGCACCGAGGTGGCCGAGGCCGCCGCGCTGAAGGGCCGCGGGGTGCTGGTGGATGTGCTCGCCGCCGCGGTCCGGGACCGGCAGTGGGTGCCGGACGAACCGCTGGAGATCGAGCAACCGCAGCGGGAGATCCTGCTGCTGCACCCGGAGACCGTCCGGGACGCCCGGGACCGGGCCCGCCGCTCCGGCCGGCCACACAACCTCGCCCGGGCGGTCTTCGATGTCGAGGTCGTGCACGCGCTCGCCGCGCAGGTCGCCGAGCGCATCGGCGCCGACCCGCTGGGCGGGGAGAACCTGCTCGAGGAGGCCGACCGCGCCGAGATCCGGCGGGAGCTGCGGGACGACCCGGAGGTACGGGCGGCGCTGGACCAGCTGTGGCCGCTGCTCACCCCGCAGCAGCTGCTCGCCGACCTGTACGCCGACCCGGTGCGGATCGCCACCGCCGCGCCCATGCTGACCGAGGCCGAGCAGGCCCTGCTGCACCGCCGGCCGGGGGGTTGGACGCCGGCCGACGTGCCGCTGCTGGACGAGGCGGCCGAACTGCTCGGCGAGGATGACCGCGCCGCCGCGGCCCGCCGGGAGCGACTGCGGACCCTGCAACGGGAGTACGCCGAGGGGGTGCTGGAGATCGCCCGTGGGTCCCGGTCAATCGACGTGGAGGACGAGGCGGACGGGGGCGAGATCCTTGGCGTCACCGACCTGCTCGACGCCGACCGACTGGTGGAACGGCAGGAGGAGGGGGACCGGCTGACCACCGCGCAGCGGGCCGCCGCCGACCGGAGTTGGGCGTTCGGCCACATCATCGTGGATGAGGCGCAGGAGTTGTCGCCGATGGCCTGGCGGCTGCTGATGCGCCGCTGCCCCAGCCGGTCGATGACCATCGTCGGTGATGTGGCGCAGACCGGCGCGTTGGCGGGCACCGCGTCCTGGGCCGACGCCCTCGAACCGTACGTGGCGCGGCGTTGGCGGCTGGCGGAGCTGGCGGTCAGCTACCGCACCCCCGCCGAGATCATGGCGGTCGCCGCGGAGGTGCTTGCCCAGATCGACCCGACGCTGCGCCCACCCCGGTCGGTACGGTCCACCGGGGTGCCGCCGACCGACCGGACGGTGGCACCGCAACGGCTGGCGGCGGAGCTGGTGGATGCGGCGACCGCTATGGCGGCGGCCCGCACCGACGGACGGCTGGGGGTGATCGTGCCGGCCGCCCGCGTCACCGACCTGGGTGCCGCCCTGGCGGATGCCATTCCGGAGGCCACCATCGGTGAGCAGCCCGACCTCAAGAGCCGTACCGTCCTGCTCACCGTGGCCCAGGCCAAGGGGCTGGAGTTCGACGCGGTCCTGGTGGTTGACCCCGACGGGATAGTCGCCGAGTCCCCGCGCGGTCGTAACGACCTGTATGTGGCGCTGACCCGCGCCACCCAACGCCTGACGATTCTGCGCCCCACCTCCTGACCGCCGTCTGGACCCGTCGGATCGGGGCTATCGCGCCCGGCCAGTGACCGGGTACGCCGACGGACCGGGGCTACCGCGCCCGGCTAAACCGGGTACGCCGACGGACCGACGGCCTGGCCCGAACCGGGCCAGGCCGTCGGGGCTGCGGGTCGGCGGGCTGTCAGTCGTCGGAGAGGTTCGCGACGTGCACGCCCGGACCGGCCGCGTCGCTCGTGGAGCCGGCGGTCGGGGTGCTCAGGCCGCCGGTGGTGGCGTCCCCCGTCGTGGTCGGGGCGACCCGGCCCCGGTGCCGTTCCGGTTGCCGGGCCACCCGGCGAACGCTGGCCGGGCCGGCGGTCCCGCCGGTCGTCGTGATCGCGCCCTGGCCCCGGGTCGGACCACCGTCGCGCAGTACCTGCGGGTCGATCCGGCTGTGCGCCGGGTCGCCCGGATCCTCGTCCTGAATGACCCGCTGTACGTCGGTCTGCGGCACGGTCACCTCGTCCAGGACGCCCTCGCCGTACCGGTCGCCGGCGATCCGCTCCTCGGCCCGCCGGGTGGCCTCGTTCCGTGTGTCGTCGGTGCGCACGTCGCATCACCTCGCAGACTCGTCGGAAGTCTCCTTGAGTTCCCGCCCCTGGGCCGGCCAAACCCGCCGGTACGGCGGAGGCGGGGTTACTGCCCCCGACCGGTCGGGTAGACCCAGGGTGCCCCCGCCACGAACCGTGCCGCGGCCGAGACGCGGTAGCGGGGCGAGGGATCTCAGGTACTCATCAAATCCGAGGAGGACCAGATGAGCACAGAGGCTGCATCCACCAGACCGAGGAACCGGCCCCCGGCGGAGGCCCAGAGCCGGGAGCGGATGTCGGAGTTCCAGAGCCGGGACCGCTTGCAGGACGCACCTACCCGGCCGATGCGGGCGATGGACAACGGGCACCGGGAGCAGATGTCGGCTCCGGACACGGAGACGAAGAACTCGTTCCTGACCACCGAGTTCTGGATCTACGCCGGTGCGGTCACCCTGGTAGTGATCTCCGCCTTCTGGCGTGGGTCGGGCACCAACGGGTTGAACATCAACGACCCGATATTGGCGTGGTGGTTCCTCTCCGCCCTGACCGCCGCGTACCTGATCAGTCGGGGGTTGGCGAAGGCCGGCTCGGACCGGCGGCTCACTGGTGAGCGGGGCATGGCCCAGCGTTAGCCGATAGCGACGAAAGGGTGCCCGCTGGGATCTGTGTCCCGCGGGCACCCTTTGTCTGGATGACTGTTCGAGGTCCGGGTTACTCCTCGAAGCCGAAGTCCTCGGCGAAGTCCCCTTCGATCGCGTCCTCAATCATCTCACCGGCGATCATGCCGCCGGCCACACCGAGGGCGGCACCGGCGATCACTCCGCCCATGCCCATCCCCCGCTGGCCGTGCTGCTGCGGAACGCCGAAGCCCTGCGCCCGCAGGCTGCCGTAGCGGGAGGTCGTCTCGCGCAACCACCCGTCCACCACCTGCATCCAGTCCACCCGGTCGGCGTCCTGGTGGGCGACCTGGTAGCGGCCGAAAACATCCTGCCCGGAGGTGAAGAAGCCGCCGCGCTTGTCGCACTCCAGGATCACGTCCACACCGTGGGGGTTGGTGACGAACGTGAGCTCCACCTCGGTGATCGTCTGCGCGTACTGCGGGGCGGCGAAGAACTCGATCTCCTGGTAGAACGGCAGCGTCTGCTGCACCCCGTAGAGGGAACCGCGCTCCAGGTCGGCGTTCTTGAACCGGAAGCCGAGCCGGGTGAACGCCTCCAGGATGCGCTCGTGCACCGGCAGCGGGTGCACGTTGACCTGGTCCAGGTCGCTCTTGTCCACGGCGCGGGCGATCGCCAGCTCGGTCCGCAGACCCATCGTCATCCCGTGCAGGCGCTGGCCGTACACGTCGGTGATCGGGGTCTCCCACGGCACCGGCAGCTGGAACGGGATCGACAGCTGCTGCTTGGGCGCCAGTTGCAGCGGCCCGGAGACCGGCATCCGCTGGAACTCCATGAGCCCCGCGTACTCGGTGTCGTGGCCCTCGATCTCGACCCGGGTGACCAGGCCGACGACAATCTGCTCGATGGCTGCCGGCGAGTCCCCGCCGATCAGGTTGACCTGGCCGTCGAGGGCCAGGCCGGGCCGGGTGTTGGGGTTCGTGAGGACGGTGTCCACGCTGGGTCCGCCTACGCCTAACGCGCTCAACATTTTCTTGAAGACCATCGGAACTCCCGCTGGGTCTGGTGTCGCACTCTCCTGGAGCCGACGGTGACGGTGTGCACCGTACCGGATGCTGTCGAGAGGCCGTCGCAAGTCTCCCACCAGCGCCGGGTCGGCCGCCACCTCCACCGGACGCTCCCGTTGCTGTGGACGCTACCCGGCATCGGCCACCACACCCACGGTCCGGCTCGCCGACGGGCTAGGCGAAGTCGAACTCGCCGTCGCGCACGCCCCCGACGAACGCCGCCCACTCCTCGGCCGTATAGATAATCGTGGCCGCCTCGGGGGCCTTGCTGTGCCGCACCGCCACCCGACCCGACCCGTCAAGCAGCGGCCCCGCCTCGACGCAGTTGCCGCCGTGGTCCGGGCTCTTGGTGCTGATATGCCAAGCAACGTCGGGCATGGTGTCGCTCATGACAACTCCTCCGCAAGTGCAGAAATCAGCCTCGCCGACTCGCGCACGGTGAGCGCGGCCTCCCGGAGGCGATCGTACGCGCGGACATATCGCAACGCCTTGTCCGACTCCATGAAGAGCCGTCCGCCAAGCGTCTCGGCATGCGCGACGTCGGTGTAGGGCGGAGGCATCTTGAAGAGCCAGAACGTGCCGTCCAAACCCGCGTGCAGACCGAGGGCGGCGGACAGGACCCGAATCTCGACCGTCGGCTTCCTCGACGCCTGCACCAGGTGGTCAAACTGAGCCGCCATTACTTGCCGGCTCATCACCGGACGCCGTAGGGCCGATTCCTCAATGATCACGGCGAGTCGCGTAGCAGTGGGCTGCTCCAACAAGCGCTGCCGATCCATCCGGAGCTGAACCCACTTCCGAATCTGCACCTCGCTGGTGGAGCTCGCCTCCGCGTTCCGGATCACCGCCTCGGCGTAGTCCCTGGTTTGCAGAAGACCGGGTATGAGCAAGGAGGCGTAGGTGCACACCTGCTCCGCTCTCGACTCCAGCCAGGGAAAGTCTATGAACGACGTGTCATAGATCGTCTGGTCGAAGTCGTTGTCCCAGCGGTCAACCCGCCAGGCATCCTGTGCAAGCTGGATGATCCGGGTTCGTTCCCGCTCGTCGTAGACCCCGTAGAGATCCAACAGTTCCACGACGAGATCTCGACGGAAAGGCCACTCGGCTCGCTCGTACCGTGCCAGCGATGAGAAGTCCCGCTCCAGGAACTGGGCCACGTACTTGAGCGTCAGACCACGTCGCTCGCGCAGCTCCCGCATCTGCTGGCCGAGCCACTGTGCCCGAAGCGTCCGCACGAAGGCTTCTCTCTTGACGGCCATGCTCACCTCTCCACGCATCCTGCCGAAATGGATCCGTTGGTGTCGTTGCACCAATGCCGAGGCCACTGGAAATGTGGCCTTCGGGTGAGGGTGATCACCGGCCCCCGGGGACGCCCGGTGCAAACACGGCAACCGCGGCTGTGCCAACAGCCGAGAAGGTGACGAGAGACGGCCTGGCGTGTGGCAGACGCATACCGGCTCTCGTCGGGCCTCAACGTGGAGCCGCGATAAGCGCGCATTACGGCTCCGACCGACTTGACGAATACCTATCACGGAAAGGCGGGTCCGCGCGACCCTGCCTCGCTGCGAACTGACACCACCCACCGGCAGCCCGGTGGCCGTACCGCCGAGGAGGGCTGCGGTCGTCGGGCGGGGCGGCCCTGCGCCGGAAATCTCCCCCCTCCGTCCAGGGCCGCCCCTTCCAACCAACGAAGGGAACCGATCAATGCGACACGGCACCGTCTACGGCGGCACCGAGCAGCTTCACCCCCGCCTCGTGCGCGAACGGAACTTCGCCACGGTGGGCCTCGGCCGACGCGGCCTGGATCCCCAGGAGGTACGGCACTTCCTGCACCGGGTCGCGCACGAGCTGGCCACCTTGCGGCAGGAGGTGGCTCGGCTCCACGACGAGAACACCCGGATCAAGCGGGCGCTGCGCGACTGGCAGAGCGCCCAGTCCCGACGACGCACGCCCTGACCGACCCCAGGTGGCTCCCCGATCTGCCCGCGATGCTCCTTACCTCCAGATCATCTTTTTGCCCCTGGTGTCGCGGTTCTTCCGAACGCCCCGGCCAGGGCCGCGCCGGTGAGGGTGAGCAGGAATCCGACTGCGAGGATGGCAGGCAGCCTGACACCCGTCACTGGAAGGATGGGCTTTCGGACCATGACGGCCGTGGGGTTGGATGTTGAGGCTGGGCAATGGTCGTCGCCGTTGTAGCGCGCCTGGATGCTGTGTGTGCCAGGTGTCAGATGTGTGACCGTACGGGTTGCGGTGGCGGTGGGGCTGCCGGACAGAGGTTCAGTACCCAGGACCTTCGTGCCGTCCAGGAAGGTCACGGTCCCCGTCGGGGTGCCGCCGGTGCAGGTCACGGTAGCGGCAAGAGTGACGAGTTGATCCGGTTTCGGGTTCGGTGGGGACGCCTGCAAGGTCGTGGTTGATGTCGGCCGGACGATAGCCAGACTGTGGAAGCCGCCGCCGGCGATGGCGGTGATCGTGGTGCCGGCCGGTAGATCCACCGCAACCGGGCTGCTGCTGTTGACGGTGGTCCCGTCACCCAACTGGCCGGAATCGTTGGCGCCCCAAGCCAGCACGGCGCCGGCGGAGGTCAACGCCAGACTATGGACGGCCCCGGCGACGGCGGTGATCGTGGTGCCGACCGGCAGATCCACCGCAACCGGGCTGCTGCTGTTGGTGGTGGTCCCATCGCCCAACTGGCCCGTGGCGTTGAGGCCCCAGGCCAGCACGGTGCCGGCGGAAGTCAACGCCAGACTATGGCGGTCGCCGGCGGCGACGGCGGTGATCATGGTGCCGACCGGCAGATCCACCGCAACCGGGATACTGCTGTCGGTGGTGGTCCCATCACCCAACTGACCCAAGTCGTTGAGACCCCAGGCCAGCCCAGCGCCGACGGAGGTCACCGCCAGACTATGGAAGCGGCCGCCGGCAAGCGCGGTGATCGTGGTGCCGACCGGCAGATCCACCGCAACCGGGATACTGCTGTTGGTATTGGTCCCATCACCCAACTGACCGGAACCGTTGGTACCCCAGGCCAGCACGGCGCCAGCGGAAGTCAACGCCAGACTATGGAAGCCGCCGCCGGCAAGCGCGGTGATCGTGGTGCCGACCGGCAAGTCCACCGCGACCGGAGTACTGCTGTCGGTGGTGGTCCCATCACCCAACTGGCCAAAGTTGTTGTAGCCCCAAGCCAGCACAGTGCCGGCGGAGGTCAACGCCAGGCTGTGGGAGTTGCCGGCGGCGATGGCGGTGATCGTGGTGCCGACCGGCAAGTCCACCGCGACCGGAGTACTGCTGTCGGTGGTGGTCCCATCACCCAACTGACCGGAACCGTTGCCGCCCCAAGCCAGCACAGTGCCGGCGGAGGTCAACGCCAGACTGTGCAGGCCGCCGCCGGCAAGCGCGGTGATCGTGGTGCCGACCGGCAAGTCCACCGCAACCGGGATACTGCTGTCGGTGGTGGTCCCATCACCCGACTGACCGGAAGCGTTGGAACCCCAGGCCAGGCCGATACCAGGAGGGCCCGCTGCCGTCGACGGCACGCCCTGCGCGAGCGCGCGCGCCGCGCCGACCGAAGTTGTGCCCAGCACGGTCACCAACATCAGCGACACCGCGCACAGCCCCCGCAGATTCGCGGGCCGGGCCCAGCTTCTTCTCCCGTCCGCAGCCTTGCCGGCCCAGAAACTCGCCACTTGCCCCTACCTCAGCCTTGTCGAAAGCTCACCTGCCGCAAGGTATAAGCGAACGAAGCAGACATAAGTGACGAATGACCTGGAGCCGAAGAACAGTCCAGCGTCAGCGCTGGAGGAAACCACCGCCGGCACGACATCCGCCGGGAACGCGAAGGGAGACCCGGGACACCCACCGCCGCACCTGGCGACGACCGCGCAACCGCACGACCATGACCGCTGGGCCACGTTGCTGGAGCAGCTGGGTAACGCGCTCACCCGGGCCTTTCTGCGTTCGCCACGCCCATCGAATCACGTGATCGGGGTCGGTCAAGACGGTCCGCAGCGGCGGCTCGACGTTGCCGTTCCACAGCACCTCGCGCCGCCAACGACGAGCCATGGTGCGGGCGATCACCTGCCGCATCACCAGCTGCCGGGGATGGTCCAGCCACACCACCAGATCGGCTTTGCCGGAGAGTTTGTCGCCGAGCTTGGCGGTGTACTGCCATTCGGTCACCCAGCGCGGACCAGCGGCAAATCGACTCACGTCGTCAACGAAGCTCGGGCGCGGCACCCAGTTCTCGCCGTGGTGCAATGCGTCCAGCTCCACCCGAGGGAGCTGCCATGCCTCGGCGAGCAACGTCGCCAGGCTCGTCTTTCCCGCTCCAGAGGTACCTGCGACCAGGACTCGGCTCGGCCGCCAGGGTAGCGGCTCACGCCAGCTCAGTAGCGGCATGGCGGCATCCTACGGGCCCGGCCAGTGACCTCCGCCGCTGTTGAGTCCGGGCCGGTGGTCCGCGCAGTCCCAGGGCCACGCCTGCTGGCTCATTGTGGATGGTGTCCTGGTCGGCGTCGGCGGGCGAGGTGGATGAGGGCGGCGCCGGCGAGGATGAGCAGGGTGGCGACGCCGACGGTGGTGGACAGGTTGGAGCCGGTGATGGGGAGGTCCGGGTCGGTCGGGGTGTCCGGGTCGGTCGGGGTGTCCGGGTCGGTCGGGGTGTCGATGGTGATGGTGGTGGCCTCGGACTGGCTGTTGGGGCAGGTGTTGGTGCTGGCGTAGTGAGCGGTGAGGGCGTGGGTGCCGGGTGGGAGCGCGGTGGTGTGGGTGGCGGTGTTGCTGCTGCCCAGGGGCACGGTGGCGAGGTCGGTGCTGTTGCTGCGGAAGGTGACGCTACCGGTGGGGGGGTCGGTGCTGCAGGTGACGGTGGCGGTGAGGGCGATGTCCTGATCGGCCGCCGGGTTTCGGGGTGAGACCCGCAGGGCTGTGGTGGACGCTGGTGGCGGTGCGACCAGGGTCAGACTGTGGCTGCTGCCGGTGGAGACGGCGGTGATCGTGGTGCCCGGGGGCAGGCTGGCCGCGACGGGTGTCCGGCGAATGGTGGTGGTTCCGTCCCCCAACTGGCCGATGATATTGCCGCCCCAGGCGAGGACGGTACCGACAGAGGTGATCGCCAGGCCGAAGAGATCACCGGCGGTGACCGCGGTGATCGTGACGCCGGGGGGCAGGCTCACCGAGCCGGGCGTGTTCCGGTCCCTGGCGGTCCCATCACCCAATTGACCCCAGTCGTTGCTGCCCCAGGAGAGAACAGTGCCGACCGAGGTCAACGCCAGACTGTGGGTGAGGCCGCCGGCGACGGCGGTGACCGTGGTACCCGGGGGCAGGCGGACGTGAACGGAAGCGTCGCGGTTGATATTGCTCCCGTCGCCCAACTGGCCTACGAAATTGTTGCCCCAGGCACGGGCGTTGCCCGCCGAGGTCACCGCCAGACTGTGCGAGCCACCACCGGCGATAGCGGTAACAATCGTGCCCACCGGTAACCCCACCGCCACCGGCGTACTGCGGTTCGTCGTGCTCCCATCGCCAAGCTGAGCGGAGGAATTGTCACCCCAGGCGAAGACGGTGCCGGCCGAAGTCAACGCCAGACTGTGCACACCACCGGCGGCGACCGCGGTAATCACCGTGCCGGGCGGGAAACTCACCGCCACCGGCGTACTGCGGTTCGTCTCGGTCCCGTCACCCAACTGACCAGTCGAATTGTCACCCCAGGCAAGGACGGTGCCGGTCGAGGTCAACGCCAGACTGTGGTTGAAGCCGGCGGCGACGGCGGTGACCGTGGTGCCCGGCGGCAGGGGGACGTCAACGGGAGAGCTGCGATTGATGGTGCTCCCGTCGCCCAACTGGCCAACACGGTTCCTGCCCCAGGCGAGAATGGTGCCGGCCGACGTCACCGCCAGACTGTGCGCGTCACCGCCCGCGACAGCGGTCACCTCAGCACCGGCGGGCAGGCCCACGGGGATGGGTACGGTGCGGTAGTTGTTGGTGGTTCCATCCCCCAACTGGCCGTAGTAGTTGAAACCCCAGGCGAGGACGGTATCCGACGCGGCAGCGGTCGGGGACGGCGTACGCTGCGCGGCTGACGTGTGTTGCGCGGCGGCGGACGACACGCCGCCCGCCGGAACCGCCGCCACCACCAACGCGAGGCAGAACCACCCGGCGCTGGCTCGCACCGCCCGACCTGCTCCAACACCACGGCCCGGTTGCTGGCAGAGTCCCCGCATCGTCCATACCCTTCTTCGGCCGAACCTCACCGCAGGTGGCGTGACGTCGGCCGGCGTTGACCAGTGAGGCGAATCAGAGCGGCACCGGCCAGAATGCACAGGGCGGCAGCACCGACGATGGTCGGCAGGTTCGGGCCGGTGATAGGCAGATCAGGATCGTCAGGTGCGGTGTCGATGGTGATCGCAACGGGTACGGATCGACTCTCCGGGCACGTGTTGGTGCTGACGTAGTCGGCGGTGAGGCTGTGCTCGCCCGGCGTCAGCGTCGTGGTGTGGCTGGCGATGCCATCGGCGGTCAGGGGTGTGGCGGCCAGCACGGTGGTGTTGTCGCGGAACGTGACCGTACCCGCAGGCGTGTCGGTGTTGCAGGTGACCGTAGCGGTGAGGGTGACCTGCTGATCCGCCGTCGGACTTCGCGGCGTGACCCGCAACGTGGTGGTCGAGAGCGGCGGTAGCGCGACTACGGCGAGACTGTGCTGAAGGCCGGCGGCGACGGCGGTGACCGTGGCACCCGCCGGCAAGCTGACCGGCACCGGCGTACTGCTGTCGGTGGTCGTCCCGTTGCCCAGTTGACCATGCGGGTTGTCGCCCCAGGCGAGGGCGGCGGCGGCTGAGGTCAACGCGACGTTGTGATTACCGTCGTGGGCCGCGACGGCGACGACGGTGGTACCCGGGGGCAGGCTCACCGCCACCGGTGTGCTGCGGTTGGTGATGGTGCCATCACCCAGCTGCCCGAAAGTGTTGTTACCCCAGGCGAGCACAGCACCGACGGAGGTCACCGCCATGCTGTGGAAGCTGCCGGCGGTGATGGCGGTGACCGTCGCACCCGCGGGCAGGCTTACCGCTCCAGGCGTGCCGCGGTGGGTGGTGGTGCCATCACCCAGCTGCCCGAAATTGTTGTTACCCCAGGCGAGCACAGCACCGACGGAGGTGACCGCCATGCTGTGGAAGTGGCCGCCGGTGACGGTGGTAGCCGTGACACCCGCCGGCAGGCCAACCGGCACCGGCGCACTGCGGTTGCTGGTCGTCCCGTCACCCAGCTGCCCGAAGATGTTGTCGCCCCAGGCAAGCACGGCGCCGGCAGCCGTCACCGCCAGACTGTGGAAGCTACCGCCGGTGACGGCGGTGACCGTGACACCCGGTGGCAGGCTAACCGACACCGGCGTACTGCGATGAGCGTTCGTCCCGTCACCCAACTGACCGAAGCTGTTGCCGCCCCAAGCGAGCACGGTGCCTTCGTCGGTCAACGCCAGACTGTGGGTACCGCCGGCGGCGATGGCGATGACCGTGACACCCGCCGGCAAGCTGACCGACACCGGCGTACTGCTGTCCATGGTCGTCCCATCACCCAGCTGCCCGGCGGCGTTGCCGCCCCAGGCGAGCACGGCACCGGCCGAGGTCAATGCCAGGCTGTGTCGATTGCCGGCGGCGACGGC
Organism: Salinispora fenicalii; assembly: GCF_000514815.1. Lineage (GTDB taxonomy): Bacteria > Actinomycetota > Actinomycetes > Mycobacteriales > Micromonosporaceae > Micromonospora > Micromonospora fenicalii. Next base: position 95,148 of record NZ_AZWQ01000017.1, read on the forward strand.
GGTGACCGAGACACCCGCCGGCAAGCTGACCGACACCGGGGCAACGCTGTCAGCGTTCGTCCCATCACCCAGCTGCCCGAAGAAATTACTGCCCCAGGCGAGGGCGGTTCCTGGGACGACGGCGGACGGTGCCGGCGTGCGCTGCGCGACCGGCGTCTGGTGCGCGACCACCGGCACCGCACCGACCGCCTGGGTGACCGTCACGGCCACCGCGAGGGCGAACCACCCCCCGACGGTCTTTCTCGCCGAGCGCGCTCGGGCGGCACGCCCTGCCGGCTGGCGGAACCTTCGCACCGCTCGACACCTCCGAGCGAACCACACCCGCAAATAGGACGAAAGCTATCTTCGTCGGCCTATTGCGTAAAAGCCAGGAGAAACGCGCGGAGTGAAGTTCGCGGGCAACCGAGACCGGGCGATCCGTACCCCTTGACCTGGAACGGCTAGACGCGGACCAGAACCTTGTCGTCAACCACGTCGAAGGTTGTGTTCATCCCGGCCTCGGCCGTGATCTCCGCCAGGTAGTCGCGGACCGCACGGCCCTCGGGCGTGTCCGCCCGGTACGGCACCGGCTCGTTCTCCTCATTGATCACCACGGGCAGGATCTCGACCCGGGTGATGACGCCGCCCGCGATGTGCAGCCGGACAATCGCCGAGTTCCGGCCTTCCGCCGCCAGGTCCCGGCCGGGGTTCAGCTCCTGGTGGAACTGGTGGGCCTCCGTGAACCACTCCTGGCTGAACGACTTCCACCAGCTCTCGTTGAAGTCGAGGGCGAAGTTGCCGAGGCTGTAGCAGATCACCTTGCCCTGGTAGATCTCGACCGGTTTGAGGATGTGCGGATGATGCCCGAGCACCGCGTCCGCACCGGCCTCGATCGCGGCATGGGCCACCACCGGCTGATAGTCCGCGAGCTTCGAGCGCTGGAAGTGCAGACCCCAGTGGAACGACACGAGCAGCACGTCCACCTCGTCCCGCAGCCGGGAGATATCCGTGGTGAGCGCCGCCAGGTCGGCGTCGTTGGTGTGCGTGGAGATCAGGGCCGGGCCGCCGGGCTGATCGGGCTCGTACGCTTCGTAGTGCGTCATCGCCCGGATCGGCGCCACCCCGTGCTTGTTCCGCCCGGCGTAGTAGCCGTCCGGCGCGACCGAACAGTAGGCCAGGAAGCCGACCCGGGTGCCGTCGCGCTCGACGATCCCGGGCCGCCGGGCCTCGTCGATGTCGGCTCCCGCGCCCACCACGGTGATGCCGTCGCGCCGGAGCCGCCCGATGCAGTCGAGCAGCGCGTCGGAACCCCAGTCGCCGGTGTGGTTGCTCGCCATCGAGATGACATTGAAGCCCGCGTGCGGGAGCGCGGCGTAGTTCGACACGTCGTGCGGGACAGCGCCGCGTGGCCCGGAGGAGCCCCGGGACCCCTCGTCGGAGTACGCGGTCTCCAGCTGACCGAAGGTGATGTCGGCCTCGACCAACTGGTCCCGCGCGTGCCGGAAGATCTCGTGCGGACAGTCCCGCGCGATGAGCAGATCGCCAACGGCGGCGACGACGAACCCCTCAGAGTCACCCACAGCATCGACGCTAACACTGTTGGTAACTGACCACCGGTGGATCGCGGCGCGTGCTGCACCGATCCCGCCCCGGCGCCACACCGCCCGGACTAGCCTCGGGACATAAGGCCGAACGCGGTGCCTGCGGAGGTGATGCCGACATGGCGGCAGCCAGTGATGCGCCGGTGCTCGCCGCCATCGGCTCGGAGCGGGACCTACCGCTGGTCGACCTCGCCGCACGGGAGGCCGCCGCGTTCGGGCATCCCCTCCGACTGATCCACACCTTCGACTGGGGAGCCGCCTTCAAGGCACCGTCGATCGCCGGCACGCACGACGCGGCAGCCGAACTCCTCGATCGCGCCGCCAAGGTCGCCCAGAAGATCGACGAGACACTGTCGGTGCGCGAAGACATCGCCGAGGGCTCAACCGTGGAGACGCTGATTCGCAAATCGGAGACGGCCTTCCTGATCGCCGTCGGCGACAGCGGCATGAGCACGCGAGAACCCGGCTGCTCCATCCCCGCCGACACGCCGGTGGTGCAGGTCGTCGCCCGGGCCGGCTGCCCAGTGCTGGTGGCCCGCCAGGACACCCCGCCGAAGGGGCCGGTGCTGGTGGGAGTGGACGGCTCGGTCGGCTCCCGCCAGGCCCTGAAGTGGGCGTTTGACTGCGCCGTCCGCCGGGCCGGCCGCCTGGTCGCCGTCCGGGTGGTGGAGCGGGGCCACGACGACGCACCGGAAATCCTCGCCGAGGTGGTGACACAGGTCGGCGGCCCGGAACCGGCGGTGCCGGTGGAGTGTCACACCATCCGGGGCGCTCCGGGCGATGTCCTGGTGGAGCAGTCCCGATCCGCGCAGCTGGTGGTGGTGGCCGCGCGCGGCCACCAGCCCGGCCGCGGAATGATCGGCTCAGCCTGCCAGGCCGTGCTCTACCACTCGCCCACGCCCATGGTTGTGGTGCGAGGACTCGCCCCGGCGGAGAGTCCGTGAGACCCGGGACCAACGCCTCTTAACCCGGCAGTAGCCGTCGGCGAGGCTAACCACAACGCCCCGGATGCGCCACACCCGACCGAGAGGCTCAGGTAAGCATGAACATCGCAACCGCCCAGCACACTCCCCTGACTGAAGAAGAACTACGCCGGCTGGACGCGTACTGGCGGGCGGCGAACTACCTCACGGTCGGGCAGATCTACCTCCGCGGCAACCCACTGCTGCGCGAGCCGCTCACCGTGGACCACATCAAGCCACGCCTGCTCGGGCACTGGGGCACCAGCCCCGGCCTGAACCTGCTCTACGCGCACCTCAACCGGGTCATCGTCGCCCGCGACCTGAACGCCATCTACATCACCGGTCCCGGCCACGGCGGTCCCGCGATCGTGGCGAACACCTGGCTGGAGGGCACCTGGAGCGAGCTCTACCACGGCACCGGCCGAGACGAGGCCGGCATGGCGCAGCTCTTCTGCCAGTTCTCCTTCCCCGGTGGCATTCCCAGCCACGTGGCCGCGGAGGTACCGGGGTCGATCCACGAGGGAGGTGAGCTCGGGTACGCGCTCAGCCACGCCTACGGTGCCGCGTTCGACAACCCGGACCTGCTGGTCGCGTGTGTGATCGGCGACGGCGAGGCAGAGACCGGGCCGCTGGCCGGTAGCTGGCTGTCGAACGTGTTCCTGAACCCGGCCCGCGACGGCGCGGTGCTCCCCATCCTGCACCTCAACGGTTACAAGATCGCCAACCCGACGGTGTTGGACCGGCTCCCCGAGTCCGACCTGCTGGATCTGATGCGCGGTTACGGCCACGAGCCGTACCTGGTTGCCGGGGACGATCCGGCCACGGTGCACCAAACACTCGCCGCGACCATGGACCGGGCGCTGGACGAGATCGCCGCCATCCAACAGCGAGCCCGCTCCGGTGGCAAGATCGAGCGCCCGCGCTGGCCGATGATCGTGCTCCGTACGCCGAAGGGCTGGACCGGCCCGCGCGAGGTTGACGACAATCGGGTGGAGGGCACCCACCGCGCGCACCAGGTGCCGCTGCCGCAGGTACGCCAGGACCCGCAGCACCTGGCCGAGTTGGAGCGCTGGCTTCGCAGCTACCGCCCGGAGGAGCTCTTCGACGCGACCGGGGCACCGGTGGCCGAGCTGTTGAACCTGCCGCCGAAGGGCGACCGCCGGATGAGCGCCAACCCGGTCGCCAACGGCGGGCAGGTACTGCGTGATCTGGTCCTGCCCGACTTCCGTGACTACGCGGTCGACGTGCCGCGCCCCGGCACGCCGGCCACCAGCGCCACCGGCGCGCTCGGCAGCTGGATCCGCGACATCATCGCCGCGAACCCGGAGACGTTCCGGCTCTTCGGCCCGGACGAGGTCGCCTCCAACCGGCTCGGCGCCGCCTTCGAAGTCACCGACCGCGCCTGGGTGGCGGCCACCGTCCCCGGGGACGAGAACCTCTCCCCCGACGGTCGGGTCATGGAGGTGCTCTCCGAGCACCTCTGCCAGGGCTGGCTAGAGGGGTACCTGCTGACCGGCCGACACGGCCTCTTCACCAGCTACGAGGCGTTCATCCACATCGTCGACTCGATGGTCAACCAGCACGCCAAGTGGCTGAAGGTGACCCGGGACATCCCCTGGCGACAGCCGGTGGCCTCGCTGAACTACCTGCTCTCCAGCCACGTCTGGCGGCAGGACCACAACGGCTTCTCGCACCAGGACCCGGGCTTCATCGACCACGTCGTGAACAAGAAGGCCGAGGTGGTCCGGGTCTACCTGCCACCGGACGGGAACACCCTGCTCTCCACGATGAGCCACTGCCTGCGCAGCCGGCACTACATCAACGTGGTCGTCGCGGGGAAGCAACCCCAACCGAGCTGGCTGTCGATGGACGAGGCGATCCTGCACTGCCGGCGCGGGATCGGCATCTGGGACTGGGCCAGCAACGACGACGGTACGGAGCCGGACGTGGTGCTCGCCTGCGCCGGGGACGTCCCGACGCTGGAAACCCTCGCGGCGGTCGACCTGCTGCGCCAGCACCTGCCCGAGCTGAAGGTCCGGGTGGTCAACGTGGTTGACCTGATGCGCCTGCAACCGTCGAGCGAGCACCCGCACGGGCTGCCGGACTCGGAGTTCGACACCATCTTCACCACCGACAAGCCGATCATCTTCGCGTACCACGGCTACCCGTGGCTCATTCACCGCCTGACCTACCGGCGGACCAACCACTCCAACCTGCACGTGCGCGGCTACAAGGAGGAGGGCACCACCACCACTCCGTTCGACATGGTGATGCTCAACGACCTGGACCGGTTCCATCTGGTCATCGACGTGATCGACCGGGTACCCGGGCTCGCCGCGCGGGCCGCGCATCTGCGGCAGGAGATGGTGGACGCCCGCCAGTCGTGCCGGGACTACACCCGCAGGCACGGCGCCGACGACCCGCGGGTGGCGCAGTGGCGGTGGGTCCGGGAGACCGACGCCGGCCGGAGCGACTAGCGGTGAACGGAACCGAGATCCTGGTCGGCTACGACGGCTCGCCGGACGCGGTCCGGGCCCAGGAGTGGGCGCTGGCCGAGGCCGCCCGGAGTGGGCGGTCGGTGCACCTCGCGTACGTCTTCGAGTGGCTCACCATGGCCGGGTGGACCGGCCCTGGTGGGGGGCCCAGCATCTGGCCCGACGACACCGCTCGACGGCAGGCGGAGGAGCTGGTCCGGCGGGCCGCGGCGGACGCGACCGGCCCGGAGCTGACCGTCACCGGTGAGCTGTACGAGGGGCCGCCCGCGCTGGTGCTCCAGGAGCTCTCGGCGCGGGCCGGCCTGCTGGTAGTCGGTTCGCGCGGGCTCGGCGGCTTCGCCGGCCTGCTGGTCGGCTCGACGGCCGGATCGGTGGCCGCGCACGCCCACTGCCCGGTGGTGGTGGTCCGGGGGGACGCCGACCGCCGGGAGCGGACCGGGCACGTCGCGGCCGGGGTGGACGGCTCGGAGCAGTCCCTGCTCGCCCTGGGCTTCGCCGTCGAACAGGCCGCCGCCCGGAAGGTAGCGCTGCACGTGCTGCGCGCGTGGCGTCCGCCGCCGGGTCAGCGTCCACCGGCCGCCCCGGATGCCCGGGCGGACACTCGGGCGGTCCGCGCCGAGCTGGAGGAGTCACTGGCCCGGTGGCGGCGGGCGTTCCCGGATCTCCAGATCACGGTGGAGGTGGCCGAAGGCAATCCGACCGAATTGCTCGTGACGGCCAGCCGCAACGCCCAGCTGGTCGTGGTCGGCAGCCGAGGCCGCGGCGGCCTGGCCGGGATGCTGCTCGGCTCGGTCAGCCAACAGCTGCTGCACCACGCGCACTCCCCGGTCGCCGTGGTCCGCGAACGCTGAGGCTGGTCCCGGCCGGCTGCGGTGGTCACCGGGGGCGGGACGCGCTCTCGGGTGCGTCACCGCCGCAGAGTGGCCGGGCCGAGCAGGGCACGCAACGCGTTGAGGATCACCAGCACGTCGATGCCCTCCTGCAGGAAGGCACCGGCCACCGGCGGCAGCCGGCCGAGGGCGGCGGCGAACATGGCCAGCACGGCGAGGCCCATGCCCACCGTGGCGCTCTGCACGGCGATCCGGCGCGCGTACCGGGCGATCTCCACGGCGTCGGCCAGCCGCTCCAGCCGGTCAACGGTGAGCACCGCGTCGGCGACATCCGCCGACGCGGTGGCCCCGGTGGCGCCCATCGCCACGCCGACATCCGCGGTGGCCAGGGCGGGGGCATCGTTCACCCCGTCCCCCACCATCACCGTGACTGCCCGGTCCACCTCGGCGCGGACCCGGTCGGCCTTCTCGGCCGGTGCGCAGCGGGCGAGGACATCGTCCACCCCCACCTCTCGGGCCACCCGACTGGCGGTGGCCGGGCGGTCACCGGTGACCATGACGATCCGGCGCAGCCCCGCCGCCCGCAGCCGGCCGACGGTACGCGACGCGTCGGACCGGACCGGGTCCGCCAGCAGGATCACGCCGAGCGGCCCGTGGTCCGCACCGACCCACACCAGTGAGTGCCCGGCCTCCTCGGCGCGGTCCCGGGCCGAGGCCGCCCACTGTGGCGGTGTGCCGTCGAGCTGCCCCACCCATAGGTCACGGCCCTCCACCCGCCCGCGTACGCCCCGGCCCGGCTCCTCGGTGACCCCCTCCGGCTCGGCGAGGTCGAGCTCCCGCTCCCGCGCCCCCTCCACCAGGGCGGTGGCCAGCACGTGTGGGGAGAGCTGTTCCACGGAGGCGGCGAGGCGCAGCACCTCGTCATCCGTGATCCCCGGGGCCGGCACCGTCTCGGCCACCTGGGGGCGCCCGGCGGTCAGGGTTCCGGTCTTGTCCACCAGCAGGGTGCGGGCCCGGCCGAGCAGTTCGAGCGAGCCGCCGTCGCGGACCAGGACCCCGTGCCGGGCGGTACGGGACAGCCCGGAGACGATGGCGATCGGGGTGGCCAGCAGCAGCGGGCAGGGCGTGGCCACCACCAGGACCGCCACCGCCCGGACCAGGTCGCCGGAGACCAGCCAGCCCAGCCCGGCGAGCAGCAGGGTGAACGGAACGAAGGCGACCGCGTACCGGTCGGCCAGCCGGACCGTCGGCGCTTTCTGCGCGGTTGCCTCCCGGGCCAGCCGCACGATCCCGGCGTACGTGCTGGAGGCCGCGTCCGCGGTCGCCCGCAGCCCGAAGGCGGCGCCGGCGTTCACCACGCCGCTGCCCACCCGGTCCCCCGCGACGCGTTGGACCAGCCGCGACTCTCCCGTCACCACCGACTCGTCGAGCGTGGCCGCCGCCGCGAGCTGCCCGTCGACCGGTACCACGTCGCCGGGGCCGACCAGCAGATCGTCGCCGGCGACAACCTGGTCTGCCGGGACCACCTCGATCGTCCCGTCCGAGGCACGTCGGCGCGCGGTACGCGGGGCGTGGGCGAGCAGCGCGCGGAGGTCGCGGGTCGCCCGACCCTGGGCGTACGCCTCCAGGGTCCGACCGGTGGCCACCATCACCGCGATCACCGCCCCGGCCAGGTACTCCGCCACGATGAGCGCACCCGCCAGCGCGAGGACGGCGATGATGTCAACGCCGTACCGCTGGTGCCAGAGCTCGCGCAGCATCGACCCGGCGGCCGGCACCAACGCGGCCACGGTGGCGGCGGCCCAGAGCAGGTCCGCGAGGCCGGACCGGCCGGCGAGCCACGCCACCACGCCAGCGAGCACCAGCGCGGTCAGCCCGCCCAGCGGCGCCCAGAGCAGCCAGCCGCCCGGCCTGGACCGCGCCGGCTGCTCGGGCACGCACTCCGGCTCCGCCGCCATCACCGAAATCGTCCCAGCGGGTCGACCGGAGTGGGCGGTGCATCGCAGAACCCACCGGGTCGAAAGTCGTCCCAGTGGGTCGGCGAGGTGGGCGGTGCGTCACAGAACCCACCGGGTCGAATGGTCCGGCGGTGACGGGACCTGCGCCCCATGTGATTGGCGGACGAATGTCGCAGGATGGATCGGCAACCGCGCCCGGGTGCCCTCCGGGTGCGGCACGATGTGTTCGAGGGAAGGGTCGAGAGCATGAGCCAGACGGACCACGCGCTGACCACCGCGCTCGCGCAGGCCGCCGCGACCGCCGGTCGCGCCCCCTCGGTGCACAACACCCAACCGTGGCGGTGGCGAGTCCTACCCGACGCGCTGGAGCTGCGGGTGGTCCGCGACCGGCAGCTCACCGCCACCGACCCGGAGGGACGGCTGCTCGTCCTGAGCTGCGGTGCGGCGCTGCACCACGCCCGGGTCGCGTTGGCCGCTGAGGGATGGCAGGCGGGGGTGGAGCGGATCCCCGACCCGGATGATGCGGACCTGCTGGCCCGGCTCACCGGCCTGACCCGGGTGGGGACGGACCCCGAGGCGATGCACCTGGTGCAGTGCATGCGAATCCGGCACACCGACCGCCGACCGATCGGTGACGAACCGATCACCGACTCGGCCCTTACCGAGATCACCGAAGCGGCCACCGCCGAAGGGGTCCGGCTCCAGCAACTCGATCGGGACCAGGTGTTGCAGCTGGCGACCGCCGCCTCCCAGGCCGACACCGTGGGGTCGGAGGATCCCCGGCTGCGCGCGGAGCTGGCGTACTGGACCAGCCGGGCCGACGACGTCGGTCTGCCGGCGGCGGTGTTGCCGGAGTCGCCCCCACAGACCACCGTGCCCGGCCGGGACTTCGGCCGGGCCGGCACGCTACCGGTGGGGCCCGGTCATGATCAGGCAGCCGCGTACACGCTGCTCTACGGCGATGAGGACGAGCCCAGCACCTGGTTGCGGGCCGGTGAGGCGCTGTCGGCGGGTTGGCTCACGGCGACCCGGCTGGGCGTCTCGGTGGTGCCGTTGAGCGGGGTGATCGAAGTGCCGGGCACCCGCGCGGAGCTACGCGGGGTACTGGCCGGCATGGGACACCCGTATCTGGTGCTGCGTCTGGGCCGCGCGGATCCGACACACGCCGGTCCGCCGCACACGCCGCGGCTCCCGGTGGAGCAGGTGGTGGACACCACAGCGGTCCGCGGAACCTGACGGGCGTGTCACGTCCCTGATCGGCGGCGTTAGCATCGGCCGGTGACACCCAGTCCCGAACACGAACCGCACGCCACCCCTTCGCTCGGGTTGACCCCGTTGTCCCGGGTCCACCTGGACGAGCTGCTGCAGGAGATGCTGGAGCGGGTCAGCCAGGTGGTCACCAGCCGGGAACGGCTGCGGGCCCTGCTCGACGCGGTGGTCGGCATCAGCACCGACCTCGACCTGCGCAGCACGCTGCAACGCATCGTCGAGGCGGCCTCCGAGCTGGCCGGGGCCCGCTACGGCGCGCTCGGCATCCTCAGCCGAGACCGGACGCTGCACGACTTCGTCATCCACGGTCTCGACGATGAGCAGCGCGCCAAGATCGGTGACCTGCCGCACGGCCGCGGCGTCCTCGGCCTGCTGATCGACGATCCGCGCCCGGTGCGGATGCCCGACATCACCCAGCACCCCGCCTCCTACGGCTTCCCGCCGCACCACCCGCCGATGCACAGCTTCCTCGGGGTCCCGGTGCGGATCCGGGACAAGGTCTTCGGCAACCTCTACCTGGCCGAGAAGCGGGACGCGGCCGAGTTCACCGAGGACGACGAGGAGATCGTGGTGGCGCTGGCCGCCGCGGCCGGGGTGGCGATCGAGAACGCCCGCCTCTACGAGCTGGAGCACCGGCGGGAGCGGTGGCTTGCCGCCGCCGCCGAGATCACCACGCTACTGCTCGGCGAGGTCCGCCGTACCGACGCGCTGTCGCTGGTGGCGCGGCGTGCCCGGGAGGTCGCCGAGGCGGAGCTGGCGCTGGTGCTGCTCTACGACCCTGGCGCGGACACCTTCACCGTGGACGTGGTTGACGGCGCGGGTGAGCAGGCCGCTGCCCTGGTCGGCACTGTCCTGCCGGCCGCCGACACCAGCTTCGGCGCCGCCGTCATCCACGGCCGGCACGACCGAGTGGCGGACCTCGCCTACGCCGCGCCCTGGCCGGCGCTGTTGGACACCGGGCCGGCGGTGCTCTCTCCACTGGCAACCGCGGACACCCTGCACGGCGTGCTGGTGGTGGCGTACAGCGCCGACCACAATGAGACCAGTGAGGACGACCTGGCGCTGCTCGGCAGCTTCGCCGCGCAGGCCGCGTTGGCCATGGAGCGGGCCCGGGGCCAGGAGGAGCGGGAGCTGCTGGTGGTCCTGGAGGACCGCGAGCGGATCGCCCGGGACCTGCACGACGTGGTGATTCAGCGGCTGTTCGCCACCGGCCTGCAGCTGCAGAGCGCGGTACCGATGAGCACCCGCCCCGAACTCGCCAACCGGATCAACGCGGCGGTGGACGACCTGGACGCCACGATCAAGGACATCCGCCGCACCATCTTCGAGCTGCGCACGCCGATGACCGCGCAGCTGCGCTCGGAGATCCGGGACGCGGTCGAGGATGCCGCCGAGTCGCTGGGTTTCCGACCCGCGCTGGAGTTGGCCGGCCCGATCGACAGCGCCGTCTCGGACGAGCTGCGTCCCGATCTCACGGCCGTGCTGCGGGAGGCGCTGTCGAATGCGGTGCGCCACGCCCGGGCCCAGCGCGTCGCGGTCACCGTCCGGGTGGCGGCCGGTCAGGTTTCGGTGACCGTCACCGACGACGGGGTTGGCTGCGATCCGGCCGCCGCCCGGGGCGGGCTGGTCAACCTACGCGAACGCGCCGAACGCCACGGCGGGGTCTTCGAGGTACGACCGGAGCACCCGCACGGCACCCGGCTGCACTGGTCCGTGCCGCTGGACAGCTGAGCCACCAGCGGCACCGGATCCACCCCGCCGGTCAGTGGGTCTTGCCGAGCAGGCGGGTGGCGAGTACGGCTGCCTGCGTCCGCCGCTCCAGGCCGAGCTTCGCCAGCATGCTGGAGACATAGTTCTTCACGGTCTTCTCGGCGAGGAACATCTTGCCGGCGATCTCCCGGTTGGTCAGGCCCTCGGCCACGTACTCCAGGATCCGCCGCTCCTGCTCGGTCAGGGATTTCAGCTCCCGGGGCTGCTCGACGCCGCTGCGGATCCGCTCCAGCACCCGGGTGGTGATCGCGGGGTCGAGCAGCGACTGGCCGGCGGCCACCCGCCGGACCGCGTCCACCAGATCGGTGCCGCGGATCTGCTTGAGCACGTAGCCGGCCGCGCCGGCCATGATCGCCGCGAATAGCGCCTCGTCGTCCTCGTACGAGGTGAGAATCAAGCCCTTGATCGACGAGTCCAGGGCCCGGATGTCCCGGCACACGTCGATGCCGTTGCCGTCGGGCAGCCGCGCGTCGAGAATCGCCACGTCGGGCCGGAGCGCCGGGATGCGGCGGGCCGCCTCCTGCGCCAGGCCGGACTCGCCGACGACCTCAATGTCACCGCTGGCCGTGAGCAGGTCGGCAAGGCCACGACGGACGACTTCGTGGTCGTCGAGTAGGTACACGCGGATCATCTCTTGTTTCTACCTTGCCGACGGCTGTTCTGCAGGGGTCGAAGGTCCCGACCCCGCACCGGCCGGGCACCCGCTCGGCGATTCCCACCCCAGAAGAACGGGCAAGAGTGACAATACGGACATTGCAGGCCGACAGCGCGGACACCGGGAAGCGCCGAGTCCGGGGCAGGACAGTCGGTCCCGTAGGGAAGGGACATCCGGCCCTGGGCCCCGGGCCCCGCCTGAGAGACGGTGGACGAAGCAGCAGACGTGGCGCGCCAGCGGAGGGGAGCGACACCATGGACGCTTACTACACCGTATCGCAGCTACGTGCCGCCGCGGCCGACGCCATTCGCGCCCCGTCGCTGCACAACACGCAGCCGTGGCAGTTCCGCCTGCGCGACGGAGGGATCGAGGTACTGGTCGACCCATCCCGACGGCTACCCGCCACCGACCCGAACGGCTGGGGTCTGCGCATCGCCGCCGGGGCAGCGCTGTTCAACCTCCGGCTGGCCCTGGCCGTGGCCGAAACACCGGCGGCCGTACGGCTGCGCCCGTACCCGGCCGAGCCCGACGTGGTGGCCCGGCTGGTCCCGGACGTGCCGCGCCGCCCCACCCCGATCGAACAGGCCCTGCACGCGGCGATCCCCCGCCGGTTCAGCAACCGCGCCCCCTTCCAGCCCGACCCGGTGCCCGCCGACGCCCGGTGGCGGCTCACCGAGGCGGCCCGAGCCGAGGAGTGCTGGCTGGAGCTGCTGATCGGCACGAGCGCGGTGAACGCGTTCGCGGAGATCGCCCGGGGCGCCCACCGGGTGCTGGAGCGTAACCCGTCGTACCGCGCCGAGCGGGAGAAGTGGGTCCACGACGACGAGGCCCCCGACGGGGTGCCAGCGACCGCCGGCGGCCCGCCGTTCGAACCGCAGGACCTGCTGCCCGCGCGTGCCTTCGGCGGCCGGGAACGCGCCCCCGGCCGCGACTTCGAACCGGAACCCCTCGTCGCGGTGCTCGGCGGCCCCGGCAACACCGCCGTTGACCAGGTCATCGCGGGACAGGCCCTACAACGCACGCTGCTCACCGCCACCGACGCCGGGCTCTCCGTGTCGATGCTCTCCCAACCCATCGAGGTACCATCCGCCCGGGAGCAGCTTCGGCTCTCGCTGGGCCGCTACGGCACCCCGCAGATGGTGATGCGGATCGGGTACGGCCAACCCGGCTGGCCCACCCCCCGCCGCGACGTTGACGAGGTGCTCGACCTGACCGTCCCGCAGCTCTGACCGCCCGGCCGCCCCCGCTGCCGCCGGACTCGGATCGCGGGGCGCGGTGCGGCGGCGCGGTCCCCCTCGAGCGCGGGGCGACCCGCACGGTCACCCTCGAGCGCGGCGCGGCGGCACGGTTACCCCTCGAGCGCGGGGCGACCCGCACGGTCAGCGTCCGGCCGACAGCAGCGCCGCCTCCCGGGCTGGTTCCAGGCCCACCGGGGCGCGTTGCGGACGGCCCGCGCGAGGCGGCACCGCGCCAACCGCCCGCAGCCAGGACCAGGTGTCGGCCACGGTGTCGGCCACCGGGCGGCAGACCAGCCCGGCGGCGTACGCGGCCCGCACGTCACGCTCCTGCAGCCAGCGGTACGGGTGCCCGGCCGGAATCCAGATCGGCAGGTCGTTCCAGGGCACCACGCCCGCCGCCAGAATCCGCTCCGGTTCGACCCAGCGCAGCCGGGCGTCGGCCCCCGTCACCGCCACACAGGCGGCCAGCAACTCCCCCATCGTCGCGTGCCCGGTACGGCTGACCACGTTGAACGTCCCACCGGGCACATTCGGGTCGAGCAGGAACGCCGCCAGGTCGCGGACGTCGACGTACTGCAGGGCGAGGTCGGCCGGGCCGGGCGCCAGCACGGCACCGCCACGGGCGATCCGCTGCAGCCACCACGGCAACCGACCGATGTCCTCACCCGGTCCGAGGATCAGGCCGGCCCGGGCGATCAGCGCGCGCTCGCCGTAGACCTCCCGGACGGCCCGCTCGGCGCCGGCCTTGTTGACCGCGTAGTCGGCCTCGGCGGCGTCGGACGCGGCGTCAACCACCGGAGCGTCCTCCGCCGACCCCAACGCCACCGGCTCGGCGTAGACCGAGCCGCTGGAGACGTAGCCGTAGCGCCCGACCTGCCCGGCCAGCGCCCGGGCCGAATCCCTGGCGGCCCGGGGCGCCCCATCCCAGGTATCAACAACCAGATCCCACTCCTGGCCGGCGAGCGCGGCCAGCCCGCCCGGTGCGGTCCGATCGCCCCGTAGCCGCCGCACACCGGTCGGCGTCGTCCCATGGCGACCCCGGTTGAAGACCGTCACCTCCCACTCTCGGCGCAGCGCCGCACCGACCACCGCCCCGCCGACAAATCCCGTACCACCCAGCACCAGCAGTCTCATGTCTCCACCGTGCCGGCCCGTGACGGCTACGCCTACCAGGTTCTGCCGCCAGCAGTTCTGCTGAGGGCAGAAGACCGGTCCCGATCACAGGCCGTGCGCCCGGCGCGGCCCGTGATCGGGACGTGCACCCGGCGCGGCCCGTGATCGGGGCGCGCACGCGGCGGCGGACCGCGACGTCAGGTGGTGTGGACGCCAACCTCCTTCAGCGAGTAGCCCCAGTCGGTTCCGCGCTCCTGACCCTGGATGCGGACGTAGCGAGCCGACGTCGGGTCAAAGATCGCCGTGTCCAAACCACCGTCACCATCCGATACAGCGGAGACGGTCTGCCAGGAGCTGCCGTCGGCGCTCACCTCGATCCGGTACGCCCGGGCGTACTCGCCCGCCCACTCCAGGGTGACCCGTCGAATCTGCTGTGCCGAGCCGAGATCCAACCGCAGCCACTGGTTATCACTCCACCAGCTCGCCCAGCGGGTCGTCGGGTCGCCGTCCACGGCTCGACGGGGCGCGTAGGTGGTGAACGGCTTCCACGCGGTCGAGCTGGCCGAGGCGGACGACCCGGTGGCGAGGTTGACGCCCGGCGCGTGGCCTTCCGTGGCACCCCACATGCCCAGGTACGACTCGGCACCGCGCAACAGGTCGTCCACCACCGCCTGGCCGCCCAGGACCCGGATCTCCTCCACCCAGTCCGGCACCAGCCCGTAGTGGGGTGCACCGTCAACGTTGATGTCCCAGGTCCGGTCACCGGTGGTCTGCCGGTCGAGGACGGCACCGCCGAACGCGGACTGGTACGGATACTGGACCGGGTTCGGGGTGTCCGCGCCCCGGGGGCCGGGCCAGCTGCCGAAGCCGTTCATGTCGGTGCCGAAGCCGTACCCGACGTCGTAGCTGTCGCGCAGCTCCTTCGTCCGATCCGCGTCCGCGATGAACCGCTCGGCACCGTGCATGTACTGCGTGATGAACCCGCCGAGTTGGTAGACCCGCTCGCTCCAGAGCAGGTCCATCCAGCTGTGCGACGAGACCACACCGGGGTACGACACGGACTCGAAGATGTCCAGGGCCCGGCCGGTGGCCTTGACGCTCATGTGGTCGATCTCCACCAGCATGTTGCGGTCCATCATGCCCCGCAGGGCGTACTCACCGAGTCTGGTCAGCCCGCGGACGTTGCACCGCGCATCCGACGAGTACGACGGCATCTCGACGTCGGACGGGAGCAGGTCGCCCAGCCCAGCGAGGTCTCCGGAGGCGATGGGGTTGTCCTGCTGCGGCCCCCGGCACTCCTCCGTCGTCCAGAAGGTCCCGGTCGACAGGAACTGCCCGGCGTTGACCGCGATCCCGGTGGTCCCGGAGTCGAATCGGACACCACAGAGCGCGTTGTCGAACTTGTGGCACAGGAACATGCTGCGCACGCCGAGCTCGTGCAGCTCGTCGAGCCCGCGATCGATGTCCTCCTCGTCGCATTGGGAGGTGTCCAGGATTTGCTTACAGCCGAATGGTTCGGAGGTTTCGACCCCCAGGACGACGGCGAGCTTGCCCTGCTCGATGACCTCGCGGGCCTGGTCGCTGTCGGTGACGACGCGGAACCATCCCTGGCCCGCTCCGCCGTACATCTGGTCGATGTAGTCCTGCATCTCGTACGTCTTGGCGGCCTGGAGCCGAATCGAGGTCATCTCGTCGCAGCTTCGGTCCTTGAAGAAGTAGACCGAGCAGATCACCCCGTTGGTTACCAGGTGGTTGACCATGATCCGCTGGCCGCCGCGCCAGGCGCGCTCGATCCAGGCGTAGTAGTTCTGCTGGTGGGTCTGCGAGTCGTGGGCCGGCCAGTCCGCGAACGTCGGCCAGCCGTCGGGGTCGTGCCGGCCGTCACCACCGTTGGTGAGGAAGTCGAACAGGGCCAGGGAGCCGTCGGGGTAGTGCTCCGGGCAGTCCTTGAGCGCGTCGGCGATGCCCGCGTCGGAGAAGGGTTTGCCGCAGAGGAGCCGCCCACCGAAGGCCTCGTTGGACATGATGTGGTTGTGCGCGTCCACGAAACCGCGCACCTGACCCTGGGCGTCGGTGCCGGTGAACGGCGCTCCGGTGACCCCGATCGCGGAGTCGGGCGCCGGCCGGTCGGTCGGCGTCCACCAGTCGGGCTCCTCCGCCGCGCTGGGTGCCGCCGTAGTGAGCAGCAGGGTGATCACGGCCAGCAGGACGGTCGCCAGCAGGGATCGTTGTCGGGTCGCTCGGCTCGCCATCAGCGGTCGTCGCCGCCGGGTCAGGAGAGACATTGTTCCTCCAGGGCAGAACTCGGATCGGTGTGCGCAACACCGAAAGGCGATCCGCCGTGGCTCCCCGGGTGTCCAGGTGTGGCCTCCCCGGGGTGTCCGGGTGTGGCCGGATTGGCGGTAGCGGGCCGTTACCAGCAGGTCTTCCGGTGCTGCCCAACCGGGCGTTTCGGTGAGATTACGGACCGCGGCCGAGCAAGTTACCGTGGAGTAGCTGACATATTGCAACATTTGAAACTAGCTATTAACAGATCGGCTACGGCCAGCCACGACGGCCGGCACGGCGGGCAGGCCACCCCACCCGCCCACTACACCCGGGTCGACCGAAAAGCCGGAACTATCCCTTGCCGCAGCTCACGAAAAATAAACGAATATCTATCGATAGAAGGCCTGGACGACGAGCTGGATACGCCCGGAACGAGGTCGCCAGCGGACTGGACTTGGATGACCTCAACCGTCCGGTAACTCCCGGCCCGTGCAGCAGCGCCTCGCGGACCGCACCTGCACATTCAATGGTGGGCGATACTGGGTTTGAACCAGTGACCTCTTCCGTGTCAAGGAAGCGCGCTCCCACTGCGCCAATCGCCCTGAACCACCGCAACCCAGCGATCTAGGGCTGACGGTGTGAACGAGCGGACGACGGGATTCGAACCCGCGACCCTCACCTTGGCAAGGTGATGCGCTACCAGCTGCGCTACGTCCGCGTGTCACCGAACCGTGTCGGCGACGGGTTCACTCTACCCGACGGCAAGATCGCCGAGATCGGACCCCCGGCCACGTCGGCTCAACCGATCTCGCCGGCCGCCAATAGCTTGATCAGTGTCGGACGGGCACCGCGAACAGCCCAGCCGCTTCCGTGGCCGCCAACTCCCGATCCACTGGCACGATCGCCACACCCTGACCAGACGCCAGAACCCCAACAGTCCTGATCAACACGCCCCGAACCGACAACCACCACCACTACACACCATGCTCGAGAGTGCCTGGATCGCCTGCTGCCCATCTTCCCCATTGGCGCTGCCACGACACACAAGCGGAAGGAGCTGGAAAGCCACCCTCGATCGGAGAGGGACACAACGGTCGGCAGCCGGTCGTAATGTAGGGGATTACGACCATTTCCAGTGCTACCGAGATGTCCGCTATGGTGTCTTGCTAGAAGTGGCGAGTTGCCGCGGACATCGCCCGGACTACGTGAAGCGCCGACTCCGCACGAGAGAAACGGGGAGGCCGCACAGGTGGAGGCACCGGAACTGGCCCGAGTCGACCAGACCCTACGGCAATTGTGTGCAGAGCACGGGCTGGGCTGGGTAGTGCACGCAACAGACGCCGCCGTCGCCGAGGGCCATGCCGAATCGGTAACCGAGGGTAGCAGTAACCACAATCGACGACGCGGTTCCTCCGCCTTCGGGTACGGCCTACGGCCAGACGAACGCAGCCGGATCGAGCCCGAGATCGTGCAGCGGCCATACACGGACGAGGAACGGGTATTGCTGCTACTCGATGCGATGCTCGTGATCTACAGTGAGCTTCCGGACCTTCGCGCGGAGACAGTGCGCGTGCTCACCGACGGCTTCCAGGGACGAGTCGCAGTGCCACACCAGATCGTCACAGCTCTCGACGAAGACACCGAGGAGGCCGTCATCCTCTGGCAGCCCGAGTTGGCCGGTGGTAGGCAGAACCGACAGCGGGTCATCGGCGCGCTGACCGCCCTACGACAGGCGGTGGTGTCGGAGTGACAGATCCCGTTGGCGCTCTGCTCACCGAACTGGCGGACGCGATGCAGAGCGTGACGACGCCGTTCACCCGGGCCGACGAGGCGGATCGGATCTACGAGGGCTACTTGTTTGCACAGGTGATCGCCGCAGCGGCCGAGTGCGGCGGTCGGGTTACCTACGAAGACTGCTACGAAAGGGAAGTGCGGGACCTTGTTCTACGAGGCGCCCCTGGTGTCATCCATGCCCGGAAGCGGCCGTTCACACACGCGGTCTTGTACTTCGGTGCTGCTCGTCCGATCGAGGTTCATATGCGAGTAAAGGTCCGGTCGAAAAACTTCGACGGCGAGTCAGACGTGCTGCTCATTGACACCAAGGCGGCCCGCAACAGCCGAGACACACAGCAGTTGCCGAAGCCTCCCGGGTGTGTGCTGACAATCGAGGGCAAGTACTACCCACTCGGCGTACCGCGCGACGAAGCGCTGAAGTACATCGGAATGCGGAACAGCTTCCCACAGTCGATGGCGAGCCTGTTCGTCACCAATTCGTTCTCGACACATGCGAATAAATGCCTCATCCATGCTCAACGCCTGCCGTTCGAGTTCGGCGCGGTGCCCGGGACCCGGTTCCAGACCTACGTTCGCGCGCACATCCGCGAGGTGCTCAAAAGGTGGGTGGGCAGATTCGACTTGGCCCATCGGGTCTGACCCACGGGGACGAGCCCCCGCCACTCACCCCGACTTGACTCACGGTCTGCTGATCCCCCGGTCTACCGGTTCCAGCCGACTAGTTGACGTATTCCACAATTAGCGGGCTCGCCACCAGGCAATCAACGTCACCGCCGGCCGCCGGTAGCAGCGCGCTGACCCGGGCCAGACCGGTCACCCTGGCGGCCGTGCTGACCGTGGGACGCTGCGCGTCCAGGGCCGCGAGCAAGTCCCGGACGCCGTTCCGGGACAGCGGCCCACTCGTCGCCTCCGGCGAATCCGGTGCCAGTGCGCTGACGACGTGCCCAGCCTGGGTGACAAAGCTCGAACCTGACCCAGCGGCCCGGGACCAGACTGGGCTCGGTGTACCACGGCGTGTCGCGCCCCATCCGCTTCTCCACCCGCTCAAGGTGACGCCGCATCTCTCGGACACGGTCCGGCGCGGGGCTCGCCACGTCGACTCCGGCGAAGGATCCGACCGCGTGTAGCTTCATGGCAGGCAGCGCGCGGCGCGGCTCCGGTACGAACTCGTTTAGCTTGCCCGTCGACAGATACACAACCTCACGCACTGGCGCTCCCAGGTGCTTGGCTTCGGCACTGTTCAGCTAGGCGCATCCTGCCACCGCTCACCAAAACTGGCTGCCTCGCCAGAAGCAGAGCTGGGGCGGGGACGGCGGATACCGGCCTGCAGACTCCCGCTCACCGGAGAACAACGAAGGGCTGGCCCTCTATGGACCAGCCCTAACAAGCAAAAATGGTGCGCACACTGCCACGCGTGGTGGGCGATACTGGGTTTGAACCAGTGACCTCTTCCGTGTCAAGGAAGCGCGCTCCCACTGCGCCAATCGCCCTCGATGATGCTGAGGTGGGGACGGGATTTGAACCCGCGTACACGGCTTTGCAGGCCGTTGCCTCGCCTCTCGGCCACCCCACCGGGTTGCCCCCGGTCAAACGTGGCGGCATCTCCGAGCGGACGACGGGATTCGAACCCGCGACCCTCACCTTGGCAAGGTGATGCGCTACCAGCTGCGCTACGTCCGCACGTCCCGGCTTCCCGGTGACGGATGAGAACTTTAGCCGAGCGGGCGAGCAGTTGCCAACTCGACCCCCCTCGGCGCGTCCCCGCCCGCACCTCAACCCGGGCCAGGACCCACCCTGGGCCGACCGAGCCGCACCGCCGAAAGCGCCCCGTAGTGCAGCACCGAAGAGCCGGAGCCGCGCCTAAGAGAACTGTCCTACTTCCGACTGCTGTAGGGCGAATTCACCCTGAGTGGTAACAGCCCGTGCCCGTTCGGGTGCACTACGGTAACGGTCGTGACGAGACGTGCGGCCGAGGTCCGCCTGGATGCCCTGCTGCGCACCGCCTGCGACGTGATCGTGGAACGCGGGTTGGCGAACACCCGCACCGCGGACGTGGCCCAGGCGGCCGGGGTGAGTCAGGCACTGGTCTTCTACCATTTCGCCACCAAGGACCGGCTACTCGCCGAGGCGTTCGCGTACGCGGTCGAGCAGGATCTAAGCCGGCTGGACGCGGTGCTGCGCTCCAGCGCCCCACCACTGGCCAAGCTCCGCCGCCTGGTGCGGCTCTACACCCCCGCCGGTCGTCCCACGTCCTGGGCTATGTGGATCGACGGCTGGGCCGAGTCGCTGCGTACCCCGGAGTTGGAGAAGACCTCCCGCCGGCTGGACCTGCGCTGGCGGCAGGATCTCGCGACGGTGATCGCGGCCGGGGTAGCCGACGACACCTTCGAGTGCGCCGACCCGGCTGGCGCCGCCTGGCGGATCAGTGCCGTGATGGACGGTCTCGCCGTCCAGCTCGCGGTGCACGACCGGGTGATCTCCCGACGCCAGTTCACCGAGTGGGTACGCCTGGTGACCGCCCGGGAGCTGGGGCTCGACCCGACACAGCTGGACTGAACGCGGACCGAACCGACGCGGATGCCGCCGCCGTTGTCGTCGGTCTGTTCCGCAGCGGCGGATGAGCCCGACCGGACCGGGCCGTAACCCTGGCGGGCCGGCTGCGGGAGAATCACGCGGTGTCCGAACTCGCCAGCGCCTTCGTCCGACTGCACGCCCGTCTCGCGCCGGTCGCCTTCGTCCCCGAGGTACGACTCCACCAGGCCGACGACGCGGTCGGGCTCTGGGAACTGACCGAGGGCGAGTTCCGCAGTGACCAGCCACCGCCCTTCTGGGCCTTCGCCTGGGCCGGCGGGCAGGCCCTCGCCCGATACGTCACCGATCATCCGGACCTGGTCGCCGGTCGACGAGTGCTCGACCTCGCCGCCGGCTCGGGTCTGGTGGCCATCGCCGCGGCCCGCGCCGGGGCCACCGCCGTCCGCGCGGTCGAGGTCGACCCGCTGGCCGTCGCGGCCGTCGCCGTCAACGCCGAGGCCAACGGGGTACGCCTCGACGCCGAGCTGGCCGACATCCTCGACGGCAACGCGGGCGACGCGGAGGTCGTCCTCGCCGGAGACGTGTTCTACAGCGCGGCGATGGCGAGGCGGATGCTCCGCTTCCTGCTCACCGCCGCTCGCGCGGGCGCCACGGTGCTGGTCGGCGACCCAGAGCGCGCATTCCTGCCCCGCGACCGCTTCGACCCGCTGGCCAGGTACGAGGTGCCGGTGCCCGAGACGCTGGAGAGCGTACGCGTGAAGCGTGCCACGGTGTGGCGGCTGCGGGCCGGGCTGCCCGGAACGGCCCGCTAGCGTGTCCGGCGTGCTGTTCCGGAGCTGGACGAAGACCGCCGGCACCCACTGGCCGGCCGTCACCCGCGTCGCTGACCGACAGGGCACCGAACACCTGTTGGTGACCCAGCACGCGCTGGTCCGGCAAGTGCTCACCGACCAGGTGACCTACCGTCCGGACAATGCCCTGGACGCCGTCACCCCGATCCCGGTAGCCGCCCTGCGGGTGCTCGCCGGACACCACTTCCGCCTCCCCCCGACCCTGGCCAACAACGGCGGCGTGAGCCACCCGGCGATCCGCGCTCTCGTCGCCGACGCGCTCCACCCGGCGAAGGTCGCCGCCCAACGGCCCTGGCTGACCGGGCTGGTGGCCGAGCGGGTGGCCGCGATCCGCGCCACCCTCGACGCTGGCGGCTCCGCCGACCTGCACGCCGATCTCAGTGCCGACCTGCCGCTGCTGGTCCTGGCCCGCCTGGTCGAACTCCCGGACGCCCCGGTCTCCGCGGTGAAGCAGTTCGCCCGCGCGGCGCTGGAGCTGTTCTGGGCCCCGCTGGACGCCGACCGCCAGCTGGCCCTGGCCGACGAGGTCGGCCGGTTCCACCAGGTGCTACGGGAATTCGCGGACACCGGCGGTGGGCTGGCCGCCGCCCTGCGCGCCATCGGGCACCCGCCGGATGTGCTCGTCGGGGCACTGTTCTTCCTGCTGGTAGCCGGTCAGGAGACCACGTCGCAGTTCCTCACCCTGCTCCTGCACCGGCTGGCCGGCGAGCCGACGGTTCGCGCCGCGCTGCGGGACGGCATCGTCTCGGTGACAAACGTGGTCGAGGAGGGGCTGCGGCTGGAGCCGCCGATCGTCACCTGGCGTCGGGTCGCCGCCGCGGACAGCACCCTGGGCGGGATCGCCGTGCCGGCGGGCACCAGCATGCTGCTGTGGCTGGCCCGGGCCGGCCGGGACCCGGCCATCGTGCCGGCGCCCGACGAGTTCCGGCCCGGCCAACGGGGGTCGCGCCGGCATCTGGCCTTCGGGGCGGGCGCCCACCGTTGCCTCGGCGACCAGTTGGCCCGGATGGAGGCGGCGGTGGTAGTCGAGCAGGTCACCCCGCTGCTTGACGGGGTGACCGTGGTGCGTGCTCCGTGGTATCCGGACAACCTCACCTTCCGGATGCCCGACGCCTTCGTGATCCGCCGCTGACCAGCCGGCTCAGCGGACCTCCTCGGCCCAGACCCGCCAGTCGTCGAGCACCCCGTACAGCGCCGGGGTGAGCCATCCCGGCGCGGACCGCCGGAACACGCCCGGGTCGATCGCCCCGGCTCCGGCCGGCAACGCGCCGAGCAGGTACGGCACCAGGTCGGTCAGGTTCGCCCAGTGGACCAGCTCCGGTTCGGCCGGCCAGGCACCGAGCAGCACTCCCGCCGGCACCGCCCGGCGTTCCAACGCCTCCAGGGTGAGCGCGGTGTGGTTGAGGGTGCCCAGACCGGCCCGCGCCACCACCACGGCCGGGCAGCCGAGGGAGACCGCGAGATCGGCCATCGTCCACGGCTCACCCGACGGGCGCAGCCCCATCGGTACGAGCAGCCCGCCGGCCCCCTCGACCAGGACCAGGTCATGCTTGTCGGCCTCGGCGCGGACGGCGTCCACCGCCGTGTACAGCTCCAGCGGCGGCAGCTCGGCGACCCGGGCCGCGGCCAACGGAGCCAGCGGATCGGGGAAGTTCGCCAGCGTCCGCCCGGTGAGCGGTGCGGCGAGTCGAGTGACTTCGTCGATGTCGACCGGGTCGCCGGTGGCCGTACCGGTCTGGCCTGGCTTGACCACCGCGACCCGCAGCCCGGCGGCCTGCGCCGCCGCCGTGACCGCCGCGGTCGCCACGGTCTTGCCGACCCCGGTGTCGGTGCCGGTCACCAGAACCGGCCCCTGCCACGGCGTCACACTCACGGCGCGCACTCCACGATGACCTCCAGGGCCCGCTCGAAGTCGGCCCGGGGAACCCCGACGTTGATGGTCAGCCGGAGCCGGGAGCGGCTGTCCGGGGTGGAGGGGGGACGGAAGCAGCCGACCGCGACGCCCCGGTCCCGGCAGTCGGCGGCCCAGGCGGTGGCCGCCTCGGGCCCCGGTGCGGTCACCGACACGACCGCGCCCTTCGGCACCGACCCGGTGAGGCCGGCGGCTCGCAACCGCCGGACCGTGAACGCGGCCCGGTCACTCAACTCAGCCCGCAGCTGCTCGCCCCGCCAGGCGAGCCCCACGGCGGCCCGTACCCCGGCCACCACCGCCGGCGGCGGGGCGGTGTCGAAGATGAACGTCCGCCCGGTCTCGACCAGGTGCCGGACGAACTCCGCCGGAGCGGCGACGACACCACCGGCTCCGCCCAATGCCTTGGAGAGGGTCGCGGTGACAATCACGTCGGGCTCCCCGGCCAGACCGGCCGCGGTCGCTCCCCCGGCACCACCGGGCCCGACCACGCCGAGCCCGTGGGCATCGTCAACCAGCAGCAACGCGTTGTGCTCCCGGGCGACCGCGTGCAGCTCGGCGAGGGGAGCGAGATCCCCGTCAACCGAGAACACCGACTCGGTTACCACCACTGCCGGGCGACCCGGCGCGGCGCCGAGCGCGGCCCGGACCGCGTCCACGTCGGCATGCGGGGTCACCATGGTCTCGGCACCGGAAATCCGACACCCGTCGATCAGTGACGCGTGGTTGTGCGCGTCGGAGACCAGGAGCGTCCGCGGCCGCACCAAGCCCCGGACCACGCCGACGTTGGCCAGGTAGCCGGAGGAGAAGAGCAGGGCGCGTTCGGCCCCGAGCCAACCGGCGAGATCTTCTTCGAGGGCGTGGTGCGGTGCGGTGGAGCCACGCACCAGCCGGGACCCGGTGGCGCCCAGCCCGTACTCGTCGAGCGCCGCGGTGGCCGCCGCGGTCACCGCGGGGTGCCTCGACAGACCCAGATAGTCGTTGCCGGCCAGGTCAACGATGTCGTCGGCGGCGGTTCGAGGGCGGAGGGTGCGGGTCAGCCCCGCCTTGGCGCGCAGCTCGGCTCGGCGGTCCAGGGCCGCAAGCCAGTCCGACACCGCCGCTCCTTCCCCGGCTCCCGCTCGCCGGGCGCCTCCGCCGGGGCGAACGTACCACCTGGCCGGACGCCGCTCCGGCGTGCCGCGCGCCGCCCCGGCGAGCCGCGCGCCGGCCCCGCTGGTGGTTGGCGCGCGCCACACCGGGCGGCGCCTCCCGACGCGGCGGCCTTGTAGGGTACGGCCATGCCAGAGATCCTCGACCAGGCCCGCACCCAGGTACTGGAGAACGGCGTCGGCCTCGACGAGGCCGGCGTCCTCGCCGTGCTGAACCTCCCCGACGAGCACCTGCCCGCCGCCCTCCAGCTCGCGCACGAGGTACGGATGCGCTGGTGCGGGCCGGAGGTCGAGGTCGAGGGAATCGTCTCGCTGAAGACCGGTGGCTGCCCGGAAGACTGTCACTTCTGCTCGCAGTCTGGCCTGTTCACCTCGCCGGTCCGCGCGGTCTGGCTGGACATCCCGTCGCTTGTGGAGGCCGCGAAGCAGACCGCGAAGACCGGCGCGACCGAGTTCTGCATCGTGGCCGCCGTGCGCGGCCCGGACGACCGGCTGATGCGGCAGCTGCGGGAGGGCGTCGCCGCGATCCAGGCGGAGGTCGACATCCAGGTCGCGGCCTCGGTCGGCATGCTCACCCAGGAGCAGGTCGACGAGCTGGTCGAGATGGGCGTGCACCGCTACAACCACAACCTGGAGACCTGCCGCTCGTACTTCCCGAACGTGGTCACCACCCACTCCTGGGAGGAGCGCTGGGAGACGCTGCGGATGGTCCGCGAGTCCGGCATGGAGGTGTGCTGCGGTGGCATCCTCGGCCTCGGGGAGACCGTCGAACAGCGCGCCGAGTTCGCCGCCCAGCTCGCCGAGTTGGACCCGCACGAGGTTCCGCTGAACTTCCTCAACCCCCGGCCCGGCACCCCACTCGGTGACCGATCGGTGGTGGAGGGGAAGGACGCGCTGCGCGCCATCGCCGCGTTCCGGCTCGCCATGCCCCGCACGATCCTCCGGTACGCGGGTGGTCGCGAGCTCACGCTCGGCGATCTGGGTACCCGCAGCGGCTTGCTCGGCGGCATCAACGCGGTGATCGTCGGCAACTACCTGACCACGCTGGGTCGCCCGGCCACGACGGACCTCGAGCTCCTCCAGGACCTGAAGATGCCGGTCAAGGCGCTCTCCGCGACGCTGTGAGCCTGGCCGGGATGAGCAGCGACACGACGGGTTCAGCCCCGCTCGGTACGTCGACGACGGCCGGCAACCCGACGCGGGCCGGCGACCCGACGCGGGCCGGCGACCTGGCGGAAGCCGGCGCCTCCTGGTGCGACAGGTGCGGCACACCGGCCGACGAGGGGGACCACACCGCCTGCCGGGCCGCTCGGCAACTGGAGCCACCCCGCTACTGCGGGCACTGCCGGCGACGGATGAAAGTACAGGTGCTGCCGGTCGGTTGGGCGGCGGTCTGCGTCGAGCACGGCGAGACACGGGCTTAGCCGCGTCGAGGCACTGGCCCAGCCCGCACCTGGAGATTCCTCACAACATTCAAGAACTTCAATTGAAACTGGTGTGTTCGGCCAGTTCAGGACGGGGACAGGGCGACTCCACAAACGCTGAATAAGCGGACCGGAGGCAGCCCACCGTCCTGACATACGAACGTACTGTTGCCGCCCCCGCTCGCGGCGGGCGACAGTACGCCACACCAGCGGTGCCATCGACGCCGCCGCTCCCCGGACAACCCTGAGGAGATCGCGATGGCTCTACGACTCGCCGACGGGACCGCCTGGTCCGAGGTCCTCGACCGCGCGGTGGCCGCCGCCCCCGAAGCCTTCTCCGCCCCGACAGACGGCATCCGAACGCTGCACAACCTGATCGAGGGCGACTGGCGAGCGGTCGGCGCCCCGACCACCGTACGCACGCCGGTCGACAACACCACCCTGATCCGCCTCCCCCGGCTGGACGCGACGACCGCTCGCGCCGCGGTCGCCCACGCCGCCGCCGCCCACCGGGACTGGGCCGACACCCCCCTCGCCGAACGGAAGGCGCGGGTCACCGCGGCCCTGGATTCCCTGTCCGCCCACCGTGACCTCCTTGCCCTCCTGCTCGTCTGGGAGATCGGCAAGCCGTGGCGGCTCGCCGGCGCCGACGTTGACCGGGCACTCGATGGTGTCCGGTGGTACGTCAACGAGATCGACCGAATGCTCGCCGACGGCCGGGA
The DNA here is from genome assembly GCF_000514815.1 of Salinispora fenicalii. GTDB lineage: Bacteria > Actinomycetota > Actinomycetes > Mycobacteriales > Micromonosporaceae > Micromonospora > Micromonospora fenicalii. Next base: position 121,669 of record NZ_AZWQ01000017.1, read on the forward strand.
ACCACTTCCCGGGCCGGTGAGCAACATCGCCTCGTGGAACTACCCGATGAGCGTCCTGGTCCACGCCGAGCTGGTGCAACTCCTCGCCGGAAACGCCGTGATCGCCAAGACCCCGTCACAGGGGGGCGCGGTCTGCCTCACCGTCGCACACGCGTTAATGCGCCGGGCCGGTCTGCCCGCCACGCTGCTCTCCGGCAGCGGCGAGGAGCTTTCCGAGGTGCTGGTCCGCGCCCCGGAGGTCGGCGCGGTGGCGTTCGTCGGCGGGCGCTCCAACGGCGGGAAGGTGGCGGCAGCTCTGCTGGACACCGACAAGCGGCACTTCATCGAGCAGGAAGGGCTCAACGCCTGGGGGATCTGGAACTTCTCCCGGTGGGATCAGCTCGCCACGCACCTGAAGAAGGGCTTTGAGTACGGCAAGCAACGCTGCACCGCCTACCCACGCTTCGTCGTACAACGGAACCTGGTCGATCAGTTCCTCGACATGTACCTGCCGGTGGTGCGATCCGTACGGTTCGGACACCCGCTGGCGGTCGACGATGGATGGTCCGCCGGCGGCCCCCTCCCCGAGCTGGACTTCGGGCCCCTGATCAGCGCCGCCAAGGCTGACGAACTCCGTCGCAAGGTCGACGAGGCAGTCCGGGGCGGAGCGGTCCCGCTGCACCGGGGCCGGCTCGACGGGGCGCCGTTCCTCGCCGGACAGGACACCTCCGCCTACGTGGCGCCGTCGGTGCTGCTCGCCCCACCCGGTCGATCTCGGCTGATGCACGCCGAGCCGTTCGGGCCGGTCGACACGATCGTGGTGGTGGACACCACCGACGAACTCCTCGCCGCGATGAACGCCTCCAACGGCGCGCTGGTCGCCTCCCTCGCCTGCGACGACGAGGACGAGGCGGCGAAGCTCGCCATGGACGTGCAGGCGTTCAAGGTCGGCATCAACAAGCCCCGCTCCCGGGGCGACCGTCAGGAGCCGTTCGGTGGCCGGGGCGCCTCCTGGAAGGGGGCCTTCGTCGGTGGCGACCTGCTGGTCCAGGCGGTCACCGTCGGCGGCGCCGACGATCGCCTCTACGGCAACTTCCCGGACCGGACGGCGCTACCGCCGAACGTCTGACGCTGCAAGCGGCTCCGTCGACAGCAGAGCCGCCCCTGTCGCACGACGACGCCACACCACATGGACGGGCGGTGGATGGCCCAACAAGGTGCCATCCACCGCCCGAACAACATCAGTTGGTGCCTAACCCCACCCAACACCACCAAGCGAGGGTCGGAGCGGATAAGTTTCGCAAACCGCGCACATAGTGACAGACCGTGGGATACGAAGATTAGAAGTCGTTTCGGAATCCCTCGGAGCCCTTGGAGAATCATGAATCGCCATCGTCGCCAGAGGCTGAGAGCAGGCCCACTGGCGGGTCGCAAACGGTGGGTGGCCATCGGCGTCATGACACCGCTCACGTTCGCGTTCGTCGGCCTGACCGCCCCCGCCTTCGGCCACGTCTGGGGCAGCGGTACGAACACGAGTACGAGTACGACCGCCTACCCGGACGAGGAGTGGGGCTGGGACCAGGGGGACTGGGGCCTCGGACACTGGGACCAGGAAGGCTGGGACCGCGGACACTGGGACAAAAAGTGTGGACACGCATGCCCTTCCGGGCCGCCGGGCCCCTCAGGACCACCGGGACCCACCGGACCACCCGGCCCCACTGGACCACCCGGCCCAACAGGACCACCCGGCCCNGGACCACCCGGCCCAACAGGACCACCCGGCCCCACTGGACCACCCGGCCCAACAGGACCACCGGGACCCACCGGACCACCCGGCCCCACCGGACCACCCGGCCCCACTGGGCCACCCGGCCCCACCGGACCCTGCGCTGACATAGACAGCCTTGCCCCGTCAAACTCTGAGGAGTTCAGTGCGGTGGTTTCGGACGGGGTCACCTACGCCGGTCGCAGAAGTCTCACACCAGCACCGCCGGGGCCCTATACCTGGACCGACCTCAGCGGTAACGCCAACTACCCGGGAGAATCCGTTTGCGGGGTCGCCATCTCCGCCGCCGGCAATGACGCCTGGGTAAAGGTGCTGACGACTGATGGCGAGGTGTGGGAAACCGAATGCGCTACGCAGGGGCAGAACTTCACCTGCAACAACCCCTGGGTGCAGCTGACAACGCCGTCCTGAACAGAATGAATCCCGGGAAAGGAACGGTGGATGCACAGGTGATGGTGGTGGGTGACTTTCGGTCACCCACCACACCCGCCGCGGCGGGCAGTGGGACAGACGAAACGCCTCAGCCCTCGCCCTTATTGGTACGCGACACCTCATAGACCGGCTTCGCCCGCCGGCCCAGCAGCAGACCGAGCCAGGGCCACCGGGTCTCCAGGGCCCGGGCGAGGGCATAGTAGACGGCGACGACGACGGCGACCGTGCTGGCGGTCAACGCGGCGGAGGATTCAGCGTCGAGGATGATTCCCGTTTTGGAAGCGAGCCAGGCCAGCACGGCACCGACAGCGACCGGAACGGCGGTACGGATGACAGAGATCAGAAAGTCATTAAACATAGGAGCCCCCTCGGGGTGTGAGGTGGTGCTCCTTTAACAGTACGAGGGAATATGTTCGGGTGCGCCACCAAAATCATCGCCATTTGCGCACGGCGGACACTCGCACCTCCCTTGCACCTTGCCCTGTCGCGGACATCTCTCATGGTGACAAGAATTTGATATCCACAGCGGACCACAACGAACGATCACCGCGTTGCGACGGATAGGTCCAGCGATGCCCTGATCGGAGAGACGGCGGCGATCAACGGCACCGTCAGGGTGAGCAGCGAGCCGTCCCGGTCGACCGTCAATGGCCGGTCCAACCGGCGGACGGCCCGCAGCATCGGAGTGTTCCCCGCCTGGATGTGCAGATCCAAGGCGGCGTACCCGCTCTGCTCCGCCTGCCACACAACCCGCCGTAACAGTGCCGATCCGAGCCCACGGCGCTGCCAGTCGTCGCGTACCAGCAACGCCACCTCGGCCGTGTCCCCCTCACCGATCAGATTGGCCATCGCCACCACCGGCGCAGTTGGCGAATCGGAAGTGGTCGGTGCGGCCAGCAGAGTGACCCCCCGGGCTGGCTCCAACAGTCGACGCAACCGAGCCGGCGCAGGCCGAGCCGACCCACCGTGGTAGCGGCGGTTGCGGCTGCGCACCGAACACCGCTCGTGCAGGTCGACCACGCCGGGCAGGTCGCCGCCGACCGCTGGGCGTACGTCCAGCTCGGCACCGTCCGGCAGGCCGAGGGTGACCAGGTCGGCCCGCCCTCGAACCACCCGGCGAGTGGGCCCGTCCACCACCAGCGTCTGTGTTCCCCACCGCATCATGTGCTCCTCCCTTCCCCAGGTACGACCCTCCCCGACGGCTGTTGCAGAACCCATAACCCAAGGTGACGGGTCAGTTTCGGGGCCGAAAAGAGGTCGGTTTCGGGGCCGGGAAGAGTCGCGTTCTGAGGTAGGCCGCTGCCGTTGGCGACGATCAAACGCCCGGGCGTCAGGCGCCGAGGCCGTGCGAGGCCGCGCTGCCCTCGGCCGGATACCGGCCTTGACATCGGAAGTGAGCTGCCATCAACTATTCGGATGACCGAGCCGGCCATCGACGATTCCGCACCGACCGGCTCCCCGCCGGGTCTGGATCTGGGCCGGCTCGCCGGTCACCTCGCCGCGCACCGGCCAGATCTGGCCGCCGGGCCGCTGAGCGCCCAGTTGATCGCCGGCGGCCGGTCCAACCTGACGTACCTGCTCGCTGTTGGGGAGCGGGAGATCGTGCTGCGCCGGCCGCCCCTGGGCCACGTACTGGCCACCGCACACGACATGGCGCGGGAGTTCCGGGTGATCTCGGCGCTCGCCCCGACCGAGGTGCCGGTACCGAAGGCGCTGCTGCTCTGCACCGATCCAGAGGTGATCGGGGCGCCGTTCTACCTGATGGCCCACGTACCCGGCACGGTGTTCCGCTCCCGAGCGCAGACCGACCCCCTCCCCGGCGGGCAGCGACGGGAGCTGGCGATGGCGATGATGGACACCCTCGCCGCGCTGCACAGCGTGGACCCGGCGACGGTCGGCCTGGCTGACTTCGGCCGTCCGCAGGGCTTTCTCGCCCGCCAGGTCCGCCGCTGGTCCGGGCAGCTCGACGGCTCCCGAAGCCGGCCGCTGCCTGGCATTGACGAGCTACGTGACCGGCTGGCCAGCACCGCTCCGGAGAGTTCCGGCCCGGGGCGGATCGTGCACGGCGACTACCGGCTGGACAACCTCCTCGCCACCGTCAGCCCGGTCGCCGTTCGGGCGGTGCTCGACTGGGAGATGGCCACCCTCGGCGACCCCCTGGCCGACCTGGGCCTCCTGTTGACCTACTGGGATGCCATGGGCGGGGATGGGGTCCCGAACAATCCCGTCGCCGACGGGCTCGGGCCCCGAGCCGGCTTCCCGGCCGGTGCCGAGCTGATCGAGCGGTACGCGAGCCGCAGCGGGATCGATGTCGGCCCGCTGGACTGGCATGTGGCCCTGGGGTGCTTCAAACTCGCGGTGATCTGCGAGGGCATCCACTACCGGCACCGCCAGGGGCAGACCCTCGGCGAGGGCTTCGACCAGATCGGCGAGATGGTCGCACCGCTGGTCGCGTACGGGCTGACCGCCGTCACCAGGAGGAGCTGATGGACTTCACCTACGACGCCCACACCGAACGGCTGCGGGCCGAGCTGACCGACTTCCTGGAGCAGCAGGTATACCCGGCCGAGGCGGTCTACGCCGAGCAGGTCGCGGCTGCCGCAGACCAGTGGACTCGGCCGCCGGTACTGGCCGAGTTGCGGGCAGCGGCCCGCCAGCGGGGCCTGTGGAACCTCTTCCTCCCCGACCCCCACCACGGCGCCGGGCTGACCAACCTGCAGTACGCTCCGCTCGCCGAGCTGACCGGCCGGAGCCCGCACCTCGCGCCGGAGGCGCTTAACTGTGCGGCACCGGACACCGGCAACATGGAACTGCTGGCCGAGTTCGGCACCGAGGCGCAGCGGCAGCGGTGGCTGCGTCCGCTGTTGGCGGCGGAGATCCGCTCGGCGTTCTGCATGACTGAGCCGGAGGTCGCTTCCTCCGACGCCACCAACATCGCCACCCGGATCACCCGCGACGGCGACCACTACGTGATCAGCGGCCGCAAGTGGTGGTCGACCGGCGCCATGGACCCGGCCTGTCAGATCTTCGTGGTGATGGGCCGGACCGACCCGTCGGCCGACCGGCACCGGCAGCAGAGCATGATCCTGGTGCCGCGGGACACGCCTGGGGTCACCGTCCGGCGCGGGCTGCGTGTCTTCGGTTACCACGACGGCCCGCACGGTGGCCATGCCGAGATCGACTTCGATGACGTCCGGGTGCCGGTGGAGAATCTGATCGGTACGGAGGGGGCCGGCTTCGCGATCGCCCAGGCCCGGCTCGGCCCCGGCCGAATCCACCACTGTATGCGGTTGATCGGCATGGCGGAGCGGGCGCTGGAGTTGCTCTGCCGGCGCGCCCTCGACCGGGTGGCGTTCGGCCGGCCGATCGCCGAGCAGGGTGTGGTGCGCGAGTGGATCGCCGAGGCGCGGGTCCGCATCGAGCAGTCCCGGCTGCTGGTGCTCAAGACGGCCTGGCTGATGGACACGGTCGGCAACAAGGGCGCGCACACCGAGATCCAAGCCATCAAGATCGACACACCGTCGATGACGGAATGGGTGATCGACAAGGCGATCCAGGCGCACGGGGGCGCTGGCGTCAGCCAGGACACCCCGCTGGCGGCGCTCTGGGCCCAGGCCCGCACCCTACGTCTCGCCGATGGGCCGGACGAAGTCCACAAGGCCGCCCTGGCCCGCCGCGAACTCCGCCGCTACACCTAAAAATTCGCTGCACCGGACACCACCTCCCGGTGCAGACCCATCGGAGGCGGTCAGGTGCTGGCGCGCTCGACCAACTCGGTGTCCAGCAGGATGTTGGTGGTGGCCCGTTGCTCGCCACGGATCCGGGACACCAGCAACTGGGCCATCTGCCGTCCCATCTCCTCAATCGGCTGGAAGACGGTGGTCAGCGGCGGGTCCGACTGACGGGCGATCGGCGCGTCGTCGAAGCCCACCACGGCCACGTCCTCCGGCACCCGCCGACCGGCTTCCCGCAACGTCCGGAGCGCACCGAACGCCATCAGGTCCGAGGCGGCGAAGACCGCGTCCAGGTCCGGGCACGCGGCCAGCAGCTGACGCATCGCAGCCTCCCCGCTGCCCTCGCTGAAGTCCCCGTACGCGATCAGGTCTGGCCTTCCCCCACTCGGCGTCTTCGCGACCGCCTCCTGGTAGCCGGTCAGCCGCCCCAGGCCGGCACCCATGTCCTGGGGGCCGGCGATGGTCGCGATCCGCTGCCGTCCCCGCCCGACGAGGTACTCCACCGCGCGCCGGGCCCCACCGACGTTGTCCGCGTCCACGAGCCAGGCCGGCTCCGCGTCGGAGTGCATCATCTGGGCTGGCCGGCCGCCGAGCACGGTGGGCAGGCCCCGCTCTTCTAGCAGCGTGGGCAGCGGGTCGGCGTCGTGCAGCGACAAGAGCAGGACGCCGTCGACGTGCTGGTTGGTCAGGTGGTGCTCGACCCGTTCCCGCTCGATCGGGGACTGAACCATGACGAGCCAGAGCTGGAACGGGGTTCCCAGCAGGCCAGAGCTGACGCCCCGCACGATGCCGGCGAAGAACGGCTCGGCGAACACCCGGTCCCCGGATTCTGACACCACCAGTGCGATCGAGTCGGTCCGCTGGGTGACCAGGGCGCGAGCGGCCCGGTTCGGCACGTATCCCAGTTCCGCGATGGCCCGCTGCACCGCGGCGCGGGCCTCGGGACTGACCTGGGGTGAACCGTTGACGACGCGGGAGACCGTGCCACGGCCAACGCCGGCACGTGCGGCGACCGCATCGAGAGTCGGGCGCCCGAGCGAGCGGGTGCGCTGCGTTGTCATCGTTTGCTCCTCCGACGGCGGAAGGCCCCGATGCCCACCCGGGTGGCACCGGGACCACCCGGATAGCTGGTTCGAGCCTATTCTGCGGCCAGACCGTTACGTCGGATTGTCTCGGCGTACCAGCGACCGCTGGACTTCAGGGTGCGGGCCTGACTGCGGTAGTCGACGTGAATCATGCCGAAGCGCTTCGTGTAACCCCAGGCCCACTCGAAGTTATCCATCAACGACCAGGCGAAATAGCCGTGCAGCGGGACACCCGCGGCGATCGCCTGATGTGCGGCGCGCAGATGTGCCTCGAAGTAGGCCGTTCGGTCCGGGTCGTCCACCCGACCGTCCACGACCGCATCCACGAAAGCCGAACCGTTCTCAGTGATGTAGAGCGGCAGGTCGGTGTACTCCTCGTACACGCGCCGCAAAGTCTCGACCAGCCCGGGAGGGTCGATCTCCCAGTCCATGTCGGTGACCGGTATGCCCCGGGTGACAAAGCGGACGGCTTCGCTGCCGGGCCAGCACGACGGTTTACGCCAGTACGGCTCCGGTGGGGCCGTCACCGTCGGCGCAGCGACCACGTGCCGGCTGTAGTAGTTGATTCCGACCAGATCCAGCGGGGCGGCGATGGTGGTCAGGTCCTCCGCACGCACGTGCCCGAAGTCGGTGACCTGCCTGAGGTCGGACATCAGATCCGCCGGGTACGACCCGCGCAGCAGTGGGTCGAGGAAGAACCGGTTCGCCAGCCCGTCGATCCGGCGGGCCGCGTCGGCGTCGTCGGGCGAGTCGGTGGCCGGGGTCACCGGGTACAGGTTGAGCGTCACCCCGACCTGGACCTCGGACCGGGCCGCCGCCCGCAGCGCCGGCACGGCCAGCCCATGGCCGAGCAGCAGGTGGTGACCGGCGTGGACCGCGGCGGCGGGGTCGGACCGACCCGGGGCGTGCGCCCCGGAGCCGTACCCGAGGAACGCCGAACACCATGGCTCGTTGAGCGTGGTCCAGTACCGGACCCGATCACCGAGCGCGCCGGCGACCAGGGCGGCGTAGTCGGCGAAGCGGGCGGCGGTGTCCCGGGCCGGCCAGCCGCCCGCGTCCTCCAGCGGCTGCGGCAGGTCCCAGTGGTAGAGCGTCAGCCACGGCTCAATGCCGTTCGCCAACAGTTGGTCCACCAGCCGCCGGTAGAAATCCAGTCCCTCCTGGTTGATCGGGCCGGTGCCGCCCGGCTGCACCCGAGGCCAGGAGACCGAGAAGCGGTACGACTTCAGCCCCAGCTCGGCCATGAGGGCGACGTCCCAGTCGAGCCGGTGGTAGTGGTCGCACGCCACGTCACCGGTGTGCCCGCCCACCACCCGACCCGGGGTGTGGCTGAAGGTGTCCCAGATCGACGGGGTCCGGCCGCCGACGGCCGCCGCGCCCTCGATCTGGTAGGCCGCGGTGGCGGCGCCCCAGAGGAAGCCAGGCGGGAAGGTCAGCGGCGGGCGCTCGGCGAGAACGTCGGCGGCGGGTGGACTCGCAGGATTGCTCACGACTTGACGGCACCTTCCATGATCCCGCCGATGATCTGGCGACCGAATAGGAGGAAGACGATGACCAGTGGCAGGGTGCCGACGGCGGTGGCGGCGAAGACCTGCGAATAGTCGGTGTAGTACGCGTACGACAGGAAGGAGAGGGAGACCTGCAGCGTCGGGTTCTCCGGGGTGAGCACCGCGTACGGCCAGAGGAACGAGTTCCAGGTCTCCATGAAGGTCAGCAGCCCCAGGACCCCGGCTGCTGGGCGCAGCGCGGGCAGCACGATGTTCCAGTAGATCCGCAGGGTGCTGGCCCCGTCAACCCGGCCGGCCTCGATCAGCTCGTCGGAGACCGCCTGGCTGGCGTACTGCCGCATCATGAAGACACCGAAGGCGGTGACCAGGAACGGCACGGTGACCGCGTAGAGCGTGTCGTACCACCCCAACGTCTGCATCATTCCCCAGAGCGGGATGATGCCCAGCTGGGTGGGGATCATCATCGTCACGATGATGGAGAGCAGCAGGACGTTGCGGCCCCGGAAGCGCAGCTTCGCGAAGGCGAAGCCGGCCAGCGAGCCGGTGAGGACCACCGACACGGTGACCACCGAGGAGACGATGATCGAGTTCATCATGCCGGTGAGGAAGTTGGCCGCGTCGTTGTCGAGGACCCGGCCGAAGTTGTCGGTGAAGGCACCACCGGGGGTGACCGGCGGCGGCACATCGTTGATCGAGTCCAGGGTACGGGTGCCGATCACCACCACGTAGTAGAAGGGGTAGATCGACAGTAGGGTCGCCAGGACGAGGGCCAGGTAGGTCAACGGACTGGTGCGCCAGAGGCGCTTGGATGCGGAGATCATCGAGGGCTCCTCACTTGGCCGCGCGGCGGACGAGGACGAAGTTGAGCAGCGACATCAGGCCGATAATCATGAAGAGGGCCCAGGCGACAGCCGCCCCGTAACCGGCGCTGTTCAAATTCGTGATACCCATCTCGTACATGTACATGGCCAGGGTCTGGAAGTCGCGCTGGGTGCCGCCGATGATGTTGCCGTTGGCGAAGAGCAGCGGTTCGGTGAAGAGCTGCATCCCGCCGATCGTGGAGAGGATGACCACGAAGATGAACGTCGGCCGGAGCAGCGGCAGGGTGATCCGCCAGAACTGCCGCCACTGGCCGGCACCGTCGATCTCCGCCGCCTCGTAGAGGTCCCGGGGGATCGCCTGCATGCCGGCGAGCAGGATCAGGGTGTTGTACCCCGTCCACCGCCAGTTGACCATGGACGCGATCGCCGTCCAGGAGCTCCAGGTCTGCCCGTCCCAGTCGATCTGGTCGATCCCGACGAACCCGAGCAGCCAGTTGACCAGCCCGTACTCCCGTTGGTAGAGCATGCCGAAGACGATCGCGACCGCGGCGACCGAGACAACGTTCGGGATGAAGATGGCCATCCGGAAGAAGGTCTTGGCCCGCAGCAGGGTGCGGTTGAGCAGGTTCGCCAGGAAGAGCGCCAGCAACAGCTGCGGGACGGTCGACAGTGCGAAGATGCCGAAGGTGTTGACCAGCGCGTTCCAGAAGTAGTCGTCGGAGAGCAGCCGGGTGTAGTTGTCCAACCCGATGAAGGTGCGATCTCCGATCATGTCCCAGTCGTGCAGCGACATCCAGAGGGTACGCAGCATCGGGTAGAGCCCGAAGATGCCAAAGATCAGGAAGAACGGCGCGATGTAGAGGTACGGCGAGTACTTGATGTCCAGGTGGGCCAGGGAGCGGCGCGGGCGCTTGCGGGTACCGCCGGGCGGGGGTGGTGCTGCCGGGGTCGGCGGCGCCGCGGTGGTCGAGTGACTCATGTCAGCGCTCCGCTGCGTTCCGCGCCGCCCTGTGGTGCTGGGAGGCCAGGTCGACCGGCGGCTCGCTTACGGTGGCTCATGGGGATTCCTTTCCTGGCAGGGTCCGTGCCCTCGCGCAGGGCGCCACGCACCACGCAGTACCAGCAGGTGGCCGCACCCCGGTCCGGGACCGACCGGTGGCGCCCGGAACGATTTCCGAACGCCACCAGGTCGGATTCACTCAGAAGGCGCCCTGAATCTGGGCATCTTTGATGAACTGCTGCCAGGCCTCGTCCTCACTGGCCTGTCCGTTCTCGAACGCTCGCAGGGCCAGCCCGAAGGCGTTCTCCTTCACCGCCTGGTGCTTCGGCCCCAGGTGGATCGGCTCGATCTTGCTGACGCTCTCGCCGAAGATCTTCCCGGTCGGGGCGTCACTGAAGTACTCGTTGGTGTAGCTGAGGAAGGTCTCGTCCTGCAGCGCCTCCAGGTGGGTGGGGAGCGGACCCTTGGCCTTGAAGGCCTCCACCTGACTGGTGCCGTTGGTCAGGAACTCGGCGAGCTTCGCCGCTTCCTCGTGGTACGAGCTCTGCTCCGGCACGGCCAGCCAGGAGCCGCCCCAGTTGCCGCCGCCGCCGGGCACCGCCGCCACGTCCCACTTGCCCTTGTTCGCCTCACCGGAGTTCTCCGCGACGATGCCGAGCATCCAGGACGGGCAGAAGGTGGCCGCGAAGCTGCCCTGCTTGAAGCCGGCGGACCACTCCGGTGACCAGGTCGCGGCCTTGGCGGAGATGTCAACCATCGAGATCGCGGTGTCCCAGGCCGCCTTCACCGCGGGGCTGGTGTCCGCGATGATGTTGTTCTCCTTGTCGTAGAAGAGGTCGTCACCCTGCTGGAACAGTGACGCGTCGGAGACGGCGGTGATCGAGTCGATGAGGGCCTTGCCGCCGCTGCCCTCCTGGTACGCGCGGCCGGTCTCCAGGAAGCTTTCCCAGTCCGGCCAGAGCGCCGAGACCTCATCCCGCTCGGTGGGAAGCCCGGCCGCCTCGAAGAGGTCCTTGCGGTAGCAGACGGCGAGGCTGCCGACGTCGGTCGGCAGACCCATCAGTCGGCCGTCCGGCGCCTTGCCCAGCTCCCACTTCCAGGGCAGGTAGTCCTCGGAAAGGTCGTCGACCAGCGGGGCGAGATCCACCCAGTTGCGCGGGTTGGACTTGAACTCGTTGAGGATTCCCTCCTCGAGCGCGACCACGTCGCCCGCACCCTTGCCGGTGGCCAGGTAGCGCACCAGCTTGGGTCGGTACTCACCCAGCTGCGCGGTCTTGCGCAACTCGATCTTGATGCCGGTGTCCTTCTCGTACTGTTTGATGAGTTCTTCGTAGCCGAACTCACCGAACGTCTCAACGATTAGCTTGCTGGGCTTCTCGCCCGCCGCCGGTTCGTCGTCGTTGCCGCAGGCCGCGAGGCCGCCGACGGCGGTGATCGCGGCAAGGGCGCTGGCCGCCAGGCGGGAACGCCGCGTGGTGAGGCTCATCCTGACCCCTCTTTTCGATGTGAGGCTGCGTCTGTCGTGATGGGAGATGCGGTACGGGGCGTCGACCGACGATGATGGATTCGACGACGGTCCGGCGTGGACAAATGAGCCGTACCACACCACTGGGAACGCTCCCATGAGATTGCCGGGAGGTGTCAGACGTGTCAATAGGCCGATGGGAGCGATTCCCAGATCGTTACCGCGCGCCCGCGATCCGCGCCGCGAAATGGTGCTTATTCCGGGTCAGCGACCCGAAACGGCGAGATAGGTCAGCAGAATCGACGAAGCAGCGTGCCCGCCCGACCGGAATCGAAGACGGCCGGATCAAAGCGGTCCCCCGCCCAGTCACGCAACGTGTGGTGCTCGGGATGCCCCGGATCGGCGAACGCGGCCAGCAGCGCCAGGTAGCCAGCCGCACCGCCGACATCCTCCGGCGGGCACGCCCGCTCCCCATCCAAACAGTCGGGGTAGCGCTCGTCCGGATCCGCCAGGAGGACGTCCTCCACCACCAGATCGTGCTCCCACCAGTTGCCGAAGTCGTAGGTGTAGTGGAACCGGTTGCCCTTACCGACGACCGCGTCCAGCCGCACGTCCAGCTCATCGCGGAGCGACAGCTCACCGTCCGGATCGGGCTCCCCGTACTGCTCGCCGTCGACCTCAAACGAATGCAGGTGGCAGTCCCGCCAACCCATCGCGTGCTGCACCACCCGGTGCACCCGGTCGAGGGTGAAGCCGCCCGGGACCAGCACCCGGCGCCAGACCAGCGGCCGGACCCCGGCCAGGGAAATCCTCAGCTGGAAGATCTGACGCGGCATGCTATCCCGTCCTCCCGCAGAATAAGCTGCGACCATGATCTGCCGAGCGTGCCGGGCGAGGCGGCACAACGACTGTCGCGGCCGAAACTGGTGTGACTGTCAGCACCGTACCCCTCAGCCGCCCCCTCCGGTCACGGGTCCGGCCAGCGAATGACCGTCGGAACGCCAATTACCGCCCTCTGGCCAACACCATCCAGCACACCACTCGACGACTGGGAGCTCACCGCCCGCTACGGCCGGGCCGATCGACCACACCTGCGCGTGAACTTTGTGACCAGCGTGGATGGCGCGGTCACCGTTGACGGCTATTCGGCCGGTCTCTCCGGCGAGCCGGACAAGCGGGTCTTTCGACTGCTGCGGATGCTCTGCGACGGTCTCGTGGTCGCCGCCGGCACGATGCGCCACGAGCGGTACCGGCCACTGCGCCTGGACGAACGACGCCGCGCCTGGCGCCGGGAGCACGGCCTACCGGAGTGCCCGACCCTGGTCGTGGTCTCCGGCTCGGTCAACCTCGACCCGACCCATCCCGCCCTCGCTGACGCACCGGTACGCCCGATCGTGCTCACGCACGCCGCCGCCACCGCCCCGCCCGGCCTGGCCGACGTCGCCGACCTCGTCGAATGCGGCGACGGCCGGGTGGACCTCGCCGCCGGCCTGGCCGAGCTGCGTCGCCGCGGGCTCGGCCAGCTGCTCTGCGAGGGCGGTCCGCGCCTCTTCGGCGCGCTCACCGCGGCCGACCTGGTGGACGAGGTCTGCCTGACCGTCGCCCCGCTGCTCGCCGGCGCCGGGCCGGGCCGGATCAGCGCCGGGGAGCCCAGTCCGGTGCGGCACCTGCCGCTGCGGCACGTGCTCGCCGCCGGCGACGGCGGGCTACTGCTCCGCTACGCCCGCTGACCCATTGCGGGCCTCGCATATCCGGCCGGTGAAGGCGGGGTCGGCCTCCCGGCCCGCCGACCAGACCGGATTGATCCGCAGGGCCAACGGAGGTGGCTGCCAGGCCGCACCGAACCGCTGCAGCACCTCGTACTGCATCTCCGAGCGCTGCACCGACTCGCCGGAGAGGAAGTCGAGCACCAGGTCCGCGACATCAAACCGGCCGACCAGCTCACCATGGAACGCGGGCAGCTCGTAGACCGGGATCCGGTGGTACTGGCCGGGCGGTGCCTCGATCGCGGTGACCGTCGGCAGGAAGGCCACCATCCGCACTCCCGCCACCGGGCAGAGCGTGCGGTTCCGGTAGAACGGGGCATCGGAAAGCAGCGAACGGATGAAGTCCTGGTCCGGCACCTCGTCCGAGGTGTCGGTGATGTTCCAGAGCGACTGCAGCAGCCGTAGCTCCCAACCGGCCACGACGCCCCACCCCCGCCTGATCTGCGCGGGCGGGTAATACACCCGGCCCGGCATCACCAGCGGGCTGAACAGCAGCACCGCCTCCACCTCCGTCACCGGCCACCGCTCCAGGTAGGTCCGGGCCACCATGGCCCCCTCGCTGTGCCCGAGCAGGGCAATCGGCCGGTTGGTCCGCTCGTGCAGGACCTTGACATGCTCCGCCAGCAGGGCCGCGCTTTCGCCCAACGACCGGTGGGTGGCCACCGCCGTGTACGGCAAGGGCCGGTCCTGTTCGTCCAGCCCGAGGTAGGAGTACCGCTCCACCCGCGGATCCACCGCCGGTTCCCCGTCGTACTCGGAGTCGTGCCCGCCCAGGGCGATCACCGCGTACGGGACCGAGTCCGGTAACGGCTCGGTCATGATCGGCGGTCGCCACCCACCACGCCCGCCCTGGACTTCCTCGGCGATCAGCGGCATCGCCGGGAAGCTAAACAGGATGAGCGCGACCAGCAGGGGCACCACCGGCACGAGCCGGAGGCGAACCCGGCGGCCGGGAGCCACCGCGGCGGCGACGCCCTTTCGCCAGAGCAGCGCGTTAAACGCGCCGCAGACGGCGGCCAACGGGACACCCCACCACAGGGGCACCGACGACATCACCGCACCGGCGACGGTGAGGAAGATGAAGTTCAGCCACGCCCACCCCACCACCTCCAGCCGCGGCAGGCCACGCCACCAGTCGGCGGCCACCCCGGCCCGCAGCAGGAACGGGGCGAGCAGCAACAGCGGCAACAGCGAGGCGATCAGATACCAGGAGAGCCCGGTCGTGGCGAACGCCATCGACAGGGCCACCCACGGCGAGAGGATCACCGCGGTCAGGAGGGCGACCCAGATGTTGCGCCGGAGCAGCCAGCGCCACGACGGGCAGGGGACCTCGTCCGGCCAGGCCAGTTTCGCCATGACGGTGGTGAGGACTCCCCGCAGCGCTGACATCCCCACCAACGTGATGAAGAACCCGGGGATGGTGCGGTGGTAGACGAAGAGCCAACGCAGCTCCTGGAAGGTGCCGTACGGCCAGACGGCGCTCACCTGCGGCGGCAGCCCGCGGACGGCTTGGAACCCGAGCGCCGCGATGATCGCCGCCGCTATCGCCGGCAGCACCGCCGCCAGCGCGACCAGCGCCTTGAACCGACCGCGGGGCGTCCGCAGCAACTCCTCCCACACTTTCATCCGATACAGCATCGCCCAGCTCCCGCCCCGCTCGTGGCGAATCCGCTGATGATCACCCGGCCGGGCCGCCCGTCGCGCTCGCCGCCCAGCACGCCCTTCGCTCACTGGCCCAGCGCGGGTGCGGGGCGGGCACGGCGTGGTCTCCGCCGCGTCACGTGGCGGTCGGTCGTAGGTCTCGGGCAGGATGCAGGACGTGTCTGCCGACCTCGCCCCCCAGCCCCGCGGAGTGACCCGATGACCGACGACGCCGTGGATGGCCCGGGCGAGCTGGTCGGCCGGGTGCTCGGCACCGCCGACGCCACCCCGCTGCAGTTCTGGACGGCGGTCTCCCCCACCAGCTACCTGCAGCTCGACGACGTGGTGGCCACCCGCCGCGAGCTGCCGGACCGGGAGCCGGTGACGATCGCCGGGGTGGTCACCCAGGTGCGCGCCCGACACGAGGGCGCCCAGTTCGACTCCGACGTCTTCGCGATCGCCGACGGCATGCTCCCCGCCCAGGTGCAGGAGGCCGCCGAGATCACCACCACCCGGGTCGACCCGGAGCTCTACGTCCCGCCGTCGCCGGGCGCCGTCGTGCACCGGGCCGAGGGGGACGCCCGGGCCCGGGCGCTGCACTTCGACCGGATGGAGCGGCGGATCCCGATGGGCACCGGCCGCGACGGGGTGCCGGTCTACCTCAACGCCGACTTCCTCGACGGCACCCGGGGCGCGCACGTCTCCATCTCCGGCATCTCGGGCGTCGCCACCAAGACGAGCTTCGCCACCTTCCTGCTCTACTCGGTCTTCCGCTCCGGCGTCCTGGGCGGTGACGCGGTCAACGCCAAGGCATTGATCTTCAACGTCAAGGGCGAGGACCTGCTCTTCCTCGACCACCCCAACACCCGGCTGGACGAGTCGACCCGCACGGCGTACGCCCGGCTCGGTCTGGACGCCGCGGCCTTCCCCGACGTACGCGTCTACGCTCCGCCCCGGGCCGGTGACGCCACCGGCACGCCGGATGTGAGCAGTCGGCTCAGCGGGGTGGACAGCTTCTACTGGACGCTCGACGAGTTCTGCGCCGACCGCCTCCTGCCGTACGTCTTCGCCGACGCCGACGACGAGCGCCAGCAGTACACGATGGTGGTGCACTCGGTCACCGCCCACCTGGCCCGGTACGCGCAGCCCGCCGACGGTGGGGTGAGCATCGACGGGGTCCGCCTCGGCAGCTACGCCGACCTGGTCGATCACATCGTCGAGCAGCTCAACAACGACGAGACCCGGGGCGACTGGGCCGGCAGCGCGGTCGGCCTCGGCACCGTCAACGCCTTCGCCCGCCGGTTGATCGGCAGTAAGAAGGACCTGTCCCGGCTGATCCGCGGCGATCTGGCCACCCGGCGCCCGCACCGGATCAACACCGCGGAGTCGGCGCAGGTCACCGTGGTCGACCTGCACAACCTGCCGGATCGGGCGCAGCGGTTCGTGGTCGGTGTGACGCTCAAGAGCGAGTTCGAGCGCAAGGAGAAGACCGGCACGGCCAAGCCGCTGCTCTTCGTCGTCCTCGACGAGCTCAACAAGTACGCCCCCCGCGAGGGCTCCTCCCCGATCAAGGAGGTGCTGCTGGACATCGCCGAGCGGGGCCGCTCCCTCGGGGTGATCCTGGTCGGCGCGCAGCAGACCGCCAGCGAGGTGGAGCGGCGCATCGTCACGAACTCGGCGGTCCGGGTGGTCGGTCGGCTCGACCCGGCCGAGGCGTCCCGCCCCGAGTACGGTTTCCTCCCGCCGGCGCAGCGGCAGCGGGCGCTGCTGGCGAAACCGGGCACGATGTTCGTCAACCAGCCCGACATCCCGGTGCCTCTCTGCCTGGAATTTCCGTTCCCTGCCTGGGCGACACGGGTCGCGGAGGCGGGTACGGTGCCCTCCCAGACACTCCGGTCGATCACCCAGTCGGCCGACCCGTTCGCCGTGGTGGGCTCCGGCGACGACGACATCCCGTTCTGAGGTGGTTTGAGCCGTGAAGATCCTGCACACCTCCGACTGGCACGTCGGCAAGGTCCTCAAGGGACAGTCCCGGGCCGAGGAGCAGAAGGCCGTCCTCGCCGGAGTGATCGAGGTGGCGCGGCGGGAAGCGCCGGATCTGATCATCATCGCCGGCGACCTCTACGACACCGCCGCCCCCACCCCCGAGGCGACCCGGTTGGTCACCCGGGCGCTGACCGCGCTGCGCCGTACCGGTGCCGACGTCGTCGCGATCGGCGGCAACCACGACAACGGCGCGGCGCTGGACGCGCTGCGGCCCTGGGCCGACGCCGCCGGGATCACCCTGCGGGGCAGCGTCCGCGAAGACCCCAACGAGCACATCATCGACGGTACGACCGGCGGCGGCGAACGCTGGCAGCTCGCCGCGCTCCCGTTCCTGTCCCAGCGGTACGCGGTCCGGGCCGTGGAGATGTATGAGCTGACCGCGGCCGAGGCAAACCAGACGTACGCCGACCACCTGGGGCGGATCGTCGCCCGGTTGACCGATGGCTTCACCGAACCGAACCGGGTGCACCTGGTCACCGCCCACCTGACCGTGGTCGGGGCGGCGACCGGCGGCGGCGAACGGGACGCGCACACCGTCCTCGGCTACGCGGTGCCGGCGACGGTCTTCCCCGGCACCGCGCACTACGTCGCCCTCGGTCACCTGCACCGCGCCCAGCGGGTCGACGGCGGGTGCCCGATCCGCTACAGCGGCAGCCCGCTGGCGGTCGACTTCGGCGAGCAGGAGAACATCCCGTCGGTGACCGTGGTCGAGGTGACCGCCACCACGGCCGCCCAGGTGCGCGAGGTGCCCATCCCCGCCGCCGCCACCCTGCGGACCGTCCGGGGCACGCTCGCGCAGCTCGCCGAGGTCGAGGTGCCGGATGCCTGGCTGCGGGTCTTCGTCCGGGAGCAGCCCCGGGCCGGCCTCCGCGAGGAGGTGCAGGAACTCCTCCCCCGCGCCCTGGAGATCAGGATCGATCCGGAGCTGGTGTCCGCGCCCGGCGGCGGTGCCCGCGTCGCCCAGCGCGCCGGCCGGTCACCGCGGGAGCTCTTCGGCGACTACCTGGACGACCGGGGGCACGCCGACGACGACGTCCGGGGGCTCTTCGACGAGCTCTTCGAGGAGGTCGAGCACTGATGCGGCCGATGCGACTGGATCTCGACGGCTTCACCGTCTTCCGCGCGGCGACGACGATCGACTTCACCGACGCCGACTTCTTCGCGCTGGTCGGACCGACCGGCTCCGGCAAGTCCACCGTGTTGGACGCCATCTGCTTCGCGCTCTACGGCACCGTACCCCGGTGGGGTGGCACCCGCGGGTTGGCGAACGCCCTCGCCCCGTCGGCGGCCGAGGCGCGGGTCCGGTTGGTCTTCGAGTCGGCCGGTGACCGCTACGTGGCCACCCGGGTGGTCCGGCGGGACAGCCGGGGCAACGTCAAGACCTCCGGCGCCGGCCTGCAGCTCATGCCGCCCGGCTTCGACCCGGCCAAGCTCGACACCGGGCTCAGCCCGGAGGACCTGGGTGAAGTGCTCGCCGGCACGGTCGCCGAGATGGAAGACGCGGTGCTGACGGCGGTCGGGCTGCCGTATGAGCAGTTCACCAGCTGTGTGCTGCTGCCGCAGGGGCAGTTCGCCGACTTCCTGCATGCCCGACCGGCGAAACGGCAGGAGATCCTGGTCAACCTGCTCGGCCTCGGCGTCTACGAGCAGGTGCGGGAGAAGGCGGGGACCCGGGCCAGCCAGGCCGAGGCGAAGTTCGAGGTGGTCAACCAGACGCTCACCGGGCTCACCGACATCGACGACGCCATCCTCGACGAGGTGTCGGTCCGCGTCGAGCAGATGCGGGAGCTGGCCACCGCCGTCACCGCCGCCGTTCCCGAACGCGCGGCGGCGCACACCGCGGCGCGGGAGGCGGGCGCGGCGCTGACCGCCCTCGACACCGACCTGTCCGTACTCGACGCCGTACGCGCCCCCGCCGGGGTGGCCGAGGTCGCCCGGGCGGTGGCGACCGCGCAGACCGACGCGGACGAGGCCACGACCGTGGTGGCGCTCGCCGAGGAGCGGGAGGAGAAGCTTCGCGGCGAGCTGACCGCGGCCGGCGACGAGAGCGCGCTGCGCCTGCTGCTGCGGGCGTACGACGATCGGGCGGGGCTGGCCGGCGAGGCCGAGACGGTCCGGGCGGCGGTGGCGGCGGCCCAGGCCGGGCACGCGGCGGCGACGGCGGAGCTGGCCGCGGCACAGGCGGCGGCCGAGCGGGCCGAGGCCGACCTGGCGGCGGCCTTCCAGGCGCATGAGCAAGCCAAGGCGACCGACCTGGCGGTGGCGCTGCGGGAGCCGCTGCACGACGGGGCCACCTGCCCGGTCTGCGAGCAGACCGTCGCCCAGGTGCCGGCGATCCCGGCCGAGGCGGCGGTGTCGGCGGCGGTCGCGGCCGGTAAGGCGGCGCGCGCGGCCAGCGAGACGGCCAAGGCCATCGTGGCGCAGCGGGACGGCGCCGTCCGCGAGCGGGAACGAGAGCTGGTGGCGGCGCGGGTCCGGCAGGAACAGCTCGACGAACGGCTGGCCGCCCTGCGCACCCAGCTGGCCGACGCCCCGGAGCCGGCGGCGCTGCACCAGGCGGTGGCCGAGCACGGGCGGCTACGGCAGGAGTTGGAGGAGTCGGCGGCGGCGGTCCGCGCCGGCCGGGACGAGGCCCGCCGGGCCCGGGCCGCGGTGGACACCGCACAGGAACGGCTCCGCACCACCTGGCGGGCCTTCGACGCGACCCGGGACGGGCTGGCCCGCTTCGGCCCGCCGGCCACCGACCGGGAGGACGTGGCCGCGGCGTGGACGACGCTGACCGACTGGGCCGCCGCCGAAGTGGCGCGGCGGCGCTCCGAGCGCGCCGACCGGGTGGCGGCGGTGAGCGCGGCCGAGGCGCAGGTGGCCGCGGTGGAGGTGCGGATCGGCGGGCTACTCGAGGCGGCCGGGGTGCCGGCCACCGACGACCCGGGCCGCGACACGGCGGTCGCCCTCGAACGGGCCGAGGCGCAGCTGCGGGAGGTGACCCGCCGCCGGGAGCAGGCCGGTGAGCTGCGCGAGCAGCGCGCCACCTACGAGCGTGAGGCGCAGGTGGCCCGCGCGCTCGCCGGGCATCTGCGGGCGAACAACTTCGAACGGTGGCTGCTCACCGAGGCGCTCGATCTGCTGGTGGACGGGGCGTCGCGGATTCTGCGCGAACTCTCCAGCGACCAGTACGACCTGGTCCACGACAAGGGGGAGTTCTTCGTCGTGGACCACCACGACGCCGGCCTGCGCCGGGGCGTACGCACCCTCTCCGGCGGGGAGACCTTCCAGGCGTCGCTGGCGCTCGCGCTGGCCCTGGCCGAACAGCTCGCCGGGATGTCGACCACCGCGGCCAGCCTGGAGTCCATCGTGCTGGACGAGGGGTTCGGCACGCTCGACACCGCGACCCTCGACACGGTGGCGGCCACGTTGGAGAACCTGGCCGCGCGGGGCGACCGGATGGTCGGCGTGGTCACCCACGTGCCGGCGTTGGCCGAGCGCATACCGGTCCGCTTCGAGGTCCGCAAGGACGCCCGGTCGGCCCGGATCGAACGGACCGGCCGGTGAACGCCGACGGCGGACGGAGGCGACCCGGGTGACCCGCTTCTTCGTCGACGCGTGGGACCCGGCGTACGGGGCCTCGTTCGAGGCCGCCGCCGGCGGCCCGGCCGCACCCAGCAGCGCCCGGGTCGAGGCCGACCACGAGCTGCCCGCGGTCGACTGGCGGGCGGTCGGGCCCCGGCCCGGCGTCCACCCCCCGGCCGTGATCCTCCTCGTCGACGGGGTACGCCGAAACGACGCCAGCCTGTGGCTGACCGAGCCCGACGGGGTCTCGTACCCGGGGCTGGCCGCCTCGTACGCGGCCGGGGTGGTCCGCTGCGACCTGGAGCGCGGCTCGGCCCAGCTGGCTGGTGCCCGGGTGGAGCGGGGGCTCTTCACCGCCAGCCCGTCCGCGGTGGACGTGCGCGCCGGCAACGTCCACTACCCGGTGCACCGGGTCGGCGGCAGCGGCGAGCTGGCCAAGCTACCGGCGGCGGTGCAGGGGCCGCTGACCGCGCTGGAGGTGGCGGTCTCCGGCGCCGCCCGCAGCGACGACGATCTGCTGGTGGTGGACGGGCCGCTGCGCAACCGACGGCTCCTGCCCCGCACCCTCGGCTACGTGAAAACCCAGCACAGTCAGTACCTGGATGCCCGGCTCACCGCGGTGGTCACCGGGCTGACGGCCGGGCAGCGCTCCCCGGTGTTCCGGCTCGGCACCGCGTGGGGCGGCTGGTCGTGGTACCTGCGGTTGCCGGTCGCCGGGGGCGCCCCGTGGGCGGGCATCGTCCGGGTGGAGTGCTCCACCGAGCTGGACATCGCGGCGGCGGTCGCGTTGGCGGACCTGTCCGTGGTGACCCTGCCCCGCTTCGCCTCCACCCCGTACAAGGACCCTCGGGCACCGCAGAACCTGATCCCCATCGCCGGCCTGGAACGCCGCCTGCGACGGATGATCGGCGACTCCCGGCTGCTGCACCGCGCCCTGGTCACCGCCGCGCGAAGCGCCACGCCCGCCGCCGCGCAGCCACCCAGCGGTACGGGCTGATGGGGCGCCGGCGCTCCACCGACCGGGCCGCCGTCGAGGTGGACACCGGGATGGCCGAGCTGGTCCCCGACCCGGACCGGGCGGGCTCCTGGACGCTGCTGCTCGACGGCGCCCCGCAGTCACACGTGGATCTCACCGACCCCACCCACCTGGAGTTCGAGTACGTACGCCGGCTCGGCGCCGCGATCGACCTACTCGCCCCGATCGGCGCCCCGCTACGACTGCTGCACCTCGGTGGCGGCGCGCTGACCCTGCCCCGCTACGTCGCCGCCACCCGTCCCGGCTCCACCCAACGAGTCTGCGAGGTGGACGGCGCGCTGGTCGAGCTGGTCCGCCGCGAGCTGCCCTGGCCCCCCAACCCACGACTACGGGTACGCGTCGCCGACGCCCGGGAAGCCCTCACCGGCCTCCGGGACGCCAGCATCGACATCGTGGTCGCCGACGTCTTCGCCGGCGCCCGCACCCCCGCCCACCTGACCTCGGTGGAGTTCGCCGCCGAGGTGGCCCGCGTCCTCCGACCCACCGGCTGGTACCTGGCGAACATCGCCGACGGCCCACCACTGCGGCACACCCGCCAACAGGTCGCCACCGTCCGATCAGTGCTACCCAAAGCCGCACTGATCAGCGACGCCGCGGTACTGCGAGGCCGCCGCTTCGGCAACCTCGTGCTACTCGCCGGCCGCACCACCCCACCAGTACCCGAACTGACCCGACAGGTCTCCGGCGACTGGTTCCCGGGCCGGGTGCTCGCCGGCGAGGAGCTGGTCCGGTTCACCGGCGGTGCCCCAGTCGTCCACGACACCGACGCCACCGACTCCGCACCACCCCCAGCGGGGCTCTTCTCGGTCGGCGGTTGATCCGGCGCACTCCCGATACCGAGTAGCCGGCCACTGTTGACTGATCCGCAGCGTCCGTACGATGACGAAAATGCCGGCAAAGCAGCTGAAGGTTGGCCTGCGGGTACCTGTCACCACGTCGAACGCGGGCAGCAAAGCAGACAGGGACCGGTCGGGCTCGGCTTCGTCCTTGTCGTACCGACGGTGGATCTCGACACGACGTGGCGGCTCTGGCGGGACGAGGGCCTGACCGTGACCCTTCGACCCCGAAGACGTCGGATGGGCGCGCATCTTCTACGGCCTGGACCCGGACGGCTACGAGATCATGTTCGAACAGTTCCCCGGCTAGTGCTGTGACCATGAACGTTCGCAATGTTGGTGGACACGCCGTCTAGCCTGTTGGCCAGGCGGTGGTCAGGCTGTGGTGGTGGCAGATCCTGCATGCGTGCGGCGGCTGTGTGATCAGGAAGGTCAGCAGTTGCTGCGAATCAATCGCCGGGGAACCGGCTGACCGATCCGACTGCGACGGGCCATGATCGTGCTCGCCTCGGCCGGCGGGAAACTGGCGCCGGCTATCGCCCGCCTCATGCAAGCCGACGAGGACACGGTCCGGCAGGTCATCCGCCGGTTCAACGAGACGGGAATGGCCAGCCTGGACCCTCAGTGGGCGGCCGGCCACCCGCACCGGCTGCCTACGAACACCAAGGAAGGCATGTCCAAGAAATAGATCATCCGCTGCCTCAAGCACTACGTCACCCGCGGGCTCTGCCAGCTCATCACGGCAAACGATCTTCAACTCGCGGCTTGACGTCTGTAGCAGCATCCTTGCCGGGCCGCCCCTGGGTCCACGAGCAGGATGGCGGAGAAACTCCGCACCAGCCTCACGCACCGGTGCGTGAGGCCTGGGCAATCCTATGGTCAAGTCAGACCAACAGACCGACCAGGCAGATCCCCAGAATCACGACCAGAGTCACGACGTTGAGGATCATCACGGTGGAGTGGCCGGTGGAGGTCTGTTCGCCGGGAGCGCCCAGTGCACCGCGTGCAAAGGTAACCGTAGGGGCCATGTACTCGAGGGCGAACTCTGCACCTCGAGGAATGTCAATCTCACAGGAAGCTCATCCCGCCTTCCGCGGCAGGACATAGGGCACCCACACCTCCACTCGACGCCGCCCCGGCTCAACCGCGAGGCGATGCTGACCCCAGCCTGAAACCGCTACGTCGACACCATCCACTCTGACCCGAGGCTTGGTGGCGCGGTAAAGAAAAGTAGTCGCAGGGTGGCTTATCGTGAGGTCAAGGAAGGTTCCTCCACCCTCTACATCTGAATGCCCCATCACGAACTCCTTCATTTCAAATGAAATGGTGAGGGTTCATAGCTACACGGCTTTCCTGCGCCCTCCACCGCAGCCAACCGCTGGTTACGGGGAGTTGCAAATCTTTTACCCCCGCTTCTTCTTACGCTCCCGCCTTTCTAGCCAGGCGACACTCCTCGGAACACCGACCACCCCGGTGACCAGGTACATTCCACTACCTATAATCAGGAACAAATATACCGAAGTCCGGATGATGTAAAACACTTGGACTGCCATAGCCCAGGCCCAGGCAGATGGGCGACCGTATTCACACCTGGAGTTTCCTTCCCCAAAGCAAGCTTCACGGAACTCGACTGCCTTACCACGGTCAGACGGGGTAACGACCGAATTATAAACCGTTGTTACCACCTGCCGGCCGTCCTGAGTTTGGACGGTGACGTCGCAGTGCCACCAGTACCCAAGACCATTACTGCTCACCGGCCCGACCCGTTGGCAATCCTGCACGGTGGCCACGGCTGGGCGCTCCGGAGGAGAGCTCTTCACAACGCCGGTACCGGGGTAGAAACTTACTAACGTCTCGGAGATCAGATACAGGACGGGAATAGCGACAAGGAGAGCGATTGCCATTGCAAACCGCGCCACCCGCCCCCAGAATGGCCCACGCCGTTCGTAGGCGGCGAGCGCCTCCTGCCGAGAACGCGCAAACTCCGCATCCATTTCACGAACGACCAAAACCGGCTGACAGCAGCGGGCTAATCATATTCAGCGGATTGGACGACGGGCCCGACTTCAATTGTTCCCAGTTGCCGGGAGTGTAATTCGCCACGGCCGCAGGAACAATACCGGCCCGCGGTGACAGCGCGCCGACAGTGACATCCCTGGCGACGGCCAGCCTCTTAGCCTGCTGGGAACCCAGCTTCGCAGCCTCCATCGCGATATTATACCTAGACCCGGAAATGAACTGTGAAAAGTTCCTACGGAAGAACGCGCTAATCGCCGATTTCATCGGAAGTAGGCCCCAAACGGTGCCACCCATCGCTTTTGGCCCACTGAGATGCTGAGATACCACACTTAATAGTGTTAGCTGCGAGCCCCCACCAATTCCAGCTCCGAAGACCGCCCCCAACCACCACCTAAGGCACCGAAAGCCGCACCGCTACTGAGGTAACGGCAATTTCTCCTAGGTTCTTTCGCTGCATTACGCCGGTTACTAGGTTACTTAACGCACCGGCAACCGCTCAACAAACAAGGACGCCTGCACCGACGGTAACCGCAGTACACCATTTTGCCCGACGAAGGAGGCCGTAGCTCCGAGACACAGACCAGCGACCCCGCCGCCGACCGAGCCCACTGAACTAAGAATTGCTTCACCAAATCAAGACGACCTGGCCACGCCGGACGCACGCGCACGCGCTACAGCCGTTCCCGCCCCGCGCGCACGCGCCCACGCAGCAGACCACTCAAACCGGCACAGCAATCAGCGCGACGGGAAGACCATTCGACCTCCGAGCCACGACGATCCCTTCGCGCCATCGGCCACCCGGGGGCACCGTGGAGATCTGTCACCGATCTATCAATTCACATACATGCTGGCCGCCTAACATCAACCGTGACAGCAACCGGCATGCACAGCCACGAACTCCAGTGCATAGAATTACGGCAAGGCTACGGATCGTAGTGTCGACTTGGCACTCGCCACGGTCGAGATCAACGCCCTATGCGGAGTCCCCTTGCGAGGCGAATTGGCAGAAGTCGACCGAGCCAGAATGAACACTACTTTCGACCCGAAGGGTCAGGCCAGGCTTTACCAAAACCCGCCTGACTCCTCCGAGCCGCCATTGACGTTACGGCCATTGACGTTACGCTGTGCGCCGATGCGCCCTGTTCTGGAATTTACAACCCTCTCCCGCGAGATGGTTGCCACACCCGCCTACAGCACCTCGGAAGCTCATCCCGAGCACCTCAATAGCTACACTACGGACTCCCGCCAATCCGTCGGACGATGCTTGACATTCCCTCCGTAGCAGCTCTCAACGCGTGGTCAAGAGCAGCAAGATACTCCACTCGATTTTGAGCATAAGAGTCGGAGGACACCTTTTGCCACGCATCCCGGTAAGCATCCTCTAGATCAAGGACCTCTTCGACAAGTTCTGCTCGCTGGTCGAATGAAAGACCAACCTTACCCTGCAGGAGCATGCTTAGTTGAGCCCTGGTCGAAATGACGTCCCCAACGAGGCGAATATGCGCTAGACCAACCCTCTTACTTAAGAGGATATCCGCAAGGACAGCATCGTGATGTTCCTCTTGACCTAGCAACGCAGCCCCTAGCCTAGAGTCCTTTTAAGCGCAATCATTCCTCGCGCTCCTGCCGGTATATCTACGCCACCAGCGCGCAAAATCGACACACAGTAGGTTACGCAACTATTGTGAATCCCATCATAGCCGCCGAGATCCGCTCCAATTGAGCGTTGCTGGGCCCGCATGGCCGCCCCCACATCAGGAACATCGAAGGTCCGCTCAATAACATTTGGACCAAGCGACTCCGCTCGCGCACCCGTCGTCGGGAGACTATTTAGGCTTCCTACCCCATCCCATCCTGGGATTATTTGCTCGGTCTCCAGTGACCTGCCGCCGCCCTCTACCCGAATCGTGGCATGCTCCATATCGGCGCCCCAACGCACAGTTGCCTTACCACCACCGCAGCTGTGTGCGAGGACCGGCGTGTTGCCGGCTACCACATAGTACGTGTGGCATTCTCACGGCCAGCACGGAGAGTGACCTACGATGGCATGTCGTTGACCTGGGCTTTCATCGAGCGCAACCGTGTCGGCCCTCGGCACAGGACCTGGTTGACGGCAACAGTGACGGCAACACGGACAGACACCAGCACACGCCACGGCAGGCCGCCAGGAGCGTCCCAGTTGGGCGTCCTCGACACCCTCTTCTTAGACAGCCGGTCCAGCCGCAAACGACGACCTATGGGCGGCACGCCCATACGAGGGGTCACCCCTCTGGCCCAAGGGCGCTACGCGCCGCCTGCGATCGCCCCACAGGCACCCCTTGACCCCGGAGCCCACTACGCGGCCCCGCAGACGCCGACACCGGGCAGACACCTGACGGTGCCCCATCCGCCACCGCACCACCCAAAGCAGCCAAGACGACCGAAGCCTGTCCAGAAACAACCAGTAGAGGGCGACTCACGAAGTAGATCTGGTCCAAAACTGCTTCACTAATTCAAGAGCAGCCCGGCCGCGCGCACGCCCACCACGCCGCGCCACTCAACTTTGGGGAAGACCCCCGGCACGGCCATGACAGTCCCTTAAAGCTAGGCCGGACGGGCGGTCCTGCGAATCGAAACCCCGCCGCCAAGCGGCCCGGTCAGGCACAGCCACATCGACTTCCATCGACGTGCTTGTATGTCATCGGAGTCCTGACGGCAACCGTGACGGCAACCCAGGCGGACGGCATTGACCCGAGATAGCCCTCCGCTACGCTCCGTTACTCACCCTCGGAATGCGGGTCGATCGATCATTGAAGTGAGCGAGCGACCCACATCTCTGACGCTAAACCTATTCGACGAACGAACAGTGCGTCCTGCTCTCACAAATCGCAAGGATATATCATCAATTCCGGCATCCTTAATTCAAAATGCGAACACTCAACAATTTCGGCGAGCGGCCCGACCGACTCCAGCAGGATGATGTCCTGACCAACTCGAAATTCGATGATCCCGTCGTCTGCAAATCTTTCGGCGCATCCGATTATGACTACCTCGCCGCCGTCTTGGGTAACCGCATCCCGGAAAGGCCGCATGGCCGGGCGAACCGAGGTGATCCCCTGCTCAGATACTTCCATCTCGATGTCTAATTCTCGTCCAACCGGAACTTCTCCAGGTCCAGCCCAGCACCCCTTCACAGATTCTGTACCGGACCTGAAACGGATCCACCCGTGGGCGACATCGAGAACTTCCTCGATTTTAATCCTCATCACGCCTCACTTCAGCGGAACTCGCACCATGTTGTTTGAAAAACAGTCCATGTGTTGTCAGGCACCCTGAAATCCCAAGTCTCTTCATGATAGTGGAACTTCGTCGGCTTACTATTCATTTCATGCGGTCCCATCCGGATACTCCGTCGACCGTCGGCCGAAACGAGCCTAGTGGGATCAACCACACCGGTCCGAGGATGGATATTCGTCCATTCCCCTGGGCCGAGGAAGTCAGACCAAGCCTGGTCAACCTGACCAGGCTTGAGTGGCTTCGGCGAGACCGTTACTGGAAGATTGACTACCCTCTCACTCGGACCGCAGTTGTGTACGAGTACCGGCGTGTTGCCGGCTACCACATAGTACGTGTGGATGTCGGTGATGCTGAGGTTGTGCACTTGGGCGGTAGGACGGCGGGTCCAGACCGGCCTCGGCGAGCACCCGCAGGGAGTCCAGCTTGCTGGTCGGCTCGATGATCCTGGCCAACACCAGCGCCCGGAACACTTCGTCCCGGCCGGTCGCAGGCCCGAACCCCAACACCTCGTAGCCACGACTCAACGCGTCCAACAGATGCCCCATCCGCGACGACGTGATCGGCAACGCCGCGCCCTGGTTCGCGGGACTACCCGGCAGACACAGATCCAACTCGCCCTGCCCCGCGGCCAACCGCTGCCGCGCCACCGCCTTCAGCAGCTCCAGGTCCACGTCGGCATGCGCCGACCCGATGTGCTCGATGTCCCGCGACCCGCGGTGCTGGGAGTGCACGATCTGCACCGCCCGCGCCCCGGACGCCGTCTTCACCGTCCGCACGTACGCCACAACCACCCACGATAGAACCGACCCCGTTTAGTGCGTACCTCCCGACACGCCACCGCAGGTCACAGGCCTACCAACCACCGAATCAACCGATCTTGGCCCAAGTCGGGTCGCCTGCCGCGTCGGCGGCGGTGACGCCGAACTCGTCGCCACTCATCGCGCGAACGCCCTAGTCGATGCCCACCGCGATGACCCGGAGTCCGGGTAACGGTTCCTGGTCGATGAGGCCCGCGCCGCCTACGGCTTCCGCAACCCCGTCAACCAGCGACTACGCACCCGCTGCGCCACCACTCGGCGAGCCCGAGGACACCTCGACCCCCGCTAATTTCGTAGAGCCCGCATGCATCGACCAGAAGCTGGCAGGGCGGCCGGTCATGGCCGACGGCGTCTACCGCAGCAACCCCGACGTGATCATCCCGTACCGCAAACCCGCCGACGGTAGTGACCACCCGACTGGAAGAAGGGCCCCCTTTGGGAACCCTGGCAAGGTCCACGAGCCCACTCGCGCTCCAACAGCGTTGGCCAAGTCAGGTATCACTGTAGATCAGCAACCCCAAACCGCGCTGAATTAGCAATCAATTCCGAATACAGCAAGCGAACGACTACGCCGTGATCATTGTTCGAGCCAAGGAACCCGAGCTCACAGCACATGCAATGCGTATGGCAAAGTATAGTCTATTCAGCGGAGCTACGCTTCCGACGGCCGCCCAGCAGGGCGAAGAGTGCCACACCGCCTGCCGCCGCCGCCCCAAAAACCACGGTTACCGCAGCAATTACGCGAAGTAGCTGCACTACGAAGGCAATAGCATAGTTCCCTGGACGCGTGTACACACACTTCGACGGGCGATTCTTCTGACAAGATTCCACCATCGGAACATCACGCTCTCCAGGACGGAGCATAGACGCGCGCGTGTCAATCTCCAGAATCCGCCCGTCTTCCATTGCAACCCGCACAGAACAGGACCACCAATACCCGAATCCATACACAGATATCGGACCCACTCTTAAACAGGACTTCGCTGCGGCAAGACCATTCTTTCGAATATCGGAAGTTCCCAATCCGGTACCATGATAGGAACTTTCGATCGTTTTGGCACCAAGCGCAATCGTGGCGGTTATAACTGCAATCAGGGCACTAAGTGCAAGGTTCCTGAGAACCTCGACTACACGTTCTACCCACGTCTTTGCATTCACAGCCGCATTCTCCACCCTAGACGATATTAGTTAGAAACTGGTTTAGGCCACCCTGCACACCTCCGAGCTGAGTGAAGCTGGAAGGGAGCACGACGCCAACCAATCCCGCGCCTACCGCCCCCGGAAAATTCTCACGGACATTCCTAGCCCAAAACCTTCGGGAAACCGACTTGGGTTTCGCCATCGTTTTCAACGCCTTACGCGCTTGAGAAATCCCCCTAAACCCTTCCTTTGTGAATGCTCCAATCTGAGCACGTGGGGCCAGCTCCCCGACGGCACCCCTTACACCCCTTTTCGCCTCGGCAAGGAATTGGCCACGTCCGTTCCGTAGGCTCATCAAGCCGCGCCCAATACCAGAGCCAAGAATCCTTCCGGTGACACCTCCTGCCACTCCAAATAATGCACCCCTACCTGCACCCAAAAAGACATCGCCAACATCTCCGCCCTTCAAGCCTTCGGTCAGCCCGCCACCGATGGCGCCACCGATCATAGCGCAACCAACGGTACCGATACCCAGAGTTAGAGCGGAGCATGCCGCGGTCCCGAGGATCGTTGCCCCCAATCCAACCCAATCAGCATTATCCTGCGCCCAATCAAGGGCGTCAGAGGCGATGCCTGACACTGCGTTTTTACTCCGGCACCAGAAGCTGGCTTGACATTCGCGCTGCAGGCGCTCTCTCTCGGCACGCTGATTGCTGGCAATTCTGGCTGCTTCACGTTTTCGTTGACAGCTCGCGGTGCAGGCAGGTGGAACGTACTCGTCGACGATCCAGATGGAGGAACTGCCGCTGCTGGTCCGGGTGACGTACGCCCGGGCGCCGCCGCCGTCAGCATCTTCAAAGAAATATTCACCAGTAGGGTCGGCGTTGTTGACAGGATTATTGCCACCGTACTGGTAGGCATTGTATTGATCCGGGTCGTCAGCAACCAGAGCCGGGTCGACGGAGATGAAGCGGCCGAGGAGGTCATCGTATTGTCTGGCGCCGATGTTGGTGAGTCCGGTGGGGTCGATGTCGCCGCCGACGAAGCCTTTCTGGTTGCTCCAAGTGGGGTTGGTGCCGCGGGGTGTGCCGTAGGGGGTTTGTCGTCGGGTGGTGACGGTGTGGGTGGCGGCGTTGACAGCTATTTGTTGGGTGCCTTGGTGGTCGTTGTAGAGCCAGGTGAGGTTGGCGGGTAGTGAGCCGCCGGTGCGGGAGGCGCAGACAGCGCCGGCAAAGGTGTAGTAGCGGGTGCCGGTGTTGGTGCTGCCTTCACGGCGGATTTCTTGGCCGGGGAGGTAGAGGGTGGTTCCGGTGGCATCGCGGCGGATGAGGCGGGTGCCGGTGGTGTCGTAGATGTTGGTTTCGATGGTCTGGTCGTCGGTGCTGACGGTGGCGAGTTTGCCTTCGGGGTTCCAGGTCAGGGTTTGGCTGTCGGAGCGGGTGGCACAGTCGTTGCCAGTAGTGCCGGTAGTGCCGGAGGGCCGGCAGGTGGTGTTGCCGGTGGCGTCGTAGTCATAGGTGTTGACAACTGGTTCGTTGTCGGGTGTTTGGGTGGTCATGGCGGTGACGGCGTGGGGACGCGTCACGCCTGGTCCGCCGGTGGGGACGCTGTAGGTGCGAGTGGTGTCTCCGCTGGTGGTGTGGCTGGTTTCGGTCAGTCGGGAGGCGGTGCTGTCAAACGTCCAGTCCTGCCAGTAGGGTGCTGGGCCGCCGAGGTTGGCCGTAGTGGGTTCAGTGTCGCAGGTCACCCCGGTTGTGGGGGTCCAGGCGGTGGTGAGTTGGCGGAGTTGGTCGTAGCGGAAGCACTGGGTGTCGGCTTGGCCGTGTTCTGGTGCTTCGGCGATGGAGGTGATGTTGCCGGCGGGGTCGTAGGTGTAGTTGCGGTCGGAGATGGTGCCGGGGGTGGTTTCCCGTTCGATGGTGGTGCGGGTGACACGGCGGGTGGCTTCGTCGCGGTAGACGACGTCTTGGGTGTAGATACCCGCTGGTGGTTTGTAGATGGAGCCATTCCGCTCGCCGTACGCGGTGTAGCTGGCGGTGGCGAGGGTGCCGGAGAAGCCGGTGAGGCTGGTGTCGAACCTGACGGGCAATCCGGTGGTGGCGTCGTAGTCGGTGGTGACTTTCTCGGCGACCAGTCCGCCGCCGCCGGCGGGGTAGGACATGCTGGTGGGTTCGCCGGTGGCTTCGGAGTAGCCGTAGACGTAGAGGTAGGTGCCGTTGAGGCCGGTTTCGCTGGGCGGTATGACGTAGTTGACGCCCTTGGGCTGGTAGCGGCCGTCGAAGCTGCGGACCTGCCATCGGTAGGCGTTGCTACTGCCGGCGGGTTCGTAGCGGATCGCCTGCGTGAGCTGTCCCTTGAACCCACCTTGTCCGGTGTAGAGCCGGTCGTAACTCCACTGCGCACGCAACGGTCCGGTGGCGGAGTCGTCACGCAGTTCTTTCTTACGCCCGAGGCTGTCGTAGCCGTACCAGAGGGTTTCGCCCCGGGCGTCGGTGGTGGTGACCAGTTCGTCGGCGTCGTTGAAGGTGCTGGTCGTGACACCCTTGTCCGGGTCGGTCGTGCGCCACTGGCGTCCCTTGGCGTCGTATTCGTTGGTCCACTCGTTGCCGGCGGGGTCGATGGTGGTGACCTGCTGACCCTTACGGTTGAACACGTACTCGGTCTGCTGGTACGCGCCGTCGACGCCGTCAGGGGTGGTGTGCTGACGCAGCTTGACGACACGGTCGTGGGAGTCGGTGACAGTGGTGGTGGGGGTGCCACCCGCCGGCGGTGTCACCCTGGTCAGGTCACCCTCGTAAGTGGTGACGGTGCGCCACTTCTCCACGAGGTTGGTGACCCCGTCACCGGCGAGGAAGATCTCGTTCGTCGGTCGAGACGCCCGGTCGAACACGGTCTTGGACACCGCGGGCACCGACCACTCAGGTTCCCACCACAGCGTTCCCGAGGGGGCCCCGGGTTCGGCATGAGCGCCGTAGGAGACCGCGGCACGGCCAAGGCTGTCGTAAACGGTGTCGGTGACCACGCGGGCGCCGGAACCGTCCATCGCCAAGCTCTGGGTCTGCCGCGGGCGCAGCAGCCCGTCAGCGATCTGATACGACGTGAGGTAGTTCGCGTCCGCGTTGAGTACCTGGCTGGCCACGTAGGGATAGGCGTCACGGTCAGCGGCGAAGTGGTAGGTGTACTGCGCTGATGGCTTGGTGGGGTGCGTATCCTTCGTCCAGCCCAGTTCCCATACCTTGCTGACACGGCCGAGCGCGTCGTACTCCACGTCGGCGCTCACCCGGTTGTTGGCGTCGGTGGTCCTGACGGTGGAGCCCCAGTAGGGGTTGGTCTCCACCGAGGAGGTCCAGTTCAACGGTCCGGTGGCGGTCACCTTGGTGACCGGGCCACCCACGGCTGGCGTGTACGCGGTCGTAGTGGTGTTGCCCCTGATGTCAGTAGCGGTCAGCTCTCGGCCCGCGGAGTCATGGGTCGCCTGTGACACCGTCTGCCAGACCGTGCCCGACTGCCAGTCCTTGAGCTGCTCGGTCTTGGTCACCGACCCGTAGGTCGGGGCGGTGTCGACGCTGCTGGCCCCGTCGTAGTAGGTCCGCGCGTCGGAGATCACGTCATCGGCGGAGGTGGGGGTCTCGCCGCAGGCCAGGGCGGTGGTGGTGGTCTGCTTCACCGTTCGGGTCAGGTTCTTGGCCGGGTTGCGGTTGTAGGCGTACGTGATGCACTTCTCGTCACCAGCGACAGCGACGTCACCGTCGTCCTGTGACCAGTTCATCGTGCCGTAGCTGTGGTCCAGGTTCCTGGTGCCCCGCGAGGTGCGCCAGCCGCGATCACCATCCACACCCAGGGCGGTCGCCGTATAGGTGGTCTGTTTGTCCACGAACCGGGCCTCGACCGTGTCACCGTTAATCGTCCGGCTGGCGGTCGGGTTCGACCGCCACGGCACGTTGACCGTCTTCGACACGGGCTTGGTCTCGACCCCGTTGTAGATGACCTGCTCGCGCACCTGCCCGGCGAACTGGTCCTGGTCGTAGACCGTCTCCGGGCCCAACGACGCCCCGACGGTCACCGTACGGGTGCCGCCAGACGGGCTGGCCTTGTCGCCGTGCATACCCCGCAGGAACGTCGTCACGGCGAGGGTCTGGTTCGCCGAGTCATCACCAACACGGGTCTTGACCTGGCTGTAGCCCCGCCACTGCGACCACGTCTTCCGCTCCGGCCTGATCAGACCGTCATCGTCGGCGTAGTGCCACGCCGGCGCGCCCACGTACTCATACCAGGTGTGCCTCGACGGCGCCTGGTGCCCGTCAGCGAGCTGCACATCGTCTTCGACAACATGCTCCACCCGATGCTTGTGCCACCACTCGGTAATTAGCCGTTCACCAGTCGGGTCGGCGGGGTCCGGCACCTTAACGGGGTAGCACCGCTTCGTGTTCGTGTGTGGATCCAGATCCTTAACGATCACCTCGGTGCACTCCGGCAGGGCGTAGTCCACCTTGATCCGTGCCCCGGTCTCCAGCACGATGCTGGAGATCCGCAACCAGTTGTCCGTCGTACCGTGCTCGGTGAGGACCCGGTTCGGCAGCGACACCGCCTCGAACGTCACCGGCGGCATGTTGACCGTGCCCCCGACGTGCCCCGCGTGGTCGATCTTGTCCAACCACAAACCCGTGTGCGTGGAATCCGCCGTCGCCGCGAACGTGTGCGACAGCGTCCACGACTCCACGTCCTGCCACGCCGGCGTGGTCTTGGTGGTGTCCCACACCCGGGTAGTGACCTTCTCCAACCGCTTCGTGGTCCAGAACGTCGGCGAGTACTGCCGCGGGCACGACGTCGCCGACGCCTTACACTCCTGGTCCCACGGAGTGTCCTTCCACGACTCCTTCACCGGGTCGGCCTCGGTGCCGCAATTCGAGAAGCACCGCATTCCTGTGTCGAACACCACCTGCGCATACGGTGTGGTGTTCCGTTCGGTTACCCCGTGTGCGGCCTCAGTACGGTCGTAGGTGCCATAGTCGATCCGCCTCAGGTAGCCCGCCCGGTCGTAGGACACATCATCGGAATCGGTGTCATTCCGGGCGTACTTGTTCGTCTCCTTGCCATACCAAAGCGACATCGTGTTGCCACGCACGTCGACCACGTAGTCGACCTGCCACCGCCACGCCTGTGCACAGTCCGAATCCTTAAAAGCCGACCGGTGGCACGGCTCACCGGAGTGGTTACCGAACACGGGCACCGTCAACGTCGAGTTCGTCTTGGCCGCCTGCCCCGGCAACGAATGCAAACCGAAGAAGTACTGCGTCCCGTCGGTGGTCGTGACCTTCCAGTACTCACCGTTGTTGTCACCGTTACCCGAAGCACCCGTCAACCGCTCGATCTTCGAACCATCCTCAGACCGAGGGTGCCAGCCCTTCCCCGCCTCGAACACCAACTCCGTGCTCTGACCGTTCAGGTTCATGATGGCGTTGTCCGTCCGCCAACACTGGTCCCCGCTGTCCTCGGTGTTGTTCGCCCCGTTCTTCATATCCTCCGCGCACGGCACATACTGGCGCTCGATGTAACCCGGCGAGTAGTCGAACCCCTCACCGATCCAGGACGGCTGGTTGTTCGTCACCTCGGAACGGCCATCCACCGCCGCCGACGAATACGCGAAGTTGATCGACGGCTTCGGGCCCACCGCTGTAGGCGTACGCAGCGGGTAGTCCCACGAAAATCCACCAGCAGATCCACCCGCCGACCAGTTCGACGACGGCGCCAAGGTGGTAGCACCGAAATCGCCGTCACCACCCGAACCCTCCGCGGCCAACGCCACGAACGACACCGCCTCCGAGCCGGAAGCGTCACCACCCAACAACCGTCGCGTCAGCGGCGTCAGCCCATCCCCGTCGACGGCCGCGGTCACCTCCGCCGTCGCCACCCCATCACCGACGTCGTTCGTGGTGGGCAACGGCACCGATCGGCAACCCGGCGACTCCGGCATCGCCAACGCACACGCCGGCACCTGCCACAACCGCAACCGCGACGCCCACGACCCACCAACCGCATGCCGGAACGCGCCGTAGTCCACCGACAACCGCACCGGCCCGGAAGCAGCCCCCGCCGGCGCGGTCACCTCCATCACCACACCGTCACGCCACGCCGGCGCCAACGCCCGACGATCCACCACCCGCACATCCACACTGCTGACCCGCGCCCCAGCGGCACCAGTCCCACGCGCCACCCACACCGGCAGTTTTCCCGCTCGAACCCCCCGACCGGCAGCTGCCGAATCACCAGCGCTGCGACCGGTCACCGTGTTCTCGCCGACATCAACGCGCGCAGAGACCGCATCCGGCCATACCGGCGCCGCCGCCGGCGAATCCTTTACCCGCTTTTGCGCCCACGCCTGGCCTCTGACCGGGCCACCATCAGCGTCCAACTTCTCCAACTGTGGCCGCGCCGGCTCCCGGCGCTCCGCGACCGCCTCCGACGCCGGGACACCCACCAGGGACGCCATCAACGACACCACCGTCAACCCCACAACCCACCACCGTGCACCACCTGCCCACCCACGGTGTCGCCGTAGCCGCCCCACCCCACGAACATGCCGACCAGACATCTGTCCCTCCCAACAGAAAACCACGCAAGAAGCCAAAGTGGAAAACGTCGAATACCGGCACATTCGTCAAGGTGCGAAGGCAATCGATTCGACCCCGGTTAGGGGTCGAATCGTCACCTCACAACCCATGTCACCAGGGCTACCCCGACATCACTGTGAGCCGTATAACGTCGACACCTCGACATCGGTCAACGCACCCTGGAACACCGCCACATCATCCAGACCACCGTCCCACTGATCCCGGAGTTCGTCGCGCCACAGAGTGCGTCCCACCAAGAGCGGACCCGACGACTCCATTGGAGTAAACGGGAGATCTTTCGACTCCTGGAGCAACCCGTTGACGTACAGGCGAATCTGCTCGCGCTCCGCGTCATACACACCCACCAGGTGAGTCCACACGCCTGCCTCCGCAGGTGCGGACGAAACCACATTTTGCGTAAGCGTTGTTACGGCGTCCTCGTCAGTAACCGCGAACATCCACTTGCCCGCGGGGGGGTGATATTTGAGCCAACCGGCGCTCTGATGAGCCCCTCGCTGAGACACCGCTGTCCGGTCCCCATCGAGTTGATTCAACATTACCCAAGCCGCCATTGAGAATGACTGATTCGTTCGCAGGACGGGTGCCTCCTGCCACTGCGTGAACTCGAGGCCATCGTCGTCAGGCGGCGTCGTACCCGACTTCAGCGCACTACGGCCATACTCGACCGTCGACTCGGCGAATCCTTCCTCCGGAAAGTACTCGTCGTCTAACCACAACCCAGCCCCGGACTGCCCCAATCCGGTCGCCGAGCCCCGCGTCAACGCGATCCACCGGCCCCACTCCCGTGTCGTGTCAGCTGCCGCCTCACAGGTGTCCTTCAGATCCGCCACATAGCAAGGCACAGCTGCCTCGAAGTTCCAATCACCGACCCGAATGGAAGACATGATCCCCGGCTCGTTGAACCCACCCGACAGCGGGTCAGACGCCAACTGACCAGTGAAGTCATCCGGCACAAGCACCCGATCAAACACCTGAACATCCGCGATCTGACCAGGCCAGTCGCTGATCGGATTTCCCTTCCACAACTCTCCGGCGATCATGATCCGCTGCCGGTCGGGCCACGCCTGCAACTCCGCTGCCGACGCCGTACCCTCCAAGTCCCCGTTCACATACAACGACGTGGACTTGCTGGCCGCGTCGTACACACCCGCCAGGTGCGTCCACACGCCCATCACCGCCGGCGTGTCGGATATCACCGACCCGGTATCCACCGCATTGGCCGTGTCATCCGTATGCATCCACATACCCCACTTACCGACACCAACACGAAACCCGAGATTGAAACTGCTGTTCCGATTGCCGTCCTGAGACACCGCGACCCGATTCCATTGCGGAAACGGGTCCCCGGCCTCACCCAGCTTCACCCACGCCGCCACAGCGAACGACTTCGTCGGATCAATCACCGGCTCAGACGTGAAAGCACGACCCGCACCACCATCGAAGTCAGCCGTCCGCCCACTGATCAAACGGACGTCATCGGCCCAACCCACGTCCGCCGTATCCAGGTCAGTGTCACCGGCTAGCTCGGGTTGCTGATCAGCCAACGCCGCCGCCTCATCAACCCCCGGATACTGCTCAAGACCCCACCTCGCCACTGGCGGCGCCGGCCGCGGCGCCGTGAACGTCACGGATCCGACATTGCCCAGGTTCCCCGTCGCGTCGATCCCACGAACCCAGACGGTATTCTGACCAAAGCTCGGCACAGTCATATTCACCGTGGCCGACTTCGCACCACTACCCGTTGCTGCGACCGTTGACGTCGGCGGGTTGGACCACCCGTAGCGGAACGTGGTGACGTCCGCAGTCGTCGTCGTGAACGTGAACGACATACTCCGACCCGGCCCAGCGGGCCCATCCGAAGTTACCGTCGGCGCCGGCGGCACCGTCGTATCCCCCGCGAACTGACACCACCCCGATGGCGAGCCGGTCTGCAAATATGGAGCCCTATCAGTACCTTGAGCCCTAAACGCATACGTCGACCCATCCACGATCGACACCGCCGAACTTGTCGCCCGACTGTTCGGAGCGATCCCCGTCCGAGCCGGCGGCGGATTCTTCCGAGCCGGGTAACTGTCCGTTACCGAGCCAATCCCTCCACTCGGCACCTCGATCCACTCGAACCTGCCGGTCAACGAATCACCACTATCCGCGTCCGGAAACACCGCGGACAATGTCGGGGACAACGTCCCGACCGTCAACACTCCCGAACCACAAGCCACGCCCGCGACCTGCAGACCATGCGGTGCGCCCGGCTTAGTGTCGTAATCCACCACCAGCTTCGCCTTATTCGGGTAGAACTTCTTCCACCGCCCCTGCTCCGACTCCCCCGACCCATTCGAATCCCGAGCGGTAAACCCGAAAGTGATCTTACTCCAGTTCCCATTCGCCGCGGTCTGCATCTGGTTGGTAACCGACGAGCCCTTAAAGTTCATGATCATATCTGGCTGGATCTTCCCGCAACCACCCGCCTCGTTCGCGTGACCCGAGGCAGCAGCCAGATGCCTTGCTAGGCTCATCTTGGACCACGTCGCCTTCGGCGTCGCGTTGATGACTGGCGTCAGATACATTGATGACACAGTAGATTCGCACGACCACGAGTGGTCGAGCAGCATCGACACATAGGCCGACTCTATATGCTTACCGTTGAGCGATACACCATTAGCGGTCGTTGGGAACTGGAAGTACGACCGGTACAACGCACCGGTGGAGGGATTCTTTCCCACCCGCGCCGCACTCGTGTCGGAATTTGACGACCCGTTATTCGTCGCATACGCCCACTTGTTCTTGTACACCGACCACGCCGGGTCTATGAACAGCGGATACACCGCCTCCGGCTCGTCAAGAAGCCCCGCATCCGGACGCAACACCAACTCGTCGCCGGACACCTCCACACCAACGTCAGCCACCCGCGCCGCTTCACCCGCCGACACTGCGGAAGACTCCGCACCACCCCCCGACGCCACGGTCGACCCCGACTCTCCCGCCGGCATGCCCTGCGCACGAGACACGCCACCCGAGCTCACATCGACCCGCGAGTCCCACATCACCGCCCGCTCGGTGAACGCCACGATCTCCCTATCGACCTGCGCCCGCAACGAACCATCCGGACCCCGCGACACGTCCGCGTCGCCACCGATCCTTAACCGCAACGCCCGCACCGCCGGGTTCCTCGCCGCTGTCGGCGTCTTCACCACCAGAACGTGGGTGAACCCGGTCCAGGTCGCCCGCACCACCAGATCCACATCCGGCAACACGTTCGGGTACGTGACCGAATCGCCCGACACCGTTGGAGCCGGCAACGCCTCCGGCCACGACAACTCGACCGTCCCGCCCGCACGGGTCAACGTCACCATCGGACCGTCGCCACCGCCAGAGAAGGCCACGTCAGCAACCGACACCGTCGGCCGCCACAACCCGTCCCCACCACGAACCAACCGCAAATCCACATCAGCCCACTCGCCAGCCCGACGCGCACGCTGCGGAACCACCGACGACGAGAACCGCAACCGGCCATCCGGCAACGCGGTCACCTCGGAAAACTCCGTACGAGACGCGTCCACCACCACCGGCTGATCACACGAGGCCGCCACCGCCCTCGCCTGCGCCTCACCCTCAGCGACAGCTACACACGCCGCAGCTGCCACGTCGCGCACCGGTGGAACAACGACAACCGTCCCGACCGCCACCACGAACGCCACCACAGCCATCAGCACGCGACGACCACGACCGCCCACGTCACCCCACCCGCCCTCGATCAGCAATTGCGCAGCCGTGACCCTAAGCACTCGTCCCACAACCCGCAGCCCGCCCTCACCACCGCGCTCGGCTGAATCCACATAGGAGCTGATCTAGAGCCTGCAGACAGTCGACTGTGTACCCTCCCGGCCTGCACAAACACGCCGAACGGCAATCAACGAGGTCACTCCGCCACATAACTGTGACCTGCAACACACCAGATTTATATAGGAGAACCCAGAAGGGAATTGAAGTCACCAAACTTATGTCATTGGTATTTCAACTATAAATTTGGAATAATTTCATTTTCATCACAGCAAACGTCGAGAACACACGCCACTTTCTGCAAACCAACGTCATGAGTAGCTACCCGTCGCGGGGAAGTCGACCGGGCCACAGTCCGCGTACCCGCTGGCGGCCGGTCGTGGTGCCGGGTGGCAGCATTGTCGGGGTGTCCGGGACCGAACCCACCGCCCGCCGGTTGCTGCACCCGCCGGCCGGATACCAGCTGGCCGCGTCGGTCCGGCCCCTCACCTTCAGCCCGTACGACCCCTGCGCCCGAATCGCCGCCGGGACGCTCTGGTGGGCCACCCGAACCCCGGACGGACCCGCCACCCTCGCCCTACGCCCCGACGCCGGCAACCTGGTCGCCGAGGGGTACGGCCCCGGCGCCGACTGGGTGGTGCACCAGGCCGACGCCCTCGCCGGCCTCCGGGACGACCTGACCGGCTTCGCCGAACTGGCCGCCGCGCACCCGGTGGTGGCCGACCTGGCCGCCCGACACCGGGGGCTGCGGCTGCCGACCAGCGGCCAGGTCTTCCCCCGGGTGTTCCGGGCCATCCTCGAACAGCGGGTGACCGGCAAGGAGGCGTACCGGGCGTACGCCGCCACGGTCCGCCACTTCCGGGCGGTGGCGCCCGGGCCGATGCAGCCGCTGCTGTTGCCACCGGAGCCGGCGGCGGTGGCGGCTACCCCGTACTGGGCCTTCCACCCCCTCGGGATCGAACAGCAGCGCGCCGACACGCTACGCCGGGCCGCCGCGGTGGCCGACCGGCTGGAACGGTGCGCCGACTCGGCCGAGGCCACCCGCCGGCTCACCGCCGTCCCCGGGATCGGCCCGTGGACCGCGGCCGAGGTGGTCCGGGTCGCGTACGGCGATCCGGATGCGGTGAGCGTCGGCGACTACCACGTACCGAACACGGTGGCCTGGGCCCTCGCCGGGGAGGCGCGCGGCGACGATGCCCGGATGCTGACCCTGCTCGAACCGTTCCGGGGTCACCGGGGTCGGGTCTGCGTCCTGCTCGCGGCGGCCCGCATCACGGCTCCGAAGTTCGGCCCGCGGGCGCCGCTTCGCTCCTTCGCGCGCTTCTAGCCGTCTCGCCGACGGCCGCTGGGCGCTCCACCAGGTCGGCGGCCGTCGGCAGCTGCGCGCCCGAGCCGGCACAGCACCCCACAGTCACGGCATCCCATAGTCACGGCACCCAACAATCACAGCATTCACTGATCACGATATTTACTGGTTGCGGTAGCTGACTGTCGCCAAGGGACTCGGGCAGCGTACGGTCGCGCCGCTGTGGTTGGCTGGGCCGGTGACCGCTCGCCCGCTGATCGCTCCCGCGACCCCGGCCGACGCCGGGGAGATCCTCACCGTCCAACTCGCCGCGTACCTGGCCGAGGCGCAGCGCTACGCCGACCCGTTCCTGCCGCCGCTCACCGAGACCCTGGACGAGATACGGGCCGTGCTCGCCGGCCCGCAGACGGTGCTCACCGCCCGGCTGGGCCACCGGCTCGTCGGGTCGGTCCGGGTCCGCGTGGATGGCGTCATCGCCTCCATCGGCCGGCTGGCGGTCGCCCCCGACCAGCAGGGTCGGGGCATCGGTGGCCGCCTGTTGCGCGCGGTCGAGACCGTGGCGGGCGCGCAGGTAAGTCGGTTCACCCTGTTTACCGGGGCGGAGAGTGCCGGGAGTCGGCGGCTCTACCAGCGCTCCGGCTACCGGTTGGTGGGCCAGGACAAGGACCCGAACGGCGTGCCGCTGGTGCTGCTGGAGAAGACGGTGCCGTCCCGCTGCTGATCCGGCGGCCCCACCGCTGCTGGTCCAGCGGCCCCGCACCCGGGACCGAACGGCTGCTCGGCGATCAGGAAGGGGCAGCCGTCGATGGTGTTCTTCCCCCCGACTGTCGGCGCGGTCTGGTTGACTGGTCGCCGTGAAGCTGCCGATCAGCCCGCCGGTCGAGCCGATGCTCGCCAAGAGCGTCCCGCGCGTCCCGACCGCCGCCGGGATGACCTACGAGCCGAAGTGGGACGGCTTCCGGTGCATCGTGTTCCGCGACGGTGAGGAGGTCGAGCTGGCCAGCCGGGGCGGCAAGCTGATGACGCGCTACTTCCCCGAGGTGGTCGAGCAGGCCCACCGGCAGCTGCCCGAGCGCTGCGTCGTTGACGGCGAGTTGATCGTGATCCAACGCGATCGGCCGGGCGGGCAGCCCCGGCTCAACTTCGAGCTGCTGGCCCAGCGCATCCACCCGGCCGCCTCCCGGGTGAAGCTGCTCGCCGAGACCACCCCGGCGGATTTCGTGGCGTTCGACCTGCTCGCCCTCGCCGACGAATCCCTCCTCGACCAGCCGTATCCGCGCCGGCGGTCCCGACTGGAGGCGGCGTTGGGGGGTGTCGCGCCACCGATGCACGTCACCCAGATCACGACCGACCCGGCCACCGCGCGCCGCTGGTTCGACCGGTTCGAGGGTGCGGGGCTGGACGGCTTGATCGCCAAACCCGCCGACCTGCCATACGAGCCGGGCAAACGGCTGATGTTCAAGGTCAAGCACAAGCGCACGGTCGATGTCGTGGTGGCGGGTTTCCGCTGGCACAAGTCCGGCCCGGTGGTCGGCTCACTCCTGC
This sequence comes from Salinispora fenicalii, assembly GCF_000514815.1. Classification (GTDB taxonomy): domain Bacteria; phylum Actinomycetota; class Actinomycetes; order Mycobacteriales; family Micromonosporaceae; genus Micromonospora; species Micromonospora fenicalii. The sequence goes on from NZ_AZWQ01000017.1 coordinate 164,890, forward strand.
TCGGGCTCTACGACGACGCTGGCGTCCTGCATCATGTGGGGGTGAGTGCGTCGTTCCCGATGGCCCGCCGCAGGGAGCTGTTGGACGAGTTGGAGCCATACCGGGGCGCTGGCGCCGACCACCCCTGGGTGCACGGCGACCACCAACGCGGCCAGCGCATCCCGGGCGGGGTCAGCCGGTGGACCGGCACGAAGAACCTGGAGTGGGAGCCACTGCGCCCGGAGTTGGTGGTCGAGGTGAGCTACGACGCGATGGAGGGCGACCGGTTCCGGCACACCGCCCAGTTCGTCCGTTGGCGCCCGGACCGCAAACCCCGCTCCTGCCGTTACGACCAGCTGGACCGTCCGGTCCGGTTCGACGTGGATCAGGTGCTCCGGGGCGACCCGGAGAGCAGCGGCCCCACGTCTGGGCCGGCGTAGCCGGCTACCCGACCCCGAAAGGTTCCACCCCGTGTTTCGCAGTCCCGCCCGCCGGTTCGCCCCGGCCGTGCTCCTCCTGGCCAGCACGTTCCTCGCCGCCGGCTGCACCGTGCCGGCGCTCGCGCCCCGCACCGAGGCCCAGCCCTCGGGGCCGTCCGGCACCACGCCGAGCTGGCAGGCCTGTCCGGAGGTGGCCGAGGAGTTGGTGGGGTCTGCTCCCCCGAGCATGCGCTATGAGTGCACCCGGATCCAGGTTCCCCGGAACTGGACCGACGGCGCCGCCGCCACCGCCGGCCCGGGCGCCGGAGAGACCTTCGAGATCGCGCTGCTGCGGATCCGTTCCATGCACCAGCGGGACCGGATCGGCTCGCTGCTGATCAACCCCGGTGGACCGGGCGGCTCCGGCATTGACGCCGCTGTCTACCTCTCCTTCCCGGCACTGAGGGGCCATCTACCTGTCTCGATCATCGAACACTTCGACATCATCGGCTTCGACCCGCGTGGGGTGGGCCGTTCCAGCCCGGTGGAGTGCATCTCGGACGCCAACCTCGACGCCAGCTTCGGCTACGACCCAGATCCGGAGAGCCAGCAGTCGTTCGACGGTCTCGTCGAGCTGAACCAGCGGATCGGGCGCGAGTGCGGCGACCGGTACGGCGACCAGCTCGCGCTCTACAGCACGGAGCAGGCCGCCCACGACATTGACGCGATCCGGGCTGCCGTCGGCGACGAGAAGTTGACATATCTCGGCTACTCGTACGGCACCCTGCTCGGCGCCACGTACGCCCAACTCCACCCGGAGCGGGTGCGGGCGCTGGTGCTGGACGGGGCCGTTGACCCTCGACTGGACCAGGTAGCCAGCTCGGAGAGCCAGGCCAAGGGCTTCGAGCGGGCCTTCGACAACTTCTCGCTGTGGTGCTCCACCAACCCCGACCGCTGCCCGATCGCTCCCAGCGCCCGGGACGCGGTCACCTCGGCCATCGACAAGGCGCGGGTCTCCCCGGTTCTGGGCGACGACGGGCGGGAGGCGACTCCGGGGTGGATCTTCTACGCGGTGGTCTCCTCCCTCTACACCGAAGCCGGCTGGGCGCAGCTGGCCCAGGCGATCGCCGAGTTGGAGGGCGGGGACGCGACCGGGGTGTTCCACCTCGCCGACGGGTACGCGGGGCGGGAGCCCGACGGCACCTACTCGAACCTGTTCGACGCGAACCTCGCGGTGAACTGCGCCGATCAGGAGGAGAAGCCGAGCCGGGAGCAGATCCGGCAGCTCCAGTCGCAGTGGCGTGAGCAGTACCCGCTGTTCGGTCCGGCGCTCGCGGTCGGCATGCTCGCCTGCACCGAGTGGCCCGGCGGCCGGGACCCGTACCCGACCGGGGCGGCCGATGGGGCGCCGCCGATCCTGGTGGTCGGCACCACGGGCGATCCCGCGACCCCCTACGAGCAGACCCCGGAGCTGGCCGAGATGCTGGGCGTGGGTCGGGTGCTCACCTGGGAGGGCGAGGGGCACACCGCCTATCCGCAGACGGACTGCATCAGCGCGGCGGTTGACGCGTACCTGGTTGACCTGACTGTGCCGGCTGAGGGGAAGCGCTGCCCGCCCCAGTGACCCCGCCGGGTGCGGCGGCTCTCGCCGCTGTGGCATTCTCCCCAGATGAGCGATGTGATCTTCCGGGAGGCGACCCGGGGCGACCTACCCACCGTGCTCGATCTGCTCGCCGACGACCGGCTGGGCCGGAACCGCGATGTCGGGCAGGTGGACGCCCGCTACGAGCAGGCGTTCGCGGAGATCACGGCCGACCCGCGTAACCAGTTCGTCGTCGCCGAGGCCGGCGGTGAGGTGCTGGGCTGCATGCAGCTCACCTACATTCCTGGGCTCAGCCGGCACGGCGCCGAGCGGCAGTTGATCGAGTCGGTCCGGGTCCGCTCCGACCAGCGCGGACGGGGGCTGGGCCGGCAGCTGATGGCCTGGGCGATCGACCAGGCGCGGGCGCGTGGGTGTGCGCTGGTCCAGCTCACGACCGACAAGTCCCGGCAGGAGGCGCACCGCTTCTATCTGGGTCTCGGCTTCGTCGCCAGCCACGAGGGCATGAAGCTGCCGCTGTGACGCGGCTCAGCGGGGGCGGTCTCGGTCCTTGGACGGCTGCACCCGCTTCGGCTCACCGGGCATCTTGGGGTGTTCCGGCGGGTAGGGCAGGTCGCCCTGCCCGTTGGCGGCGTCCCGCTCGGCCCACTCCAGCAGGGGCGTGATGTCCCACGCGGCGTCATCGATGTCGGCGTGCGGGTCGCCGCGCTCGGCCAGCCGTGCCGGCACGCTGCGCAGGTCGAAGTCGTCCGGGTCGACGTCGGCCAGTTCGTCCCAGGCCAGCGGGGTGGAGGCGGTGGCGCGGGCGTTGGCCCGCAGCGAGTACGCGCAGGCGATCGTCCGGTCCCGGGCCATCTGGTTGAAGTCGACGAAGACCCGGGAGCCGCGCTCCTCCTTCCACCATGCGGTGGTGACCAGGTCGGGCCGGCGCCGCTCCAGCTCCCGGGCCAGGGCGATGGTCGCCCGGCGGACCTCGACGAAGGTCCAGCGGGGCTGGATCCGCAGATAGACGTGGACGCCCCGGCCGCCGGAGGTCTTCGGCCAACCGGGGACACCGAGCTCAGCCAGGACCTCGCGGAGCTCGGTCGCCGCTTTGGCCGCGTCGGCGAAGTCGGTGCCGGGCTGCGGGTCGAGGTCGATCCGCAGCTCGTCGGGGTGGTCCGGGGCGGCGGCCCGCACCGGCCACGGGTGGAAGACCACGGTGCCCATCTGAGCTGCCCACGCCACATGGGCCAGATCAGCCGGGCAGAGCTCGGCCGCCTTGCGGCCACTGGGGAAGCTGATCTGCGCGGTGCGGACCCAGGGGGGCACACCGCGGGCGGGCACCCGTTTCTGGAAGAAGGCCTCCCCCTCGATCCCCTCGGGGAAGCGTTGCAGGGTGGTCGGCCGCTCGCCGAGTGCGCGCATGATGCCCGGGCCGACGGCGAGGTAGTAGTGGAAGACATCGGCCTTGGTGAACCCGCGTTGCGGAAAAATCACCCGATCGGGGCTGCTCAGCCGGACCCGCTCCCCGGCGACCTCGATCTCTTCGGCCGCGGCCTTCGTGCCACCCATTGCGCGACCATATGCGATGGCGCCAACATTCGACGTACCGTTGGCGGGTGAGTCTCGACGACAGTGAACTGCCCCGCACCGAGGACGAGTGGCGGGTTCGGCTCAGCCCCGAGGAGTTTCGGGTGCTACGGGAGCACGGCACCGAGGCCCCGTGGAGCGGCGAGTACGTGGACACCAAGACCCCGGGGGTCTACCACTGCCGCGCCTGCGGGCTGGAGCTGTTTGCCAGCGATGCGAAGTTCGACTCGCACTGCGGCTGGCCGAGCTTCGACGACGCCATTCCCGGACGGGTCCGGGAGGTCGAGGACCGGAGTATGGGCATGGTTCGGACGGAGATCCGCTGTGCCCGCTGCGACAGCCACCTGGGGCACGTCTTCACCGGTGAGGGTTTCACCCCGAAGGACACCCGGCACTGTGTGAACTCGGTGTCCCTCCGACTGGAGCCACGCGACTCCTGACGGCGGGCGTGCGCGACTCCTGACGGCGGGCCGGGACGCGCGGGGGTACGAGCGGTGGAGTGGGGACGCCGATAATCCGCTCCGGTTCGCCGATTCCGGTTGCCGGCCCGCAGCGGATGTTCGACGCTTGCGGGTACGGAATCGAATTCGGGGGGTTTGTCATGGCGATCTGTGAGGTCTGCGAGAACGACTACTGGATGACGTTCGAGGTTCGCACGGTCGGCGGCGACGTGCACACCTTCGACAGCTTCGAGTGCGCCGCGCACAAGCTGGCGCCGATCTGCGAACACTGCCAGGTCAAGATCTTGGGCCACGGCGTCGAGGTCTCCGGCCGCTTCTTCTGCTGCGCCCACTGTGCCCGGAGCAAGGAGGGAACCGAGGGCGCCCAGGTCCGCGACTCGGTCGGCGCCCGGCCATCCTGAGCGGACAGGGACAACAGGGCAGGGCCGGTCAAGCACTCCAGGTAGCGGCTTCGGAGGCGGAGACCGCCGCGATGGAGTTCGGGCGTCGACGTTAGCAAGCGGTAAGAAGCCTCGGCACCGTAGCGGGGCTAACATCCGGACATGCCCACCATGACCCGGTCAATTCCGATCGCACTGACCGTCGTTCTGGCGCTCTCCGCCTGCGGGAGCTCCGAGGACACCTCCGCGAATGCCGAGCCCGCCCCCGCCCCGACGACCGCAGCCGCCAGCGCGCCCGCCACCACCGCGGCGAGCCCGACCGGCGAGCCGGCACCCGAGGTGCCGCAGACCCTCGACTTCACCGCCCGCACCCTCGACGGTGGCACCTTCGCCGGGGCCAGCCTCGCCGGCAAGCCGACCGTTTTCTGGTTCTGGGCCGCCTGGTGCCCCAAGTGCCGGGGCTCAGCCGAATCGGTGGCGGCCGTGCAGCAGGACAACGCCGACCGGGTGAACGTGGTCGGGGTGGCCGGGCTCGGCAGCGGTGACGACGCGATGCGCCGATTCGCCCAGGACACGGGCATCGAGGGCTTCCCGCAACTGGCCGACGACGCGGGCGAGGTGTGGCAGCGGTTCGAGGTGGTCTCGCAGCAGTACTACGTGCTGCTGGACTCCGCCGGCAAGGTCGTCCACAAGGGCTCACTCTCCGAGTCCGACCTCCGCAAGCGGGTCGCGGAGCTGACCTGAGATGTTTGACGCCCCCTACGGTCTCGCGCTCGGCGCCGGGCTGCTCGCCGCCGTCAACCCGTGCGGCTTCGCGCTGCTGCCGGCGTACCTGTCGATGCTGGTGCTGGGGGACGGCCCGGCGGACGGCCACGGGCCGCTCGCGCCGGTGGGTCGGGCGTTGGCCCTGACCGCCGCCATGACCCTCGGCTTCGTCGCCGTCTTCGGTGGGTTCGGGCTCCTCGCCGGCCCCGCCGCCGACGCCCTGGCCAGCCGCCTGCCCTGGGTGTCGGTCGTGATCGGGCTCGCCCTGGTCGCCACCGGCGGCTGGCTCGTCGCGGGCCGGGCGCTACCGACCTTCGCCCCGCGGCTCGCCAACGGCCCCGAGGTCCGGCGCAACTTTGGATCGATGGTCCTCTTCGGTATGGCCTACGCGATCGCTTCCCTCGGCTGCACCATCGGACCGTTCCTGGCCGTGGTGGTCGCCGGATTCCGGGCGGGCAGCCCGCTCGCCGGGATCGGGCTCTTCGTCGCGTACGCGGTCGGGATGGGCCTGGTGGTCGGTGCCGCCGCGCTCGCGGTCGCGCTGGCCCGGGAGTCTCTGGTCCGGCGCACCCGACGGGCCGGGCCCCTGCTCGGCCGCGTCGCCGGCCTGCTGCTGGTGCTGACCGGCGGCTACGTCGCCTGGTACGGCTGGTACGAGATCCGGCTCTTCGCCGGCGGCGACGTCAACGACCCGGTGGTCGACGCGGCCGGTCAGGTGCAGACCACGATCAGCGGGTGGGTGGACAGTCTGGGCCCGTGGACGATCGGGACCGCGGTCGCCGCGCTGTTCGCGGTGGCGGTCGCCGGCACGCTGCTTCGCCGGCGACGCTCCGCCTCCCGACAGTCGGCGCCGGCATCGGCATCGGCATCGGCATCGGCATCGGCCAGCGACCTACCATCGCAGGATGCTGCCCATCGCTGAGCTCCGGACCGCCTCCTTCGCCGACCTGTCCGCCCGTGCCTTCCATGACCTGCTCCGACTACGTCTGGACGTGTTCGTGGTGGAACAGGAGTGCCCGTACCCGGAGCTGGACGGCCGGGATGTGGAGCCGGGCACCCGCCACCTCTGGCTGGAGCAGGCCGGGGTGCCGGTGGCGTACCTGCGGATCCTGGCCGATCCGGACGGCCGGCGACAGATCGGCCGGGTGGTGGTGGCGAAGGAGGCGCGCGGCGCGGGGTACGCGGGCCAGCTGATGACCGCGGCCCTGGTGGAGGTCGGTGAGAGCCGGTGCACCCTCGAAGCCCAGTCGCAGCTGGTCGACTTCTACACCCGGCACGGGTTCACCGTCACCGGGCCGGAGTACCTCGAGGACGGCATCCTGCACACGCCGATGCGCCGGGAAGTACCGGCGGCGTAGAACACCGCGGATCGCTACCGGGCCGGGCTCAGATCCGGCCCGGTAGCGAAGGTGTCGCGGCAGTGCCGGACTAGTCGGTCGAGGGCTGGGCTCTTCGTACCGCTCCAGACCAGGGCCAGCAGGGCTGGCTCATCGACGTCGACGATCGGCAGCACGATCAGGCGGCCGTGGTAGTCCCGCGACATGGATTCGGAAAGGATGGCCACACCCAGCCCACGGGCGGCGAGGTCGGCGATGGCGTCCGCGGCGCTGGCCTGGACGCTGATGGTCGGGCGGACTCGGTGCCGGGTGCAGGCCCGGTCGAGGACGGTACGGATGCCGGTGCCCTCGGGCATGCACACCAGCGGGTGGTCGGCGAGGTCGGCCATGCTCACCGCCGCCTGTTCGGCGAGGAGATGCCCGGGTGGGACGAGGGCGACGAGTGGTTCGCTGATGATCGTAAGGGCGTTTGACCCGGCGGGTGTGGGATCGGCGGTGCCGATGAGAGCAAGGTCGACAGCACCGGACTGGACGTCACGGAGGAGCCGGGCCGAGTGGTGCTCCAGCAAGGTGATCTCCACGCCGGGGTGCGCGTGGTGAAACGCCGCCAGGGCGTCGAAGAACGGGGTGACTGTGCATCCGATGACCATGCCGACGGTGAGGCGACCGCGGATGAGTCCGATCACGTCGCCGACCGCCTGTTTCATCGCGTCCGAACAGGCGAGCGCGGCCCGGGCGTGTTCGAGTGCGGCCCGGCCGGCATCGGTGAGGCTCGCCGTTCGGGTGGAGCGGTCGAAAAGGGTGGCGCCGAGTTCGCGTTCGAGCTCACGGATTTGTGCGCTCACTCCGGGTTGGCTGATCCGGACCCGCTCGGCAGCGCGGGTGAAGCTGGCTTCCTCGGCGACTGCGACAAAGTACTCCAGCTGCCTCAGTTCCATAACTACAGATTATAGCTTTCATAAAAAGTATCTGTTGGACTTCCGAAGCCACCAGAGGCACGCTTGATTCCGCAGGAAACACCGAACGAAGCGCGTGGTTCTGCGGGAAGCGTTGAACAGAACGCTGCATCCCGCAGGAACGTCAAGGGGGAAATCATGTCGAGCCGTGCGAAAGCCATGCAGCCCGAGGACCTGACCCGTCTGTTCGTCGAGCGCTCCAACGCCGGCGACGCCGCGGGCGTCGCCGAACTCTACGAACCGGACGCGGTCCTGGCCTACCCGCCCGGCGAAACGACTGTCGGGCGCGCGGCGATCCAGGCCCTGTGGGAAAAGGTGCTCGCCAACCGGCCACACTTCACACCGGAAGAGCCGCTACCCACGCTTGTCTGCGGCGACCTCGCCCTCACCTCGACACCGCCGAGCGACGGCGCGGGCGCTCGGGCCCAGGTCGTCCGCCGCCAACCCGACGGGTCCTGGCTACGCGTGCTCGACCAGCCGGAGTTCACCAACCCCACCCCGGCTTGACCCTCCCGAACGCCCTACCCACACCCGGCGGCCACCCACGGCCCCTCGGCTGCAAGAGCGGCTGAGCCGGCCGGGCCGCCGGGATGGGGAGGACGCCGCGATCAGGGCAGGCTGGCGATGATGTCGGCGATCGAGCGGCGACGGCCGGTGTAGAACGGGATCTCCTCCCGGACGTGCCGGCGGGCACGGGAGGCCCGCAGGTCCCGCATCAGGTCAACGATGCGGTGCAGCTCGTCGGCTTCGAAGGCGAGCAGCCACTCGTAGTCGCCCAGGGCGAACGAGGAGACCGTGTTGGCCCGCACGTCGGGGTAGCCGCGGGCCATCCCGCCGTGCTCGGCCAACAGCTCCCGCCGCTCCGCGTCCGGCAGCAGATACCACTCGTACGAGCGGACGAACGGGTACACGCAGAGATAGTCCCGGGCCTGCTCACCGGCGAGGAACGCCGGGATGTGGCTCTTGTTGAACTCCGCCGGCCGGTGCAGCCCGAGCTGGGACCAGACCGGGGTCAACGAACGCCCCAGCGTGGTACGCCGGAACCGCAGGTACGCGTCCTGCAGCGCGTCGCTCGACGAGGAGTGCCACCAGATCATCAGGTCGGCGTCGGCGCGCAGCCCCGCCACGTCGTACGTGCCGCGGATGGTCACGTCCTCGCCGGCCAGTTCGTCGAAGAAGGCCGTCGCCTCGGCGGTGACGTTCTCACGTAGTGACGGCAGGGCCTGGCTCGCCCGATACACCGACCACATGGTGTACCGGATCGTCGCGTTCAGCTCGTTCAGCCGGGCCGCGTTGGTCTGCTCGGTCATTTCCCGGAACCCTTCAGTGCAGTGATGATCTCGTCGGCCGCCGCCGTGCCGGAACGGATACAGACCGGAATTCCGACGCCGTCGTAGCCGGCGCCCGCCAGCGCGAGGGTTGGCCGCTGTGCCCGCAGCGTCGCCCGCGCCGACGCCACCCGTTCCAGGTGACCCGGCGCGTACTGCGGCAGCGACCCACCCCAGCGCTGCACGTGGGTGGCGACGGGGGTGGGCAGTTCGGCACCGAGCACCGCCGACAGTTCCCGGTGCACGGTGTCGACGAGTTCCCCGTCGGGACGCTGCAGCTGCGCCTCGTCCCCGTACCGGCCGACTGAGGCGCGGACCAGGGTCAACCCGTCGGGCCGGCGCAGGTGCCCCCACTTGGTGGTGAAGAAAGTGGACGCTTTCATCAGCAGCCCCTCGCCGACCGGGACCAGGAGGCCGGAGAGCGCGGGCAACTCCGTCGCCGGCAACGCGAGGGTGACCAGTGCGACGCTGGCGTAGGCCAGGTCACCGACGTTCTCGGCGGCAGCCGGGGCGACATCGGCGAGCAGCCGCCCCGCCGGCCGGGCCGGCACGGCCAGCACCACGGCGTCGGCGTGGACCTGCTCCGCGTCGCCGTTCGGGCCGACGGTCAGGCGCCAGCCGGCGTCGACCGGGGTCAGCCCCCGGACCGTCGCGTTCCGCCGAATCGTGGCGCCGCTGGTTGCCGCGGCGGCCTCGACCAGGGTGCTGAGGCCACCGGCCAGGGTGCCGAAGAACGGCGTCCCGGGCGACCGCGGCGCCGCCGCCTGCGCCGCGCGGACCGCGCCGACCAGGGTGTGTTCGACCCGGGCAGTCCGGGTCAGCGCGGGCATCGTGGCGGCCAGGGAGAGGTTATCGGCGCGGCCGGCGTAGACGCCGCCGAGCATCGGCTCGACCAACCGGTCGACGATCTCGTCCCCCAGCCGGGTCCGGACCAGCTCGCCGACGGTGACATCGGCGTCCGGGGCGAGCAACGGCCGGCCGGTGTCCACATCGGCCTCCGCGGTCGGGCGGGCCACCGCCGCCACCGCCGCGAGATCCCCGGGGACGCCGATCAGCGTGCCCCGGGGCAGCGGATGCAGCTCGCCGCCGACCAGGAGCGCCGCCTGCCCGACGGTGGGGTGGACGATGTCGTCGGCCAGCCCCACCCGGCGGATCAGCGTTACCGCGGCTGATTCCCCGCCGGCCGAGTCGCGCATCAGGAACGCTTCCGCACCGAACTCCACCGGGGCACCGGCCAGCTCACCGGTGTGCAGCTTGCCGCCGAGGGAGTCGCTTCGCTCGTAGACCGTCACCTCAGTGTCGGCGGGAGCGTGGTCCCTCAGTGCAACGGCGGCGGCGAGCCCGGCGATCCCACCGCCGACCACCGCGATCCGCCACGGTGTCGCCATGCCACTCAGCTCCTTCCGTCTCCACGAGCGGTCAACTCATGGACCAGGGCCACCAGCCGGGTCAGGACGTCGGGGTCGGTCTCCGGTAGCACGCCGTGGCCAAGGTTGAAGATGTGTCCGGGGGCGGCACGCCCCTGCGCCAGCACCCGTCGGACCTCGGCCTCAAGTACCGGCCACGGGGCGAACAGCAGGCACGGATCCAGGTTGCCCTGCACCGCCTGCTGCGGGCCGACCCGGCGGGTAGCTACATCCAGCGGCGTACGCCAGTCAACGCCGACCACGTCGGCACCGGCCTCGCCCATCGCGGTGAGCAGCTCGCCGGTGCCCACCCCGAAGTGGATCCGAGGAACGCCAGCGTCGGCGAGGCCGGCGAGGACCACCTGCGAGTGCGGCAGCACGTACCGGCGGTAGTCGGCTTCGGAGAGGGCGCCGGCCCAGGAGTCGAAGAGCTGCACGGCGGAGACGCCGGCGTCGATCTGCACCTTCAGGAAGGCCAGCGTCACCTCGGCGAGTCGGCCGGCCAGGGCGTGCCACAGATCCGGGTCGCCGTACATCAGGGCCTTGGTCTTCGTATGGTTGCGCGACGGGCCCCCCTCGACGAGGTAGCTGGCGAGGGTGAACGGGGCGCCGGCGAAGCCGATCAGCGGGGTCGCACCCAGCTCTCCGACCAACATCCGGACCGCTTCGTCCACGTAGTGAACATCGTCGCGGTTGATCGGCCGGATCCGCTCCACGTCCGCCGCAGTGGTGACGGGATCGGTCACCACCGGGCCGGTGCCGGGGACGATGTCCAGCGCCACCCCGGCGGCGGCGACCGGCACCACGATGTCGCTGAAGAGGATCGCCGCGTCAACCCCGTGCCGGCGTACCGGCTGGAGGGTGATCTCAGTGATCAGTTCCGGGCGGCGGCAGGACTCCAACATCGCCACGTTCGCCCGGATCTTCCGGTACTCCGGCAGTGAGCGGCCCGCCTGCCGCATGAACCAGACCGGGGTATGCGGGCCGGGTTTGCGCCGGCACGCCCGAACAAAGGGGGAATCGGCCGGATCGCCGGGGCGAGGCCCCTCGTCTCGGGCGGCAGTGCCCGTGGTGTCGGTGCTCATCGTGGCCCATCGTGCCACGCCGCCCGCCCCGCCCCGCCGTCACCGTCACATCGTGTGATCCGCGCCCACATAGCGGCATTCTGGGCCGGACACGGTCGCCGGCCGCCCCAAGTTCCCGGCGTGCCGCCGAATCGGCTGACCCGGGGACCTTTACGCTTCGGTAATGACCCCCCCGACCGCGCTCCCGGAGACGTTCGCCCGCGCGGTTGACGGGCTACGATCGGCCGCCACCCGGGCAGAGATCCAGTTGGAAGAGATCGGCGCACCCCAACGGCTGGCCCCCTTCACCTTCGCCCTCGCCGCGACCGTCCTCCGCGACGACGACGAGGTGGCGAACGGACGCCTGATCCTCCTACACGATCCCGCCGGGCATGAGGCGTGGCAGGGCACGCTACGACTGGTCACGTACGTCACCGCCGAGCTTGAGGTGGACTTGGCCGCCGATCCGCTCCTACCGGAGGTGGGCTGGGCCTGGCTGATCGACGCCCTCCAGGTGCGGCACGCCCGGCACCGGGCGATCGGAGGTACGGTCACGCAGACCATGTCGACCCGGTTCGGTGATCTGGCTGGGCCACCCGCGGCCGGCGATGTCGAGATCCGGGCATCCTGGACGCCGGTGGATGACAAGCTCGTGCCGCATCTGCACGCCTGGTGCACCCTGCTCGCCTCGACCGCCGGTCTCCCGCCGCCCGGGGTGACGGCGCTCCCCGAGCGCCGCCCCGCCGGCACGGCCTGAGCGCCGCCCGCCGGCACGACCCGATGCGAGCGCCGCCCCGCCGACCCGACCCGTAGCGCCCAGGACTCTCCCTAGTCAGAGGTACTCGTCGGCCTCTTCGCAGACCTCTTCCAGGCCCTCGTTGGCCTCCTCGAGAGCCTTCTCATCGCCGAACGCCGCCGCGGCGAGCGCGGTGCTGAGCTGGTCCAGGCAGTTGGCGATAACTTCCTTCTGCCGGGCCTGCTCGTCCCGGTCGTTCTGGGTCCCGGTGAGGTCCTGTTGGGTACGCGCCAGCGTCTCCTGAGACCGCTGCAGGTCGACCTTGACCTGCTCCAACTCGGCGGCGGTCGCCGCGATGGTCGCCTCCTGCGCGCTGATCCGCTCCTCGGCCCGGTTCAGCTCGCCGGTGGTGGTCAGGAAGAGACCGGTCATTACTCCACCAGCGAGGAACAGCAGTCCCGCCACCACGGCCAGAACCACCATCGCCCGTCCCGGCCTGGCACTGCCCGGAGCCGCACCATACGGCGGACCCGACATCATCGGCGGGGCCGCCATCGGCTGCCCGACCGGGGGGTTGATGGTCGGGAGCGGCGCGGTGCTGCCCAGGGGCGCGGCCGACGGGGCTGGGGCGGCGGCAGGGTCGTGGCCGGTCGGCGCCCCGCTGGGTTCGTTCTGCGGTGACGGCGGGGCAGCACCGCCCTGCGCCGCCGGGACGGGCCCAGCGGCATCGCCAGTTGGCTGCCCGGGCAGAGCGGGGTGCGGCGCGGCTCCAAACGGCTGCTGCGGCGCACCCGAACTCGGCTGCCCCGGCACAACCGGCTGCGGCGCAGTTTCAGCCGGACTCGGCTGCCCCGGCACAACCGGCTGCGGCGCAGTTTCAGCCGGCTGCTCCGGGGCGACTCCAGCCGGCTGCTGCGGCGCTGTTCCCGGCTGCCCAGGCACGGCGGGCTGCGGCGCAGCTGAAGTCGGCTCGATCGGGGGCTGGGACATGACTCTCCTCCTGTGGAGCAATTCGGGCAGGTCGCCCGTTGGCTAGAGCAGATCGCGCTGAGGTGGAACGGGACGCCGGAGCGGGGTCAGCAGATATCGAAACTGTCGCAGGCGGTGGCGATCGGCACGGCGAGGCCGATCCCCTCGGCGTCCCGCGCCTTGGCGGTGGCGATCCCGACCACCTGCTGCTCGCCGTTGATCACGGGGCCCCCCGAGTTGCCCTCGTTGATCGGCGCATCGAACTGAATCATCGGCGGATCGCCCCCCTTGGCCTCGCGGAACGCGCTCACCACACCGGTGGTGACGCTGTCCGCCAGGCCGAGGGGGGCACCTACAACGACGATCTGCTGGCCGGACTTGACCGCGGCCGGGGTAGCGACCAGCCCGGTGAAGGCGCTGGTCGTCCGGAGTTGGGCGAGGTCGTTGTCCTCGTCAACCTCGACGATGGTGGCCGGGAAGCGCTGGTCGGTGAGCTCCAGGAAGACCTGCCGCTCCCCCTCCTCCCAGACCGCTTCGACCACGTGGAAGTTGGTGAAGAGATTGGTGCCGCCATCGGCGGTCGGCTCACCGACGGCGAACGCGCTGCCGGTGTACCGCCCGGCGCGGACCCGAAACACGCTGGGCAACACCGCGGCGGCGATCGCCTCCGGGTCAAACGCAGCACCGATCTCCGACTCCAGCTCCGTCGCCCGCGACTCCAGCCCGTCGAGCCGGGTCTGGCTCTCCTGCTGCCCGGCGTTCAACCGCCGATCGACGTCGGCGAGCCGGTCGGTGAGCTGGTGGATCTGGTACGCCTGGACACCGGTCACCAACAGCAGCGCCACGACGAGTAGCGGCACGGCCACCCGCCCGAGCAGGCCCGGCCGCCGAGATGTCGGGGCGGCAGCCGGTTGAGCGCCGGGCCAGAGCCCGGCCGGACCGCCGGCAGGGGGCACGAACGGCGGTGGAACACCTGGCCCGAGAACCGACGGTTGGGGGGAACCGGGCGCGACCGGGCCGCCGACCGCCGGGGCCCCCGGCCAAGCCGCGCTGGACGGGCCGGGCTGGAGCGGCGGGGACCAGGTGGTTCTCGGTGCGGGACCTCCCCCCACTTCGGGCAATCCGTCACCCTCGGCCATACGCCCTCCCCGTACCAATGCTGTTGCGCCCCGGCGGCAACCGGCGCCCCTTGACCGCTAGCTGTTCGACCGCTACGAATGTTGTGGTCTATGGACCGTATCCGTCACAAACACGCTTTGTCTTCACGGTTTGCTCAACCGTAACGGCCGACTCCCGACACGCACTGGACCGGCTGTCCCCGCCCGATCGGGTAGCGCAATAGGGTTGTCGGGTGACCGACGAACCACCCCTACCCCGTCGGGCTGCCGGAAACCGCACGGAAGACGTACCGCACCCGCCGTTGATCCGGTCGGGGAACACGGACGTTGACCCGACCGCTGGTGGCCCAGCTACCACCCCGCGCGAGGCCGAGGGCGGCCCCACCCCGCTGACCGCGCCCGGCGAGGGCACCCCCCAGCCGGTGACCACCCCGGCGGAGTTGGCCGAGGTCGTGGCCCGCTTCGCCCAGGGCACCGGCCCGGTGGCGCTGGACGCCGAACGCGCCTCTGGCTACCGGTACAGCCAGCGGGCGTATCTGGTGCAGCTACGCCGCGCCGGCGCCGGCACCGTCCTGATCGACCCGCTGCCGCTGCCGGAGCTGACCAGCTTGGACGAGGCCATCGGCGAGGCCGAGTGGGTGCTCCACGCGGCCAGTCAGGATCTGCCCTGCCTGGCCGAGCTGGGTCTGCGCCCACGGCGGCTCTTCGACACCGAGCTGGCCGCCCGACTCGCCGGCTTCGAACGGGTCGGGCTCGCCGCGCTGACCGAGAACCTGCTCGGCTTCAGCCTGGAGAAGCACCACTCGGCGGCGGACTGGTCGAGCCGGCCGCTGCCGGAGTCCTGGCTGACCTACGCCGCCCTGGACGTGGAGCTGCTGGTCGAGTTACGGGACGCGCTCGAGGCCGAGCTGACCCGGCAGGGCAAGGCCGAGTGGGCGGCCGAGGAGTTCGCCGCGCTGGTCCGCAACGGCGCCCGCCCGCCCCGGGTCCGCGCCGATCCCTGGCGCCGCACCTCCGGGATCCATCGGGTACGTGGGGCGCGGGCGCAGGCCCGGGTGCGCGCCCTGTGGTACGCCCGGGATCAGATCGCGGCGCGCCGCGACGCGGCGCCGGGACGGGTGTTGCCGGACTCGGCGATCGTCGCCGCCGCCGAGCTGGATCCGCGGGACGAGAAGACGCTGCTGACCCTGCCGGGCTTCGGCGGTCGCTCGGTGCGTCGGCTGGCCCGTACCTGGTTGGCGGCGTTGGACGATGCGCGGGAGTTGCCGGCGGAGGCGCTGCCGGTCGCGCCGACGGTCGAGGGTCCGCCGCCGCCGCATCGGTGGGCCGAGCGGGACCCGGTCGCGGCGGCCCGGCTGGCCCGATGCCGGGAGGTGGTCGTCGGGACCGCCGGCGCACACACCCTGCCACCGGAGAACCTGATCGCCCCGGACTCGATCCGCCGCCTCGCCTGGGTCCCGCCCGAGGAGATCACCGAGGACACCGTGGCGGAGACCCTGCGCGGCCTGGGTGCGCGCGAATGGCAGATCACGCTGCTGCAGCCAGACCTGACCCGGGCGCTGGCTGGCCCGCCCCCGGCCGAAACCTGAGCCATCGATGTGGGGTGGGCCACACGGGGGGTGGTACTCCAGTTGGTTACTGGCAAGTAGCATCCGAGAAAACGCCAGTCCGGCTAACCGGCTAGGAGGCTCAAGTGCCCCGTGAAGTTCGGGATGTCGTCTTCGTTGACGGCGTCCGCACCCCGTTCGGCAAAGCGGGGGGCATGTACGCCAACACCCGCGCCGACGACCTGGTGATCCGCTGCATCCGCGAGCTGCTGCGCCGCAACCCGCAGCTGCCACCGGAGCGGGTCGAGGAGGTCGCCGTCGCCGCCACCACCCAGATCGGCGACCAGGGCCTGACCATCGGCCGGACCGCCGCGCTCCTGGCCGGCCTCCCCAAGACCGTGCCCGGCTTCGCCATCGACCGGATGTGCGCGGGCGCGATGACCGCGGTGACCACGGTCGCCGGTGGCATCGCCATGGGCGCGTACGACGTCGCCATCGCCGGCGGGGTCGAGCACATGGGCCGCCACCCGATGGGCGAGGGAGTCGACCCCAACCCGCGGATCGTCGCGGAGCGACTGGTTGACCAGTCCGCCCTGGTCATGGGCGCCACCGCGGAGAACCTGCACGACCGAGTACCGCACATCACCAAGGAGCGCACCGACGCGTTCGCGCTCGCCTCCCAGCAGAAGACCGCCAAGGCGTACGCCAACGGCAAGCTCCAGGACGACCTGGTGCCGGTGGCGGTCCGGGACCCGGAGACCGGCTGGGGTCTGGCCACCGTGGACGAGGCGCCGCGCGACACCTCGATGGAGAAGCTCGCCACCCTCAAGACACCATTCCGCCCGCACGGCAAGGTCACCGCCGGTAACGCGGCCGGGCTGAACGACGGCGCCACGGCGAGCCTGCTCGTCGCCGAGGAGACCGCACGGGAGCTGGGTCTGCCGGTCGCGATGCGGCTGGTCTCCTACGGCTTCGTCGGCGTCGAGCCCGAGGTGATGGGGATCGGCCCGATCCCGTCGACCGAGAAGGCGCTGCGCATCGCCGGCCTGACCATCGACGACATCGGCCTGTTCGAGCTGAACGAGGCGTTCGCGGTCCAGGTCCTCGCCTTCCTCGACCACTTCGGCATCGCCGACGACGACCCGCGGGTCAACCCGTGGGGCGGCGCGATCGCCATCGGCCACCCGCTCGCCTCGTCCGGCGTCCGGCTGATGACCCAGCTCGCCCGGCACTTCGCCGAGCACCCGGAGGTCCGCTACGGCCTCACCGCCATGTGCATCGGCATCGGCATGGGCGGCACCGTGATCTGGGAGAACCCGCACTGGGAGGGTGGAGCCAAGTGAGCGCGAGCAATGAGTCGAGCCAGTGCGTCCCGCAGTCACGAACGGAGGAGGCACAGTGAGCCTCGCGGCACCGAACGAGGTCGTCACCAAGGCCTTGCTGCGCCTGGTGGACGTACCGGGACTGGACCGCCCCGCCGCCCTGATCACGCTGGACAACGGCTTCGACCACAAGAAGCCGAACACCCTCGGACCGGGGGGCCTGACCAGCCTGGACGAGGCGATCACGGCGGCCCACGCGGCGAAGCCGGCGTTCATCGCGGTGACCGGTAAGCCCTACATCTTCTGCGTCGGGGCGGACCTCACCGGTCTGCCGCTGCTCACCGACCGCGCGCAGGCGCTGGAGATCGGGCAGCTCGGCCACCGGGTGTTCGCCCGGCTCAAGGACAGCGACGTTCCGACCTTCGCGTTCGTCAACGGCGCGGCCATGGGCGGCGGCCTGGAGCTGGCCCTGCACTGCCACTACCGGACGTTGTCCGGCGGCGCCGCGGCCCTCGCCCTACCGGAGGTGTCGCTCGGTATCGTTCCGGGCTGGGGCGGCACCCAGCTGCTGCCGAACCTGATCGGCATCCCGGCGGCGACCCAGGTGATCATCCAGAACCCGCTGATGCAGAACAAGATGCTCAAGCCGAAGCAGGCGGCGGAGATGGGCCTCGCGGATGTCCTGCTGGAGCCGGCGGACTTCCTGGAGCGGTCCCTGGAGTGGGCCGCCGGCGTGGTCCGCGGCGAGCTCACCGTGACCCGGCCCGAGGTCGATCGGGAGATGTGGGACGGCGTCCTCTTCTTCGCCAAGCAGACCCTGGATGCCCGCCTGCACGGCGCCGTCCCCTCCGCCAACCGGGCCCTGGAACTACTCGGCCTGGCCAAGGAGACGGACTTCGCCGCCGGCACCGCCGCCGAGGACGAGGCCCTGGCCGACCTGATCTTCTCGTCGGAGCTACGCAGCGGCCTCTACGCGTTCGACCTGGTGCAGCGGCGGGCCAAGCGTCCGGCCGGGGCACCCGACCGGGACCTGGCCCGGCCGGTGACCAAGGTTGGCATCGTCGGTGCCGGCCTGATGGCCAGCCAGCTCGCGCTGCTGTTCGCCCGCCGTCTCCAGGTGCCGGTCGTCCTGACCGACCTGGACCAGGCCCGCGTCGACAAGGGCGTGGCCTACGTGCACGAGCAGATCGAGAAGTCGGTCAGCAAGGGCCGGATGGACAAAGGCACCGCCGCCAAGCTGTACGGCCTGGTGAGCGGGTCGGTCGACAAGTCCGTCTTCGCCGACGCGGACTTCGTCATCGAGGCCGTCTTCGAGGACCTCAACGTCAAGAAGCAGGTCTGGGCCGAGCTGGAAAAGCTCGTCACGCCCGAGGCGGTGTTGGCCACCAACACATCGTCGCTGTCGGTGACGGCGATGGCCGAGGGGCTCGAGCACCCGGAGCGGGTGGTCGGCTTCCACTTCTTCAACCCGGTCGCCGTGCTCCCGCTACTGGAGATCGTCCGGGGCGAGCAGACCGACGACGCCACGCTGGCCACGGCGTTCGCGGTCGGCAAGCAGCTGAAGAAGTCGAGCGTGCTGGTGAAGGACGCGCCCGCGTTCGTGGTCAACCGGCTGCTAACCCGCTTCCTGGGTACGGTGTTCGCCGCGGTGGACGCCGGCACCCCGCTGGAGGTGGCGAACAACGCGCTCGACCCGCTGGGCCTACCGATGCGTCCCCTGGCGCTACTCCAGCTGGTCGGGCCGGCGGTGGCGCACCACGTCGGCGGCATCCTGCACGCGGCCTTCCCGGACCGCTTCGGGGTCAGCGAGAACCTTAAGCGGATCGCCGAGGCCGGCAAGCCGATCGTCGTTGACGATGAGATCAACGCCGAGGTGGCCGACCTGCTGGTGGTCGGCGACCAGCCGCTCACCGCCGAGCAGGTCCGGCAGAACGCGCTCGACGCGCTGGCGCAGGAGATCCAGCTGATGCTCGACGAGGGCATCGTCGCCGAAGCCCAGGACATCGACCTGTGCCTGATCCTGGGTGCCGGCTGGCCGTTCCATCTGGGCGGCATCACGCCCTACCTGGACCGCACCGGCACCACCGAACGGGTCACCGGCAAGCGGTTCCTGCCGGCCGGTGTCGCCAGCCTCCCGGCCTGACCTGCCCTTTCCCCGTACGCGCGGTGGCCGCCCGTCGGGCGGCCACCGCGCTTCGCTTTGCCCGGCGGGGGTCGGTGCCATGGACCCGGCACCCGACCGGCTAGCATCACCGGCTAGCACCCTCGCCTGGAGGCGATGTCATGTCCTCACCGGTCGATCCCTGGTCCGGCCCACCGGAGCACGGTGCGCAGCCCAGCTACCCGCCGCCGGGCACCCGGCCGCGGGCACCCCGGCACGCGCGTCCGGAGCCCCCCGAACCGGAACCCGACGGCTGGCGGCTCCCACCCCCGCACAACCCCACACCAGCCCCGCGCGACTTCACCCAGCCCCCGCCCGACGCCGCACCGGCCCCACCCGACGCCACACCGGCCCCGCTCTCCTGGTCGGCTCCGGTCTCCACACCAGCCCCGTCCTCCTCAGCGCCCACAATGGACGAGCAGCCGACCCAGGTGCACAGCGCCATCCCGCCGATCCCCCCGGCCGAGCCTGCGGTGGCCCACCACGCCCGGCGGCCAGAGGAGACAGGTAGCCCCGCTGCCGTGTCCGATTCGAAAAAACCGGCGTCCCGGCGGCCGTCCCGGCGTACCTTGCTGCTCTCGCTCGGCCTGGCCGGCCTGCTCCTGGTCTCGCTGGGCGGTCTCGCCTACCTCACCCGTTCCGGTGGAGACGACGCGGCGCCGCCTACGGCCGCCGCCCCGGACTCGCCTGACGCGCCGCAAGCCGCCGACAGCGCCGACCCGCCCCCCTCAGCCGAACCCAGCCCCGAGCCCGAACCCGAACCACAGATTCGCCTCGTCGCACCAAAGTCACTCGACGGTCGGGCCCGGAGCACCGACTCGGAGCTGAAGTCGCTCGCCGCCGGGCTGGTGGAGGACTTGGAAACCAAGGTACGCAGCGGGAACAGCACGGTTGGCGCCTTCTACGGCAGCTTCGAGGATGAGGACATCATCATGGTGGCTGCCGCCTCGGGCTTCGTTCTCAACCCGGAACAGGAGCTGGACGCCACCGTCAAGGCGCTCGCTTCGGACCTGAACGTCCGCAAGATGTCCACAATCTCGGCCGGCCCGCTCGGCGGCGTCGCGAAATGTGGTGACGGTAGCGCCTCCAACATCCCGCTCGGAGTCTGCGCCTGGGCCGACGAAGGCAGCGTGGGCATGATCGTGATGTTCTCCGAGTCAGCCAGCACGGCCCGCTCCGACTTCGTCGACATTCGGGCGGAGATCGAGAAACGTTCCTGAGGCCGGGCCCCGCCCATCCGGACGGCGGGGGTGGGGCCGCCTCGACGGTGACGAATGCCACCAACCTCGGCGGCCCCACGAGCATGCCGCGAGACCGCTCAGTTGTGCTGGCGGCGCTCAGCGACACTGCGCAGGACGCAGAACTCATTGCCCTCCGGGTCGGCGAGCACCACCCAGCCTGAGCCGTCCGGGCGGGTGTGGTCGGCGACGTGCGTCGCTCCGATCTCGATCAGGCGGGCAACCTCCTGGGCCCGGGTCCGATCGGTTGGCTCCAGGTCAAGGTGCAGGCGATTCTTCACCGACTTGTCCTCGGGCACGGCCAGAAACAGCAGTACCGGACCATCCTCGGGCCGCAGGATGGCCTCCGAGTCACCGGGGCGGGCCTCCCGAAGGCACCCGAAGACCTGGGCCCAGAAGCCCGCCAGAGCGTACGGGTCGTGGCAGTCGACGCAGAAATTGTGGAAACGTGCGGTCACGGTCTCTCCTCAGATCAATGGGAGGCACCCCGCACTGCTGGTCAGCGATGTGGGCGGCGGGGCGCGGAACAGTTGCTGGTGAACATCGACGCACCCCCTTCCGCCTCTTGGGCTGACCCCAAGATCCTTACATCGTCATCGGTTGGAAGCAACCCACCCACGGCAGATCGCCATCCCAGTGCCCTCCATTCCCCATGGCACGGAAGAGACCTCAGGTAGGGCGGCCTACTCGGATCGGGCGGTCCCGTCGTGTGTTGACCCACTGGCTGTCGACACCTAGTTTGTTCGTATGGTTCCGAACCAAACAAACTCGATGGTGAAGCTCGACCCGCCCCAGCGGGAGTGGGTCGAGGCGATCGGGTTGTTCCTCGAACGCTCGGGGTTCCCGCCCAGCTCGGCGCGGATCTACGGGCTGCTGCTGATGTCGGCTGAGCCCGAGCTGTCCTTCGAGGACCTGGTGGCCACGCTTGGCTTCGGTAAGGCCGCCGTCAGCACGGGCCTACGCCGTTTGCAGGAGACGAATCGCGTCAGTGAGCGCACCCGGCCGGGTGAACGGCGACGCTACTTCCGAGCACGGCTGGGACCCGACGCCGGCGTCGACCGCTTCCGTGCATTCAACTCTGCGCTGTGTGACCTGCTGGAGAGGGGGATCGCCCTCCGGGGCAGCAGAGCCGATGCCGAGATCACCGCCGACCTCGAAGCATCGGTACGGTTCCTTCGCTTTCTCGACGTGGAGCTGGGCGGGTTGCGGGCACGGTGGGAGGCGAACGGTGATGGTTGACCGACCAGGAATGCTCGATTCGGTCCGGCTGGTGGCCAGGAACGCACCGATCTTTCGGCTCTACCGGCGCCGGGACCGCCTCCGTGCGACCCTGTGCAGGGTCAACGTGGCCCTCGGCCAGGCGGATCCGCAAGACCCACTCACCCGTCGCCGCGTTCGCGAGCTCGACACCGCCGCGGTCCTGCTCGGCCAGGCCAGGTGGCACGCCGAACGCGCTCGGGCGACCGGCGACACCACCGCGCTGAAGCGCGCACGGCAGGCGTTCACCGAGGGACAGCACCTCGCGGACCGCATCGAGGCACTGGTCGCCGGCGGCAGTGGTGAGTACGCGACAGACCGCTTCCCCATCCTGGAGCGGGCGGGCACCGAGATCGATCACTGCCAGGGGGTTCCCTTGGTTCCCACCATCACGCCGGTGGTCGTCCTGCGGGGCAGCGACGAGGAGATGGGCGCGCAGTACGCCCGACAGATCGCGGCCATCTTCGGTCGCTGGATTCTCCGGTACGGCGTGCGTCGGCTCACCGCCGACGAGCGTGTTGAGGTCGGCCGGTGGGAGGCCGTCCACGGCGAACACCTACCCTGGTTGGGCCGATTCGTTGACGGGTGGGTGGCCGGTGCGCGTGAGTCAGGAGTCAATCTCGACCGAGCGTCGATCATGGACCTGTGGGTAGGGCACCGACCACCGGCCACAAGCTGGCTCGACGCCTCCTCGGGGCTACCCGAACTACCCCCGATTGCCTGCACATCCCTCGCGGCCTGGGGGGATTCCACACCGGACGGTGCCTTGGTCGCCGCAGCCACTGGCGATCACGAACTCTCGTACCAGGTAACTGTGGCAGCCTTCCCCGACGACGGCCATCCATTCGTGCACACCGTCTTCAGTGCGGCCGGCACACTACCGACCGTCGGTCCCAACTGGTTCTTCGGCCACCCCGGCATGAGTCGATCCGGGCTGGCCTACGTCCACCACGGCGGCGGGCCGAAGTTCCTCGAACCGCGGCACTCCTGGGGATACGGCCTGCGACGCACGCCATCGGTCTGGCACCTCCTCCGCTACGCCACGTCCGCCCGCGACGCCCGTGAGATGGAACAGAGCTGGCCGATCGGTGACGTTGGACGTGGTGACCAGGCGACGGTGGGCGGCTTCTACGCCGACGCCGACTACGCGTACATCATCGAAGGGCGAGACGATCCCGCCGCGGTCCGTGAAGCGGGCCTGCTCGGTGAACGCGATTTCCTGTACGCCAACAACAGTGCAATGCACCCCGACGCGGTCCGCAGCGAATGGATGCAGCGGGCCCCCGACGGGAGCTGGCTCTGGGACCGGGAGGGCGGCTACCGGCCAGCCACACCGCGTGGGATGACCAAGTCGCCGACCATGCTGCTCAAATGGCTCAGTGGACGCATGAGCACCGACGAGCTACTCGTCGCCGGCATGCAGTTCGCCTACGGGAACAGCTACCACCGCAACGTGTTCCTACGGCGCATGGCCGACGCCCACCACGGCCACCTCGACGTTGAGGCCATGCGGGCCATATACCGAACCGTGGGTACCGCGCCCACCGAATCCTGGGCGGCGGCCGTCCGCCGCTACCGGCGCACCGGCGAGTGGAGTCGCATCTCCGCGGCGCATGCGTCCAACGCGTTTGTTGCCATCATGAAGCCGTCGACCGGGTACTACTCGCTATGTACCGGACCCGCCCGCAGAGGCGCCGCGCCGATGTCACCCGACTCGGCGATGATCGTTCGCGGAGAGACCAACGCCTTCTGGGACCTCGAACTCCCCGACACGCCAACCGCCCTCGTCGAGCACGCCGAAGCGCTGGCGGACCAGCTACATGACCACGCGCGCGACGCCGCGGCGGGAGCCGCGCTAGCCAGAGAGACGGCATCCGACGTTGAGGAGTGGCTCGCGGCCACCCAGACGGACACCTCATCGCTCCGGGACGCCGACAGCATCGAGGGCCTTGGCCGTCGGGTACGCGCGGCGACCAGAGCCCAGGTCCGGGCCCGGCAGATCCTGCAACTGGGCGACCCACCACCCGAGTTCACACTTCCCGAGCGGCGGGAGCCGCCCCGGCCGTCAGCTGGTGCTCCATAGCCCTGCGGGTTGGCGCAGCCGGTGGATCCGGCGGACTCCAGGTCGGGGGAATTGGCTACTGGAACCACGGAGAGTGGTGGCTAGCATCGGGCCGATGCTCACCCTGACTCGAGACGATGGCTACCTGCTCAGCACCGCGCCCGAGCGGCTCGACCTTGACCTGGTCTACCACTGGCTCGCCACCGACGCGTACTGGGCTCACGGGCGGGACCGGACGACCGTGGAGCGCGCCTTCGCGGGCTCGATCGGCTTCGGCGTCTACCGGCCGGACGACGGGCGCCAGGTAGCGGTGGCCCGGGTGGTGACCGACCGAGCCACCTTCGGCTGGCTCTGCGATGTCTACATCCATCCCGCCGAGCGCGGTCGCGGGTTGGGCACCTGGCTCACCGGCGCGGCTCGCGACCATCTCGCCGAGCTCGGCGTACACCGCATCCTGCTGTGCACCAGGGACGCGCACGACGTGTACGCCAAGCGCGGCTTCGCTCCGCTCGCCCAGCCGGACCGATGGATGCAGCTCGACAACCGATGAACGTCATCGTCGGCTCTTTCCCTATTCCCGACCGGTGAGCCGCAGAGCGGAAGCCGCGTCGTCGAGGGTGACGGCTCGGGCAAGCGGCTGGACGTGCTCCCCCTCGGCCAGCCAGAGTCGGCAACCCATCCGGTCAAACGACACCAGCACCGGCTGCCCGGCGTAGTGCTGACCGATCCGGCGCAGCAGCGCGGTCGGGTCCGCCACCGGGGGCGACGGTGCCGCCTGCGGCGCGGGCACCGGCCGCTCCGGCTCCCGGGGAACGGTGGCGAGCAGGTGGCTGTCGAGGTACTCGACGCACCGGGCCACGGCGAGTTCGACGCTGGCGCAGAACGGGGATTCCACCCCGATCGGCGCGTCCCGGGCAGCGAGGCGGATGTCCCACCGTTCCCCCTGGACCTTGGTCGGGTCGCCCGCATCGAGGCGGTGGTCACAGTAGGTCAGACCCGACGGGGCGAAGCCGGCCCCGGAGCAGCGCGAACACCGCGGGTCGGGGCCGGGTGCGCCGAGCCGGCAGTGGCAGCGGCGCAGCCGGGTGCCGGGCCGGCAGTCCGGGCAGGGCCGATGCTCGACGGGCTCGCCCCACCAGGCCGGGTCGGGCGGCTCCACGGCTCTACGTACCAGCTGCCGCACGTACCGAACGATCTGGCCGGTGTCGCGTTCGTGCAGCTTCTCGACGCTGCCGGCGTGCCGCAACGGGGTGTGCCACCAGCGCCCGTCGCCCCAGACCGCCTGGGCTCCAGGCGCGTCGCCGGCCAGGTCCGCGAGGACGGTACGGCCGAGCCGGTCGAGGTCCACGCTCGCCGGTACGCCGGCAGCTCGCACCGGACGCACGGTGTAGGCGGGCGCCTCACGCCCCCGCACGTCGAGCCCGCGCAGCGCCTCTCGGAACGTCGTCGCGGCGACCGCCGAGGGCAGGTCCCGGGCGTGGGCGCGCGGGTCGAGCGGCATCTGCCCGCCGGGCAGCTCATAGCGGATCGCCCAGACCGCCACGTCGTGCCGGCGGCGAGCCTCCACCACCAGGTCGAGGTGGAGCAGGTCGGCCAGTTCGCAGAGCCGGCCCAGCTCGCGGCCGGGCTCGGGGGGCGGCGGCGCTTCGGTGCCCCGTCCGACGTAGACCCGCCATGGGGCGTACTCCTGCTGGGCGAGGGCTTCGGCCTCCAGGGCCAGGCGCTGCTGTGCCGGCAGGTCCGCCCGCCACTGTCGGGGCAGCCAGTACACCGCGTCGTCCAGGGCACACTGCCCCCAGCTCGGGCGAAACCCGCACACGCCGACGGTGCCGGCCAGCTCGGTGACGATGTCCCGCGCCCGCGTGATGCTGTCGGGGCCGACCGGCGGGTCGAGGTGGCCGGGCAGCAGCCGCCGCGACGCCGCCGCCCCGGTGTCCAGGTTGACCACGGTGACCACGAGCTGCGCCCGCCGCCGGCCCGCGCGCCCGCACCGGCCACAGGGCTCGACCACACTGCCGTCACCGCCGCAGACCCGACAGTCGGCGTACGCCTGTCGGCGCAGCAGTCCCCGTCAACGATGAGCTGGTCACCGCCCTGGACGCAGCTGCAGCGCCGAACGCGGAAGCCCAGCCCCTCACACTCATCACAGTCGATCACTTCGAGCATCGTTCGGTCCTTTCGCCTATCCGAGCGCGGCCCCTGCGCGTGGTCACGACCACCGACCGCCGAGCCGGCGGGAACAGGCACCGTCGTGGCCGTCCCGCAACAGACAGCGCCGGCCACCGGGCAGCGGCAGGTCACAGAAGACCCGATGGCGTACGTCCTGCGCGTCCTCGGCCGACACGGTGGTCTCCCCCGGGTCGGTCCGTGGGAGCACCTGCGCCCAGCGGGCCAGCACCCGGGCCAGCCGCTGCGCGGCGGGCAGGTCGCGGGCCACCACCGGCAGGTGGACGACGTAGCGGCCAGTCACCGCCGGGGCTCCGAATCCGTGCCCGCCCACTGGACCCGGGCCTGCTCGGACTGCCAGCGGCGCAACGCGTCCTTGACCCGGTCGGTCTCCCGCCGGCTGCGGGCCAGCGCGTCGTAGACAGCGGCCAGGTCCCCAGCGACCCGATCCAGGAACTCCCCCACCTCCTGCGGGTCCAAGCCGCGCCGGCCCAGCCGTGTGGACCGGAACCGCCGCTGCCGCACCTGCCACGGCCACAGCGGGTCGTAGGCCGCCGAGCGGTAGCAGGTCGGCCCGAGGACCGATCGCCGAAGACGCCCGGCACGCCGGAAGAAGACGCGCATGACAGCACCTGCCTTTCACCGTCGAAATTGAGCTGTGGAAGGGGTAGGCCCACCGGCCCGCCCCGCACCGGCGGACCCACCCCGGCGCCTGCCACCGCAGCCCCGATCGGCGGTACGGCAGCAGGGCAGACGTTCAGCCCCGGACGCGTAGACCGTTCGTAACTCAGTAGATCCGGGACCTCACTCATCGTGCAGCGAACTGCACCCTTTCCGCAACTCCCGATCAGGAACTAAATCATTGCGATGTTCGTCCGGTTCCGGCACACTGACTCCCATGACTGGAAGCCCGACTGTCCGTCGTCGACGTTTAGCCGCTGCGCTGCGCCGCCTTCGTGAGCAGACCGGCATGACCGCCGACCAGGTCGCCAACGAGGTCGGCATCTCGAAGTCCGCGCTCAGTCGGATCGAGAACGCCCAGGTCTCGGTGATGCCGCCGGTCGCCCGCAGCCTCCTTGAGCTATACGGCGTGGAGGGCGAGGAGATCGACGCGCTCGTCCAGATCGCACGAGATGCCCGCAAGCGCGGCTGGTGGCAGGCGTACGACGACGTGCTGCCGAACTGGTTCGGGGTCTACGTCGGGCTGGAAGCCGAAGCATCGGAGATCCGCGCCTTTCAACCGCAACTCGTGCCCGGCTTGCTCCAGACCGCCGACTATGCCCGCGCCGTCATTCGGGCCGAGCATCCAGACTCCTCCGGCGAGGAGGTGGACCGACGAGTGGAGTTGCGGATGCGCCGCCAGGAGTCCGACAATTCGCCGAAGCTCTGGGTGGTGCTGGACGAAGCGACGCTACGGCGACCGGTCGGTGGCGTCGAAGCCTTCCGCACTCAGTTGCGGAGGCTGATCGAGGAGTCAGAACGGCCCGGCCACACCGTGCAGATCTTGACCTTCGGTGCCGGCGAATACGGGTCAATGGGCAGCGCGTTCAGTGTGCTGAGCTTCCCGGAGTTGGCGGACTCGGGGGTCGTCTACGTCGAAACGCGAGCGGGTAGCCTCTATCTCGAAGGCCATCAGGTCAGGGAGTACAGCCGGGTCTTCGAGCACCTGGTCGCCACGGCGGCCAGCGCTCGTGAGTCCCGCGACCTGATCCAGGAGGCGATCAACGAACGGTGAGAGGATGGCGCGCGGTGAACAAAATGGACATGACCTGCGTGACCTGGCGGAAGAGCACTCGCAGCAACGGCTCCGGCGACTGCGTCGAGGTCGCGGCCGACCTGGCGGGGAAGGTCGGGCTCCGGGACAGCAAGGACCCGAACGGACCGGTCCTCACCTTCTCACCAGCAGCCTGGACCACCTTCGTCCGAGCCACCAAGGCCGAAGGTTCACGCCACTGACGAGGTAGCCCCACACACAAAGGCTGCGCGCCCTCTCCCGGACGGGCAGCCTTGCCCTTACCGTCCGCGCCAGTCTCGCGATGAGCGTCGGGACCTTGCAAGGAGGGAACGTGAGTACCTGGGGGGAATACCACGGCATCCGGGTTCCAGGAGATGGCACTCGCCCATCGCGCCATGGCAATCTGAACGAGTACCGCTCCATCCGCTTGATCCAGCAAGTCGTAGAGGAGCACTCCCATGCGTGACCTGACTGGTGCCGCCTGGCGCAAGTCCACCCGCAGCAACAACGGCGGCGACTGCGTCGAGGTCGCCGCCAACCTTTCCGACATTGTCGGGCTCCGGGACAGCAAAGACCCGAACGGACCGGTCCTCACCTTCTCACCAGCAGCCTGGACCACCTTCGTCCGAGCCACCAAGGCCGAAGGTTCACGCCACTGACGAGGTAGCGCCGCCTCCACAAGGCTGCTCCTCCCCTCCTGAACGGGCACCCTTGCTCTTGCCGTCCACACCGGTGAACACGGGGCTGCACAAGCTTGGTTCATGGCGGATAGTGTTCGTCTCGCCACAGAGACGCGCCAATCCGTCTCGCGCGTCCTCACGATCAACCGGGAAGGACGACATGGCCAACATTGAGCAAGTCAAGACCGCGCTCGCCCAGGCAGCCGAGCAGAGCAACGCCACCAAGAACCAGATCCGGGCAGCCATCGAGGGCACCGAGCAGGTGCTCGTCCGGCTGCGGCTGGTGGCCGCTGGCACCGGTCACCCCGCTCTCGCCGAGGCGATCAGCCGGGCTGAGCAGAGCAAGCAACGGCTGGTCGAGGCGGCCACGACCCTTCAGGGCAGCTCCCACGCTGCACGCCAGTACATCAGCGTCCTGGGCTGACCGTGAGCATCGGTGACGTCAAGGCGGAGCTTCGAAACGGCAACCAGTCACTCAACCAGGCCAAGACAACGATCGAGGGCATCGGAGCCGACCTGGCCGAGGTGAGCAGCCTCGCGCTGGCCACCCTCCACGACAGCCAACATCCGGAGGCGAAAGAGGCCCGCAGGGCGCTCGCCGATGCGACCCGCGAAGTGGAGCTGACACTGCGGACAGTCGCGGCCGCCAAAGGCGGGGCAACAGCGTTCCTGAAAGCGCTCGGATGAGCGGCCTCGTGGCGGAGATCGTGGCCCAGCTCAACGCGGCGATCCAACGGCTCGACACGCTCACCGTCGCGGCCACACACGCCCAGGCGGAGATCAGTCAGGGTCACCGCCGTTTTGCCGAGATTTGCCAAGGCACCGATCAGCGAGATTGTCGAGAGGCAGTGACGCAGAGCCGTACCGCTGCGGACAAGGCGAGCCGGCTCGGTCGCCTGACCAGCAAGGCAGCCGGACACCTCGCCGCGTACGGGAACGCCATCGCTCCCGGAGCCGTCCCCAACCGCCCTGGTGAAGCATCACCCTCGGGCGAGCGCCTGGCCGCTGAGGCAGAGAATCGAGGCAGCCGGGCGGAGGCCTTCCTTCGACGCCACGTCAAGAAGGCGGATCAGACAGAAGGTAACCTTCAGAACGCCGAGAAGGCAGCGACAGCGGGGTTCCGTGAATTCGTCCAGCAGACGAAGGGCGGCCCCGGCGGCACCTCAACGTCCACCACCCAGCCAAAGCCCGCTACACCGACAGATCGACCACATCTGGAGCACCCAGTCGCCTCGGTAATCATGGCGGCCGGAGCGGTGGCCGTCGGTCTCAAGGGGCTGTGGAACATGACCAAAAAGCATCGGGAGAGGAAGCGTCGTGACGATTAGTCCTGACATGGTCGCCTACATTCGCACGATGGTGAAAGGCGAGCACGCCGAGAACGACCGCATCGAAGCCCGCCTCGATGACCAGGGCTGGGAAGGCTTCGGCACGCTACTCGGCGCGGTCTTCTACTTCGCGGTGAACCGCCACTTCCCGCACGGCGCCAGCCAGGACGAGGTGATCCGGTTCGTCAGCGAGATGCGAAGCACGACGACAGGTGGGCCCGAAACCGATGCGACAAGTGCGGAGACGTTGATCAACGCCGCTCTCGATCCAAGCATTGACTCGGACATCGACCCGAAGGTGGCCGGACGGGTCCAAGGCCTGACCATCCTGCACACGCTCGGCGCTGGCGCCATTTCGGACGAGGAGTTGGACGACCTTTTGGCGGAGGGATCAGCCCTGGCCAGCCGGGTCTAGCCCGGTCTTCGGGCACCTGGTCGCCCCGGCGCCAGCACTCCAAATCCGCGAGCTGATCCGGAAGGCGATCTAGAGCGGGGAGGGGATGTCGCGGTCCTCCGGCCGTCTCGTGCCGGTCACGGTCGGCGGCGAGCGAACAGGAGGAGAAGCCCGGAGGCCACGATGCTTCCTGCCGCAGTCCAACGCAAGGTGTCTTCGATGGCCTCCGTGAGCCCCACACTTCTCGACTGAATGTCGATCAGCGTCGCTGCGGCCGCTACCCCGAGGCCGGCGACCCCGACGACGATCGCAAGGGTGACACCGGACGCTTCACCCACCAACTCCCGGGCCACAACCGACTGCGTGCCGATGTTGGACATCGTGTACCCCACGCCGTAGCTCAATCCGAACAACGCGAGGCCGGGCAGGTAGGAACCGGAACCACCGCCGAGAGAGACCACAAACAGGCCAATCCCACCGATTGCCGCACTGATGGCCATAACTACCGGAATATTCAGGTGCTCGCCGAGGCGTCCTGCGATCGGACCGGCGACACCGACGCCCACCGAGGCGGTGAGAAGAATCAGCCCCGCGGCGAAAGGTGAGCGACCTTCCCCCTGCTGTAAATAGAGTGTGCTACCGAATACTCCGATGACAATAGCGGTGTTGGCAACCATCCCCAGCAGGGTCACGATGACGTAGGGCCGGTTGCGAAACAGGTCGAGTTTGACCAGCGGATACTTCGCCAACCGCTCACGCTGCACGAACGCCGCCAGAATCAGCAGCCCGACCACGGCGATGCCGGCCGTGGCGAGGGGCTGCCAGGTGCTCGTCAGGTCCACCGCGAGCGTTACCAGGGCGATCCCAGCCGCCACCAGGGCCAGGCCCGGCAGGTCGATCGACCGCGGCACCGTAGGGTCGTGCGACTCACGCACGCCAGCAGCGACCACCGCGATGGTGATAATACACAACGGTACGTTCACGAGCGGCACGACCCGCCAGACGACCAGCTCCGTCATCCCACCGCCGAAGGGAGGGCCGAGCGCCATCGACACGGCGCCGATGCCGTAGGCGTAGCCGATCGCCCGTTTCACCCGGTGCGTGGGAAAGGCATTCGTGACGATGGCGACGGCGAGCGGGAAGATGATGGCGGAGCCGATTCCCTGGACGGTCCGGAAGGCGATGGCGGTCCCCGCGTTGGGGGCTAGGGCAACGCCCAGGGAACAGAGGCCGAAAATCACGAGGCCGGCCATGAGAATGCGTTTGCGGCCAAGGATGTCGCCGAGGCGTCCGCCAGGAATCAGGAACGCCGCCTGGGAGAGCAGGTAGGCGCTGAGCACCCAGTGCAGGTTGGTGGGAGACGTGCGCAGCTCCGAGGCCATCCTCGGCAGCGCGAGGTTGAGCGCGAAAAAGTCGAGGTGGATAAGGATGATGCAGAAGGATGCCGCGACCAACGTCAGCTTGGCCTGCGCTGCGGCTCCGTGAGGTGAGGCATTCCCGGCCACGTGACGAAAGTGTTGCAGGCGAAGAAGCACAGTTTTCCTCACGTGGTTAAGTGGTCGCATTCCCGAGGTGCACCGTAGGCACGTCTCGCACTGTCACACACCCGCCCCGGCTGGTCCGGTGATTCACGGTAATCGCCGAGCCGCGCTGTTCGTCGGCGTGTAGCTGCATGACCCTTTCAAGATCATGAGTATGGGAGAGTGCCCGATCGCGGTCCAACCACAGTGGTGCGTCGTGCGGCGAGGTGAGGACGAAGCTCCGGTACGACGAGGTCTTCTGCCCTTCACTGGTGATGCGCGCAGTACGTATCTGCATTTCACCCGTTCGGGTGACACTCGATGGTCGGTATCTGTGTGAACACAGGTACCGGCCGCGGGTATGTGGTTGCCCGCCGACGGTCAGCCGTAACACGATCTGCTGTGTGCTGAAGCCCGAAATCATGGAGTACTACCAGCGGGGCGGCGAGCGGGATCGGCTTGCTGCCGGCCCGGGCCGGTTGGAGTTCCTGCGCACGTGGGATGTCCTGTCCCGGGTACTCCCGGGTGCGCCAGCGGACTTGCTGGACGTGGGCGGTGCGACCGGGGTCTACGCCGCTCCGCTGGCGCAGGCCGGCTACCACGTCCGGGTTGTCGACCCGGTGCCCGAGCATGTGGCTGAGGCGGCAGCCCGCCCCGGTGTGACCGCCGTCCTCGGGGATGCCCGGGCCTTGCCCGCCGCCGATCGCAGCGTGGACGCGGTCCTGCTGCTCGGGCCGCTGTATCACCTGCCGGAGCGGACGGATCGCGTTGCTGTCTGGCGGGAAGCGGCTCGTGTCGTACGTGCTGGCGGCGTGGTTGTGGGCGCCACCATCAGCCGGTTCGCGTCGCTGTTCGACGGTTTCGTGAAGGGCTACTTCACTGACGCACGGTTCCGACCCATGGTGGAGCGCACGTTGGCCGAAGGAGTGCACCGCAATATCGGCGACACGCAGAGGTGGTTTACCAGCGCCTACTTCCACCATCCGGACGAGTTGGCCGGTGAAGCGACGGAGGCGGGCCTCGTCGTACGGCGGCGGGTTTCGGTCGAGGGCCCGCTGGGGATGACCGGGGCGCGACTGGCCGAGATCCTGGCCAGCCCCGACCTGACCGGCCTGCTGCTGGAAATGATGCGCTCGGTGGAAGACGAGCCGAGTTTGCTCGGCGCCAGCGGCCACGTCCTCACGATCGCCGTCCGGAGCAGCGCAGAAGCGGAGTAGACCACCGCGTCGAAGCCTGGGGTGGGACCGAACGGCCCTTTCGGGGACGCCGTCCCGCGCCGATCCGGGCACCCAACCACAGCCCGCCCAGCAGAACAGCTGCGAAGACGGGCAGCCAGCGGAGGCGGGCGAGGATCCACCACCACGAGTCGGGCGCGGTGTGCAGTCCGGGCAGTGGGGCGGAGCTCAGGGCGAAGAGTGTCACCGCCACCAACGCGGTCTGGTGCCACAAGAAGATCCGCATGGCCCACAGATTCGTCCCGGCCACGACAGCCCAGACCAGCGGCCGGCGGGCGAGCCGGGTCAGCGGGCCACGCAGCAGCAGGGCGAGCCCCACCTGAGCCAACCCGAAGCTCACCGCGACGAGGGTGGGCGGGTTGAGGTTGGACAGGCCCTGGCCTGGCACACCGACCAGGCTGGTCGGATAGTCGAACCAGTGCACCAGCGCGGCGGTGGCCACGACCCCACCGAGGAGCAGCCCGACCGCCGGCAGCCGGGCCCCGCGGGCACAGGCCACCCCGAGGCAGAAGGGTACGAGCCAGGCGGTCGCCACGTTCACCCCACCGAGCCACGACGGGCCGTCGAGCCCGAGCCGCGCCACGTCGACCACGGCGACCGCGGCCACGAGCGGCACGATGATCCGACCGGGCCGGTTCCACACGAGCGGGGTCACGGCGATGAGCCCGGCGTACACCACGACAAACCACAGTGGGCTCAGCACGATGACGCGGACGGTTCGCGCTGACTCTGCGCCGACGGCGGGCATCCAGACCAGGGCCACCACCGCCCAGAGGGCGAGGAAAGCCAGCATCGGACGGAAGAGCCGGTCCATCCGCGCCAGCAGCCACCCGAGGTAGCTTCCCGCCCTCGGCAGTCCAGACGCCGCGGCGAACCCTCCGACGAAGAAGAAGAGCGCGAGGGTCTGCAGCAGCCAGGAGAGTGGGGTGAGGCCGGGCAGGTACGTCAGCGGGCTGGCCACCCGCAGCCCGGACTCGGTGACCACGAAGGCGGTTACCAGCCAGTGGCCGAGCACCACGCCGGCGATAGCTAAGGCTCGTAACACGTCGATGGACCGGTCCCGGCCGGCCGGGGTGGCCGCCGCAAGGCGGGCGGGCAGCGATCTCGCGGTCATGCTGTCCCCAACGCCACGGCAGCGAGACTTTCCAGTGCGGTGGTGCCGGGCAGGAAGTATCCGTCGTGTCCTTCGGCGCCCGTGACATCCAGGTTCCGCGCGCCGAACGAGGGCCGGCTCGGATCCACCCCGTGCCCGAGGCCAAGGACCCGCACGTCGGGGATTCGCCGAATCCAGTCGTTCTCGGCGCTGCCCGCCCAGAGCCGCGCCTCGGTATCCAGCTGTTCGGCCGCACTGACATCGAGGCCAGGGCTTCCCAGCACCACGAGGTCGGTGACCTGAACGGGCAGCCGGGCCGCGGCGTAGGCGAGGACCAGGGATCCGTAGCTGTGCCCGATCACCGTTATCGCCGTGTCCGGCCGGGCCGTGGCGAGCTGCCGGACGTACTCGGTCAGGGCCGTCGCTCCGGCCATCGCGCGCTCCGACCGGATCGCGGCGAGGTCGATGCCGCCGGGCGGCGCGTAGCCGAGCCAGGCCACCACCGCTACCCGCCCGCCAGACGCGGCGTGCAGCTGCCGGGCCTGCCAGTGCGGCGAGCGCCGCAGCACGCCCCCGTGCCCCCGGTCAAGGTTCTCCGGTGTAGTGGCCGCACCGGGCACCAGCACGACAATCCCATCGGCCCCATCCGGATCGCCCACGGTCCGCACCACCGGCACGCCGGTCGCCGCCGGGCTCGGGGCCGGGCACGCGGCGGCCAGCACCGCCGCGACGAGCAGCCGCAACAACCATCGCTTCATGGCAGCGACGCTAGGTAGGGACCGTCCCCGGCAACGTCACCCGCGAGCGCCAACCCGGACCGGTACGCCGGTACTACTCCCCCGGGTTGATCATGCCACTTTCGTAGGCGTAGACCACCGCCTGCGCCCGGTCCCGCAGGTTCAGCTTCATCAGCACGCGGCTGACGTGAGTCTTGACGGTCTGCTCGGCAAGCACCAACTCCGCCGCGATCTCCTGGTTCGACAGTCCGCGCGCGATCAGCCGCAGCACTTCTGCCTCGCGCCGAGTGAGGGTGTTGATCGATTCCGGTTCGGCTCGGCGCGGCCGAGTGCGGCTTGCGTAAGCCGCGATGAGCCGCCGGGTCACCGAGGGAGCGAGCAAGGCCTCACCCGCGGCGATCACGCGGACCGCGTGCACGAGTTCCGCGGCCGGCGCGTCCTTCAGCAGGAACCCGCTCGCGCCGGCCCTCAGCGCCTCGAACACGTAGTCGTCCACGTCGAAGGTGCTCAGGATCAGCACCTTCGGCCGATACCGCCCGGGGGGCAGCTCCAGGATCCGACGCGTCGCGGTCAGGCCGTCAACGGTCGGCATCCGGATATCCATCAGGATGACATCAGGAGCGTGCCGGCGCGCCGCGGCAATCGCCTGCTCGCCATCGGCGACGTCCGCCACCACCACCATGTCCTCCTGGGCGGTGAGCAGCGCCCCGAAGCCCTCCCGGACCATCGCGTGGTCGTCAACGAGCAACACCTTGATCATGACTGGCACTCCAGGGGCAACGTCGCCCGCACCTCGAATCCACCGTCGTCGGTCTGGTCGGCACTCAGGCTGCCATGCAGCATGGCCACCCGCTCGCGCATCCCGAGCAGGCCGTGGCTGCCGCTCGCGCCGGTCACCGCGGCGGCCGGAGGGGGCACCGGGCGACCGTTGGGGTCCACCTTGACCGCGTTGCGGACCCGGATGATCAACTCATGCTGGTTCCGATGCAGGGTGAGGTCAGTGGGTGCACCGGGAGCATGTCGAGCCACATTGGAGAGGGCTTCCTGCACGATCCGGTAGGCGGAGAGCCCCACCGAATCCGGCACACCGGTGATCACGCCCTGCACCGACACCGTGACTGGGGTTCCGGCTGCCCGCGCGCCCGCCACGAGCGCGTCCAACTCCACGAGGCTGGGCTGAGGCGCGGTTAGCGACTGCTCCTGCGGGGCGCGCAGGACGCCCAGCAACCGCCGCATCTCGGTGAGCGCTTCCCGGGATGACTCCGCGATCTCGATGAACTCCGCCCGCGCCGCTGGCGAAAGTTCGTTCAGGCGGTAGACGGCGGTCTCCGACCGCACCGCGATGAGGGACATGTGGTGGGCGACGACGTCATGCAGCTCACGGGCGATGCGTGCGCGCTCGGTCAGCATCGCACCCCGCTCCCGCTCGACGACCAGGCCGGTGCGCGCCTGCGCCCATCGGCCCAGCAGGTGACCCACCCCCAGGACGCCGCTGACCAGCAACATGCTGCCGTAGCCAACGCCCGGGTCGAGAAACAGCAGAGACATCGCGATGCTGAACGCCCAGACCCAGAACAGCACCCCTAGCGGATGGCGGTAGCCGACCACCACAAGTACGACGAGGTAGACCAGGATCAGCACCGGGTTGCCGGGCCAGGGGGCACCGGCTTCGTGCAGTCCGTTAACACCACTGACCAGGGTGGCTACCGCTGCCACCCGCCACGCCAGCAGCGCCCGGCGGGGCATCAGGGCCACCGGCGCCGCAGTCAGGGCGGCGAGGAGGATCGTCTCAAGTCTGCCAACCTGGTACGGCGCGAGACCCGCCATCGCGAGGAGCCACAGCAGGAACGCGGCCAGCGGCGCCAGCACCCGCAGATGCGGGCGCAGCCGCGCCAACCGACGAGTCCGACCCGACGCGGCAGCTTCCCCGGGCTTCGGGTCGTGGCCGGTGGCGACCGCCCGCACCAAATCACGCAGCGCTGTGGTTACGGGCATTCGGTCAGAGTACTGTCACGCTCCGGCTGGTGAGACAACGCAGTCTGGGATCCTGGGCGCATTCCCACGACCCGAAGAAACACCCGTGGTGGGCACCCTTCCAGCAGGAAACTCTCCGATCCGCGGGTTACAGTCCGCTGTCGTCAACGACGACTCGTACCGGGAAGGGGGGTCGGCTGGTGAAGGTCACCGTCATCGGGTCGGGGCACCTGGGCGCAACCCACGCCGCCGGGATGGCCGACATCGGGCATGAGGTCATCGGGGTCGACATTGACCCGGAGAAGGTCGAGACGTTGAACGCCGGGCGCGGCTGGTTTCACGAACCGGAGCTCGATGTGCTGCTGGCCCGCAACCTCGACACCGGAAGACTTCGCTTCACCACCGACTTCGCGGCGGCGGCCGCCTTCGGTGATGTGCACTTCCTCGCGGTCGGCACCCCCTCCGGCCTGGACGGCACCTACGACCTGACCCAGATCAGCGCGGCGATCGAGCGGCTGGCCCCGCACCTTCGGCGTCCCTGCCTGATCGTCGGCAAGTCCACCGTCACGCCCGGCACCGCCGAGGTGGTCGAGGCCCAGGCCCGGAAGCTCTCCCCCATCGGCGACGGCGTTCAGGTGGCGTGGAACCCCGAGTTCCTCCGCGAAGGCACCGCGGTGGCCGACACCCTGACCCCGGATCGGATCGTCCTCGGCGTCGCCTCGACCGAGGCCGAGGAGACCCTACGACTGCTGTACGCGCCGATCACCAGCGGGCACGGCTGCCCGCTCGTGGTCACCGACCGAATCACCGCCGAAATGGTCAAGGCGACCGCGAACGCCTACCTGGCCACCCGAATCTCGTTCGTCAACGCCGTCGCCGAAATGTGCGCGGTGGTAGGAGCGAACGTCGCCGAGCTGGCCGACGCGATCGGCCACGACGCCCGCATCGGACACCAGTACCTGCAGCCCGGCCTCGGCTTCGGCGGCGGTTGCCTACCCAAGGACCTACACGCCTTCACGGCTCAGGCCGAACGAGGCGGAGTCACCACCGCCGCCGAATTTCTGCACAGCGTGGACAGTGTGAACCTGCACATGCGTACCCGCGCTGTCACGCTGGCCACCGCCGCGCTCAACGGGGAGGTACGGGGACGACGGATCGCCCTGTGGGGTACCGCCTTCAAACCCGGCATCGACGACGTGCGCGACTCCCCCGCGCTCGACGTCGCCGTACGGCTCCACGGGGCCGGGGCGCAGGTCACCGCGTACGACCCGCAGGGGCTGGCGATGGCCCGGCAGTCCGCGCCGCAGCTGAGCTACGCCGCGACGGCGGCCGAGGCGGCCGTCGGCGCCGAGCTGATCGTGGTGGGGACCGGCTGGCCGGAGTTCGGCGCGCTCGACCCCTATGTGATCGCCGAGCGGGTGGATCAACGAATATTGCTGGATACCCGTGGTGTGATCTCCGGTCCCCGCTGGCGAGCCGCGGGATGGACCGTGCACGGGCTCGGCTACCAGTCCTGACCCGCGCGGCCCCGGGGCCGGGTCACGGACGCTGACCGGGCGGACGCGTCAGTCGAGGCAGAACTCGTTGCCCTCGACGTCTTGCATCACCAGGCACGACTCGTTGT
This sequence comes from Salinispora fenicalii, assembly GCF_000514815.1. Taxonomy (GTDB): domain Bacteria; phylum Actinomycetota; class Actinomycetes; order Mycobacteriales; family Micromonosporaceae; genus Micromonospora; species Micromonospora fenicalii. Next base: position 203,053 of record NZ_AZWQ01000017.1, read on the forward strand.
AGCCGTCGGCGGTCAGGAGTCGCACCCGCACCGCGCCGAGCGCGACCAGCCGGGCGCATTCCGCCTCGAGGGCGGCCACCCGCTCGGCACCGACGAGCCCGGTTCCGACGCGCACGTCCAGGTGCAGCCGATTCTTCACTGCCTTCCCCTCGGGAACGCGCTGAAAGAACAGGCGCGGCCCCACACCGGAGGGGTCAACGCAGGCGGACACCGAGCCCTGATGCTCCGGCGGCAACGTGCGATCGAAGTCGCCCCAGGTGGCGAAGCCCGTCGGGGGCGGCGGGAAGACGTATCCCAGCGCCTTGCACCAGAACCGTGCCACCCGCCCCGGCTCCTCGCAGTCGAAGGTGATTTGGACCTGCTTGACCGACGGCATCAGCCCACCCTAGCGGTGGGGTGGTGTCGTCGCGACACCAAAATGATCCACGCGGCCCGGGATCTTCGCGACCTGAGGGTGCCGCCGGGAAACCGACTGGAGGCGCTGAAAGGGGACCAGTCCCACCGGGAATGACGACCTTCACAGCTCCTCCTCAGCCGGCCCACTCGGTTCGACCTCCTCATCCCGCTTGATCTCGGGAGTGAGGCAGACATGGACCGGTTCTTTCCGACGATCAACTAGATTGCGTCGACGGGCCTCCGAACCACCGCTGCAGCTGGGTGCGCAGCTCCTCCGGATCGTCACCGACCCACGCCACGTGGCCGTCCGGTCGCAGCAGCAGCGCGGGCACATCCAGTTCCGTGCTGACGTCCACCACGTGGTCGACCCGGTCGGTCCAGCCGGCCACCGACAGCCGGCCGGTCTGGTCGAGCACCATTCCCCGGCCGCGGTGCATCAGGCCGTAGAGGTGCCCCTGCTTCAGCTCCACATCGCGCAACCGCCGGCCGAGCAGGTGGTGGCCCTCGCCGAAGTCGTACCGAACCGAGATCGCGGTGACCTTCTCGATCAGGTAGCGGTTGACCTCCTCGAAGTCCATCAGCTCCGCCACCACCCGGCGTACGGCCTCCGGCCCCGGCTCGAGGGTGATCAGCTCCGTCTGCGCGCGGGTGTTCTCCAGTACGGCGGCGGCCACCGGGTGCCGCTCCGCGTGGTAGCTGTCCAGCAGCCCGCTCGGCGCCCAGCCGCCGATCTCCGCGGCGAGTTTCCAACCAAGGTTGAACGCGTCCTGGATGCCGAGGTTGAGGCCCTGTCCACCGAGCGGCGGGTGGATGTGGGCGGCGTCGCCGGCCAGCAGCACCCGGCCGACCCGGTAGCGCTCGGCGAGCCGGGTGGCGTCCCCGAACCGGGACAGCCAGCGCGGTGAGTGCACGCCGAAGTCGGTGCCGGCGGTCACCCGCAGCTGCTGCTGGAATTCCTCGAAAGTCGGCGGGGTCGTTCGGTCCTCGGTCACCCCGGCGGCGGGCACGACGACGCGGTACAGCCCGTCCCCGTCGCCGACCGGTCCGGCGCCGAACCGGAGCTGTGTCTTGCGGACCTCGGTCATCACCGCGGTGACCTCCTCCGGCGCCGCGGTCAACTCCATGACGCCCAGCAACGTCTCGAACCGGGTGGGCTCGCCGGGGAAGTCCACGCCGAGCAGCTTGCGGACCGTGCTGCGGCCGCCGTCGCAGCCGACGAGGTAGCGGGCACGGAGTTGGGTGCCGTCGGCGAGTTCCGCGGTGACCGCTTCCTCGTCCTGGCTCAGGCCGACGAGTTCGGTGCCGCGCAGGATGTCCGCGCCGGCCTCGGCGGCATGCTCGGTGAGGAGCCGTTCGGTGCTGGTCTGCGGGATACCGAGGATGTACCCGTGTGCGGTGTCCATGTTGTCGGGCCACGGCTTGCTGATGCCGGCGAAGTAGCCGCCGACCCGGTACTGCTGGCCGTTCGCGAGGAAGCGCTCCAGCAGGCCGCGCTGGTCCATCACCTCGATACTGCGTACGTGCAGCCCGAGCGAGCGGACAATCACCGGCGGCTCGGTGTCCCGCTCCAGCACCACCACCTGCACTCCGTGCAGCCGTAGCTCACCGGCCAACATCATGCCGGTCGGTCCGCCCCCAACAATGATCACGTCAAACATGAAACTGCCCCCATTCGTCGGCACTTGTTTCGGCCAGCCCTTCGCCGAGTTGATGGCGCAAACCCGCGCACACGTGTGTGTCGCGAATCCCTGTTTCCAGGGGTACTGGCTTCGGCCGACGATTCTGCGGCAATAACGGGGTCTTGCCGCAAGACCCCCTATGTGCTATATGTTAAGAGTGGCAGGGAGAAGTGCACTCCCGAAGGTTGAAGTGCACTCCCAAATGAAGCGCACCCCCAAAATCAAAGTGCGCTGCCACCTCACCGAGTAACGGCGGGGCCCGGCCCATCTGCTGCCGGCAGCGTCACCGTCACCTCCAAGCCACCGCCCGGCTGCGCGATCGCCTTCACCACGCCACCGTGTGCGTCGCAGACGGCCCGGACGATGGAGAGCCCCAGACCGGAGCCGCGGGCGCCGGTCCGTTCCCGGCCGCCCCGCCGGAACGGCTCGAACAGCCCCGGCACATCGGCCTGGTCCACCTCGAAGCCAGTGTTGCCCACCACCAGCCAGGACCGCCGGCCATCCGAACCGGTCCGTACCCAGAGCCGGCCGTGCAGATGGTTGTAGCGCACCGCGTTCTCGACCAGGTTCCCGGCGAGCCGGTCCAGCAGCCCGGGGTCGCCAACCACCGGCGCCGGCTCGAGTGAGGTCTCCACCCGCAGACCGATCCGCTCCACCTCCCGGCGTACCGCCGTCAACGCGTTGGCGGCGCCGGCAGCCAGGTCGCACTCCGTCCGCCGGGCGAGACGGTGGCCGGCCTGCGCCTCGCTGCGGGCCAGCACCAGCAGCGCGTCCACCAGGCCGTTGGCCCGCTCCGAGGCATCCCGCACCACAGTGGACATCCGGCGGTACTCGGCGGTGTCCGCCTCGTCGTCGCTGAGCGTCACATCGATCTCGGTGCGCATCACGGCGAGTGGGGTGCGCAGCTCATGTGAGGCGTTCGCGACGAAGCGCTTCTGCGCGTCGAAGGCGACCGCGATCCGGTCCAGCATCGCGTCGAAGGTCTGCGCCAGCTCGGCCACCTCGTCGTCCGCACCCGAGTAGCCGATGCGCTGATCGAGGGTGGTCTCGCCGAGCCGTCGGGCGGTGGCGGTGACCTGATAGAGCGGGCGCAGGGCCCGGCCCGCGACCAGGTAGCCACCGGCCACCCCGACCACGCTGATCGCCAGCAGCGCCGCCAACCCTTTGGCCAGCAGTTCCCGGCTCGCCACCTCGCCCAACTGCCGCTGCCACTCGGCGGCGTCCAGGGAACGACCGTCGGCCAGCACCACCGTCGTCCCGGTAAGCAGCTCGTCGGTGGGGCGCAGCGCGTCGCGTACCAGCAGCCAGGCCAGCAGCACCAGGATCACCCCAGCGCCCACCAGCAGCAACCCGTTGAGCAGGGTCAACCGCAGGCGCAGGGTGGGCCGCATCCCCCGGCCGGCGGTCACGCCGCCGCCCCGGCCACCCGGTAGCCGGCGCCGACCACGGTCTCGATCAGCGGTGGGTCGCCGAGCTTACGGCGCAGCGTGCGCACGGTGACCCGGACGATGGTCGTGAACGGGTCGGTGTTCGCGTCCCAGACCCGTTCCAGCAGCTCCTCGCTGGAGACCACCGCGCCGCCGGCCTTGACCAGTTCGTGCAGCACACCGAACTCCTTGTTGGTCAGGTCCACCGGCACGTCGGCCCGGGTGGCCGTCCGGCGAGCCGGGTCGAGCACCAGGTCGGCCACCGCCAGCACCGGCGGAGCGGCCGGGGTGGCGCGGCGGCCCAGCGCCTGCACCCGGGCGACCAGCTCATCGAAGGCGAACGGCTTGGGCAGATAGTCATCCGCGCCCAGCTGCAGCCCCTCGACCCGGTCGGCGACCGTCCCGCTGGCGGTCAGCATCAGCACCCGGGTCAGGGTGCCGGAGGCGGCCAGTTCGGCGCAGATCTGATCGCCGGGCACACCGGGCAGGTCCCGGTCGAGCACCACCACGTCGTACCGGGTGACGAACGCCATCTCGTGCCCACTGTCACCGTCGTACGCGACATCCACCGCCATGCCGCGCTTGCGCAACCCCCGCGTGATCGCGTCGGCGAGGTTGCGTTCGTCCTCGACAACCAGTACCCGCATCCCAGCCTCCTCGCGCCTGACTCCCCGACAACCTAGTGCTTCACCGCCAGCGACGACTTGGTTGCGCAACCGAGAGTGACCGGGGCCGGCCGGTTCACCCTGGAGCCGCCTGTACGATGGCGCGTCGTGCCCGCGCCGATGGTTGACTCCGTGCCACAGACCAGCATCCCCAAGTCCACTGTGGTGGATTCGCCGACGCGGCGGTCCCGATGGCGTCCCGCCCGCGCCGACGTCCTGGCCATCGGCGTCTACCTAGCCCTCGGCGTACTGGTCTGCCTCAACCACTGGGGGGACATACCCAACCGGGTCTCCGCCCACCTGCCGACCGACCACAGCTGGTTCGAGTGGCTCTTCGCGCACGGGGCGTACTCGGTGTGGCACCTGGAGAACCCGCTCTTCAGCACCCGGCAGAACGCCCCGGTCGGGGTGAACATGATGGCGAACACCTCACTACTCGGGGTGACCCTGCCGCTGGCGCCGCTGACCATGCTGGTCGGCCCCCAGGTGACGTACGTGCTGTACCTCGGCGCCGCGCTGGCCGCCACCGCCGGCACCTCCTACTGGGTGCTCTCCCGGCACCTGGTGCGCTCCCGGGCCGCCGCGTTCGTCGGTGGCGCGTTCCTGGGCTTCGCACCCGGCGTCGTGCACCACGCCAACGGCCAACCCAACTTCGCCTCCAACTTCCTGCTCCCGCTGATCGTGCTCCGCGTGCTGCGGCTCGGCGAGCCCGGCCGCTGGCGGCGCAACGGCATCCTGCTCGGCCTGCTGGTGGCGTACCAAATCTTCATCAACGAGGAGATGCTGCTGCTCACGGCGCTGGCCTGCCTCGTCGTCGTCGCCACGTACGCGGTGCTACGGCCGGTGGCCGCCCGGCGGCAGGCCGGTACCTTCGCCGCCGCCCTCGGCACCGGCGGCGGCCTGGCACTGCTGCTCACCGCGTACCCGATCTGGTTTCAGTTCAACGGTCCGCAGTCCTACCGCGGCCTACAGGGCGGTGTCTTCCACAGCTGGGGGGAGGACCTGAAAGCCTTCGTCACCTTTCCCCGGGACACCCTGGCCGGGGACGCGGCGGTGGAGCAGACGATCGGTGTGACCGAGCAGAACAGCTGGTTCGGCTGGCCGCTGGTGATCCTGGCCGTGGTGGCGCTCCTGCTGCTGGTCCGCCGCAGCCTGGTGGCGCGCATCCTGGCGGTGCTGACGGTGGTGTTCACGGTGGCCTCGCTCGGCCCGGCGATCCGCTTCGACGGCGTCGAGACCGACATCAACGGCCCGTGGGCGTATGTGTCGGAGGACCTGCCATTGGTCGAGATGATGATGCCGACCCGACTGAGCCTGATCGTGGCCGCCGCGATCGGGATCCTGCTCGCCGTCGCGTGGGACGCCCTTTCCGGGACCGGCCGGCCACCGGTACCCGCGCAGCGCTCCGGCCGCCCACCGCGGTTCCCGCGGCGCTGGCGACGCCCGGTCGGCTACGCGGCCATCACGCTGGCGCTGCTGCCGCTGATCCCCCGGCCGCTGCCGGTGGAGGCGGTGGCGCCCCCACCACACTTCATCACCGCCGGTGGCTGGCGGCCGTACGTGCCCGAGGGGCGCACCCTGGTCCCGGTACCGATCCCGAGCAACGTGCATGGCCTGTCCACGCTGCGCTGGAGTGCGTTGACCCAGCACGAGTTCCCCGTTCCCGGCGGGTACTTCATCGGCCCCAACGAGCAGGGGGAAGGGATCTTCGGGGCGGATAACCGGCCGACGACCCGACTCATCTACTCCACGATGGGCAAGAACGCCGCGCCCGACATCACCGACGTCGAGCGGCGGCAGGCGATCGAGGACCTGCGGTACTGGCGGGCCTCGGTGGTGGTGCTCGGCGCCCACCCCCGGGAAGCGGTACTGCGCGACCTGATGACCTCGCTGCTCGGCACAGCGCAGCGGGTGGACGACGTCTGGCTCTGGGACGTCCGTCCCCTGGTCGACTAGGAACCCGTGTCGGAGGACATTCCCACCGCAGTCGAGCACTCCCGGCCGCGGTGGGGATCTGGCCTCAGGCGGCCGGGTCCGGGTCCGTCAACGTGCGGACGTCCCACATCCAGACGTCCAGCTCACGCCGGCCCGGGCCGACCAGTTGCTCGACGGTCAGCCGCAGCGGCTCCGCGTGGTGCTGGTCCACCGGTAGGACCAGGATCGCGGCCCGCCAGTGCCGCAGGTCGTCCAGGGCCCGCCGCTGCTGCCGGTCGTCGAGTCGCAGCGTACGTCCGGTCCTGGCGACCTCGCTGAGCAGTTCTCCAAGCCCACTGGGGCGGCCACCGAACCGACCCGGGTCGCCGGTGTTGGCGTTACGCGGAGCCAGGAAGTAGCCGCCGGGAATCTTGAAGTCGAGGTTGACGGCGGCGGCCCAGCGCATGCCGTGGGTGTTGCCCATGCTCGGCACCGGAATGGGCACCAGCGTCTGGTCCTGCGCCACGTAGCCGCGCCACCGGTCGGCGGTGATGAATTCCGGCACCGCTGGTCGGGAGGTCACCGCCAGCGGCATGGGCGCGATCGGCAACAACGCCAGCGCCAGCCCGGCGGCGGTGCGCAGCCGCAGGGTACGCCGGGGCAGCGGCAGCCTTCGGGACCGGTCGACCGCGAGCGTCAGCAACAGCCCGACGGTGACGGTGGTGATGAGCCCGAACCGGGTCGGCACCACCGCGTCCAGCAGCGGCAGCCGGACCAGCCACTCCCACGGTCCGACCCCGATCTCCTGGTCCCACCATGAGATCCGCTCGCCGAGGGAGAGCACCGCGAAGAAGATCCCGGTCGCCGCGAGGGCCCGCACGACCACGTCGTGGCGTAGCCACAGGACGATGCCGACGGTGATCAGGGACAGGCTCCAGCCGAAGAAGGCGTTCTCCTCCGAGTAGTTCGGGGCGAGGCCGGTGTTGGCCGCGTCGTCCCCGCCCAGGGTGGGCGAGCCCGGGGCGACGAACGCCGCGATGTCGTTGCCGTAGTCCCGGACCGCGTCACTGAGCCCGTGGTACGCCATCGGGCCGGCGAACTGCACGTAGAGCGGGTACGCCAGCAGCGCGCCCGCCACCGCCGTGCAGGTGGCGAGCGACTTCGCCAGCGGCCGCCACGCCGCCCGCCACAGCTGGGGCCGCTGCACCAGCACGGCGGCGAGGAAGACTCCGCACGCCATCGCGGTGAAGAGCAGGATCTCCTCGTTGATGAACGCCTGCACGCTCACCAGCAGGGCGAGCAGCAGGCCGTCGCGGTACGGACGCCGGGACCGGGTGATGACGAGTACCCGCCACACGATGAACGGCAGCAGGAACTGACTGATGATGTTGGGGTGCCAGTTGGCGTGCGACAGCATCGCCGGGGAGAACCCGCAGAACCAGCCGCCGACCGCCGCCGCCAGTCGACTGCGCACGAGGTGCCGGCTGAGCACCACGTACCAGGCGGTCGCGGTGCCGGCGAGCCCAAGGGTGACCAGCAGCACGAAGGTCACCGCCGGGCCGAAGAGGAGCGTCACCGGCACCATCGGGATGCCCAGCGCGAGGATGGCCGTGTTGGCCATCAGATTGACCCCGTCCGGGTAGTTGAACTGCTCGGTGAAGAACGGGAACTCACCGTGGAGCACCACCCGCACCGAGTGCGCCAGGAAGAACTGCACCTGCGCCGGGTCACTGCTGTAGAGCGCGGCAACCCGGCCGGTCGGGTCGACCCAGATCTGGCTGGTCACCCAGAGCGCGGCGAGCAGGAAGCCGCCAACCACCACCGAGTGCTGCCGTCGGGGCGTCCACGACGGCAGCCGGAGCCGGCGGCGACCGGGGGCCGTCGCCGGGGGGCCGGACGTTTGCTTCAGCTCCCCCGCTGCAACGCCGTCAAGGGGGAACACACTCGCGCTGTTGCGGTCAACCGGCTCGGACGAGGCCACGGTGGCGGGTTCGGCGCGGGTGTCAGCAGGCGTCACAATCGGCGGAGTCTACCTGAACGGAAATCACACGAAAGCCACCACGCGATCCCTTGTGGGTGGTGCTGGGCGGCACCGTGCCGTCTCGTACCATTGCGGTTCGCAGGAGACGGAGGAGCTAGACGTGCTTGCAGCCCGCCGGACCGGCAGGACAACCGCCGCTGCGCTGGCCCTGGTGGCGACCCTGGCCGGCTGCGGAGTGGTCGCCGACCGCGCACCGGCTGACCTGTCGGTGGGGCACGCGAGCCGGGACGGGTCGCTCACCGTCTGGCCGGCTCGTGGCTCCCTCGCTGACGAGGCCGCGACGACGACCGCGGTGACCGAGGCGGTCCGCGCCTGGCGGTCGCCGCTCGGCGACCGAGCGTACCTACCCACCTCCGGCATCCTCTGGGTTGGTGCGGTCAACGGCACGCCGCTCGCCCTGGTCGCCGCGGATGTTCCCGGTACGGGCGCCTCCTGGCTGCTCCAGGTCGCCGGGGAGGACGGGCGCCACACCGTCACCCACGCCATCGAGCACACCGATCCCGGCTATCTGATCTACTCCGATGTGCTCCCGGTCCACACCGACGCGGGTCGCCGCTACCTGGTCTCTGCCCGGGTCACCGACCTGACCGGTCCGGATGGCCAGGCGGTGACCATCGAGGGAGGCCTGAGCGCGCCCGTGACGGTACCGGCCTGCTCCGCGGTCCCGGTCACCGCCACGCTGCGCGCCACCGAGTCGCTGCCGCAGGGGCGAGCCACCGAACGCTTCCTCGACCTCGGTACCGGCCTGGACGCGCCGCGCGACCCGCTGGTACGGGACGAGTCCGGCTCCGGGCGGCAGGCCCTGGCCGGGTTGGACACCTGCGCGCTCGCCGGCGACCAGGGGCCATTCGGCAGTATCCAACGCCAGTTCGGGAGCCGGAAGTCGGCGGTCTCGGTGCCGGCCTCCTGGCCGATGGCGGGGCTGACCCTCCGGAAGGTCGGCGAGGGCACGCTCGGCGCTGGCCCGCCGGGTGAGGTACAGCAGCTCACCTGGGACGCGGCCGACGACGAGATGACAGCGGTGCTGTACCGGCCGGCCGACGGCGGCCCAGCGATGCTGTCCGCCGCCGATCGGGCCGCGCCACTTCAGGCGTACGTCCTGTCAGTGGCGGGGCAACGGCTGGGCGTGTTGAGCTGGCAGCCAGCGCCGGAGAACTCGCTGTCGGTCCCGGCCGGCACGTCCCACCTCGTTGACCGCCCGGGCCTGGCGATCCTGCCCCTGGCCGACGAAGAGGTCACGGTGAGCCTGGCGGCCATCGACGAGACCCACTACCGTTCCCTGCCCGCTCCGCGGTAGCGCTTGGGACGGCGACGCCCGCCGGGAACGCTAGGGCAGTGCCCGCCGGTAAACGCTTGGGACAGCAGTGCCCGCCGGTAACGCTAGGGACGGCGACGCCCGCCGGTATCGCTGGGGCGGCGCCGTGCGACGCGATGCCGCGGTGCGGGTGGGCGACGACGGGCGGCCCGTCATCGCCCACCGCGGTCACTTCCGGGCGGGGGCCTCCCGCGGCGTGACGATCGACTCCACCTGGTCGGAGACCAGCTCCTTCTCGTTGTCGGCGGCATCAATGTCGAGCCGGGAGATCCAGCCGGTGACGTCGCGGGCCACATCCTGGGCGGTCAGGCCAAGGTCGGTGAGAATCTGGGCGCGGGTGCCGTACGGGTGCCAGTCGACCGGTACGCCCAGGTCCTTCACCGGCACCTCGACGTCGGCGTCCCGCATCGCCTGGGCGATGGCGTCGCCGACCCCGCCGGCCCGAACCCCGTCCTCCACGACGACCACGAGCCGATGCCCGGCGGCCAGCTCCACCAACTCGGCCGGGACCGGCCGGACCCAGCGTGGGTCAACCACGGTCACGCCGTAGCCCTGCTCGCCGACCCGGGCGGCGACCTCCATGCCGAGGCCGGCGAAGGAGCCGACCGCGACCAGCAGCACATCGGCGCGGGTCGACTCGGCGAGCACATCAACCGGACCGACCCGGCGCAGCGCCGGCAGGTCGGCGGCGACGGAGCCGGTCGGGAAGCGGACGATGGTGGGACCGTCGTCCACGGCGACCGCCTCGCGCAGTTCCTCGCGGAGGGTGGCGGCGTCCCGGGGGGCGGCGAGACGCAGGCCCGGCACCACCCCGAAGACGGACATGTCCCACATGCCGTAGTGGCTGGGCCCGTCCGGGCCGGTGATCCCGGCCCGGTCCAGCACGAAGGTCACCGGCAGCTTGTGCATCGCCACGTCCAGCAGGACCTGGTCGAATGCCCGGTTGAGGAAGGTCGCGTAGATCGCGACCACCGGGTGCATACCGCCCAGCGCCAGCCCCGCCGCCGAGGTGGCGGCGTGCTGCTCGGCGATCCCCACGTCGTAGGTACGCTCCGGGTACTTCCGGGCCAGTTTGGCGATGCCGGTCGGCTCGGCCATCGCGGCGGTGATTCCCACCACATCCGGCCGCTCGTCGGCGATCGCCACCAGCTCCTCGGCGAAGACGTGGGTCCACTTCACCGACGGCGCGGCGGTGGCCTTGCCGGTCTCGGTGTCGAAGGCACCGGGGCTGTGGAAACAGTCCGCCTCGTCCTCCTCCGCCGGGCGGTAGCCGTAGCCCTTGCGGGTGACCGCGTGCACGATCACCGGGCCGCCGAAGTTCTTCGCCGCGCGCAGCGCCCCCTCAACCGCCACGATGTCGTGCCCGTCAACCGGGCCGACGTACTTGATGCCGAGGTCCTCGAACATTGCCTGCGGCGCGACCGCGTCCTTGATGCCCCGCTTGACCGCGTGCAGCACCTCGTACATCGGTCGGCCGACCAGCGGGGTCGAGCCGAGCGCTTCCCGGACCGTGTCCAGCACCCGCTCGTAGCCGGGGTTCAGGCGCAGCGTCGAAAGGTGGTCGGCGAGCCCGCCGATCGTCGGCGAGTAGGAGCGGCCGTTGTCGTTGACCACGATCACCAGCGGGTTGCCGGTGGTCGCGATGTTGTTCAACGCCTCCCAGCACATACCGCCGGTCAGCGCGCCGTCGCCGACCACGGCCGCCACCGTCCGGGACTCACCCCGCAGCGCGTACGCCTTGGCCAGCCCGTCGGCGTAGGAGAGGACGGTGGAGGCGTGCGAGTTCTCGATCAGGTCATGCTCGCTCTCGGCCTGGCTCGGGTAGCCGGCGAGCCCACCGCGCTGGCGCAGCTTGTCGAAGCCGCCCTGCCGGCCGGTGAGAATCTTGTGTACGTAGGCCTGGTGGCCGGTGTCGAACAGGATCCGGTCCCGGGGGGAGTCGAAGACCCGGTGCAGCGCAAGGGTCAGCTCCACCACCCCCAGGTTGGGGCCGATGTGCCCGCCGGTGCGGGAGACCTTGGCCACCAGAAAGTCACGGATTTCGGCGGCGAGGATGTCCAGCTGCTCGGTGGACATCCGCTTAATGTCCTGCGGACCGCTGACGGCGGCCAGCAGCCCCGGTTGGTTTGCCGGGTCCCGTTCAACACTCATGACCGGAGAGTCTATCGGCCGAGTTCCAGCTCGCGGTCCGGTCGGGAGCACCCGGAACGGTCCGCAGGACGCCGGCAACGCTGAGCCGATGGTCAGGCTTCGCTCCGGTGCTGGTGCCGCACGGTCAGGCTTCGCTCCGGTGCTGGTGCGGCGAGGCGGGCGGCAGCAGCAGCCCTACCAACTCCACGTGCTGGGTCATCGGAAAGAGGTCGAAGCCGCGCAGCGCGGCCAGCCGCCAGCCCAGCTCGGCGAAGCTACGGACGTCCCGGGCAAAGGCGGCCGGGTCACAGGCCACGTACGCCACCGCGCGCGCTCCGGCGGTGGCCACCGCCCGCACCACCCGGGCCCCGGCCCCGGAGCGGGGCGGGTCGAGCACCACCAGGTCCACCGGCGCGGTGAGGCGCCCCCGGTCCAGCACCGGGGCGACCCGGCCCGAGACGATGCCGACCTGTGGCAGATCCCGCAGGTTCTGTCGGGCGGCGGCGATGCCGGCCCCGGCGGCCTCAACGAGGGTGACCCGGCCGGTGGCACCGACCCGCTCCGCCAGGGCCGCGGCGAAGAGGCCGGCCCCGCCGTACAGGTCCCAGGCGGTCTCCCCCGGCTGCGGGTCAAGCTGCGCTAGCACGGCGTTGACCAGGGTGTCCGCCGCCGCCGGGTGGACCTGCCAGAACGCCGACGGGGGCAGCGTCCACCGCCGGCCGGCGGCCTCCTCGTGGACCCGTTCCGGCCCGCTCACCGGCTGCGTCGCCCCGTCGGCGACGGCGGTCACGGTCACATCCCCGCCGGTCGAGGCGACCGACTCGACGGCCTCCGCGTCCGGCCACCGTACGGGGCCGAGCACCGGCAGTTGTTGAATCGCCGGGTGGGCGATCCGGCACCGGTCGATCGGCACCACCTCGTACGAGCGGTGCTTGAGCAGGCCGGCCCGACCGGCGCCGTCAACGGTGTACCGCACCCGGGAACGCCAGCCCAGCGACCCGCCGGGCAGCGCCTCAACCTGGATGCCCAGCGCGTCCAGCTCCGCACCGGTCAACCCGCCCAGTCGAGTGAGTTGTTCGCGGATCACCCCCGCTTTCCAGGTCAGCTGCGCCTCGGGGGACACGTGCTGCAGGTCGCAGCCGCCGCAGCGGCCGGGCTTCGCGTACGGGCAGGGGGGCTCGACCCGTTCCGGTGCGGCCGCCAGCACCGTCACCGCGTCGGCCCGGACGAACCCGCGGTGCACCTCGGTGACCTCGGCCACCACCCGCTCGCCGGGGAGCGCGTGCCGGACGAAGACCACCTGGCCGGCGACCCGGGCGACGCAGTGCCCGCCCGGGGCCACCGCCCCGACGGTCAACTCGACCCGCTCGGCCTCCGCCAACCCTTCGTCGCCGATCACCGGGTACCTCCGTCGGACTGGTCCGGGCCGCTCCTGGGCGGCGGAGCGAAGACCGTTGGCGGGTCGTTTGCCGGCTCCGGGCTGTTTGCCGGCTCCGGGTCGTTTGCCGGCTCCGGGCCGCCCGGCGTCACCCGGGGACCGCGGGCCGGTCCTCGGCTAAGCGTCTCGTCCAGCCGGTCCAGATCTTTACCTTCGGTCGAGACGAGCTGCCACGGCACGCTGGTGACCATCACTCCCGGTTCGAAGAGCAGCCGGCCCTTGAGCCGCAGTGCGCTCTGGTTGTGCAAAAGGTTCTCCCACCAGTGGCCGACCACGTATTCGGGGATGAAGACGGTGACCACGTCGCGGGGCGAGGACCGACGGACGCCGGCCACATAGTTGAGGATCGGGCGGGTGATCTCCCGGTAGGGCGAGTCGATCACAGTCAGCGCGACCGGCACGTCCCGCCGTTCCCACTCGGCCTGCAACCGGCGGGTGTCCTTGTCATCGACGTTCACCGTCACCGCGGTCAGACTGTCCGGCCGGGTGACCTGCGCGTAGGCGATCGCCCGCAGGGTCGGCTGGTGCACCTTGCTGACCAGCACGACCGCGTGGTTGCGGGCCGGTTTCACCGGCCGCCCCTCGTCGGGGGTGAGCTCGACGGCGACCCGGTCGTAGTGCCGACGGATCCCCAGCATCACCAGGTAGATCATGGCCATCGCGGCGATGGCGATCCACGCGCCGAGCAGGAACTTCGTGACGACCACGATCACCAGCACGGTGGCGGTCATCGCCATGCCGAAGCTGTTGATCGCCCGGGAGCGGATCATCTGCCGGCGTACCTGCTGGTCGCGTTCGACCCGGAGGTACCGGTTCCAGTGCCGGATCATGCCGGCCTGGGACAGGGTGAACGAGACGAAGACGCCGACGATGTAGAGCTGGATCAGCTTGGTCACCTCAGCCTGGAAACCAATGATCAGCATGATCGCGAACCCGGCCAGGAAGAGGATGCCGTTGGAGAACGCGAGCCGGTCCCCCCGGGTGTGTAGCTGCCGGGGCAGGTAGCGGTCCTGGGCGAGGATCGACCCGAGCACCGGGAAGCCGGTGAACGCGGTGTTCGCGGCCAGGAAGAGAATCAGGGCGGTCACGCCGACGACCACGAAGAGCAGCAGCGACCCGGAGCCGAAGATGGTCTCACCGAGCTGCGCGGTGACGGTCTTCTGCACGTACCCGTCGGGGCCGCCGACGATCTGCCGGGCCGGGTCCTCCACGAACTGCAGGCCGGTCAGCCGGGCCAGCCAGACGATGCCGACCAGCATGGTCACCGCCACCGCGCCGAGCATGAGCAGGGTGGTCGCCGCGTTGCGGCTCTTCGGCGCCCGGAAGGCGGGCACCCCGTTGGAGATCGTCTCGACGCCGGTGAGCGCGGCACAGCCGGAGGAGAAACTCCGCAGCAGCAGGAACGCCATCGCCCACCCCGTCGTATCGCTCCACTCGGTGGCGATGACCAGGTCGGCGCTGGGAGCACGCAGGTCGTGGCCGAGCAGCACCACCCGGACCAGCCCGGTGAGAATCATGCCGACGATAACGATCATGAAGCCGTAGGTGGGGATGGCGAAGGTGGTGCCGGACTCCTTGATCCCCCGCAGGTTGACGGCGGCGAGCAGCACCACCGCGGCGACGGCCACCGCCACCTTGTGGGTGGCCACGAAGGGGATCACCGCGCCCAGGTTCGCCACCCCGGACGCGACCGACACCGCGACGGTCAACACGTAGTCGACCAGGAGGGCGCTGGCCACGCCGACGCCGGCGCGGCGCCCCAGGTTGACCGTGGCCACCTCGTAGTCGCCGCCGCCGGACGGGTAGGCGTACACGTTCTGCCGGTAGCTCGCCACCACGGCGAGCATCACCACGACCACCGCCAGGGCGATCCACGGCGAGAAGACGAACGCCGAGGCCCCGGCGAACGAGAGCATCAGCAGGATCTCGTCCGGGGCGTACGCCACGCTGGAGAGCGCGTCGGAGGCGAAAACGGGCAGGGCGATGCGCTTGGGCAGCAGGGTGTGCTGGAGTCGGTCGGACCGGAACGGTCGACCGACGAGCAGTCGCTTCACCAGCGAGGCGGGTCGGGCCACAACCGCCAAGCGTACGACCCTCGGCCACAGCCGCCCCCGGGTGGCCGAACACCCAAGGGTCTATTCAGGGAGTACCGTCGGTCCGCGTCCGCCCCAGGGGACGTGGCGGGTGCGTCCAACAGCCATAACGGCTGGTACGAGTGGATGTTGAGGAGGGGCACGGTGCATGTGGTGATCATGGGCTGTGGGCGGGTCGGGTCGACCCTCGCGCACGGCCTGGAGGCCCGCGGGCACTCGGTCGCGGTCGTCGACCAGAATGCCGACGCCTTCCGGCGACTCGGCCACGACTTCGCCGGCATCACGGTGACCGGCGCCGGCTTCGACGGGGAGGTGCTCCGGCAGGCCGGCATCCACCGGGCGGACGCGTTCGCGGCCGTCTCCAGCGGTGACAACTCCAACATCATCTCCGCTCGGCTGGCTCGGGAGACCTTCGGCGTCACCCGCGTCGCCGCGCGCATCTACGACCCACGGCGGGCCCAGGTCTACGAGCGCCTCGGCATCCCGACGGTGGCCACCGTCCGGTGGACCGCCGACCGGATGCTGCGGCACCTGGTGCCGGACGGCAACGAGGCGTTGTTCCGGGACCCGACGAGCACCATCTCGATCGTGGAGGTGCCGGTGCACAAGGACTGGGTTGGCCGGTCGGTGCTGGCGCTGGAGAAGACGACCGGCGCCCGGGTGGCGTATCTCACCCGGTTCGGGATCGGCATGTTGCCGACGCCGAGCACCGTCGTGCAGGAGGGTGATCAGATCTTCATGCTGGTCACCGATGACATCGTCAACGCGGTCACGTCGGTGGCGGCGCTGCCGCTGGAAGGGGGGCAGTGAACGATGCGGGTTGCCATCGCCGGCGCCGGAAACGTAGGCCGCTCGATCGCCCAGGAGCTGATCGACAACGGCCACCAGGTGACGCTAATCGAGCGGCAGCCCACGATGCTCCGCCCCGAGCGGGTGCCGGACGCGGAGTGGGTGCTGGCCGACGCCTGCGAGCTGACCAGCCTGGAGGAGGCCGAGCTGGCCAACCGCGACGTGGTGGTCGCGGCCACCGGCGACGACAAGGTCAACCTGGTGGTCTCGCTGCTGGCCAAGACTGAGTTCGCGGTGCCCCGGGTGGTCGCCCGGATCAATCGGGCCGAGAACGAGTGGCTCTTCACCGAGCAGTGGGGGGTGGACGTGGCGGTCAGCAAGCCGCGGGTGATGGCCGCCCTGGTGGAGGAGGCCGTGACCGTCGGTGACCTGGTCCGGCTGATGACCTTCCGGCAGGGCGAGGCGAACCTGGTCGAGATCACGCTGCCGACAAGCGCCCCGTACGTCGGTCAGCCGCTGCGGGATGTGCCGCTGCCCCGCGACGCGGCGCTGGTGGCGATCCTCCGCGGCAAGCGGGTGCTGGTGCCCAGCCCGGACGACCCGATCGAGGCCGGCGACGAGCTGATCTTCGTCTGTACGGCGGAGGTGGAGGATGGCGTCCGGACGGTGGTGCTCGGCCCGGACAGCGTCGAGCGGACCCGCAAGGCCTGCTGAGCTTGCGGCCAGCCGTTAACCAACCGCGGTCGGAGGTCTGTGTCGGGTCACCCGACGCACCGTCCAGACCGTGATCAGCAGGAGCAGCACGTACGGCGGGTAGCCGAGCAAGAGCCGGGCGATGCCGAGCGCAGTGTCCTGGTGGGCGAGGTAGAGCCCGGCCTGCACCCCGACCTTCGCCAGCCAGACCACCCCCCAGAGCACGGTCAGCCGGGTGAAGGTCCGCACCAGGAGCGGGTCCTGCCGCCACTCGGAGGCGCCCTTGGCCACCAGGACCGACCAGATCCAGCCGACCAGGGGCTGCCGGATCGCCGCCGAGCCCAGCAGCACCAGGCCGTAACCGATGCCGTAGAGGATGCCGGGCAGGTAGAAGTCCCGCTCATTGCCGGTGCGCCAGGCGATCGCCGCGCCGATCGCGATACCGAACAGCCCATTCACCGCGTGTCGCACCGGCCGCCGCTGGGCCAGCCGTAGCACCGCGATGAACACCGCGACTCCCACCGCGGCGACCACCGCCGGGCGCAGCTCACCGAGAATGTTGGCGACCACGAAGACGACCACCGGGATGCTGGACTCCAGCAACCCGCGCCAGCCACCCAGCTGGTCGGCCATCTGCTCGGCGATCGTCGGGAGCGGTTCCTCCTCTCCCGTGCCCGGCTGCGCCGTGGGGCGCTGTCCCGTCGTCACTTCGGCGGCTCCAACTCGTAGTACGGGTTGTAGATAACTTTACGGTCACCTCGGATGGCGACCCGGCCCCGCGCGGTCAGGTGTCGACCTGGTTCGATGCCGGCGATGTGCCGCCGGCCCAGCCACACCAGGGTCACCACGTCGCTGCCGTCGTACAGGTCCGCCTCCAACGTCGGCTGATTGGTCCGCGGCGTGTAGACCACGGTGCGGAGCCGGCCGGAGACCGCCACCAGCTGGCCTCGACAGCACTGGCGGGCCGGCATGCCGCCGTGTTCGGCGCTCTCCCGGAGCAGCTCCTGCGCCTCGATCTCCGCCTCGCTGGCGGTGAGCCGACGCAGCATGCGCCGCAGCGAACCCCGTCGCTCGTCGGTCGACATGACCTCCGCGTCACCCTTTCCGGGCTTGGCCGACCCCGGGCCGGCGGTGGTACGGCCCACCGCACGCCGGGACCGCTCCGCCAGCGTACGCCGACGAAGTGGCCCCCAGCGGTTGGTGAAGCGCCGTCAGGCCGGTGGGGTCGGCTTCGACTCGGCGGCGGAGCCGCCCGCGGCCGACTGTTCCGCGGCCGACTGTTCCGCGGCTTCCCGGGGCAGGCGCAGGGGCAGCGGCTCCCGCACCGGCCGCGCCTCCTGACCCCGGTCGACGACCAGGCCCTCCAGACAGACGGTCAGCGGACCGGCCGCATCCGGGTCGGTCGCCGCCTTGCCCTGGAATACGGCGCGGACCATCCAGCGCGGCCCGTCGATGCCGACAAACCGCAGGTCGGTACGGCCGTCCTGGGTAGGGACCTGGACCCGCAGCTCGACGCCGTACGCACCCGTGACCTCCTCGACGGTGGCGCCGTCGTTGGACAGGGACTTGTGGATCTCCTCGCGTACCTCGTCCCAGATGCCCGCGCTGCGCGGGGCGGCGAAGACCCCGAGCTGAAGCGCGTTCTGCCCGTGCACGAGCACCACCTGCTGGACAGCGCCCTGCTGGTCGGCCTGCACCCGCACCTCGACCCCGCCGACCGCGGGAATCTGCAGACTCCCCAGGTCGAGCCGCTGCACCCCGGCCGGCGCCTCGGTCACGTCGTAGGGGCCGGGGGCCGGCACCGCCGAATTCGTCGCTTCGTGCGTGTCCTGGGCCTCGGGCCGCTCATCGCGCGGGCGCCGTTCGGCACCGGCCCGCTTTCGGGAGAAGATCACTGCGTACACCCTCCGCTGTTCACGCTGTTCACGCCCACCCTGTCACTTTCCTCCGCTACCGGCGATGCGCCCGCGCCGGATTTCACGACGCCTCCGGCACCGGCTGCCGACCATCGGTCGCCGCGGTGGCCGACCCCAGCCCGGCGTGGCCGCCGGTGGAGCCGTGCCCGCCGGCGCCCCGCTGGGAGACGGGCAGCTCCGTCGCTGGCTGGAACCGTGCCCGGGCCACCCGCTGCACAACCAGCTGTGCGATGCGGTCACCGCGAGCGATCCGAGCCACCGTCTCCCGATCATGGTTGATCAGGTTGACGAGGATCTCACCCCGATAGCCGGCGTCGACCGTACCGGGCGCGTTGAGCACGGTCACGCCGAGCCGGGCGGCCAGACCCGAACGGGGGTGTACCAGGCCCACATACCCCTCGGGCAACGCGATGGCTACCCCGGTCGGCACCAGGGCCCGGCCGCCGGGGGGCAGCTCCACATCCGCGGCGGCCATCAGGTCCGCCCCCGCATCGCCAGGATGGGCGTACGCAGGCAGCGGCAGTCCGGGGTCGAGCTGCCGCACAGGCACGGGTACGACATCGGTCACGGTTCCCTCTTCCTCCGGTTCTTGGGTGACCTGCCTATCCTGCCCGGTACTCCCCACGGCACGCGCCGTACCCTTCATCTCGTGCGCGTCTCCTCGTCCCCATCTGCCCGCTACGCCGAACGGCTGGCTCTGCCGTGGTGGCTCTGGCTGGGCGGATTCGCCGTGGCCGGGCTGCTCGCCACTGAGATCTGGCTGGGCGCATCGGGCGTCCGGGCGTGGCTGCCGTTCGTGCTGCTGCTCCCGGCGTGCCTGGCGGGCCTGCTCTGGCTGGGCCGAATCCGGGTGACGGTTGACGACGGCGAGCTGAGGGTGGACGACGCGCGGCTGCCGGCCCGGTTCGTCGCCGATGTCATCCCGTTGGACGCCGCCGGGCGACGTGAGGTGCTCGGCGTCGGCGCGGACCCACTGGCGTTCGTGATCCAACGGCCGTGGCTTCCCGGCGCCGTGCAGGTGGTGCTCAACGACCCGGCTGACCCGACCCCGTTCTGGGTGGTGAGCACCCGGCGGCCGGTGAAACTGGCGGAGGCGCTCCTCGCCGCTCGGGACGCGGCCGACACCGCCCGGAACGCGGCCGACACCGCTCGGGACGCGGCCGACACCGCTCGGGACTGAGTCGGCCCCGGCTCAACCGGCGACCAGCGGCGCCGGAACAGGGCCACAACACCCCGACAGCGTGGGCTCATGGCGGTGGGTCAGGGGGCGCCCCGGCCCGGCGGCGAAGATCAGCACGGAGGAGATCGGCCATC
Organism: Salinispora fenicalii; assembly: GCF_000514815.1. GTDB lineage: Bacteria > Actinomycetota > Actinomycetes > Mycobacteriales > Micromonosporaceae > Micromonospora > Micromonospora fenicalii. The sequence goes on from NZ_AZWQ01000017.1 coordinate 222,863, forward strand.
GCGCGCGTGGCTCGTCGGTTGAGGTAGCTCGCGACAGTCGCCCCGGTGAGGAACGGACCCAGCGTGGTGAGGTTGCGGCCGAAGCGTCTGACCAGCCGGTCCCGCAGCTCACGGCGGGCCGCGGCGCCCAGCACCGCGCTCACTCCAACGCCCGGCTTCATCGGGTTGATCCCTCGTCGCCCGGACCAGGACATGACGAGCGCCACCGCCCGCTGGGTACCACCGGCGGGCAGCGGCACCCCGTACACCTCGTGCAGTTCGCCGACCAGCTTCAGCTCGATCGCGACCACCGCGACCGTCTCGGCGGCCAGCAGCACCGGCGCCGTGAGCAGGCTCGGGGGCACCGTCCACTCGACAGCGGCGACGCCGCCACCGGCAGCGCCCACTCCGGCGCTCGCCCGGGCGGCGTTGCGGACCAGACGTTCGGCCAGCGCCTCACCGTCCAGGTCAGGGAAGTGCCGGCCGAGCGTGGCCCGGTCCCGGACCGGCACGTGCGGAGCAACCTCGGCGATGGTGTCCACCATCCAGCCAAGTGCCGCCCGCGGCCGGAACAGGTCGCCGAGCCCGCGGGTCCGGGCCTGCCCCACCAGGCGGCTGAGGAGCTGCCCGCGCCGAGCCGGTGGAACATCGTCGGCAGTTAGCTCCGCGACGGTGGCACCGAGGCCGTCGGCGTCACTGACCGGTTCGTCACCGGCACGATCCGGCTCGACCCGGTCAGACTCAGCACGGTCCAGCTCAGCACGGTCCAGCTCGGTGCGGTCCGGCTCGACCCGGTCAGACTCAGCACGGTCCAGCTCGGTGCGGTCCCGCTCGGTCATGGCACCGGACCTCCCGCTGGACTGGGCCGTGCTGGCGGCCGACCGGGGCGGGTGCAGCGCTGCCCACCGGACCACCACACGGCGACCGGGGTGCGCGGCGGCCCCAGCACAGAGCCGCCGCCGGTGGTGTTATTCGGATCCTGGTCAGACGCACTCGCGGCAGATGAGGTCGCCGTTGCGCTGGGCTGCCAACTGGCTGCGGTGGTGCACCAGGAAGCAACGCCCGCACCGGAACTCGTCCTGCTGCATCGGCAGCACCTTGACCGTCAGCTCCTCGTCGGCCAAGTCGGCGCCGGGCAGCTCGAAGCTCTCCGCCACCTCGGCCTCGTCCACGTCCACGGCGCCCGACTGTGAGTCGACGCGCCGCGCCTTCAGCTCTTCCAGGCTGTCCTCGCCGAGGTCGACCTCGTCGCGACGCGGGGCGTCGTAGTCGGTGGCCATCGGTTCACTCTCCCATATCGATGTTGTCGCTTCCGGTTGTAACGCCGGACGACGTTGTTTCGGTTCCGCTGGGCGGCCACCACTTGTGTCGTTCACCCGACCCGACAAGAGTCGGGTCGACGCCGCCAGGGAACACCCCCAGCGAGCGCGGTACCTTACCTCCACTGCGGGCGTGGCATGTATACCGCCCTCGTGGAAGAGATGTACGCCTCCGCACGGGAAGTTGTTCCCAATGTGACTCAGGCGACATGAAGATAGGGGTAGTACTACCCCGTTCCCGGCCGGCACGCCGGCATGTCCGGCTGTTTCCACGCCGCCGCCGGACAACCGTTAACCTCAGCGGCGTACCGGATGGCCGTTCGGGCGACTCGCCCGCCGCTGACGACCGTCGCCCTCCTCCGTCCCGGGAGCACCTAGATGAGCTTTGCGCGAGTGCGAGCACTCGTCGTCGTCGCCCTGTTGGCGATCCTGGCGCTGATCTTCACCGTTGTCGCCCTCGTTCGGGACACGCAGAGCGACGCCGGGCTCGGCGCCGGCTGCCAGGAGGGCTGGCCGGAGGCGGATGTCACCCTCCGCGAGCCCGCCGAGGTGAAGATCAACGTACTCAACGGGACCGACCAGGTGGGCCTCGCCAGCAAGGTCTCCGATGACTTCCGCAATCGGAAGTTTCAGGTCGAGAAGACCGACGACGCGGAGAAGACCGACGACATCGCGATCCTGCGGTACGGCCCGAAGGGCGTCGGTTCGGCGCATCTACTGCGGGCGTACTTCCTGGACAACGCCGTGGTCTCCTACGACCCGGAGCGCGCCGACGCCACCGTGGACATCGTTCTGGGCAGCGCCTTCCAGCAACTCGCCACCACGACCGAGGTCAACCAGTCCCTCGGTGATCTCGGAGCCCCGGTGGCGCCGCCCGAAACCTGCCCGGTCCAGGAGGAGTGACCGAACCCGCGGTCACTCCCCCACCGGTCGGTCTTCCGGAGGCGCCGGCGGTCGGTCTTCAGGGGCCGCCGGCGGCGTCGAGGTCGGCCAGCCGGTCGTGCAGCGGCGCGAAGAGCGCCGGGGGCGCGGCGATCACCAGATCTGGCCCGGCTGCCGCCCCGGCCAACCCGCTGACCCGTAGGCCGGCCTCGGTGGCCACGAGTCCTCCTGCGGCGAGGTCCCAGGCGGCGAGCCCCTTCTCGTAGTAGGCGTCCACCCGCCCCTCGGCAGCGAGGCAGAGATCGAGGGCCGCCGCGCCAAGCCGACGGATGTCGCGAACATGCGGAATCAGCTCGGCCAGCACGCGACCCTGATGCTGCCGACGGCGAGGGTCGTAGCCGAAGCCGGTGGCCACCAGCGCCTGACCCAGATCCGGCTCGGTGGAGCAGCGCAGCCGCTGGCCGTCCCGCCAGGCGCCGCCACCGACGGTAGCGGTCCACTCCTCACCGGTACGGATGTTGCGCACCACCCCGGCGACCACCGCCCCGTCCACCTCGGCGGCGAGCGAGACCGCGCTGTGCGGGATGTCGTACAGGTAGTTCACGGTGCCGTCGATGGGATCAACGATCCACCGTACGGCGCCACCGGCGCCCGCTTCCCCGTACTCCTCGCCCAGCACGGCGTCCGCCGGCCGGAGCCGACGCAGCGCGTCGTGCACCTGCCGCTCCACGGCCTGGTCGGCCGCGGTCACCACGTCCGTGACGGTGCTCTTGGTCGCAGCCACCGAGACACCCTGACTTCGCATCCGGTACGCCGTCGTGGCCGCCTCCCGCGCCACCTCGATCGCGATCTCCAGCAGTTCCCGCGGCTCCGGTACCGAGCGGACCATTCTCGTCCCCTTCCCGCACGACCGGGGTGGTCGCGACCATATGCGGGTATCATCCTTTCAAAGTCCACATCCGCGCCAAATCGGTGGTCCGACCGGCGGTCCGGCGTGCGCCGCCGAATGATCGCCGTGGACAGCGTTACAATTCACCCTGCCCACGCGCCACGGACCGCCGCCAACCGGCCGGCCCGCGACACGGGGGGCTCAACGACTCGCCCGGCACCGCGCTCCGCCCCACGCCGGACGACCCTGCCGTGCTCGCACTTCGCCACCGGAAGGTCATTCGTGACAGAACCCCGCCAGACCGGCGCCGACGTTCGCTCGCTCACCGACACCTTGATCGCACATGCGCAGAGCGCCGGCGGTCAGCTCACGTCGGCACAGCTCGCGCGCACTGTCGAGGCAGCCGAGGTGACTCCGGCCCAGGCCAAGAAGATCCTCCGGGCGCTCTCGGAGGCGGGGGTGACCGTCGTGGTTGACGGTTCGGCCAGCACCGCCCCACGCCGCCGGGTGGCCGCTGCCCGGTCGACCACCCCAGCATCCCGGGCCACCACCGCCAAGACCACCAAGAAGGCCGCCACGTCCGCTTCGAAGGCGGCACCGACCGGGGCCGAGGCACCGGCCCCGGCGCCACGGAAGGCCACCGCCCGCAAGGCGGCCGGCGCGGCCGGCGCCGCCGCCGACGGCGCCAAGGCCACGCCGGCGAAGAAGGCCACCCGGGCCACCAAGGCGACCGTGGCCGCAGCGACCGGCCCGGCGAAGGCCACAACGAAGACCGCGAAGGCCACGAAAGCCACGAAGAGCGGGGCTGCTGGCGAGGTTGACGCGGAGGAGTTGGCCGCCGAGATCGAGGACGTGGTGGTTGACGAGCCGGCGGAGCTGACTCGGGCCGCCGAGACTGATGCGGCGAACTCCGCCACCGACAACGACTTCGAGTGGGACGACGAGGAGTCCGAGGCCCTCAAGCAGGCCCGCCGGGACGCGGAGCTGACCGCGTCCGCGGACTCCGTCCGGGCGTACCTGAAGCAGATCGGCAAGGTCCCGCTCCTCAACGCCGAGCAGGAGGTCGAGCTCGCCAAGCGGATCGAGGCCGGCCTCTACGCCACCGAGCAGCTGCGCGCGGCGGAAGAGAGCGACGAGAAGTTCACCCGCGACATGCAGCGCGACATGATGTGGATCTCGCGGGACGGGGAGCGGGCGAAGAACCATCTCCTGGAGGCGAACCTCCGCCTGGTGGTGTCGCTCGCCAAGCGCTACACCGGCCGCGGGATGGCCTTCCTCGACCTGATCCAGGAAGGCAACCTCGGCCTGATCCGCGCGGTCGAGAAGTTCGACTACACCAAGGGCTACAAGTTCTCCACCTACGCCACCTGGTGGATCCGCCAGGCCATCACCCGCGCCATGGCCGACCAGGCCCGCACCATCCGCATCCCGGTACACATGGTCGAGGTGATCAACAAGCTCGGCCGGATCCAACGCGAGCTGCTCCAGGACCTGGGCCGCGAGCCCACTCCGGAAGAGCTCGCAAAAGAGATGGATATCACACCGGAGAAGGTGCTGGAGATCCAGCAGTACGCCCGAGAGCCGATCTCGCTCGACCAGACCATCGGCGACGAGGGCGACAGCCAGCTCGGCGACTTCATTGAGGACTCCGAGGCCGTGGTCGCGGTTGACGCGGTATCGTTCTCGCTCCTCCAGGATCAGCTCCAGCAGGTGCTGCAGACGCTCTCCGAGCGCGAGGCCGGCGTGGTCCGCCTCCGGTTCGGTCTGACCGATGGTCAGCCACGCACGTTGGACGAGATCGGCCAGGTCTATGGGGTGACCCGAGAGCGCATCCGGCAGATCGAATCCAAGACGATGTCCAAGCTGCGCCACCCGTCCCGGTCCCAGGTTCTCCGGGATTACTTGGACTAAGGGGGCACTTGGGACCGAATCCGTGCGGACTTCACGGCAGATGTCAACCAAGCGTGTCAGTTTAAGCACTCTCTGCGCAACCCCCTCCGCCGGTCGGATGGTTGCCCGGTTGTGATCGTTGACGTGGCACCCTTGGTGCAGGGACGCTGTCGGAGTCAGGTGTGACCTCGGTCCCCCGCGGGCACACAGGGAACGCGCACCCTGATCAGGGTGTTGCACGATAGGTGAGCAACGACCGAAGAGAGTGTTCATCGGTGACGACCAGAGGAGGAAGGCGATGACCCCGACCCTCACGCCGCCGCCCGAGACGGTGAGCCCCCCGGCCGCCGATGAACGGTGCGACCGCTGCAATGCTGCCGGCAAGCTCCGCATTACCCTTGCTGGCGGCGGGGAACTGGTATTTTGCGGGCATCACGCAAACAAGTACGCGGAGGATCTAGTCAAGATCACTGTGCGGTACGCGGCGGACCCAGAGTTCAGCTGGCGTGGCGCAGATCTGATGAACTGAGGATCGCCGCAGCAGGACAAGACAAAACAGCCGGCCGGGCCCATGTGGGCCCGGCCGGCTGTTTTGTCTTGTCCTGCCCTCTTGTCCGGTACCTACTTCCTCCGGTACCTGCCGTCCTGCTTCCGGGTAGGCCGACTGCAGATCGAGTCAGAGGGTCTGCACCGTGGCGATCCGCTCCTCCAGCTGCTCAATCGTTGCCTGGGCGCTGGGCGGGCCGCCGCAACGACGGCGAAGCTCCGCATGGATTTTGCCGTGCGGCTGGCCGGTGTGGTGATGCCGGGCAGCCACCAGGGCGTTCAACTGCCGGCGCAGCGCCACCCGACGCTGCGCCGCACTCATCGGCGCCGGTGGGGCGGCAGCGGTCGCCGGGGCCGGCTCAGCCGGCCGTGCGGCGCCCCGGCGTCGCGACGCGGCAAGCTGCTCGGCCTGCCGCTTGGACAGCAGCATGGCCACCTGATCGGCGGTGAGGAGGCCGGGCAGACCGAGGTACTCCTCCTCCTCCGGCGTACCGGCCTGAGCCGCGGTGCCGAACGACGCGCCGTCGAAGATCACCTGATCCAGCTCGGCGGTCGCGGAGAGCGCGGCGAACCGCTTCTCCAGTTCACCGCTGGCCTGGTCGTCTCGCTGGGCACGCTCCAGCAGGTCGTCGTCGAAGCCCTCCTGGTCCTTCGGCTTGCCCAGCACATGATCCCGCTCGGCTTCCATCTCGCTGGCGAGGCCGAGCAGGTGCGGAACGCTGGGCAGGAAGACCGACGCCGTCTCCCCCGGCCGGCGTGCCCGGACGAACCGCCCGATGGCCTGTGCGAAGTAGAGCGGGGTGCTGGCGCTGGTGGCGTATACGCCGACGGCGAGCCGCGGGATATCCACCCCTTCGGAGACCATCCGGACCGCCACCAGCCAACGCTGCTGCGCCGTCGCGAACGTCGCGATCCGGTCCGAGGCCCCCGCGTCGTCGGAGAGCACCACGGCGGCCCTCTCCCCGGTCACCTGCTCGATGAGCTTCGCGTACGACCGGGCGGCCTGCTGGTCACTGGCGATCACCAGCCCAGCGGCGTCGGGCATCCCGGCGTCGCGCAGCACCGTCAGCCGGGCATCCGCCGCCCGCAGCACCTGCGGCATCCAATCGCCGGCCGGGTCGAGCGCGGTCCGCCACGCCTGCGCGATCAGATCCTGGGTCATCGGCTCCCCGAGCCGGGCGGCCAGCTCCTCGCCGGCGTTCGTCCGCCACCGGGTCTCCCCCGAGTAGGCGAGGAAGAGCACCGGGCGTACCACGCCGTCGTGCAGCGCGTCGGCGTAACCGTAGACCGAGTCGGCGCGGGAACGCAGCAGGCCGTCCCCGCCCCGTTCGTAGCTGACGAACGGGATCGGGTTGTCGTCGGAGCGAAACGGGGTGCCGGTGAGCATGAGCCGGCGCTCCGCGCCTTCGAAGGCCGCCTGCACCCCGTCCCCCCAGGTCCGGGAGTCGCCAGCGTGGTGAATCTCGTCGAGGATGACCAGGGTGCGCCGGGTCAGGGTGCGCCGCCGGTGCACCTGCGGCGCCATCCCCACCTGGGCGTAGGTAACCACCGCACCGTGGAAATCGGCCGACGAGTGCAGATCCGCGTTCCGAAACGCCGCGTCAAGCTGGATGCCGACCCGGGCGGCAGCCTGCGCCCACTGGGTCTTCAGGTGCTCGGTCGGGGCGACCACGGTGATCGCCTCGATGCTGCCGTCGGCGAACAGCTCGGCGGCTACCCGAAGGGCGAACGTGGTTTTGCCGGCCCCCGGCGTGGCGACCGCGGTGAAATCCGGATCCCGACGACGTAGGTACTCCACCAGCGCCCGGCGCTGCCAGGCGCGCAGGGCTGGGAAGGTCTCGAGCGTTGGCGTCCGGGCTGCCACGCGAAGCTCCTCTCACCGCCGGCGGGACGGCCCCGACCGAGGATCGCGGGTTACGTACGCACGCCCCTGAGCCGTACCGGCATCGGCGCCGCCGCCGCCCATGAAAACGCCCCCGCGCGCAGTGCCGCGAGGGCCGGCCCAGCATAACCAGCGAGCGCCGTACGCCCCACTCGACGCCACGGTCAGCGCAGGGGGGCACGCAGCGGTGAGTGCCGCCACAGCTCGCGCGGGCGACGGGACGCCCGCGCTCGACTCACTCGCGCATTGACTCGTAGATCTCCTTGCACTTGGGGCAGACCGGTGAGCCCGGTTTGGCCGATTTGGTGACCGGGAACGTCTCACCACAGAGCGCCACGACGTAGGTGCCCATCACGGCACTCTCGGCGATCTTCTCTTTGCGCACGTAATGGAACATCTCGGGGCCGGTGTCGGCGTCCTTCACCTCGGGACGCTCGAGAACCTGTGTGCTCACTTCCATACCTCCACCCGCCAAGTTTGGCAGGTCACCCTTTGCCCGGTCTACTTCAAGCCCGACTGACCGACGCCGTACGGTTGGGCACTGTGACCACCTTTCATCTCCGGCACGGCGCCGAAGTCGCCGATGCACTCCGCGTCGGCCGTCCCGTGGTAGCGCTCGAGAGCACAATCGTCTCGCACGGCCTGCCCCAGCCGGACAACCTCCGGGTCGCCCGCGAGATCGAACAGACCGTCCGGGATGCCGGCGCGGTGCCGGCCACCATCGGCATGATCGCCGGCCAGCTCGTGGTCGGTCTCGACGACGCCGAGCTGACCCGGCTCGCCACCGTTGACGACGTGGCCAAGCTCTCCGTACGCGATCTCGCCGTGGCCGCCGCGACCGGCGCGGACGGCGCCACGACCGTGGCCGCTACCAGCGCGGTGGCCGCGGCGGCGGGGATCCGGGTGTTCGCCACCGGTGGTCTCGGCGGCGTGCACCGCGAGGCGGCCCAGAGCTTCGACGAGTCCGCCGACCTGACGACCCTGGCCCGTACGCCGATCGCCGTGGTCTGCGCCGGAGTGAAGTCGATTCTCGACTCGGGCGCCACGTTGGAACGCCTGGAGACGCTCGGGGTCGGGGTCGTCGGCTACCGCACCCGCCGCTTCCCCGGCTTCTACCTCACCGACGGCGGGTTCGACCTGGACTGGTCGGTCGACTCGCCGGAGCAGGTGGCGGCGGCGCTCGCCGCCCAGGAGCAGCACGGGCTGCACTCAGCCGGCCTGGTCGTGGCCAATCCACTGCCCACCGACGAGCAGCTCGACCCGGCGCTACACGATCGCACCCTGGCTGAAGGGCTGGCGCTGTTGCGACGCGCGGGGGTCACCGGCAAGGCGGTTACCCCGTTCCTGCTGGCGCACTTCCACTCCGCGACCGAGGGGGCCAGCCTCGCGGTGAACATCCGGATCATCCTGCGCAACGCCGACCTCGCCGCCCGGATCGCGGTCGCCTCGGCCGCCCGGCAGGCATGACGCCACCCCGGGTGGTCGTCGTCGGCGACCTGATCACCGACGTGGTGGCGGTACTGGGCGGGCCGTTGATGACCGGCTCGGACACACCGGCCGAGATCCGATTCACCGGGGGTGGCCAGGCGGCGAACACCGCGGCTTGGCTGGGCGCGTTGGGCGTGCCAGTGACGCTGGTCGGGGCGGTGGGCGACGATGGTCCTGGCCGGGATCGGGTCGCCGAGTTGGAGCGCGGCGGGGTCGACTGTGCGGTCACCCAGGTGCCCGCGGTCCCGACCGGTACGGTCCTGGTGCTGGCCACCAGCGACGAACGCACGATGGTCACCGAGCGGGGGGCGAACCTGTGGCTCTCGCCGGCGGCGGTGGATGCCGCTCTCGACGCCGCACCGGACGCCGGCCACCTGCACCTGTCCGGTTACACCCTGCTGGACGCCGGTTCCCGGCCGGCCGGGCTGCGCGCACTGGCCGCCGCCCGCGAGCGGGGGCTGTCGGTCAGCGTGGACGCGGCCAGTGCGGCACCGCTGCAACGGGTCGGCGCGACGGCCTTCCTGGGCTGGGTACGCGGCATTGACCTACTCCTGGTCAACGCCGCGGAGGCCCGAGTGCTGGCGGGCGGGCTCGACCCGGCGGCGCAGGGCCGGGTGCTCTCCGCCTCGGCCCGGCGGGTGGTGGTCAAACGGGGAGCGGCCGGCGCGGTCTGGGTGGACCGGGACGCCATGATCGCGGTTACCCCGACTCGTCGGATGACGGTGGTCGATCCCACCGGGGCCGGCGACGCGTTCGCCGCCGGTCTCCTCTCCATCTGGCTGACCGGGGCGGCCCCGGAGGCGGTGCTACAGCGCGCCGGTGACCTGGGCGCATCGGCGGTCGGCCAGGTGGGGGCCCGACCACCGACCTGACGCCCGGTCACTGCTCGACGTCGATGACCTTGCGCGGCTGTTCCTCGGCGGTGAGGCTCGTCGGTGCCGGGTCCGCCAAGGACCGGGATCGGGGCCGGAACCGGCCACCGAGGCGATGCTTCTCCTTCGGTGGCCGGTCGTTGGCCAGCAACACGGCCAGCCACGGGATCAGGATCATGCCCAGGCCGGCCAGGGGCAGCCAGAGCCAGAGCATGGGGGCCTCCGCACCGACCAGGATCGCGCCGACGACCAGGCACGCGACCCGGACGCCCATCATCAGCACGTACCGCTTCTGGCGGCTGGTGAGCTGATCGTCCTGGCTGCGCGGTGCGTCGGTGATCAGGATCGGCTGGTACGCCGGACGCTTCACCACGGACCTCCTCGGGGATCCCCCTCATCCTGTCACTTTGCCCTCCGGCCGCGGGAGGTCGCCGGCAACCTCGTCCTCCGGCCGCGGGAGGTCGCCGGCAACCTCGTCCTCCGGCGCTGCGAGAGTCGCCGGCAACCTCGCCGTTCCGGCTCGGCGAGGGTCAGTTTCCGGCGCCCGGGGTCTCACTCCCCGGGCTGCCCGGCCGGTCGGCGGTAGGGGCCCCAGGCCACGAACCGGTCAAAAAGCTCACGCGGACCCGGCCCGTCGTGCGGGTTCAGGTGATACAGGTCGTGCATCGCCTCGTACAACAGTCCGGCGAGGTAGATCGACAAACTGGATGGGCGCGTCGCAAACTCGGCCTTCAACAGCAGCCGGGCCTCCGCGCAGGGCCACGGCTGGCCACACGCCCGGCATGCCCACATCGGCCGCAACGGCGTGTGCGGCGGCCGGTTCCCGGCGCGGTGGCGGGGGTGCTCGGGATGGGGGCCGAGTCTCGGCTGCGGCAACGAGTGCGGCCTCACCGCCGCCCCCCGTTCGCCCGCCAGGACTGGGCGGGGGTCAGCCAACCGACCCGACCGGGCCGGGGGTACGCCTCGGTCGGTGCCGTCATCCAGGCCGGCTGGGGTGCGGCCGGAACCCGCCGCGATAGCTCCGCCGGGGTGTCTTCCCGACGACGCCGACAACGGAACCAACGTACTCGCATGACCGCCTCCTCGGTGAGTGGAAGGGCCGCCCCACCACCCCCGGCGGGGGCGGCCCGACAGTGCCTCCGGCGGGTTGGGGTCCACACCGGCCACACCGTCCTGCCATCACCCTCCAATCCGAAGCTGGACAATCACACAGCGTTGCCTTTAGTTTTTGGGACAGTCCCTTCGTTCCAGGTAGGAGCAGGCATGAACCATGCGTTTGTTGCAGCGCTCGCCGAGGCAGGGCACACCGCCGAAAGCCTCGCGGGTCAGGTCGGCGTCCATCCGAAGACCGCCGCGCGGTGGGCCAACCCCGGCCACATCCCGCAGGCCCGCCACCGGGCCACCGTCGCGGAGCTGCTGGGTCGAGAGATCGACACCCTCTGGCCGGACGTGAGCCGCCGCCGGGAGCCGGTCTGGTTCCGCCCCTGGGTCAACGTCGAACGCGAGGCGATCGCGTTACGGGCCTTCCAGCTCGCCTGGGTGCCGGGGCTGCTCCAGACCGAGGCGTACGCGGAGGCGACGCTCGCCGGCGGCATCCTCACCACCGACACCGACGATCTGGTCGAGGCGCGGCTCAACCGCCAGGCGATCCTCCAGCGCGAGCAGGGGCCGCTGCTGATCGCCGTGCTGGACGCCGGGGTCCTGCGGCGGCGGGTCGGCGACAGCCGCGCCCTCATGGCCGAACAGCTCGCCCACCTGCTGGCCTGCGCCGAGTCGCCGAAGGTGCAGCTGCACGTCGTCCCGCTCGACGCCCCCAGCTACCCGGGGTTGGACGGGCCCTTCACCATCGCCGACATGCCGGACGGGTCGCGGGTGGCCCACGTGGACAGCCCCGCGCGGGCGCAGCTGCTGGAGAAGACATCGGACATTGTTACGCTGGAGCGACGGTGGGAACTCATTCGTGGGGAGGCCCTCCCCCGTGGGCGTTCCCTGGATCTCCTGAGAGAAGCGGCAGCAGCATGGACCTGACCGGTGCCCGGTGGCGCAAGAGCACGAAGAGCGGCGGTAACGGCGGCGACTGCGTAGAGGTGGCCGACAATCTCCCCGGCGTCGTCGGCGTCCGCGACAGCAAGGACCCGCACGGGCCGACGCTGGCCTTCGGGCCGGCGGCGTGGCAGGCCTTCGTCGGCTTCACCCGGCGGCGCTGACCCGCCCTGGTCAGCCGCCACTCGGCCCTGACCCGCCTCGCCGGCAGCCATCCGGCGCTGACCTGCCCCTTGCCGGCCCGGACCTGCCCCTGTGCCGGCGCGATCGGTCCGCGACCGGGCCACCACCGTGATTCATCCCGCACACCACCTCACTGTGAGGTTAGCCTGTGCTAACTTCTCCGGGTTAGTCTCCGCTGACGTGTCGTGTGAATGAGGTTCGTCGTGTCTGCACTCTTCCGCCGGTCCGCTGCGACGATCGTCGTGACCGGACTACTCTCCGTTGGCCTGGTCGCCTGCGGGTCCGGTGCGGATGACACCGACCCCGGCGAGCCCAACGACAAGATCATCACTGTTTACAGCGGGCGGAACGAGAAGCTCGTCAAGCCGCTGCTGGAGAAGTTCACCGAGCAGACCGGCATCGAGATCCGGCCCCGATACGCCACCACCGCCCAGTTGGCGGCGCAGCTCGTCGAGGAGGGCGACCGGTCCCCGGCCGACATCTTCTTTGCCCAGGACGCCGGCGCCCTCGGCACCGTGGCCAAACAGGACATGTTCGCCACGCTTCCGGAGACCAGCACCGACCAGGTCACCGAGACCTACCGGGCGCGCAGCGGCCAGTGGGTCGGAATCAGCGCCCGCTCCCGGGTACTGGTCTACAACGCCGACCTGGTCCCCGCCGACCAACTCCCGACATCCGTCTTCGACCTGACCGGCCCGGCGTGGAAGGGCAAGGTCGCGCTCGCTCCGACCAACGCCTCCTTCCAGGCGTTCGTCACCGCGATCCGGGTACAGCACAGCGACCAGCGGGCGCAGGAATTCCTGTCCGGCCTCAAGGCCAACGAGGCGCAGATCCTCGACAACAACATCCGGATCGTTGAGGCCGTCGACGCCGGCGAGGTCCCCATGGGACTGGTCAATCACTACTACCTCGGCGCGATCGCCGAGGAGCAGGGCAGCACGCCCGAGGAGTTGAAGGCCAAGCTGCACTTCTTCCCCGACGGTGACACCGGCGCCCTGGTGAACATCGCCGGGGTCGGGGTGCTCAACCGGGCCGCCGAGGACGCCGACGCCCAGGCGTTCGTCGACTTCCTGCTCGGCGCGGAGGCCCAGCGGTACTTCGCCGAGGAGACCTTCGAGTACCCGGTGGTGACGGGCGTGGCCGGTCCGACGTACGTGCCGCCACTGGCCGACCTGAAGGTGCCCGCCATCGACCTCAACGACCTGGACACCCTCGAGGCCACCGTCGCCATGATCACCGACTCAGGGCTGGTGCCCTGAGCACTCCGACAACCACGGCGGGGTCGGTCACCAGCAGGCCGACCCGCTTCGCCGTACCCAACCGGGTACGACGGCTGGCGCCCCGACCGGTGCTGTTGGCGGCATCGACCGCGGCGGTGGTCGTAGCCCTGCTGCCCCTGACCTACCTCGCGCTGCGCACCGCGGAGGCCGGCTGGGACCGAGTCGTCGACGAGTTGTGGACCGAGCGGGTCGCGCTGCTCGCCCTGCGCAGCCTCGCCCTCGCCGCGGTGGTCACCGCCGCCTGCGTCCTGCTCGGTGTCGGCACCGCCTTCCTGGTCACCCGGACCGAGCTGCCCGGCCGGCGGTTCTTCGCGGTGCTGGCGGCGCTGCCGCTGGCCGTCCCCACGTACATCGCGGCCTTCGCCTGGCTCTCCGAGATACGCGGGCTGGCGGGCTTCTGGCCGGCGGCGCTGGTGCTGACGCTCTGCTCCTACCCGTACGTCTTCCTGCCGGTCGCGGCGGCACTGCGCGGCGCGGACCCGGCCCAGGAGGAGGTGTCCCGGTCACTGGGGCGCAGCGGATGGCAGACATTCACCGCGGTGACCCTACGCCAGATCCGTCCCGCCACGGCCGCGGGCGGGCTGCTGGTCGCCCTCTACGTGCTCTCCGACTTCGGAGCCGTCTCGATCCTGCGCACCGACACCTTCACCCGGGCCATCTTCGTCGCGTTCGACCTGGGGTTCGACCGCACCGGTGCGTTGGTGCTCGCCAGCGTGCTGGTGGCGCTGACCGTGCTGCTGCTCACCGCCGAGACCACCACCCGGCGGCGGGGCGCCCGCTACGCACGACTCGGTGGCATCCGCCGCCCGCCGGCCCGGCTGCGGCTCGGCGCCGCCCGCTGGCCGGCGTTCGCCGCGCTGCTCGGCGTAGCGGCACTCGCCCTCGGGGTGCCCGCGCTGAGCCTGGCCCGACGGCTCGCCGACGGTGTGTCCCGCCCCGGTGCCCTGGCCGAGGTGGCCGTCGCCGCCGGCAACTCGCTGACCGTCTCGTTGAGCGGCGCCGCGCTGACCATGCTGCTGGCGCTGCCGTTGGGGCTGCTCGTCGCCCGCGCGCCCAACGCGCTGACCACAGTGCTGGACCGGCTCGTGTACCTCGCCCACGCGCTGCCCGGGGTCGTGATCGGGCTGTCGCTGATCTTCTTCGGTATCACCGTGGCGTACCCGCTCTACCAGACCCGCTGGCTGCTGGCGCTGGCGTACGCGACCCTATTCCTCCCCCTCGCGGTCGGCGCGGTTGCCGGCGCCGCCACCCAGTCCCCACCGGGGCTGGAGGAGGTGGCCCGATCGCTGGGCCGGGGCCCACTGACCGTGCTGCGTACGGTGACCCTGCCGCTGGTCCTGCCCGGCATCGGTGCGGGCGCGGCGCTGGTCTTCCTGACCGGCATGAAGGAGCTTCCCGCCACCCTGCTGCTGCGGCCGACGGGGACAGACACCCTCGCCACCGAGCTGTGGACGGCCACGTCGGTCGGCGCGTACGCTGCCGCCGCCCCGTACGCGGCACTACTGGTGGCGATCTCGGCGCTGCCCACCTGGCTGCTGGTCTCCCGCAGCGGCCTGCTCGACAAGGAGGACCGGGGATGAGTGAGGTCGCGCTGACCGGAGTGGTCCGGCGGTACGGCGCGGTCACCGCGCTCGCCGGTGTCGACCTCACGGTGCCGTCCGGGCTACTCACCGCCGTGCTGGGGCCCTCCGGCTGCGGCAAGACGACATTGCTGCGCTGCCTCGCGGGGTTCGAACGCCTCGACGACGGCGAGATCCACATCGATGGTGTCCCGATCGCCGGGTCCGGCCGGCACCTGCCCGCCCACCGCCGCCGCATTGCCGTGGTGCCCCAGGAAGGCGCGCTCTTTCCGCACCTCAGCGTCGCCGACAACGTCGGGTACGGCTTGGGTCGCGCCGCCCGCCGCGGCGACCGGATCGAGGAGGTGCTGACCCTGGTGGGCCTTGCCGGACTCGGCCACCGGATGCCACACCAGCTCTCCGGCGGCCAGCAGCAGCGGGTCGCGGTGGCCCGGGCGCTCGCGCCCCGCCCATCGGTGGTGCTGTTGGACGAACCGTTCAGTGCCCTCGATGCCGGGCTCCGGGCCGGACTGCGTCACGACGTCCGGGAGGCCTTACGCGCCGACGGAGCGACCGGCGTGTTGGTCACCCACGATCAGGGCGAGGCGCTGTCCGTGGCCGACCGAGTGGTGGTGCTACGCGCTGGTCGGGTGGTACAGGCCGGGACGCCGACCGCCGTCTACCGGGAGCCGGCCGACGAGTGGGTGGCCGGTTTCGTCGGCGACGCGGTGTTGCTGCCTGCGGTCGTCCTGGACGGCGGCACCGCACGCACCTGTCTTGGGGACGTGCCGGTCGCCGACAGCGCCCCGGCCGGCCCGGTGACCATCCTCGTCCGGCCGGAGCAGGTCCGCCTGGGTACCGGCCCGGGGACGGTCGCCGCCACCGTACTGCGGCACGATTTCCACGGGCATGACGCGCTGGTCGGCCTCCGGCTGGCCGACGGCACCCGGGTCACCGCCCGGATCCTCGACGGCGGTCCGACGGTCCCGGTCGGTGCCGAGGTCGGAGTCACCGTCGAGGGCACCGCCCGGGTCTTCCCCACCACCGCCACCTCCACTCTGATCAGCGTGTAGGCGCAGCGGCCCCAGCGACGCCGTGGCGGCGCAGGCCCCGCTCGGCTGACACCTGCGGCCGATGTCCGGCGGGTGGCGCCCACGACGACGGCGGTGGCGGGCAGGATAGCGACGTGGACCCAGATGACATGCTCTTCTCCCCCGCCGGCGTGGCGGCGCTGCGCAACGCCCTCACCCGGGCAAACTTCACCTCGAACGGGATCGCCGGCCGGCTGGGGTCGCAGGCGACCGGCGGCATGGCCCGCAACGACTTCCGGGCCGCGCTGCGCGCCACCGAGGACCGCGATCCCCTCGCCACCCTGATCCGACTCTTCGTCTGCGAACAGACCGAGCCGTACGAGGCGGTCGCCACCGCGCTCGCGCCGCTGCCGATCAAGGAAGCGCTCGCCGGTGGCCTGGTCGAGCGGCACGGCGACGGCCTGCGGATGGGCCTCGACCTGGAGCCGTACGGGGACAACTGGTGGGTGCTCGCCGACGCGCCCGCCAGCACCCATCCCGGCCGAGCGTTGCAGGCCGAGCATGTGCTCGGCATCGGCGGCGCCACCCAGACCCTGATCGGGGCGACCGTCCGGCAGCCGGTCGAGACCGCGCTCGACCTGGGCACCGGTTCCGGCGTCCAGGCCCTGCACCTCTCCACCCACGCCCGGCGGGTCACCGCCACCGACCTCTCCGAGCGGGCGTTGCGCTTCGCCGCGACCACCGCCGCCCTCAACGGGCAGGACTGGGAACTGCTCCGCGGCGACCTGACCGCCCCGGTCGCCGGGCGTCGCTTCGATCTGGTGGTCAGCAACCCGCCGTTCGTCGTCGGGCCGGGCACCACCACCCACGTCTACCGCGACTCCGGACGGGTAGGCGACGCGATCGGTGCCGAGTTGGCCGCCGCCGCCCCGAGCCTGCTCACCGAGGGCGGCACCATGCAGTACCTCGCGAACTGGGTGCACGTCGCCGGCGAGGACTGGGCCGAGCGGGTCGCCGGCTGGTTCGCCGGCAGTGGGCTGGACGCCTGGGTGATCCAACGGGAGGTCGCCGACCCGATGGCGTACGTCAACCTGTGGCTCTCCGATGTCGGTGAGACGGCCAGCCCGGAGCGGATGGCCGAGTGGCTGGACTGGTTCGACGCGCACAAGGTCGAGGCGATCGGCTTCGGCATCGTCTCGCTGCGCCGCTCCGGCCACGACGACCCCGTCGTCCGGGTGGAGGAGCTACGCCAGCTGGTCGAGGCGCCGCTCGGCGACCGCGTGACCGAGTGGTTCGACCGCCAGGAGTGGCTCCGGGTTCGCGATGCCGATGAGCTGCTCGGGGCACGGTACCGGGCCGCCGACGACCTCCAGCTGCGGCAGGAGGCCACCATGAGCGACGAGGGGTGGTCGGTCGAACGGCAGCTCCTCGCCATGCCGCGCGGCCTGCGCTGGACCGAGGAGATCGATCCGATCGTCCTGGCCCTGGTCGGCGGGGCGGATGGGCGGTTGCCGCTGCGCGATCAGCTCGCCCTGCTCGCCACCGCGCACGATGTGGCCCCGGGCGAGCTGGCGGAGGCGGCCGGCCCGATCGTGGCCCACCTGGTCGAGCGCGGTTTCGTCGAGCCGGTGGTGGAGTGATACGGGCGATGGTCGGAGTGATGCGGTCGGCGGTCGCGGTGATACGGGCGGTGGTGGACTGATGCGGGCGGTGGTGCAGACCGTTAGCCGAGCCCAGGTCACGGTCGACGACGTGGTGGTGGGGGCGATCAACGACGGCCTGCTGGTGCTGCTAGGAGTGACCCACTCCGACACGACGCAGACCGCCCGAACCCTCGCCCGCAAGGTGCACGAGCTGCGGATCCTTGACGGGGAACGGTCGGCCGCCGACCTCGGTGCCCCGATCCTGGTGGTCAGCCAGTTCACCCTCTACGGGGACGCCCGCAAGGGCCGCCGCCCGAGTTGGACCGCCGCCGCCCCGGCGGAGGTGGCCGAACCCCTGGTCACCGCGGTCGTGGAGGAGCTTCGTGCCCGCGGGGCCAAGGTGGAGACTGGGCGGTTCCGGGCCCAGATGCTGGTGGAGAGCGTGAACGTCGGCCCGCGCACCATCCTGCTCGACCTCTGATCGCGGCGACGACCGACGGCACCAAGGTCGCCACCCCACAGCGGCCACACCAAGAGGGTAACCAACCAATCACGGAGTGTTTACCTTTCGGGGTGCGGTAGGTAGAACTATGTCTATGTCTTCTCATCCAAGCCCCTTCGCTGCTGGCGGGTCACGGCGGCGGCTGATCGCCGCCGTCGTGGCCGCCGGGATGGTCGCTGCGTCTGTCGCCGCGATCGACCCAGCCGCCGCGACCGCCGGCCTGTCCCCGACAACCGCACCCCTCGCCACACCCGCCGCCACTCCGGAGGCACACACGGTCACCCTGGTCACCGGTGACGTCGTCACCGTCCGGACCCTCGCCGACGGCAAAACCCTCACCGAGGTCGACCAGCCCGACGACGCCACCGGCGGCTTCAGCGTCCAACAACAGGGCGACGACCTCTANACCAAACCAGTCACCATCACCAACAGCGGCACCACCCCGGTCACCCTCGACCTGGCCACCACCGGCAGCGACGCATTCACCCTCAACGACTCCACGGTGACCGTGCCCGCGGGCGGCCAGGTGGACGTCCCCGTAACCGCCAACCCGAGTGGAATCGCCGTCGGCTCACACTCCGGCCACCTCGTCGGCACCGACCCGACCACCGGCGACACCATCACCCGTACCGCCCTCGGCCTCCTCAAGGAAGACGAACGCTACGGCCTGACCATCAACCTCCGCGACCGCAACGGCGATCCCGCCCAGGAATTCGTCATAGTGCGAGCAGCCGGCGAATGGTTCCCCCGGTACATCCCGGTAGATGGTGAACGGACGCTGCGCCTGCCACCGGGGACCTACACCCTGGAGACGAAGGCGGAGATCCCGGGTGAACGGGCTGACTCCCTCGGCCTCGCCCTACTGGCCGCCCCGGAAGTCGTACTCGACAAACCAACCGAGGTGAACCTGGACGCCAGCCAGGCCCGACTCCTCGACACCACCACACCCGAGCGCACCGAAGACCGACAGCGCCTGCTCCAGTACACCGTCGACCATGGCACTGGAGGCACCCCGAATTACTACATCCACTCCATCTCGCCGATATACGACGACCTGTACGTCCTACCGACCGAGAAGGCCGCCGAAACCTCATTCGCCATGGCAGCGAAATGGCGCAAGGGCGCACCAGTCCTGAGCCTACGCGCCCTCGGCCTACTCCCCATCGACGCCGTCGTCCAACCCGGCAGCACCATCACCACCGGCAAACAATGGCTACGCCCCATCCACGCCGGCAACGGCACCCCCGAGGACTACACCAACCTCGACGCCGACGGCAAAATCGCCGTCGTCACCCGCAACAACGACATCAGCGCAGCCGACCGNGCCNCNGCCGCGGCAGCCGCCGGAGCCNAANTGCTCCTNNTCGTCAACGACAACCCCGGAATCCTCCACGAAAACGTCGGCGAATCACCNATCCCCGTCGCCAGCATCCACCGCGACATCGGAAACGCCCTGATCAAACTCGCCGAATACGGCATACCACCGCTGAAGGTCACCCAAAACAAGTACCCCGACACCATCTACGACCTGACCAAAGTCTGGCGGGAACAGGTACCAGACCAGCCCCTCACCTACCACCCCAACCACCACGACCTGGCCCGAATCGACGCCCGCTACCACGCCGTCCACAACACCGAAGGTTCCGGCTACCGCGCCGACACGGCCATCGGCCTCCCCCTTGGGGTTCTCGAACCGGAGTGGCATCCCGGCACCCGCACCGAGTGGGTCACCCCGGACATCCCCTGGGTCGAGACTCATCTACAGCGTGATCATTCCGCCGTGGCGGACCCACGCACCTACACAAAGGGCACGACCACCAGAGTGGACTGGTTCGCACCCGCCATCCGACCGGCCTTCAACCAGTCAGCCTGGACCCAGAACAGTCGGCACCAGGATCTCATGACTCTCAACCCGAGCCCCTGGAGCCCCTCGGGCACCACGCTCGATTACCGCGGGATGATGAGATATCCGATGGCGCAAGAACACATCAAGCTCTACCAGGGCGACACCCTGCTGCACGAAGACCAGAACTTTTCCCACCTAATCAACAAGGAGGTGCCGGCCGGCACCCTGCCGTACCGGCTGGTGTTGGACGCGTCGCGCCCGGCAGACGACTGGCGACTCTCCACTCGCACCCACACCGAGTGGGACTTCATCTCCAGCACCAACGACGCCGACCCCGGCGCCCCTGAACCGCTCACACTGCTGCAACTCGACTATGAGCTAGAGACCGACCTACGCGGCGACGTCGAGGCCGACACCCACCAAGAAATCAGCATCACCGCCGGGCCACAGCCCGGCGGCTCCGGCACCGGCACCATCACCACCGTGGAGCTTGAGGTCTCCTACGACGACGGCACCACCTGGAAACCCGTCACCCTCAAACCGGGCGACAACGACCGCCACACCGGAACCCTGAAGCTACCGAAACAANCCGACGGCTTCATCTCCCTCCGCGCCGCCGCCGAAACCGACACCGGCTTCGCCATCCGACAAGAAATCACCCGCGCCTACGGCCTGCGCTGACCCAGCCGGCGGGGTCCCCGAACCAACAACACTCCGGGGACCCCGCCCGGCCCCAACCCACCCCAGACAACCCTGCTATCCACCACCAGTTGACCCTCGTCACACCAATCATCCGCGGCATCCAGCGGCACAGTCGCCGAAACGCCGTGACGGAATGGCACATCGTGGCGACCACCCCGGTCACTGACTGTTCACCACTCGAACAATTAGGTGGAGGTATGCACATGTCTTATTCTCCAACCCCATTTGCTGCTGGGGGGTCACGGCGGCGGCTGATCGCCGCCGTCGTGGCCGCCGGGATGGTCGCTGCGTCTGTCGCCGCGATCGACCCAGCCGCCGCGACCGCCGGCCTGTCCCCGACAACCGCACCCCTCGCCACACCCGCCGCCACTCCGGAGGCGCACACGGTCACCCTGGTCACCGGCGACGTCGTCACCGTCCGGACCCTCGCCGACGGCAAAACCCTCACCGAGGTCGACCAGCCCGACGNCGCCACCGGCGGCTTCAGCGTCCAACAACAGGGCGACGACCTCTACGTCATCCCCGACGAAGCCATCCCCCTGCTCGCCGACGACCGAATTGATCGGCGNCTGTTCAACGTCACCGACCTGATCGAGATGGGCTACGACGACGCCCACACCACCGAACTACCCCTCATCGCCACCTACCCCGAAACCACCACCCGCACCACCACCACCGCACCGGAAGGGACAACCCTCACCCACGACCTACCCGCCATCAACGGCCACGCCCTCACCACCGACAAAGAAGACACCCGCACCCTCTGGAACGCCCTCACCACCGGCTCCGGCTCCGGCTCCGATCAGACCCGCGCGGAAAGCGGCGTCGCCAAGCTCTGGCTCGACGGCCAGGTACACGCCACCCTCGCCGAGAGTGTCCCCCAAGTCGGCGCCCCCGAAGCGTGGGAGGCCGGCTACGACGGCGACGGCGCCACCGTCGCCGTACTCGACACCGGCATCGACCCCACCCACCCCGACCTGGCCGACCAAATCAAGGACAGCGTCAGTTTCGTCCCCGACCAGGACGCCACCGACCCGCATGGGCACGGGACCCACGTCGCCTCGATCATCGCCGGCACCGGCGCGGCCTCCGACGGCGACAACACCGGCGTCGCACCCGCAGCCGACCTGATCNTCGGCAAAGTCCTCAACAACGGAGGCAGCGGCTACGACTCCTGGATCATCGCCGGCATGCAGTGGGCCGCCGAATCCGGCGCCGACGTGGTCAACATGAGCCTCGGC
>NZ_AZWQ01000017.1:244645-245079 GCF_000514815.1 Salinispora fenicalii
GCGCGCACCGATGTCCTCGACCCGNTGACCCTCGCCGTGGAGAACCTCTCCGCGCAGCACGACACCCTCTTCGTCATCGCCGCCGGNAACANCGCAACGACCATCGNCACNCCNGGCAACGCCGAAAGCGCGCTGACCGTCGGCGCNGTNNACAAGCAGGACCNNNTCGCCGNGTTCTCCAGTGTCGGACCGCTGGCCGGCAGCGGAGGGCTCAAACCCGACCTCACCGCCCCCGGCGTCGCCATCAACGCCGCCCGCTCCCAACAGAGCACCGGCGACGGCATGTACACAATCAAGACCGGCACCTCAATGTCAGCCCCACACGTGGCCGGAGCAGCCGCTATCCTCGCCCAGCAACACCCTGACTGGACCGGCCAACAAATCAAAGACACCCTGATGAGCAGCGCCGAGACGCTGAGCGACAGCTACACCGC
>NZ_AZWQ01000018.1 GCF_000514815.1 Salinispora fenicalii
GTCAACGGGGCGGCCAGGGTGACGCCCAGCTTCGCCGCCGCCCGCGCGATCCCCTCTCCCAGGAGCGCCATCTTGTCGGGCGTCCAGTCGACGACGTACACGGTCAACTTCGCCACNTCATCGAAGGAGCCGCCGACCTCGGCCAGGGCGGTGGCGACGTTGAGGTAGCACTGCTCGACCTGGGCAGCGAGGTCGCCCACGCCAACCGTGTTCCCGTCGGCGTCGACGGCGACCTGGCCGGCGAGGAAGACCAGCCGCGACCCGGTGGCGACCGCCACCTGCGAGTAGAGGTCGACCTTCGGTAGCCCTTCGGGGTTCACCAGGGTGATGGTCATGCTGACTCCCCTTTCGTGGAGCTGTCGGTAGGACCATCTAAACATAGCACGGCTATGTTATGTATCCTGGGGTTGTGGCCAGGAGGAGAGACCCAGCGGTCCGTACCCAACTCATCGAGCGGGCCGCGCACATGCTCCGCACCCGCGAACCCATCACCCTCCGCTCGCTGGTAGCCGGCACGAGCGTGTCGACCATGGCCATCTACACCCACTTCGGCGGGATGGACGGCATGTGGAAGGCGCTCCGGCAGGAAGGCTTCACCCGCCTGGGCGCCCGACTCGCCCAAGTCACCCCCTCGGCGGACCCGGTCCGGGACCTGACCGCCCTCATCGCCGCCTACCTCGGCAACGCCCTGGACCACCCCGACCTGTACCGGGTCATGTTCGACGCCAACTTCGACCTGGAAGACGCCCAGGCGGCGGACGACACCCTGGAGTACCTGGTCCAAGCCGCCGAACGAGGCCGGCGAGCCGGCCGCTACCGCGCCGACACCACCCCCCTCGAACTGGCCACCCAGAGCTGGGCCGTCGCCCACGGCCTGGTCTCCCTGGTCGCCACCGGCCCCCTGCCCCGGCCGACCCTCGCCCACGGCCCCCTCCTGCTGACCGCACTCTTCACCGCCACCGGAGACGACCCCAACCGGTGCCGACAGTCAGTCAAGCAAGGCTGGCAACCAGACCTGACCAGCGACTGACCCGGCACGACCCGTCAGGGGTGCGTCATCCGGAGCAGGTCAAGCGCCTCGTCAAGCTGCTCCTCGGTGAGCTTGCCGGAATCCAGGTGCCCCCGGGAGACCACCACCTCCCGGATCGAAACCTGCTTCGCGAGAGCTTCCTTCGCGATCGAAGCGGCCTCGTCGTACCCGAGATGCCGGTTGAGCGGGGTGACGATGGACGGCGAGCCCTCCGCGTACGACAAACAGACCTCGACGTTCGCGACCAGGTCGACCACGCACCGGTCCGCCAGCAGCCGCCCCGACGCGGCCAGCAGCTTGATCGACTCCAGCAGGTTGCGTCCCATGACCGGGAGCATCACGTTCAGCTCGAAGTCGCCCTGGGAGCCGGCGAAGGCGACCGTTGCGTCGTTGCCGATCACCTGCGCACAGACCTGGCGGACCGCCTCGCAGACCACCGGGTTGACCTTGCCCGGCATGATCGACGACCCGGGCTGGAGGTCCGGGAGACGCAACTCCTGCAGGCCGGCCCGGGGGCCGGAGCCCATCAAGCGGATGTCGCTAGCGATCTTGTAGAAACCGACGGCGATCGTCCGCAACTGCCCGGAGGTCTCGACCAGCGCGTCCCGTGCACCCTGCGCCTCGAAATGGTTTCGCGCCTCGGTCAGCGGCAACTCCGTCGAGGTACGCAGCCGCTCGATCACCCGCGCCGCGAAGCCCAGCGGGGTGTTAATGCCGGTACCGACAGCGGTACCGCCCAACGGCAGCTCGGCCAGGCGGGGCAAGGCCGACTCCAGCCGATCGATGCCGTAGCGAACCTGCGCGGCGTACGCGCCAAACTCCTGGCCCAGGGTGACCGGCGTGGCGTCCATCAGGTGGGTACGCCCCGCCTTGACCACCGTCTCGAACTCGGCGGCCTTGCCCTCCAACGCCTCCGCCAGGTGCACCAGGGCAGGCAGCAGGTCCCAGGTCACGAACTCGGTGGCGGCCAGGTGAATCGAGGACGGAAAGACATCGTTGCTCGACTGCGACGCGTTCACGTCGTCGTTCGGGTGCACGTCGGCGCCGAGCTTCCGACTGGCCAGGGTGGCGATCACCTCGTTGGCGTTCATGTTCGACGACGTACCGGAGCCGGTCTGAAAGACATCGACGGGGAACTGGTCGTCGTACCCACCGTCGGCCACGTGCGCCGCGGCGGCGGCGATCGCGGCGGCCACCTTCGGGTCGAGCACCCCCAGCTCACCGTTGACCTCGGCCGCGGCACCCTTGATCTGGGCCAGTGCCCGGATCTGGGCCGGCTCCATCCCCCGCCCCGAAATCGGGAAGTTCTGCACCGCGCGCTGGGTCTGCGCCCGCCACAGGGCCGAGGCGGGCACCTCCACCTCGCCCATCGAGTCACGTTCGATCCGGTTGCCCGTCGCCTCAGGATTCTTCACCCCACCATCCTGCCGCGCACGACCGCGCCGCGCGGATATTCACCCCGAGCCACTCAATCGGTCCTGATCGTCCGGACTGCGGCGGCCAAGGCGGAGGCGGCTCCGACAAGCGAGTCGCGAGAGTGGACGGCGTACCCGACGACGAGCCCCGGTGTCAGTGGACGATGGTGGAAGGCGAAGTGGTCCGCCCCCCGCACGACCACGCCGCGTCGCGCGGCGGCATCCACCAACGCCCGTTCGTCAAGGTACGGCGGAGTCGCCAGGAACGTATGCAGACCGGCAGGTGAGCCGATCAACCTGAAGTGGCGGCAGGTTGGCCACCGCGGCGGTAAACGCTTCCAGCCGCTCCCGGTAGCGCCTGCGCATCTGACGCAGGTGCCGCTCGAGCCGTCCGGTGGCGATGAAGTCGGCGTACGCGAGCTGATCGATGGTGGAGCTGCCCAGGTCCTGGCGGGCGCGGGCCCGCTCCAGCGCCGGCGTGAGGTGCGCGGGCGCGGCGAGCCACCCGATCCGAAGCCCCGGGGCGAGCGTCTTGCTGGCGGACCCGCCGTAGACCACCCGCTCGGGAGCGAGGCCTTGGACGGCGGGAGGACGTTCGGCGTCGTCAAACCAGAACTCTGCGTCGTAGTCGTCCTCGACGATGATCCCGTCGACCTTCCGCGCCCAGGTCACCAGCGCTCCTCGCCGGCACGGGCCTGGCCGGATTCAACGTCTGCTACGTGCAGGCGGTACGGCATGCCGACCCGTCCAGCGTCGGGGCCGTCATCGGTGGCGTTCCGATCATGCTCGCGCTCCTGGCTCCGCTGCTACGGCGTCGGCCCCCCAGCGGGCGGGTGGTAGCCGCCGCAGTCGTGGTGACGGCCGGCGTGGTGCTGACCCAGGGCTACGGTGGCGGCAGTGTCACCGGGCTGGCGTGGGCGCTGGGGGCACTGGCCGCCGAGGTGGCGTTCTCGCTGCTCGCCGTCCCGTTGTTACCGAGGCTGGGCCCATTGCGGGTCTCGACGTACGCGTCGGCGCTGGCAGTGCCCGTACTGCTCATCGCGGCCGTCGTCGCCGACGGGCGGAGCGCGGTTCCCCTCCCGACCATCGGGCAGGCGTTGGGACTGGCCTACCTCGCCGTCGTCGTCACCGCGCTCGCGTTCGTACTCTGGTACGGGGCGATCTCCCGGCTCGGCGCCGATCGGGCTGGGCTCGCCGCCGGCATCGCCCCGGCCAGCGCGGTCGCGGCCACGGCGCTGCTGGGCACCGGCCACCCCTCGAGCGCGGACATCGTCGGTGCGGTCGTCGTCGGAATCGGCGTGATCCTCGGGCTGAGGCCCGCCCGAACCTGGCCGGAGAACCGGCGCCCCGAGCCGCTCAACCCAGCTCGGTCAGCAGCCGCCGCACCTCGTGCCGCTCCGGCACGTCGACCTGGTCGAACAGGGCAAGCGCCTGGGTCCAGTACGCTCGCGCCGCACTCATGTCCGTCGACCGCAGGCAGCGGGCCATGCCGTCCAGGGCCCGCGCCTGCTCGTACCGATGGTTGATCTTCTGGGCGTCGTGCAGCACCCGGCGGAAGAGATCCAACGCGCTCGGCCGGTCCCCTTGATCGGCGATCGCCCGAGCCAGCAGGTTGCGAGAGGCACACGCACCAGCCCGGTCGCCGGACTTGTTGATCGCGATCAGCGCCTCCCGGTGCAGCCGCGCAGCCTCCTCAGGCCGTCCAGCCTCCCGCTCCAACACACCAAACTCGTTGAGGACCTCGCCCTCGCCGTAGCTGTTTCCGGCCAGCCGCATGAGCCGCAGTGCCGCCCGGAGTAGCCGCCGGGCCGGCGCGACGTCCCCCATCCGGTGCCGAATCATGCCGGTGTGCCCGAACGCCCGGCCGAGTTCCCAAAGATCATCAAGTTCCCGGGCCAGCGACATGTGCAGCCGGATCGTGCGCAGGGCTTCCTCGTACCGGCCCCAGTAGGCGAGCGCGCAGCCCTTGTTGCTCGTCAACTCGACCAGCGCACCCCGCCCAGTTCCAGCATCGACGAGCCTGATCGCCTCGTCGAAAAACTCCAAGCCGCGCCGGTAGTCGCCACCGCCGGAGTAGGCGATTCCGAGGTTCATCAGTCCGCTCACCACCTGTCGCCGCAGCCCGAGCTGGCGGCATACCTGGAGGCCCCGCGACATCAGGGTGATCGCCTCGGGGAACTGCGCCAGCCGGTAGTGCGCCGAGGCCAGGTAGTTCAGGGTCAGCGCCACCGCAGCCTGATCGTTAAGGCGCTCCGCCGCACGGAGGCCCACGGTGTGCATTTCGATCAGCTCGCTGAGGTGGCCGCCTTGGTAGTTCGCCCACCAGCAGGCGCGGGCAAGCCGCCAACAGTGCTGGAGCAGTCCCTCCGCCTCGGCGATCCGAGGCAGCGCGGTCAACACCACGCGGTTGCTGTCGAACCACGTTGTCCTCTGCGGTAGGCATGCCTCAACCAGGTCGGCTCGCGGCGGATCCGGCAGTACGAAGGCGGCCCGACTGGCTTCCTCGAGTGAACGGGCAATAGCTGCCGCAACGTACAGGCAATGATCCATAAGTCGTTCCAGGGCGGCGGCACGCTCGGCCGTTCGACCGGGTTCGGCCAACAGGCGACGGGCGTACTCCTGGATCAGGTCGTGTAGGCGGAACCGGCCCGGCCTCGGCTCCTCGACCAGGTTCGCATCGATCAGCTCGTCGAGCAGGTCCTGGGTGTCGGGTAGGGCCAGCTCAGCCAACGCGGCGGCGACCGCGTTGTCGAAGTTGCTGGCAGGATGCACGCCGAGCAGTCGAAAGAGCCGCTGTGCGGGCGGTGAAACCTGCGCGTACGACAGGGCGAAGGCCCCGCCAACCGAACGCGGCCCAGCCACGAACTCGGCCAACGGATCACGGGCTCCGGCCAGCCGCTCGACAAGGTCAACAATCTGCCAGCTCGGCCGGTGCGCCAACCGGGCACCCGCCAGGCGGATCGCCAACGGCAGGAAGCCACAGCGACGAATCACCTCCGCCGCCGCCTCGGGTTCAGCGGTGACCCGCTCCGGGCCGGCCACCCGCGCCAGCAGCGTGACGGCCTCATCCAGGTCGAGAACGGGCAGCGACACGGGCTGGCCCGCATCCAACCCGACCAACCGCCGCCGACTCGTCACCAGCGTGAGGCAGGAACGCCCGGTCGGCAACAGAGGTGCGACCTGATCAACGCTCGCCGCGTTGTCCAGCAACACCAGCGCCCGCCGGTCGGAGAGTTCGGTGCGCCACAGGGCGAGGCGATCCTCAAAGTCCACCGGAACCTGCTCCGCCGGGATTCCGAGCTGCCGCAGCAACGTCGCCACCGCGGTAGCCGGGGTCAACGGAGTGCGTTCGCTGTGGCCGTGCAGGTCGATGAAGAGCTGCACGTCCCGGTAGCGGTCGGCGAGGCGGGTGGCGAGGTGCACCGCGAGGGTGGTCTTGCCACTGCCCGCCATCCCGTCGATCAGTTGAACCTGGGTGTCCCCCTCGTGGAGCTGCTGGAGCAGCCTCGCGACGATCTCCTGCCGGCCGGTGAAGTCGCTGATCGCCCTCGGGAGGCCTCGAACCGGGGTGGTGGTACGCCGCGGTCCAGTGGTAACCAGGTCCCCGGCGAGCACCCGCTGGTGCAGCTCCTGCAGCTCCACGCCGGGCTCGATACCGAGATCGTCGGCGTAGCGACGGCGCCCGTCCCGGTAGACGACGAGGGCATCGGCCTGGCGACCGATGGCGGAGAGAGCCAGCATCAGTTGGCCCCGCAGGCGATCCCGCAGCGGGTGCCGCTCCACCGCCTCGGTCAGTTCGTCGATCAGATCGACGGCCTGGCCGAGCCGCAGCTCGACGTGAACGCACTCCTCCAGCGCCGTCACCCGTTGCTCGTCGAGCGTCTGGGCCCGCCCGCGTACGCTCCGGCCGGCGATGCCGCCCAGCGCCGACCCCCGCCAGAGCGCAAGCGCGGCACGGAAGTGCCGACGGGCGTCAGCCAGCTGGCCAGTGGCGACCGCTGCCCGAGCGGCAGCCACCTCGTCGCCGAACACCTCGGCGTCGAGGTCTCCCGGCGCGGTACGGACGCCGTAGCCGCCCGGGTCGGTGACGATGAGTTCCGGGGGAAGCCCGAGGGTGGCGAAGCGGCGCCGCAGCCGGGACACACAGGTCTGCAGCTGGGCCCGTGCGGTAGCCGGTGGCTGCTCCTCCCAGACCGCGTCAACCAACTCCTCCGTCGGCACGATCCGACCAGCCTGCAGCAGCAGCATCGCGAGGATGGTCCGATCCCGACCCGCGGTAACGGTGGCCTCGCCACCGACCCGTAGTGGGCCCAGGATCCCAAACCGCATACTTCCACCCCTGCCGTTTCGCAACTTCCAGCAGGGTAGCTGTCGACCTAAAACCGTTTTAGGTACGGCGATAGCGCGATGAGAGCGGATCAAGAGAGCGGCGACCGACAATCCAGGTCGCGTGGTCGGTGACATCCGACGGGGGCGGTGCGCCCGTTCGGCTACGGCCGAACGGGCGCACCGATGTCAGCGGCGACCGACGGTGAGGACCGGCTTGGTCACCTCGGCGAAGAAGTCGTTGCCCTTGTCGTCAACCACGATGAAGGCCGGGAAGTCCTCCACCTCGATCCGCCAGACCGCCTCCATCCCGAGCTCGGCGTACTCAAGCACCTCGACGTGCTTGATGCAGTCCTGTGCGAGCCGGGCCGCCGGGCCGCCGATCGAGCCGAGATAGAAGCCGCCGTGCTGCTGGCAGGAGCGGGTGACCTGGGCGGAGCGGTTCCCCTTCGCCAGCATCACCATCGAGCCACCGGCGGCCTGGAACTTCTCCACGTACGCGTCCATCCGGCCCGCCGTGGTCGGGCCGAACGAGCCGGAGGCGTAGCCCTCGGGGGTCTTCGCCGGGCCGGCGTAGTAGACCGCGTGGTCCCGCAGGTACGCCGGCATCGGCTCCCCGGCGTCCAGCCGCTCGGCGATCTTGGCGTGGGCGATGTCCCGGGCGACGACCAGCGGACCGCTCAGCGACAGCCGGGTCTTGACCGGGTACTTACTCAACTCGGCGCGGATCTCGTCCATCGGCCGGTTGAGGTCGACCCGGACCACCTCCGACGACTCCAGCTGGGACTCCGTCACGTCGGGCAGGTAGCGGGCCGGGTCCGTCTCCAGTCGTTCCAGCCACACCCCCGACGGGGTGATCTTCGCGACCGCCTGCCGGTCCGCCGAGCAGGACACGGCGATCGCCACCGGACACGACGCGCCGTGCCGAGGCAGCCGGACCACCCGCACGTCGTGACAGAAGTACCGGCCACCGAACTGTGCGCCGATGCCGAAGCCCCGGGTCAGCTCCAGCACCTCAGCCTCCAGCTCCAGGTCGCGGAAGCCGTGCGCGGTCATCGAGCCCACGGTCGGCAGCCCGTCCAGGTACTTCGCGGAGGCCAGCTTGGCGGTCTTCAGCGCGTACTCGGCGCTGGTGCCGCCGATGACGACGGCCAGATGGTACGGCGGACAGGCCGCCGTGCCGATCAACCGCAGCTTCTCCTCCAGGAACTGCATCATCCGAGTCGGATTCAACAGTGCCTTGGTCTCCTGGTACAGGTACGACTTGTTGGCCGAGCCGCCGCCCTTGGCCATGAAGAGGAACTTGTACGCGTCCGGCTGCCCGTCCGGGTCCTCCGCGTAGAGCTCCACCTGCGCCGGCAGGTTGCTGCCGGTGTTGCGCTCCTCCCACATGGTCAGTGGGGCGAGCTGCGAGTAGCGCAGGTTCAGCCGGGTGTACGCCTGCCAGACGCCCCGAGAGATCGACTCGGCGTCCGCCCCGTCGGTGAGCACGTGCCGGCCCCGCTTGCCCAGCACGATCGCCGTGCCGGTGTCCTGGCACATCGGAAGCACCCCGCCGGCGGCGATGTTCGCGTTGCGCAGCAGGTCCAGCGCGACGAAACGGTCGTTCGGCGAGGCCGCCGGGTCATCGATGATCGACCGGAGCTGCGCCAGATGCGCAGGGCGCAGAAAATGCGCGATGTCATGCATCGCCTCGGCGGTCAGCGCGGTGAGCGCAGCCGGTTCCACAGTCAGGAATCGGCGACCACCGGGACCGTTGACGACATCAACGCCCTCGTCGGTGATCAGGCGGTACTCCGTCTGGTCCGAACCGGTCGGCAGCAGGGGTGCGTACGAGAAGGAGGCGGCACTGCTCATGAGCGGAAGCCTAGGGCAGAAGAGCCGTCCGGTCCCACCCGCCGGGTAGGTCCTGGGACAGCGCTCTCACCCTGCCGGGTCGGTTGGCGGGAAGGACACGTACCCGATCTGCCGCCCCTCCCCGATGACCATGCCGTTCGCTCCGACCGCGAGCGCGTTCGCCGCCGTACGGAGGTTCGCCAGCTCGGCGCCGGTACGCGGATCGAGCGCGACGAGCCGGGACGGCTCCTGTTCGGCGAAGATCGCCGCGGTCGGGGTGAGCGCCGCCCTCGGCTCCCCATCAGCGGGGCGACTCCACCGGGTTTCGCCGCCGCCCAGTTCACGGGCGACGACCGAGCTCTTGTCGGCCGCGCGGACCAGGGCGTACCGGTCGTCAACGGCGACGATCTTCGTGCCCGGGTCGGTGACCAGCAGCAGTCGGCCGTCGTAGGCGTCGAGAACCGCCTGTTTGCCGTCCGACGACACTCCGATCAGCACGCTACGGGCGCCCAGCGGGTCCCGGCGTTGGGCGCAGCCGATGGCGTCGGCGGTGCCGAAGTTGACCCCCGCCCGCTGCCAGGTCTCCCGCCCGGCCAACGGATCCCACCCCGAGACGGCGTAAAGACAGTTGCCCTCCTCGGAGCGGGCGGTGAGCCGCAGCATCCGACCACCGACCACCGACAGCCGCTCGTCCCGGCCGGGCTCGATGTCGACGAGCACCCGTCCGGTCGCGGTGTCCAACACGTGCACGCGACCGTCGACCGGAAACCCGAGCAGCCCCGGCACCGGCTCCGGGCCGGAGATCTCGTTGTCGATCCGGACGGCTTCGATCCGGCGGGTGTCGAGCAGCCCCGGGTTGTCGCCGAGCAAGCCACTTCGGACGCCCGGCAGGTAGGCCGTCCACAGCGGGGTGTCGCCCCGGGGGTCCCAGGCCTGCAGCGTGCAGTCGGTAGGGGCCGGGCAACGCGCGTCGAGCAGTAGGTTCTGCCACGTCCAGACCGCGACCGCGTCGCTGTCCCGCCGCCGGGTGGCACCGGTGACCGGGTCGAGCACCTCGTAGCCCCGGGTGAGTAGCTTGCCCACCACGACGACGGCGTCCTGGCCCGTACCGGCGACCGCCGACCAGTCGGCCTTGCGTTTCCAGAGCGGCGTGCCGTCGGCGAGCCCCACCGCCTCCACCCGGGTGCGCTGCTCGACCACGACGGCCTCACCGGCGATGGTGACGCTGCGTGGGGTGCCACCGACGCGTTGCTGCCAGACCACGCCCGGCCCGCCGATCGGGGCGCTGCGGTTCACCCAGTCCCACACGCCGGGAAACGGGTTCCAGACACCGCTCACCGAGAGCACGACGACCGTCACGAGCCCGAGCAGCAGCCAACCCGGTTTACCAAGGCCGCGCCCCTTCCCCACCGGGACACGGTAGCCGCCCGCTCCGTCCGCCGCACCCCGCCGCGCCCGCACCCGACACGCACGGGCCCGCACCGTACCCACACCCGACACGCACGGGCCCACACCCGACACGCACGGGCCCGCACCGCGCGCTAACGCAGAGCCCCCGCCGCGGTTGGTGTGGGCGACGGGGCCAGCACCCGCCAGAGCATCACCGTCGCGGCGAGCGACGCCACCCCGGCCAGGGCCATCACCGTGCCGGGGTCGACCACCTCGCTCAACGCCCCGCCGGCCGCGGCGGCCAACCCCTGCACCGCCATCAGGCCGGTGCCCAGCAGCCCGAACGCCTGTCCCCGGCGGGCTTCCGGCACCGCGTCGAGAAACCGCCGGGCCAGCCCGAGCTGGTAGGCGAAACCGGCGGTCGCGACCGTGAGCAGCACCGCCGCCGGCCGCTGGCCGGGCTGGGCCAGGAAGGCGAGCAGCGGCACGCCGAGCAGCAGCGCCAGCCACGGAGTCAACGCCTCCCGGCGGGCGGGCCCGACGAAGCGTCCGACCAGCAGGTCACCGAGGAGCATCCCGAACGCGGCGGCCATCAGCAGCAGGCCGGCGCTGGCCGCCGGTTCGAGCTGGGCCGCGTACGGCACGATCACGCCCTCGGCGCCGACCAGTAGCGAGCCGGGAATCCACTGTGCCAGGAGCAGACCGCGTACCCGCCGGTCGGCGAGGAGTATCCGGTTGACCCGCCAGGTCTCTCCGACGGCGTTTCCGGTGGCCGTACCCACCCGGGGCGCTCGCGAGGGCAGCCCGACCCGGGTCAGCAGGGCGGCGAGGAGGCAGGTGGCCGCCGTGAGCCAGAGCGCCCCGTACGGGCCGACCAGCCCGAGGAGCAGGCCACCGAGGGCGAACCCGGCCACCTGGGTGCCCCCGGCCGCCACGGTCAGCACCGAACGCCCCAGCACGTACGCGTCGCCGTGCAGTATCTCCGGCAGCAGCGCGCTGCGGGCGGCGCTGCTGACCGGGGCGAGGAGGCCGACGACCGCGACCAGGCCGAGCATCGCCGCCGGGGAGAGCACGCCGAGCGCGAGCACCACGACCATGGCGAGCCGGAACAAGTCGTAGCCGACGATGAGCCGCCGGGCCGGCCACCGGTCGGCGAGGGCGAGCAGGAACACCCCGCCCACCGCGTGCGGCAGGAACCCGGTCACGTAGGCCAACGCGGCGAGCAGCCCGGAGCCGGTGCGCTCGTAGATCAGCACGGACAGGGCGAGCATCTTCACCGTCTCGCCGATCATGAAGACGCTGTAGCCGCCGAAGAGCACCCGGAACTCGGCGACGGCGAAGACGTCCCGGAAGGTGACGGGACGGGAGTCGGTAACGATCATTCGAGTAAGTGTGGGGAGTGACCCGGTGACGACCTATCCTTTCGTTCACCAGCGAAAGGAGCAGCATGCGGATCGAGGTGACCTCGGCGGATGTGGCGGTGAGCCGCTACGCCATCTCGCCGCTCGGGGAGGCGATGTCGGCGCTGCGGCTCTGCGCCGGGCAGAACGAGGTCACCGGGCTGACCCCGTGGGTGACCCGGGCCCGCCCCGCCTTCGAGCGGCTGCGGCGAAGCATGCCGGCGATCGACGCGCTGTTGGCGTTGCAACGCCAGGGCGCGTACAACGCGGACTTCTACCAACCACCACCGGACGGCACGGCGCGGGACTTCACCGACGAACTCGCCATCGTCCGGTCGACTCCACTAGCGCGGGCCCGCGCCGAGTTGGCCCGCAATCTCGCCGGCCATCGCACCCCACCGGCGAACGCCCGTCGGATCTACGAGTCGCCGGCGGTGGTGGACCGACTCGCCGACGGGATCGAAGCGGCCTGGGTCACGCTGGTCGAGCCGGAGTGGCCGCGACTGCGGGCCGTCCTGGAGCGGGACCTGCTGCACCGGGCGGGGCGGCTGCTCGCGTACGGCTGGGGCGCGGCGGTCGCGGACCTGGACCCCCGGCTGCACTGGGTGTCCGGCCCGGGCGTCGGCTATCTCGACATCGACGACCCGGACCCGCAGACGTACCCGCTGAGCGGGCGCGGAATGCTCTTCGTGCCCACCGTCTTCGGCACCCTGATGTACTACGTCGAGCAGCCCGGGCCGTACGCGATCGTCTACCGGGCCGCCGGGGTCGCCGAACTACTCGCTCCCCCGGACCCGACGCGGCCGGTGGACGCGCTGGACCGGCTGGTCGGCCGGGGCCGCGCCACGGTGCTGCGGGCCCTGGTGGCCCCCGCGACGACCAGTCAGCTCGTCGCGCAACTCGGTCTGAGCCTGGGCGGCGTCGGCGACCACCTGGCGGTGCTGCGCGAGGCCGGCCTGGTGACCCGCGCCCGCGCCGGCCGCACGGTCCGCTACCGCCGCACCGCATTGGGGGACGCGCTCGCCGAGAACGGCTGAGTGGACCGGGCATCCTCCGCAGCCGACGGCGACGTTGCCCGCAGCGCGGAACGGAGCAGGGGCAGGACCCGGCGCGGGATCTGCTCGGCCAAGGCGATGATCGTCGAGGTGCGTCGGATGCTCTCGTGCGACACGATCTGGTCAATCACCCGTTGCAGGTCGGCGTTGGAACGGGCCACGATTCGGCAGAGCAGGTCACCGGAGCCGGTGATGGTGTGCGCCTCGAGCACCTCCGGGATCGCCGCCAGGTGGGCGACGACCGGATCGCGCCCGTGTCGTTGGCTGATCTCCAGAGTGACGAAGCTGGTCACCCCGAACCCGACAGCGGCCGGGGACACCGCGGGGCCGAACCCGTCGATCACCCCTCGGGCGACCAGCTTGTCCAGCCGCGCCTGCACGGTGCCCCGGGCCACCCCGAGGCGACGGGAGCACTCCAGTACTCCGATCCGCGGTTCCTCGGCTAAGAGCTCGATCAGGCCAACGTCGAGGCTGTCCAGCTGGACAGAATGACCAGTGCTCATGGGTAAGGACCCTACCGCTTGTGCAACCTGACCAGCCTGATCAACAACAGTTGCCCAGTGACCGGGGACACAGCGATATTCACCGGAGGAACACAGCACTAACGGAACACGGCTGCGGCCCACCAGGCCGGCCGGTACGCGAGGGAGGGCCACCATGACCCAGGCGATCGACCGACCCCAGTCGAACGACGAGGTCGACGCCGACCTGCTGGTCGGCGCCGTTGACCACGACATCAGCCGCGACCCGTTCCCGGTCAAGGGCCTGGACCACGTGCACTTCCTGGTCGGCAACGCCAAGCAGGCCGCGCACTTCTACTCCACGGCGTTCGGCATGACCTGCGTGGCCTACCGGGGGCCAGAGCAGGGCTACCGGGACCACGCCCAGTACGTGCTGACCAGCGGTTCGGCCCGGTTCGTCTTCACCGGCGCGGTCCGCCCGGACGCGCCCGGCGCCGAACAGGTCGCCCGGCACAGCGACGGGGTCTGCGACATCGCGCTGGAGGTCCCCGACGTTGACGCGGCGTACGCGCACGCCGTCGGCAAGGGCGCGACCAGCCTGGCTGAGCCGCACGAGGTCAGCGACGAACACGGCACCGTCCGGCTCGCCGCCATCGCCACCTACGGCGACACCCGCCACACCCTGCTGGACCGCTCCCGCTATACCGGTCCGTTCCTGCCCGGCTACGTCGCCCGCCAACCGATCGTTGACCGCCAGCCGATGATCGACGCTGGCGTTCAGCCGAAGCGCTTCTTCCAGGCGGTCGACCACGTCGTCGGCAACGTCGAGCTGGGCCGGATGGACGAGTGGGTCGAGTTCTACCAGCGGGTGATGGGCTTCACCAACATGGCGGAGTTCGTCGGCGACGACATCGCCACCGACTACTCAGCGCTGATGAGCAAGGTGGTCGCCAACGGCACCCGGAAGGTGAAATTCCCGCTCAACGAGCCGGCGGTCGCCCGGAAGAAGTCGCAGATCGACGAGTACCTGGACTTCTACCAGGGCCCCGGCGCCCAGCACATCGCGGTGGCCACCAACGACATCCTGGCCAGCGTGGACGCGATGCGCGCGGCGGGAGTGGACTTCCTGGAGACCCCGGACTCGTACTACGACGACCCGGAGCTGCGGGCCCGGATCGGCGAGGTCCGGGTTCCGATCGAGGAGCTGAAGGCCCGCCGGATCCTGGTTGACCGGGACGAGGACGGCTACCTGCTCCAGATCTTCACCAACCCGGTCCAGGACCGCCCGACCGTCTTCTTCGAGCTGATCGAGCGACACGGCTCGCTCGGCTTCGGCAAGGGCAACTTCAAGGCGCTCTTCGAGGCCATCGAGCGGGAGCAGGAGAAGCGCGGCAACCTGTGACGGTCGGTGGTTGGCGGCCCACCCGGTGCCCGCCAACGGGCAGGCCGCCAACCACCGTCGTTAAGGTGTCCAGGTGAGCGAGCAGAACGAGGTGGCGCGGTGAGCGTCGCACCTGGCTGGTATCTGGACCCCGCCGACCCGGACACCCGGCGCTACTGGGACGGCGAGGGTTGGCTCGGTGCGCCCATCCCCGCCGAGGCCACACCCCCGGCGGGCCCGCCCGAGCCCGAGCCCGAGCCGGCTGCCCGTCCCGACGAGCCCAGCGCATCCGCCGGTCAGCCGGGTGCTGGGGCGGGGCAGCACGCCCCAGCCGGCACCCCGCCGCCGGGACACTGGCCCCCACCGGGCGGCCCGCAGCCCGGACCGACCGGCCCGCAGCCCGGACCGGCCGGTGCGCCACCACCGGGCACGCCGTACCCGGGGAACGCCGGTGCGCCACCACCGGGCGTGCCGTACCCGGCCTGGCCCGGGCAGCAGCCTGAGCCTCGTCTGCATGGGCTGCCGCTGGCCGGGTTTGGGGCCCGGCTGGTGGCCCGCCTCATCGATATCGCCGCTGTCCTCGCGCTGAACGTGGTGGTGAACTTCTGGTTCGTGTGGCAGTACATCCAGCAGATGTCCCCGCCCATCGCCGAAGCCTGGCGCCGGATCGTTGAACAGGACACCACCACCGAGCCCCTACCGGCGGCGGGTGACCAGGCCGGCGGCCTCCAGATCGCGATTCTGCTGATCGCCACAGCGCTCTGGATGGCCTACGAGGTACCGTCGATGGCCAGCCGCGGACAGACCTTCGGTAAGCGGGTGATGGGCCTGCAGGTGCTACCGGTGAGCGCCGTCGCCCCGCTGGGCTTCGGACGGGCGCTGCGCCGCTGGAACACGCTCGGCCTGCCCACCCTGCTCTGGTTCTGCTGCGTCGGCTTCCTGTTGCAGCTCATCGACTCCCTCTCACCGCTGTTCGACCGTCCGCTCCGGCAGGCCCTGCACGACAAGCGGGCGCAGACCGTGGTGGTTCAGCTACCCCGCACCCCCGTCCCGAACGACCGCCCCGCACCCCCGGGAGACACCCCATGACCGATACCGGACGACGCCGGCCGGCACCCCGGCTCACCCGCGCCGACCTGGACATACTGCCCAGCTACGTGCCAGGGCGCAGCCCGGCCGACCTGGCCCGCGAACTGGGCCTGCCCGAGGCGATCAAACTGGCCAGCAACGAGGTGCCGTACGGACCGCTGCCCGGCGTGGTGGCGGCGGTCACCGAGGCCGCCGCGGGCGCCCACCGATACCCGGATATGGGCGTGGTGGCGCTGCGCGCGGCCCTCGCCGAGCAGTACGCGGTGGACGCCGAGCGGATCGCCACCGGCTGCGGGTCGGTGGCGCTCGCCGATCACCTGGTCCGGGCCACCTGCATGCCCGGTGACGAGCTGATCTACTCCTGGCGCTCGTTCGAGGCGTACCCGATCATCGCGGCGACCAACGGGGCGACCAGCGTACGGGTCAGCAACGACGCCGGGCACGGGCACGACCTGACCGCGATGGCCGCCGCGATCACCGACCGCACCCGAATGGTCCTGGTCTGCAACCCGAACAACCCCACCGGCACCGCGGTAGGCCGAACCGAGTTGGAGCGCTTCCTCGACCAGGTCCCGGACGACGTGCTGGTGGTCATCGACGAGGCCTACCGGGAGTTCGTCACCGACCCGGAGGTGCCGGACGGTCTCAACTACCTGGACCGACCGAACGTGGCGGTGCTGCGGACCCTGTCGAAGGCCTGGGGCCTGGCCGGGCTGCGGATCGGCTTCCTGGTCGCCCAGCCGGAGGTGGCCGCGGCCATCCGAAAGGTGGTCACGCCCTTCTCCGCCAGCGTGGCCGCACAGGCCGGCGCGCTGGCGGCCCTCGCCCAGGCCGACGAGGTGCGGCGGCGCTGCGCCCTGGTCGTGGCCGAGCGGGGCCGGGTCACCGAGGCGGTCCGTAAGCTGATCCCAGACGTACCGACCAGCCAGGCCAACTTCGTCTGGCTGCCCCTGGGCGACCAGGCGGTGGAGTTCGGCCGGGCCTGCGAGTCGCGCGGCGTGATCGTACGACCCTTCCCCGGCGACGGAGTCCGGGTCACCATCGGCACCCCGGCCGAGAATGACGTCTTCCTCGCCGCGGCGGAGGCCGCGCTCGGCTGAGTCACGGCGTCCTACTCGCCGCGGGCTGACGGCCCGCTCAGGTCGCGGCGAGCAGGACCGGTCGCGAGGTGAGGAAGTAGCGCTGGTCGTCGGCCTTCGAGTCGACCGGGAGGCGAAGGCACTCCACCGCCAGGTAGCCACCGACCGCGTACGCCGTGCCGGGGGCCCACGATGTGCTGTCGGTGCCGAGAGAAAGCCTGAACCGGGATCGCTCGTCCCCACTGACCGAATCGAACGTGATCAGGTCATTGCTTTCAGTGACCAGATGTACCCGGTCCGGCTCCACCGCGAGCACCCGAGCCCCGCCCACATCTTCGTGCCGCCACTGCTCGCTCCCGGTCCGCGCCTCGCGGGCCACCAGGGAGCCGTCCCGTACGTCGACGGCGACGTCACCGGCGAGCCGGGTGTCGGGTGCGTCCAGCACCGGTGCCGCCGCCGGCTCTCCCGCACCGAACAGCCAGCCCCGAGCCGCGTCGTCACCCGGTCCGACAGCCGTACGGAGGCCGGCGCAACCGGATCGGCCCGAGTGGCAGCCGAGCGGGGTGACGACCAGCGCCTCCCCGCCGCCGGGCGGGCTCCAGCGAGTAACGGCGCCGGTGGCCGCGTCCCGGAAGTCGACGGTGGCCGCGGAGCCGCAGGAGTCGATGCTCACCAGAGCGCCAGCCGTGGTGGTGCCGACCGCCTGCTGGCACCCCGACCCGACGTCGGACCGCCAGAGTTGCTGCCCGTCGGCCAGATTCCAGCCGGCCATCGCAGCCCGGCCGGCGGAGAGCACTACCGCGGTGTCGGCAGCAGCCGAAGCGACAAAGAGCCCCGCCGGGTTCCACACGGTTTCCGCACCGGTTCGCCGGGCCTCCGGGTCGGACTCCGGCACCGGCCCCTCCGCCCGCCAGGCGATCTCGCCGGTACGCCCGTCCAGCGCCACCACCTGGCCGTCCGACCAACGGGTCACCACAGTGTGGCCGCTCGCCACCACACCGTCCAACTCGGCGGGCCAGCGGCGAAACGACCAGTACGGCGTGCTTCGATGCTTGAACTCGACCGGCGCATCGGCGTAGACCTGGCGCTCGGCCGCGTACACCCGAATTCGGCCGTCTACCACCAGCGGCGCCACCGGCAGCCGCGCGACGAGGCCGGGGTCCGGAGTCGCAGCGGTGGGGTAAGGGCCGTCCGCTGGGGTGCTGACCTCGGCCGGGGCGAGCACCCGGTAAACCGTAGCCGCCACCGCCGCCATCAGC
Source organism: Salinispora fenicalii (assembly GCF_000514815.1). Taxonomy (GTDB): domain Bacteria; phylum Actinomycetota; class Actinomycetes; order Mycobacteriales; family Micromonosporaceae; genus Micromonospora; species Micromonospora fenicalii. The sequence continues at coordinate 17,721 of NZ_AZWQ01000018.1, forward strand.
ACCACCACGACCACCGCCGCCACTACGAACAGCCGACGACCCGTCGGGAAAACCATGCGCACCTCCGCCCGGAACCCTACCCAGCACGCGGCGCCCAGCTACGGCGTGGTTGCCGAACCCACAGTCTGGCCGACACCACCGGCCCGGCAGCCACGAAACAGGGCCGTGGGGTCGCACCGCCAGGCCGCCGGGTCAGCGCCCGGCGGCAGCCTCACCGGAAGGCGCAGGGTCGGCGCGGGCGGCGGCGGCAAGCTCGGCGAGGTCGCGGCGCAGCGCACCGGCGACCGCCCGAGCGGCCAGCCCGCCGAGCAGGAACGCGACGATCCGGCCGCGGGCGCCGGAGGGGATCGCCTCCTGGGTGACCGTGACCACCGTGTTGCGCTCGCCTCGACGTCGGGCGGGGCGCAGCGTCCAGGTCACCCGATAGTCCACCTCCGTGCCGGGTGAGGCGAGCACCAGCCGGTGCGGCGGCTCGGCCTCGACCACGACGAACTCCTCGACCAGTGCCGACCCATCCGGCTGGGAGCGAATCTCCCGCCAGGCGGCGCCGGGGCCGAACTCGCCGCGGGTCAGGACCACGCGGCCCAGGGTGGCGTGGGTGCGCACGGTCAGATCGGTCAGCAGGCGCCACACGTCGTTCGGCTGCGCCTGGAAAGACCGCATGACCGTCACCCGCGACATACCACCTCCCGTGGCGTCGACGGTACGCGCCGTGACCGCCGTGCGGGGCCCCGCCGCCACTTTATTTAGCCGCTGCCCCGCACGGCCCCGCGCCGCTCAGCTACCGAGTTCCCCGGCCCGGACCGCCCGAATGAACCTCGCCCATCCCGGTCCCCCCACCGCGAGGGCCGGACCAGATCTGTCCTTCGAGTCCCGTACGGCCACCACGCCAAGCGTCTGGACCAGGTTGTCGGCCACCTCCACACAGAGCCCCTGGTCGTTGGAGCGGCTGCTGGATCGCCAGACCGCACCTGGGAAATCGTTCATCCTTCACCCTCCTGTCGCTGTGCCGCCAACTCGCCGCCGGGCCCGACCTGGGGAGCAAGCCCGTACCGCGTGGCGACGGATCCGATCGATCAACGTGACAGGAAGGGGGCCCGGTCGGACGACCTGTGCGATCCGCTCGTACCGAGGACGGATTCTCGCTCGGTACGGGCGGACCTGGTCGCGCCGGTGGTATCGCTTCGGCCCAGCGGCCCCACAGGGGCGACGCGCGCCGGGATGAAGGGGTATTCGCTGGTCAGCGGGGGGCGACGATGGTGCCGGTGACCTCGCCGAGGCCGACCGTCGTGCCGTCCGGGCCGGGCGCGGTACCGGTGATAGTGATGGTGTCGCCGTCGGCCAGGAAAGTGCGTTCGCTGCCACCAACCCGGACCGGCTCCGCCCCACCCCAGGTCAGCTCGAGGAACGAGCCGACCTGGCCGCGCTCGGCGCCGGAGACGGTGCCAGAGGCGTAGAGGTCGCCGGTGCGCAGCGCGGCCCCGTTAACGGTCAGATGGGCCAACTGCTGTGCCGGCGTCCAGTACATGGTGGCGAACGGCGGCTCGCTCACCCGCTCGCCGTTCCACTCCACCGACAGGCGCAGATCCAACCCGAGGTGCGGCTCGTCGCGCAGGTAGTCAGCGACCGGCGGATCCTGCTCCGGTGCCGGCACGAACGCCGCACCAAGCGCCTCCAGCGGCGTCACCCAGGCCGCGACCGAGGTGGCGAAGGATTTGCCGAGGAACGGTCCGAGGGGTTGGTACTCCCAGGCCTGGATGTCCCGGGCGGACCAGTCGTTGACCAACACCACGCCGAATACGTGGTCGGCGAAGTCTCCGACCGGGACCCGGCTGCCCAGCGGACTGGGCACACCCACCACAAAGCCGACCTCCGCCTCGATGTCGAGGCGAACCGAGGGGCCAGTGACCGGCCCCTGCGGAGTAGCCCGCTGGCCACACGGCCGGACGATCGGGGTGCCGGAGACCACGACGGTGCCGGCCCGACCGTGGTAGCCGATCGGCAGGTGCTTCCAGTTGGGCAGCAGCGGCGGCTGGCCCGGGCGGAAGATCTGACCAACGTTGCTGGCGTGCTGCTCAGAGGAGTAGAAGTCGACGTAGTCCGCCACGTCGAAGGGGAGCTGAAGTTCCACGTCCGACAGCGGCAGAAGCAGCGGCTCGACGGCCGCCCGATGAGCGCTATCGGTGAACAGCTCGACAATCCGCTGCCGTACCGACGTCCACTGCGGACGCCCGAGTGCCATGAAGTCGTTCAGTCGAGGGCGGCTCAGCGTACCGGCGGCCAGCACCAGGCCAGCCTGCTCGGCGCCGCCGAGGTCAAGCACGTGGGTGCCGACGCGTACGCCCACCCGCGGCTCGCGATCGGCGGTACGGAACACTCCGTACGGCAGGTTGTGCAGCCCGTACGGCGAGCCCTCCAGGCCGGTCACCCAGGTCATGCGTCGATACCCCCGTTCACCAGCCCCAGCTGGATCAGATCGGTCAGTGGTTCCAGGATGCTGCACGAGCCGTAGCCGACCCAGAGCGGACGCGCCGCCTCCAGCCGCTGCGCGATCGGTGCGAGCAACGGCCGCGGGTCGGTGGTGGTGAGTAGTTCGGTGACCCGCTCCACCTCGGCGTCCTCGGCCGCGACGAGCGCGGCGGCGAGCACGTTCGCGAAGCCGTGGTGGGTGAAGCCGGTCTCCGGGTCCAGGTGTCGCACCGCGTGGTGCAGCCCGGCGGTCAGCTTGAACGGCAACTCCCGCTGCTGACACCCGTGGATCACCGCGGCCAGCTCGGCGGGCGTGGGGAAGAGTTCGACGGCGAGGCCACCGGTCCGGAACTTCGCGGCCACCGACAGCCCGGCGGCCCGGGCCTCGACGAGCCGGTCAAGCGCCCCCATCAAGCCGAAGGTCAGCGGAATCTCGGCGTAGACGGTGCGGCCGGCGAGTCGCTCCGCCAACGGGAAGAGCTTCGTCAGGCCCGGCTGCGGGTCCGCACCGCGGGCGGCGACGGCGACCTCGACCTGCTGGATCGTGACGCCGGGGGGCACTGCGGCGAGGGCGGCCGGGAGGCCGTCCAGTCCGGTGTCTCCGATCAGCCCGACCACAAGCTCCTCGGCCGGGTCGACCAGGGTCTGCAGCTCACGATTGAGCACTGTGGAGGCGGGGACCAGGAGCGGGCCGACGAGCTCGGCATACCAGGACGAACGGTGCTGCCGGTGCGCCGGAACGGCATCGGGCAGCGACGCGTTGCCGGGCGGGAAGACGGCGGCGTCGTCGACGAGGCCGGCGAGGAGTCGGGGCAGCTTCGTTGACACGACACAACAATCTACGGGACGCTAAAGGAGCGGACAATAGCGTCCGATTGTCGGACACCGTGGAATATCTGCTCGGGGAGGGCGAGATGCCGTTCTACCGCCGCGTCGGCGAGGTGCCGCGCAAGCGCCACACCCAGTTCCGTCAGCCCGACGGCCGCCTCTACGCCGAGGAGTTGGTGGGTCAAGAAGGCTTCTCCGACGACTCCTCGCTGCTCTACCACCGGCACGCACCGACCGCGATCGTGGCTGCCGAGGAGTTCACCCCACCGGCGGTCACCTACACGCCGAACCTCCCGCTCAAGCCCCGCCACCTGCGCACCCACCAACTCGACGCAGCCAGCGCCGACCCGGTACTCGGCCGGCGCTACCTGCTCGGCAACGACGACGTCCGGATCGCGTACGTGCTGGCCGAGCAGCCCTCCCCGCTGTTCCGCGACGCCACCGGCGACCACTGCCTCTACGTCGAATCCGGCAGCCTGCGGGTCGAGTCCCCCTTCGGCCCCCTCGACGCCGTCGCCGGCGACTACGTGATCATCCCGACCTCGACCATCCACCGGCTCGTTCCCACCGGCAGCGAGCCCGTTCGGCTACTGGCGGTCGAGGCGGCCGGCCACATCGGCCCGCCCAAGCGCTATCTGTCGGTGCGCGGTCAGTTCCTGGAACACTCGCCGTACTGTGAGCGAGACGTCCGCGGACCGGACACGCCACTGCTCGTTGACGGCGAGGAGCTCGAGGTCCTGGTCCGGCACCGACGCGGCTGGACCCGGCACGTCTACGCCAATCACCCGTTCGACGTGGTCGGCTGGGACGGGCACCTCTACCCGTGGGCGTTCTCCATCCACGACTTCGAGCCGATCACCGGCCGGGTCCACCAGCCCCCACCGGTGCACCAGACTTTCCAGGGCCCGAACTTCGTGATCTGCTCGTTCGTCCCCCGCAAGGTGGACTACCACCCCGACGCGATCCCAGTGCCGTACAACCACCACAACGTCGACTCCGACGAGGTGCTCTTCTACACCGGGGGCAACTACGAGGCGCGACGCGGCTCCGGCATCGGCCAGGGATCGATCTCACTACACCCGTCGGGCTTCACCCACGGACCGCAGCCCGGCGCCGCCGAACGGTCGATCGGCGTCGACTACTTCGACGAGCTCGCCGTCATGGTCGACACCTTCCGTCCGCTGGAGCTCTGCGACGCCGCCGCGGCCTGCGAAGACGACGCGTACGCCTGGACCTGGGCGCGGCGCGAGTAGCCGCTTCAGCGCACCGAGCGGGCGAGCGCGGTGACGACGGCGAAGGCCGCCACCGCGATCGCCAGGACCAGCGGCCAGACCGTGCCAACGAGGGTGTAGAGCAGTAACAGCACCGGGGCCGCGGCAGTCGCGTACCCGGCCAGCGCCAGCGGCCGGTCGGAGCGCAGCAGCTCCGGCAGGATCGTGCGGGCCACGCCGGGCAGCTTCGCCGCGTACCGCCACACCATCAACCCGCCACCGAGGGCGGCCGCCGCCGCGACGGCCCGGGACAGCCCCGGGCTGCCCACCGCGAAGCAGGCGATCACCACCGCGGCGACCATGGACCAACCGGCTCCAATGACGACGAGTTGACGAAGGCCGACCGAGATCGTTCGAACCGAATTGACCCGACCAGGGCTGATCGCCGCCGCGTCGGCAAGGTGCTCCAGCGCCTCGCTCCACCGGCGCTGCTCCAGCCGCAGCACCCCGATGTCGTGCCGCGCCTCGGCGAGCTGCGGGTCGAGCCGCAGCGCTTCGGTGTACGCCCGCTCGGCCAGGTCATACAGCTGCAGGTTGGCCGCGACCAACCCGAGCACCAGGTGCCCCGCCGGCTCCTGTGGGGCCAACTCCACCCCCCGCCAGGCCGCGTTCAGCGCGGGCTGGCCGTTGCGGGAACCGGCCAGGATCGCCGCGCCGCTGCGCTGGGCGTACGCGTCATCCGGTCCCAGCGCGAGAATGCGGTCCGCGGTCCGGGCCGCCTCCCCATGCTCGGTCAGGTCTGCCAGGGCCATCCCCCGCGCGACCAGCGCGGGGACCGAGTCCGCCGCGACCGCCAACGCGCCGTCGGCGGCGGTGAGCGCCTCCGCGGGCCGCCCCGCCGCGAGCTGCACCCGAGAAAGCTCGGTCAGCACCGCCGCGTGGCCGGGGTCAAGGGCGAGGGCGAACCCCAGCTCGGTGACGGCCTCGTCGTAGCGGCCGAGCTCGGCGAGGAGCTGGGCTCGCTGGAGGTACCCGTCGGCAGCGGAGCGGTCAGAGGTGGGTTCGCTGGACATCGCTGCAAGCCTAGACGAGTAGCTCCGAAGTCAAGGGTCCATGCCTAGACGTAGAAAGGCGTCCATCGGCACGCCTCACTGCGACACAAATCTTCTCAGCACACTCGGATACTGGATCCACCGCACCATATCCACCTCTCCAGTTTGCCTTCACTGACACGTCGGTCTATGCCGGCGCGGGTGCACAGGTCCCAGCGAAGATGAGTCGCTATGGGTTGTCGCCGGCGGCCAGGAGCAGAGCTGCTGCGGTGGCGTCTGTGGCATGAGATCTCCGGTATGACGCTCGAGCTTGGTCGCTGAACCGCCTACCGGAGACCTCATCAGCTATCGACTACCGTCACGCCGCAGCTTTCACCGGCCTCACGTCGGTACGCCACCGCCTATGCGCAGCTGTATTTGCGGATATAGCGAATCAGGCCGGCGACGTCGAAGGGGGTCAGGCGGCCGCCAGCCCCACTGGAGTAGCTGGCCTCCGCCACGGTGCTGTCGGGCGCAAGGACGAACTCCGTAGCCTGCAGGTAGGTCAGCTCGTCGTCGACGTAGGCGCCCGTCGCCTCGGCCACCTTGGCGACATCGGCGCTGTGTCCAACTGGAAAGCCGAGCTCGAGCTTCTCGATGAGCCTACGAGAGGTCTCCTCATCGTCAACCGACAACGCGGCGACACGTACCCCGAGTTCCACGAGGGCATCGCTGGCCTCTTGGAATCTCGCAAGCTGCTTGCTGCAGAATGGGCACCATGATCCGCGATAGATCAACACAACGCCGAACTGACCGGCGAGATCCTCCGGTAGGTTGAGCATGCCGCCCCCTACCGCAGGAACCTGAAGCTTCGGAAACGGCTGCCCCTTATTGAGTCTAGTCAACGTTTATTCTTCCTTTGTCGGCGCCGGCATCCGCATGCCGAACATTGGACCATGCAGTCCAAGCTAGAGGGCATATCCTGGACTCACAAGTCCAGTTTTGCTAGTGTTCCGGCATGATGACCAGCCAGCGCACCCCCAAGCTGACCCCCCGGGGCGCCGCGACCAGGACCCGCATCGTGGAGGCTGCGGCCAACCTCATCCGTGAGCATGGGGCTGCGGGCACAAGCCTGGACGACGTAATGGCGGCGAGCAGGACCAGCAAGTCGCAGCTATACCACTATTTCGCGAACAAGGATGACCTACTCCGAGCGGCAGCATGGCAGCAAACTGACCGGACGATGGAGTCCCAGCGCCCTGAGCTGGACCAGCTGGACTCCTTGCCCGCCCTGCGTCGGTGGCGCGACAAGGTCATCACCGCCCGTGACGAGGCCAAAGACCTGGGCGGCTGCCCGCTGGGCTCCCTGGCCAACGAAATCGCCGATGGCGATCCGCAGACTCATGCCGTACTGCAGAAGTGCTTCACCGCGTGGGCATCCCCGCTACTGACCGGGTTGACCACCATGCGCGACCAAGGACAGCTGAGGCCGGACGCCGATCCAGACGCACTGGCCGAGGGCATCATGGCCGCCCTACAAGGGGGGCTGCTGCTGAGCAAGACCTACCGGACCAGCCGGCCGCTCGCCCGGGCGCTGGACATGGCGATCGAGCATGTCGAAAGCTACTCCACCGATACTCGGAAATCGGTGATCCCGGATCAGCGGCAGGAACTGTAGAAAAACACGATCGGCCCTTCCCGCAATCGGTGGTAACGAAGGTGGCGAGGGGTCACGAACTCCGGCGTGTGGAAGACGTCGATAAATTTACATGGATGGCGTTCTCGGGATTGTCCCCGCTGGTCATCGAAGGTGTGGTTGCCAAGAGTGAGCGGATCGTGGGGTGGACCGAACGCCCCAGGACACCGTGGCCTGTTCGATGCATGGGGCCTCGTCGGGACGATCCACGGCTATCGTCGGCAACCGGCGCCCGACGGTCCAATCGGCGGGCACCAGGTGGTGGTCCGCGCTGGCCGCCTCAGAAGCGATCATTCGTGGGGGCCGCGTACACCAAGGCCACCGCGATACCGGTCAGGCCCTCATCCCGGCCGGGAAAGCCGAGCCCGTCGGTGGTGGCGGCGGAGACGCTGACCGGGGCGCCCACCGCCGCCGAGAGCACCTGCTGCGCCTCGGCCCGACGCGGCCCGATCTTGGGACGGTTCCCAATCACCTGCACCGACACGTTGCCGATCGTGTAGCCGGCCGCCCGCACCCGACGGGCGCTCTCGCTGAGCAGAGCCACGCCGGAAGCACCGGACCACTCCGGCTGCCCCACCCCGAAGTTGGCGCCGAGATCGCCGAGGTCGGCGGCGGAGAGCAACGCGTTACACGCGGCGTGGGCGGCGACATCCGCATCCGAATGCCCGGCCAGGCCGTCCTGCCCGGGCCAGTGCAGGCCGGCAACCCAACATGGCCGACCGGACTCGAAAGCGTGCATGTCAACGCCGATGGCAACCCGCGGAACGATCACCATCCGAGGGTACGCGTCAGCGGCCGACCGTCAGCAGGTGCTCGGCCAGCGCCAGGTCGAACGGGCGTGTGATCTTCAGGGCGTGTTCGGACCCGGGTACGCAGACCACCGGCACACCCAGCTTCTCGACCAGGCCGGCATCGTCGGTGAGCGGGTCGGTAGCGGCGGCGTGCGCGGTGGTCAACACCGACCGCCGGAACCCCTGCGGCGTCTGCACCGCCCGCAGAGCGGAGCGATCGACCGTGCCGAGGACCCGTTCGCCGACACCGACCTCCTTGATGGTGTCGACCACCGGCAGCACCGGGATCACCGCGTCGTGACCGGACCGGACCGCCTCGGCAACCGACTCGACCAGCTCGGGTGGGGTGAGTGCTCGGGCCGCATCGTGCACCAGCACGACCTCCGGGCCGGCGGGGACTGCGGCGAGCGCGGCGGCGACCGAGGCCTGCCGTTGGGCGCCGCCCGGCACCACGGTGACCGGTGCCACCGGGGCCAACAGTTCGCGGACCGCGACGAGGTCGGCCGCCGGAGCGGCCACCACCACGGTGTGCACCGACGCGGCGGCGGCGAGCCGACGGACCGCGTGCACCAGTAGCGGCTCCCCGCCGAGCAGCCGAAGGGCCTTCGGCCGGCCGGGGCCCAGCCGTACGCCGGCACCGGCCGCAGGCACGAGGACCGCGACGTCACCGCGCGGATCAAGCTGCGCGGTCACGTCGCGGTCCTCGGTGATTTCCTCATGGCAGATCGGGTACGACGATCAGGTGCAGATCAGGCTTCGGTCAGCACCTTGTCGAGCAGCGTCTCCGCCTCGTCCTTGGTGCTCTTTTCGGCCAGTGCGACCTCACCAACGAGAATGTCGCGGGCCTTGGCGAGCATGCGCTTCTCGCCTGCGGACAGCCCCCGCTCCCGCTCTCGACGCCACAGGTCGCGGACGACCTCGGCCACCTTCAGCGGATTACCGGAGGCCAACTTCTCAAGATTCGCCTTGTAACGCCGTGACCAGTTGGTCGGCTCCTCGGTGTGCGGAGCCCGGAGAACGTCAAAGACCTTGCCGAGGCCCTCTTCGCCGACCACCTCGCGCACACCCACGATCTCGGCATTCTCCGCGGGAACCCGGACCGTGAGGTCACCCTGCGCGACCCTGAGAACGAGGTACTGCTTCTCCTCGCCCTTGATGACCCGAGTCTCGATTGCCTCGATGAGTGCGGCCCCGTGGTGGGGGTAAACAACGGTCTCGCCGACACTGAAAACCATAGGTTCGAAACCCCTTTCGCTGTGTCTAGGGTAACACGCTCAGACACCGGTGTCTCACCGCTGCCCTGACCGTTGGCGCAGCTCAGGGGCTCTGTGAGAGGGATTTCTTCAGTTTGACCGGCAGTCAGACCGAAGCAATGAACACGCTCCGTAACGGCAATGTGCCGCCACGACTGAGTGACGAAACCCGGGATCCAAGACGATGCGCTCAACTCATGGTAGCCCGCATCGCGGGCCCACGCCCATGCCTGGCGGGAGCGGGACCAGTACGGCAGGCTGAACAAGAGCCTGCCTCAGGCTCGCCATAATTCCAGGGAGTTCGATGGGTAGGCCCACCGCAGACGACGACTCCGGACTGCCGGACCTGCCACCCGAATGGGGCCGGGTGGTCGTACCGGACAACGCCGCCGAGCTCTCAGCCGAAGCCAAACAGGTCCGCCGGGAACTGAACCGTCCGCCCCCATCCGGTTCAGTCGCGCCTGCGCTACTGGCACTCCTGGTGACCCTGGTCACCGTCTTGGCCGGGCTGAGCGCGACCATCTGGGCGCAACTGCCCCCCGCCCCGGCCGCGTCAACCCCGGCCACGCCGGCACCGCCAGCCGACTTGATCGGGCGAACCATCCCCGCGTTCGACTTGGTGGACAACGGTCAACCGGTACCGCTGCGGGGTCTGCTGCCCGCCGTTATCCTCCTCACCGACGCGTGCGCCTGCCCGGCCGAGGTGGCCAACGCCGTCGCCGTCGCGCCGCCCGGGGTTTCCGTGATCATCATCAACCCCGACCCCGCCGTACGCGAGTCGCCCCCGGCCTCGGCCCCCACCCTTCGTACGCTCGACGACCCGGCCGACGGGTTGCGCGCCTTTCTGCGCCTGCCGCCCCGGACCGACGTGGTCAGCGCGCTGCTCGTGGACCGCACCGGCACGGTGCAGAAGGTGCTCCCCGAGTTCCGCTCCACCGCCGACTTCGAACCCGAACTAGCCCGCCTCGCCGGCTGACCGTTCGAGGAGGCCCGCGTACAGGGTCAGGCCCGGGCCGAAGGCCAACATCACCACCCGTCCCGCCGGCGCGACCGCTCGGTGCAGTCGATCCAGCACCAACAACACTGTCGGCGACGAACAGTTGCCGTGCTCGGCCAGCGTCTCCCGGGACGCCGCCAGGGCGGCCGGCGGCAGGGCCAGTTCCCGCTCCACCACGTTGAGGATGCGGGGGCCGCCCGGGTGCACCGCCCAGCCATCCACCTCCGACCGGCGCGTGCCGTACCGGGCAAGCAGGCTGTCTACCAACGCCCGTACCTGCGTGGAGAGCACCTGCGGCACCTTCGGCGACAACCCCATCCGGAACCCGGTATCGGTGACATCCCACGTCATGTGATCGGCGGTGGAGGTGTCGGTCACCGAGGCGACCTCACGCACCGCGTACCCGGGGCCACCGGGCACAACCACGGCGGCCACCGCGGCGTCGGAGAAGAGCGCGTGCGAGACGATCTGCTGGGTGTCCACCCGGGCGGTGGCGGGCTGAATGTGCAGGCTGGTCAGCTCGGCGCAGAGCAGCAGGGCGGGTCGGCCCCGGGCGGTCACGAAGTCGCTCGCCACGCCCAGCCCCGGCAACGCCGCATAGCAGCCCATGTGACCGACGAAGACCCGCTGCGCGTCCGGTGCCATGCCGAGGTCCCGGGCGAGGAGAATGTCCAGCCCCGGGGTTGCGTAGCCAGTGCAGGAACAGACCACGAAGAGCCCGACGTCGCCGGCGGCCAGCCCGGCGGCGGTGAGCGCCCGTCCCACCGCCTCCTTGCCCAGCGGCAGCGCCTCCACCTGATAGCGCCGCATCCGCCGCTCGGTCGGCCAGTCGGAGACATCCTCCAGCACCGGATTGACCGCAGCCTGCCGGCGCTTCACCCCCGAGTTGGCGAAGATCCGTTGGGCCAGAGCCCGGGTGGTTCCGGAGAAGTGCCGCGCGAAGAAGCCCTCCCACAGCTCACCCTGGTCGGCCGACGGCGGATGCGCCGTACCGATTCCCGCGATCACCGGCACGGCCATGATGCCCACCCTTCGTTCTGCTCTCCCGGCACGTTCACCAACGAGGGGCCGACCCGTCACGGTCCGGGTCACCACCGAGCACGGCGATGCCGAGCCAGTCCGCACAGACGTCGGAGGTGGCGGGGTGCAGCGAACCGCAACGCGCATCCCGGTACAGCCGCTCCAGCGGATGCCCCCGCCGAGTGGCCGCGGTGCCGGCCGCCTCCAGCACCGAGGCCGCCACGTCGGCCGCGGTGGTGCCCGCCAGCAACTTCGCCCGCCAGACCCAACGGTTCGTCTCGGCGTCACCGGGCGCCTCGTCCACCCGCCGGGCCGCCTCCGCCACCACCAGGTCCGCCGCGGCCACCGCCGCATCGGCGCGACCGAGCCGGGCCCGGACCGCCGGCAGACCGCCGAGGTCACGGGCGTTCAGGTGCTCGGCCGCGGCGTCAATCGCCGCGCGCGCGACCCCGACGTAGACCGCGGCGTAGCTCGCGACCAGCCAGTGCGGCATCAACTGCGCGACGACCAGAGCCAGCCCCTCGACCCCGCCGAGCAGCCGGTCTGCCGGCACCGTGACCTCCAGGTGCAGATCATGCGAGGACGTCGCCCGCATGCCCAGCGAGTCCCAGGTCTCCTCGACGGCCAGCCCGCCTCCCGCCGGCACCAGAAACTGGGAGACCACCGAAGGATCAGCCGCGCTACGGGCGGCCACCAGATAGCCGTCGGCGTGGCCGGCGCCGGAGCAGAAGGTCTTGCTGCCCTTAATCCGCCAGCCGCCATCAACCGGCTCGTACACCGTGCTGAGCCGCGAAAGCCGGGCCCCTGCCCCGCGTTCGCTCATCGCCACCGCGTACCAGGAACCATCCGCCGCCGCACGCAGCAGCCGGTCCCGCGCCGCCAACGCCGCGTCCGGCAGACCGAGCGTTTCGGCCAGTTCCTCGGTCACCGCGCCCAGCGCACCGGTGACCGAGGCGTGCATGTTGAACACCAGCGCGGTCGCGCCGTTTCCCCGGGCCAGCTCGGTCGCGACGGCCGCGTACTCCCCGAAGGTGGCGCCCAGGCCGCCAAGCTCCCGCGGCACCATCAGGCCGAACAGGCCCGCCTCCCGGAGGTCTCGGAAATCGTCGGCCGGGAAGGTGCCATCCCGGTCGTGGTCAGCCGCCCGAGCGGCGAATCGCGGCGCCAACCGACGGGCCACCTGAACAGCCTGCATCATGCGACCGTCCCCTCCTTGGGTACATCCGTCCGCGTCTGATCGCGCTCGCGCCGGCCCCAGCCCTGGTCACGTCGGCCCCAGCCCTGGTAGAGCACTGCGGTTGACCAGGTCGGCACGATGCGTGGAGGCACCCCGCCCGCACTCCCTGCCCGCCGGGCCAGCCAGCCGAGCATCCGGGTCAGCTGCGGTCGAATCCCACGCACCCGCAGGTCAACACCGTGCCGGGCGCATTCGGCGGCCAACGCGCGGGCATCCACGAACAACCGTGGGTCGTGGATCCCCCGTGGGACCGTGGGCAGCCGCTCGCCGATGTGGACGGCGAGTAGGCGACTCAGCGCGGTGTCATTGAGCGTGTCGAGGACGAGCAGCCCGCCCGGGCGGAGTAGGCGGCAGGCCTCGGCCACCACCGTTCGCCAGTCGGGAACGTGCTCCAACAGTTCGCCCGCGGCCACCACGTCGGCGCAGCCGGAGGCGAGCGGCACGGCGGTCGCGTCGGCGTTGACCACCGTCACGCCATGCCCGGCGGCCTGGCGTAGCGCCGAGCCGGTCAGGTCGACCCCAACATGTCGATAGCCCTTGCCGGCCAGGTGCGGGGCGAGTAGCCCGGCACCGCAGCCGAGATCGACCAGAAGGGCGGCGGGGTGCGACGCCGCAGGCACCAACGCCGCCCGGGACTCGGCCAGCCAGTGCAACATGGCGAACGCGCCGTCCGGCCGCCACCACTCCCCGGCCAGGTCGTCGTACTGGCGCGGATCATTGCGCGGCAGGGTGCGACCCGCGTCTGGCATGGACTGAGCGTGGCACGACTGCCCGGTAACGACCAGACTTCCCTCATGACCTCCTCAGTGCTACGGCGTGTCGCGCGGGTGCTGACCCGGCCAGACCAAGCCGGGCCCGCAACCGGCGACGCCGGCTCGGGAGCGACCCGCACCCGGCGGGTGGTGGCCCTGCTCCGGGCCAGTCATCCCGAGCCCGCAGCCGCGGTCACCACCGTGGCTGGCCTGCTCGCCTGGGGCGTCGGGCACCGGCCGGCGGGGGTGGTCGCCGTGGTGCTCACCGTGGCCGCCAGCCAACTCGCCGTCGGTTGGACCAACGACGCGCTCGACGCAAAGCGGGACATCGTGGTCGGGCGACGCGACAAGCCGGTCGCCGCCGGTCTGGTCAGCCGCCGCACAACCGCTCTAGCCGCGGTCACGGCCACGCTCGCCACCCCGGTGCTCGCGCTGACGACGAACCAACCCGCTGCGGCCGTAGCCACCGCCGCCCTGATCTCCGCGCTGCTCTACAACTGGCCGCTGAAGTCCTCACCACTGTCGGTCCTGCCCTACTCGATCTCCTTCGGGTCGTTGCCGGCCTTCGTCGTGCTGGCCCTGCCGGCCGCTGGAACCCCACCGGTCTGGCTGGTCACCGCCGCAGCCCTGCTCGGCGCGGGCGCGCACTTCGCGAACGTGCTGCCCGATCTCGATGACGACGCCCGCACCGGGGTCCGCGGGCTGCCCCACCGGCTCGGCGCGGGCGGCAGTCGAATCGCGGCCATCGGACTCCTTCTCGCCGCGACCGCCGCCCTGGTGTTCGGGCCGCCCGGACCACCGTCGCCGGTCGGGCTCGCCACGGTGATCGCCGCCCTGCTGATACCACCGCTCCTCTGGTGCGGCGAGCGCGTCACCAACCGCACCAAGAACCGGTCGGTGGCCGCCTTCCGAGCAGTTCTGATAATTGCTTTCATCGATGTGCTTCTGCTCGTGACCAGCGGACCGTTGATCTGAGCACGCCCGCAGAGGTGGCATCCCCGGGTCGGCGTGCGGAACTGGATCAGTCCCAACTACCCTGGAGCGCGGTCTGCACGGGCATGGCCACCGTGTCCGGCGTACGACCGGGCCCGATCATGACGAGGAGGACCGACGTGACGCGCTCGATCAGGGGTTCCCGCCGGTCGGCCCTGTTGCTGGCCGGATTGGCAACGAGCGGGCTACTGCTCACCGGATGCAGCGCCGGCCAGGTTGCCGAGACTGCCGGAACCGTACCGTCGGTTCAGGGCGTCAATGTCGCGAGCAAGAACGGTGACTTCGCCGTTCGTAGCCTGCTGATCGCCTATCCGGGGGTGGATGGCTACCAGGCCGGCGACGACGCGAACCTGGACGTGGTCCTCTACAACGACTCGCCGGACCGGGTCATCGTGACCGTCACCACCGAGGACGCCCGGGACATCGTTCTCAGCGACCCCCACGCCCCGCTCGGGGAGGGCTCGTCCACGACGACTACCGAGACCGAGGCCCCCGCTGGCGGACCGACCCAAGTCGCGGTGCCACCGCTGAGCTACGTGCAGCTCAACTCGGAGACCTCGACGGTGCTGCGGCTGATCGGACTGAACACGCCGCTGCACGTTGGTGAGGCCATCTTCGTGACCTTCGACTTCGGTGGCACCACGATCCGGGCAGCGGCTCCGGTCTCCGTGCCGCTGAGCCCGGCTACTCCCCCAGAGCCGATCATCGAGCGCCACACCGGCTTCGAGGAGTTGGAGGACGGGCACGGTGGTGCGGGTGGCGCCGGGCACTGACCGCCGACGCGACGGTTAACGTCCTGGGGTGACCACCTCCCGATCCTCCCGCGCCGGTGCGACCGGTGGCCGCGCCCGCGCCGCCCGCGAGCCCCGCCCCGCCTACGAGTGCGACGCCTGCGGTCACCAGCCACCGAAGTGGGTTGGCCGCTGCCCGGAGTGCGGCGAGTGGGGTTCGGTCGTCGAGTGCACGCTGACCGGCCCGACCGTCTCCGGCCGGGTAGTCAGTTCTCGGCTGCCGGCCGAGCCCGCACGACCAATCGCCACCATCAGCGCCGCGCCCGCGCGTGCCCGCCCGACCGGCGTCAGTGAGCTCGACCGGGTGCTCGGCGGCGGCCTGGTTCCGGGCGCGGTGGTGTTGCTCGCCGGTGAGCCGGGGGTCGGCAAGTCGACCCTGCTACTCGACGTGGCGCAGCAGTGGGCCGCCGGCGGCGCCAACCCATCGCTCGTGGTCAGTGGCGAGGAGTCGGTCAGTCAGGTCCGGCTACGCGCCGAACGGATGGGCACCCTGCACGAGCAGCTCTATCTGGCGGCCGAGAGCGACCTCGCCGCGGTACTCGGGCACCTGGACGCGGTCAAACCGGGGCTGCTGGTGCTGGATTCGGTGCAGACGATCTCGACCACCGGCACCGAAGGAGTGCCCGGTGGGGTGACCCAGGTCCGTGCGGTCACCGCGGCCCTGGTGGCGGTCGCCAAGGAGCGGGGCATCGCGACGCTGCTGGTGGGGCACGTCACCAAGGACGGCCAAGTGGCCGGCCCCCGGGTGCTGGAACACCTGGTTGACGTGGTGCTGCACTTCGAAGGAGACAAGCACTCGTCCCTGCGGTTGGTGCGGGGGGTGAAGAACCGGTTCGGTGCGGCCGACGAGGTCGGCTGCTTCGAGATGCACGAGGGCGGCATCAGTAGCCTGGCCGACCCGTCCGGGCTCTTCCTCACCCGCTACTCGGAGCCGGTTCCCGGCACCTGCGTCACCGTGGCGATGGAGGGGCGACGTGCCCTGGTCACCGAGGTGCAGGCGCTGATCGGGGCGACCGTGGCCGGGTCGCCCCGACGGACGGTCTCCGGGCTCGACTCAGCCCGACTCGCGATGGTCCTGGCGGTGCTCCAACGACGTACGGAGCGGTTGACCCTGCACGATCGGGAGGTCTTCGCGGCCACTGTTGGCGGCATCCGGGTCGTCGAGCCAGCCGCCGACCTGGCGGTCGCCTTGGCGGTCGCCTCCGGCGGACTCAACCTCGCAATCACCCCGCACCTGGTGGCGATCGGGGAGGTCGGCCTCACCGGTGAGGTGCGCCGGGTGGGGGCGGTGCCACGCCGGCTGGCTGAGGCGACCCGGCTCGGCTTCCGGCTCGCCCTCGTGCCACCGGGCTGCGGTCCGGAGAGCACCGGCGTCCGCGCCGACCAACTGCGAGTGATCGAAGTCAGTGATGTCCGGGCCGCGCTTCAAGCCGTCGCGCGGGCATCTGCGGAATAACCTTCAGCCCGTCGATACAGAAACTTCCGGATGAATCACCATATAGACGGCGGAATCAGTTAATCCGGGCAGCACGACACATCACAGTAACCGCGGCAGCACCCACCGCAGAGTAGTCCGTAGACTGTCCCCGTGCCGACCGACCGCGACACCACCAAGCCTGCCGGCGCGACACCGTACGCCCGCACCGGTGCCGTCGGTTCGCCCACCCGTCCGATCAGCGTGCACGTGACCGGCGGCGCGGCCAGCGACCCGCTCCGCGCCAACCTGGCCCTGATGGCCCCCGGCACCGCCCTGCGCGACGGGCTGGAGCGGATCCTCCGCGGACGCACCGGCGCCCTGATCGTCCTAGGCTACGACAAGGTCGTCGAAAGCCTCTGCACCGGCGGCTTCCCGCTCGACGTGGAATTCTCCGCCACCCGCGTACGTGAACTGTGCAAAATGGATGGCGCCGTGGTGCTCTCCAGCGACGGTAGCCGGATTGTCCGGGCAGCAGTGCATCTGATGCCCGATCCCGCGATTCCCACCGAGGAGTCCGGCACCCGGCACCGCACCGCCGAGCGAGTCGCGCGTCAGACCGGCTACCCGGTCATCTCGGTGAGCCAGTCCATGCGGATCATCAGCCTCTACGTCAACGGCCAGCGGCACGCGCTGGACGATTCGGCCGCCATCCTCTCCCGAGCCAACCAGGCGCTCGCCACGCTCGAGCGATACAAGCTACGCCTGGACGAGGTCTCCGGCACCCTCTCCGCCCTGGAGATAGAGGACCTGGTCACCGTTCGGGACGCGGTCGCCGTCGTCCAACGGCTCGAGATGGTCCGTCGAATCGCCGACGAGATCGCCGGATACGTGGTGGAGCTGGGCACCGACGGCCGGCTCCTCGCGCTGCAGCTCGACGAGCTGATGGCCGGTGTGGACGCCGATCGCACCCTGGTCATCCGGGACTACCTACCCACCGGCCGCAAGTCACGCACCCTCGACGAGGCCTTGGTCGAGCTGGACCTGCTGACCGCAACCGAACTGATCGACCTGGTCGCGGTCAGCAGAGCGATCGGCTACCCGGCCGCCGCCGACGCACTCGACGCCGCACTCAGCCCCCGCGGCTTCCGGCTACTGGCCAAGGTTCCGCGGCTGCCGGTGACGATCGTTGACCGCCTGGTGGGGCACTTCGGCAGCCTGCAGCGGCTGCTCGGCGCGACCGTAGAGGACCTGCAGGCCGTTGAGGGCGTCGGAGACGCCCGGGCCAGGGGTGTCCGAGAAGGCCTTTCCCGGCTCGCTGAGGCATCGATCCTGGAACGCTACGTCTGACCCCGCCGATGGCACGGCACCGGCGACGAGCCGACGCCCGACCTACTGGTGTGCGGTACGCCCCGCGGTCCGCCGGGGCGCGATCCCGTCGACTGAAGTACAGCTCCGTCAGCCGGTGACCTCAAGCTGCACGGGCTTGCTGTACTTCGTGCCGACCCGGGCGAACACCTCATAGGTGCCGGGCGGGGCCTCGGGGCCGGTGGCGACCCCACCTTGACAGCGGGTGTGGTCGTTACCATTCCAGGTGATCCAAAAGGACCGCACGCCGCCCGGCGTGAGCGAGTGGACATCCGAGCCCTCGTTGGTGCCACAGGTGTCGGAGGACCAGACCATCGCCGCCCCATCCTTGACGAACAGCTCCTGTAGGTCCGCGCCGACATCCCGGCTACAGGTCCGGTCCGAACTATTCTGGATCTTTAATTGCAGATCAACGGTGCTGCCCTGACCCATTGACTCCGACTGGACAATGGCGGTCACGCTGATCTCGCTATCGGCGCAGGTTCCAGCGTCGGTGACCGGGGGAGCTGGCGGTGCTGGGGCCGGGTCGTCCGGCTCACTCGACTCGGACGACTCGGAGTTGGGCGGCTCCTCCCCGCCGGCATCGCCCGAGTCATCCGGGGGCTCCGGCTGCTCAGTGCCCGCCGGGGTTTCGGAGTCGCCGGAGGACTGCTCTTGCCCGCTGGCATTCTTGTTGGCGGGCTCCTCCGAGCTACCCCACGAGGAGTAGAAAACCACAACCAGGAAAAGGAACACCGCTCCGAGCACAACGGCACGACGCCGCCAGTAAACGGCTGGGGGCAAGGGGCCGACCGTCAGACGCATGATGTCCTACCGTAGCGGCGTCGCATGCGGCAACCGACAGCGACGCGCCGAGCCAGCCTCCGCCAACGGAAGCTTTTCTCCGCTTACGACCACTCAGGTCGCCGAAGGTGTAGACATACAAACGGAAGGTAACCTAGGCCGCTGCGGCCGAGTCACCTTCTCCCGGCCGACCAGTGGCTCGGAGCCGGGACCGGTGATCAGAGGTACACCTTGCGCTGGTACACGGCGTGGGCGCCGGCAACCCGGTCCAGGAACAGCAGACCTGAACAGTGGTCGATCTCGTGTTGCAGGGCCCGTGCCTCGAACGCATCGGTGACCAACCGAACCATCGCTCCGGTCCCGGGCAGGGCCCCCTCGACCACCAGGTGACCGGCACGTTTGACGTCACCGGTCAGATCCGGCACGGACATACACCCCTCCCGTCCAGCCTTCCATCGACTGGCCTCCACCACGACCGCGTTGCACAGCACAAACGCACCGTGCCCGGTGCCGGTCTTCGGATGACCGGTGACATCCACCGCGAAGACCCGGGCACCGACCCCGATCTGCGGGGCGGCCAGACCGACGCAGCCCGGAGAGACGCGCATCGTGGCGACCAGATCGGCCGCGAGGCGTACCGTCTGCTCCGCCGTCGGATCCACCTCGTCACCGGCCCGGCTGAGCACCGCGGCCGGGGCGCACACCACCGGTCGCACCTGACCCGGGGGGCCCAGCACGTCCAACGTCCAGTCGCCGAGGCCGGCGGACTCCGCACGGTTCACAGCAGGTCCGGATCTGCTGGCCGGAGGGTTACCTCCACCCCGAGCTCGGCGGCGGTCGCCGCCAACCGTGTTGTCACCTGCTCGACCCCTCCCGGTGGCAGCTCGACCTCAGCGAGGACGACGTAGAGCGCGCCGGCGAGCCGGGTACTCAGATCCGTGACGTTGCCGCCCGCCTCCGCGAGCACCCGGGTCATGGCGGCGACGATGCCCATCCGGTCAGCGCCATGCACTGCCAGCACGTACGGCGTGCCGTTCGGCGCCTGCTCCGCATCCGGCACCACCGCGCGTACCGTCGCCAGTAGCCGACCATCGGCGGCGAGCGGCGCCAGCGCGGCCTCGGCCTCGGCGACGGCCGGGCCCGCGCAGATCAGCGTCATCGCGAACTGTCCTCGGAGCCGGGTCATGGTGCTATCGGTGAGGTTCGCACCGAGGCGGGCGAGTGCCTCGGCGACATCGGCCACGATGCCGGGCCGGTCCCGGCCAATGACGGTGATGGCGAGCTCGCTCATCCCCAGATTCTCCCCGACCAGTCCCAGAACGCCACCCATAAACCCCCGGTCAACCACTTGTCGGGACTGGTCAGCGGGGCTGGCCGCCGGAGGAGCGCGCATCCCACGGCGTGACATGATCGACCGACGATGACTGAACCGACCTTCACCACCCGGGTCAGCCGGTGGTACACGCAGCATGCGCGGGACCTGCCGTGGCGGCGCCCTGAGGTTGGCGCCTGGGCCATCCTCGTCAGTGAGGTGATGCTCCAGCAGACCCCGGTCGCCCGGGTGCTGCCAGCCTGGACGGACTGGATGGCCCGCTGGCCAGCCCCGGCCGACTTGGCGGTGGAGCCGCCAGCAGAGGCGATCCGAATGTGGGGGCGGCTCGGCTACCCACGACGGGCGGTCCGACTGCGCGAGGCCGCGGTGGCGATCGTGGAGCGGCACGACGGGCAGGTGCCGAACCGGCTGGAGCAGCTGCTGGCCCTGCCGGGAGTTGGCACGTACACGGCGCGGGCCGTGGCCGCGTTCGCGTACGGGCAGCGGCACCCCGTGGTGGACACCAACGTACGACGGGTGATCTGTCGGGCGGTCGCGGGTGAACCGGACGCCGGGCCCGCCACCCGCCCGGCAGACCTAGTCGCCGCCGAGGAGCTACTGCCGGCGGAACCGGCCGCCGCTGCGCTCGCCAGTGCCGCATTCATGGAACTGGGAGCGGTGGTCTGCACGGCCCGGTCACCGCGGTGCGGGAGTTGTCCGGTCGCTTCGATCTGCGCCTGGCGGGCCTCCGGGCAGCCAGCGCCGACCGGCCCCACCCGACGTCCGCAACGGTACGCGGGCACCGACCGTCAGGTCCGTGGACTGCTGCTCGGCGTGCTCCGGGAGGCAACCGCCCCGGTGCCCCGGCAACGCCTGGACCAGGTGTGGGCCGACGAAACACAACGCTTTCGGGCGTTGGCCGGCCTGGTCGAGGACGGCCTCGTGGAGCAGGTCAACGAGGCGTGTTTCCGGCTGACCGGGGACGGACCGCCGGTCCTCGTCCGCTGAGCACGCGCAACGGCCCGATGGCGATCGCCATCGGGCCGTTGCGCGCTCGGTTGGACCTGCCCGGCCTACGCCGTGTCGTCCGCTCCCGTGGCGGCGCCGCCGAGGTCGGCTGGGACCGCATCCGGCAGTTCGGCCGGTTTGTCGGTGCCACGGAAGGTGAGGGTGGAGGAATCGATATCGGCCGGATCACCGTCGCAGTCAACGATGACGATCTGGCCGGGGTTGAGCTCGTTGAACAGGATCCGCTCGGAGAGGTTGTCCTCGATGTCGCGCTGGATCGTGCGGCGTAGCGGCCGGGCACCGAGAACGGGGTCGAAGCCCTTCGTCGCGAGGTACTTCTTGGCGTTGTCGGTGAGCTCCAGCCCCATGTCCTTGTTGCGCAGTTGGGTCTCGATCCGGCCGATCATGATATCGACGATCGAGAGAATCTCCCGGTGGCGCAGCTGGTGGAAGACGATGGTGTCGTCGATCCGGTTAAGGAACTCCGGCCGGAAGTGCTGCTTGAGCTCGTCGTTGACCTTCTGCTTCATCCGGTCGTAGTTCGAGTCGGAGTCATCAGAGGCCTGGAAGCCCAGCGAGACCGCCTTGGCGACATCGCGGGTACCGAGGTTGGTCGTCAGGATGATGACCGTGTTCTTGAAGTCCACGATCCGGCCCTGACCGTCGGTGAGCCGCCCGTCCTCGAGGATCTGCAGCAGCGTGTTGAACACGTCCGGGTGGGCCTTCTCGATCTCGTCGAAGAGAACCACGCTGAACGGCCGCCGACGGACCTTCTCGGTCAGCTGCCCGCCCTCGTCGTAGCCGACGTAGCCGGGAGGCGCACCGACGAGCCGGGACACCGTGTACCGGTCGTGGAACTCGGACATGTCCAGCTGGATCAACGCGTCCTCGCTGCCGAAAAGGAACTCCGCGAGGGCCTTGGACAACTCGGTCTTACCAACCCCGGACGGGCCGGCGAAGATGAACGACCCAGACGGCCGCTTCGGGTCCTTCAGACCGGCCCTCGTACGGCGGATCGCCTTCGATACCGCCTTGACCGCGTCCTCCTGGCCGATGACCCGCTTGTGCAGCTCGTCTTCCATCCGCAGCAGCCGGGAGGTCTCCTCCTCGGTCAGCTTGTAGACCGGGATACCCGTCCAGTTACCGAGCACCTCGGCGATCTGCTCGTCGTCGACCTCGGTGACGACATCCAGGTCGCCGGCCTTCCACTCCTTCTCCCGCTGCGCCTTCTGGCCCAGCAGCTGCTTCTCGGTGTCCCGCAGCTGCGCGGCCCGTTCGAAGTCCTGCGCGTCGATCGCGGACTCCTTGTCCCGACGCACCTGCGCGATCCGCTCATCGAAGTCCCGCAGGTCTGGCGGCGCGGTCATCCGCCGGATCCGCATCCGCGCACCCGCCTCATCAATCAGATCGATCGCCTTGTCCGGCAGGAATCGATCCGAGATGTACCGGTCGGCCAGGGTCGCCGCCGCCACCAGGGCCGCGTCCGTGATCGACACCCGGTGGTGCGCCTCGTAGCGGTCCCGCAGCCCCTTCAGGATCTCAATGGTGTGCGCCAACGACGGCTCACCCACCTGGATGGGCTGGAACCGGCGCTCCAACGCGGCATCCTTCTCCAGGTGCTTGCGGTACTCATCCAGCGTCGTCGCGCCGATGGTCTGCAGCTCACCCCGCGCCAGCATCGGCTTCAGAATGCTTGCCGCGTCGATCGCGCCCTCGGCGGCACCCGCACCCACCAACGTGTGAATCTCATCAATGAAGAGAATGATGTCACCACGGGTACGGATCTCCTTGAGGACCTTCTTCAACCGCTCCTCGAAGTCACCCCGATACCGGGAACCCGCTACCAATGCACCCAGGTCTAGGGTGTACAGCTGCTTGTCCTTCAGCGTCTCGGGCACCTCGCCCTTGACAATCCGCTGCGACAGGCCCTCGACCACGGCGGTCTTACCCACACCCGGCTCACCGATCAGCACCGGATTGTTCTTCGTCCGCCGGGACAGCACCTGCATGACCCGCTCGATCTCTTTTTCCCGACCGATTACCGGATCAAGCTTGCCCTCACGGGCCGCCTGCGTCAGATTGCGACCGAACTGGTCCAGCACCAAGCTCGTCGAGGGAGCGGCCTCACCTGGCGCGGTCCCCGCCGCCGCCGGCTCCTTGCCCTGATAGCCCGACAGCAGCTGAATCACCTGCTGACGGACTCGATTCAGGTCGGCCCCCAACTTCACCAGCACCTGAGCCGCCACGCCCTCACCCTCACGGATCAGGCCCAGCAGGATGTGCTCGGTGCCGATGTAGTTGTGCCCGAGCTGCAGCGCTTCCCGCAGCGACAGCTCCAGCACCTTCTTGGCCCGCGGGGTGAACGGAATATGACCACTCGGCGCCTGCTGGCCCTGCCCGATGATCTCCTCTACCTGCTGACGCACGCCCTCGAGAGAGATCCCCAGACTCTCCAGCGCCTTCGCGGCAACGCCCTCACCCTCATGGATCAGGCCCAGCAGAATGTGCTCAGTACCAATGTAATTGTGGTTGAGCATCCGGGCCTCTTCTTGGGCCAGGACGACAACCCGACGCGCTCGGTCGGTGAACCGCTCGAACATGCCCTCGTGCTCCTCACATACCGTGCGCCTCGATGGTCTAGATCGTGGCGGGGCCGCTGCGTGAACGCCCGGGATGGGCGTCCGTGCCTTTTAACTCTATCGCCGTGGGCCGACTCCGCTGGGGTCCTGTGTCCCCCGGTGGCGCCGGATACGCGCTGTTTTGCCCAACCGTCCGCGCTCAGCAGGTGTTCCGGTAGCAGCGCTGCTACGCGCAGAGCGAAATTCGGCCGCCGCTGGATCGGCCCCACGACAGCCTGGAAACCGTCACTAGCCCAAAAACAGCCCATCCCGCCCCAGCCACGGCCCGAGCCCAGCCACGGGCCCCAGCCCAGTCACGGCCCCCGACTCAAGCTCCAGTCGCGGCCACGGCGACACCGTAGAGCCCGCCGCCGGCAGCGCCACCCTTTCCCCCGCCACCGCGCCGCCGGCAGCGCCACCCATTCCCCCGCCGCCGCGCCGCCGGCCCGAGACACAGCAAACGCCGACCCGAGACACAGCAACGCCGACCCGGAGTATCTAGCTCCGGGTCGGCGTCCGCCAAATACCGGTCAGTGGCCGGCGCGAGCGTGGTACTCGTCCACGATCTCCTGCGGGATGCGACCCCGGTCGGAAATCTCCTTGCCGGCCTTCTTGGCCCAGGCCCGGATCGCCTTGTTCTGCTCACGATCGGCGGTGGCACCGCCCCGGCCCCGGGCGGCCCGGCCACCCACGACCACGCCACCCCGGCCCACCTTCGTGCCGTTGGCGACGTACGCGGCGAATACCTCCCGCAATTTCTCGGCGTTGACGCTCGACAGGTCGATCTCGTACTGAACGCCGTCGAGGGCGAACTTGACGGTCTCGTCAGCGTCCCCGCCATCCAGGTCATCGACCAGCTTATGAATGATCTGCTTGGCCACGTCCCACATTCCTTTCCAGCAGGGTGCAGCGGTTCTGCGAATCCCGCAAGAGCACAATAACCCGGATGACGCTCCGCGCGTCAATAGGATCCGGTTCCGAGCCGGGTGGTCCGACCGTCACTCCGGTCGGACCAGCGGGAAGAGGATGGTTTCCCGAATTCCCAGGCCGGTCAGCGCCATGAGGAGCCGGTCGATTCCCATTCCCATACCACCAGACGGTGGCATTCCGTACTCCAGGGCCCGGAGAAAGTCCTCGTCGAGCTGCATCGCCTCGTCGTCGCCCCGCGCTGCGAGCCGCGCCTGGGCCACCAGACGCTCCCGCTGAACAACTGGATCCACCAACTCGGAGTAGCCCGTACCCAGTTCGAAGCCGAGCACGTAGAGGTCCCACTTCTCGGTCAGGCCCGGCTCGGTGCGGTGCGCCCGGACCAACGGGCTGGTCTCCTCGGGATAGTCCCGAACGAAGGTGGGCTCCAGCAGACCCGGGACCACCAGCTCCTCAAACAGTTCCTCGGCCAGCTTGCCCGGACCCCACTTCGGGTCGACCGCCAAGTCCACCTTGTCCGCGTACTCGACCAGGCGGGTCCGCTCCGTGCGAACCGTGACCTCCTCTCCGAGCGCTTCGGAAAGGGAACCGAACAGGGTCACCGAACGCCACTCACCGCCGAGGTCGAACTCGCGACCATCCGCGTGGGTCACCACCGTCGAGCCGCCGACCGCGAGCGCCGCCCGTTGGATGAGATGACGGGTCAACTCACCGATCGTGTCGTAGTCGCCATACGCCTGGTAAGCCTCGAGCATCGCGAACTCCGGCGAGTGCGACGAGTCGACACCCTCATTGCGGAAGTTACGGTTGATCTCGAATACGTGATCTACGCCACCGACGAGCGCCCGCTTGAGAAATAGTTCCGGAGCGATTCGCAGATACAGATCGGTGCTGAGCGCATTGCTGTGGGTCACGAATGGGCGAGCGGCCGCACCGCCGTGCAGCAGTTGGAGCATCGGGGTCTCCACCTCAAGGAAGCCCCGCTCGTGCAGCGATTCCCGCAGACTGCGAACCGCAGTCGCCCGGGTACGAACCATCTGCCGGGCCTGCGGACGAACGATGAGGTCGACGTAGCGCTGCCGGACCCGGGCCTCCTCACTGAGCGGCTTGTGCGCCACCGGCAGTGGGCGAAGGGCCTTCGCGGTAACCGCCCACCCCTGCGCCAAGACTGACAGCTCACCGCGCCGACTGGTGATCACCTCACCGGTCACCCCGACGAGGTCACCGAGGTCCACCAGCCGCTTCCAGTCCTCAAGCCGCTGCGCGCCGACCCGGTCCAGGGAGAGCATCGCCTGCAGCTCGGTCCCGTCGCCGTCCCGGAGCGTGGCGAAGCAGAGCTTGCCGGTGTTCCGCACAAAGATCACCCGGCCGGTGACCGACACCTGGTCACCCGTGGCCGTGTCGGTGGGCAGGTCGGCGTAGCTCTGGCGGATCTCGGCGAGCGTGCTGGTCCGCGGATAACCGAGCGGATACGGTTCGATGCCCTCGGCGAGCATCCGGTCCCGCTTCTCCCGGCGGACCTTCATCTGCTCCGGAAGGTCGTCGGCGGGGTCAACTGGTACGGCGTTCTGCTCGATCACGGCGCGCTTCCTCAGGCAGAGAATTCGGGCGGGGTCAGCCCCCGAGCGTACTCAAGGGCTCTCGCGAGGGACATCGGATAGCGGCCGCCATGACCGAACCCACGCCCACACCATCGTTCGGGGGGGGCGGCGACGACCGATAGCAACCGCAGTAGCCGGGATCCCTCAGTCTGGCTACCGGCCGTACCGTACTCGGCAGGGCCTGGCTCAAACGTTGCGGTCGTAGACCATCCGGAGCCCGATCAGTGTGATCATCGGCTCGTGGTGGGTGATCGTCCGGCACTCCTTCATCACCAACGGGGCCAGCCCCCCGGTGGCGATCACCGCCTTCACCGGACCCAACTCCTCCACCATCCGCTCAACGATCCGATCCACCTGCCCGGCGAAGCCGAAGTAGAGGCCGGCCTGCAGACATTCGACCGTGTTCTTGCCGATCACTGAACGCGGCCGGGCGGCCTCGACCTTTCGCAGCTGGGCGGCGCGGGCCGCGAGCGCGTCGAAGGATATCTCGATGCCGGGGGCGAACGCCCCGCCCAGGAACTCGCCCCGTCCACTGATCACGTCGAAATTGGTGGTGGTGCCGAAGTCAACGACGATCGACGGGCCGCCGTAGAGGTTGTACGTCGCGAGCGTGTTAACCACCCGGTCGGCACCGACCTCCTTGGGATTGTCGATGGCGAGCTGCACCCCGGTCCGCACGCCGGGTTCGACGATCATGTGCGGCACGTGGGCGTAGTAGCGGTCCAGCATCGTACGCACCGACCGGAGCGCGGCGGGCACCGTCGAACAGGCCGCCACTCCGCTGATCTCCACCTCGGCACCGGAGAGCAGACCCCGGAACATCAACCCCAGCTCATCCGCGGTTGACCGCGGATCCGTGTTGATCCGCCACGAGTGCACCAGTTTGTCGCCATCGAAGGTCGCCAGTACGGTATTGGTGTTTCCGATGTCGATGCAGAGCAGCACACCCACAGCCTAGACAACAGCCAGCGCGGGCCGCCTCACCCCGTCCGCAGGTCCAGCGCGATGTCCAGAATCGACGACGAGTGGGTAAGCGCGCCAACCGACAGGAAGTCCACTCCGGTAGCCGCCACCTCGGCCGCCACCGCCAACGTCAGCCCCCCGGTCGCCTCCAGCTCGGCCCGCTCCCCGACCGCGCTCACCACCTCGCGCAGCAACTCCACCCCCATGTTGTCGACCAGCAGGAAGTCCGCGCCCGCCTCGACCGCCTCCACCGCCTCGGCGAGGGTGTCCACCTCCACCTGCACTCCCACGCCCGGAAACGCCGCCCGAACCCGCCGGTACGCCGCGGCCACCCCACCGGCCGCCAGCTTGTGGTTGTCCTTGACCATGGCCACATCGTGCAGGCCCATCCGCTTATTGGTACCGCCCCCGGCGCGGACCGCGTACTTCTCCAACGCCCGCAGGCCCGGGGTGGTCTTCCGGGTGTCCAGCACCATCGCCTTCGTGCCCGCCAACGCGTCGGCCCAGGCCCGAGTGTGGGTGGCGACGCCGGACATTCGGGAAAGCAGGTTCAGCGCGGTGCGCTCGGCGGTGAGCAGCAGCCGGGTCGGGCCGGTCACCGTGGCCAGCACGTCGCCACCGGCCACCCGCTGCCCGTCGTGGGCGACGAGCGACACCGCGACCGTACGGCCGGCTCCGGTCACCTCGCCCACCAGCTCGAACACGGCGGCGGCCACCGGCAACCCGGCGACCACCCCGTCGGCGCGCGCGACCACGTCGGCCGTGTCAACCTGGCTGTCGGGGATCGTGGCGACGCTGGTCACGTCGAGGAAATCCGGCCCCAGGTCCTCCATCAACGCGTCCATGACCACCCGTCGTACGCGCTCCGGGTCCAGCCCCGCCGCCCGCAACAAGCCCTCGGTCTCGCCAGTCACATCTTCTCCCCACGCTCGACAGCCCCGAACCGCTGCCACCTCCGCGTCAGCCGGCCCTGCGGATCAATGGCGCCGACCAGGTGGCCGCGCCACCGCTCGTCGGCCACCGGAAAGTCCTCCCGCCAGTGGCAGCCCCGGGTCTCCTGCCGCGCGGTGGCGGCAGCCACCAGCACGGTTGCCACAGTCAGCAGATTCGTCGCCTCCCAGTCCGCGGTGCGGGGAACTCCCGCGGCGTCACCGAACGCGACCAGGGCAGCCGCCGTATCGGCCAGGGTCGCCGCCGACCGCAGCACGCCCGCACCCCGGGTCATCGCCCGTTGCAGGGCGGGAACGCCGGCGACGGGGAGCACCCGACCGGCACCACCCACCCAGGCACCGGTCGAGGCCGGACGCAACTGCTCCGGCAAACCGGTCGCCAGGTCCTCGGCGATCCGGCGGGAGAAGACCAGCCCCTCCAGCAATGAGTTGCTGGCCAGCCGGTTCGCGCCGTGCACACCGGTGCAGGCGACCTCACCGCAGGCGTACAGGCCGGGGATGGAGGTACGGCCGTGCAGGTCGGTACGGACGCCGCCGGAGGCGTAGTGCGCCGCCGGGGCCACCGGAATCAGGTCGGTCGCCGGGTCGACGCCGATGGCCAGGCAGGAGGCCACGATGGTGGGAAAACGGCGGGCGAGGAAGTCGCCGCCGAGGTGCCGGGCGTCGAGAAAGACATGGTCCGATCCCGTGGCCAACAGCACCCGGTGGATGCCCTTCGCGACCACGTCCCGGGGGGCAAGCTCCGCCAACTCGTGCTGCCCGACCATGAACCGCTTGCCGTCGGCATCCACCAGCTGGGCACCCTCGCCCCGCAGCGCCTCGGAGACCAACGGCTGCTGGGCGTGCCGGGCCCCGGACGTCCGAGCGGATGGCGGGACGATCAGCGCGGTCGGATGGAACTGGACGAACTCCACATCGGTGACGGCGGCACCAGCCCGCAACGCGAGGGCCACCCCGTCACCGGTGGAGACCGCGGGGTTGGTCGTGACCCCGAAGACCTGACCCATCCCCCCGGTCGCGAGCACCACCGCGCGACCCAGGATCGCCCCGACGCCGTCCTCGCTGCCCTCACCGAGCACGTGCAGGGTCACCCCACAGGCAGGGCCGAGCCCATCCGGACCGTCTCCGGGGGCCCGGAGCAGGTCCAGCACCAGGGCGTGCTCGAAAAGTCGGATCCACGGGTCCCGGCGAACAGCGGCGTGGAGTGCCCGCTGCACCTCGGCACCGGTGGCATCGCCACCCGCGTGCACGATCCGGTCCGCTCGGTGCCCACCCTCCCGGCTGAGCATGAGCGAGCCATCCGGGTTGCGATCGAACTCCGCGCCGATCCGCATCAACTCCCGCAGCCGGGTGGGCCCCTCCTCGACGAGAACCCGGACCGCCGCTGGATCGCTGAGGCCGACGCCAGCGATCTCGGTGTCCGAGGCGTGGGCCGCGGGGGTGTCGTGGGGATCGAGCACCGCAGCGATGCCGCCCTGCGCCCAGCGCGTCGAGCCCTCCTCAATGTCGACCTTGGAGACCACCGTGACGTGCAGGCCCGCCTCACGCAGGTGGAGCGCGGCGGTCAGGCCGGCGACACCGGAGCCGACGACGATCACGTCAGTCGTCTCCACCCACCCGGGCGCGGGCGCCGCCAGCAGGCGGGGCAGGGCTGGCCAGTCACCGGTCGGTAGGTCCATCCCCACAGTTAACCCGAACAATGCGCGCCAGAGGCGGCGGGGGCGAGGCGAGTGGTTTGGGCTACGCCGTACCTGACCGGGCCGATCCGCGCGCCAACGACGTCGAAGAGAAGCGCCGCGAACTCCTCGTCACCGGGCCCGGACCGACAACCGAGCCGGACCAGCGCCCTGCAGCGTGGCTCCGGTGGGCGGACACCCGCCCACCGGAGGAACAAGCGCGCGCCGGGCCCCGGTCAGCCCAGCGAGTCCGCCAACGGGTTGGGAACCGGCGACCCCGCCGTCCCGGGTGCCGCCGTGGCCGCGTCCGCGGTCAGGTCAACAATTCGGTTGCCTGAATCGACGTGCACGATCCGCGGCTGGTAGGTACGCGCCTGCGCGTCCTCCAGCTGTCCGTAGGCGATGAGGATGACCAAATCACCCGGGCGGACCAAGTGGGCGGCGGCACCGTTAATGCCGATCACGCCGCTGCCTCGCTGGCCCGGGATTACATAGGTCTCCAACCGGGCGCCGTTGGTGATGTCCACGATCGCCACCTGCTCCCCCGCGAGCAGGTCAGCGGCGTCCAGCAGATCCTGGTCCACCGTGACCGAGCCGACGTAGTGCAGGTCGGCCTGGGTAACCGTGGCCCGGTGAATCTTCGACTTAAGCATGGTGCGCAGCATCGGGCGCCTTCCGTGAGGTGGGTCAGAAACGCGGGTTGAGCTGGACCGACACGTTGTCGATCAGACGGGTGGTGCCAACCCAGGCGGCGGCGAGCAACCGCGCCGGGCCGGTGACCGGCCCCGGCTCCAACTCCGGATCGGTAAGCACCAGGTAATCCAGTTCGACGCTGGGCGGGCCGGAGTCGAATGCGGCGTGCGCGGCGGCCAACACCGCGCCCGCGTCCGCGCCCCCGGCGGCGGCGGCTACCCCCGCCCGCAACGCCCCCGACAGGGTCAGCGCCGCCGCCCGGCCCTCGGGCGACAAGTAGCGGTTGCGGCTGGACAGGGCCAGCCCGTCTGGCTCCCGAACCGTCGGCACGCCGACGATCTCCACCGGCACATCCAGGTCGCGCACCATCCGACGGACCAGGGTCAGCTGTTGATAGTCCTTCTCGCCGAAGAACGCCTGGTCCGGCCGGATGAGCTGGAGCAGCTTCAACACCACGGTCAGCACCCCGTGGAAGAAGCCCGGACGGCTCTGCCCCTCCAACTCCTCGCCGAGCTGGCCCGGGTTGACCCAGACCCGGGGCTGGCCCTGCGGGTACAGCTCCGGGTCGG
This sequence comes from Salinispora fenicalii, assembly GCF_000514815.1. GTDB lineage: Bacteria > Actinomycetota > Actinomycetes > Mycobacteriales > Micromonosporaceae > Micromonospora > Micromonospora fenicalii. The sequence goes on from NZ_AZWQ01000018.1 coordinate 48,672, forward strand.
CCGGCGCGAAGACCACCGCCGCGCCGGCCCGGCGGCAAATCTCCAGGTCCTCGTCGAGGGTGCGCGGATAGCGGTTGAAGTCCTCGTCCGGCCCGAACTGAAGCGGGTTCACGAAGATCGTGACCACGAGGTTGTCGGTCTGCTCCCGGGCCGCCCGCAGCAGGGTCTCGTGCCCGGAGTGCAGGGCGCCCATGGTCATGACGACGCCCACGGTGCCGGTTAATCCGCCCCGCACCGCCGCCAGGTCGGCGCGGGTGTGCACCAGCTCGGTCACGCAGCCACCTCCCGATCCCACCCACTCAGCACGCCCAGCAGCGGCTGCGCGTCCATGGGCTGCAGCCGGCCGGCCGCGATCACTCGATCCGCCGTCCGTCGGGCCAACGCCAGGTAGGGCCCCACCGATTCCGGCGCGGTCGCCGTGAGCTGGGTCAAGTGCCGTTCCACGGTGCCGATGTCCCCCCGGGCGATCGGTCCGGTCAGCGCATCGTCCCCGAGCCGCAGCGCGTTGTCCAAGGCGGCCCCCAGCAGCGGCGTGAGCACCCGTTCCGGCTGAGTCACCCCGGCATCCCGCAGCCGGTCAGCCGCCTCGTTGACGAGCGTGATCAGGTGGTTGGCACCGTGCACGAGAGCCGCGTGGTAGAGCGGCCGGTCCACCTCAGCGACCCACTCCGGTACGCCGTTGAGGTCGGCGACGAGTCGGGTGGCGAACGGGCGCAACTGCGCCGGGGCGGTCAACCCGTACGAGGTGCCGGGCAGCCGGGTGAGATCGTCTGGCGTACCGGTGAAGGTCATCGCGGGGTGCAGGGCCAGCGGGCTGGCCCCGGCCCCGACGACCGGCGCCAGTACCGCCAGACCGTGCGCGCCGGAGGTGTGCGCGACCACTTGGCCCGGGCGCAACGCCCCGGCCTCGGCGAGGCCGGCGACGACCCCCGTGAGCGCGTCGTCGGGGACCGCCACCAGCAAGAGATCGGTGGCAGCGCGGGCTACCGAGGTAGCCGGCTGCCGCGGCACGTCGGCCAGGAGCAGCGCCATCCGGGCTTGCGAGGCGGCGGAACCCCCAGCCGCGGCGACAACCCGGTGCCCGGCGGCGGCGAAAGCAGCGGCCAACACGGCACCGACCCGGCCAACGCCGATCACGCCGACGGTCAGGGATCGGGAGGTGGGAGCGTCAACCGACGGAATGCCGGGACGCGGCGACAGCGAAGCGCTCATAACGATGATCCAGTCCTCGGAGGGGTACCGGTCGTTGGCAAGTATGCGCCGCGGTGCCGGAACCGGGACAGGGAGGTGTGAAAACGTTCACCCACCGGGGTCAGGGATCCCGTTCGCCACCGAAGACAACGAGAGGGGCCGATCCGCAACGGGGCGGCCGAACCGAAGGAGGAGCTGATGTCGATCCGCTGGCGGGACGCGATGGAGCAGGCGCTGTACGGGCCGGACGGCTTCTTCGTCTCCGGAGCCGGCCCGGCCGACCACTTCCGCACCAGCGTGCACGCCTCCCCGGCGTTCGCGGCGGCCCTGCACCGGCTTATCGCCACCGTTGACGCCGCCCTGGACCACCCAGCCCCCATCGCAATCGTCGATGTCGGGGCGGGGCGGGGCGAGCTGCTGCGCACCCTCCATGCCAGCATCGCCGGGGCCACCGACGCGTCCCTCGCGCACCGGCTGCGCCTCACCGCCGTCGAACGCGCCCCGCGCCCCGCGGACCTGCCCGCGGAGATCACCTGGACGAACGAGATCCCCGCCGGCATCACCGGCCTCCTCCTGGCCACCGAGTGGCTCGACAACGTACCGCTGGATCTGGCCGTGACCACCCCGGCGGGCTGGCGGTACCTCCTGGTGGACCCCGCCACCGGCGAGGAGACGGTCGGCACCCCGGTCAGCCCGGAAGACGCCGACTGGCTGGCCCGGTGGTGGTCGCCGCCCGCCGACAGCCCGGGCATCCGCGCCGAGATCGGCCGAACCCGCGACGACGCCTGGGCGGACGCCCTCGGACGACTCGACCGGGGGCTGGCGGTCGCCGTGGACTACGGGCACCTCCGGCAATCCCGACCGACCGCCGGGACCTTGACCGGCTACCGGAACGGGCGGCAGGTCCCACCGGTACCCGACGGATCGTGCGATGTCACCGCGCACCTCTGCGTGGACTCGGTCGCCGCCGCCGGTGCGCAGGTCGCGCAGGCTCCGTACACCCTGGTGTCGCAGCGGACGGCGCTGCGGGCGCTCGGTGCCGACGGCCGCCGCCCACCGCTGGAGCGGGCCAGCACCGACCCCGCGGGATACCTCCGGGCCCTCTCCGCGGCGTCGGCGGTGGCCGAGCTGATCGACCCGGCCGGCCTCGGCGGACACTGGTGGCTCCTCCAGCCGGCCGGCGGCCCCCTCGACCCACTCGTGGCACCATGACAGGCATGACCACCCACGCCGATCTCCGCGAACTGACCGTCGGCACCGGCGCCGGTGGGGAACAACTCGGCACAGACATGGTGCTCAACATCGGTCCGCAGCACCCCTCGACGCACGGCGTACTCCGGCTGCGGCTGGTGCTCGACGGCGAACGGGTGGTGAGCGCCGAACCGATCATCGGCTACATGCACCGGGGCGCGGAGAAGCTGTTCGAGGTCCGCGACTACCGGCAGATCATCGTGTTGGCGAATCGGCACGACTGGCTCTCGGCGTTCGCCAACGAACTCGGCGTGGTGCTCGCCGTGGAGCGGTTGCTGGGGATGGAGGTTCCGGAGCGGGCCACCTGGCTCCGAATGGCGCTCGCCGAGCTGAACCGGATCCTAAACCACCTGATGTTCCTCGGCTCGTACCCGCTGGAGATCGGGGCGATCACCCCGATGTTCTACGCCTTTCGGGAACGGGAGACGCTCCAGGCGGTGCTCGAGGAGGTCTCCGGCGGGCGGATCCACTACATGTTCAACCGGGTCGGTGGACTCAAGGAGGAGGTGCCGGCCGGCTGGACCGGGCGGGCTCGGGCGGCCATCGGCGAGGTCCGACAGAGCCTGCCCGACCTGGACAACCTGATCCGGCGCAACGAGATCTTCCTGGCCCGTACCGTCGGCGTGGGGGTGCTCTCGGCGGCCCAGGCCGCGGCGTTCGGCGCCTCCGGACCGGTCGCCCGCGCCTCCGGCCTCGACCTCGACCTACGCCGGGACGAGCCATACCTGGCGTACGACCAGCTCGACGTGCCGGTGGTGACCCGCACCGCGGGTGACTGCCACTCCCGCTTCGAGGTGCTACTCGACCAGGTGTACGTCTCGCTCGACCTCGCCGAGCAGTGCCTGGACCGGGTGGACCAGCTCACCGGCCCGATCAACACCCGGCTGCCGAAGGTACTCAAGGCGCCCGAGGGGCACACCTACGCCTGGACCGAGAACCCGCTCGGCATCAACGGCTACTACCTGGTGTCCCGGGGTGAGAAGACGCCGTGGCGGCTCAAGCTCCGCACCGCGTCGTACGCCAACGTACAGGCGCTGGCCACCCTCCTGCCCGGTTGCCTGGTGCCAGACCTGGTCGCCATCCTCGGCTCGATGTTCTTCGTGGTTGGCGACATCGACAAGTGAGCGGCCGGCTGCGCCCGCCGGCATTGTCGCAGCCGTCAACGCCACCGGTTGTCCCCGCGGCCGTACCGGCCCGGCTCCGGCTGACGCTGGGGTTCGGACTGCCACTGGGGCTCGGGCTGGCGCTGGGGTTCTGACTGCCACCGAGGTTCGGGCTGCCACCGGGGCTCGGGCTGTCGTTGCCGCGGCGGCTCCCACTCGGCGGACTCCGGGGGCAGCGCGGACCGTTCCGCCGGTTCGGACCACCCGCCCCGTCCAGCGTCGGCGCGGTCCCGTCCGGGCTCGTCTCGACGGACCGCGGCCCACCGCTGGTCCACCCGGTATTCGGCACCGCCCCGATCCGTGCGCACCTGCGCCCGCTGCTCACCCAGCCGCAGTTCGTGCCCGCGCTCATCCGCGTGGACGGTGGCCCAACGGTTTCCGGCCCGCAGCTGCGACCAGTACCCGTCCTCCGCGTCGCCGCCCGCCGCAAGCTCCCCGCCATGCTGGTTGACGCCGCCGCGGTCAGACCGCTCACCGCCCCAGCCCTGGCCGTCGGGCTGGCTGGCCCAGCCTTGGTCATCCCACCGTGTTCCGGCCCCGGTGACCTCTGGCGGCTCGCCCAACCCACGATCGTCGCGTGCCCGCCCGCCCTGGTCCGACCATGACCGGTCATCGGAGTCGTCGGCGCCCGGCCAGGAGCGGCGCTCCCGGTCCCGGGTCCCGGCCTCGGCCCCGGACCAGGAGCGACGCTCCCCGTCCTCAGCCCACGACGGTGCGTCCGGGCCGGACGGCCACCGCCGGTCGTAGTCGCTGGCGGGCGCACCGGAGTGGTTCCGGCCACCATCGACCACGGTGTGCCGGGTGACGTGCACCGTCTCGGTGTGCCGCACCACGCCGCGCAGGGGGGCGGCGTGCCGGCCATCCGGCTCCGCCGACCAGGCACCACCGTCAGTGCCGCCATAGGTGCCGGCGGTTCCCGCACTGGCGCCGGCGGCCCGCTCGGTGCCGGGCTGACCGGCGAAGCGCTCGTCGGCCCCCGGCTCTCCGGCCGATGGGTGGAACGCGGCGTATGCCCCGGCCGCTCCGGCAGTGGAGTGGCCGCCCGGAAAGTGGCCCTGAGGTTGGGAGTCACCCGTCCGGTCGCCCTCGTGGTCACCCCAGCGGTCGGCCTCCGGAACGGCCGCCCGCCCGGCCGGCCCGTCAACCGGGACCCGTGCCCGCTGCGCACCTTCGGTCTCGACCGGCGCGGCGCCGGCACTCCCGACCGGCGCGGCGGCACCGGCGTCGAGGCGTCGGCCCAGCGCCACCACCGCCTCCTGGGTGCGCTGCGTCTGGTCGAGTGCCTGGTTGCCCCGCTGGGCCGCAGCCACGATCTCGCCGTGCAGCTCGTGGCGAAGCCGTTCGATCTCGCCCCGCAGCTCCCCGGCCCGGGCGCCGTCGTCGGGACGCAGCACGATCGACAGGCCGATCAGCACGACCGCCAGAATCGCCAGTACGGCGGCGACCCGTAGCAGCCCGTTGCTGTCAGCGATGAGCAAGACCAGCGCCGCCACCGGGGCGCATGCCACACCGGCCCGGAACAGTGCCGTGGGCACCCGAGGTTTACGCGGGTCATCAGTCACGGCCGGGACGGACATGGCTGTGCAGCCTACCGAGAGTTGCGCCGCGTGGGAACGGCAGCGCAACTCTCCCTGCTACTGCTGGGCTCAGCCGGCGGTGAGGGCTCCGTCGGAGGAGAACACCAGACCCACGCTGACCTCGCCGGTCCGCAGAGCGTTCTTCGTCTGCGGTCCACCGGCATCAAGTGAGCTGAACGACCCGGCCCGGAAGTCATAGATCTCGACCAGCCCAACCTGGCACTTCGGCCGCTGCGGGCACTCCGGCGGACCGGCCAGGACGGTCTCCTGGCCAGAGCACTTCTCGGCCAGCTCGGAGAGAGTCCGTACACCGTGCTGCTCGGCGAAGGCGCTCGTGACGGCGAAGGCGTTCTGGTTCTGGGCCGCAGCCGGTGCGCCGAGGGCCAGGTTGACCTCCGCGCCGAGCGTCTTCAGCGCGGCGACCGTCTCGTCCAGGTCCGGCGAGGAGACCGGCTGGGCGTCCTCGCCGTTCGCCTTGGTGTTAAGGAACTCCGCCAGGGTGGCCGCGTACTCGGGGAAGACCTGGATCTCACCCTTCTCCAGGGCCGGCTCGTAGAGTTCACGGCTGCCGACCTGCTGCACCTCGGCCTGGTAGCCGGCGGCGGCCAGTACGATCTTGTAGAGCTCGGCGAGGGTCTGGCTCTCGCTGAAGTTGGCGGCGCCGATCTTGATCGTACCGCCGGGCCCCTTCGCAATGCCAGCGGTGAGGTCGTGGGCGGTGGCGAACTCGGCCGCCGCGACGGCGGGCGTCTTGCGGTCATCGTCAACGGCCTTGTTGAGCTGGACCAGCTTCGGCGTGTCCAGCGCCGCGGAGACCTGGTCCAGGGCGGCGATGAGCGGTGTGGTCGCGACGTCGGCGTTGACCGCCGGGATGATGTTGTCGCTGTTCTGCAACGACTTGTCGTCGGTCAGCACGACCAACTCGTCGCCGGCCACCGGGGCACATCCCTCCCCCGCCGCCGCCGTCTCGGGCGCGTCCGTGCCCGACGAACCGGCCTCGCCGCAGCCGGTCAGGAGCCCGGCCGTGGTCAGGACGCCGACAGCGCCGATTGCCAAACGTGTGCCTGCGTGCATGTCTGCCCGCCTTCCGTGTCCCGGCACGGCTCCTGCGCCGGCCGCGTGTCCGACGGGCGATCAATACACCCGCGTCTCCGACGGGCGATCGGTGCCGCCCGCGCTCCCACCCAACATTCTCACGCCGGGTACGACAAACTCTGCTCGGACTTCGTCACCGGATCGTCACCCGGCACCGACGCGACTGCCCGGGCGACCCGAAGCATCCTCGCGGCGCCGGTCCGGCACCGGAGGCGCCGGAGACACCGGTCAGGAACCGGAGGCACCGGTCAGACGCCGGTCACGCGCCGCTGACCGCGTCGGCCGCGCGCCGCCCCGCCCGCCGGCCGCGGTTGCGCAGCGGCCGCGGGGTGACCAGCCGCTCGACCAGCGCCAACACCAACTCCACCAGCATGGCGAGCCCCGCCACCAGCAGACCGCCGGCGAGGATCTGCCCACCGCCGGCGGCGATGTCCAGACCGAACCCGGCCCGAATGATCTGCCCAAGGCCGCCGCCGTTGACGAAGGAGGCCAGCGCGGCGGTGGCCACGACCTGCACTGCCGCGGTGCGAAACCCCGCCGCCAGGTACGGCACGGCGAGCGGCAGCTCGACCCGACGCAGCAGCTGCCAGCCGGAGAAGCCCATCCCCCGGGCCGCGTCCCGGGCCTCCGGATCCACCTCACGCACCCCGGTGTACGCGTTGGCCAGCAACGGCGGGATCGCGAAGACCGCCAGCGCCACCACCACCGCCGGCCGACCGAAGCCGAGGAAGGTCAACGGCAGGATGGCGAGCAGGGCCAGCGTCGGTACGGCCAGGGTCAGGTTGGCCACCAGCACGACCAGCCCGCCCCCACGCCCGGTGTGCCCGAGCCAGAGCCCGATCGGCCACGCGACCAGGCAGCCCAGGAGCACCGCCGCCCCGGAGATGGCGAGATGTTCGCCGACCCGGTCCAGGATGCCGCCCGGATTGGTCCAGTTCAGCGGGTCGTTGAGCCAGACCACCGCCGCCTCGATCGGCCCCGCCACCGCGATCATGCCGCGCTCCGGCGACGCAGCCACGGGGTGAGCAGCCGCCCGGCACCGGCCAGGACGAGGTCGAACACCAAGGCGAGCAGGACGCAGAGCAGCGTACCGGTCATGATCTGCGCCTTGTAGAAGTTGTTCTGCAAGCCGGCAAAGATCAACTGACCGAGCCCGCCCCGCCCCACGACCACACCCACGGTGACCAGCGCCACTGTCGAGACCGTGGCCAGGCGCAGCCCGGTGAGGATGCCCGGTAGGGCCAGCGGCAAGTCGATCCGGAACAACCGCCCCCAGCGGCCGTATCCCATGCCCTCCGCCGCCTCCCGCACCTCGGGCGGCACCTGGGTGAGCCCAGCGAGCGCATTGCGGACGATCACCAACAGCGCGTAGAGCACCACCACGGTGAGCACGGTCACCGCCCCGATCCCCAGGTACGGCGCGAGGAAGGCGAACAACGCCAGCGACGGGATGGTGTAGAGCACACCGGTGACCGCCAGGATGGGCCCGGTCAGAGCGCGGAACCAGTACGCGGCCACGGCCAGCGGCACCGCGATCAGCACCGCGATGAGCACCGCCCGCACGGTAAGCGAGGTGTGCTCGCGCAGCGCGGTGAGGATCGTGTCAGAGTTGTCCCGCACGTACTGCCAGGAAAACCACGGGTTACCCGGGTCGGCCCGGTAGCTCAAGCGGAAGGACATGTGTGGACGTTACCCTGCGGGGATCCGCCGCCGATGAGGCGCGTGCGGCCTCGATCTCCCTCGACAAGATCGGCAAGCGCTACCCGGACGGCACTGAGGCGGTCCAGGAGCTGACCCTGGAGGTCGCGGCCGGCGAGTTGGTAGTGCTGATCGGCCCCTCCGGCTGCGGCAAGTCAACCGTGCTCCGGATGGTGAACCGCCTCATCGAGCCGACCGGCGGCCGGATCCTGCTCGATGGAGCAGACGTCACGCGGGTGGACCCGGTACGGCTGCGCCGCCGCATCGGCTACGTGATCCAGAACGTCGGCCTCTTCCCGCACCAGACCATCAGTGCGAACGTCGCCACCGTGCCACAGCTGCTCGGCTGGCCCCGGGATCGCCGCCGGCAGCGAGTCACCGAGCTGTTGGAGCTGGTCGGCCTGGACCCGGCCCAGTTCGGCTCCCGCTACCCGCATGAGCTCTCCGGTGGTCAACGGCAGCGGGTTGGCGTGGCCCGGGCGCTCGCCGCGGACCCGGTGGTCCTGCTGATGGACGAGCCCTTCTCCGCGGTTGACCCGATCGTCCGGACCCGGCTCCAGGAGGAGTTCCTGCGGTTGCAGGCCGAGGTCCGCAAGACCATCGTGCTGGTAACGCACGACCTCGACGAGGCGGTTCGGCTGGGCGACCGGATCGCGGTGCTCTCCGAGGGCGGCCGCCTGGAGCAGTTCGACACCCCGGCCGCCGTGCTTGGCGCGCCAGCCACCCCGTTCGTCCGGGAGTTCGTCGGTGCCGACCGGGGCATCCGACGCTTGGCCGTCACCCCGGTCACCCGGGAGACGGTCGAACCGGTCTCCGCCACCCCGGTCTCCGCCGAACTTCCCACGGTGCCGCTCGGGGCATCGGCGTACGACGCGCTGGGGGTCCTGTTGACCTCTACGGCGGACCGGGTGGTGGTGATCGACCAGGAACAGCCCGTGGGTGTCCTCACCCGATCCCGCCTGCTCGACCTGGGCCACCCCGACAACCAGAGCCGGCCGCCCGTTCCCAACGGGGCAGTCACCCCCGCAGATAGTCGATGAAGGCCGCCCGCAGCAGCGGTGCCGACTCCTCGTAGCCGTGGCCGGTCAGCTCCCGCCACAGCGCGACCGCCTCGTCGATGGTCGGTCCGACCGAGTTCGGCGCGCCATCCAGGGCGGCGGCCTCATCGGCGTTCGGCAGGTGCCGCAGAACCGACCAGAAAAACCGCACGTCCCGACGCTCCCGCGCGGCCGCGAACGCCTGCGTGCGCAGCTCCTCGGTGGAGAGCGCGTCCAACTCCTCGAACGACCGGCCGGCGGGGAAGGTCGAAGGTGTGTCGGTCATGCGGCCGAGCCTAGCCGTCGGGCTCCCCGCCGACCTGCTAGACGCGGGTCAGCAGCGGCCTACTGGAACGCGGGTCAGCGGCGGCTGGGATCCCAGTGCCGTCCAGTCCCCCAGTCCGGGAGATCCCACTGATCTGTTGGGCTCTCGACGGGCTGGGGCGGCAGGGGCGCGGCCCAGTCCGTGAGCGGCTCGGGCCGCCGCACGCTCCAATCGGCGGGCAGTTGCTCGTCGGCATCGGGGCGGTCGGCCACCTCCTCCGGGTCGTCCCGCGACCCCCCATACGCCTCGACCAGCCGGGTGACCACCAGCCCCACCCCGAGCACCACCGCCCCGACCGCCCAGCGACTCGCCGAGAGTCCGCTCGCCCGCAGGTCCGTAAGGACGAGCGTGACCAACGAGACGGCCAGCAGGTCACCGAGGATGCCACCCCGGCGGCCGAAGGCGCTGGTGCCGGCGAGCAGCGCCGTTCCCACCGCCAGAACGGTCCAGTCCAGCCCCGACCCCACCGCGACCGGGCCAGCGGCGGGAGTCCCCAGTAGGGACCCGGCCAGCACGGCCAAGACGCTGGAGGCGACCAGCGCCCCGCCGGCCACCACCGGGGCCAGCACCCCCTGCCGGCGGGCCGGATCGGCAACCGGCCGGAACCGGCCAACCAGCCGCCGGATCGGCCGTAACGCGCCGAAGAGCCCGCCGAGCACGGCGAGCGCCGCGAACCCGGCGAACAGGTACAACGCGTCGCTCGTCGGATCGTAGCTACCCTGCGGCAGAACCGTGTCACTGCTACGCTGCTCGATGTACCCGACCAGCGCCGCGCCGGCGGCCAGGCTGGCCGCCCAGGCGGGGACGTGCAACACCGTCACCACGAACGCCAGGAGCAGCCCGCCAAGCACCCCGGCGGCGATCGCCGGTCCGAGTGCGGCCACCGCACCCCGGTCCCCCTGCTCCGCCATGTGCAGCGCCGCCGCGACGGCCGCCGGCCCGATCGCCAGATTCACCGCCGCAGTTCGCAGGCTCAGCCCGGCGGCGAGCGCCAGCGATCCGAGTACGGCCCCGTCAACGAGCAGTGACCGCAGTCCGTCGCCGCGCAGCGTGTCCGGGTTTTCCTGCCAGAGCAGGTACGCGACTCCGGCCGCGCCCACCAGGAGCAGAAGCTCCCAGACGACATGCACGCCGAGCCGGTCTCCACCAGACTCGGCCGGGGCCGGGGCCGGGCCGAGGACGACGGTGTGGGCATCGGGGGAGGGCTCCGAATTGCCTCGCACCGATTCGTCGTACCCCATGCAGCCGCCCTCCACCTGGCCGCCCGTCACGGGTCCCGACGCGCGAAAGCGGTCCGGGGGCAGCCGTTACTCTCCGGTGGCAGGCACCGTACCCGCGCGGGAAGCGCGGCGGAAGCCCTGCTCAGCGCTGGCCAGAGCGGCCTTCCCGGTCGCCGGGCTCGCGGTCCTGGTCATCCTCCTGCTCGGGAACCCGGCAGGAGCGCTCCAACCAGAGCGCGGCGGCCACCAACGCCAAGGCAGCGAGCAGGCTACTCCCCGCAACATTCCGGTCGCTCGCCGCGACCTGAGTGCGCTCCACGAACAGCCACCCGGTCACGCCCGCGTAGAAGCCGGCGAAGATCGCCCCCGCCAGCGCGGACGCCTTCGCCAGCACCACGAAGCGGGCAACCAACAACGGGTTCACCGGCTCCTGCCCCGGCCGGCGCTCAATCCGGGCCCGGGTGTTCATCGCGGCGTACGCTTCCAGCACGGCGAGCCCGGCCAGGGTGATCACCGGCAGCCAGGGCAGGTCGCCGGGGAGGTAGTCGTAGTAGAAGAAGCTGATCAGCAGCCACGCCAGCCCGGCGGCGGCGAGGCCAGCGACCACCAGTGTGGAGATCCGGGTGGGGCCCATCCGGCCGGGCCCCGCGCCGTCCGGAGGTGATGACCTCGCCCGCGTCATGCCCGCCGGCTCCGCTGCCTCATGCCGTTGACTCTAACCCCACTTCGGGGCAGGGACGCAGCTCCAACGCGTCCGCACCGACCGGCGCCGAGTTCAGCAGGTCGGTTACCCAGCCGTGGCCCGGCAGCCGACCGTACGGCTGCAGGTCGAGCCAGGGCCGCAGGACGAAGGCGCGCAGGTGGGCGCGGGGGTGCGGTAGCGTCAGCTCGGGATCGTCCCGGAGCACTGGTGTGCCGTCCTGGGTCCAGACCGCGATGATGTCGACGTCGAGGGTGCGGGGCCCGAAGTGCCGGGCCGGGTCACGCTCACGACCGGCCGCGCGCTCGGCCGCCTGGGCCCGCACCAGCCAATCCTCCGGCGCCGCTTCCGGATCTTCGGCCAGCACCGCGGCATTCAGATACGCGGGCTGGTCGCGGTCGCCCCAGGGCGGAGTCTCATAGACGCCGGAGACCAGGAGCACTGACGCCCCCAGCGCGGTGACCGCCGACTGTAGGTGGTCGGCCCGGTCGCCGAGGTTGCTGCCGAGGGAGAGCAGGGCGCGGGTCACGAGGCGGACCTGGTCATGGTGACGGCCACGTCGCTGAAGCTATCCGAGATGGGGGCCTGCGGCTTGTGCACCGTCACCGTGGCGGTACGGACCCGGGCGTCGGCCAGACAGACCGTGAGGAGCCGGTCGGCGAGGGTCTCAATCAGGTTGACCGGCTCCCCGGCCACCACCGCCGCCAGCCGCTCGGCCAACTCGCCGTAGTGGACGGTGTCGGTCACCTCGTCCGAACGGGCGGCCGGGGCGAGGTCCAGCTCCAGCAGCGCGTCCACGACGAAGTCCTGCCCATGCGCCCGCTCGAAGTCGTACACCCCGTGCCGGCCGTGCACCCGCAGGCCGGTCAGCTCGATCCGGTCGGTCATCACTGTTCTCCCCTGGGCCGGGCGCCACCGGTGGAGGCCGGCCCAGACGATCCGGCGGAGGCCAGCCGGGGCGATCCGGTGGCCCGCCAGACGGCCAGCGCGTCCGCGGTCGCCCGGACGTCGTGCACCCGTACTCCCCAGGCGCCGGCCGCGACCGCGAGCACGCTGGTGGCGACGGTGGCGACCTCCCGGCCCTCGGTCGGCCGCGGCGTGCCGTCAACGGCGAGCAGGCCGCCCAGGTGGGATTTGCGGCTGGCGGCGAAGAGCAGCGGGTAGCCGAGCGCCAGCAGCTCCGGCAGCCGGGCGCTCAGCTCCCAGTTGTGGGCGGCGGTCTTGGCGAAGCCGAGCCCCGGGTCGATGACGATGCGGTCGGCCGCCACCCCGGCGGCGAGGGCCGCCTCGACCCGCTGCGCCAGCTCAGCCTTGACGTCGGCGACGACGTCGCCGTAGCGGGCCAGCTCCCGCATCTCGCGGGAGTGCCCGCGCCAGTGCATGAGCACCCAGGGGCAGCCGGCGTCCCGGACCACCCGGGCCATTTCCGGGTCGGCGAGCCCGCCGGAGACATCGTTGACCACCCGCGCCCCGGCGGCGAGCGCCAGCTCGGCCACCCGGGCCCGGGTGGTGTCGATACTGACCGGCACGCCGGCGGTGGCCAGCTCGCGGATCACCGGCCGCACCCGGGCCACCTCGGTGTCGGCGGCCACCCGGTCCGCCCCGGGTCGGGTGGACTCGCCACCCACGTCCACCAGGTGGGCACCGTCGTCGCGCAGCCGCACGCCGTGTGCGATGGCGGCATCGAGATCGGCGTAGCGTCCGCCGTCGGAGAAGGAGTCCGGCGTGACGTTCAGGATGCCCATCACCACCGGGGACGAGGCCTGCACCAGATCGGTCACAAGGAGACCGTACCGGTCCTCGTTGGCGCTCCCGCGCCACCCGGCCCGGGGGCGCTGACATGCGCGTCGGTGCAGGTGCGGGGTCGGACGACAGAGTCGGATCGGGGTCATTCTTCGCGGCTTGTCGCAGACAGTGGGTGGCCGTACGCTTTGGAATTGCCGAGCATCGAGATGGCGAAGCCTGGAGGGAGGGCCGAAGCGGGAAAATCCGCCCAGGACCCACCGACACATGGTGGGTGACGACCCGCGGCGGCCTAGCCGCAACGTGAGCACCGTTCCCGCCAGGCATGCCTACTGCACCGCCGCGGCGCCGCCGGCCGCGAAATGGGGAGGTTTTCCAGTGATCGCCATCGAGCTGACGGAGGCGGCATCGTCCGCCGCCCACGCTCTCACCGCTATGAGCGCGACACCGCTCGCCGAGCCCGCGCCCACCGGCATCGACACCGAGGGCGTTGTCGGCTTCTTCGCCAGCAAGATTGCCCCGATCCTGCTGGCCGTGCTGGGCGTCATCTTCATCGGGCGGGCGAGCCGGGGCGAGATCTCCAAGGTGCTGACGAGCTCGGCTATCGCGATCGTCGGCCTGGCCTTCATCGCCGGGGCCGCCACCCTCTTCTTCGTCGGTGACTACCTGATCGACCTGATCTTCGAATAGGCGCGGGCACAAGCATGCGGCTGCGCACCGACGACGACATCTACCGGGCTCGCCTGGTCTACCTCGGACCACCCGGCTACACCCTCCCGGTCCACCTCCCGTACGCCCAGTACGGGCTCTTCATCCTGCTCGTTCCCCTCTACATGTTCATCCACTGGTTGGTCACGCTGCAGGTCGAGCTCTTCCCGGCGTGGGAGATCGCCCTCGCGATCGTGACCACCTCGTTCGTCTTCCGGTACGTCGACCCGGACCGGCCCGCGCGCATGGTGATCCACACCGCGCTGACCGACTGGCGACGCACCCGGGAGCCGGCCGCCGAGCAACGCGACCCCCGCCTAGTCGGCAGCCGGATCAGGATCCGAGAGGAACTGGCATGACCGGGCAGTGCAACGACGCGGGTGAGGCGGTCGCATGAGTTCCCACTACGCGCCGGGACCCCCGGCCGGGCAGCCGGACGCGCCCCCAAGTGACGCAACGCAGTCTCTTGACTACACTCTGGAGCGGGGGGAGGCCCGACCCGACCCGGCCCGGGCTACCTCCCCCGGCCATGGCGGGGTCGGCGTCTTCCAGGCACCCCGCCCACTGCAGCAGCGGACGCCCCCGGAGCCGACACCGGCCGCCGGCACCGACATCGACTCCCCCTTCCTCGACCTGTTTGGCGCGACCCGCCCGGCACGGTCCACGCCGGGCCGGGCAGCGGCGCGCGAACAGCAGCCAACCATCCCCCAGCAGCTCGTCGCCGCGGACCCACTCGTCGCCGCGGACCCACCCGCCGCACCAACCACCCCCGTCGCACCAACCACCCCCGCCGCACCAACCGCTCCCGCCGCACCAGCCGCTCCCGCCGCACCAGCCGCCCCCGTCGCACTGACAGAGGTGGAGCGGCCGCCAGCCGGGCCGGCCCGGCGCTCCACCCGGGTACCGCACCAGGTCGGCGAGCGGCTCGCCCGGCCAGCGACCGAGCGGACAGCTCCGCCGCCAGCCGACGCCGCGCCGCAGCGCCACCCCAGCGAACGGCCGGAGCCGGACACCGGAGACGCGCCCCCGTCCGATCGGCGCTCCACCAGCCGTCGGGGCCGCGCCACCAAACCGGCGCGAGTTCGACCACCAAAGATCAAATTCAGGGACCGGGACCCGTCGGTGGAGCTGGCCATCACCGAGATCGCGGGCCACCTGACCTTCACCCCCAACACGGTCACCGCCTGGTACTGGCTACCCGAAGTGCGCTGGGCCTTCCGTCCCGACGCCGAGCGGGAAGCGCTGCTCGCGGCGATCTCCGAGCAGTACGCCGGGCTGGCCGGATTCCGCCTGCACCTGCGGCGCACCACCCGCCCGTTCCCGGCCGACGAGTGGGCCCGCACCATCGACACCCACACCCGGGCACCGCTACCCGACGTCCCGGGGACACCGAGCTGGGCAGATCATCTGGTCGCCGCGCAACGGCACCTGCTCTCGGTCAACCATGCCGAGGGACAGACGTACCTGGGGGTGACCTTCGCCCGGCGCTCGTTGGGCGACTCTCTGGTGGAGCGGGTACGACGCACCTTCGGTCGCGGCGTCGCCGACGGCGAACGACGCAAGCTCGGCCGTACCGTCGAGCAGTTCGACGAGGTGCTGGGTGCCTTCGGAATGCGCGGACGCCGGGTCACCACCCCCGAGCTGGAGTGGCTCCTCTACCGCTCGGTGGCGCTCTGCATGGCCCCGCCCGGGCGACTCTCCCCGGTCACCGACGGGCACTGGGAACGCGGCGACCTGCTCGCCCTGACCGAACAGGTGGAGCGCTACCGCACCCCGTACGGGTCCACGGTCAAGCTGGTCAACCGGATGACCGGGGAGGAGGGGCACGTCGCCGTCCTCGCCGTGGGCCGGATGGAGCCACTGGAGATCCCCGAACGACACGAGCCCTGGCTGCACTTTCACGAGCGACTGCCCTGGCCGATGGAGTTGTCCAGCCGGGTCGACATCCTCGGCTCCGGCGACTCCTTCCGCAACCTGGAGCACCGGCTGCGGATGATCCGCTCCCAGCAGCTCGACTACGCCGAACACGGCATCGACGCCCCGCCCGAGTTGGAACGCCTCGCGGAGCGGGCCCTGGTCATCGGCGACGAGATGACCACCGGGTTGCCGGTCGAATCCGCCCGCGCGCACGGCTGGCACCGACTCGCCGTCGGCGGCCGGACCCGAGAGGAGTGCCTGGAACGCGCCCGCCGGCTGATCCAGCTCTACTCCCGAGAGCTGCGGGTCTCGCTCCAGCACCCGAAGAACCAGGACTGGCTGGCCCGCGAGTTCATCCCCGGCGAGCCGATCGCCAACACCGGCTACGTCCGCCGGATGCCGGTCAACCTCTTCGCCGCCGCGCTCCCGCAGGCCGCCTCGACCGTCGGGGACCGCCGGGGCGACCTGATCGGGCGTACCGCCGGCACCTGCCGCCGGCCGGTCTTCCTCGACCTGCACTTCCCGATGGAGGTGCGGGAGCGCTCGGGGCTCGGGGTCTTCGTGGCCGAGCCCGGCGGCGGCAAGTCCACCCTGCTCGGCGCCCTCGGCTACCTCGCTGCCCGCCGCGGGGTGCAGGTGACGCTGCTCGACCCCTCCGGTCCGCTCGCCCGGCTCTGCGCCATGCCGGAGCTGGCCCCGTACGCGCGGGTGCTGAACCTGACCGGCTCCGAGCCCGGCACCCTCGCGCCGTACTCGCTGATCCCCACGCCGCTGCGCAGCGAGTTCAGCGCCGGTGACGCGGGGGAGCGGGAGTTCGAGATCGCGGTCTCCAACGCCCGGGCCGAGCGCCGGATGCTGGTCCAGGACATCTGCATGATGCTGGTGCCGCCGCAGGTCGCGCGGGAGGCCTCCACCGCCACGCTCTTCCGGCACGCCGTACGCCAGGTGCCGGCGGAGGAGACGGCCACTCTGGACGATGTGGTCGCCACCCTGGGCAAGCTCGACGACGACGCCGGCCGGGAGTTGGCCAACCTCCTGCTGGACACCGCCGAGATGCCGCTGGCCATGCTCTTCTTCGGTCGCCCCCCGGAGGGGCTGCTCGGGCCGGACGCCACCCTCACCGTGATCACGATGGCCGGTCTCCGCCTCCCCGACCTCAAGATCGAGCGAGAGTACTGGTCGGCGGAGGAGGCGCTCGCCCTACCCATGCTGCACACCGCGCACCGGCTCGCCGTCCGCCGCTGCTACGGCGGCTCGATGTCGTCGCGCAAGCTGGTCGGGCTGGATGAGGCGCACTTCATGGAGGGCTGGCGGTCCGGGCGGTCGTTCCTGGTCCGGCTGGCCCGGGACTCCCGCAAGTGGAACTTGGCCGCGCTGGTCGCCTCGCAGAACCCGAAGGACATTCTCGGCCTCGACGTGCAGAACCTGGTCTCCACGGTCTTCGTCGGGCGGATCGCCGAAGATGAGGAGATCGCCTCCGAGGCGCTACGCCTGCTGCGGGTCCCGGTCAACGACGGGTACGAGGCCACCCTCGCCTCCCTCTCCGCCGCCGACAGCGCCTCGGCCGCCCGCCTCGGCTACCGCGAGTTCGTCATGCGCGACGTTGACGGGCGGGTGCAGAAGGTCCGAGTCGACGTCTCGTACGTCGATGGGCTGCTCGACCACCTCGACACCACACCGGCGGCGATCGCCGCCGCGGCTGGAGTGCTACCCGTCGTAGCGGATCTGGAGGCGTGAGATGGCCGGGGCCCGGGCTCGGACGGTGGCGCTCCTGCTGGCTCTCGGCGTCCTCGCCGGGGCCACGGTCAGCTGGCCGGGGATCGGCGCGGCAGCGGCAGCGGCAGCGGCAGCACCGGAGCTTCCCACGCAGGCCCCAGCCAGCCCCTGCACCACCGAACAGTGGCAGGCCGACTTCCGCGCCTGTGTGTCCCGGCTCGCGGAGGTCGCCGAGGACGACGTCACCTGCCGCAACGCCCCGACGCCGACGGCGCCGGACTCCGGCCTCGCCGGCTGGTTCGCGGCCCGCCCGGACTCCGCGAAGGAAGACGGCCGCCAGGGGTACTACAGCGACTACGGCTACGCGGGCTACGGCTACACCACCTACGACATCGACACCGGCTGCGCCACCACGGTGCTGCACCCGGAGTACAAGTTCACCAACACGGTCGCCAACGGCGAGTTCATGATCGCCACCGCGATCATCGGTGCCTCGAACGCGCTGCGGGAGCGGGCCTGGGATCCGCGGTCGATGTGGGGTTGGGCCGATCCGCTGGTGGAGCAGGCGACCACGGCGGTCTACCAGAAGGTGTTCAGCGTCTTCGGGATCGTCACCCTCTGCGTGGTCGGACTCTATCTGCTCTGGCGTTCCCGCCAGTCGGAGATGAGCAACGCCCTGACGACCGCGGGCTGGGCCCTGCTCGTGATGGTGGCGGTGACCGCGCTGGCCGCCTGGCCGGTGAAGTCCGCCAACGTCGCCGACGGCACCCTGGTCACCACGCTGGGGGTGGTCCACGATGCGGTCGGACCGGCCACCCAGGAAGTCCCACCGGACCAGTGCCCGGTCCCGAATCCAGCGGCTTGTGCCGACAACCGGCCGCCGGCGGTGCGGGCGAGCGACACGGCGACCGAGACGATGCTCTACCGCAACTGGCTACGCGGGGTGCTGGGCTCGGCCGACAGCGAGACCGCGAAGAAGTACGGCCCGGCGCTCTACGACGCGAAGTCCTTCTCCTGGGAAGAGGTGGAAAAGCTCCGGGAGTTCCCGGCCACCCGGGAGGCTACCGTCCGGGCCAAGCAACAGCAGTGGGCGCGGGTCGCGCAGCAGATCAAGCAGGAGGATCCCGAGGCCTACGAGTACCTCCAGGGGATCCGGGACATGGACCGGGTCGGCGCCGGCTTCATCGCGGTGCTCGCCGCGCTGCTTTTCGCGATGTTCGATCTCACCGCGTCGGTGCTGGTGCTGTTGGGCTTCCTACTCTTCCGCTGGGCGGTGATCGCCGCGCCGATCCTCGGCACCATCGGCCTGCTCCGCCCGGCGAGCGCCGGGCTGCGCCGGCTGGGTAACGCGGTGGTCGCGGCGGTCTTCAACATCGCCATCTTCGGCACTGGCGCCGCGATCTACCTCTTCGCCGTAGACCTGATCATGAGCACCCCGACGCTGCCCGGCTGGCTCCAGGTGGTGCTGGTCTGGCTCTGCGGCGTGGTCGGCTGGCTGCTGCTGCGCCCCTACCGACGGGTCACCCAGCTCGGCGGCAAGGGTGGGAGCGCGACGGGCGGCTCGGACAGCTCCTGGCACCGCCGGTTCTTCCGGGACATGCGCGCGGCGTCCCGCCTCGACGCGGAGCCCCGCGGCGCGGGCGAGCCGAGCTCGGGTCGCCGCGGGGCGGTGGTGGCGGAGCAGGGCAAGCTGCGGCCGGAGGCCCGACACGAGGAGCTGACGCCCACGACCGGCGGCGGGGCCCGGCCGGAGCATCGCGAGCGGCCGGGGGACGGGGCACCGGCCTCCGGGGAGCGAAGCTCCCCGGAGCGCACCACTCCCGCACCGCGGCCGCGGCGAGCACCGGCGAGCTGGACTGAGCCGGAGGGCCCGCAGGAGAGCCCTTCCTTCGTCATCTACCGACCCGGCACGGCGAAGCCCGCGCCAGAACGAAGTAACCCCCGGATCCGCTCCGAGGCCCGGTGATCGCGGTGCGGCGGACGATCGAACAGTTCCTCACCCGGGTGCTCCGGTCCCGGGTGGGAATCGCGCTGGCGCTCGCCGTGGTGGTGTTCGGCATCATCGGCACCACCCGGCTGGTCGCCGGGGCCGAGGAGCCGGGGAACGGACTCAGCAACCGCCCGGAGCAGCCCATCACCACGGTGCACCCGACGGTCGGCGACGACGGACTGATCGACACGCGCTCCCCCACGCCGGTGACCCGGCCCGGGGCGGCGGCGCCGGAGCAGGTCGCCGCCCAGTTCGTCACCGCCTGGCGGGGAGAGCCGGGGATGACCGCCGAGCGCTGGCACGCCGGGCTGCGCCCCCTGGCCACCCCGGTGTTGGCCGAGCAGCTCGTCGACGTGGACCCGGCCGATGTCCCGACCGGCGAGGTGGCGGGCACCCCGACGGTCAGGGCTCGATCGGAGACGGTCGTCGAGGCGCGGGTGCCCTTCGACACCGGCCAGCTCCGGCTGGAGCTGGTGGCGCCGGACGGACAGTGGCGGGTGGACGCGGTGGACTGGGAGCAGAAATGAGCAGAGCAGCGGAGCCGAAGCACCGTCGCCTGCGCGTCGGCGTGTTGGCCTTCGCGCTCACCGCGACGCTGACCCTGCTCTGCTGCGCTGGCGGCGCGGCCGCCTTCTTCCTCACCGAACTCGGCGGCGAGGACGAACTCCGGCTCACCAATCAGGAGTGCACCGACGACTTCCGGGTCGAGGTCACCGGGGCGATGCCGCAGATGTCGCAGTACGGCGAGCTCCAGCTCCGCAACGCCGCCCGCATCATCCAGGTCGGGCAGGAGCTGCAGGTGCCACCCCGTGGCTGGGTGATCGCCGTGGCGACCGCGATGCAGGAGTCCCGGCTGCGCAATCTCGCCAACCCCACGGTCCCCGGGTCGGAGCAGCTCCCCAACGAGGGCGTCGGCTCGGACCATGACTCGGTGGGCCTGTTCCAGCAGCGGGCAGGCTGGGGCACGGTCAAGGAGCGGATGACGCCGGAGTACGCGGCCCGCAAGTTCTACGAGAAGCTGCTGGCGGTCTCCGGTTGGGAGCAGCTTCCGCTGACCCGGGCCGCGCAGGCCGTGCAGATCAGCGCCTTCCCGGACGCCTACGCGAAGCATGAGGCGCTGGCCTCGACGATCGTCAACTCGCTGGCCGGCGGCGCGGCCCGGACCGTGCCGGTCGGCGACGGGCACGCCTGCGACGCCGCGGAGGATGGCCGGATCGCCGCCTCCGGTTGGACCGCCCCGATCCCCGGTGACGTCGGCTCCGGCTTCCGCACCCAGGAGCGGCCGGCGCACCAGGGGGTGGATATCGCCGCCGGTAAGGGCACCCCGATCCGCGCCGCCGCCAGCGGACGGGTCCTGGTCTCCCGCTGCGACCCGGATCGGTCCGGGGAACTGAGCTGCGACGTGGACGGCTGGCCGGGCAAGGGCGGCTGCGGCTGGTTCGTCGACATCGCCCACGCCGGGAAGATCATCACCCGCTACTGCCACCTAGCGGAGCAACCCAAGGTCAGCGCGGGTCAGACCGTGCGTGCCGGGGAGGAGATCGGGGTGATCGGCAGCAGCGGCAACTCCTCCGGCCCGCACCTGCACTTCGAGGTGCACGTCGACGGGGATCGGAGCCGCCACGGCGCAATCGACCCGGTGCGCTTCATGCGGGAGCAAGGCGCGCCGCTGCGAAGCGTGGAGTGAGGCACGACGGCGATGACAGACCCCCTCCCAGACCCCTTCCTGGACCAGCCGGACTGGGCGCCGCTGCCACCCCGACCGATCGCGGTGCTGCCCGCCTCCGGCCCGGTCGAGCTGCGCGGACGCCGGGTGCGGGTCGGTCAACCCGGGCTGGGCTGGCGCGGTGACCTCCGCGCGGACGACCGCGTGGTGCAGGGCAGCCGCACCTACGTGCCGGTCATCGCCGAGCACGAGTGGTACCGCGCCGAGGCCGATCAGGTCGAGGTCTTCGCCCCCCTCGTTCCGGTCGACCGGGTCTGGGTGGAGACGGTCGGACTACGGCCGGAGGCGCCGCCCGCGGAGGCCGATCGGCTGGTCTCCCTGGACGCGCCCACGCATCGGGCGCCGACGCCGGTCTTCGAGGCCGACGCCGTCGCCGGCCGGCGGGTCGTGCACGTGGAGGGCTCGGTCGAGCACCGGGACCTCCGCGCGGTCACCGAGACCTACTCGAGCGCCGAGGGGGACATCTGCGTCCGGGTCACCCCCGAGGTCGAGTGGTATCGCTGGGCCTGGCGCGGGCAGACCCCGACCACACTCGAGGTCCCCGTCCACCTGCTCTGGATCGAATAGGGTCAGTCAACCCGCGCGCCGGCGCAGACCCGCCAGTCCTCGCCCAGCCGGGTGGTGAAGCGCCACGGCTGCCGTTCGCTGTAGCTGCCACCGTCAACGTAGGCGGAGATCACCAATTCCACCTCGACGACCGCCTCGTCACCCTCGCGCCCAATCACAAGATTTCCCCATCTGACGGAGATCGGCACCGCGAAGCGCGCCTCCCGCGCGGCCAGTTCCTCACGCAGCGCCCCCAGCTCAGCGACGGACGCTCCCTCGGCGCAGACGAACAGGTCGGCGAGCGTGTCATCGCGGTCCACGAGGAACGCGCGAAGGTAGTTGTCCACGACCACCTCGGGCGCGCTGCGGTCGGGGGTGGTGGCCCGGTCGTAGAGGACGTAGCCACCGACGATCCCGCCCAGCACGAGCGCCGTCAGCACGGCGGCGGTCACGGTGAGGATGGTGCGAAGGCGTTGCCGCCGCGGCGGGACCGGCGTCCCCGCTCCTGGCGCGGGCGCCGAGGGTGGGGCCGCCAGTTGCTCGGAGGGGGGCCGCTGCGCCGGTAGGCGGGACACCTGGGAACCGGCGGGGGGCTGCACTGATTCCACTCCCTGAGGCTAACGGCTACCGGCCGCTGGCCCAATGCCCAGATTAGGCGGATCGTGACGGCTTCCTCCCCACCGGTAACGTCGGCAACAACACCGACGCAGCACCGCGGCGCCTCCGCCGGAACCAGGTCGTCCTGCGCTACGGTCTTCGCGCGGGGTGGGTCGCCGACCTCGCGAAAAGGGGGTGGACACGGTGGGTCCGAGGAGGCGGGCGAACCGGGCCGCTGCCCTACACCGGCAGGCCGCCGCCACCGCGGTCGCCGCCGCCGACGTCCTGGACGATATTCGTCCCGCTCCCGCCGACCACGCCCGCCAGTACGAGCTCGCCGACCGGCTGCGGAGCGCCGCCGACCAACTCGCCCCCGGCTGGGCGGGAGCCGCGCTGGAGACCCTGCCGGCGGGGACCGTCGCCGGGGAGGGGCCGCCGCCCTTCGTCCGGGTCGGCACCGCCGCCCCGCTCGACGAGGCGCGCTTCCCCGCACTGGTCCCGCTGATCGGTACCGGGAACCTGGCGATCGATGCCGACACCGGGGACCCGCGGGTGGCGGGCCTGGTCCGGGCCGTCCTGTTGCGACTGCTGGCGGCCACGCCGGCCGGAGCGCTGCTGGTCCGCGCGGTCGACGGTACGGGTACCGCGCTGGCCCCGTTCGGGGCGCTCGCCGACGCCGGCCTCCTGCCACCCCCGGTTACGGACGTCGCCGGCCTGCGGACGGTGCTGGCGGAGGCGGAGCGGTGGGTGGCCCCGGCCGGAGACGGTCGACGCCGGTACGACCGAACCCTGCTCCTGGTCGTCGCCGCGCTGCCCGAATCCACCGACCACACCGACCTGATCCGCCTGGAGGCGCTTGCCGAGCAGGGTGGCGCGAGTGGCCTGCACCTGCTGGTGGCCGGGTGGCCGGTCGGCCGCGCGCCGCTGCCACACGCCGCCTCGTTGACGATCCGCAGTGCGTACGCACTGCTCACTGGCCCTCCCGGCACGGCCTTCGGGGCGCCGGAGGCGGATCCTCCGGGCGGGTTGAACTCACCGGTCTTCCTCGAACCGGATCCGCCGGCAGACCTCGTTGACAAGGTCTGCCGGCGCCTCGCCGAGCAGGTGGAGGAGGGCTCACGGCTGGCCCTGGCCGAGCTACTTCCGGCGCCGAGCGAGCCGCTGTGGACGACGAGTTCCCGCGCGGGGATGACGACGACGGTGGGGGACGCCGGGGGGCGGCCGGTCTCCCTGGGTTTCTCGGAGCTGACGCCACACTGGTTGGTGAGTGGCCGCTCCGACACCAGCCGATCAACGTTCCTCGCCACCGCCCTGCTCGGCCTGACCGCCCGCTACGGTCCCGAGGAGCTCGTCGTCTACCTGGCCGACCTCGGCGCCGGGGAGTCCTTCGCCGAGTTCCTCCAAACCGAACGCGACCGCTCCTGGATTCCGCAGGTCCGGGCGGCCGCGATCACCGCCGACCGGGAGTACGTGCTGGATCTGTTTGACCTCCTGGCCACCGAGGTCCGCCGCCGCGAGGAAGCCGGTGTCCGGGCCGGCGGGCAGCGGTACCAGGAGCTGCGGCAGCACCGGGAGCTACCGCGGATCGTCGCCGCGGTGGACGGCCTTCCGCGACTACTCACCGGCCGGGACCGGATCGCCTCCGAGGCGCGGGCCCTGCTCGAGACCGTGGCGCACACCGGCCGGTCGTACGGCGTGCATCTGCTCCTGGCCGGGGAGGGCGACCTGGGCCTTCGGGCGCGCAGTGACCGGGATCCGCTGCTCGGGCAGTTCCCGGTGCGGGTGGCGCTTCCCGGCGGGGGCGCGGTGTTGGCCTCGACCAACGACTCGGCGGCCGGGCTGGCGGTGGGGAGTGCGGTGGTCAACACCGCGGGCGGCCTCGGGGGGCCGCGTGGCGCCATTCGGGGACACGAGCGGGTGGTCCGCTTCCCCGATCCACTGGATCACTGCGAGGCGGTGGAGGGCCTGCGGCACCGGCTCTGGGATGCCCGCCCGGAGCGGAGTGCACCGCCGGTCGTCTTCGCCGGTTACGCCCAGCCGCAGCTCCGCAACGACCCCCGGTACCGGTCGGCGGTGGCCGGTGGGGCGACCGGGCCGGTGGCGCTGCTGGGCCGGGCGGTGGATGTGACCCGGTCGACGGTGGCGGTGTCGCTCGACCCCGCCCCGGGGCGCAATCTGGCGGTGCTCGGCGCCGGCGTGGCGGCGGCTGGCCTGCTGGTCAGCGCGGCCCGCAGTGTCGCCGCCCACCACCAGCCGGGTTCCGCCCGGTTCGTGGTGGTGCCGCCCGCGGACGAGGCGGGGCCCCTCGCGGCGGCGCTCGCCGCCGAGTTGGCCACTGAGCACTCGGTCGAGGTGGTGGATCAGGCTGACCTGCCGGCCGTCCTCGACTCGGCCGAGCCGGCCTACCTGGTCGTTTTCGACCTGGACGGGCTGGATTCCGGACAGGTTCCGCCGGACCGGCTCGCCACCCTGCTCCGGGAGGGTCCGCCGGCCGGTCGTCACCTGCTCGGCCGGTGGGGCACCGTATCCTCATTCGCGTCCCTACTCGAACCAGGAGACGAGTTGGCCAAGCTCGCCACGGTCGCCGTCGTGGACGTGCCGGGGGCCCAGCTCGGGGCGCTCTGTGGTCGCCCGGTGGAGTGGCGTCCTCGACCAGACCGGGCGTTGCTTTGGGACGGCCACAGCGGGCAGGGTGTGGTCCTGGTTCCGTTCGCCACGAATCCGGCCCTAACGTGAGCCGGATTCCCAGCCAGGATCGGGGCCCGGACCGGCAGCACCCCCCGGCTGCCCCGCCGATGCCGCCGATCCACGTTCCGCGGCCGGTTCATCCGCCGGCGCCGGCCCACCAGCCGCTACCTGACCGCGAGCCGGTCGAGGCAACGCCTGAGCCTGAGCCAGCCCACGGGTCGGAGGCAGCCCCCGAAGCGGTCGAGGTAGCGCACGAGCTGGAGGAGGCCCACGAAGGGGTCGAGGTAGCCCACGAGGCGGAGGCCGCCCACGAGCCGGTTGAGGTGGCGTGGGACGAGTACCTCGCGGCCACCCGGGAGCTCGACGAGGTACGCCGAAGCGCGGCCACCGCCGCGGGCGAGCAGGCCCGCGCGGTCGCGGCCGCCCGGGAGGAGCTGGCGCTGGTCCGGGCCCAGCTGGCCGGGCAGGAGGCGCGGCTGCGCGAGTCCGGCGTACCGCCGATCTCGCTGGCGCCGACGCCACCGGAGCTCTCGGCGGCGAATCGGTCGATGGCGAGTGGGCCGGCGAAGGTGCTGGCGGCGCTGCGGGGGGCGGCCGGCCGGGTGGAGTCGGCGGAGGCCGCACTGACCGCCCGCGGGCTGGTCAATTTGGCGGGCTGGCCCGTCATCGCCCGTAACCTGCTCTGCTATGCCCCGCTGGCCCTGCTGATGCCGTTGGTCCAGCTGATCCTGCTCGCCGTCACCGGCCCCAGCACGGTGAGCGCCGCTGCGCTGGTTGTCGGGCTGGCCACGCCGGCGGCGGCGTTCGCAGCGGGCTGGTGGTGGGTGGGGCGCCTCGCCGGGCCGAAGGCGGGCGGGCAGCCGGATCGCACTCCGCGGCTCGGGGCGCTGGTCTGCCTAGTCCCGGCCGTTTTGACCAGTGCGGTGCTCCTGCTCGCCCTACTGGGCTGAGCTCGGCGCAGGCGTAGCGGCGTCCCGGGGCGGAGTGGGGCCGCCCGGCGCTGATGACCCGCCGGGCGGGTGGGGTCAGCGCGAGTTGATCAGGGCCATCGCCTCGGCGCGGGTTCGCGCGTCCTCTTGCAGGCTGCCGCGTACCGCGGAGGTGATCGTGCAGGCCCCCGACTTCTGAATGCCGCGCATCGCCATGCACATGTGCTCGCACTCCAGGACGACGATCACGCCGCGCGGCTGGAGCTGCGCCATCAGCAGGTCGGCGATTTGTACGGTGAGCCGCTCCTGCACCTGGGGACGACGTGCGAAGACCTCTACCAGTCGGGCCAGCTTGGACAGCCCGGTAACCCGGCCGTCCGAGCCGGGAATGTACCCAATGTGGGCACTGCCCCGAAACGGCAGCAGGTGGTGCTCGCAGAGGCTCATCACATCGATGCCCTGGACCAGCACCAGCTCGTCGTGGTTGGCCTCGAAGGTGGTGTTGAGCACCTGCGCCGGGTCGACCCGGAGCCCGGCGAACAACTCGACGTAGGCCCGGGCTACCCGGGCCGGGGTCTGCTGGAGCCCTTCGCGGTCCGGGTCTTCGCCGACCGCGATCAGGATCTCGCGGACCGCCTTCTCCAGCCGAACCAGGTCAACGCTCTCCTCGACCGGACCGCCGGTGAGCCGACCGCTGACCAACCGGGCGGCGACGTGGTCCAGGTCGCCGTCGGTCTTGGTGGCGGAGGCGGCCAACCCCTCCGAGCGGTTGGCCACCTCGTCGTCGCTGTTCAGTGTGGTCCCTCCGAGTTGTTCGAGGCGGCACCGCTGATGGATGCGGCGTCGGCCGGGCCCTGAGCCTTGAGCGCCTCATTCTCGGCGGGCGTGCGAACCGGCGGCTCGGTGGAGGGCTGGCGCTTGCCGAACCCGTTGTACGGAGCCATCGGCGGGCGCTTCACGACCCGGTCGCAGATGCGCGCCATGTCGGCCGTGGAGAGGGTCTCCTTCTCCATCAGCTCGAGCACGATGTTGTCCAGGACATCGCGGTACTCGACCAGGATCTCCCAGGCCTCGTCGTGCGCCAACTCGATCAGGGCTCGCATCTCGGCGTCGATCTCGGCGGCGACGGCGTCGGAGTAACCCCGCTCGTTGCCCATGTTGCGGCCGAGGAACGGCTCGTCGCCGCTGCTGCCGTACTTGAGCGCACCGAGCTTCGAGCTCATCCCGTACTGGGTGATCATCGCGCGGGCCAGCTGGGTGGCCTTCTCGATGTCGTTGCCAGCGCCGGTGGTCGGCTCGTGGAACACCAGCTCCTCGGCGGCCCGGCCACCTAGCGCGTAGGCCAGGGTGTCGACCATCTCGGCCCGAGTCTGGGTGTACTTGTCCTCGGTTGGCAGGACCAGGGTGTGCCCCAGGGACCGGCCCCGGGACAGGATGGTGACCTTGTGCACCGGAGCGGCGTGCGGCAGCGCCCAGGCGACCAGCGCGTGCCCACCCTCGTGGTACGCCGTGATCTTCTTTTCGTTGTCACTCATCACCCGAGTACGGCGCTGCGGGCCAGCGATCACCCGGTCGATCGACTCTTCCAGGGACTCGTCGGTGATTGCCCGCTTGTCCCGGCGCGCGGTGAGCAGTGCAGCCTCGTTGATCACGTTGGCCAGGTCGGCACCGCTGAAGCCAGGAGTACGCCGCGCCACCGCGTCGAGATCAACATCGGGGGTGAACGGCTTGCCCTTGGCGTGCACCCGCAGGATCGCCTTGCGGCCCTCCATGTCCGGCGCGTCCACCGGGATCTGCCGGTCGAAGCGGCCCGGCCGCAGCAGCGCCGGGTCGAGGATGTCCGGCCGGTTGGTGGCGGCGATCAGGATGACACCGCCCTTGGTGTCGAAGCCGTCCATCTCGACGAGGAGCTGGTTGAGGGTCTGCTCCCGCTCGTCGTGACCGCCGCCCATGCCAGCGCCCCGGTGGCGACCGACCGCGTCGATCTCGTCCACGAAGACGATCGCCGGCGCGTTCGTCTTGGCCTGCTCGAAGAGGTCCCGGACCCGACTGGCGCCGACACCGACGAACATCTCGACGAAGTCCGAGCCGGAGATGGAGTAGAAGGGCACCCCGGCCTCCCCGGCGACCGCGCGGGCCAGCAGGGTCTTACCGGTGCCGGGCGGACCGAAGAGCAGCACGCCCTTCGGGATCTTGGCGCCGAGCGCCTGGTACTTCGCCGGGTTCTGCAGGAAGTCCTTGATCTCGTGCAGCTCCTCGACGGCCTCCTCGGAGCCCGCCACGTCGGCGAAGGTCGTCTTCGGCGTGTCCTTGGTGATCATCTTGGCCTTGGACTTGCCAAAGTTGAGCACCCGGGAGCCGCCACCCTGCATCTGCGACATGAAGAACAGCAGCAGGGCCACCAGCAGCAGGATGGGCAGCAGGCTGATCAGCAGGGTCATCCAGACGCTGTCGCGGGAGACATCCGCGTCGACCGGGCCGGTGATGCGGTTGTTCGCCTCGGCGTCGCGGACGTCGTTCCAGACCTGGTCACCGACCTCGTACGGGAACTGCGCCTCGATCCGATTGGTGGTGGTATCACCGAACTCGGCCGGCTCGGCCAAGTCAAGCTGGAGCGTCTGCTCCTTGTCGGCGAAGACGGCCTTCTCAATGCCACCCTTGTCGAGTTGCTCCAGCGCGACGGAGGTTTCCACCTGGTGGTAGTCGGGCTCGCTGAAGGCCACGTTGTAGAGCAAAAAGGCGCCGAGGCCGACCAGGAGGACCCAGACCAACGGTCGGCGGAAGAAACGCGTACGTTCCATACTATTGTCGAGCGCCGAGACGCTCGCATCCTCCTGATCGACGTCCGGACCGTCTGAATAGTGTCGCCGCCAGCGCGGCGGCGGAGCCGCCGTGCGGGCCGGTCTAACCCCCGGGGCACCACGTCGCGCCACGGTCACTCGACCGTACACCGTTCGTGCCGGTTGCGAGCATGCCAGCCCCAGCACTTACGCGTAGGGCGAACCGGGGTTCCTGCCAGCGGGACGGGAGCTCCGCACCCGGCCACCCAACCGCCCGGTCCCGCGGTTGCGGAGGTCGGGCGTGGAGATTACCTCCACGCCGCCGGCCCCAACCCTAGTCCGTACGGCTGAGAGTCCGCTGAACGTCGAAGCGAGCGCTCCTACCGGGCGTAGACCTCGGGTCGGAGTACGCCGACGAAGGGCAACTCCCGGTAGCGCTCGCCGAAGTCAAGCCCGTAGCCGACGACGAACTCGGTCGGGATGTCGAAGCCGACGTACTTGACCGCGACCGGCACCTTCACCGCCTCCGGCTTGCGGAACAGCGCGACCACCTCGACGCTCGCCGCCGAGCGGGACTCCAGGTAGCGCAGGAGCCAGGAGAGGGTCAGCCCGGAGTCGACGATGTCCTCCACCACGACCACGTGCCGGCCGGCGATGTCCCGGTCCAGGTCCTTGAGGATCCGCACCACGCCGGAGGAGGTGGTGCCCTGCCCGTACGAGGAGATCGCCATGAACTCCAGCTCGGCCGGGGGCCCGTGCCGGCCCAGCGCCCGGGCGAAGTCGGCCATGAACATCACCGCGCCCTTGAGGACGCAGACGAGCAGTAGCCCGTCCTCGATGTCGGCGTAGTCCGCCGAGATCTGCTTGGCCAACTCCGCCGTCTTCTCGCGGATCTGCGCCTCCGAAATGATCACGTGGTCGATATCGGCGTCGTACCAGGAGCCGTCAGCCATGGCTCCTAGCCTGCCGTACGCACGATGGTCTCCGTCGGCGGGGCCGCTCCTTTTATACGACCCAGGCCGGGTTTCTCCGCAAAGACCAGCAAACGGGACCGATCCCCGCCCCGCTGACCAGCGGAAGCTCCCTCGGTCACACCTGCGCATCCGGGTCGTCGGCGGTGAGCCGACCCGCCCGACGAAGCACCCGCAGCCCGTCCGGCAGGTGCGCCGCCCCCTGCCCGCGCCAGCCGGTGACCAGGGCCTCCAACGCATCCACATGCCGGTGCGACAGGGCGGCCGGGCGAGCCCCCAGCTCCCGGGCCCAGGCGTGCAACACCCGCCCGCGGACCGCCGGCGCCAACTCCGCGAGCCCGCCCACGGAGAGCCCCCCATCGGGGTGCCGCACCCCGCCCAGCGCGGTGCTGGCCTGCTCATCCAGCGCCGCCGTGTCGACCGCGACCAGCCGGGCGGTACGGGCCAGGTTGTCCAGCACCGCCGGCCCGAGTGCCCGCACCAGCACCGGCAGCACCTCGGCCCGGACCCGAGCGCGGGCGTACGCCGGGTCGGAGTTGTGCGGGTCCTCCCAGGGGTCGAGTCCCAGCGCCGTGCAGGCCGCCCGGGTCTGCTCCCGACTCACCTCCAGCAGCGGACGCAGCAGCAGCGCCGAGCCGAGCCGCCGCCGTGCCGGCATCCCGGACAGGCCGCGTGGCCCGGCGCCGCGCGCCAACGCCAGCAGCACCGTCTCCGCCTGATCGTCGCGGGTGTGTCCGGTAAGTAGCGCCGCCGCCCCAAGCCCGTCGGCCACCTCGGTCAACGCCCGGTAGCGGGCCGCCCGGGCGGCGGCCTCCGGGCCACCAGGCCGCCCGGACACGTCCACCCGGACCACCTCGACCGGGGTGAGGCCGGTTGCCCGGGCCCAGTCGGCCACCGCCGCCGCCCGCTGTGCGGAGCCCTTCTGCAGACCATGGTCAACGGTGACCAGACCGGCGGATCGCCCGAGTCGGGGCGCCACGAAGGCGGTCGCGGCGGCGAGTGCCAGCGAGTCGGCTCCCCCGGAGCAGGCCACCAGCACCGGCCCCGAACCGGGTAGCTCGGTCAACGCATGCCGGATCGCGCGGCGGATCGCGGCGACCGGTGGGGCGAGTGCGGCCACGGACGGTCGGTCAGTCGCCGGCCGGGAGCGGACCGGCCGGCCCGTGCACCCGGGCCACCCAGGCGTCCGGGTCGCTGAGCTCGGCGAGCCGGGGCAGGGTCAGCGGGGAGGCGAAGACCCGGTTGAAGCCCGCCATGCCAACCCGCTCAACCACACCGTGGACGAACCTCCGCCCCTCGGCGTACTGGCGCAGTTTCACCTCCACCCCGAGCAGCCGCCGGAGCGCCTTCTCCACGGGGTTGCCCGACTCCCGACGGCGGTTGAACGAGGCCCGGATCCGCTCCACGCTCGGAATCACCTGCGGCCCCACGCCATCCATCACGAACTCGGCGTGCCCCTCGAGCAGCGTCATCAGCGCGGTGAGCCGGTCCAGCACCGCCTTCTGGGCCGGCGTCTGGACGATGTCCAGGACGCTGGTGCGACCGGCCGGCTCCCGCACCGCGTCGGCGAGAACGGCGACGCCGCGACGTAGCCGATCGACCAGGGGGTCGGCGCCACTGCTGGCGGCGTCGACGAACGCCTGCACCTCACCGAGAAAGTAGGCCCGCAGCCACGGCACCGCGGTGAACTGGGTGCGGTGGGTGACCTCGTGCAGACAGACCCAGAGCCGAAAGTCGCGGGGATCAGCCGCCAGCTTCCGCTCCACCTCGACGATGTTCGGCGCGATCAGCAGTAGCTGGCCCGGTTCGCCGGCGAAGACCTCGTATTGGCCGAGGACCCGGCCGGACAGGTAAGCCAGCACCGTGCCAGCCTGCACGCCGGTGATCCGCGAACCGATCGCGTCGGTCAACATGCCGGGCTGCTTGTCTCCCGCGAGCCGACCGACCAGGGGGCCGATGACCTCGCGCAGACCGGCGACGTTGGCCGCCGCCCAGTCACGACGGTCCACCACCTGCACCGGCGGGTGCGACACCTGCGATCGGAGCCCGGTGAAGTCACCGACGTGCTCGGCCGCCTCGTCGGTCAGCCGGCGCAGGTCGCCGACGACCTCCGTGGCTTCGGCGTAGGAGACGCGCGGGCCCGTCTTGCCGAGCGTCCCCGCGGTCGCTGCGGCCAGATCCCAGTCCACGAACTGCGCCATGGGCCCACCGTACCTGTGGGGTCGCCCGCCGACCGGGGCCACGGCGGTCGTGGTCGGGCCCCACTCCCACCGCCCCGCCCAAGCTGAGGTCAGCGGCAGCCGCAGGCGGCGAGGGCCGCGGTGATCCGGTCCAGCGTCACCTGGGCCTGTATCAGGCCGCCGCTGGGCGCCCGGTCGGTGAGCACCGCGAAGGTGAGCAGGCGTCCGTCGGCGGTGGTTACCAGCCCGGCCATCGCGTGCACTCCGGTCAGCGTGCCGGTCTTGGCGCGGACCATCCCAGCACCGGCCTGAGCCGCGACATCGGTGTAGCGGCCGGCGAGGGTGCCCGACCAGGCGCCGATCGGCAGGCCACCGAAGAGCGCCGCCAGCTCCGGACGGCTGCCGTCGGCGGCGAGCCGGATCAGGTCGGTGAGCAGCGCCGGGCTGATTCGATTGGCGCGAGATAGGCCGCTGCCGTCGGTGAGCGTGAGCGCATCAACCGGCAGCCCCAGCTCCCCCGCGACCGCCTCCATCGACTCTCCCGCACCGGAGAATGACGCCGGCTGTTCCCGAGCCAGGGCCACCTGCCGGGCCAGAGCCTCAGCCACCATGTTGTCACTGTCGACGATCATGATGTCGACCAGCCGCACCATCGGCAGCGACTGCACCACACCCAGCTCAGTACCGGGCGCACCCGCCGTCGCACCCGCTCCGGCCGCGGGCGCCGGGCCCCGCTCGACCGCCTCCGTCGGTACATCCAGCAGCCGGGCGAACGCCTCGCCGGCGTGCAGATCCGGCTCTGGCACCCGCTCGGTGGCGTTATCGCCGTTGTCGTATTCCCGTTTCGCCTGCTCCAGGTCACTGCGGGCGCCGTCGGTCATCAGCGCGGTAACCGCCGAGCCGTACCCTCCAGAGAAAATGTCGTCGTCCCAGCCGGAGGCGTACGCCGGCCCGGAGTACAGCGACGAGTCGACCACGACCCGTGTCGGGGCGACGCCACCAAGCGCCGTCTTCACCTGCGCGGCCAGCTCATCAAGGCGCGCCGCGCCCGGGTAGAAGCCGGAGCCGTCCACGGCGAGCGTCGGGTCGCCCCCACCGATGAGCACAACCTCGCCCGGGGCTGCCCCGGCAACCGCCCGGGTGGGAATCCGGTGCCCCGGACCACGCGCGGCGAGCACGGTCGCGGCGGTGACCAGTTTGGTCACCGAGGCGGGCACGGTGCCGTCACCAGCGCCCTGGTCATACAGGATCGTTCCGGTCGCGACGTCGGCGACCGAGACGTTGGCCCGGTCACCCAACGCGGCGGAGCTGACCAGCGGGTCGAGCACGGCGCGCACCCCGGCGGCGGCGGGTTCGGGCGCGGTCACGTCGGCCGCGGCCAGCACCGCCGGCGGCTGCGCGGCGGCGTCCCCATCACTCCACTGGGCCTCCGGATCCGGCCGCACCATGATGACCCCGACCGCGCCCAGCGCGAGGAGCACCACCGAGGCCAGCACGGCCGGCAGTAGCCAACGCCGGGGGCGACCGGACGAGGTCGCACCGGACGGTACAGGGCCGCGGCTGCCGCTGTCGGAGGAAGCCGCCGGTGGCACCGGCTTAGGCCAGCTCGGCTGGTCCGGCGACGCTCCCGGTTCCGGCTTGGGCCAGCTCGGCTGGTCCGGCGACGCTCCCGGTTCGGGCTCGGCAGCGGGCCAGTGGTTGGGGTGCGCCTCGGGCACTGGCGCCCGCCCAACCGCGCTACCTCGAGCAGATCTACCGGTCTCCCGTCCAGGACTATGCTCCGGACGGTAGTGTGAATCTTCCCTCCCCACGGCCCCCTCCTCGCCCCGCGGAACCTGCTTGGGTGACACTACTTCGGTCCGAAGACTAAGCGGCCACCGGACCGTCGGGCGGGGTTTCACCTGTCTGGCGACGAACGCCGCCGGTCAATGCCAGCGTGGGCAGACGAGGAGCGTGCAGATGGATTTCGACGTCACGGTTGAGATCCCGAAGGGTCACCGCAACAAGTACGAGGTTGACCACGTGACCGGTCGGATCCGGCTGGACCGCACCCTCTTCACTTCCACGCAGTACCCAGCCGACTATGGCTTCATCGAGGGCACTCTGGGCGAGGACGGCGACCCGCTGGACGCTCTGGTACTGGTCCCGGAGCCGACCTTTCCGGGCTGCCTGATCCGGTGCCGCACCATCGGCATGTTCCGGATGACCGACGAGAAGGGTGGCGACGACAAGGTCCTTTGCGTCCCGTACGAGGACCCACGTCAGGAGCACCTCCGCGACATCCACCACCTCGGTGAGTTCGACCGCCTGGAGATCCAGCACTTCTTCGAGGTGTACAAGGACCTCGAGCCTGGCAAGTCCGTCGAGGGCGCCACCTGGGTGGGCCGGCAGGAGGCGGAGGAGGAGATCGTCGCGTCGATCCGGCGCGGCCGGGAGGCCGCGGAGCACGGCGACTCCGCGCACTGACCCAAACACCGGCGGGCCCGGGGGCGCTCAACCGAGCAGCCCCCGGGCCCGTTCGTGCCGGTCGACCGGCAACCGCGCGTACCCGGACGGGGTTGGCCAGCTCACCCACCAGTCGTTGGCTGGCAAATATTGCCCGAATGCACCAGCAGGGCCGCGGAAACCGGTAGCCTCCGAACGTTATGGCTAGGTTGGTCGAACGCAAATGGTCGAGGACGTGACCGGGGTGCGGCGTGGTAGCAGGTCCCCCGCCCGCCGGAGAGCCAGACGGGTGTGGCTCTCGCTGACCTCGGTCGCCGTCGCCGTTGCCGTGCCGGTCGCCGTCGTCCCGCACGCCGGGCAGGTCAGCACCACCCTCCCCGGCCACATTGGGCAGATCGCCGCCGGAGGGCCGGGCCACTCGGCCGGTAGGACCTTGGTGGAGTCGACCGACCGCTCCGCCGACCAGGCTCGCGACGATCAGTGGCAGCTGGACCTGTTGCGCGCCAGTATGGCGTGGCGCACCTCAACCGGGGCCGGGGTGGTGGTGGCGGTCATCGACTCCGGCGTGGATGCCAACCATCCGGACCTGGCTGGGCGGGTGCTACCCGGTCTCGACCTGGTCGATCCGTCGAGCACCGCCGACCCGGATCCGGTGGGTCACGGTACGGCCGTGGCCGGATTGATCGCGGGCCGCCGCGACGACAGCCGCGGGGTGGTGGGCCTCGCCCCCGACGCCCGGATCCTGCCGGTACGGGTCTTGGACGCGGAGAACCGTTACGACGACGCCTTGATCGTGGCGAACGGCGTACGGTGGGCCGTTGACAACGGCGCCCGGGTGATCAACCTGTCACTCGGCGGCAGCAGCGCCAGCCCGGCGCTGGCCGCCGCGTTGGATTACGCGTTCGCCCGGGACGTGGTGGTCGTCGCCTGCACCGGCAACGAGACTGCCGCAAGCTCCAGCACGGTCTGGTACCCGGCTCGGGAGCCGGGGGTGATCGCGGTCTCCGGGCTGGACCGGGAGAGTGAGAATCTCTGGTCCGGCGCGATCACTGGCCGGGAGACGGTGCTCACCGCGCCCGCGGCCGGTCTGGTGGGCGCGCGGCCGCCAGACCGGTACTGGCGGGTTCAGGGCACCAGCTTCGGCACGCCACTGGTCTCCGCCACCGCCGCGCTGATCCGCGCCCGGTATCCAGAGATGCCCGCTGGCGATGTGATCAATCGAATGCTGCGCACCGCTCGGGACATCGGTCCCGCCGGGCGGGACGACAGCTTCGGGTACGGGCTGATCGACCCGGTCGCGGCACTGACCGCCGAGGTGGACCCGGTTGGGCTCAACCCGCTGGATGACCAGTCCTCGCCGGGGGTGGTCGGCTTCGGTCCGGCGCCATCCACGGCCAGCGCGAACACCGACCGTGCCGGGCTCGAGTTCGTCCCGGCTGTCCCATCCGCCTCGTGGGAGCCGTGGGAGCCGTGGTCGGTTGGAGCGGGGGCCGGCTCCACGTCGGAGTAACCGTGACCGGGCTGGCGTTTCCCGCCGCGCTGCCCGCCGATGGTGCCCGCAAGGCGGGCCGATTCCGCTGGTAGGGATGCCGCGCCGGGCAGGTCCACCGCATCGGCATGCCCGGTGGCGATCCGGGTAGACGGAGCTATGCGCGCGTCCGGCCTCGGTACCGCCGCCCGGCCGTCGTGGCGCGACCGCCGCCTGCACCCCGACGACGGGCTGGGGTTGCGGCTGACCCTCGCCGTCGTTTCCGCGTTCCTGGTGCTGGTGCCGTTTCTACTCGCGCTGCTGGTGCTGGCGTCCTGGTCGCCGCTGCGGCGGCTGGACCGGGCGGTAACCGAGGCGCTCGTCGGGTACGGCCTGCGGCATCCGGGGTGGGCCGGGGCGCTGAACGTGTGGACCGAGGTCTTCGCACCGATGCCGCTGCGGTTGGGCGCGCTGGTGGTGGTTGGCTGGCTGGCCCGGCGTCGGGCTCGGCAGCTGGCGCTCTGGGTCGCCGTCACCATGACGGTCGGCGGGCTGCTGAGCCCGCTGCTCAAGCTGCTCGTAGGGCGTCCCCGGCCGGAGTTTTCGAACCCCCTGGCCCAGGCGGTCGGGCTCGCGTTTCCGTCCGGGCACGCGCTGAACGCGGCGCTCGCCGCCGGCGTACTGCTGGTGGTCTTCCGACCCCGGCCGGGCCACTTTGCCAAGCGGTACGCGGTCTGGGCCGCTGCGTTCCTCCTCGCCGGGGTGACCGGCTTCAGCCGGGTGGCGCTGGGCGTGCACTGGAGCAGCGACGTGGTTGCCGGGTGGTTGCTGGGTACCGGCGTGGTGGCCGCGACCGCCGCGGTGTTCACGGTCTGGCGGGTCACCCCACCGCGCCGTCGTTGAGCCACTCAGGTGCACCCGCCGGTGCTGACGCCACGCACACGTTCGGCTCCGGCCAGGGCGACCGAGCGGGCCTCGGCCGCGGTCACCGCGAAGCCGGTGTTCGGGTCGTCGGCCGCCGCCGCGAAGATCACCCCGAGCACCAGGCCGTTCGTGGAGACCAACGGGCCGCCGGAGTTTCCGCTCTGCACCAGGGCCCGAATGGTGTACACCTCCCGGGTCACCTTCCCGCTGGAGTAGATGTCCGGTCCGGTGATCTCGTCAACCTCTCGGACCCGGGCTGACTGCGCGTTGTACGGGCCGTCGAGCGGGAAGCCGAGCACGATCGCGTCCGCGCCGCTGTCCTCGTTGCCGGCGGCGAAGCGCATCGACGGGCCGGGCAGACCCGGGACGTGCAGGACTGCCAGGTCTCGGTCCGGGTCGTACACCACCACCCGGGCGTCGTACCGTTCGCCGTTGAGCTCGACGACGGTGGAGCGGGTTCCGGCCACCACGTGCGCGTTGGTCATCACCCGGTCGTCGGCGTAGACGAAGCCGGAGCCCTCCAGGCGGCGGGAGCAGCTTGGGGCGGAGCCGAGCACCTTGACCACGGAGCTCTTACTGTTGGCCACCACCTGTGATCCGACGAGGGCGGGGTCGGGCGGGGCCACCTGCCGGGCGCGGGTGGGCGCCAGGTCACCGAAGACGTCCGGGAAGCCGTTGGTGTCGACGGTCTCCCGCAGCGCGGTGGAGAGCTCCTGCGCCTGGTCGGGCAGGACCCGGTCCACCACGGTGAGCAGCGCGCTGTTGCGGACCGCGGAGGCCAGCCAGGGCAGCGAGGACGAGCCCAGCGGGACCGCGACCAACCAGGCGACCAGGAGCACGGCGAACAGCGAGACGAAGGCGCCACCGATGTCGTCCGCCTGTCGCCCGAAGTCACTACGAATCGTGCGTCGCAGGCGCGTGCCGAGCCAGCCGGCCAGCGCCTGCCCCAGCACCGCCAGCCCGAAGATCGCCACCAGTGAGACCAGCACTCGGGTGCCGCTGTCCAGGAACTGCTGGGCGAGCCGGGGGCCGATCTGAAGGCCGGCCAGCGCTCCGAGGAAGAACCCGGAAAACGACAGCACGCCGGTGACGAAGCCCTGGCGGTATCCGCTGATCGCGAACACGAGCATGAGCAGGAGCAGTACGAGATCCACGGCGGACACGTGTCCAGCCTACGGGGCCCGGGCCCACGTACCGGCTGCTGCCGCTACGCAAGGTCACTGGAGTCAGCGCAGAGCGCTCTCGTCCGCCGCGTCGGTCCCGGCCGAGGGTGCCGGATCGGCGCCCACCGGGGGAAGGTCCACCACCGGTCCCGGACGCCACGGGCGGGCCCAGCCCCCCATGTCGAGCAGGGCGGAGAGCACCCCCGCGGTGAATCCCCACACCAGCATGCCGCGGGCGGAGAAGGCCGGGCCGATCCAGCCACTCGGGTGGCGTACGCGCAGCCGATTCTCCGGGTCAACCAGTTCAGTGATCGGCATCCGGGCCACGTGCGCCACCTCGGCCGGCTCCCGTGGGTGCACTGGGTGGGGGGCGTGCCACCAGCCGAGCACCGGGGTCACCACGAAGTCGCTGACCGGAATCCACAGCTTCGGCAGTTCGGCGAGGACGGTGACGGTTCTCGGATCGAGGTCAACCTCCTCGTTCGCCTCGCGGAGCGCCGTCGCGGAGGCATCCGCGTCCTCCGGGTCGGCGGCGCCACCGGGAAAGGCCGGCTGTCCCGCGTGGTTGCGCAGGGTGGCGGCTCGCTGGAGGATCAGCACGTCCGGGCCGGCGCCGGGGGCCTCGCCGAGCAGCACCAGCACGGCGCTCTCCCGCCCACCGCTTTGCGGGGTAACCAGCCGGGTGAAGTCCTCCGTCCGGGCGCTGCCCAGCCGGGTCAGCAGCGGGTCCAGCCAGGAGGGCGGCTGCCGACTCATCACGCCACCGCCGCACCCAGGTAGCGGGCGAGGTACGGGCGGCTCATTCCGGCACCGCCACGCCCAGGTGCACCCGGACCAGCTCCGCGAGGCGGGCGTCGTCGAGCGCCCCGGAGACATCGACGTGTCGGATCCGGCTGTTCGCGTCAATGAGGACGGTCATCGGGATGGCGTTGCGTCCCAACGCCCGTTGCAACGCCTCACCCTGGTCGATCAGGCTGGGGAAGCGGACCCCGAAGTCCTCGCCGATTGACTGGGCGCCGCTGCGGGTGTCCCGCATGTTCACCCCGACGACCGTCAGCTGCCCTTCGGTCCGCTCGCTGAGCCGCTGGAACGCGGGCAGCTCGGCCCGGCAGGGGGCGCACCACGAGGCCCAAAGATTGATCACTGCTGGGCCCTTGAGCTGCTGCAGTTCGACCGGAGCACCGCCGGTGAAGCAGGTCAGCGTCAGCTCCGGCAGGGGCGTGCCGCCGGGGGCCGGGGCGGCGGGTGGGGCACTGGGCCGGTCGGTGGTCAGGCCGGAGCAGTCCGCGAACGGGGACGGCCGGCTCTGCGCCGCCTCGTCCCGGGTGATGGGGGCGTTCTCCGGCCCGGCGTCGGTACAGCCGGCCACCGTCAGCAACGCTGGGACGAGTAGGGCTACGAGCCGCTTCCTCACGGTGCCTCCACCGCCCCGTCCTGGGCTGGCACCAGCTCCGGATCAACTCCGGCGGCCACCGCGAGGTCCCGGGCCCGGGGGCCCTTGAGCAGTCGCGCGGCCACCGCCGGATCGGTCGGCCCAGTCCCGTACGACGGGCAGAGCTTCGCCAGGGTGCAGGCGCCGCAAGCCGGCTTCCGGGCCGGGCAGACCCGCCGCCCGTGGAAGATGATCCGGTGCGACAGCATCGTCCAGTCGCGCTTCGGATAGAGCGCCCCGATCGCGTGCTCGATCTTGACCGGGTCGGTCTCGGTGGTCAGCCCCCACCGCCGTACGAGTCGGTTGAAGTGCGTGTCGACGGTGATTCCCGGCACGCCGAACGCGTTGCCGAGGATGACATTCGCCGTCTTGCGGCCGATTCCGGCCAGGGAGACCAGTTCGGTCAGCTTCCCGGGAACCTGGCCGTCGTGCCGTTCGACCAGCCCCTGGCCCAGCCGGATCAGCGAATCTGCCTTGTTGCGGTAGAAGCCGGTGGACCGGATCAGCTCCTCCAGCTCGGCCCGGTCGGCG
The DNA here is from genome assembly GCF_000514815.1 of Salinispora fenicalii. GTDB lineage: Bacteria > Actinomycetota > Actinomycetes > Mycobacteriales > Micromonosporaceae > Micromonospora > Micromonospora fenicalii. The sequence continues at coordinate 88,383 of NZ_AZWQ01000018.1, forward strand.
CCGGCGTAGTCGGCCGCCTGCGGGTACCGGGCGAACAACTTTGGGGTGACCTCGTTGACCCGCTTGTCCGTGCACTGAGCGGAGAGGATCGTCGCCACGGCCAGCTCCAACGGATTGGAGTGGTCGAGTTCGCAGTGCGCGTCCGGGTGGGTGTCGGCCAGCACCCGCCCAATCCGCCGGGCGCGACGCGTCCGACCGAGGTCGGTCTCTTCCCTGAGGCTGATGGTCACGCTGGCCAGCCTACGTCGCCGGCCGCCGGTCCCCATTTCGTGCCCGTGCGGTAGGGCCGGCCATCAGCTCGGCTGCGGTGGGCTGATCTGTCCCAGGTCGTCGAAGATCGCACCGGTCTCCGGGAAGTCCGCGGCACTGAGCTCACGCACCAGCCCCAGGCCCCGATCGTCCGGGTCCGTCGCCGGCAGACCCGACCCGTTCATGAACGTCGAGGCGAACGACCCGCCGTCCCAGGTGCCGTCGGGCTGCAGCGAAACCTTGAGCACGCCGCCCCAGCCGAGCTTGCCGCTGCGGTTGAACGTGTTCCCGCCGCCAGCGAAGTTGCCCAGGCTGTAGGCGATCAGCCGGCCCTGGTAGAACTCCATGCCCCGCAGGACGTGCGGGCCGTGCCCGATGATCAGATCCGCGCCGGCGTCGATCATGGCCTTGGCGAACCGGACCGGATCGCCCCGGTTCTCCCCCAGGTACAGCTCGGTACCCGGTTTGACCCGGGTCTTGTCGGCCCCCTCCGCACCCATGTGCACCTGCACCACCACCAGGTCCGCCTGCTCAGCGGCCTTGGTGACTACCTCTTTCGCCGCCGGGATGTCGGTCAGCGGGTTCGACCACGCGTACGACGAGAAGCCCGCCACCGCCACCTGGACGCCGCGTACGTCAATGACGGTGATCTGGTCCGGGGCCCCGGTGTGCGTCAGTTCGTACTGTTCAAGCGCCTGTCGGGTGTTCTCCAGGCCCTTCGCGCCGAAGTCGTTCCCGTGGTTGTTGGCCAGGTTGAGCAGGTTGAACCCACCGTCACGCAGGTGCGCCGCGTACTCCGGTGGGGCCCGGAACTGGTAGCAGTTGGTGGAGTCGTTGCCGCACTTGCCGGTCCCGGTATCGACGGTGAGCGGCTCCTCCAGGTTGCCCATCACCAGGTCGGCGGCGAGCTCCGGGCGCACCTCGTCGAAGAAGCCCGCGCCGTCGTTGGGGGGCAGTCGGTTCGGGGCGTTGCCGAGGAGAATGTCGCCGGTGGCGCTGAGGGAGATTGCCGCGGCCTCGGTGGGGGAGGCGGAGGGGGCTCCGGTGCCACCGCCGGCCCCGGGCTGCCAGGCCCCGCCGGACCCGGGTGCACCGGAGTCGACCGCGCCGCAACCGGTGACGACCAGTACGGCGAGCAGCGCGCCGGCCGACAGGAGCCGACGCGTACGGGTCGCGAACGTCAATGTGTTGGGGTGGGCACGCATCGCCCGCGACCCTACCGGGCCCGCGCCCTGCAGACGAGGCCGATAGTGGGTCGCTCAACTGGCCGGCTGCTGCGACCACGGCAGCACCGGACGGGCGCCACCGGCCAGGACCGCGCGGTGCACCGCCCGGGCCAGTGGTGCACCCCAGGTGGAGCGGGGGCCACCGTACGGCGCCTCGGGCCCCTCGGTCGGGCAGCAGACGGTGACCGAGTCGGTCGGGGTGCCGGTGCCGGGCATTCCCAGCTCGGCGATGGCCTGCGCCTTCGCCTCGGTGGCGGTCGCCACGGCGTTGATCAGGGCGGCGGGACTGAGCCGGGCCGGCACGTACACCACGGTGTTGACGGTGCCGACCGGATGACCGCCCGCGCCGGGTGCAGCCGTGGCCGGAGCGTGCTCGGAGGGGGCCGGGACCGGAGCGCGCTCGGGTGCAGCCGGGACGGGGGCACGCTCGACTGGGGCGCGCTCGGCGGGGGCGCGCTCGGCGGGGGCGGCGGCCCAGATCGGAACGCCGAGCCCGACGGTCGCCCAGACCCGTACTCCGGTGTCGGTTCGGGCCACCACCTCCGTGACGTCCACCCCGGTCAGCAGGCCCACACCGGGGCCGTCGAGACCAAACCCCTCGGCCAGTTCGGCCAGGTGCGCGACGGGGTCGTCCCGGTCGTACGACATCGGGACGGTCGCGTTGATCACCCAGCTCCGGACGCCCAGTCCGCCGCCGAACGCCGCTGAACTCGCGCTGAGTAACGGCCGCTCGGCTCGCCAGACCAGCACCGGGAGGTTCCGTCCGTCCTCACGACGGGTACACAGTGACGGTTCGTTCAGCACGGGGCGACCCTACGGCCCGATCCTGCGCGCGGCACATCTCACCTGGTGCAGCAGGGTATCGTGACGTTGACGACGGGCGGCGGGTTACGCCCAACGCTCACGTTTACCGGGGTGCACCTCGGAATATCTGCGCACGTGCGCCTAGACTGACCGAGCGCGAGGGAGAAGCGGACGGCGGACCCGCCGAACGGACGGCACGCGCAGGCGGAGGTGCGCGATGGACGAGGTACTGGCCCGGAGTGGGATCTTCCAGGGGGTCGACCCGGAGGCTGCCGAGGCGTTGGCCAAGGAGATGGAGACGATCGAGGTCCGCAAGGGCGATGTCGTCTTCAACGAGGGCGAGCCCGGTGACAGCCTGTACATCCTCCTCTCCGGCAAGATCAAGGTCGGCCGCCGGGCGGCCGATGGGCGACAGAACCTGATCGCGGTCATGGGCCCTTCGGACATGGTCGGCGAGCTGTCGCTCTTTGACCCGGGGCCCCGGACGGCGACGGCGACGGCAGTGACCGACACCCGCCTGGTGCGGCTCCGTAAGCAGGCGCTGCGCCCCTGGCTGAACAACCGGCCGGAGATCGCTGAGCAGTTGCTCCGGGTACTCGCCCGCCGGCTGCGCCGGACCAACGACTCGCTAGCTGACTTGATCTTCACTGACGTGCCCGGTCGGGTCGCGAAGAACCTGCTCCAGCTGGCGGGACGGTTCGGCACCCGGGATGGCGGAGTGCTGCGGGTGACCCATGACCTGACCCAGGAGGAGATCGCCCAGCTCGTCGGCGCCTCCCGGGAGACGGTCAACAAGGCCCTCGCCGATTTCGCCTCGCGGGGCTGGCTACGCCTGGACGGCAAGAGCATCATCATCCTCGACCCGGAGCGCCTGGCTCGTCGCGCCCGCGTCTGATCGCACCGCCCGCCCGTTGACCCTGAGTCCACGGGGAACGGTGCTACCCGCTGCAACGGCGGCCGGTTCGCCGGCCGCCGTTTTCTCGCCCCAAAAAAGTCAGGCTTGACTGTTTGTTTTGGGGGCGGCACGCTGAGGCCGTGTCTGGCACATCGACCCGCGTCCCACAGCAGGAACGCAGCCGCGCCACCCAGGCCCGGCTCCTTGAGGCCACCGTGGCGTGCCTGGTCGAGCATGGCTGGTCGGGCACCACGACGACCGTCGTAGCGACCCGGGCTGGGGTGTCCCGGGGGGCCCAGCTGCACCACTACCCCACCAAGGCCGCCCTGGTCACCGCCGCGGTCGGGCACCTCGCTGAGCGGCGCGCGGAGGAGCTACGGGTCGAGGCGAAGACCCTACCCGCCGGCCCACAACGGGTGGACCGGGTGGTTGACCTGCTCGCCGCGGCCTTCACCGGACCGCTCTTCATCGCCGCCCTGGAGCTGTGGGTCGCCGCCCGTACTGACCATGAACTACGGACGGCGCTAGTGCCGCTGGAAGCCCGCCTCGGCCGGGAAATGCACCGACTGACCGTCGCCCTACTCGAGGTCGACGAGCGCCGACCCGGGGTGCGGGAGGCAGTGCAGGCCACCCTCGACCTGCTCCGCGGCCTCGGCGTGGCGAACCTGCTCAACGACGACTCGGCCCGGCGCACCACGCTGCTCACCGCCTGGAAACGCCAGCTCACCGTGCTCCTCGCCCCCTGACCCGTCCCGCACCACCGCCGACTCCCCCGGAGGCACCATGGTCAACCTGACGGACCTGCTGACCGATCTCGCCGCCGAGTCAGCCGAACTGGACGCTCTCGTGGCACCGCTGTCGACCGCCGAGTGGGCCCGCGCCACGCCCGCACCCGGCTGGACGATCGGCCACCAGATCGCGCACCTGGCCTGGACGGATCACGCCGCGCAGCTCGCCGCGACAGACGCCGACGCGTTCTACGCCTCCGTCACCACCGCGGCCGACCCGGCCCGCCTGGTGGACGCGGGCGCGGAGGAGTTCCTTGCCCCACCGGCCGAGCTACTGCCCCGCTGGCGCTCCGGCCGGGCGGCGCTCGCCACCGCCCTGGTGGCCATCCCGACTGGCGAGAAGCTTCCCTGGTACGGCACCAACATGTCCCCCGCGTCGATGGCTACCGCGCGGATCATGGAGACCTGGGCACACGGCGCGGACGTGGCCGACGCACTCGGAGTCACCCGGCCGGCCACGGCACGGCTGCGGCACATCGCGCACCTCGGCTTCCGGACGCTGCCGCACTCCTTCGCCGCACACGGTCGCCCGCTGCCGACCGCGCCGGTCCGAATCGAACTGACCGCGCCGCCGACCAGCGCCGACACCACCGGCGAGACCTGGGTCTACGGTCCGGCGGACGCCGCCGACCGGGTCACCGGGCCGGCACTGGACTTCTGCCTGCTGGTGACCCAACGCCGGCACCGGGCCGACCTCCGCCTCACCGCGACCGGGTCGGTTGCCGAGGCCTGGCTGGACGTGGCTCAGGCCTTCGCCGGCCCGCCCGGCGCTGGCCGGGCGCCGAAAGCACAGGCGACGGCATGAGCACCGACGACAGCATGCGCAGCGGTGACCGCATTGGCACCGGCGACCGCAGGAGCGCCTGCCTGCGGGTCGGCAACGCCTCCGGCTTCTACGGCGACCGCTTCTCCGCCTGGCAGGAGATGCTCGACGGTGGCGACCTGGACGTGCTCACCGGGGACTACCTCGCCGAACTGACCCTGCTCATCCTGGGCCGGGACCGGATGCGCGACCCTGACCTCGGCTACGCGCGGACGTTCCTGCGCCAACTCGAAGGGACCCTCGGCACCGCACAGGAACGCGGCGTCCGGATCGTCACCAATGCCGGCGGGCTGAACCCCGCGGGGTTGGCCGCCGCCGTCCGCTCCCTCGCCGAACGGCTCGGGCTCGACCTCAAGGTCGGGTACGTGGAGGGCGACTCGCTGCCCCGGCCGGACGCGCTGACCGCGAACGCGTACCTCGGGGCGTTCGGAATCGCCGCCGTACTCGACGCGGGCGCCGACGTGGTGGTCACCGGGCGGGTCACCGATGCCTCGCTGGTGGTCGGGCCGGCGATCGCCCGGTTCGGCTGGGACCGCGACGACCTGGACGCCCTCGCCGGTGCAACCGTCGCTGGGCATCTGCTCGAATGCGGCGCACAGGTGACCGGGGGCAACTTCAGCTTCTTCACCGAGCTGCCCGACGGCGGGCACCGGCCCGGCTTTCCCCTCGCCGAGCTGCACGCCGACGGCTCGTCGGTGCTCACCAAGCACCCGGGCACCGGGGGCGCGGTCACCGTCGAGACGGTGACCGCCCAACTCCTGTACGAGGTGGGCACGCCCGCCTACCTCGGGCCGGATGTGGTCACCCAGCTGGACTCGGTACGCCTCACCCCGGACGGGCCGGACCGGGTCCGGGTGTCCGGGGTCCGCGGGACACCCCCACCGGAGACGCTCAAGGTCGGCGTCAACAACCTCGGCGGCTTCCGCAACTCGATGACCTTCGTGCTCTGCGGGTTGGACATCCCGGCGAAGGCCGCCCTGGTCCGGGGGCAACTGGAGGAGACGGTCGGCAAGGAAGGGCTGGAGTTCGTCCTCGCCCGCACCGACCACCCCGACGCACCGGATACCGAGCCGGCGAGCGCCCTGCTCCACGTCCACCTGCGCGACGGGGACAAGGCCCGGGCCGGGCGTGCCTTCTCCGCCGCGGCGGTGGAGCTGGCGCTGGCCTCGTACCCGGGGTGCACGCTGACCACTCCCCCCGGCGACGCGACTCCGTACGGGGTCTTCACCGCCGACACGGTCGGGCAGGACGCCGTCGAGCACATGGCGGTCCTGCCCGACGGCACCCGCGTACCGATCCCCCCGCCACCGCGGACGCAGCCGGCCGGGGCGCCGGTGTCTCGCGCGGGCCGCACGGCGTACCCGACCGGGGCGCCGGTGTCCGGCCCGGACCGCACGGCGTACCCGACGCGACGCCGGCCCCTCGGGGAACTGGTCGGAGCCCGGTCGGGGGACAAGGGGGGCGACGCCAACCTGGGGGTCTGGGCCCGCACCGACGCGACCTGGGCGTGGCTGCGGGGCTGGCTGACCGTGGTGCGCCTCGCCGAGTTGCTGCCGGAGACCGCCCCACTGACCGTCGAGCGGTACGAGCTGCCGAACCTGCGAGCCGTCAACTTCATGATCCGGGGGCTGCTCGGGCCGGGGGTGGCGGCCACAACCCGCTTCGACCCGCAGGCGAAAGCGCTGGGGGAGCTGTTGCGCTCCCGTGTGGTTGAGGTCCCGGTCGAGTTGATCCCGGAGGCAACAGCATGACCACCGTCAACACCCCGGAACGTCGGCAACTCCGCGAGCTGACCAGAACGTTCATGGCCAAAGAGGTGCTACCGCACCTCGACGACTGGGAGCGGGCCGGCGAGGTCCCGCGGGAGCTGCACGCCACGGCCGCGCAGGTCGGCCTGCTTGGTATCGGCTTTCCCGAGGAGGTCGGCGGCAGCGGTGGCGACCTGCTGGACTCGGTCGTCGTCACCGAGGAGATCATCCGGTCCGGTGGCTCCTCCGGGCTGGTGGCGGCGCTCTTCACGCACGGGATCGCCCTGCCGCACCTGGTGGCCGCCAGCGCCGGCACCCAAGCCCCGTCCGGCGGCAGCGACCTGGTCGAGCGCTACGTCCGACCGACCCTCGCCGGGACGATGATCGGCGCGCTGGCGGTCACCGAGCCGGGGGGCGGCTCGGACGTGGCCGGGCTGCGCACCACCGCCCGCCGCGACGGCGACCACTACCTGGTCAACGGGGCCAAGGCGTACATCACCAGCGGGCACCGGGCCGACTTCGTGACCACCGCCGTGCGTACCGGCGGGTCGGAGGCGGGGGGCATCTCCCTGCTGGTGATCGAGAAGGGCATGCCGGGTTTCACCGTCGGCCGACGGATGGAGAAGCTTGGCTGGCACTGCTCGGACACCGCCGAGCTCTCCTTCGCCGACGTTCGGGTACCGGTGGGCAACCGGGTCGGCGCGGAGAACACCGGTTTCTTCTCCATCATGCAGAACTTCGCCGCCGAACGGATCTCCCTGGCCACCCAGGCGTACGCGACGGCGCAGCGCTGCGTGGAGCTGGCGCTGGGCTGGTGCCGGGACCGGGAGACCTTCGGCCGCCCGCTGGCGAGCCGACAGCTCGTCCGACACCGCCTCGCCGAGCTTCACACCCGCGCCGAGTCGGCCCGCTCCTACGTGCTCGACGTAGCGACCCGGGTCACGGCCGGGGAGGCGGAGATGACCGAGGTCGCGATGGCCAAGAACACCGCGGTCGCCGCCTGCGCCGAGGTGGTTGACGCGGCCTTGCAGCTCCACGGCGGCTTCGGCTACCTGCGCGACGCCGAAGTGGAGCGACACTACCGTGACCAGCGCATCCTCAGCATCGGCGGCGGCACCACCGAGATCATGAACGAGATCATCGCGAAGGGCATGGAGCTGTGACCACACTCGACAGCGTGCTCGACCCGGCCGCACCGGCCTTCCAGGAGAACCGGGAGGCCCTGCTGGCCCGGCTGGCCGAATTGGACTCCGCGCTGGACCAGGCCCGCGACGGCGGTGGCGAGAAGTACCGCGCCCGGCAGCGCAAGCGCGGCAAGCTGCTCGCCCGGGAGCGGGTCGAGCTGCTACTCGACCCGGACGCCCCGTTCCTGGAGTTGTCTCCGGTCGCCGCGTACGGCACGGACTTCCCGGTCGGCGCCAGCGTGGTCACCGGCATCGGCCCGGTCGAGGGCGTCGAGTGCATGATCATTGCCAGCGATCCGACGGTACGCGGCGGCGCGGTCAACCCATGGTCGCTGGCGAAGACTCGACGGGCTGGGGAGATCGCCCTGGCCAACCGACTACCGATGATCAACCTGGTCGAGTCGGCCGGGGCGGATCTCCCCACCCAGGCGGAGATCTTCATCCCGGGCGGGCGGGTGTTCCGCGACCTGACCCGGCTCTCGGCGGAGCGCATCCCGACGGTCAGTGTGGTCTTCGGGAACGCCACGGCCGGCGGCGCGTACATCCCGGGAATGTCCGATCACGTGATCATGATTCGGGACCGGTCGCAGGTCTACCTGGCCGGGCCGCCGCTGGTAAAGATGGCCACCGGCGAGGACGCCGACGACGAGTCGCTGGGCGGCGCGGCCATGCACGCCACCACCTCCGGTCTGGCCGACTACCTGGCCGAGGACGAGCGGGACGGCATCCGGCTGGCCCGCCAGTGCGTACGCCGGCTCAACTGGCGCAAGGCGGGACCGCCGCCGCGTACCGCCGACCCCCGGCCACCCCGGTACGACCCGGAGGAACTGCTCGGCATCGCCAGCGCCGACCTGAAGGTGCCGTTCGACCCGCGCGAGATCATCGCCCGGGTGCTGGACGGCAGCGAATTCGACGAGTTCAAGCCGGCCTACGGCACCGCGCTGGTCACCGGCTGGGGCGAGCTGCACGGCTATCCGGTCGGGGTGCTCGCCAACGCCCGGGGGGTGCTGTTCAACGCGGAGGCGCAGAAGGCAGCCCAGTTCATCCAGCTCGCCAACGCCGCCGACACCCCGCTGATCTTCCTCCAGAACACCACCGGCTACATGGTCGGCACCGAGTACGAGCAGCGCGGCATCATCAAACACGGTGCCCTCATGATCAACGCGGTGTCGAACTCGACGGTGCCGCACCTGACGGTGAACCTCGGCGCCTCCTACGGCGCCGGCAACTACGGCATGTGCGGCCGGGCGTACGAGCCGCGGTTCCTCTTCACCTGGCCGAACGCGAAGTCGGCGGTGATGGGCCCGACCCAGCTCGCCGGGGTGCTCTCCATCGTGGCCCGGCAGGCGGCCGCCGCCAAGGGCCGGGAGTACGACGAGGAGTCCGACGCCGCCATGCGGACGATGGTCGAGCAGCAGATCGAATCCCAGTCCGGGGCACTCTTCCTCTCCGGTCGGCTCTATGACGACGGGGTCATCGATCCCCGGGACACCCGTACCGTCCTCGGGCTCTGCCTGTCGGCGATCCACACCGGGCCGGTTCGGGGCGCCGAGCGCTTCGGCGTCTTCCGGATGTGAAGCGCGAACCGCACAGTCAGGCCGGGTCCGTAGTCGCGAACGAAGGAGACTCAGCGCGGATGATCAGCAGACTTCTGGTCGCCAACCGGGGCGAGATCGCCCGCCGGATCTTCACCACCTGTCGGGCGCTCGGGATCGAGACGGTCGCCGTGCACTCCGACGCGGACGCCGAGGCGCCCTTCGTCGCCGAGGCCGACCACGCCGTCCGGCTGCCCGGAAACACGCCCGCCGAGACGTACCTGCGGATCGACCTCGTCCTGGCCGCGGCCCGGCGGGCCGGCGCGGACGCCGTCCACCCGGGCTACGGCTTCCTCGCCGAGAACGCCGAGTTCGCCACGGCGGTCACCGACGCCGGGCTGGCCTGGGTCGGGCCACCGGCGAAGGCGATCGCCGCGATGGGGGACAAGCTGGCGGCGAAGACGCTGCTCGGCGAGGCCGGCGTCCCCATGCTGCCCAGCTGGACCGAGACCGACCAGGTCAACGGCTTCCCGGTACTGGTGAAGGCGGCCGCCGGCGGCGGTGGGCGGGGCATGCGGGTGGTCCGCACCGCCGACGGTCTCGCCGACGCCGTCGCCAGCGCCCGCCGCGAGGCGGCCTCCGCGTTCGGCGACGGCACTGTCTTCATCGAGCGGTACGTCGAACGCGGCCGGCACGTCGAGGTGCAGATCCTGGGCGACCAGTTCGGGACGGTGCTGGCCCTCGGGGCGCGGGACTGCTCAATCCAGCGGCGCCATCAGAAGATTGTGGAGGAGGCACCGGGCGTGCTCGCGCCCGCGGTGCGCCAGCGGCTCCACGCGGCGGCGGTGGCCGCCGGCCGAGCGGTCGACTACGTCGGCGCGGGCACGGTCGAGTTCCTGCTCGCTCCGGATGGGGAGATCTTCTTCCTGGAGATGAACACCCGCCTGCAGGTGGAACATCCGGTGACCGAGCTGACCACCGGCCTGGACCTGGTCCGCCTGCAACTGCTCGTCGCCGAGGGCAACCCGCTACCGATCGACGCGACCCCAGCGGCCACCGGACACGCGATCGAGGTACGCCTCTGCGCGGAGGACCCCGCCCAGGGGTACCGACCGGCGACGGGAACCCTGCACCGGTTCGCGATCCCCGGGGTGGCGACCGAGTTCGGGCCGCTGACCGGGGCCGGCCTGCGGCTGGATTCCGGGGTGACGGACGGCTCGGTGGTGGGCATCCACTACGACTCGATGCTCGCGAAGGTGATCGCCTGGGCGCCCACCCGGGGCGAGGCGGCCCGAGCGCTGGCGGGCGCGCTGGCCCGGGCCGAACTGCACGGTGTCGCCACCAACCGGGATCTGCTGGTACGCGTGCTGCGCAGCCCGGAGTTCGCCGCCGTCGAGCTCGACACCGGCTTCCTGGACCGGCACCCCGAGGTGTTCACCCCGCTGGTCTCCACCGGGGAGCTGCCCGTGGTCGCACTGGCGGCGGCGCTCGCCTCGGCCGCCGGCCGACGGGCCACCGCGCCGGTGCTCGCCGGGCTCCCGTCGGGCTGGCGCAATGTGCCCGCCTTCGCACAGGTCACCCGCTACGCCAGCCCGGACGGTGACGAGATCGAGGTGCGCTACCGCCGGGACCGCCGGGGCGCGCTCGTCGAGTGGGCGGTGGACGGCGCCGCACCCGCCGCCGGTGCTGCCGCCACCCCGGCCGGACCGGACGCCGCACCGCCCGGATCAGCCACGTCCCCACCTGGGCCGGACGTGCCGCCAGCCCTCACGCTGGTCGAGGCGCATCCGGACCGGGTGGTGCTGGAGATCGCCGGGGTACGCCGGAGCTACCGCGTACACCGGGTGGGCTCGGAGGTCTTCGTGGACGGCCCGGAGGGCGCGGTGAACCTGACCGAGCTACCCCGCTTCCCGCTGCCCGGCGCGGAGCTGGCGGCCGGGTCGCTGCTCGCGCCGCTGCCCGGCACGGTGACCCGGGTGCAGGTCGAGCTCGGCCAGCGGGTCGCCGCCGGTGACCTGCTGCTCACCCTGGAAGCGATGAAGCTGGAACACCCCGTGCTCGCCCCCGCCGACGGGGTCGTCGCCGAGCTGCCGGTACCCGCCGGCGGCCAGGTCGAGACGGGCGCGGTGCTGGCCGTGGTCAACCCCGACGAGGAGGCACAACCATGAACTTCGACCCCACCCCCGAGCAGGACCAGCTCCGCGACGCCGTACGGGCGCTGGGCAAGCAGTACGGCCACCGGTACTTCGTGGAGAAGGCCAAGGCCGGCGAGCACACCACCGAGCTGTGGAACGAGGCCGGCGGGCTCGGCTACCTCGGCGTGAACATCCCGACCGAGTACGGCGGCGGGGGCGGTGGCATCACCGAGCTCGCCATCGTCTGCGAGGAGTTGGCCGCGGCCGGCTGCCCGCTGCTGCTGCTGGTGGTCTCCCCCGCGATCGTCGCGACGGTGATCAACCGACACGGCACCGAGGAGCAGCGCAAGCGCTACCTGCCCGGCATCGCCGACGGTTCGCACCGGATCGCCTTCGCGATCACCGAACCGGAGGCCGGCTCGAACTTCCATCGGCTCGGCACGGTGGCCCGCCGCGACGGCGACGACTGGGTGGTCTCCGGACGCAAGTGCTACATCTCCGGCGTTGACCAGGCAGGGCACGTGCTGGTGGTGGCGCGGTCCGAGGACGCCACGACGGGCAAACTCAAGCCGGCGCTCTTCGTCGTGCCGACCGACGCGGCCGGGCTGACCTGGTCCAAGCTGGACATGGAGATCCTCTCCCCGGAGAACCAGTTCCTGCTCTACCTGGACGAGGTACGGCTGCCCGCGGACGCGCTGGTCGGCGAGTCGTTGGACGCCGGGCTGCCGGCGCTCTTCTCCGGGCTGAACCCGGAGCGGATCACGATCGGCGCGATGAGTATCGGTTCCGGCCGGTACGCGCTCGAACGCGCCTCGGAGTACACGGCGACCCGGAAAGTGTGGGGTGGGCGGTCGATCGGCTCCCACCAGGGGGTGTCGCATCCTCTGGCGCACGCGGCGGTGCAGGTGGAGTTGGCCCGGCTGATGGTCCAGAAGGCGGCGGTGCTCTACGACGCCGGGCGGGACCTGGAGGCGGGGGTCGCCGGCAACATGGCGAAATACGCTTCGGGGGACGCGGCGGCGCTGGCCGTGGACACGGCGATCCAGGCCCACGGCGGGGCCGGCATGACCACCGAGTACGGGGTGGCGACGCTGCTCGGGGCGTCCCGGGCCGGGCGGATCGCCCCGGTCAGCCGGGAGATGATCCTGAACTTCGTGGCCCAGCACGTCCTCGGCCAGGAGAAGTCGTACTGACCTCGGGCCGCTCCGCGGTGCCCCGGTCCATCCCGCGACCATGGCCGAGACGGGGAGCGGGCCGCCAGGCGTCCTGGCGGCCCGCTCCCACAGCGGTCGACCCGCCCAAATTCGGTTGATCGACGGCCGACAGGGCAAGGGCGTGTACGTGACGAACCCACTCCCCCGGTAGCCCACACGCCGATCCAGCCGACCGCATCCACTCTGGGTGACGATCATGGCGCCAACGGCGAAGCCGGCGGGCCCGTTCCCACCACATGCCGGCAGGAACGGGCCCGCGAAGCCCAACACAATCAGGCCGCTATCCGACGCAGCCGGGCACGTTGACGCAGTTGTTGGGCCGATTCTTGACCACGACGGTACCGGTCGCCGTGTTCAGGTTCACCGTTCCCGAGTTGACGATTCCCCCGCCGTTACTGGTGGCGATATTCTTGATGACCTTCGTATTGGTGAGCGTGACCGCGGCGTCGCCGCCGACGTTGAAGATTCCGCCACCAAATGGCGCCTGGTTGGCCGTGATGTGGGTGTTCCGCACATCGAGTGTGGAGGCGAAGGCGATCGCAGAGTTGACGATTCCTCCACCGTTCAGAGTACCGACGTTCTGCGCGATTGTGCTGTCCTCGACGGTGGCCACGGTCGCAGCGCTGAAGGCTCGGAGGACGAGGCCGCCACCCTGGAAGGTGCCGGTGTTGTTGATGGCCGTGACGTGACGTAGGGCCAGCATGCCCCCCTCCGCGAAGACCGCGCCGCCGTTGCTGGCTCTGTTGCCGGTGATGGCGGTGTTGGTGATGGTGACGTTCGCGTTGAAGCCGCCGGCACCTCCACCACCCTCGCCAGCGCGGTTACCGCTGATGGTGCTGCCAGTCACGACCGTGGTGCCACCGGGGAAGCTACCGACACCTCCGCCGAAGCCGCCCACGAGGGCATTGGCCGTGTTCGTGGTGACGGAGGACTTCTTGATGGCGAGTTGACCGGCGTTTCCGATGCCTCCAGCGGCGGTTGCCGCAGTGTTACGGCTGACGGTGGAGTGTTTGATGGTGGTGGTGCCGTTGTTGGCGATACCGCCGCTACTTCCGCTGCCATCGTTACCAGCGATGTTGCGGGTGACGATGCTGTGGTTGGTGGTCAATGCCCCCCCGGTGTTGACCAAGATTCCTCCGCCGTCGCCGTCGGTCTGTCCGCCGGTGATTTTCAGGTGGTTAAGGGTGAGGTGGCCGCCGGTGTCGACGGCGATGATGCGGAACTGCTCGACGGCGGCGGCGCGCTCGATGGTGGTGTGTTTACCGCCGTTGAGGGTGATGGGGGCGGTGATGGCGGGTAGGCCGGCACCGTCGTCGATGTCGGCGGTGAGGAGATAGGTGCACTTCTTGGCGAGGTCGAGCACGGCACCACCGCGGGCGTTGGCCAGGGTGATCGCGGCGATGAGTTGGTCCGCGTCACAGGGGACCGGAATGCCCTTCGGCTTCGGCTGCTTCTTCCCCTTACCCTTGCCGGACTCGTCTCCGCTACGGCGCTCGTCGGCGGAGGGCCGCTCGTCGGCGGAGGTGAGTGGGCGTCCGACCGCAGCCGCGGCCGGGACGGCGACACCCATCGTGGTGAGAGCCAGGCCGGTCACCCCGGCCAGCCCGACAGCACACCACCGCCACCGTGATCCCGGCCGGCCCTCGTCGGGGCGCACCGGTTCGTACCCCCGGGTTTGGTCCTGATGGTTCATCGCGATCTCGGTGCCTTTCCCCGTGAACGGCGAGGAACTCCGCCGCCCCGAGGCCCGGGTGGTGTTCCTCGGCTACCGAAGGCGGTAGCAACCATCCCGAGCTAAACCCGAAGCAAGCCTCACAAGTAGGCCAAGCCCTTCAAACCCCCCAGACGTGACACAAGTTTTTTTGAGGTACATTTCCGGCAATCCGACCTGCCGGGGTACATGGGTGTCCGGACAGCGTGCCGACGACCGGTTAGCCCCGGCCGTGGCAGCTCTCATCCGGCAGGCGGCACGAGGTCGGGTGCGCCCCAGCCGTCCGGAACGGACAGCCCGGCCTTCCGCCGCGCCAAGATGGCGGCGCCGACCTGCGCTGCCTGAGCGCCGAAGGCGGAGCGCAGCACCGGGGGCGGGGTACGCCAGGCGAGGGCGTCGCGCATCGCCTCACGCACCGGGTCGAGGAAGAACGCGCCCGCCTCGGCCAGCCCACCTCCCAACACGACGCGGGCCGGGTCGAGGGCCAGGGTGAGAGTGGCCAGGGCGATCCCCAACGCCCGGGTCGCGTCGTCCCAGACCGCGCGGGCGTCCGGATCGGTGGCCACCACGTCGGCAATGGCTTGGCTGTCCGCCCCCGAGGTGCCGACGCGCCGGGCATAGCGGCGGGCCATCCCACCGGCCGAGGCGTACACCTCCAGGCATCCCCGCTGCCCGCAACTGCACGGCTCCCCGCCCGGGTAGACCGGCATATGGCCGACCTCGCCGGACGCGCGGGTCGCGCCGGCCAGCGGGACACCATCCACCACCACCGCCGCGGCGATGCCGGTGCCCAGCGGCAGCAGCAGGAAGTTGTCCAACCCGACGGCCACGCCAGCCGTGGCCTCCGCGACGCCGGCTGCCCGGGCGTCGTGCCCGATCGCCACGGGCAGTCCGAGGTCGCCGCTGATGAGAGCGCGCAGTGGCACGTCGCGGAGGCGGAGGTTGGCGGCGTACCGCACCACTCCGTCCCGCTCGTCCACGAGGCCGGGCGTCACCACGCCGATCGCGGCGGGTTCATGGCCGAGGGAGAGCGCGTGCTCGCGCAATTGGCGGCACAGGGAGCGGATCGCCAGGACGGGGTCATCGTCCGCCTGCGACGGCACGGTCAGTGAGCTCAGGAAGCGGCCGTCCGCGCCGACCACGGCCGCCTTGATGGTCGTCCCGCCGACATCGACGGCGAGGACGCAGTGGCCCTCGGGCTGGGTCACGCCGCTCACCCGAGCACCACGGCGAGGTCCGCGCCGAAGTCGCGGTCCAGGGGAAACATGGGCCGCTCCACGTTCTGGTACGGCAGCCGCGCGAGGTCCTGGTCGACGCCGCCCGGGGTCAGGGCGAGCAGCCAGTCACCGGCGGCCGCGAAGAGTTCCGGCTCCAGGTAGCCAATCTTCACCACGACCACGTCCACCTCGTCGACCCGGACCCCCAGCCGGGCGTACGACGCCAACAGCCGGTACTGCGTCCGGCGGGACGTGACGAAGACGCTGAGCCCGCCGACCCGTACGCTGACGCAGCGCCCGCCGTCGGGGTCGTCGGCGACCGCTTCCAGAATCCCGTCGAGTTCCAGCGGGCCCGGGGGCCGGGAGTCGATCTGCCCGCCGACTGTCACCCGGACCGGAGAGCCGACCGGCTGGTCGGCGACCAGCGCCACCGCCTGCGGGTCGACCAGCGAGGCGAACACGGCCCGCCGGGAGCCGTCGCGAATCTCGGGGCGGGCCAACATCCGGTCGAGGGCGAAGGTGACGTCGTCGGCGCCGCCGGCGCCCGGGTTGTCCCCGGAGTCGCTGATGAAGAACGGCCGCTTCGCCCGATCGGCGACGGCGGCCAGGGCGGTGTCGAGGCACTCATCCATCGAGCCGGTGGGGGCGACAAAGGTGAACTCGTCGCGGGCCGCCCAGAAGTGCCCACCCAACTCGCGGGCCGCCGCGGCGGCGGCGGTGGCGTCGATGCCGGTGACGACGACCGCGCCCTGACAGCGTGCCTGGTCGGCCCAGGCGAACCCGACCCAGATCGCCGCGTCGATCACGCCGTCTCGGGCCTCGATCTCGGGGATCCGCGCGTAGAGCCCCCGGGCGGGCTCCTCCCGGGTGCTGGTCATCTCGCCGGGTAGCAGGATCGGCACGTGAACCAGCGCCTTGTGCGGACGCTGCTCGCGGCGGAGCGCCTCGATGAGGTTGCGCGCGGCACGCTCCCGGGTTTCCCAGACGTCGACGTGCGGGGCGGTGCGGTAGCAGGTGAGCAGGTCACAGGCGTCGAAGAGCACCGGTGAGACGTTGCCGTGCAGGTCCATCGCCGCCGAGATGAGCGGCTCGGGCCCGATCACCGACCGGATGGCGGTTACCAGGTCGCCCTCCGCGTCGGACCGGCCGACGACGCTCATCGCACCGTGAATGTCCAGCAGCATGCCGTCCACGGGGCCGGCCGCGGCAAGCTTCTCCGTAATCTCCGCTGCCCACTCCTCGTACGCCGCAGCGTCCACGACGCCGCCGGGCAGGGCCCGGGCGTGCACGAGTGGGATCCATTCGACGTCGGCGGCCCACGGCTGGGTGGGCGAGAGCCAGGCGTATCGCGACAGCAGCGCCGCCTCCCGGGTGACCTCGAAGTCGTCGGCGGTGCTCAGGTGGGGAGAGAATGTGCTGGACTCGATGTGGATGCCGCCGATGGCGACACGGAGGGGACGAGGCACGGGTGTTGGCTCCTCAGGTGGGTCGTACGTCGGCGGTCGTGCGTAGCAGGTGCCCGAGGCCGATGAGGGCCGCATTCGAACCGGCGACGCTGGCTTCGATGGTCAGGGACTGGGTCATGGACGGCAGGCAGCGTTCGTAGAGCATTCCGCGGGTCGCCGCCACGTAGACGTCGAGGCTGGACAGCACGCCGCCGATGACGATGGCGTCGGGGCTGAGGAAGTTGACCAGACCGGAGAGCGCCACGCCCAACAGCCCACCGGCGTGGCGCACCATGGTCACGACGGTCGGGTCGGCGTCGCCGACCGCCGTGATGATCTCGGGGACGGTGGTCGCCGGGGAGCCCTGCTCGGCCAGCTGGCGGGCCAGAGCGGCACCGCTGGCGACGGTCTCCAGGCAGCCCTGGCTGCCGCAGGAGCAGTGCCGCTCGCCGCTGTCGGCTACCCGTACGTGGGTGACGTCGCCGCTGAGTCCGCGCCCGCCACGGTAGATCTGTCCGCCAGTGACCAGGCAGGCACCAATGCCGGTGCCGGCCTTGACGTAGATCATGTCGCCGATTTCCCGACTCCGGGTGACGTACTCACCCATCGCCGCCGCCTTGGCGTCGTTCTCGACGATCACCGGCACCTGGAAGCGGTCGGTGAGGTGGGCGCTGGCGTCGACGCCGCTCCAACCGGGCATCCGGGCCGGGCCTACCAACCGCCCGCTCGGGAAACCCACCGGTCCCGGGAGGGCGACACCGACTCCGAGCAGTGCCTGACCAGGAGCGGTCGCCGCCAGGAGGCGCGTGAAGGTGGCTTCGACGACGGCGAAGACCTCCTCGGGCCCGGCGGCGATGTCGATCGCCACCTCCTCGGTGGTGCGCAGTTCGCCGCCGGGCGTGCACAGGCCCACTCTGGCGTGCCGGCCGCCGAGTTCCGCGACGGCCAGGACTCCCTTGATCTCTCGCAGGCGCAGGATCCGGGGTGGTCGCCCACCGGTGGAGCGGCCCATGCCCTCCTCGGCGAGGACGCCCTCCTCCAACAGCCGGCGCACCACGGCGGTGACGGTTGACGGGGCGACCTGCAAGGCCTCGACGAGGTCGGCACGGGACGTGGCCACACCTCTGGCAAGCAGGTCGAGGGTCTGGTCACGCAGCGTGGCGGAGATTAGTGGCTCCAAGTTGCCTCTCCCTTGGTCGGGTGGTTCTCGGGCGCCCGCCCAGTGTGTAGCAGCCCAGAGTCGAGGGTGGACTCCGGCCGCCCCCGGCGAGGAGTAACGGTCGATGCTTCGGGCGACTTTGATCGTACCCCGGCCAAACTTAGTGAATGAAGTGGGTAATTTTCGTTGACGTAGCACTTCTACCTGGATACATTCTTCGCGTTGATCGCCGAAGCTGCGCCTGGCGGGGGTACCCGGCAAGGCGCCGACACCCGGTGACGTAGGGGCACGTGCACATCAAACGAGGAGACTCATGACGAGCAGAATTCCGGGCCGCGCCCTGCGTGGCGCGGTGGCGGCAGCCGCCACGATCGCCCTCGGGGCAGGTCTGGTCGGCTGCGGTGACAACAGTGGATCGTCCGAGGACGGCGGCAGTCAGGGCAAGGACACCGTGACAGTCGCCTTCCGTACCCCCAACTGGATCCTGCCGATCTCGGCACCAGGATTCACCCAGGGTGAGAACGCCATCTTCGGCCAGGCGCTCTATCGCTCCCTCTACCAGTACCGGCTGGACGGCACGGCGCAGTACAACATTGACCCACAGCGCTCGATGGCCGAACCACCGCAGGTGAGCAACGGCGGCCGAACGCTGACGATCACGTTGAAGGACAACTCCTGGTCCGATGGCACACCCATCACCACCAGGGACATCCAGTTCTGGTACGACCTGGTCACGGCGAACAAGGACAAGTGGGCTTCCTACCGGGCCGGCGGCTTCCCCGACAACGTCGAGAAGTGGTCGATCGAGGACGAGAAGACCTTCTCAATCACCACCACGGAGGTCTACAACACCGCGTGGTTCGTTGACAACCAGCTCAACCGCATCACGCCCCTGCCCCAGCACGTCTGGGACAAGGACTCCGCGACCGCCGAGGTGAGCGACCTCGCCAGCAGCCCGGAGGGCGCCAAGAAGGTCTTCGACTTCCTCACCGCCGCCGCGAAGGACCCCAAGACGTACGACTCCAACGAGTTGTGGCAGGTCAACAGCGGCGCATGGAAGCTGGAAGAGTACGTACCCAACGGTGAGGTCACCCTCGCCGCCCAACCGAACTACTCCGGTACGGACAAGCCGAAGCTGTCCAAGGTCGTGTTGCGGCCGTTCACCAGCGATGACGCCGAATTCAACGTGCTCCGCGCCGGCGACATCGACTACGGGTACGTGCCGGCGGCCAACATGTCCCAGACGAGCTACCTCGAGTCCAAGGGATACACGGTCTCACCGTGGTACGGCTGGTCGATCACCTACCTCCAGCTGAACTACAACAACCCGAAGTCCGGCGTGCTGTTCAAGCAGCCCTACCTTCGGCAGTCGCTGCAGATGCTCATCGACCAGCCGACGATCAGCAAGGTCATCTGGTCGGACACCGCCGCACCGACCTGCGGCCCGGTACCCGCCAAACCCGGCACCAACACCGACGCCGCCGGGTGCGCGTACTCCTTCGATCCGGCGAAGTCCAAGGAACTGCTGGAGAGCCACGGCTGGAAGGTAACGCCGGACGGGCAGACCACCTGCCAGTCGCCGGGCACCGGCCCGAACCAGTGCGGCGAGGGAATCGCCGCCGGCACACCGCTCGAATTCACGGTGACCAGCCAGACCGGGTTCGCCGCCACGACCAAGATGTTCGCCGAGATCAAGTCGCAGATGGCCAAGCTCGGTATCCAGCTGACGATCAAGGAGGTGCCCGACTCGGTCGCGGTCACGCCGACCTGTAAGCCGACCGAGGCGAGCTGCTCCTGGGACATGTCCTTCTTCGGCTCGCAGGGCAGCTGGTACTACCCGGCCTTCGCCAGCGGCGAGCGGCTCTTCGCCACCGACGCCCCGGTGAACCTGGGCAGCTACAGCAATCCTGAGGCGGACAAGCTCATCGAGGCCACCCAGTTCGCCGGCGACGAGAGCGCACTGACGGCGTACAACGACTTCCTGGCCAGGGACCTGCCTGTGCTGTGGATGCCGAACCCGGTGTACCAGGTCTCGGCGTACCGCTCCGGCCTGCAGGGCGTCGAGCCGCAGGACCCGATGAACCTCATGTACTTCCAGGATTGGTCCTGGAAGTAGCCGACTGATCGTCCCGGCCCCGGCGACGCACCGTGCGTCGTCGGGGCCCTGACCAGGGAGAGGAAGCCGCACAGTGGCCCGGTACCTCATCGCACGTCTGGGGCAGGCTCTCATCGTCATCGTGCTCGTCACGGTGATCGCGTTCCTCATCTTGCACCTGCTGCCCGGGGGCGCCGCCCGCGCCACCCTCGGCAAGGAGGCGACGCTGGAGCAGTTGGCGGCGTTCAACCACGAGATGGGCTACGACCGGCCGTTGATCCAGCAGTACGGCATGTACGTGCAACGCCTGCTGCAGGGCGATCTCGGCTACTCCTACCAGCTCAACCAGTCTGTTCTTGAGGCGATCGAACAGCGGCTACCCAAGACTATGGTGCTGTCGCTGCTGTCGACCCTGCTCGCCGTCGTGTTGGCGATCCCACTCGGCGTGCTCCAGGCGATCCGCCGTAACCGCTGGCCCGACTACGCCATCACCGCGCTGTCGCTGCTGGCGTACGCCACCCCCATCTTCTTCCTGGGCCTCATGATGATCATCCTCTTCTCGCAGGTCTGGCCGATCCTGCCCCCGGAGGCGCCGCAGGGGTTCACGGTGGCCGAGTTGTTCGCGGATCCGGCCGGGCTGGTCCTGCCCACGGCCACCCTCGCCATCGTCACCATCGCGATCTACGCGCGGTACGTACGGTCATCGATGATCGACAACCTGAACGAGAACTACGTGCGCACCGCCCGCAGCAAAGGGCTCTCCGAGCGGCGGGTCGTGCTGCGGCACACCCTGCGCAACGGACTGTTCCCGGTCATCACGCTGCTCGGGATGTACCTGCCCGCGCTGTTCAGCGGGGCGCTGGTCGTCGAGTCGCTGTTCAACTTCCCCGGAATGGGCCAGTTGTTCTGGCAGGCGGCGCTGAAGCGCGACTTCCCGATCCTGCTCGGGGTCACCGTCATCATCTCGATCGCCACAGTCGTCGGCGCGCTGGTCGCCGACCTGCTCTACGCCGCCGTTGACCCCCGTGTCCGACTCCGTGGGAGCGCCACATGAGCACGCTGTCCGAAGCAGTCGGTTCGGTCGAGCCGAACGACACGCCACCGCGTGGCCTCTGGCGGCAGGGGCTGACCGTCTTCTGCGAGAACCGGCTCGCCCTGGTGGGACTGGGCCTGTTCGTCCTACTGGCCGGGGTTTGCTTCCTCGGACCGCTGGTCTACCAGACCGACCAGGTGCACACGGACCTCACCGCCGTCTACCTGGCCCCGGGAGAGCAGGGACATCTGCTCGGCACCGACGGGGTCGGCTACGACCAGTTGGGGCGGCTGATGCTCGGCGGCCAGACCTCCATCATCGTCGGACTGGCCGCCGGGGTCCTCGCCACCATCGTCGGTACGCTCCTGGGTGCCATCGCCGGCTTCTTCGGCGGTTGGGTGGACGCCGCGGTGATGCGCGTTGTCGACGCGATGATGTCGATCCCCTCGTTGTTCCTGTTCATGCTGCTCGCCGCCATCGTCACGCCGAGTGCGCCGATGCTCATCCTCATCATCGGCGCCTTCGCCTGGCTGGGCCCGGCCCGGCTCGTGCGGGGCGAGGCACTGACGCTGCGCTCCCGTGAGTACGTCCAGGCGATGCGCGGGATGGGTGGCACGGGTGGCCGTGCGGTCCGCCGACACATCATCCCCAACGCCATCGGCACGGTAATCGTCAACGCCACCTTCCAGGTCGCCGACGCCATCCTCTACGTCGCCTACCTGTCCTTCCTCGGCCTCGGCATCCCCCCACCGGCGGCGAACTGGGGCGGCATGCTCTCCGACGGTCTCGCGGACACCTACAGCGGCCACTGGTGGCTGTTGTATCCGCCCGGAATCGCCATCATCCTCATCGTCCTCGCCTTCAACTTCATCGGTGACGGACTCAGGGACGCCTTCGAGGTTCGCCTCCGGCGACGCTAGCAGGAGCAGAGAATGAGCGAATCGATCGGTCTAACCGCCCGGCACTCTGCGTCTGTGAACGCGGCAGCCGGCCAGCCCCTGCTGGAACTACGTGAACTCGACACCGACATCGCGCTGCGCCGGGGCACGGTACACGCCCTCGACGGCATCAGTCTCGACGTCGCGCCCGGGCAGACCCTCGGCGTTGTGGGTGAGTCCGGCAGCGGCAAGACGATGACCGCGCTGTCGATCATGGGGCTACTTCCGTCCGGCGGTCGCGTCACCGGTGGGCAGATTCTGTTCGAGGGACGGGATCTGCGATCGTTGCCAACCGATGAGGTGCGCCGGATCCGAGGTGTCCGGATGGGCATGGTCTTCCAGGACCCGCTCACCTCGCTCAACCCCACCATCCGCATCGGTGCCCAGGTGGCCGAGCCGCTGCGCGTACACAAGCGGGTCGGCAGGGCGGAGGCCAGGGACCGGGCCATCGAGATCCTGCGCCGGGTCGGGATGCCCCGCCCGGAACGGATCGTCGACAACTACCCGCATGAGCTGTCCGGCGGCATGCGGCAACGAGTCGCCATCGCCATGGCCCTGGTCTGCTCACCGAGCCTGCTCATCGCCGACGAACCAACCACCGCACTCGACGTCACCACCCAGCGGCAGATCCTCGAACTCATCGACGACCTCCGGGAAGAGTTCGGGATGGCCGTCATCCTGGTCACCCACGATCTCGGAGTGATCGCCGGTCGGGCGGACCGGGTAGCCGTCATGTACGCCGGACGAGTCGTGGAGACCGCGGCTACTGAGCAGCTGTTCCAAGCACCCCGACACCGCTACACCGAGGCCCTGATGCGGGCGCTACCCGAGTCGGCCATCCGGGACAGCGGCGGACACGACCGGCTGATCAGCATCCCGGGACTGCCACCGGACCTCTCCGGTCCCCTGACCGGATGCCGGTTCGCGGCGCGGTGTTCATATGTCAGCGACGAATGTCGGACCACTGACCCGTCCCTGACCCCGGGCGCGCACCAGCACGCGTGTCTGAACCCGGTACCCACGCCCGCCGTGGCGGCCACCGGGCCGGTCCCGGCGCAGGTCCAACCGGCAGCCGAGCCGACGCAGGTCGAACCGGCGGCAAAGCCGGCGCGGGTCGAACCGGCAGCCGAGCCGGTCACCGCAGCGGCGCCCGAACTCACGGAGTCGCCTGTCCTGTCGGTGCGGAACCTGGTCAAGAACTACCCGGTACACGGCCGTGGGCTGCTGCGCCGGGCAGCCGGGCAGGTCAGCGCGGTGGCCGACGTCTCCTTCGAGGTCAGGCCCGGGGAAACCTTCGGGCTCGTCGGTGAATCCGGCTGCGGCAAGTCCACCGTGGGACGGCTCTCCGTCGGCCTGGAACGACCCTCCGCCGGACAGATCGTGTTGGACGGTACGGATCTCACCGACCTCACCGGCCGGGAACGACGCCGGATGCACCGCCAGGTCCAACTCATGTTCCAGGACAGCTACGCCGCAATGAACCCCCGGATGCGGGTTGACGCCATCCTCGCCGAACCGCTCGAGATCCAGAAGGTAGGTGACAGTTCGGCACGGCAGGAACGGATCGCCACTCTCCTTGACCAGGTGGGGCTATCCCGGCGCGCGCTGGAACGCTACCCCCACGAGTTCTCCGGCGGTCAGCTGCAGCGGATCGGGCTGGCCCGGTCGCTGGCGTTGCACCCCCGGCTGATCGTCGGCGACGAGCCGGTGAGCGCGTTGGACGTGTCGATCCAGGCGCAGGTGCTCAACCTGATGCGGGACCTGCAGCGCGAACTTGGTCTGGCGTACATCTTCATCAGCCATGATCTGTCCGTGGTCGACTACATGGCGGACCGGATCGGGGTGATGTACCTCGGCAAGCTCGTCGAGATCGGGCCCGCCCGGGAAGTGGTGCGGGCTGCCCGGCACCCGTACACGCAGGCACTTGTCGACGCGGTCCCGTCCATCACGCCGAACCGGGCAGCCACTCGTGACGGCACGACCATCCGGGGCGAGCTTCCCAGCGCCCTCGACCCACCCACCGGGTGCCGGTTCCGTACGCGCTGCCCCCGCGCGGCGGACATCTGCACGACGGAGCCCCCGCTGGTCGGCGGCCTGCACCAGGTGGCCTGCCACCTGCCGCTACGCCCGGAGCCGGCCGGCACTCCCACACCGGTGGAGGCCGTCGGATGACCACAGTAGAGATCTGCGTCAGTGACGTGCCGACCGCGCTGGTGGCCGAGGCGGCCGGGGCCGACCGGCTGGAGCTCTGCGCCGACCTCGGCCAGGGTGGCACCACCCCGAGCCTGGGGACGGTTGAGGTCGCCCTACGTACGCTGCGAGTGGCCGATTTACGCGTCATGATCAGGCCCCGGGGCGGTGACTTCCGGGTGAGCAAGATCGAGCAGCAGGTCATGCTCGCCGATATCGCGGCGCTCCGCGCCCTACCCAACCCAAACGGTCTCACGGTCGGGGTGGTGGTCGGCGCACTCACCCCCGACAACAACCTCGACCTGGCCGTGCTGCGCGACGTGATCGAGGCGGCAGGGCCGTTGCCGGTAACCGTCCACAAGGCCTTCGACGAGGTCGACGACCAGCTCGTGGCGATCGACCAGGTCATCGACCTCGGGGCGGACGCCGTGCTCACCTCGGGCGCGGCGGCCACCGCGCTGACCGGCGCCACCCGTATCGCCGCGCTTCGGCAGCGGGCCGGCGATCGACTTCGGGTGATCGCCGCCGGCGGAATCCGCTCGCACAACGTCCGGCAGGTGCTCGCCGAAACCGGGGCGCGGGAGATCCACCTACGCGCACCCGTCAGTCGCGACGGGCGTGAGGCGACCGACGGCGCTGAGGTGAGCCGCCTCGTTGCCGCCGTGCGTCCACGGTGAGCGACCGCCGGTCCGGCGGCCGCGTGGGGTACCGAGCCGAAGATCAGATCTTCGGAATTCCCAGGTCAGCGAAGAGCTGTCGGGTCGCCGGGTCAACCGAGTAGAGCACGGTCCCACGGATGGAGCGCGTCAGGAGGACACCGTAGGCGTTTCGGATCGCCCGTAGGAGTTCCGCGTCGTCCTGGATCCGATCGGCTTTGCTGCGCACGTGCTTGCGGTGCAACAGCCACTGGCTGCCGCTCCAGGTCAGGTCGGGGCCGAAGATCACCCCGCCCCAGTCGTATTCCAGCCCCTGCACGGTGTGTACGCAACCGATCTGGCCAAACCCGCCTGGTTCGGTGGCCCAGAACCGCCGTTTTGGCACGCCTGGTGTCCGGTGGTTGTCACCGGCGTTCCACGGACGCGCCCAGCCCGCCTCGGGTTTGACATCCGGAACGGTCCCGGAGTCATCGGTCCACTCCCAACACATCCCGGCGCACATCCGGGCGCTGAAGCCCGCATCGATCTTGTCCTGTAGGAACTCTTCCATGGCTGCGGCCGTGTCGGCATAGTAGAGCCCGAAAGGCTCCGGATCATCGTCGACATCAGGGTTCCACCGCACCGGGCTATCCGACAGCAACCGCTGGACCCAGGTGTCGTACGTCGCGCTACCGACCGCGCGCAGCGGGCGGTCCAGACTGATCGGTACGACCTCCACGCCGAGGTGCTGAATTTCTTTGACCAGCGCCTCCGGGGTCCAGACCTCCTCGCCGAAGAGCCGCTGATCTCCGTCGACAAAGAAGACCGGCACCTTCGCTCGGGTGACGATCACCGAAACGGTGGATTCGCCCGGGCGCATCACAAAGGAACCCGCCATCGGCCGCGCGGTGAGCCGGTGTGCCTCGTCGCACAGGATCAGGTCCAGTTCATCGGTCCGCACCCGGTCGGCGATGTTGTTCAAGGTGGTGAAGGTGCCCCGTAAGCCCGTGGCCGCACGTTTGAAAGTCTCCCGTGAGGCGACCCCGCCTGACACGTACCGCACCGCATAGCCATCTCCATGGGCGGCACCCAGGAGGGTGAGCGCGACGAGCGACTTACCGGTGCCGGCCCGGCCAGTCACGACGAACACCTTCTTCGCGCCGAACGAAGCCCGGGTCCGGAGCGCATCCTTCACATCTGTCACAGCGCGCAGCTGGTTCTCCACCAGGCTGAACCGGGTGTGCCCGTTGACGATGGCTCCGACTTCGTCGGTGAGCAGAGAGTTTGAGCGGCGGCGTTCGAGTAGCGCCTGGGCCGACTTTTCCCCCGACACCGCGCTGAAGTTCACCCGCAGAAAGCTCCGCAGGTCGGATGGCTGCCGAGCCGTGAAGGTTTTAATGCCGGGACACGGCGCGACCTGACTGATCCATTGGGAGCCCGGATCCTTGAGGTTGTGTAGATAGGCGGCGCCGACGAGGTTGACATATCGATCGTCGAACATGCTGTGGTATCGCTGAAGTGTGCACAGGTTCTCCCACACCTGGACAGCTGGGTGCGCCTTGTGCTTGCCGTAGAAAGGCGCGTAGACCCGCCTGAGGGTGCAACGCCTGCAGTACCGATCGACTTTGCCGGGTCCACACGACGGGCACTTGGGGTCGGGGGCGTTGGGCCGCTCGACCGCGCTCCACTGCTTCAGCTCGATCACGGCGTAGCTCAAGCCGCCGGACGGATGCGTTCCGGCGAGCACCACATCGATGGGAGCCATGTCACCCACCCGGTACTCCACGAACATCCAGACCTGCCCCAGGTCGAGATCAACCAGCGTGGCCGCCACTTCGTAGAGGCTTTCCCGCCACGACTCGACCTCGCTCTGCGAAGGCCCCTTTCCCCTGCGATGCGCCGCCCGGTAGCACTCTTCGATCTTTCGGACCGACCGGTCCATGTCCCGCACCAACTCCGCCGCGGGCCAATATGCCTCCAGCGGTGTCGACGAACCCTTGACGACCATTCCTGACCACGCTCCCCCCGACGGCAGGAGTCCCGCCGCGACCAGGTGCCGCTGACCGGCGCGGCCGGGAACCGACGATCGATACATATACCTGTTGGTGGGCGAGTATCGCACTACCCCCGGGAGGCCCGACAATGGACCCTGCTCGCGGGTCGTGCCGGTCTACTGGGCTGCGCCCGCCCGCGCAGACCAGGGTTGGAGCCCGCACCGGTTGACGTGGTACTCATGGCAGATGACTCTGCGGGAGCTGCAAGAACAGCTGCGGCACTTCGCCCAGGAACGCGACTGGGAGCGGTTTCACGACCCGAAGAACCTGTCCATGGCGCTGGCCGGCGAGGTTGGGGAACTGCTCGAGATCTTCCAGTGGCTCTCCCCGGAAGAATCCGCCGCCGTCATGACTGACCCGGTCCAGGCCGAGGCGGTACGGCACGAGCTGGCCGACGTGTTCGCCTACCTGCTCCGCCTGACGGACGTGCTCCAGGTCGACCTCGCCGCGGCTCTGCACGAGAAGACCGAGCTCAATGCCCTTCGCTATCCTGCTGATCAAGCACGCGGCCGGAGCGACAAATACCACACGTACGACCCGCCGGGGGCGAGCACAGCGCAGGGCGCCTGAGGCCCCGGGCCGGCCTCAGGCCGGCAAAGATGTGATCACCTGGTCCAGCTCACGCAGGTCGTCGACGACGACATCGGCGTGGGCCAGCTCCGCCGGGGCGTGGGTGGTGGCGATCGCCACGACCACGGCACCGGCCGCTTTGCCGGCGGCGACTCCGGCGGGGGAATCCTCCACCACGATGCAGGACGAGGCGGCAACACCGAGTTGCCGGGCGGCCAACAGATACCCCTCGGGGTCGGGCTTGCCGTGACGGACATCCTCCGCCGCCACGAAGGTCGGTGGAATTCGCAGCCCAGCACCGCGCATCCGGGCGGTCATGAGGCGGCGGGACCCGGACGTGACGACGGCCCACCGGCCATCGGTGATCGTGGCCAGCGCGGCGGTGGCGCCGGGGATCGGGCGCACCAGATCGGCGTACGAGAGCTCGAGGTCGGCCATCTCCCGCAGGACCGACGCGACTGCCTCGGGCGGAAAGAACTCCGGCACCACATCCTCGTCCCGCCGGCCGTGGCAGACCCGCAGGATGGCCTCGGCGTCGACCCGATAGCGGGAGGCGACCGTACGCCAGCTGGTGGTGACCGCCTCGGTCGAGTCCACGAGGGTGCCGTCGATGTCGAAGAGGACCGACCGATCCATGGCTCACCTGGCCTTCACGTTCGTCCCCGGCGATCCCGGTGGCCGAGGCCGGGGTGCTGTCGGTTCGAGGTGTTCACGCCGACCGCACGGCGGCGCTCAGCTCACGAGGGTCGGGGCGGCAAGCGCGTCCAGCCCGCGCCCGGCCACACAGCGGTACGTCCGCTCCGCCTCTCCGGGGGGCAGCACCTCCAGCTTCCACCCCTCGGTGTGGTTGAGCCCGGCGGCGAGCTTGAAGGTGGTCTCGTTGCACACCCGGCGAACCGTCGGGTCAACGCTGATATCGGCGTAGCGGACCCCGCGTGCCGCCTCGGATAGCTCGCCCTCGGCGTAGCTCTCCCAGGTGTGCTCACCCGAGCAGGGCACCTTCTCCGCGGGAGTCCGCGACCCGCTGCCCCAGATCGGACCGAAGCACTCCAGCTCGTCTCCGCACCGGGCCCCGGAGGGAAGCGCCGCTGCCTGGGCGCAGGCGGGCCGGAGGGTGGGATCGGCGGTCCGGCCCGCGCTCGACGTCGGTTGCGACGCGCCCAGACCGCTATCCAGCCCAACCCGATCCAGCCCAACCCGATCCGGCCCAACACCGACCAGCCCGATGCCGGCCACGAGGAGGGCGGCCACTCCCGCGCCACCGAGGAACCAGGGCCGCCGCCGCCGGGCCGCGGAGGGAAGGGTGGGGTGCGCGTCCTCGACCGGCGCTCGGGGTGCCGGGTGGGTCGGCCGGCCGTCCGCGGCCACTCCGGAATGCCCGCTCGGGGCCATCCCGGGGTGCCCGCCGGCGCCCGGCTCGGCGGGGGCGCTGGCAGCGGTCCCGCCAACCGGCAGCGCGGCCAGCAGATCCCGCAGCTCGGCGGCGGACGGTCGCGCCGCCGGGTCGTTCGACATGCCGGCCCGCAGGATGTCGACCAACTCCTCCGGCACCCCGGGTAGATCGGGGACCGGCTGATGGAACATCTCCAGCACCGTCACCAGGCTGGGGTTTCGCTCGGACCGCCAGCGCGGCGGCCGACCGTGCATCACCGCGTAGAGGGTGGCGCAGAGCGCGTAGACATCCACTGCCGGTGATGGCGGGCTGTGGTTGAACATCTCCGGTGGCGCGTAGGCCGGGGTAAGCACCTCGAGGGCGACTGAGGCATCCCGCAGCTCGGCGACGACCGCCAGCCCGAAGTCGGCCAGCACGGCCGGGTTGAAGTGGGAGTAGAGAACATTGGCCGGCTTGACGTCCCGGTGCAGCACCCCGGCCGCGTGCGAATGGGCGATCGCGTCGGCGATCTTGACCCCGAGGTCGCGGGCCTCCACCGGGCCGAGCGGCGAGGTACGCATCCGTTCAGCGAACGACCCGTCGCAAAGCTCCATGATCAGGTACGGGTGCTGGTCCACGGTGACCCCGACATCGAAGAGGTCAACCACGTGCGGGTGCGACGACATCCGACCGGCCGCCCGTGCCTCACGGAGGAACCGGGCCTGATCCCGCTCACTGTCCAGAGTGCGGTTCTCTACCTTGACCGCCACCTCGCGCCCCACCGAGATCTGGGTGGCTTTGTAGATCGTCGCGTAACCACCCCGGGCGAAAACCCGCAAATCGGTCAGCCCGGGCACAAGGGGCGTTGGTAGCGCGCCAGGCGAGGTCTCGGTCACAGCTCGAAAATACCGAACTAGGCGGACTGTTCAGCGAACCGCGTCAGCGGTGGGCGCCGGACCAACTGGGTCGGCCGCAGCCGAGACGGCACCGCCCGGCGCCGCGGCACCCGAGCCGCGTCGATCCCACCACAGACCCGCAGCGGTCGCCAACGCGCCCAGCGCCTCCCAGGCAGCCACCCCGAAGAACCGGCCCGGAGCGACGTCCACCAGCACCAGGACGCTGAACACGGTGAACGTGAGGAGCCGAAACCCAACCGTGAACCGATAGAAGGCCCGCCACTCGGTCGCCGAGGCGAGCAGATAGTAGACCCCCATGTTGAACGATGCCATCGAGGACGCTGTCAGGAACGTAACGGTGTAGTCACCCGACGCGCGGGACTCCAACACCTCGAAGCCAAGCAACCGCAGCAGCACCTCCGGCCAGATCAACCCGACCGCGCCCACAAGCAATGCGAGCAGGCCAAAGACCGCGACTGTCCAACCGGCAGCGGAACGCGGCAGCTTCATCAGACCCCTTCCCGTTCAGCACGCCCACATCCCGGGATCGTGCGCGGCCCCCACGCTATCGACCACCCACCCTGTCCCGCATCACCGGAATTGCCAAAATCTTGCCACCGGCGACGCCGCCAACGGCCGGATCAGTCGTCCGCCGTCAACCGGCCGAGAAGGTCATCCGCGTCCCGCCGCTCGCTCCGCTGCTCGGTCGCGTACGCCAGGCGTACCGCCTCCTCGGCGCTGGCCCGCGCCGCCACCGATCCGCCGGTAGCCGCGAACGCCTTCGCCAACACGACGGCGGCGATCACCTGGCTGCGCACGTCCTCCGCTGGGACCGTATGGGCCCGCTGCGCCCAGTCCAGCGCCTGCTCGGCCTGCCCGTGGGCGAGCAGGGCAGAGGCGTACTGGGCCAGCGTCAGACGACGGGAGAAGAGCAATGCCGGGGTGGTCTGCGCGGCGGTCGCCACCGGGGCGAGCAGGCCGACCGCGGCGGCGGGATCACCGGCCGCCAGCCGGGCGGTAGCCAGCAGCACCCGCGGCGCCACCTGCGCCGGCGCCCACGGGTTGTACGGCTCGACGGCGGTCAGCACCGCCTGCGCCTCCCGCTCGGCAAGGTCGTGGTCGCCCGAGTCCAACGCCACGAAACCCCGCAGCGTGCCAGCCATGCCGGTCAACAATGGATGCGAGGTACGGCGGGCGTACTCCATCGCGTCGGTGAGCAGATCCGCGGCGTGCTCCGGCTCGCCCAGGCCGCGCGCGACGACCCCACGCACCACCAACGCGAAGCCCCGCCCCCACTCGTCGGAGGCGGCGTCGAAGTCCCGATACGCCCGCCGGGCCGCCCGGTCGGCCTCGGCCAGATCACCCAGCTCGGCGGTGGCGAACGCCTCCACCGCCCGCAGGGTGCCGACCGCCCACTGTTCGCCGACCCGCTCACCGAACGGCAGGAACGCCCGGGCGAGGCGGCCCGCCTCGTGCAGCCGGCCGGCGAGCAGCCGGGCGAAGGCGGTGGTGCCCCGCAGCCAGGCCCGCCCGTACGGATCCTTCAGCTCGGCGAACAACCGCGCGGCTCGGCCGAGTACGGCGTCGGTGCCGGCGAAGTCGCCCCGGGTGGTGGTGACCCAGGCCAGGTTCTGCAACGACCACGCCTGCCCGCGGCGGTCCTGCACCGCGAGACTGGTCTGGTACGACGCGGCCAGTCGGCTGCTCGCCTGCCCCAGCCGGCCGGCGATGAAATCGGCCATCCCGAGCTGCCGCATCGCCGCCGCACGCAGCGTCGGCAACTCGTGGGCGGAGGCGACCTGCAACGCCTCCTGCCACGAACTCACCGCCCGGTCCGGGTCGCCGACCGCCTGGTGCGCCTGCCCAGCCAGGAGTAGTGCACTGGCCCGGGTAGCCGCCTCGTCCCCGGCGTTGGCGGCGATCTTCTCCGCGTTCGCGAGCGC
This sequence comes from Salinispora fenicalii, assembly GCF_000514815.1. Taxonomy (GTDB): domain Bacteria; phylum Actinomycetota; class Actinomycetes; order Mycobacteriales; family Micromonosporaceae; genus Micromonospora; species Micromonospora fenicalii. The sequence goes on from NZ_AZWQ01000018.1 coordinate 120,242, forward strand.
ATCGGCCGCCTTGCCGACCTGGAGCAGCGCCCGCGCGTGTACCACCCGGTCGGCCGCCGGGACCCCGTCGGGAGCCAGCTCGCTGGCGCGTTCGGCGTACTCCACCGCCAGCAGCGGCTCCCCGACGTACATCGACCGGCGGGCGGCGTTACCCAACGCGGCGATCCCGACCGGGATCACGGACCGCGCCGACGCGTCCGGCCGCAGACCCACCGCGTCGGCGAGTGCGGTCGCCCGCTCCACGTGGCCGGCCACAAAGTCATCCCGGGCGGCTTCGGTGAACCCACCGGAGGCAGGGGTGCCGGTCGGCGGATCGGCCGCCGCCCAGCGGGCGAGCGCCGCATGTCGTTCGGCCAGTTCGGCCTTGCTGACCCCGACGTAGGCCGCCTCGCGCATCAGCGGAGTGGCGAACGTGTGGCCAGACCACGCGCGGTGCAACATCCGGCGTTGCAGCAACTCCTCGACCGCGCGCTCCAGCTCCACGGCCGCCACCGCCGCCGGCCGACCGTCCCGACCGCTCCGCTGCTCCCGCAACGCCTCCAGCGCCCCCGCCGGTACGGTGTCGCCGACCACCGCCGCGTCCCGCAGCACCGAACGGGCGTCCGGCGGCAACGCGTCGATTCGCGCGGCGAGCACGGCCGCGAGGTCACGGGAGAGAAGCTGGCTGTCGAGCGAGCCCGGCACGAGCTGCCAGTCATCGTCGGTACCGGCGGTCAGCGCACCCCGCTCCATCAGCAGGGTGACCAGCTCAGCCAGGTAGAACGGGTTCCCCTGCGCGGTGGCGAGCAGGCGATCGGCATCGACCTGCGGCAGCCGGCCCCCACTGAGGTAGCTGGTGAGCAGCCGCGCGGCATCCGCGCCGCGCAGCGGGGGCAACGCATGGACCTCGGCGTCGGCCACCCGGGTCAGGGCGCCCGCGGTGCGGACCAGTTCCGGCCGGCCCAGCAGCAGCACCAGCACCGGGCCGGCGAGCCGGGACAGGGTCTCGCCGAGCGCGTGGGTGCTCTCGGTGGTCGCGTCGTGCAGATCGTCGACCACGACCACCAGCGGCGCTTCCGCGGCGATGGCGCTGAGCAGGTCGGCGACGGCGGTCGGCACCGCGTCGCCGTCGGCGGATTGACTCGCCGAGCGCCACTCGCCCTGGTCGGCGGGGCCACTGGGCAGTTCCGCATATCCAAGCAGGGCCAGCAACTGCTCGGTAGCGACCGGCGCGGGGTCGCCACCGGTACGGCCGAGGCGCTGACCGAGCCGACGCAGTCGTTCCTCGACCGCCGGTCGGGTGAGCGCAGTGGCTGAGTCGGTGGGCAGGCCGACCGCGGCACGGACCAGGTCCGCCAGGGGAGCGAGCCGGCGCCGTTCACCGAACGCGACGCAGCGCACGGAGAGCACCCGCGCACCGGTGTACGCCGCGAACCGGCCGGCGCCCACGTCGTAGCCGGCGGCGAAACGCTCCACCTCGGTGGCGAAGCGGGACTTGCCGATGCCGGCCTCGGCGGTCATCAGCAATACCCGGGGCTCACTACGGTCGACCACCTCGGCGAGCCGACCCGCCACCCGCCCGATCTCGGTCTCTCGGCCGACGAAGGGCGCCTCGTCCCCGAGCCCGGACCGGGTACCCGTGGCGTCCAGCAGGCCAAGCAGTTCATACGCCGTGACCGGCTCGCGCTTGCCCTTCAGACGCAGCGGGCGCAGCGCCCGCCAGGAGGCGACGTGCCGGGTGGCGGCGGCGGTCCGGTCCCCCGCGTAGACCGCGCCGACCGCCGCCGCGTCAGCGAGCCGGGCGGCGGTGTTGACCGTGTCTCCGATGACCGTGTATTCGAGGGCCGCTTGGATTCCGGCGATAACGTCCCCCGTGTTGAGCCCGACCCGCAGGCCCAGTGGCCCGCCGCCGCCACGTTCGTCGTCGAGGACCCGACGCACCGCCCGCTGCATGGACAGCGCCGCCCGAACGGCACGCTCGGCGTCGTCCTCGTGCGCCACCGGCGCACCGAAGACCGCCATGATGCCGTCCCCGGTCAGCTTGTCGACGTGCCCGCCGAAGGTCTTGACCGCACCGGCCAGCGCCGCGAGCACCCGGTCGGTCACGGCACCGACCCGCTCCGGGTCAAGATCCTCCGACCAGGAAGTGAAGTCGGACAGGTCACCGAAGAGCACGGTGACCACCCGACGTTCGGTGGCCGGGAGCGTCGCCGCAGCCGGCAGCGCGGCGCCGCAGTAGTGGCAGAACCGGGCACCAGGCACCGCGACGGTTCCACACACCGGGCAGGTCACGTCTGCTCCAACTCCGAATCGGTGGCACCGGATTCCCGGCCCAGGTACGCCAACTGCGCCCGGACCGACCATTGGGCGGCCCACCACAGTGATCGATCGACATCGGCGTAGACGACCGCCACTACCTCGGCCGCGGTACGGGCGCCGGCGTCGAGCGCGGCTCGGACCTGGTCGAGTCGGGCCCGCCGGTGGGCCAGGTAGAACTCCGCCGCGGCGCCGCAGTCTGCCAGCGCCGGGCCGTGCCCGGGCAGCGCGGGGATGCCGGCGTAGGTCGAGAGCAGTTCCAGACTGGCCAGGTAGTCCCCGAGGTGGCCATCCGGGTGGGCGACCACGGCGGTGCCCTGACCGAGGATGGTGTCACCGGTGAAAACCACCCGCTCGCCGCCGTACGTCACGAGGAAACAGACCGAGTCGGCGGTGTGCCCGGGGGTGCCCAGTAGGCGGAGTTCCAGCGGGTTGCCGTCGAGCCCACCGAGGTCCCCGGTCAGCGGCGTACCGCCGATGGTGTGTGCCGGGTCCGCGGCGCGCACGGGTGCCCCGCCGAGCAGGTCGTGTAGGCGCGCTGAGCCTTCGGTGTGGTCGGGATGCCCGTGGGTGATCAGCACCTGCGCGATCGGCCCCTGGGCGGCGATCGCGGCCAGGTGTACCTCGTCGGCCGGCCCGGGGTCGATCACCACCGCGGGTTCACCGGGGGCGGCGCGAAGCACCCAGGTATTGGTTCCAGTCAACGTCATCGGCCCGGGGTTCGGTGCCCGCAGCAGCGTGACCCACCCCGGCAGCGCGCCCGCGAGAGCTGTCGCCGGCGCCGTGAAGTGCCCGCTCATGGCTGCGATCGTACGACCACCGGCAGCAGCCTCCGCGATCTTGCACCTCCAACCTCCGCTTCGTACCCGTTCAGGGGTTTTGACCGGCGGGAAGTGCAAGATCGCGACAGGTGCTAGGCCGTAACTTCGACGATGACCTCGACCTCGACGGGCGCGTCCAGGGGGAGTTCCGCCACCCCGACCGCGCTCCTCGCATGCCGACCGGCCTCGCCGAAGACAGCGCCGAAGAAGTCGGAGGCGCCGTTGATGACGCCCGGCTGGCCGGTGAAGCCCGGGGCGCTCGCCACGAAGCCGGTCACCTTGACGACCTTGACGATCTGCTCCAGCCCGACCAACGAGTTGATCGCCGCGAGCGCGTTCAGCGCGCACCGCTGGGCCAGTTCCTTGGCCTGATCAGCAGAGACATCCGCGCCGACCTTGCCCGTGGCGAGCAACTTGCCTTCGGCCATTGGTAGCTGGCCGGAGACGTAAACGTGCTGCCCGGACCGCACCGCCGGCAGGTAGCTGGCGACGGGGGGCACCACCTCGGGCAACTTGTGCCCCAACTCGGCGAGTTTCGCGTGCGGCCCGGTCATGCCTTGGCCCGCTTCAGGTAGGCGACGAGTTGCTCCGGGTTCGGCCCGGGAACCACGGACACCAGTTCCCAGCCGTCCTCGCCCCAGTTGTCGAGGATCTGCTTGGTCGCATGGACCAGCAGCGGGACCGTGGCGTACTCCCACTTCTGCATCGCTGGAAGGCTCTCTTTCCTGGAGTGCGGTTCTTTCCAGAGCACAGCCTACGGTCCGACGACGGGTTGGGGCGCGGGACGTTGCTCAGCCACTGCCTCCCCGCACGGGCCAACGTGTTCGTAGGGCCGTGGACAGCGGGATCGGTCCAGCAGGGGCAGGTCGCAGAAAACCCGGTGCCGGTTGTTCTGGTCGTCTGCCGTGGAGACGGTGGTCTCTCCGGCGTCAACCGCACCGAGGAAGCTCAGCGAGGTGGCGATCGTGCCGGCCAGCGCGACAGCGGCGGCGCAGTCCGCGACCCGGATCGGAAGATGCACCACGTAACCGGGCTCCTCCTCGTCCCGGGGCGGCAGAGCGGACTGGTCCGGGGCACCACCCAAGGCGGGCAGCCGGTTCGCGGCCGGGAGTTGGGTCCGGGGGGTGTTCTCCACGTCGTGCATGCCCTGCCTCCGGCGGTTTGTACCTGATCGTGCCCACGCCGTTCGGCCCGGCCCACGGCCCGATCCCGGCACCATCGGAACGTAGGCCGCTGGTCGATGGCCGCCAACAGGGCGCGCGGCAATCCAGCTGCCAAGTCACATATGCGACACCTGTCTTGGCGGAATGCGGACAACGGTCGGGGAGGGCGGGTTCCGGACAGAAGAACGACGTCATGCCAACCGCCGGGCCAACCGCTACTCTTCCGGTCGTAACCGGCGGCCTACCGCCACCCGTCGCCTCGCCGAGCCGACGCAGTCCCATCCCCGGGGGAGCGATGTCCCAGCCAGTCAGCGGTGATCCGACCAGTCAGCCCGACGGCCCAGCCGAGGCGGCCATCCCCTCCGCGCCACAACCGGATCCGTCGGCGCTCCCAGCTCCGGCCACCCCTTACCCTCCAAACCAGCAGAGCCCGGCGCCCCGCCGCCGACGCGGATTGCTGATCGCGTCGATCGCCCTCGCGGCGACCCTGGTGCTATGCCTCGGCGGCGGGGTCGCTGCCTTCCTGGCGGTGCGCGCCGCCGAGGACGGCACGGGCGCCGAGGAGCCCACAGCCGCCGTGGAGGAGTTCCTGACCGCCGTCTACCGGGACCGGGACGCGGCCCAGGCGTCGAGCCTGGTCTGCTCGGCCGCCAAGGACCAGGTGAAGATCTCCGCGAAGGTCGCCGAGGTGGAGGAGTACGCCGCCGACTACAAAAAGCCGTACTTCCGGTGGAGCCCCCTGAAGGTTGACGACGAGACCGAGGACCGGGCCGTCATCACCACCACCGTCACCATGACCACCGCCGACGAGAAGGTCGCTGACCTGCCCCTGCGCCTCACCGTGGTCAAGTCGATGGGTTGGCGGGTCTGCGAGGTGGCGCAAGGGTGACGCCTGGTTAGGCTCGACGGGTGGGAGCAGCACAGCGACCGGCCGCGCCGGCCGGCAACGAGTGGCCGGCCCGCCTCCACGTGGTGACCGGCAAGGGCGGCACCGGCAAGACCAGCGTCGCCGCCGCCCTCGCCCTCGCCCTCGCCGCCGGGGGCCGACGCACCCTACTGGTCGAGGTCGAGGGGCGGCAGGGCATCGCCCAGCTCTTCGGCGCCGACCCGTTCCCCTACGCCGAGCAGCACCTGACCGACGCCGCGGACGGCGGCGAGGTGCGGGCCCTCGCCGTGGACGCGGAGGAGGCCCTGCTCGAGTACCTGGACATGTTCTACAAACTCGGCGGGGCCGGGCGGGCCCTGCGCAAGCTGGGCGCCATCGACTTCGCCACCACCATCGCCCCAGGGCTGCGCGATGTGCTGCTGACCGGCAAGGTGAAGGAGGCCACCACCCGCACGCTGGGCCAGCAGCGGGTATATGACGCGGTGGTGCTGGACGCCCCGCCGACCGGGCGGATCGCGCGGTTCCTCAACGTCACCGCCGAGACCGCACGATTGGCCCGGATGGGGCCGATCAAAACCCAGAGTGAGGGGGTCGCCGCGCTGCTGCGCTCCCCGATGACCGCCGTGCACGTGGTGACGCTGCTCGAGGAGATGCCGGTCCAGGAGACCGCGGACGCCATCGCCGACTTCGCCGCGCTGGGCTTCCCGGTCGGACGGATCATCGTCAACGCCACCCGACCGCCGGCATCGGGCAGTTCCGCGGTCACCGCGGCGGAGCTCACCGCCGGGCTGCTCGCCGCCGGGCTACCCGCCGACGAAGCAACCGTCCGCGGCCTGGCGACCGAGGTACGCGACCAGGCGGTCCGCCGTGACCTGGAGGATTCGCTCCGGACCGACCTGGCCGAGTTGGGCCTGCCGCTGGTCGAGCTGCCGCTGCTGCCCGACGGGGTGGACCGGGCGGGTCTGGATCGGCTGGCCGCGGCGCTCATCCAAGCGGCTTGACGCACTGCTCCCGTCGGCTCTTCAGCGTTGTTGAACCGGGCCCGATACGCTCGATTGGTGCCTTCCGACAACGTGGCGCCGCCGCTGGACGTTGACCAGATCCTCGCCGATCCCGGCGTACGGATCGTGGTCTGCTGCGGGGCGGGTGGAGTAGGCAAGACGACCACCGCCGCCGCGCTCGCGCTCCGGGCCGCGGAGGAGCATGGCCGCCGCACGGTGGTGCTCACCATCGACCCGGCGCACCGGCTGGCCCAGTCGCTGGGGCTGACCGAGCTGGACAACACTCCACGCCAGGTCAAGGGAATCGACGTCGAGGCCAGCGGCGGTGAGCTGCACGCCATGATGCTCGATATGAAGCGCACCTTCGACGACGTGGTGCTCCAGCACACTGACCCGGGGAGGGCCGCGGAGATCTTCGCGAACCCGTTCTATGCGGCCATGAGCTCCACCTTCGCCGGCACCCAGGAGTACATGGCGATGGAGAAGCTCGGGCAGCTGCACGCCCGGGGCGAGTGGGACCTGATCGTGGTGGACACCCCGCCGTCCCGCTCGGCGCTGGATTTCCTCGATGCGCCGGCTCGCCTCGCCCGTTTCCTGGACGGCCGGATGCTGCGGCTGCTGCTTGCCCCGGCCCGCTCGGGCGGGCGAAGCATGTTCAGCTTCGTCACTGCCGGGTTCGGCGTGTTCTCGAAGGTTGTCCAGAAGTTACTGGGTGCCCAGCTGTTGAGTGACCTGTCCGGCTTTGTCGCAGCCCTCGACTCGATGTTCGGCGGCTTCCGCCAACGCGCGGAGCAGACCTACCGCATCCTGCAGGCCCAGGAGACGGCGTTCCTCCTGGTCGCGGCGCCGGAGCCGGACGCGGTCCGGGAGGCTGAGTACTTCGCGAGTCGGCTGCGGGCCGACCGGATGCCGCTCGCCGGGTTGATACTCAACCGGGTGCATCGCTCGGCGGCACCGAAGCTCGGCCCGGATGAGAGCTTGGCCGCCGCTGATCGGCTGGCCGGGCTGGGCGGCCACGAGGGCATAGTGGACGCGCTCCGGGCCCATGCCACGCTGGCCCACCAGGCGATACGGGAACAACGGGTGGCAGCCCGGTTCACCGCGGCGTTCCCGACCGTGCCGATGGCCTCGGTAGCCGCGCAGCCCGCCGACGTCCACGACATCGACGGGCTACGGATGATCGGTTCGCTGGCCAGCCAGGGGTGATCCGTAAGCCGGCCGCGGCGGCCAGGAGCGATCCATCAGTCAGCCGCGGCGGCTAGGAGTGATCCGTCAGCCAGCCGCGGCGGCCAGGACCTTGTCCCGGTCGGCCTTCTCCTTGGCGTTCTTCTTCATCGCGGCCTCGAACATCTTGCGCCAGCTGGCGACCTGCGGGTGGCGGCGCAGCAGCGCCCGTCGCTCACGTTCGGTCATGCCGCCCCACACGCCGAACTCGATCCGGTTGTCCAGCGCGTCCGCCAGGCACTCGTACCGGACTGGGCAGCTTCGGCAGATCCGCTTCGCCACGTTCTGTTCGGCGCCCTGTACGAACAACGCGTCCGGGTCCCCGTTCTGACATGCCGCCAGCGACGGCCAGTCAGTGATCATGCCCATCTGTACACGTCCCCCCTTGCAGTACTACCGACCCCATCGCGGACCAGCCGGCTGTTTCCCCCGATCGCCCCCGCCGACCTCCCCCAAGGCGGCACGAACGACCTGTGGCGCTGTCGCCGCTCCCATCATGCTCTGTAGTTGCCTGATTACGCAACGTTGTCGGCAAAATCCATTATTCCGGACACTCCCGGCTTACCGGGCCTGCTGCCGCCCGCATACCCCACCGAGGTCCACGAAAACGCTGGACGCCCATCCCGCGCCAAGAGGAGACTCAGCGACGCCTGGTCCGCAACCGCCTACCGGGGGTCGTGCGTTTAGCACAACGAGGACGGCGTGCGCAGGAAATGGGGAAAAGCCGCCCCGCGCCGCTCGTCGCCGGTTCGCTACTCTGTCGAGGTGACCTGGATGCGGAAACGTGATCATAATGTGCTGACCAACGCCGCATCGCTACTCGTCTGTGGCCTACTCGCCGGAGTGGTGGTCGCCGCAGCGGCCTTCCCTGCGGCGGCGCTGTCCGGACTGGCGGCGAAGGCTGGCGCCGAGACCTTCGATGCCCTCCCCGAGCTGTTTGTGGACGCTGCCGGGCCGCAGATGAGCCGCCTACTCGCTGCTGATGGCAAGACACCGCTGGCCACCATGTACGACGAGAACCGCCGCGACATCACCAAGATTGACGACATCGCGCCGGCAATGCGGCAGGCGATCCTCGCCGCCGAGGACCACGACTTCTACCAGCACAACGGCGTCGACCTCAACGGCATCGTCCGAGCCTTCGTCAACAACAGCCAGGAAGGCTCCCAGCAGCAGGGCGCCTCCACGCTGACCATGCAGTACGTCCGACTCGCCATCGCGTACTCGGCGACGCACCCGGCCGACGTGGTCGCGGCCACCGAGGACACCAACGCCCGCAAACTTCGCGAGATGAACCTCGCCCTGCAGGTGGAGAAGGAGTTCTCCAAGGACGAGATCCTGCTGCGCTACCTCAACATCGCCGCGTTCGGCAACGGCGCGTACGGCATTTACGCCGCCAGCCAGGTCTACTTCGCCAAGCCCCCAAGCAAGCTCACCATCGCCGAATCAGCGCTCCTCGCCGGCCTCGTCAAGGCCCCCAGCACGTTGGACCCGACCACCACCAGCGGCTACCCGAACGCGGTGGCCCGGCGCGACTACGTCCTCAACAACATGGTGAAGATCAACGCCATCACCCAGGAGGAGGCCGAGAAGGCGAAGGCCAGCGAGCCGAAGATCGTCGGCAAGCGGGCGCCGAACGGCTGCGTCGACACCAACACGCAGGAGTGGGGATTCTTCTGCGACTACTTCTACCGCTGGTGGATGGAGCAGGAGGCGTTCGGCTCCACCTCGTACGACCGGGAGCGGCGACTCAAGAGCGGCGGCTTCGAAATCATCACCACGATGGAGCCCCAGGTCCAGAAGGCCGCCGACAAGGCGGTACGGAAGAACCTCCCCACCACCAGTAAGGCCGCGCGGATGCTCGCCGTGATCGAGCCCGGCACCGGCCGGGTCCGCGCCCTCTCCACCAACCGCAACTACCAGCTCGACGATCCGGACAACCCGGAGAACAAGCCACACAGCAACCCGGCGAAGCGGGAAACCGGGGCGCTCGGCAACTATCCGAACACCGTCAACCCGCTCCTCACCGGCGGTGACGGCATCACCGGCTACCAGGCCGGCTCGACCTTCAAGATGTTCACCATGGTGGCTGCGCTGGAGAAGGGCATCCCGCTCAGCCACACCATCAACGCCGAGCAACGGTTCCGGTCCGAGTACATCATCAACAAGGGCAACCCCGTCGCCTGCGACGGCCACTTCTACTGCCCGGGAAACGCAAGCCCCAGCATGGCCGGCGTGCACAACATGTGGAGCGCGTTCGGAAGATCGGTGAACACCTACTTCGTCCCCCTCCAGCAGCAGGTGGGCGCCGAGAAGGTGGTCGAGGCCGCCAAGAAGCTCGGCATCACCTTCCGGAGCCAGGAGGACCTCGATCTGGAGAAGGACGCCCACCAGTGGGGTGCCTTCACCCTCGGCGTTTCCCAGACCACGCCGCTGGAGCTGGCCAACGCCTATGCCACCCTCGGCGCCGAAGGGCTCTACTGCGAGCCGATCCCGGTGCAGGAGATCCGCGACTCGGCCGGTAACAAGCTCGACATCGCCACCCCCCGCTGCGAGCAGCGGATCAGCACCGAGGTGGCCCGCGCCGCCGTTGACGCCGCCCGCTGCCCGGTCGGTGACCGCTCGTCCACGACGAAGTGCACCATCGCGACCGCCGGCAACGTGCGGCGCATCGTTGGCGCCCCGGTCGCCGGCAAGTCCGGCACCACCGACAAGGACAAGACCTCTTCCCTGGTCGCGATGACCAAGCAGTACTCGGTCGCCGGCATCATGGCCGACCCGGACTGGCCGCAGACCACCCAGCGAATGGGTCACAACGTGTCCACGGGCATCAACCCGCCGGTGTACGAGACGCTGCGTGACGCCATGAAGGGCAAGCCCAGGGTCGACTTCACCCCGCCGGAGAAGAAACTCCGACTGGGGGACCAGCGGACGATCCCGTCCGTCAAGTGCGTCAGCGTGGAGAAGGCGAAGTCCCGCATCACCGGGGCCGGATTCGCGGTGGTCGTCTCGCAGAGCCGGGTCGAGTCCAACTGCCCGGCCGGCACCGCTGCCGGGACCAGCCCAACCGGCCGTACCGCCAAGGGCAGCGTCGTCTCCATCAAGGTCAGCTCCGGCCCGGCTCCCAAGCCCACCGAGCCGACCGCGCGGCCCGAGCCGACCGATGGCCGACCGACGGAACGCCCCGGCGACTAGCGGCTCGCTGAGACGTCGAAGGGGCGGTCACCCAATCGGGTGGCCGCCCTTCGCATACCCGGAGCCAGATCAGCTGGCGAGCTGTCGGCGTACCTCGGCGGCGACGCGGCCCCCGGCAGCCCGGCCGGCCACCGCGGCCTGGGCGGCCTTCATCGCCGGGCCCATCTGCCCCATGCCGGCGAAACCACCAGTGGTCAGGGCAGTCCGGACCGCCTCAGCCAGTTCATCGTCAGAGAGTTGACTCGGCAGGTAGCGCTCCAGCACCACGCCCTCAGCGGTCTCTTTCGCGGCCTGCTCGTCGCGGCCCGCCTCGGCGAAGGCGGCAGCCGCCTCCCGGCGCTTTTTCGCCTCCTTGGCCAGCACGGCAAGCACCTCGTCGTCACCGAGCTCACGCTTGGCCTCACCGGCGACCTCGGCCACACCGACGGCTGCCAGCGCCAGCCGCAGCGTGGAGGTGGTCATGTCGTCACGCGCCTTCAGTGCGGTCCGCATGTCCGTGGTCAGGCGGTCCTTCAATGTGCCCATGGACGGTCAAACTACTCTGTCTTCCATGGGAAAGCGCACACTATTCCGGTTCGCCGCCGGCACTGCCGTCATGGGTGCGGCCACCCTGGCGTACGCATCGCTCATTGAGCGCAACATGTTCACCCTGCGGCGGTACGAGGTGCCGGTGTTGCCGGCCGGCGCGGAGCCACTGCGCATCCTGCACCTGTCCGACCTGCACATGATGCCCAACCAGCGACGCAAGCAGGAGTGGGTGGCGTCGCTGGCCGGGCTGGACCCCGACCTGGTCGTGGTGACCGGCGACAACATGGCCAACCCCGACGCGGTCCCCGCGGTCCTGTGCGCGCTGCAGCCGCTCCTCGACCACCCGGGTGCCTTCGTCTTCGGCTCCAACGACTACACCGGCCCGGTCTGGAAGAACCCGTTCACCTACTTCCTGCCCGACCGCGAATACACCGAGGGCGTGACCCTGCCCTACGACGAACTGCGGGACATCTTCACCGGTGCCGGCTGGGCCGACCTGAGCAACGCCCGTACCACGCTCAAGGCCGGCGGTCGGTCGGTGGAGTTGGTCGGGGTGGACGACCCACACATCGAGCGGGACGACTACGCGTCCGTCGCCGGCCCGGTCTCGCCCTCGGCCGACCTCTCGATCGCCCTCAGCCACTCCCCGGAACCGGCCGTGCTGGACCAGATGGCCGCGGACGGGTTCAGTCTGCTACTCGCCGGACACACCCATGGTGGTCAGGTCTGCGTACCGGGGGTCGGAGCCCTGGTGACGAACTGTGGGCTACACCGCTCGATGGCCAAGGGGCTGCACCGCTGGCCCGGCTCGGACGCCTGGCTACACGTATCGGCTGGCCTCGGCACCCATCCGACGGCGCCGGTCCGCTTCGCCTGCCCGCCTGAGGCGAGCATCCTGACCCTGATCCCCCGCTGAGGCGGCGGCGTCACGGGGATACCGAATTTGACCCTCGGAACGGGTGGGCTAGTATTTGTCGGCACGCCTCGGGGTGTGGCGCAGCTTGGTAGCGCGCTTCGTTCGGGACGAAGAGGTCGTCGGTTCGAATCCGGCCACCCCGACCGAGGTAAGAGGGCACATCTGATCGATGGATGTGCCCTCTTACGTGTCTGTACAGCAACGAAGTACAGCAGCAGTCAGCGCAGGCTCTCACCCAGGCGCTTGAGCGCGTCGCGGGTGGCGTCCGACGATGCCTGCGAATAGATCTCCATCGTCACCGACACCTCCGTGTGCCGGAGCACCTGCATGATGACGCGCGGGTGCACGTCCAGGTCGACGAGCAGGGTCGCGCAGGTACGCCGGGCGTCATGCACGGTGATCCTCCGGACCCCGGCGCGGGCGCAGCGGGCGTCCCAGGAACGGTTGAAGTTGCGCGGCTCGATGGGGGTCCCGTAGCGGGTGGTGAACAGCAGCGGCGAGCCCTGCCAGGCGATGCCCGCCTGGTCGCGGTCTGCCTGCCTCGCCTGCTGGCGGAGGTCGAGTGCCGCCGCGCAGATGTCCGGCAGCGGGAGCGTGGCGTCCGAGGTCTGCGTCTTGGTCTCCCGGTGCAGCAGTTGGCCGCCGACCCGCTGCAACTGCCAACCGATCGACAACTCCCCCGCCGCCAGGTCCACGGTGTCCCCGGTGAGGCCGAGCACCTCACCCTTGCGCAGTCCGAGCACCAGGATCAGCACGTACGCGGCATAGAGCGGATCGCCGTCGGCCCGCGCGGACTCCAGGAAGCGACGCGCCTCGTCACTGGTCCACGCCCGGCCCTTGCGGCGACGGATCGGTGGGAGCTTGACCAGGGTGGCGGCGTTACGGGTAACCAGTTCCTCGGTGGCCGCGTGGTTGAGCGCGGATCGCAGCACACCCCGGACGTCCTTGACCGTGCGGGCGGACGGCACGTCACCGCAGCACCGGCCGAGCGCACAGCAACGCTTCTTGAGTTCCGGGCGGCGGGCGTCCTTGCCCTGGGCGCAGCACTGGCAGGCGCGGGCCACCTCGTTGATCCAGATCTGCACGTCGCGCACCTGGAGCCGGTCGAGCCGCTTCCCACCGAGGCCGGGGATCACGTACAGCCTGAGGATCGTCTCGTAGGTGGCGCAGGTCAGCGGCGCGAGGTTGGGCCGCACGACCTCCCGGTGCCAGTAGGTCAGGTAGTCGCCGAGGGTCGGCACCCGGGTGGCGACCGGCCCGACCTTGGCTTGCTGATGCAGTTTGATCCACTTGTCGTGGACGGCCTCCCGGGTCTGGCCGTAGACGTACTTGCGGGTCCGCTTCCCGTCGGGCTTGGTGACCCAGACGTACGCGGCGAAGCCGTTGCGGTAGGGGAAGATCGAGCCTTCGCCGTTGGCGCGGGTGCGGGCGGGCATCAGGCGGCCTCCTGCCGCTGGACCTGCTCGCGGACGTACTCGTCGACCCACTCGGGCAGGACGCGGCGGTACTTGCCGTCCTTGATGGAGCGCAGCTCGCCGGTGGCGATCTTCATCTTGACCTTGGACAGGCCGAAGCCGAGCAGGACGGCGACCTCAACCGGGGAGTACCACCGTGGGGTGAGGTGTCGGGTCATGCCGCCACCCCCGACCACGCCTCGTGGGCGAGTTCCTCGCGGCCGAGACGTTGGCGTTCCCGGCGTTGGGAGGCGGCGGTGTTGGCGAGCAGGGTGTCGCCGTCGGTGAGCCAGCCGGAGCCGACGAAGGTCAGCGTGCCGACGGTGACCGTGCCGGCGGTGTCGGTGTGCTCGGTGCGGCGGTAGGCGACGCGGATGTCGCGGAGCAGGCCGAAGGTGACCGAGTAGCGGCGAGCCTTGGTGAGGAAGTGGCCGCCGTAGCCGAGCATGTGCGCCCAGCGGCGCAGCCCGGCGTACTCGTTCAGTGTGGGGTCAAGGTCGCCTTGACGGCCTTCTGTCTTCCTGGCTGTCCGGGTGACGTGGTGCCGGGTGGGGCGGCCGAGTCGCCAGCAGGCGTCGATGAGCCGGGCGAGGTGGTCGCCTTCCGGGTCGGCGTAGGCATCGACGGTGTCCGGGGTGAGTCGGGTGGAGCAATGGCCGGTGACCTCGGTGGACTTCGTGGCGTACTTGGCGAGGTAAGCGGCCACCTTGGCGTCCGTCACGTCGCCGTCGCAGGCGCCGATGCGGCGCACGTCGATCTGCTCACCCCAGGCGATCGGCCAGCCCTGCGGGCGGTCGGGGTGCGGCGGGGTGGTGACGGTGATCTGTCGGGTGGCAGCGTGGACGGCGGCGTCGAGGTCGTCGACGATGATGCCGGCCGGTGGCTGCGCCAAGGCTTGCCGGTCGTCCGGGTCGACGCCGTCGAGGCGCAGCAGGACGTGGAAGTGCACCGCGCCCCGACGCTGCATCTCGGCGACCTTGCCGTGGGACGCCCGCACCGGAGGCACCCGCCGGATTCGGCCGGAGTCGGTGACGACCTGGACGTGCGGGATGCCGCGTCGGCGGCACACTGCGGTGAGGTGGCGTTCGATGGCCTGTTTCGTGCGTCGCCACAGCTCGCCGGAGAAGTGGTTCCAGACGACCTGGTGGTCGTGGTCGTAGCAGTCCAGGCATAGTGGCCGGCCGAGCTGCGGATCGTCGGCGTCGTGGCGGGCGAAGCAGGCCGCGGGCCGCCCATGCGGGCAGGTGCCGGCGGTGCTCCGGGCGCGGCAGGGTGCGGGACGGCAGTCGCAGCGCCGCCGGTGGGCGCAGGTGTGCCGGGGGATGTGCCGGTGGTGCACCGGGCCGAAGGACGGCGCGGTGAAGGTGGCGAAGACGACCGGATGCGCGCTGACGGTGGCGGGGACGGTCTTGCCGCCGGTCAGACCGCAGCGGACGACCTGGAAGGCGTCACCAGCGTAGACCCAGGCACAGTCGGGGCACTGGGCGGCACGCCGGTTGCCGCACGCCTTGTACAGCGTCCGGTCGGGCAGCTCGTCGGTGTGCTGCTCGGCCAGGACTCGGCCGGTGCCGGGTTCTAAGGCGGTGAGGGTGCCGGTCAGACGGATCGGGCGGGTACAGCCTCCGGCGGCGCGGGTGTGCTCCAGCCAGCCGAAGTAGTCCGGGGCGGCGGCGCGACGCAGGGCCTGGGCGTCACGGCCGGCGGTGAAGGTGGACACGGTTTCTCCTCAAGGGGTGGCAGGGGACGGGCGACGAACTGCCACCGGACGCCGGAGCGGTGTCCGTCGGTGGTGTTCGTGGTGTCTCCTGGCACCGCCAGAGAGGGCGGCTCACGCCGGAGGGCGGGTGCAGGCCATCGGCCTTGGACCGCCGTTGAGCTGGGTTCTTGGATCGTGGGTGATGCCGGGACGGGTGGGTGCCTGGTCGTCGGCTTCCGGCTGGTTGCCGCAGGCGATCCCACCCGTCAAGGTGCGCGAATCCGAGGGCCATCGTGGACGGCAGGGAAAGCCGTGCTGGGCCGCTCAGCGGATTTCAGGCTGATGCAACGGCCGGTGCGATCGAGAGCCGGCGGGACGTGACCCGCGTCAGCGGCAGGAAGGCCGCTCGGCAACTCCGGAGTCGAGTTCAGCGATCCGGCGGGAAGGCCGCGCTGACGTGCTCGACAGGGGCCAGAGTAGCACCGGGTACCGATACGTCAACCCGCCGTGACCCCACGTCGAAGGCGCTCGAACCGGATTGCCGCCAGTCTGGTCCCACCACATGCTTGACGGTTCGGTCCCAGGACATGCTTGACGTTCGGCCTAGTTGCCCTGTTCCGCCTTCCTCCGGTTGGGCAACTCCTCAAGGAAG
Organism: Salinispora fenicalii; assembly: GCF_000514815.1. GTDB lineage: Bacteria > Actinomycetota > Actinomycetes > Mycobacteriales > Micromonosporaceae > Micromonospora > Micromonospora fenicalii. The sequence goes on from NZ_AZWQ01000018.1 coordinate 136,073, forward strand.
AACGTCACGTCTTCCAGTGCGGAGAAGACCCGACCGTCGAGGTCCGTCCGCTCGGCAAGCTCGCGGACGAGCACGACTGACGCGGGCTCCAAATACCCGAAGCGTCGGGCGAGATGACCCAGGCAAAGCGACGCCGTGGCGACGAGCCAAAGGTCAGCGCAACCCTGCGCGATCCGGTAGCACCATCGCTCGACGAAGAGGCGGTCGTCGTCGTAGAGCGCCAGCCCCACCAACACCGAATTCGGCGAAAGCGCTTGGTCCCGGCCCTCAAGAGCAGCAGTGAGCACCTCATCCGCCAGACCGTGTGACACCACCGGCGGATCCTCGTAAATGTTCACCCCGGAAGGCTACGGCAGCATGGCTGCCAGCCCGGGTGGGAGGACTTTCTGTACATCCATCAAGGCGGCCCTTGACGGGCCGCACGCGCCGCCGCCTGGGCGCGTGCCAGCCGCTGCCGCTGTCGCTCTGCGGCCGTCCCGCCTGATGCCCGGCGGCTGGCGCGGAGAGCGGGGAGCCCGGGGCCGCCGTAGACGGGCCGGGTGGGGAAGTGGTGGGGTTCGTCGCCGCCGGCAGCCGGCAGCCGGCGGCGACGCGCCGGAGCGACGCGGCGTATGGGTAGGGCACGCCGGGTCCGCGCGGCGGGTCACGGTGGCGAGCTGGTGGCGGCTACTGTGCCTCCGGCGGGGGTGCTCGGGCTCCGGGATGCCCGGGGCCTCGTGGGTGGGCTGCGGTCCGTGGGTGGTTGCGCGGGCCATCCCGCCAGCCGACGACCCGGGCGAGCCGAGCAGACCACCACCCGACCCGCCAGCGTCCGACCGTGCGTCAAGGCCGTCTCGACGTGGCGGGCCGGGCGGTGGCCCGCTCCCCAGGAGGGCGGGCGACGGCAGACGGGATGGCAGCATCTTGCATGCTCGTGGTGGCCGAAAGCCTCGGTCCCTGTAAGCCGTCAAGGAATCAGTCATTCGGGTCGCGAGACTCTGGTGGCTGTTCTAGGTTCTGCTGACGCTTTTTCTGTTCGGACTTCAAGCGATGAACCTCTTCAACGAAATCGGCTAGCGCCAACTCTTCGCTTTCACTTCTCTTATATCGGCCAACGCCGATCTCAACAGCCTCCCACTCGGTTTCGATGGCATCGGCGGTTTGCTGAAGATAGAAGCTGCGTTCTTTGTATTTGTAGTAGCCCATGAAGCCACTTGCCAGCCCCACGGAGAAGGTGATGGTGAGCGTAGTCCAACGCAACGCATTGAGTTCGCCGATTCCATTCAGTCCGGTCGCAGCTAGTGCGCCGACGATGAGGATTCCTTGGAGGATGTTGTTTACGCGTCTATACTGCTTGCTGTCGGCACGGAGCTTGTTAATCTCTGAGAATGCATCCTCTTTGTATGTAATGCGCCGAACCTTCGTAGGCGTGTCTACGTCCGCTACGAGCAGCTTTCGACTGTCTTGCAGCCTGGCAAGAGCTAACTCGATGTCACCTTGGTCTCTATAAGTCCTGTTTCCTTCCGGGTATCCTGGTCTACGCTTTAGGTGAAACGCTGATACGCAAAAGGCGAGAGCAATAGGGATTGCGGGAATGTAGATTGCGGTTCGCGTGATGGATGGAATCTGTGGCACCCAAAATATTGCGTACAGAAGCAGGATGAGGAGCGGGCCGAAGATGAGGGATAGATTGGATAGTTTCTTTCGACGTTGCGCAACCGCCAGTGCGTGCTCTTCTAAGCGAATCTTATGACTGAGCACGAGGAGATTTTCTTTAGCGCTGTCCGGCATGCGACTCCTTGGTATTGTCGGGATTCATCTTCGTCGTGGCTGCTATTAATGATCAGGGACTAGTAAAATAACCCGATCTGCCACGCGTAGTATCCATCCATTTGCCGCATGTGACACTCCACTACAGAAGTCAACCAGGCGAATAGCCTGCTGTCGATCCATATGGCTGAGATCCAAGGAAAGTACTCGACTCTGTTTGCATAGGGAAGGAAGTTCCTGTATAGCTTGTTCATAATCTTCGGGGGTATATCTGAATATGTCCCCCCATTGAGCGTAGGAGTCGCTGGATCGTCCTGGGGTGTAGGCATTAAAAGCAGATGCTTGATCTAATGCCTGCTCTAGATCGCTGTGCCTTAAGCGAGGCCTGAATGAGCTACCCTTGATGGGTATTTGTGTCGCCCTTGTGCCTATGAAAATTCGGGCGATCACCATCAGGATGGCTGCCACTAGCAGGGCTAAAAGGAAAACGCTGCAGATCATGACATATGCCAGTAGGGTCATTTCGTCCTGCACTAGCGCAGCGGGCCTCTCTTGGTCACTCATGTACCCCCGACCCAGCACGGGCTTCGTGCTTGCCGGGGTGAGCAACTGCTCGCGGCTTGGGTAGGGGATCTTCGACCTGAAACTATCTCATTGCCCGGTACCTATGTAAAGTGTCGGGTTCCTTACAATCTCTGTAGTTTCACTAAGGCCGTGGCTGTGCCAGAAGATGCTGTAGACCTCGCGGCGGAAGTCTTTGTAGGTGGACTTATCTTGGAGGCTGGCCCGGTCATGTTGGTGGCTGTAGGTATACAAAACGATCGGCCAACCAAGTCTAGGGTGCTAGTGGTGCATCGCTTGGCGGCTGGGGTGGTGTGACCATTAGGTGCCGCCTGCCGCGCAGGGTGTGGGGTTCGGCGCGGATACTGGCGGGGTGGTGGAGAAGCAGGCGACGGAGTTGACCCGGTGGACGATTCATGGTGAGCGGGTGGTGGATGACACCCGGCGGGCGCGGCTGAGTATCGCCGAGGTCGAGTTGCCGGATGGAGCTCGCTTCGAGCAGTACGTGATTCGGGCTCCCCGGTCGGCCATGGTGGCCGTGCTTGATGATCGGGAGCGCCTGTTGTTGATGCGGCGGCATCGGTTCGTGTTCGATCGGTGGGTGTGGGAGCTGCCCGGCGGCTATGTTGACGACGACGAGGACCCAGCGCGGTGTGCGGTGCGGGAGGTCGAGGAGGAGACCGGTTGGCGGCCCCAGGTGGTCGAGCCGTTGTTGTCCTTCCAGCCCTGGGTCGGGACCGCCGACGCCGAGAACCTGCTGTTTCTGGCCCGGCGGGCTGAGTACATCGGTGCGCCGGTGGACGTGAATGAGGCGGAGCAGGTCGCGTGGATTCCGCTCGACGAGGCGTACGAGCTGGTGTCCCGGGGGGAGATCGTCGGTGCCGGTACGGTGATCGTGGTGCTGGAGCTGGTCGCGCGTAGGGCCCGGGGGGAACTGTGATGGTCAGCGTCGCGGGCCGAGGGTGGCGTTGATGCGGCCGGTGAAGTGCCGGACGGCGGGTAGTCGCCGGTGCGGGGTGAGTTGGGTTTGCAGGTCGCGGAGGTAGCGGACGGCTCTGGCGGAGCGGAGTTGGGTGGTCAGGGCCAGGGCCTGTGCGCCGATGGCGCAGGCCCGTTCGGGTTGCCCCTGGTGGGCGTGGATGTTGGCGAGTAGGGCGAGGTTGAAGGCTTTGCCGCGTACGAAGCGATCGTTCATGCGTAGGGATCGGGCGGCGAAGCGTTCGGCGTGGGTGTTGCGGCCGAGGGCGTGGAAGCAGTGGCCGAACTTGGCGGACAGGTATGCCTCGTCGAAGTAGCTGAGCCATTGCGGGTCGGCGCTGCGGTCGGCTCGGTCGAGGGCTTGTTCTGCGTGGTGCAGGGCGGTGGCGCAGGCTCGTTCGTCGTTGGCTTTGGCCAGGGCGTGGGCTTGCATGACGTGGGCTTCGGCGGTCAGGACGGGAAGTCCGGCGCGGTGGGCGGTCTGGCCGGCGGCGCGGGCGAGGTCGAGGCCGGCGGTGGTGTGACCGAGGTAGGTGGCCTGGTGGCTCATCGCGGCGAGGATCTCCGCGCCGAGGCCGTCGTCTGCGGCGGCGTGGGCGAAGTCCAGGGCGAGGGTGAGGTACCGCTGGGCGATGCCGTGTTGGGCGGTGTCGTACGCCTGCCAGCCGGCGAGTTGGGCGAGTTCGGCGGCGGCGCTGAGCAGTCGTTGACCAGTGGGGTGGTCGAAGCGGCCGTCGGTGAGTAGTGGGGTCACCTCCTGGTGGAGGTAGCGGGCGACGGTGTCGCGGGCGTGTCCGCCGCCGTACTGGTTGTCCAGCTGGCGGTAGGTGGCGGTCATGGCGCGGATGGTGTCGATCTCCGGTTGGCCGACCGCGTTGCGGCCGGGCTGGGTGACGGGAGCCGGGTCGGGGGCGGTGAACCAGCGCAGTGCGGGCAGGGTGTAGCCGGCGGTGTGGAAGGTCACCTGCCGGAGTACGTCTCGACGGTTCACGTCACCTCGCCAAAGCTCTGCGGCACTGCGTACGTCGTCTTGCCAGGTCCGGTTGGCCGGCGGCTCGCCGAGCCGACCGGGAGTGAGCCCACCGCGGGTGAGCCGGCCGGGGGTGGCCGGAGATGTGGCCTGTCGGGGCGCCAGGCCCATCGTTACTCGCGCCCGGTTGGGCATCCGGCAGCCGTCGGCGATCCGCTCCAGGACGTCGATCGAGGTGACCTTGCGGCCGGCCATGATCCGGCTGACGTAGCCCTGTTCCAGCCCGACGGCGGCCCCGATCTGGCTCTGACTCGCCCCGGTGAGGCTGGCGATCAGACGGAACAGCGCGCCGATGTCGCGGGCGGCCAAGGCGGCCAGCACCTCGCCGTGCGACCACGCATCCTCCGGTATTCGTAGTAGATCGAGCAGCACGGCAGCTCCCAGCATCGCGTTCCGACTACTCAAGGTGTTCCGGCCGACAGCCTAGGGCGACCATTCACGCTGGTCGAGCCGTCCCATGTCACCGTGACATGACCGCTGGCCATGGGGCGGTCCGTCGCAGGGCGGGATGGTTGGCGCATGTTCTTCGATGTCGAAAATCCGCCCATCGAGCCGCCCACAGAGTGCCGGCGCCGCCTACTGTGGCGACTGGCCCGCGCCCTCTGGGAGGCCCACCGACCCGACAGCGCCGGCTTCTGCGTGGTCGCCGGCTACTGGCATGAGAACCAACGCAATCCCTGCCGGCTGGCCCAACTCGCCCAAGAGGGGATGCGAACCGCCTGCGGTGAAACAACCCCCGCGTCGCCGCCCTGGATCGCCGTTACCCGCCAGCGAATGGCGGCCGGGGACATCGACCCCGTGGACGCCGTCGCCGAACTCCTCTGGCGCCACCGCCACCGCCGCAGTGCGGGACGGGGGTGACCGGTGGGAATCATCTATACCTCGATGGCCTTTCGCGAGTACGCCAAGGCGCAGGTGGCCTATGCGGATATCCTGCTGATCAAGCACGCCGAATTGGGTCTAAGCCTGTGCCGCTGCGGCCGACTCCACCCCTGCGACGACCGCAAGCACTGGCTACGCATGCGCGCCCACTTCGGGCAGTTCCTCATTGGCGAGGAGTACAACAGCGAAGTACGCAACCCGGTCCACCGAACCCGACCCGAAGCAGCCCCAACAGGCCAGACGACCTCGGATGACACCCGACCGAGCCGGCCCGCCGAGAGTTCGGGACGAAGAGGTCGTCGGTTCGAATCCGGCCACCCCGACCAGAGTAAGTGCAGGCCAGGGCCGGTCTCCGGAAACGGAGACCGGCCCTGAACTTTTTCTCCCAGTCCCTCGTGGGAGAAGTCTGACGCCACCACCGCCGAGTCCCGCAACTCACCCGGACGCTCGCCGAAGCTGCTCCATCCGTCGTCGGCGACATGACGTCACCTCATAGGTAGCGAGCAGCGTTTGCGTAGGAGGTCATGGTTCGCACGACGAGCCCGGTTCGAAGCTGCACACACTGGGTAAGGCAGCCACCAGCCGACGTCGAGGGAGTCGATCCATGGCGCGTCCGATACCGGAGCTGGACACGGAGGACCTGCGACAGATGGCGGTGCGAGGTGGCATTGAGGGCGCGGTCGACATGAACCGGGAGGAACTGCTGGATTCCTTGGTCGCCCGCCCCGGCGAGGGAGCCTGGCAGGAGGATCCCAAGCCAGCGGCGGTCAACCCCAACACTTACCGCTACCAGGCTCCCGACGAACAGTAGGCTCCGCTCGATCCGGGGTGTGCCGGCAGCCGAGTCAGGTGCCGGCGGGCGCTCAGCTTTGTTCGCGGATGTAGCGGACCATGCCGGCGACATCGTCGGGGACCAGGCGACCAATCGCTCCGCTCGAGTAGACGGCCGTCAGCACGGTGCCGTCGGGCGCGAGGACAAACCCAGTCGACTGCAGGTGGTGCGGTTCGTCATTAACGTAGGCACCCGTCGCCTCGGCCACCGTGGCGATGTCGGCACTGTGCCCGACGGGGAAGCCGAGCCGACGACTCGCCACGAGTTGGCGGGAGGCTTCCTCGTCGTCGGACGACAGCGCGACGACCTGTACGCCGAGTTCGGTGAGAGTGTCGCTGGCCCGCTGGAACGCCGCGAGTTGTGCGTTGCAGTACGGACACCACGATCCACGGTAGATCAACACGACACCGAACTGGCCGGCGAAATCGTCGGGCAGGTTGAGCGTGCCACCACCGACCGCGGGGACCTGAAGGTGCGGAAAGCGTTGTCCGTTGCTGAGTCGAGCCACGTCGTTCTCCTTATCACGCCGGCGCTCCCAGGCGCCCTGAGTTGGACTGACTAGTCCAGACTAGGGTGACGAGAACTGGACCAGCAAGTCCAGTTTTCTTGTAGGCTTTTGCCATGACAACCGCGCAGCACACCCCCAAGCTGACCGCCCGGGGAGCAGCGACCAGGACACGCATCGTGGCGGCCGCAGCCGACCTCGTACGCGAGCACGGGGCGGCGGGCACGAGCCTCGACGATGTGATGGCGGCGAGCAGGACCAGTAAGTCGCAGCTGTACCACTACTTCGCGAACAAGGAAGATCTGCTCCGAGCGGTCGCATGGCAGCAGACCGACCGAATCGTGGAGGCACAGCGCCCCGATCTGGACCAGCTGGACTCCTTGGCCGGCCTGCGCCGCTGGCGCGACAAGTTCGTTGCGGCGCGCGACGGGGCCCAAAATGTGGGTGGCTGCCCGCTCGGGTCCCTGGCCAGCGAACTCGCCGACGGCGATCCACAGACTCGTGTCGTGTTGCAGAAGTGCTTCGCCGCGTGGGCATCCCCACTGCTCATCGGACTCACCGCGATGCGAGACCAGGGACATCTGAGGCCGGACGCTGATCCGGACGCACTGGCCGAAGCCATCATGGCCGCTCTACAGGGCGGGCTACTGCTGAGCAAAACCTCCCGGTCCAGCCGCCCACTCGCCCGAGCGCTGGATATGGCGATCGATCACGTGGCCAGCTTCGCCACCGTCCGGGAAGCCCCGGTGGCGTAAGCTCCGCTCGGTCCGCGCCCCACCCACGGCGATACCTGCCGCCGGCACGTCGCGGACCGGAACAAGGGGGCGCGGGCTGCTACGAAGCTCCCTGCTCCCCGCGCGGAACCACCATCGACTGGATCTGCGGCAACTGGGTCCAGTCACTGGTGATGACACTGGCGTTGGCGTCGGCCAGGAGCAGCAGTCGGTCCCGCGCCTCCGCTTCGGTGGGATTGGTGCTGCTGATGGCGGGCTCCACTGCGTGCGCGCTGGTCATCACGAGCAGGTAATTGTTCTCCGCGAACCAGGTGGTGTCCCGGTTGAGCCAGCCGGAGGCCCCGCTGTCGAAGACGACGAACCAGGGGCGGATGTCGACGTCATACTGGCCCCGCGGGTCGTCGCCGGCGGTCCCCTTGGCGGTGGGGAAGATCTGCACGTCCTCGGCCTCTCCCGCTGCCGCGAGATCACGGAGATGCTCCGCGTACTGCTCGTTGGTGGGCGACCAGTCGAAGGGATTGCGGTTCTCCACGGTGCCGGGTACGACGTGGAGGAGCACGCGTCCGGCGAGTTCCTCCCGGGTGGGCTAGTTCCCCGCCTGGGCCGCGTCGTCGAGAGAGTCGTACCAACCCCCGTCGGGTTTGGCCAGCAGGTCCGCGGGGCGGAAGACACGATCGCCGAGGCGGCTTCGGACCAGGTTGTCGACCTGATCCACACCCATGCCAAAAGCGGTGGCGAGACCCAGCTTCGGCTCGACCTTGATCATAAGTGGGCCGCTGTCGGGGTGGGCGTCGAGCCAGACCCGGATGTTGTCCAGACAGTCACCGAAGTGCTTGTTCCGGTTGCCGGTGTAGAGGTCGGCGAGGGTTGACCCGGTGGTGCAGTTGTTGTTGTTGCTCAGTGGCTCATCGTGGCTGACCTTCCACTTCCTGGTGAAGACGTTCGGCCAGATGTCGATCTCGATCAGGCTGGTGCCGGTGTCCAGCGCCTCAACCAGGTAGTCGAAGGCCCCCCGTTCGTAGGTGTTGTGGATTCCGACAGTGGTCGCGGACGCGAAGGGCATGTCGTTGGCCGGAGCGGCTACGGCTTGCTGGACCGGCACCACCAGGCTTGCGATCATGATGGCGGCTACGGCCGCCGCATGACGTGCTAACACTCATCCTCCTCGATGCCAGGGGCCCGCCAAGGCTAACAGAGGATCGATGTATATAAGATTTTTAGCAGCTGCACCTCGGGTGCCGTCCAACCGAACATCGAGGTAGCCGGATCGACGCGGACCGCGACCGGGCCCACGGATGGAAGGATCAGCGGCCTCCCGGCGAGCCGGGCGAGCTGAGAATCGACAGGGTACGGCGTTCGCCAGGTTGGCTAGGAACGCCTAACAGTGAGCAGCACCGATGCGGTGAGCGCATAGCGAGCGCTCAGGTCGACGGTGCCAGCGAGACGAAGGATGATCTCTGTAGCCGGCCGCCGCCCTCAATCTTCACAGTGCCGACGTCAACGAGCGGCTTGAGTGCCTTGATGACGTGCTCTGGCCGGTACACCGTTTCGAGCAGGGCGAAGTTGCGCAGGTCCTCAACTCGGACCGATTCACTGCCGCGCAGCCTCTGCTGCAGTAGCCGGGTCAGCGGTCCGAGCAGTGGTTCATCGATGGCAAACAGCGTCTCCGCCTGTTCGTCGCGGGGGTCGCGGAAGCCCACGCCTTGGGCACGGTCGACCTCCCAGAGGCTGTCTTTCATCTTCTGCACGCCAAGTGGGTGCCCGGTGCCGAAGACGAGATAGAGGGGCTGACCATTGCGGGGGATCAGTTCGAAGTCCAGCAGGTAGGCAAAGCCCGCTGCCTGCAGGGTCTGTCGATAGCAGGTGAGGATGTGTCGGCTCTTCGCCGCTGGCGGAAGGTTGACGACTTCCCGCCAGCGCGGGTCGCCGCCGAACACGTCGTCGCCTGCCTCGCCAAGGTTGCTGACAAAGCGCACGAAATGCTGCGGCAGCAGCGTAACGATGACCTCGGTGGACACGTTCGAGGCGAGGCGCTGCAGCAGCTTGAAGGGCACGGGTGCATTACCCCAGGAGTCCAGGTTCGCGAATATCGGTTGACCCCAGGCGCCTATGCGGTCCAGCGCGGCTTCGAGGTCGCCGGCGCAGGTGCCTTTGCCCATCGTCACGGGCATCGCGACCTTGGACCTTGGCCGGTCGGGAAACGCTTGTTGCAGCGTCTCCCGCAGCATGTCGACGCAGCGCTGGTCGTCATCGATGAAGACGAATCGGGCGACGCCCTTGGTCGGGGGGACGTTCTCCACGAGGGCGCGGATCGCTATGACAGGCGAGCCTGGTTCCCCTCCGCTGTAGATCCCGGGCCCGGCGAATCCCTCCGCGTAGGTGACCGAGGGGTAGGCGTTGGAGGAAGCGAGCAGGATGGGAAACCACTTTCCGAGGTAGTGGCGATAGATGTCGTGCTTCGCGCCCGTGTGCTCCGCACACGGCCACGGCACCGGACCGTCGACCGGCATCCAGCCCCCATCCCATCACAACAGGTTGCGAGACAGTCTCTCATCGTGACGCGCAAAGCGAAACGGGCGATGAACGACACGACGTGAAGACCGAGTAGCCGGACGCGCAATCCCGCCCGGCGTCGCGTCTACTGGCGGGTGGGTGTCAGCAGACGGCGGCCAGGCTGAGGGGCATGTCATCCCAGGTCCGGCCATTCAAGACCCGGCCGCCAGCCTTCGGCGTCCGCCCGCCCCACTGCTTGAAGAAGAACGGCACGTCAGCGCTCGTGCACTGATCACGCAGGTCTATGACCCATGACGGTTCTAGCTGTCGGGCGTTGGCGCCGCTCTCGCCGCCTGCAATCACCCAGCCGATACCATCTAGGTGCAAGCTCGGGAGCGGTCCCAGCAACGGTTCACACGACAAGAAGCGCAGTGCCGCCGGCACTGTTCGCAGATCATCGATTCGGTGCACAGCGCTGAGGTCCTCGACGGAGACGCCCATCCACAAGTTAGACGGCCAGGTCAGAGAGGGAGCTATCCGGCGTAGGCGGCGGGCTCGCTTGGTCAGTACCTGATACGTGTGCTGCGGGGTTGCCGCGATGATCTCTAGGACCTGTCGAACGAAACTCGTCGGCACCTGGGCGTGGAACAGGTCACTCATCGAGTTGACGAACACGAGCCGAGGACGTTTCCAAGTCAGTGGCAACTCAAGGCTGTCCGGGTGCAGGGTCAACCCGAACCCTGGCCCACTCGTTCGCGGGTCTCCATCCCGCTGATACCGGGGTTGCCCCATCGCCTTGAGCCGTTTGGCCAGCGTCAACGCGTAGCAGTTGTCACATCCGCGGCTCACGCGATCGCAGCCCGTCGTCGGGTTCCACGTCGCCTCCGTCCATTCGATGGCGCTGCGGTCACCCATGGCTCATCCTCACGCCGCAAAGCGTATTGGTTCGAACGCAGGTTCGACAGATCCGACACCGACGAATATCGAGCTGGACGGACGCATGTTTGGCCGTGGCTGGTATGACGGTCGATGTGACCGTGATCGCGGCCCTTCTGCTCGTCTGCATCATCGCCCTGATGGTCGGCTGGATCGTTGCGGCAGCCGCCTTTGGTGGCTCGATGCTCTGGGCGATGCAGTGGAGATGCGTCTCGTCCACATCGTTTGAACCCATCCGATGGCGAGGGCTGCACAGGGGTGCATGGGAGCTGATCCGGTCGGCTGCCGGGCCCGGGATCTTTGGCCGGCTGGTCGCCCGCGAATCGTGGCGTCGAATACCGCTGATCTTGCTGGTCCCGATCATTGGCTTCTTGGTGCCGGTGAGTCTTCCCTACGTCGTCTTGCTGCTGGTGCCAGGGGCCACCGCAGGTGGCGAGTTCGCGGAGGCGATCAACAGAGTGGGTCACCTCACAGGCGCCCTCGGCGTGCTGGTGGCGATACGCATCTTCCTCAACGGGCTGCGCTACATCGCCCAGCCCGGCAAGCCGCGCGGGAAGGTCCCGGGCCTGCGTATTCCGGACGACCTGTCCAGCAGGGGACGTGACCGGCTCGCCGCCAACGCGTTCTGGTTCAGGATGGCCCATACCGTCGAGCTGCTCGCCGCTATGTATCCCATCCTCGTCCTGGTAGCGGTGATACCCGACCTGGGCACCGCTACAACGCCGTCAAGTGCTGCAACGCCGTCATCGGACGCCGGCTCCATGCTGCCTCCTCTGCTCGGCTTAATCGTGTTCTTCCTGGCGGTAATGCCGATGCTGGTGCCTGCTCACATTGCCGCGTCCTTCCTGCGTCGTCGCTTGGCCGGATGGGAGTTGTCGGTAGAGATCTGCCAGTTGTTGTCCCCGCCTGTCCTAGAAGGGCGCGCCGACTCGCTGGAAATGCCTGAGCCTCTCCGCGCGGTTGCCGACGCCCACCGCAGCAGCCTGGTCGACATCGCCGTACTGCTCGATCGAACCGCTGGGCTATGGGATCGCCGGCAACCACGGGGGTACACCCCGCACCCCGTGGCTACCGTCCTGCGAGCAGTGAGCGCGTCGATCCGACGACACCTGCAAAGCCCAGAGTCGTGCGAGCCGACGTTTCCCCTCGACTTGCGAGAAACGCTGCGCATGGTGCTGGACCTGCTGGTCGAACCGGAAGGGACATCGTCACTACGCGAACTCGCCTCCAGGGTCCAGGCGTTCGACGAGGACGGAACCCCGACAGCAGAGACATTCGTCAAGCCCCCTGGCGCCTGGCGGTGGCATTGACAAGGCTCACCGACAGCGCGCAGCGAACCGCTGCCGTCCTGACCGCCGTCGCAGGAGTGGCGGGGACCTTCATCGCTGTAGCGCTGACCGCCGTAGGGAAGATTGACACTGCTGAGCTGCTCGGATACCTGAGGTGAGCAGCCATATCGCCAGCCCACGACAACCGGATCCGGGTCACGCCACCGCCCGCATCGAATGCGGCCAGGGTGTCACCGTCTCCGAACGGCTGGCAGGTCGTGTCGCCTCGATCGGCGAGTGAGCAGTGGACCGCGCGGTCTTGGCCAGGGCCTCCTGCAGCAGGTCCTCGGCGCCCTGGTGATCACCGGTCAGCAGGTAGGCGGCACGGGAGAGCTCCTGTCCCCGGGACAGAACGAACTCCCGAAACCCGGCGTACTGATCCTGACCTGCCATCTGAGGCTCCTGCCCACGTCCGCTACCTATAGAACGCCGGTTGGCGGTGCGCGGGTTGAGTCGTCGACGTGGGAGCCGGCGTAGGCCGAGGGCTTTGCGCCTATCGCCTCAACGCTTGGCGCGGGCGGCGACGTGGGCCTCGATGCCCTCGATCAGCTGCCGCAGGCCGAACCTCAGATCGGGCTCGGTGCTGGTGACCCCGCCGACGGCCCCCGTCGGGGCGTCAAGGGCGCCCGCCGGGATATCGAAGGTGCCGGCCGACCGCAGGGCGCTGAGGGTGGGGAAGCGGTCCGGGTGGGCCACCGCGGCCAGCGCCTCCCCGAAGGGAATCAGGTCGTCCTCCCCGGCCGCCCGGGCCAGGTCGGTGGAGATCCTGGCCAGGCCCTGGGTGGCGCCGGTGAGGAAGAGGGCGAGCGACACCATCTCCTCGTACGTCAGGCCGGTGTCTTTGATGACGGCCAGCAGCGCCTCGAACCAGGCCAGTTGGTGGGGGCCGATCGGTTGGCTGACCTGGGCCCGCAGCATCCACGGGTGGGCCTGGTAGCGGCCCCAGAGCGCTGTGACCCAGGCCTCGACCCGCACCTGCCATCCGCCGGGCACCGCGTCGAGGCCGGGCGGCGCGCCGGAGGCCTCATCGAACATGGCCTCGACCAGGTGCTTCTTGCTCGGCACGTAGCGGTAGAGGGACATCGGGGTCACCTGGAGCCGCTTGGCGACCTGCTGCATGGAGACGGCGTCGATGCCGTCGGCGTCGGCGATCGCGATGGCGGCCACGACGACCTGGGTGGCGCTCAGCCCGGGCCTCGGCCCGGGGCTGATGCGCGGGCGGTCGCCCTCGCGCCAGAGGAACTCGAAGGTGCTTGACCCACCACCCGGCGGAGTCTGCTCGGAACCCATCGTGCCGCCCTTTCGTTGACACCCCACGCTAACCATGTATAGCGTATAGCTATCAGTATAGCCCATATACTATGTGCCGTCCGAGCCTGGTACCGGCCCTTTTGACGGCGCTGGCACCCCCGCCACCGAACAGCAGAGGAAGGAGCACGATGGAGCACGAATACGCGATTCAGGTTCACGAACTCCGAAAAAACTACGGGAGGGTCGAGGTACTCAAGGGGGTCGATCTGGCCGTTCGCCGCGGCACCCTGTTGGCCCTACTCGGCCCCAACGGCTCCGGCAAGACCACCGTGGTAAAGACGCTGAGCACGCTCACCCGACCATCGCGCGGGTCCGTCGTCGTCAACGGCCACGATGTGACGCGGCGACGGGATGGAGTGCGAAGCTCAATCGGGGTGGTCAGCCAGTTCGTCGCCCTCGACTGGCTGCACAGCGGCCGGGAAAACCTGGTGCTGCTGGGCCGGCTCCAGAAGCTCAGCAAGACCAGCGCCGCCCGCCGGGCAGCGCAGCTACTGGAACGGTTCGAGTTGACCGAGGCCGCCGACCGGCCGGTCAAGACCTACTCCGGGGGTATGAAGCGCCGGCTGGACCTGGCCGCCAGCCTGATCGTCATCCCACCCGTGCTGTTGCTGGACGAGCCCACGACCGGCCTCGACCCGCGCAGCCGGGCGGTGCTGTGGGAGGCGATCAGGCAGCTACTCGGCGAGGGCATCACCATCCTGCTCACCACTCAGTACCTGGAGGAGGCCGACCGGCTGGCCGACCAGATCGCCGTCCTCGACGAGGGCCGGATCATCGCCCGGGGCACCGCCGACCAGCTCAAACAAGGTGTGGGACGGGAGCGGGTGGCAGTCGTGCTGAGCGGCCCCGAAGACTTCCGCCGGGCCGGCGACCTGCTCGTCGGGCCGGGCCTCACCCGCGACCCGGAGACCCGAACGATCAGTGTGGCGATCGACGGGCCGTCGCGGGTCAAGCAGCTGCTCGACCTCCTTGCCGAGCACAGCCTGGCGATCGACTCGCTGTCGCTGACCAAGCCCACCCTGGACGACGTCTTCTTCGCCCTCACCCAGCGGGCGAGCGACCCTCCGGATCCCGACCCGATGCCCGCCCGCCGCGAGCCCAACGACGAGCTGGGAGCCACCCGATGACCACCCAGGCCCAGACCGGCCAGGGCGTCGACCGGCCGGACATCCGAACGAAGCTGTACTGGGCGATCAACGACAACCTCGTCCTGATCGGCCGATATCTGCAGCACCTGACCCGTAGCCCCGACCAGCTCTTCACCGCGCTCATGCTGCCGGCGACCCTGCTGCTGCTATTCCGTTTCATGTTCGGTGGGGCGATCGATGTCGGAAACACCGCCTACGTCAACTACCTCGTCCCCGGCATTCTGGTCATCAGCGTCACGATGGTCGCTGTTTCCACCAGCGTGGCCGTCCAGTCCGACATGCAGGAGGGCGTGGTCGACCGGTACCGCACGATCGCCATGGCGGATTCCGCGGTAATCATCGGTCACGTCGTCGCCGCCGTCGTCCGCGCGGCGATCTCGCTGGTCGCCATGGTCGGCCTTGGAATCGCCGTGGGATTCCGCCCGGCCGGCTCCGCTCTCGATTGGGTGCTGGTCGCCGGGACGCTCCTCCTCTTCGCCCTCGCGTTGGCCTGGGTCGCCGCCACGCTCGGCCTGGTAGCCAGGTCGGCGGACGGCGCCAGCGGGCTCGGCCTGATCCTCATGTTCAGCCCCTACGCCAGCAGCGCCTTCGTCCAGCCGGAGTCGCTCCCCGACGGTCTGCGCGGCTTCGTCGAGCACCAACCGGTGACCCTGGTTGTCGACACCGTTCGCGCGCTCCTGCTCGGGCTACCGGTCGGCAACACCGGTTGGTACGCGGTGCTCTGGTGGGTCGCGATCCTCGGCGTGGCAGCTCCGGTGGCCACCCGGCTCTACCACCGCCGGTACGCCTGAGGGCCGAAACCCATACCGCCACCCTTCGCACGCCAACAGGTGGCCATCACTCAAACGGGTCGGAGTTCGGCCAACATCCTGCCTAGAAACGTCGAAGTAAAGCGCCAAAACAAGTTCTCCAACGAGGTTTAGCGAGCAGGCAAAGTAAGACTTACCTAACCTAGGTAAGGCTTACTTACTCCACTTGAGCGCGACAAACAACGAGACATGATTATTCCTTACTGGGCGAGGTTTACTGCTACAGTGTTGGCGTCGGAAAGCCCGCAGACCTTACCGGCTCAACGTTTACGTCTCGCCGCTGCGGCAATACTCACTGACACCTTGAAACGCCGCGCTGGCTCGTTCCGGCCTGCCGGCCCGCACGGCCTTGGAGGCATCAATGAAGACTCTGCTGCAGTCACCCCCGGTACGCGAATGCGCCGCCACGGCGTGCAGTTTCAACGACGGCGGCTGCCATGCTCCCGCGATCACGGTGGCCTCGGCGGGGGATGCCGCGTCCTGCGCGACGTTCGTGGAGTCCGCCGTCTCCGGCGGGGTCGCCGAGGTGACCGGCGCGGTGGGCGCCTGCGCCCGCTCCGAGTGCACCTTCAACACCAACCTCGCCTGCACCGCCGAGTCCATCACCGTCGGCCCCGGCGCCACTGCGAGCGACTGCCTCACCTACCGGCCCGCCTGACCGGCGGCGCACCGGTCCACTCAAAGCCCTCGGCTGAGCAGCCGGGGGCTTTGGTGTGTGCTCGGTTAGCGTCACCGACGCGTTGACCAAGGCCACCAGCCGATCACCGAGGCCGCAACCGTTCACCGAAGCCGCCAGCCGATCACCGAGGTAGCCGAACGCCCGCCCCACCGGCCCGCGGTGACCTGCCTCACCTGCGACATCGGCGGCCGCGCATCGCGCTTGGCAAGGTTAGCCTTACCTATTAGAGTCAAGTCCCGAGGCCGAGTTCACTTCACTTCCATGGCCGAGGGGACTACATGGCGTTCCATCCAGGCGACTGGTCAGCGAGTCTGACCGGTTCAGCGCTCGCCCGTGGGGCGATGTCGGAAACAGCGCTCGCGGGCACCCGCATTCTGCCAACCGACCACCACGCGGTGATCTCGCGCTCCGCCCTCTGCACCGCCACGTCCCTGCGGCTGCGGCTCGGCGACACCTCCGTTGACCTGATCCAGTCGCACGCCGTGCTGCCCGACGGCACGGTGATCCTGGCGGTCGACGCGATGAGTCCGACCGGCGGACTGCTGGTGGCGGCTCGGGGGCGACGCGGCGAAGTGCAGCTCGACGTAACCCAGCTCGTCCCGGTCGCCGTGCGCTCCCGGGTGCGGGCCAGAGTGCGGGTAACGGGTACCGCGCACCGATTCGACCCGGCGAACCTGGAGTCCTGCGACGCCGACACGGTGATGTCCCTGCTCGACCTGCCCCCCGTCGCGCTCTGGATGGTCGAACCGGTCGAGGTCGCGGTCACCAGCGGCGACGACGAAGCCCTGGTGGGCACCAGCACCTATCGGGCGACCTGTCCGGATCCGCTCGCCGCGGTCGAAGTCGCCCATCTTCAGCATCTGATCCGGCACCACCGGGACGCGGTGGACCAGCTCATTACCCTGGTCAACCCCGAGTTGACGGCAAAGGCGACGCGCGTCGTACCGGTTGCGGTCGACGCCGATGGCGTGGTGCTCCGCGCCGAGGCGCCAGACGGACACCTCGATGTCCGGCTGCCGTTCGCCCGCCGGGTCACCTCCAGCGCCGACCTCACTGCGGGGCTGCAGGGCCTGCTGGCCAAGGCCGCACCGCACCGGTCCAGTTGCTCGCCCCACGGCACGGCCGCCGCGACTGCCGCCTGCGACCTGCCAGCGGCGGAGTGTGGAATTCCCTCGGTCTGATCGTCAACTCAGCCCGGCCCGCCCTGATCGGAAAACTCAGCAGCTAGCGGGCGACAGGTCGCTACCGATCACCAGATTCGGGAGCGCCGGCCGCAGGCGGCACCCCGCTCAACCAGCGCGGACATGCGTTCACGGAGCTCGTCCGGGTGCCGCAACGCCGGGGTGAACCCGAGCCGTACGTCGCGGTGGCCGTTCACTCGCTCCAGCCGCAGCACCAGTCCGTGCCGGTCCAGGCGAAGCGGGACAACCCGCCGTACGCCGTACCGGTGTCGTGGTGCGACCAGACGGCAGAGCGATTCGACCGTACGCGGATGGTGACGGTCGAGGTGGCAGAGAAGCTCCGCCTCCTCGGCGGCGAGCGGGTCCGGTTCAGCGGCGGCGAAGTCTGCCGGATCCACCGTCGTGGTGACCCCGTCGACGCTGAGCTCGACGGTGGCGAGGTCGAACTCGACGGTCAGGTCCTCGTTGTCGTCGGTGTCGCCGGGACCGGCCGGGGTGAGCCAACCACTGAAGGTGCCGCGACCGCGGACGCGCTCCCGGACCGGCGTCGGCGCCACATCGGTGATCTCAACGATCGCCGCGACCTCGCGCTGGCGGGTGATGTCGGTGGCTAACCGACTGTTGACCGGGAGGTCCACCCGGATCCGGCCGCTCGAATCGAGCGTGTGCCGGTTGATCAGGTCGGCTCGGTGCCCGGGTGTCCGCAGCTCCAGCGAGGTGGCCGCGGCGACGATCGTCCGCAGCCGCTGCGCGGAAGCCTCGGGGTAGGTGTTGCTCAACCTGCCACCTCCTATTAGGTTAGGCTTACCTTACTAGAGAGGTGCAGAATGAACCAGTCCCGCCCCAAGGTCAAGCGCTCCCGCGCCCTCGGCATCCCCCTGACCCCGAAGTGCGTGCGCTACTTCGAGCGCCGCCCCTTCCCACCCGGTCAGCACGGCC
Source organism: Salinispora fenicalii (assembly GCF_000514815.1). GTDB lineage: Bacteria > Actinomycetota > Actinomycetes > Mycobacteriales > Micromonosporaceae > Micromonospora > Micromonospora fenicalii. Next base: position 154,168 of record NZ_AZWQ01000018.1, read on the forward strand.
GATCCCGCAAGAGCACCAGCGACTACAAGATCCGGCTCCTGGAGAAGCAGCGGCTTAAGGCCCAGTACCACGTCAACGAAGGGCAGCTACGGCAGGCCTTCACCCGGGCCGCCCGGCTGGAGAGCAAGACCGGCGAGGCCCTCATCGTGGATCTGGAGACCAGGTTGGACGCGCTGGTGCTGCGGTCCGGGCTGGCACGGACGATCTACCAGGCCCGACAGGCGGTCACCCACCGACACATCACAGTGAACGGACGTCGGGTCGACCGCCCTTCGGCCCGACTCCGCCCCGGTGACGTCATCGCCGTCGCCGCCGGCAGCCGCACCAAGACACCCTTCGTCGTCGCGGCGGCCGGGGCACACGCCGGGGAAAAGTCCGCGCCCTACCTGGAGGTCAACCTCACCGACCTGACCGTACGACTGCTCCGGCTACCACTGCGGTCCGAGGTGCCGGTCACCTGCCAAGAGCAACTCGTCGTCGAGTACTACTCACGCTGAGGAACTGGCACGACGACAGCGGATCACCGTCCGGGCGGCGCGATGCCGGGCGGCACGACGACGGCGGGTCACCCGCCCGAGCGAGCTGTGGTGGTGGACCCCCGCCGTGTCGCCCGCACAACCGCCGCCGGAATCCTGAATATCGTCTTCTCGTTTCCTCCTGGACCAGTTGCTGCTCGCTCGTGGCATGACCTTGGTTGAGCCCTCGCCGCTTCGACGTAGACCTCCCGTCAGCCCTCGTCGAGCGGATCACCGGACCGTGCCCGGTACCACTTGCGCAGGACGAACGAGCAGAAAAACAGGCCACCCGCGGCGAGCAGAAACCAGCCAGACCCGAGCCGTCCCACCGAATGAGGTGCATCGACAATCTCACTGACGAAGACGATCAGACCACTGACCGCGGCGATGCTGGCGAGAAAAGCGGGGAGCACGCCCCGAAGGTGATGAACACATCCAGCCAGCCATGCATCCCCGACCTCCCGAACAGCGATGGTACGCCGCTCGCGCATCGACGGCGACCCTCGTTCATAAGGCTCCTAGTCCAGGCCTACTTGAGAGCTCCCCAATTGGGACAACCGAAGGTCACTTCCCCGGGCATTCCCTTGTCTTCCATCCACATGCAGAGGCCCTCCACCGTGAACACGTCCACGGTGGCCACGGACCCCGGTCCAAAATGGGATTCTTTCGGCGCGGGCCAGAAGCTAATCACCTGCGTACCTGCAGCCCGGTCGGGACGGTCAGGTGGTGTCGGTCCCGCTGTGTGTTTGCCGTTGGCCAAAACGACATGATTCAGGTTTGAGAACATGACGACGTCACCCATGACAGGGCGGGACAGTAGGCCTCCCCGGTTGTAGGTGTGTGCTCGCATTTTCAGGCTTTGAACAAGTGTCGATGTAAAACCGCTTGGATTCTTTTCGTAGACACACTTCAGTGTATCTGAATTCACGATGTCCCTGTTCAGGATTGCTGCGACAATTACCGCCTCCCAACAGTTCATCGCGGCACTTCCGTCACGGAGATTCACATCGCGCTCGCCAGAGATGAGGTTGACGAAGCTGTTGTTCGTAGCAATTCCGATTTCGCGCACGGGTCCGGACGGAACCCACTGCATCCTCGCAGGTGAATCCACCAATTCTCGCTCGGCAGTATGGGCGACCCCCATTTGCAGTTTCGCCTGAGTGATGGCGTCACTGAATTCGGCGAAGTCACCGCGAAGGACGAGGATGCACGCTGTGAGGACGTGGTCTTGCCCGTTGCTTCGACACAGCTCCTTGTACTCGTCCGTCTTCTGGATCTCCGCCTTGGTCACATTCCTTTTGTCGAGATCAACGAGCCTCATTGTGCCCATCCCTCCCATGCGACATTGCCGAGAAACCCGGCAGTCCGAAACTGGCAGCATCGACAGTTTCATGGATCAACGCCAGCCTCTGGTCACCGTACGCCTGAGGGTCAATTTTTGGAAACTACTGCCACTGTAGAGAATTCGACAAAACTGAATGTATCAGATGGACTTCCAGCGCCTCTGGCGCGCTTCGGCGGTCCTCGCTGGCTCATGCGTCAGGGCCGACTCGTCCGCGACCGCGAGGCCCGAACCGACGACTCCGCCAGCATGATCACCAGCATCATGATCGGGATACGGTTACTACGGGCGCGGATTGATCGGTGCAAACGACGGGATGCGAGCTTCGATCGCTGCGGCCGCATCAAGGCAGAGATCTTCCCTGAAGCGTGGTCCAATGACCTGCACGGCGTGCGGGAGGCCGTCGGTTTCCCCGGTTGGGACCGCGACGGCAGGTAGTCCGAGCAGATTGACGGCCACGGCCAACCGCATCGTCGCGGGAAAGTCGGACAGCCAGACGGGATCGAGGTCACATCCAAGCACGAACGCCGGCTGCGTACGGATCGGGGCCAGCACCAGAGGCGTTCGACCAAACCAGTCACTCCATCGGCGGGCAATAGCTGCTCGTTCCATCATCGGATCGAATGCCGGCTCCCCCTGGGCCCGGTTCCAGAACGGTTCATACACGTGCCAGAAGCGGGCGAATTCGTCGGAGGCGACCGTCTCTACGGGTGGCTGCTCCCGTTGCACACGGCCATAGCGCGCCATGATCTGGGTATAGATCTCACCCGCTCGCTCCAGTGCAGGAGCGTCGCACTCCTCAATGACGTAGCCGGCGTCGGCGAGCAGGTCGGCTGCCCGTCGTAGCGCGTGCCGTACCGCTGGGTGAATGTCGATCCCCCCTGGTGCCGTGACCATGGACACTCGGATCGGCCGTGACACGGGCGGTCCGTTGAGCGGAACCGGCGCATGCCACGGATCGCCCCCATCGCTCGCACAGATATGCGAGAACGCCAGGCGAAGATCGTCGACATGGCGCGCGATGGGACCATGCACCCCCAGCAGTTGAAATGCGAATGGCGTCGGCCGACGACCATCGCTCTGCGCTACCCGGCCGAGCGAGGGTTTCAGGGCCGCCACGCCGCAGCACTGCGCTGGCCAGCGCAGTGAGCCCGCGCCGTCAGTGCCCAGCCCGAGCGGGGCCAGGCCCGTGGCGACCGCGACGGCATCGCCCCCGCTGGAGCCGCCCGGGGTGTGCTCGGCGGACCATGGGCTGCGGGTGGCACCATGCAGCCCGTTGGTGGTGTGCCACCGCATCCCGAACTCGGGCATGTTGGTCCTGGCGATCGGTATCGCCCCTGCCGCGCGAAGCTCGGCGATATGCGGTGCGTCCTGAGTGGCGACGGCATCGCGTAGCGCGGCGATACCCTGTGTCGTTGCGGAGCCGGCGACGTCGATGTTCTCTTTTACCGTCATGGGTATGCCGCACAGTGGCCCAGGCTCTTCGCCGCACCGCAACGCCTGGTCGACCGCGTCCGCAGCGGCCAGGGCCTGCTCGTCGAGTACGGCGGTGAGGGCGTTCACGACAGGATTGATCTCGTCAATCCGTTGCAGATGTGCCTGCACCACCTCGCGGCTGGAAACCTGACCCGTTCTGATCTGCTGCGCCAACTCTCTTACGCTCAGCATCCACAACTCCGACATATCACCTTGCCGCTCAGTCATGCGACGAACGTAGAGGCTCCGTCAGTGAATGAGCAGTCTTGTCTTTTCGCACCGCCTCAGCCGTCTCGTTCCGCACCGCCGCAGCGGCCAGCCCAGTAGGTGACACTGGCAGTACCACCTCGCGACCTGGCTCGGGATTCGCCCGCGCCGGATTACGGGTACCACGTAGGGTGAGCCGGACGGAGCTTGGCTACCGCCGGGGGTCGCGATGGCTTCCTCAGACGTGATGCCATCGGCCAAGAGCCCGGCCACGATCACGGTCGTCGGGCTGGCGATGCTCAACATCGTCGCGGTACTCAGCCTGGGCGCCCCGCCGACCGAGGCCGAGTATGGATTGAGCGCAGCTTTCTTCTATCTTTTTGCGGCAGTCTTCTTCCTCATTCCGGTCTCGCTGGTCGCCGCCGAACTCACCACCGCGTGGCCCGAGAAGGGCGGCGTGTTCAGGTGGGCCGGAGAGGCGTTCGGGGCCCGCTGGGGGTTCCTCGCCATTTTCCTGCTCATCGCGCAGGTGACGATCTGGTTCCCCCTGGTTCTCACGTTCGCCGCGATCTCGCTGGCATACACCGGTCCGCAGGCCCCGGTCGACGAGAAGCTCTCCGGCAACCAGCTCTACGTACTACTCTCCGTGCTTGCGGTCTACTGGCTCGCGACCGCCATCGCCGCCCGTGGGGTAGCCGCCTTCACCCGCATCGCAAAGTGGGGTGGAATTGTCGGAACGATCATCCCTGCTGCCGCCCTCATCACCCTCGGCTTCGCCTACCTGATCTCCGGTGGCACGCCGCAGATCCGACTGGACTGGGATGACGCGATTCCCGACCTGAGCAGCCTCAGCAATCTGGCGCTCGCCGCGAGCATTTTTCTTTTTTACTCCGGCATGGAAATGAACGCGGTCCACGTGCAAGACGTGAAAAACCCGGATCGGGGTTACCCGCTGGCGATACTGATCGCAGCACTGGGTACAGCAGTCATTCTCATCCTGGGAACACTCACGATCGCCTTCGTCGTACCAAGAAACGAGACTGGCAGCACTCAGTCCCTACTCATCACATATATCGACGTGTTCAATTGGTTTGGCCTGTCCTGGGCAACGCCGATTCTGGCATGCGCACTTGCGATCGGCGTCCTGGCCGGCATCGTCACCTGGGTGGCCGGCCCATCCACCGCCCTGCACGCGGTGGCGAAAGCAGGCTACCTTCCCCCCTTCTACCAGGCCGCCAACAAGAATGGGATGCCCCTCCGAATCATGCTGGTTCAGGCGTTCGCGGTCAGTGCCGTGGCGGTGGTGTTCGTCTTCATGCCGTCGGTGGAGGCGGCTTTCCAGATCCTCAGCCAACTCGCCGGGCTCCTCTATCTAGTCGTCTACCTGATCATGTTCGCCTCGGCGATCTACCTTCGCTACCGTCAACCCGACCGACCACGGCCATACCGAGTGCCGGGCGGACTCGTCGGCATATGGATCATCGGCGGAGCCGGCTTCGTCGCCTCGGCACTTGCCCTCGCCTCCAGCCTCGTGCCGCCAAGCCAGATCGGTATCGGCAGCCCCGCCCTCTACCTCGGCCTCCTCGTCGGGCTGGCTGCCCTGATCATCACAGCTCCACTTCTGCTGTTCGCGCGTCGCGAGCCGCACTGGCGCGACCCGGGCAGCGAGGTCGCACTGTTCGCCGCCGAGGCCCGGGGCGACCGCTCCGGCGACACTCCTACGCCGAGGCACCGACGCGCCGAAGCTGACGCGGAAGCCGATGCCGCCGACGAGTGAGCAAGAGGACCGACACGGGTGCTACGTCCTCACCGCCGGGCACTGCTTCAAAGAGTCGGATAGCTGGTACGGAGACCCCCAGCAGTACAGTCGTCATCGGGACCGCACTGCCGGCAGCCCGCTGTCAGCTCTCCACGCGGATGCCGGCCGCCTGGGCGAGGCCGTACGAGAGGCTGATCAGATCCTCGTGGTCCACCACCGCGCCCCGCCAACTGGAGAAGTCGCCGACACCGGCCAGGGTGCAGCCCCGAAACCGGGTGCCCTCCATCGACGCGTGATGAAACACCGCCCCGGTCAGGTCGCAGCTCCGAAACGTCGCACCCCGCAGGTCCGCGTTGGTGAAGTCGGCGCCCTGAAGGTTGCAGTCCTCGAACCGCACCGCGTCGAATGTCGTCATCCGCCACGCCGACAGGTCCACGCGACACCCCACCAGGGTGACATCCCGCAGTACGCCGTCCGCCAATGTCACGCCAGTCATCCTGCACTGCTCCAGCCGCACCCGAGCCAGCTCTCCGCCGTCGGCGCGCAGGTTGGCCCAGCTGGAATCCGTCACCAGGCAGTCGGTCAACACCACCTGATCCAGCCGGCACTCGGAGAGGTCTGCGCCACGGAAGCGGCACTGCCGGAAGGTCACCGTGGCGGCATCCTGGCCGGCCAACCGCACCCGGTAGAGGGCCTGGTGTTCCAGCGTCGACTCCGGCTCCAGGGCCGTCGCCTCGCAGAGGCTGACCTCGGCCGGCGGGACCGGGCTACGGGGTTCTCGCTGTTTGCGTGAGCCGGTGGCACGTCGCAGTGAAGAGGATCGGGCAGGCACACCCACACCCTAGGACCTGGCTCTGACCGTACGGTCGACGTGTCGCGCACCGACGCGGGGCGCTGGCGGGACTAAACTCGGCGCTCGAACAAACGTGCCAACCCGGGGGTGCAGGTGTCGAACAATCCCGTAAACCTGAACTGGGTCTTCCGGCCCGATCGCGCCGACCAGGACCGGATCGCCGAACATGCCGGTAAGCCGATTCACGCCGTGCAGCGGCGCGCCGACGATGGGAGCCGCGTGGAGGTTGTCCTCGTCGACGGCGCCCGGGTGCAGGCGTACCGACATGAGGTCGTGCTCGGCTAACCGACGATTAGGGCTCGCGGTCTGGCACCGCGGGCCTCACCCCGGCGCCGTTCCGGCCGACCGCCGGAATGGTCCCCAGGCGACGAATCGGTCGAATAGTTCGCGGGGGTTTGGTCCGTCGTGGGGGTTGAGGTGGTAGAGGTCGTGCATGGCTTCGTAGAGGAGTCCGGCGAGGTAGATGGACAGGCTTGACTGTCGGGTTTCGTATTCGGCTTTGAGGAGGAGGCGGGCTTCGGCGCAGGGCCAGGGGTGGCCGCAGGCGCGGCAGGTCCAGGTGGGTCGTAGGGGTGTGTGGGGTGGTCGGTTTCCTGCTCGGTGGCGGGGGTGTTGGGGGTGGGGGCCGAGTCGTGGTTGGGGGAGGTGGTGGGAGTTCACCAGTGGCCTCCGTTGGCGCGCCATTGTTGGGCGGGGGTGAGCCAGCCGACCCGTCCGGGTCGGGGGTCGGCGAGGGTGGGTTGAGTCATCCAGGCCGGCAGGTTGACCGGCAGGTTCGCTGGGCGGTTCGCTGGCCGGTTTGGTGATGGTGCTGGGGGGCGGTACGGGGCGTTCGATCGGTGCGCCCCGGCCGGCGGCTTGTTCCTCCGGTGCCGGCTGAACCAACGGATCTTCACGACTACCTCCTTGTGTTCTTGGACAGGTCCCCACCCGCTCTTGCCGAATGCGGGCGGGGCCCTGGGCAGGACCCATCCCCGCTACGCTCGGCGAAGAACAGGTCCGCATGAGTGACAGTCTCGATAGGACCGGCCTGGTTTCGATACCTGCTCACGCTGATCGAGCAGATCTTGGGCCTGATTGGGCAGCGTTGGGCGGTCGTGAGGAGACGCGCGAAAAACCGAGCAGAGAGTGGGCAGCGATGGGCAGTGTCATGGACTACGTGCTGATGGAGCTTCGCTTACTACGGCAAACCCTGGGCCTCAGCCAGGAGGATTTCGGGCGCAGCATCGGCTACTCGGCGTCGCACGTGAGCGCCGTCGAGACCGGCGGGCGTCCACTCACGCCGGACTACGCGGTCGCGGTCGACCGGGCCCACGACCCCACGTTCCGGGAGGGCCAGGACGGCCGAGTCGGCCGGATGCTCCGAGAACTCGCCAAGGCCGACCCGGACTGGTTGCGCGAGTGGATCGAGTGCGAGCAGGAGGCGACACTACTCCGCTGGTACGAGCCGGCTTTCGTACCCGGACTGCTTCAGACCGAGGCGTATGCACGCGCAATGTTCACCACGGACATCCTCCAACCTGTTGATGTTGAGCAGCGCGTCCAATCCCGGCTCGCACGGCAGGCGATCCTCACTCGCGACTCCGCTGCACCACTGGTGGCAGTCATTGACGAAATGGTGCTCCGCCGGCCAGTGGTCGGCCAGCCGGGCGTGATGGCCGAGCAGGTCGCCCACCTGGTGAAGATGGGGGAGCTACCGCATGTGCAGATCCTCGTGGTGCCCGAGGAAGCCGGAATCTACCCTGGATTGCAGGGCGGCTTCATCCTGGCCACTCTCGGTGACGGCTCGATGGTGACCCACCTGGACCACCAGGTGCGCGCGCAGGTGGTGGACGGAGCCGATGACCTTGCTACCCTCCAGCGAACGTGGGAGGCGATCCGGAGTGTGACCCTCCCCCGCAGGCAGTCCCTCGACCTGATCAAAAAGGCGGCGCAGACATGGACATGACTGGTGCCCGGTGGCACAAATCAACGCGGTCCGGCACCAACGGTGGGTCGTGCGTCGAGGTGGCCGACAACCTGCCCAGCGTCGTGCTCGTGCGCGACACCAAGGACCGGGACGGCGGCACCCTCCAGTTCAACCCGACGGTGTGGCAGAACTTCGTCGACTTCGCCAAGCGACACTGACTAGCACCAAGGAAGGCCCGGCTCCCCACGGAGACCGGGTCTTCCTACTGGCCCCGAACGGGTGGACCCGCTGCTCGGCACAGCCGTCACCCACCGGCGACCACGATGCGGCCGCACCTGCCCACTGCCTCGCAGCTACTACTGCGGGTCTGGCGTCCCGAACTCCCACACACAGGGCGAACTAGCACCAAGATAGGCTTGGTAATGCTCACCTCGATCATAAATTCGGACAAAAACCTGGTAGCCGTTCTCATCTTGAACGAAGTAGCGGTGCCGATTTCTGGAATTATCGTCTACGACAACCTGGTAGCCCTTTCGCTCCCAGAACTCAGAAAGGATAGGTAAGACGTCAGTCGCCGACCACATACCAGAGACGGACGGAATAACCTCGGTGTTCCGCTCCGATAGCACCGGCCCGCCGGAATGATCACACGGCGCACCATCCACACTCAGGCGTCTATCGATAGTAGCGTCGGAAGGTAGCTGGGTGATCGCCTCCTCCAGAAGCTCGTCAACTCGTTCAGCCGCTTGCGCGAGCGTTTCCGTGGATTGCAACTCCCCACCCTTCCCCAAGCAGCCAGATATCGCCAATGCGATCCCGACAGCCGTGGCCAGCACGGCACCTACACGCCGACACGCCATGTCAGTTCACCCTTATCCAGCTTGACCGGTGACGATCATCGCGATGTTCTCACGCGCGCTGTTTTTGGCCTCCCAATAGGCGGAATGTGCGCCAGTCATATCAAAGAAGCTACCCTGGTCACTGGCGAAGACCCGCGCCCCGAAGTCGGCTTCACTAGGGTCCTTGCCGTGCGTGGAACCCCAGTCCGGCACCAAACCAATAACGTCATGCTTCGCCGTGGTCGCCCAGACCTGATCGGCGTGCACTCCAGTCAACTCGGAGACATGATCAACGCCAACGCCAGGCGAACCAACGAACACCACAGCATCGGCATCGAAATCGGAACCCCGAGCAGCGTGACCGATAACCGTAGAACCATAACTATGACCGAGCACCGTGTTGCGCGACGGGCTCTCCCCATCGTGAGTGGCCCTCAGCCCACTCTGGAACCTGTCGAGGATCGGACCACCGTCCTCGGCATAGGATTCGCGACCAGCAGCAGGAATCGAGTCCGGTGCGTCGTAGCCATACCAGTAGACCACCGAGGTTATCTCGCCCCCCGCCTCTAGGGCGGCGTCCTCGGCCATCTCGTCGGCCCGGTTCAGCCCGCCACCGGCACTGGACAGTTGCTCGCCGGTGCCAGGCACATAAGTGAGCACGTTATCGGCAGTATCCGGATTGCCGACCGAAACGATCGCCCGGCCGTCCCCATCAGTGGAAAACCCGATCAGGTAGGCGTCCGGCTGGCCCGCATCGTTCAACCGGGCGGTAATCGCGTCGATTCCCCGCAGCTTTCTGGCCAGCTCAGCCTCCTTGGCAGGAGAGCCCAGATAGTCGATATACTGAGGGTCCCAGGGTTCCCCCCGCTCGAACCTATCTTTCATGAATTCACGCTTAGCCTCAAACTCGCTCAACTGCTGCTGGATCAGACTGCGTTCGCGATCCAGCACCGCACGATTGGCCACATCCGATCAGAGATCGGAATGCCGTCCAGCTGCCCGACCAGGTCCGGGAACCCCCGCAACACCTGCTCCTGCTGCAACGGAGTCAACGACTCCCACCACGCATGTACCTCGGCCGGACTCCGCCCCGCCTGCGCCTCCAACACCGCACGAGAAACCCCACCAAGCCGGCCCGACCCGAAACCCACCCGCGGCGACGGCATATTAACCGCGATGGCATTAGCAGTCGCATCATCCTGCGCCCGCGCATACCCCACCACCGTCGGCAAATACTGCAGCACCGACTCGGTAGCCCGACTGGAACGATCCAAGCCACCAGCCATATCCGCCGACGGCGGCGGAGCAGTCGCCCCAGTCACCAGGTCCACCTGATAACCAGCCAGCCGCGCCGAAGCGACAATCTCCTCCGCCTGCCGACGCAACCCCACCATCGCGTACGCATGCTGCTCCAACACATCCGCGACCCGCCTCGCCGGGTTGTACGCGTTACTCACCTCGGCCCGTAACGCCTCGCCCTTGCCCACCGCAGCCGCGGAAGCCCGACCGTCCGGCCAGACATGAACAAGATCCCGACTCCCCCGAATCAGCTGCTCAGCGGCATCGTCAATCCCCTGCGCCAGCCGACCCCACACCCGCGCCGACTCATGCCACGGATCCGGCCGAAACTCGAGCACATCCCGCAACGTCAGATCACTCACCGCGGTAGCACCCCCATCCGCCGCAACCCGTCAGCATTCGCCTCATCCACGGCCCGATACTCCCGCGCCGAAGCGCTCAAGTCCGCACCGAAGCCATCCAACTCCCTCACCAGCCGACGCAGCTCCGCCAACCACGCCCGCTCCGCTCCCTGCACCGCAACCACCGCAGCCGAACCCGGCGGCGACGACGGCGCCAACCCAGCACCAGCCACCCGCACCGACTCCCGCAACATCGCCGCAGTCGCCTCCACCTGCGCCCCCACACTCCCCAGGGCGTCCACATCAACCGCGAATCCCGGATGCATCAGCACCTCCCCCTCGTGCGACCCCGCACAATACCGGAGGTCCACCACCTTGGATGTAACAGCACACGTCGTGATCGATCATCCAGAGTGACCATGAGTGCAAGGGTTTGGCCCCGACTCAAGGCATGCGCTTCTCCACCCGGCTCCATCCGGTCCAGCCACGTTCGGTGAGCAACTCGGCCAGCCGGGTGACGACGGGGTGGGCGGCAAAGGAGTACGAATCCAGCAACCGGTAGAACGCCTGGTCGGGAATGAACTCGTCCTGCTGGTCCAGCACTCCGTTCGCCGCCGCCTCGTCGTACTGGTCGCTCAGCAGGTCGGCGATTTCGCACAGTAGATCGTCGTTTTCCGGTTCCACTGTGAGTCGGCTGAGGAGCTGGTAGAGCCGACGGACCCGCGGGTCGGCGAGTTGGGCTACCTTGTCGGCGATGATCGCCGTGATCGTCTCCGGGAAGCGTGCCGCCAGCAGGATCCACGCGTCGCGCTCCGCCTCGACGAGTATCGGCGGTGCGCCGATGCCACGGAGGCGTTCCAGGTAGTCGGCCACCTCCTCGGGGACCGCCAGTGACTCGACGGAGCCCAGCTGCGCGACCCGCCGCCGGTGCTCCTGGAGGGTGCGGATCCGCGCCCGCAGCTCCCGGTCGACCTCGATCCTCGCGGCGGCGAACGTCTCGGGGTCGGCATCGAGCAGCTCCCGGACCCGGGCCAGCGGGACGCCGGCCTCGGCGAGGGTCCGGATCCGGATCAGGCGCAGCACCGCGGCGGCGTCATAGCTCCGGTAGCCGGAGGCGTCGCGTTCCGGCTCCGGCAGGAGCCCGATCTGGTGGTAGTGCCGCACGGCGCGGATGGAAACCCCGGCGTAGGAGGCCAGCCGCCCGATCGTCAGCATGGCTACCTCCCCGCCGGGACCCAACCTCACCTGACCTTGCGATGGTAGACGGCCCTGGCTACGACGTACGCGACGGCGAGCAGGCCGACGCACCAGGCGAGAGCGATCCACAGGTCGGCGCCGACCTGCTGCTGCGCCAACAGTCTGCGGACCGTGTCGATGATGGAGGTGACTGGCTGGTTCTCGGCGAAGGCGCGTACCGGACCGGGCATGCTCTCGGTGGGTACGAACGCCGAGCTGATGAACGGCAGGAAGATGAGCGGATAGGAGAAGGCACTCGCCCCCTCCAGGGACGTCGCGGTCAGCCCGGGGATAACGGCCAGCCAGGTCAGGGCCAGGGTGAAGAGCAGCATGATCCCAGCGACCGCCAACCAGGCCAGCACGCCCGCCCCGGAGCGGAAGCCCATCGCGAGGGCGACCAGCACCACCACCACGAGCGAGATCAGGTTGGCGACCAGCGAGGTCAGCACATGCGCCCACAGTACGGCCGAGCGGGCGATCGGCATGGACTGGAACCGTTCGAAGATGCCACCCTTCATGTCCAGGAAGAGCCGGTACGCGGTGTAGGAGATGCCCGACGCCACGGTGATGAGCAGGATGCCGGGGAGCAGGTAGTTCACATAGTTATCCGAGCCGGCCTCGACCGCACCGCCGAAGACGTAGACGAAGAGCAGCATGAGGGCGATCGGCGTGATCGCGGTCGTGATGATGGTGTCCGGGCTGCGGCCGATGTGGCGCAGGGAACGCTGGGTCAGGGCGGTGGTGTCGCTGAAGAAGTTGCCGGTCATCGGGGGTCCTTAGCTGCTCGTACCGGGGTCGATGCGGTCGGCACGGCGGTGTCCCCGCCGACGATGGCCAGGAAGATGTCCTCCAGGGACGGTTGCTTCTCGACGTACTCCACGGTCGCGGGCGGGAACAGCCGCCGGAGTTCGGCGAGCGTGCCGTTGGCGATGACGCGCCCCTCGTGCAGGACCGCGATCCGGTCCGCGAGCTGCTCGGCCTCGTCCAGATACTGGGTGGTGAGCAGCACCGTCGTACCCTGGCCGGCGAGTTCCCGGACGGCCTGCCACACCTCCAGCCGCGCCTGCGGGTCCAGCCCGGTCGTCGGCTCATCGAGGAAGATCACCAGCGGCTTCCCGACCAGACTCATCGCGAGGTCGAGGCGACGACGCATCCCACCCGAGTACGTCGCCACCCGGCGGTTCGCCGCGTCGGTGAGGGCGATGCGGGCCAGCAGGTCATCCGCGACCCGACCCGGCTCCCGCTGCCGCCGCAGCCGGGCGACCAGCACCAGATTCTCCCGCCCGCTGAGGATCTCGTCGACCGCGGCGAACTGCCCGGTCAGGCTGATCGACGCACGCACCTTTCCCGCCTGCGCGGCAACGTCGAAGCCGTTCACGGTGGCCGCTCCGGCATCCGGGCGCAGCAGCGTGGAGAGGATCCGTACCACCGTGGTCTTGCCCGCCCCGTTGGAGCCGAGCAGCGCGAAGACGCTGCCCGGCGCGACGTCGAAGTCGACGCCGCGTAGCACCCGCAGCTCCTGGAAGGACTTGTGCAGGCCACGTACCTGGATCGCCGGCTCCCGGCTCCGCCCCGGCGTCCGCTGAAGATCTATCGACATGACCCCAGCGTGCAGGGTTGACGCTGCGTCAAGGTCAAGCCCGAACATGTTTGACCGAAGCAAGAACCGAACCGTGTCGATGGGGTGGCGGCTAAGGAAGGCGGACCAAAGAAGGGATTATCAATGCAAACGTCACCCAGAAACCCATAACAAAACTTGTATGACGACGCCAGGGAACTGCTGAATCCACATCAAGCCCCCCGCCACTGTCAACCCCCTTAGCGCGAATCTTTTCCATCTTGCGCACGGCCCGACGGGCTCCGGGGTAGCGCAGAAATTTCCCAATCATTGAGACTTGGAAAGCAAAACTATAGACCTTCTCCCCGTTGGTCAGTTCAACGTACAGACCTTGATCGGCGGAAAGCTCTCTGACATTACGCCAAGGAATACGGAAAATCTTATCGGGATTGACTACGACCAGCCCGGACGAGGTAGCCCGAACATAAGGAAACAGGGTAAAAATTGAGATCAAGTAGCAGATAGGAGTGAAGAATGTCGCGATACCCAGCAACTCGCCCCAACCGTTCGCTGAATTGAGGCTAAACATCACTACCATGAATACAACCAGCAGACAGAGCAAGAATCCACTAGTCCAAGTAATCCAGCCCCTCACACGAAATCACCTTCACCAGTTATCAGCGCCATTGGTAGCACACCCCACATATCTGCACTACTCCAGAACCCTTGATGGTAACAAACAGGTCGAAGGTGTTGATCTCACCCTTTCACATCAATGCCGGTTCGTTCTGAAGGACGGTAATAGTCCCGCCAACTATTCTCATGGGATCAGAAGTCGTCGTCGAAGGTGACGCTCCCGCTGACGCCCATCTGGTACGCCGAAACCCGCCGCTCGAAGAAGTTCGACAACTCCTGTACGTCCTGCAACTCCATGAAGGCGAACGGGTTCTGGCTGCCGTACATCGGGGTGATCCCCAACGTGACCAGCCGCCGGTCCGCGACGTGCTGGAGGTATTCCCGCATGTCGGTCAGGGAGAGCCCGGAGACTCCCTGCTCAAGCAGGTCCGCGGCGAACTGCACCTCGCAGTCGACCGCCTCCGCCATCATCTCCCTGACCTGCTGCTCCAGGTCGGCGTCGAAGAGGTCCGGCTCCTCGGCACGGGCGGTCTCCACCACGTCGAAGGCGAAGGCCATGTGCATGGACTCATCGCGGAACACCCAGTTGGTGCCGGACGCGAGACCGTTGAGCAGGCCCCGGGAGCGGAGGAAGTAGACGTAGGCGAAGGCGCCGTAGAAGAACAGGCCCTCGATGCAGGCGGCGAAGCAGATCAGGTTGAGCAGAAACGCCCGCCGGTCCGCCCGGGTCCGCAGCTCCCGCAGCTCGAAGATCGAGTCGATCCACCGGAAGCAGAACTCGGCCTTGCGCGCGATCGAGGGGATGTTCTCCACCGCCGCGAACGCCGCGAACCGCTCCTTCTCCTCCGGCACGTAGGTGTCCAGCAGGTTCAGGTAGAACTGGACGTGCACCGCCTCCTCGAAGAGCTGCCGGGACAGGTAGAGCCGGCCCTCCGGCGAGTTGACATGCTGGTAGAGGTTGAGCACCAGGTTGTTGGCGACGATCGTGTCGCCGGTGGCGAAGAACGCGACCAGCCGGGACACCAGGTGCCGCTCGGCCGGGGAGAGCTTCGCCAGGTCGGCGAGGTCGGAGTGCAGGTCCACCTCCTCCACCGTCCAGGTGTTCTTGATCGCCTCCTTGAACCGGTCGAAGAAGTGCGGGTACCGCATCGGGCGCAGGGTCAGGTCCATGCCGGGGTCGAGCAGCAGTTGCCGCTCGCCACCGGTCCCAGCGGTCGCGGTACGGGTGTCGGCGGTCGCGGTACGGAACTCGGCGTCGGTGGTCATTGGCATGCCTCGCAGCTTTCGGGGTTTTCCAGGGAGCAGGCCAGCGCCTCGGCGTCGGCGAAACCAGACAGCGTCGACGCCGCGGCACCGGCCGGCTGGGCCGACGACGCGGTGGTCTGCTGCGCGGTCGGGGTGACGGCGACGGTGGCCTGCTGGATCCGGGTCGCGGGACGGGACCGCAGGTAGTAGGTGGTCTTCAGCCCGGACTTCCAGGCGTACAGGTACATCGAGGAGAGCTTGCCGATCGTCGGCGCGGCCAGAAACAGGTTCAGCGACTGAGACTGGTCGATGTACGGGGCACGGGCCGCGGCCAAGTCGATCAGCGCCCGCTGCGGCAGCTCCCACGCCGTCCGGAACAGTTCCCGCACCTCGGCGGGGAGCTCGGCGATGCCCTGCACCGACCCCTCCGCCCGCTTGATCTCGTCCCGGATCGGGGCCGTCCACAACCCGCGCGCCTTCAGCTCACCGACCAGGTAGGTGTTGACCTGAAGGAACTCGCCGGACATGGTTTCGCGCTTGAACAGGTTGGACACCTGCGGCTCGATGCACTCGTAGCAGCCGGCGATCGAGGCGATCGTCGCGGTCGGGGCGATCGCCACCAGCAGCGAGTTCCGCAGACCGTGCTCCGCAACCCGCGCCTTCAGCTCGGCCCACCGCTTCGGCTGCGCCGGCTCGGTCCCCCACAGCTGCGGGTGCAGCTCGCCCCGGGCCGCGCGGGTCTCGGCGTACGCGGGATGCGGGCCGAACCGCTCGGCGAGCCCGGCGGAGGTCTCCAGGGCGGTCAGGAAGATCTCCTCCTGCACCCGGGTGGACAGCTCCCGCGCCTCGGCCGAGTCGAACGGCAACCGCAGCGTGAAGAAGGCGTCCTGCAGGCCCATCAACCCGAGCCCGACCGGCCGCCAACGCGGGTTGGAGGCCACCGCCTGCTCGGCCGGGTAGTAGTTGATGTCGATCACGCGGTCGAGGAAGACCATCGCGGTACGGACGGTGTCCCGCAGCTTCACCCAGTCCACCCCGTCGGTGCTGACGTGGGCGCCCAGGTTGACCGAGCCCAGGTTGCACACCGCGGTCTCGGCGTCGTTGTTGACCTCAAGAATCTCGGTGCAGAGATTCGACAGGTGAATCGTGTTGCCGGGCTCCCCGGTCTGGTTGGACAGCGTGTTCGAGCGGTCCTTGAAGGTCATCCACCCGTTGCCGGTCTGCGCCAGGGTGCGCATCATCCGCCCGTACAGATCCCGCGCCTTGACCGTACGGACCGCCTTCTTCTCCGCGACCCGGTAGGCGGCGTCGAACTCGGCGCCGTACAGGTCGGGCAGCTCCGGGGCGTCGGACGGGTCAACCAGTGACCAGTCGCCGTCCGCCTCGACCCGGCGCATGAACTCGTCCGGCAGCCAGTTGGCCAGGTTCAGGTTGTGCGTACGCCGGGCGTCCTCGCCGGTGTTGTCCCGCAGCTCCAGGAACTCCTCGATGTCGGGGTGCCAGGGCTCCAGGTAGACACAGGCCGCGCCCTTTCGCCGGCCGCCCTGGTTGACCGCGGCGACGCCGGCGTCGAGGGTCTTCAGGAACGGCACGATGCCGTTCGACCGGCCGTTCGTCCCCCGGATCAGCGCGCCCCGGCCGCGTACCCGCGACCAGGCGATGCCGATACCGCCGGAGAACTTCGACAGCTTCGCGACCTGGTGGTACCGCTGGTAGATGGAGTCCAGCTCGTCGCGGGGCGAGTCGACCAGGAAACACGACGACATCTGGGTGTGCCGGGTGCCGGAGTTGAACAGCGTCGGCGAGCTGGGCAGGTACGCCAGCGACGACATCAGCCGGTAGAACCCGATCGCCTCGGCCGGCGTCCGGGACAGCCCACAGGCCACCCGCAGCAGCCAGTACTGCGGGGTCTCCACCACCAGCCGCGACTGCGGGTGCCGCAGCAGGTAGCGGTCCGCGACGGTACGCAGCCCGAAGTACTCGAACCGCAGGTCGCCGGCCGGATCCACCGCGTCGTCCAGCTTGCGGGCGTTGCGGGACACGAAGGCGGCGGTGGCGTCGCTGATCAGCCCGAGGCCATGGGCGTACCGGATGGACTGGCTGAAGCTCGCGACCTGCTGCCCCCGGACCTCCTTGTCCACGTACGCGGCCAGCAGTCGCGCCGCCAACTTCGAATACTGCGGCTCCTCGCCGATCAGCTCCGCCGCCGTCTGGATCGACAGCCGGTCCAGCTCGGCCGTCGTCGCCCCGTCGTACAGGCCGCTGATCGTCTTGGTCGCCACCCGCAGCGGGTCCACCTCGTTCAGGTCGGTGACCCACCGCTCCACCGCGCGGACGATCTTGTTGACGTCCACCGGCTCGGTGTCGCCGTTGCGCTTGCGGACCTCCATCACCTGCCGCCGCTGCTGCTGCTCCGCACCGGCCGGGCCGTTCGTGGTGCCTTCCCGCGGCGCCGTCGTCTCCCCGGCCGGGCCGTTCGTGGCGCGTTCCCGTGTCGTCGTCATCTCCCCCTCCTCCGCCTGTCGACAAGGTCGACGAACGCGCAGGGGGACGCCACGATCACTCAACCCGGTGGGGTAACCACACCGGGCGGCTGCGGGCGTCGGCCGTCCCGCGCGGCCGCCGACCGCCGCACGCGTCGCGTGCGGCGCGCTGGCAGGTCTTCGGACTCGCGGGCACGCCCGGGGGATCCCGGGCGCCTACTGGCCGTCGCTTCCCAGGCTTCGCTCAGCCCAGTGCGTGATGACGGCGGTCGTTCCCACTCACCGCTGCGGGGCAGTCCCGGACTTCCACCGGGTTCCCTCTTGCCTCGGCCACTCCCCGGTGGGAGCGCCGAACCAGCTGCGGGAGACACCATATATGCCGGCCCTACCCCGCATGCAACACCAGATGTCGTGTCGGCGTGTCAGCGGCTGAGAAACTGCCGCAGGGCGCGCACCCAGGCGTCCCGGTCTTCCAGGTGGACGTCGTGCCCGGCGCCGGCAACGACGACCTGCTCGACGTCCGGACGCAGGGACACCATGCGCCGCACCTCGGCGGCGGGGGTGATCCCGTGCTCGCCCAACACCAGCAGGGTGGGGGCCTGCACCTGCTGCCATTCGTCCCAGCAGGCCCGGTCGGCGACGGCGGCGATGGCGTCCCGCATCACCGCCGGCTCGAATCGCGGCCAGAGCCCGTCCGGGCGCCGGTCCAGGTCCCGCAGCCAGGCCTGGGCCACCGGGGTGTCGCCCAGAAACTCGGCGGCCTGGCGGACATCGGCGAACGGCACCGGCCACGAGGCGAAGAAGGCGCCCAGCTCAGCCGGGTAGTCCTCCCGATCCTCGCGGCCCCCGACCCCGCCCTCCAGCAGCACCAGCCGACGCACCAGCTCGGGATGCTCGGCGGCGAAGAGCAACGCGGTGTGCCCGCCCATCGACTGGCCAACGACCGTCACCGGTGCACCCCCGGCGAGCTCCGTGACGACGGCGGCCACGTCCTCGACGTACGCCCGGCGGGAGAGGTCCTGCGGCCGGCGGGTCGAGTGGCCGTGCCCACGCTGATCCAGCACGATCACACGGTGCTCCGGTAGTAGCACCTCCGCTGTCGGCACCAACTCCGCTGCGCTGCCGGCCAGCCCGTGCAGCAGCACGACCACGTCGTCGCCGGAGCCGCCAACGAGGCAGGACAGCGCCACCCCGTCCCGATGGATCGTCACCCGCTGCACCGCACGAACTCCCTCGCCTGGCGACCCCAAGCCGCCGTAACCCTATTCAGGCCGGCTTTTGGTTCTCAATGGACTTCAGCAGTGCGCTGTGCGTCCGCTCGTCGGCAGCCACGACAAGACCACCCAGCCCGGTGTGTGGTGGTTGTCCGTCGATTCCGGAGACCACGCAACCCGCCGCCTCGCAGAGGGCGATCCCGGCCGCGAAGTGCACGCTGTCGCGCAGCTGGTGGCCGTCGGTGACGTAGCCGGCGCGGCGGCCAGCGGCCACCCACGTCACGGCCAGGGTGCTGGCGACCACGCGCGGATGGAACCGCGCGACGAAGCTCTTGTCGGCGAGCATCCGCGCGACTTGGAACTCGCCCTCGTTCGGAAACGGCGGGTAGAGGTTGAGGTCCACCAGCTTCGAGTCAGCTGATGGGACGAGCCGCTCGTCTACGCCGCCCTGACGGACGTAGGCGGCGGTGCCGTCGGTCCAGAACACCTCGTCGCCGAACGGGTCCGCGGCGGCGGCAACGGTGGGCTGCGTCCCACTCCGCAGTGCCACGTTGACCGAGACCAGCATGGTCCGCGCGGCGAAGTTCAAGGTCCCGCACAAGGGGTCAACCAGCCACATCCGCTCGCTGTCCCCGGCGCCGGTGCGCCCGCTCTCCTCCCCCACCAGGACGTCATCCGGACGCGCAGCGCGCAGCGTCTCCAGAATCACCTTCTCTGCCGCAAGGTCCGCTGTGGTGGCGAAGTCGTCCCCGCCCTTCGAGAACTGGGTCAGCGCCGACCCGTAGTGGGAGCGAACGACCGTCGCTCCCGCCTCCGCCGCCTCGATTGCCAACGCCTGATCTGTGATCGACATGTCTGACACTCTAGGGTCGGCGGCCACCCTCATCCCAGCGTCGATCGCCGCACCGCCGCGACCTCGGCGTAGAGCTCCGCCAGCCGCTCCGCGGTGGCCGACCAGGAGTACGTCTGAGCCCGCTCGCGGCCCGCGCTGGCGTACGCGGATCGGCGGGGTTCATCATCGAGTAGCCGCCGGAGCGCGGTGCTCAGCGCCCGCGGGCTCCGGGCTGGCACGAGGTCACCGGTCACCCCGTCCACCACGGTGTCCCGCAGTCCCCCGACCGCGGTGCCGACGACGGGCAGACCGCAGGCCATCGCTTCCAGCAGGGTGAGCCCGAATGGCTCGTACCAGGGGGCCGCGACCAACACGTCCGCCGAGCGGTACCAGTCGCCCATCGCCTCCCGCGGCACCGCGCCGACCAACTGGACCCGGTCGGCGACGCCGCACTCCTCCGCCAGCGCCCACAGCCGTTGGGCCGACGGATCAGCCTCCAGTGCGCCCGGCGGACCACCGACCACGACGCACTCCGCGTCGGGCAGCGGCGCCATCGCGCGGATGACGGTCTCGAAGCCTTTCCGTGGCACGAGACGGCCGACGGTGAGGAGCCGGAACCTGCCGGCCGCACGCGCCACGGCCGAGCCCGGTCGCGGCGCGAGGGCGGCCACGTTCACCCCGGCGGGCACGACCACGATCTGGGACCGCGGCACTCCCAGCCGGACCAGCTCACCGACTTCGTCGGAGCACTGCGCGACCACCCGATCCACCCGGCAGCCCAGCTCACGCTCGCTGGCTATCCGGCAGGCCGGGCTGGTGTCCTGCGCGCCCTGGTGCCGGCGTTTGACCACCCCGAGATCCTGGTACGTCTGCACGACGGGCCGTCCGACCTGCCGGCCGGCGGTCAGTGCGACGAGTCCACTCATCCAGTAGTGCGCGTGGATGACCTCGGGCTGCCAGTTCCCACTCCGCCACCGGTCAACGAGCCACCGGCTGAACTCCGGCAGGTACGGCAGCAGCTCATCCTTGGCCAGCCGTTCTGCCGGCCCCGCTGGTACGTGCACCACGTCGTAACCGTCGGCGTCTCCGACGGTGGTCGGTAGTGCCGGATCGTCGCGGCGGGTGTAGACCCGAACGTCGTGCCCAGCGGCGGCGAGGGCGGCCGAGAGTTCAGCGACATGCGCGTTCTGGCCTCCGGCGTCCGTGCCGCCCAGGACGGCCAGCGGACTGCCATGCTCCGAGAGCATCGCGATCCGCATGCCCGCTGTACCTCCCGGCTGAGCCGCCACGTTCGGTGGAGTAGCGCGTGCGTCGTGGTCCAGACCGGGCGCAGCCGCGCACCCGGACGGGGGATTCCCCGCCGGGGAGCGGGGAAACCGCCCGCGGGGTCAGACCGACTGGCGGGAGAGCACCGGCTGGTGGGGAAGCACCGACTGGAGGGCCTTGATCAGGCCCGTCGTCCTGGGATCCGGGGCCATGGTGACGTGCAGCCCGTTCGTCACGTAGCCGAAGGCGATCCCACTGGCCGGGTCGGCGTAGCCGAGTGAGCCGCCGTGGCCAGGGAAGCCGAAGGCGGTCGGCGACCACCAAGGCTGCTCCGGCAGGGGCAGGCCGAAGCCGAGCGCCGGCCGGGTCGGCACCCGCAGCACCTGGTCGACGCCGTTGGCCTGTTCCCGGGTGGCGGCCGCGAGGGTGGCCGGGTCGAGGATCCGGACGCCGTCCACCTCGCCGATCAGGCCCGCGTAGAAGCGGGCCAGGGAGGAGGCGGTGCAGATGCCGTTTACCGCGGGAATCTCCGCCGCCCAGGCGCGGGGGTCGGCGAGGTCGAGCGGCGGGTCGGTCACCATCGTCGACCGGACCGCCAGCGAGGTGGGATCGGTGTAAGCGGCCAGCGCCTCCCGCAGCGCCGCCGGCATCGCCTCGATGGAGGCGGGCGGGGCGACTGGCTGCTCGGTGATCCGGGCGACCCGGTGCGCCTCGGCGGCCGGCAGGCCGATCCAGAAGTCCAGGCCGAGTGGAGTGGCGATCTCGTCGGCGAAGTAGGTGCCGAGGCTACGGCCGGAGACGCGGCGTACCACCTCGCCAACCAGCCAGCCGTAGGTGAGCCCGTGGTAGCCGTGTGCCGTTCCCGGCGGCCAGGCAGGTGCCTGGGCGGCCAGCGCGGCGACGACCGGCTCCCCGGTGAGCGCCGCCGCGAGCGGGACCGGACGGTCGAGCACCGGCAGCCCTGCCTGGTGGGACAGGAGCCAGCGGACCGGGATGCCGCCCTTGCCGGCTACCGCGAACTCCGGCCAGTACGCGGCTACGGGGGCGTCCAGGTCGAGCTGTCCGCGCTGGGCCAGCAGGTGCGCGCAGGCGGCGGGTGCGCTCTTGGTCGCCGAGTAGACCAGTTGGAGGGTGTCCTCCCGCCACGCCCGGTCGGTGGTGGGGTCGGCGACCCCACCCCAGAGTCGGACCACCTCTCGGCCGTGTCGGTAGACGCTGAGAGCGGCGCCGATCTCGGAGCCTGCGTCGAAGTTCGTCTGGAACGCCGCTCGAACCGGCTCGTATCCCAACGCGACGGTGCCATGTGCCACGGGCATGGATTCCTCTCCGGAGTGCCGGCTCCGGGTGCCAACTACCCGAAGCACGCCGTCAGGTTAGCCTGCCTTCGAGAGTCAGGAAACCCTGACAGGCCTATGCTGATCCGATGACGGAGGAGATGGTTCCGGGGCATGCTGAGCTCGTCGGATTCCGGCTGCCGGACGGGGCGCTGAAGACCGACACCACAGCGCCGGCCGACGCGGTCGGCTACCGGGCCGGATGTAGTTGCGGCTGGGTCGGCACCCAGGACTACCCGGCGGCCGACGAGGGGCGCTGGATGGCCACCTCCGAATGGGGCGGGCACATCCGCCCCCTCCTCGCCGCCACTCCGCCCGGCTGGCTGCTCAACCGCTCCGACACGCTGCGAGACGGCGTCGCCGAGCTCGCCACCACCTGGCCGCTACAGGCGCTCGGCATCCTCGCCCAGGTGGAGCGCTGGCAACGGCCCCTCATCGAACAGGCTGTAATACAGGCACGGACGACCGGGCTCTCCTGGGCCGAGATCGGCAACGCGCTCGGCATCAGCCGCCAGTCCGCGCACGAACGGTTCCGCAACATCGCCCCGCCGAAACCCTCCAGCTAGCCGGCATCTCCACTACTACTGAAGTAGTGGAGAGGTCATGTCGATGCCGTTAGAGTCAGTTCCGATTGCCATGGGTGCGGTTCCTGCCTCGTTGTCACAGCTACTCGCCGAGTGGCGGCGCACGGCCGAAGTCCACGCCGACCCCGACCCTCACCGAATCCTCGCCACGCCGAGTTCCGACGACTTCGGGCCGGTCGATCTCCCGGACAGCGAGTGAACGCCAGACGCGGCGATCGCAGGCGTGAGCTGACCTTCCTGAGGCGTGGCGGATCCACGAATCCCTGCGCCCGGAGGGAGAGAGTCTTCGGCCATGGTTGCTCGGCATCGCCACCAATGCGCTGCGCAACCGGCTCAGAGAGCGCCCGGCAGGTTAGTCGGCACCGGACGACGCGGACGCAGCCGAGGCAGGAGCGCGGCGGCGGCTGATCGGGGTGCCCGGCGGCCGGCGGAGGTGGATCACCCCGCCGGCCACCCGGGCGGTAGCCGGAATCAACAGTTGCGCAGCTCGGGAGACTGGTTGAGCAGCTGACCACGGACGGAGATGAAGCGGCGGTAGGTCTCCGAGTCCACTGCCGAGTGCCGGAACGCCGCGACCCGGTGACAGTTCTGGAAGGCCAGCTTGACGCCGAAGTGGCGCTCGAGGCTGGACCGGATGGCATCGCTGGCCAGCGCGCGCAGGAGCTGACCTCGCTCCTCCTCGGTCGGCGGCGGGACGACGTTGTCGGCGAACTCGGCGTCGGAGGACGCCAGCTCCGCCGCCACCCGGCTGACGGTCTGCCAGGCGTACGGCAGGGAGTCGCGGACGCAGGAGACGAAGGCGTCGTCGGCAACGGGGCCCGACTCGGCGGCTTGCAACAGATCCGGTGGCACGGTGAGAGACATAGTCCTCCTTAGTTGATAATGATCGTGGTTTTCATTACCGTTGCGTTCTTGAGCACACCACTCAACGTCCACCGCGTCAATGACGCCACGTGGTGTGGCTCGGTCGGATTCGGTGGGTTCGCGGTCGTGATGGCGTGTGCCCACCTCAAGGTCATTTGACAGTGCTGCTCGCGCCGGCTCAGACTGTCGCGACAACTCAACCAACGCGTGTGTGCGGGGGAAGTCCGGTCAAAGTCCGGCGCTGGCCCGCAACGGTAGGCCGTCGAGGTGTATCCCGATGGCAAGCCCGAATACCCGCCACGCTCGCGCACCCCCTACCTACCCGTCGTGGCCCACGGGTCGGAGGCCCCGACCCGACGCTGACCATGTGCGATCGGTCCGGGTTCTGACGACCGCAGGGCGGAAAGGCACTCCTGATGGTCGTGTCCCACCTTCGAACCACCGTCCGCACCCGCGTCGCCGGCCTGTTGGCCGCCGCCGTCGCCGGGATCGCCCTGACCGCTGTCGAGCCCGCCCCCCAGGCCGCGCACGCCGACGCCTGTGCCGGCGCCTCGGGCGTCACCGTGGTGGTCGACTTCACCGCGCTCGGTGGCGAGGTCGAAGTCGCCTGCGCCCCCGGTGACCCGGACACCGGCCTGGCTGCCCTGCAGGACGCCGGCTTCGCCGTCGAGGGCACCATCCGATGGGGACTCGCCTTCGTCTGCCGGCTGGATGGCCTGCCCACCCCGGCTGTCGAGCCGTGCATCGACACCCCGCAGGCCACCGGCTACTGGTCGTACTGGCATGCCGCCAGCGGCGGCGACTGGGAGTACAGCGACAAGGGCGTACTCAACTACGACCCGGCCCCGGGCAGCATCGAGGGTTGGTCCTTCGGCGAGAGCACCCCGCCGAGCATCCCCGCCCCCTGAGCCGCCCATGCCGAAGATGTGACCAGTAGTGCACCCTGGGTGCTCCTCCGTCCTGGCGTTGTCGAACGTCCTGGCGATACGGTGACGGGCGCCCGGGTGCACACCGGGTCACAACTGCATATGTCCCGTGTGGGGGGAAGCCGGTGCGATACCGGCGCTGACCCGCAGCCGTGAGCGAGAGAACCCTTTCGCGAGCCGGAATGCCCCGCCCGGGACGAGCGGCTTCCACTGTCGAGGTCTACAGGGTGAAGTCCGGTCCGCCGAGGTCCGTCCACCCCGCTCACCGCAGCACGCGGAGCGGGGTTTTCGTACCCCGGGGTGCTTGCCGGAGCTCACCGACTGCTCTAGAAAGGCACCCCCACAATGGCCCTGTCCCGGCGCCTCGCCACCGGTCTCGGCGCGGTCGCGGCAACCACCCTCGCCGCGGTAGCCGCCGCACCCCTGACTGTGGTGGCGGCCCCCGACCCGCACCACGCCGCCGCGGCACGCGCGGCGGCGTCCTGGCTTGCAGACGAATTCACCGATGGCGTCCTGCCCGGCCCGTTCAACCCGGAGGACTGGGGGCTGACCATCGACGGCATCCTCGCGCTCGCCGCCACCGGGGTTGACCCGTCGACCCGGCAGGCGGCGACCGCGCAGGTCGCGGCGAACGTGCGCGCCTACAACAGCTACGACCACTGGGGCATCGAGGGCTTCACCGACGGCGGGGCGACCGCGAAGCTGCTCTACGTCGCCTCCGCCTCCAGCGCCGACCCCACCGACTTCGGCGGCTACGACCTACGGGCCGAAACCCTGTCGCTGATCGCCGGAGCGGACATCGACCACCAGCGGGGACGGATCACCAGCGCTACCACCCCACAGACCGGCCCGGACCCGAGCAACACCTTCGACCAGTCCTTCGCCGTGCTGGGCCTGACCCGCAGCGGCGGCGTACCGCAGGACGCGGTGGACTTCCTCATCCGGCAGCAGTGCGCGGTGGGCGGCTTCCGCCTCTACCCGGACACCGCCAACGGGCCCTCACCCTCCTGTGACGACCAACCCGACGCCACCCTCGACGTCGACTCGACCGCGATGGCCGTACAGGCGTTGCTGAGCGCCGCCGAGGACGGCGCCGCCGGCGCCGCCGGCGCCGCCGACGCGGGCGCGGACTGGCTGGCGTCCCAGCAGCACGCCGACGGATCGTTCGGCGGCTCCGGACCGACCACCGGGACGAATTCCAACAGCACCGGCCTGGCCGGGCAGGCCCTCGCCGCCGCCGGCCGCGACCCGGAGGCTAACGAGGCGGCGGTGGCGCTGGCCGCGCTACAGCTGACCGCGGCGGGCGGCGGGGCGGCTGCCGCGGAGGCGGGTGCCATCGCCTACAACACCGACGGGCTCACCGCTGCCGTCGCCGACGGGCTCGCCGACAACGACCGGGACCAATGGCGCCGGGCCACCGCCCAGGCTCTGCTCGGGCTCGCCCAGGTGCCGCTGGGTCGGCTCGGCCTCGACCCACCGCCGACCGGGCAGCCCACCCCGACCGGCACCGCCTCGCCCACCGCGTCACCCACCGCCTCGCCGACGGCCACCGGATCGCCGACCCCGACCGGCACCGCCAGCCCGACGCCGAGCGCCACCGGGACCGTCCCGTCCGAGACACCCTCGGCGTCGCCGACCAGCAGCGCCCCGGTGACACCGACGCCGACCACCTCCAGCCTGGGTGGGCTGCCGACCACGGGCGCGGCGATCACCAGCTACGTATTGCTCGCGGTGCTGCTGCTCGGTGGCGGCGTGGGGCTGCTCATCCTCGGCCGTCGGCGGGCGAATTGAGCCGCAGGACGCTCCGCGGCTCAGCAGCCGTCGCCCTGGTCGCCGCCGGCTCGGTGATCGGGCCGGGGAGCCCGGCGGCGGCCGCCGGGTCCGCCGGCTACTGCCCGGACGCCTCCGGCGTCACCGTCGTGGTCGACTTCAACGAACTCGGGGGCGGGACCGTCGTCCGCTGCGCCCCCGGCAGCCAGGCCACCGGGTTGGCGGCGCTGAAGAGCGCCGGATTCCAGATCACCGGCACGCTGCGCTGGGGCGAGGGATTCATCTGCCGGATCGAGGGCAAGCCGTCGGCCGACGCGGAGAAGTGTGTCGACACGCCACCAGCCAGTGCGTACTGGTCGTACTGGCACGCCCCGAACGGGGGCAGCTGGACCTACAGCGACAAGGGGGTGCTCAACCGGACGCCCCCGGCGGGCAGCTTCGAGGGCTGGTCGTTCTCCCTCAACCGCGACCCCAACGACGCCCCCCGCCCGGGGGTCACCCCGAGCCGCCCCGCACCACCACCGCCCACCTCGCCACCGGCACCGCCGGCATCACCGCCGCCGAACGACGTACCGGTGGCACCGCCGCCGGCGGGCGGAGACGTCGCGCCGCCACCCGCCGACGATGGTCAACCCGGTGCCGCCGACGGCGGCCAGCCCGACGCGGCCGGCGGGCCGCCCGGTGCCGCCGGTGGACCGACCCAGACCGTCGGCCCGTCGGCTTCGGCCACCGCCGCGCCGTTGGCCAGCGCGGCGGGCCTCCCGTCCCCGGAGACCGCCACCGCCTCAGCGCAGCCGGGCTCCGCCGACGAGCCCATGCTGACCGCCTCCCGCGAGGAGGGGGGCGTACCGCTGGGCACGCTGGCCGGGGTACTGCTGCTGGCCGCGCTCATCGCCGGAGGCCTGGTCGCCGCCCGTCGACGGCGGGCCGCCGACCCGGATGACTGACGCCGCGGTGGGCAGCTCCCCGACCGTCGATCGGTGGTCGGCCCGCTGGTCCGCCTGGCGACTGCCCCGCGGGCTACACCCGGGCGCCTGGTGGCTCTGGGCGCTCGGGCTGGCCACCGCGGCCAGCCACACCACCAACCCGCTGGGGCTCACCCTGCTGGTCGCGGTCACCGCGCTGGTGGTCATCCAGCGACGTGGGCACGCTCCCTGGGCGCTGGCGTTCCGGATGTACGTCTGGCTCGGCGTGGTGATCGTCGCGATGCGGGTGGTGTTCCGGATCGTCCTCGGTGGCGGGCAGGGCGAACACGTGTTGGTCCGGTTGCCGGAGATCCCGCTGCCGGAGTGGGCGGCGGGCATCCGTCTTTTCGGGCCGGTCGCCGCCGAGCAGGTCCTCGGCGGGTTCTACGACGGGCTCCGGTTAGCGACGATGCTGATCTGCCTGGGGGCGGCGAACGCGCTGGCGAACCCGAAGCGGCTCCTCAAGGCCGTACCGGGAGCGTTGTATGCGGTGGGCACGGCGGTGGTGGTCGCACTGTCGGTCGCCCCGCAGCTGGTGGAGAGTGTGCTGCGGGTCCGGCGCGCGCGTCGGCTGCGGGGCGCGTCCGGGCGGGGGATGCGGGCGTTTCGGGGAGTCGCGCTTCCGGTCTTGGCCGACGCGTTGGACCGGTCGCTGGCCCTCGCCGCGGCGATGGACTCACGCGGCTACGGCCGGACCGCGGCGGTCCCCGCCGGGCAGCGCACGGTGACCGGCACGTTGGTGCTCGGCGGCCTGCTCGGCGTCTGCGCCGGCACCTACGGGCTGCTCGACACCACCGGGCCCGGCTATCTGGGGCTGCCGCTGCTCCTCGCTGGGCTGGCCGCCGCCGTCGGGGGCATGCTGCTGGCCGGCCGCCGGGTCCGCCGCAGCCGCTACCGGCCGGACCGCTGGCAGCTGGCCGAGCTGCTGGTCGCCGGGTGTGGGATCGCCGCGGCCGGCCTGATGGTGCTGGCCGGCACGGTCGACCCGGAGCGGCTCTACCCGCCGGTGAGCCCGCTCACCTGGCCCGAACTGACCCCCCTGCTGCTGCTCGCCGTCGCCGTCGCGGCTGTCCCGGCCTGGCTCGCGCCACCGCCGACGCCTATCCCGAAAGATCGCGCATGATCACATTTGACCGGGTGACCGTCCGCTACACCGAGGACGGACCACCGCCGCTGCGGGACGTGACGCTGACCGTCGAGGAGGGGGAGCTGTGCCTGGTCGCCGGGCGCACCGGGGCCGGTAAGTCGACCCTGCTGCGGGCGATCAACGGGCTGGTGCCGCACTTCACCGGCGGCACCCTGCACGGTTCGGTCACCGTGGACGGCCGGGCCACCCGCCGGCACCCGCCCCGCGACCTCGCCGATGTCGTCGGCGTGGTCGGCCAGGACCCGCTCGCCGGGTTCGTCACCGACACGGTCGAGGAGGAGCTGGCGTACGGCATGGAGCAGCTTTCCCTGCCGCCGGCGATGATGCGCAAGCGGGTGGAGGAGACGCTGGACCTCCTCGGCATCGCCGAGCTGCGCGACCGGCCACTGCGGACCCTCTCCGGCGGGCAACAGCAACGGGTCGCCATCGGCGCCGTCCTCACCAGCCACCCCCGGGTCCTGGTACTCGACGAGCCCACCTCCGCGCTGGACCCCACGGCCGCCGAGGACGTCCTCGCCGCGGTCACCCGGCTGGTCCACGATCTCGGCGTCACCGTGGTGCTGGCCGAGCACCGGCTCGAACGGGTCATGCAGTACGCCGACCGCCTGCTCTACCTGCCCGGTGACGGGCGCGTGGTCAACGGGCCGCCGGCGACGGTGCTGGCCGGCGTGGAGCTGGCCCCACCCCTGGTCGAGCTGGGCCGCCTGGCCGGCTGGGACCCGCTGCCGCTGTCGGTACGCGATGCCCGCCGCCGCGCCGCACAGCTGCGTGGGCGGCTCGCCGACGCAGCGCCCCCCGCGCCGACTCCCGCCCCGGAGCCGACCACGGCGCTGAGCGCACGGAAGATCGTCGTGCGGTATCCGGGCACCGTCGCCGTGGCCGGCGTTGACCTCGACCTCCAGGTCGGCCAGGTCGTCGCCTTGATGGGTCGCAACGGCTCCGGAAAGTCCAGCCTGCTCTGGGCTGTGCAGGGCAGCGGCCCCCGGCAGGGCGGCGCGGTGAGGGTGACCGGCTCAACGGGGGCCGTCGTCGACCCCGAGAGCCTGCCGGCGCACCAGGCCCGCCGGCAGGTCGGGCTGGTTCCGCAGACCCCGGGCGACCTGCTCTACCTGGAGACGGTCGATGGCGAGTGTCACCAGGCCGACCAGGAGACCGAGGCGGCGGCCGGCACCTGCCGTGCCCTGCTGGACCAGCTCACCCCTGGCCTGCCCGGTGACCGGCACCCGCGGGACCTCTCCGAGGGGCAGCGGCTGGCGCTCGCGCTCGCGGTGCAGCTCACCGCTGCCCCGCCGGTGGTGCTGCTGGACGAACCGACCCGCGGCCTGGACTACCTCGCCAAGCAGCAGTTCGTCTCGCTGGTGCGCGGGCTGGCCGCCGCCGGGCGCAGCGTGGTGGTGGCGACGCACGATGTGGAGCTGGTCGCGGCGCTGGCCGACCGGGTGATCGTGATGGCCGACGGTGAGATCGTGGCCGACGGCAGCACCGCGGAGGTCATGCTCGCCTCGCCCGCGTTCGCCCCGCAGGTCGCCAAGGTGCTCGCCCCGGCGCCGTGGCTGACGGTGGGTCAGGTCGCCGCCGCGCTGGTGGCGGAGCGGGAGCCGGCGTGAGTGTGCTGCGGGTCGCTCCGCGCACCGCCGTGGTGCTGGTGCTCGCGTCGGTCGCCGCGCTGGCCACCTTCACCTGGCCGCTCTTCGTCCCGGTGCAGCCGGAGAACACCGCCCGCGCCGGGGAGGCGCCGCTGGTCTTCGTCGTCATGTTGCCGGTGTTGGTGGCACTGGTACTGGCGGAACTCACCTCCGGGGGAATCGACAGCAAGGCCCTGGCGATGCTTGGGGTGCTCGCCGCGGTCAACGCCGCGCTGCGCCCACTCGGTGCCGGTACCGCCGGGATCGAGACAGTGTTCTTCCTGCTCGTCCTCGCCGGCCGGGTCTTCGGACCGGGGTTCGGCTTCCTGCTCGGCTCCACATCGCTGTTCGCCTCCGCGTTGCTCACCGCCGGTGTCGGCCCCTGGCTGCCGTTCCAGATGCTCGCCGCCTCCTGGGTGGGTCTGGGCGCCGGCCTGCTTCCCCGCCGGCCCCGCGGTCGCGCCGAGGTAGCTCTGCTGGCCGGGTACGGCGCGGTCGCCGCCTACGGCTACGGGTTGCTGATGAACCTCTGGTTCTGGCCGTTCAGCGCCGGCGCGGATACCCAACTCTCCTACGTGGCCGGTGCGCCGATCCTGGAGAACCTGCACCGCTTCGTTTTCTTCACCGCGGTGACCTCGACCTTCGGCTGGGACACCGGACGGGCGATCACCACCGCCGTGCTGATCGCCCTCGCCGGCCCGGCGGTGCTCGCCGCGCTACGCCGCGCCGCCCGCAAGGCCGCCTTCGGTGCTCCGGTGACCTTCGCCGCACCCGAGCCGGGACTGCCGGCGTCGCTACCGACCGCGCTCCTGGCCGCGCAGGCGGGGAAGCCCGCCGCGGGCCAGCCCGCGGGCCGCGACGATCGCCAGCACCGGTGGGACCAGCACCACCCGCTGGGCAGCAGGGTGACGTGACCGCTCTCGGCCAGGGCGTCGTTGAAGACCACGGCGTCCCCCTGATCCAGGGCAGCCACCTCGGCGGTGGTGGCGGCCCGACCGGTCACCAGCCGTACGACCTCCGCCCCGCCGACGGCGATGTCACGCTGCTCGTGCACGCGCAAGAGGTTGGGATCGGGCTCTGGACACGGCTGGGCTAGCTGGTTACCGAAAGGTTCTTGGGGTTCGGAAAAGTGCCTTCTTCCCTGCTTACGACCGGTTTCCTATGGTGTTCTAGTAACTGAAAGAGAGCTACGAAGGAGGCAGTCATCATGGCCGTAACCCTGGTTAACCCGAGCGGACTTCCCGTGGTCGACGTGTACCGGCAGGTGTCGGTGGCGACCGGTTCCAAGCTGATCCACATCGCTGGGCAGGTCTCCTGGGACGCCGACGGTAAGACGATCGGCGAAGGCGACCTGGCTGCCCAGGTCGAGCAGTGCTACCTCAACATCGGCACCGCGCTGGCTGGCGTCGGGGCGTCCTTCGCCGATGTGGTGAAGTTGACGGTGCATGTCGTCGACTGGACCCCGGAGCGGATGCCGGAGTTGCTCGAGGGCATCGCGCGGGCGTCAGCCAAGCTGGGCACCACACCCCTCGCTCCGGCCTCGCTGTTCGGGGCCGCGGCGTTGGATGTTCCCGAACACCTGGTCGAGGTTGAGGCGACCGCCGTTCTCGACTGATCAGGACTGTGAGGCGTCGAAGCGGCGCCGTGCGGACTCGATGTGGCTGAAGTGGCGTTGAGTCCAGCCGCACATGCCGTCGACGACGCTACGTAGTGCCTCACCCGCCTCGGTGAGGGTGTACTCGACCCGGGGCGGGATGGTGGGATACACGGTCCGCTCGACCAGGCCGTTGCGTTCCAGCATCCGCAGGTTCTGGGTGAGCATCTTGTGGCTGATGCCGCCGACCTGGTCGCGTAGTTCCCCGAAGCGCATGGTGCCTTGTCCGAGGAACTCGATGATCAGGAAAGCCCACTTGTTGGCCACGTCGGAGAAGATCTCTCGCCCCAGCGAGTCGGCACGCGCCAGATCGGCCTCCGGCAGCAGTTCGCTCGCCTCGTGTCGGGTACCCATCCGTTCACTCTCCACCAGATCCCCAGTAACCACAAGAGAGTAGTGGTCAAACAGGAACAAAGGGCGTCTCCGCAGAGTGCCCTGGCCGCAACCACGACGGCACATCCACGGCGTGAACGCCGCGGCCGCGGTAGAGCCGGCGGGTGTTCAGCGAGTGCCCGTGGATCACCTCGTCGGTCGGTGACGGTGAGGGTGGACCGCCCTCACCAGTAGTTAGAGCTCCCAGTGATTTGGTCGTATGACGCTTGTCACTGCGGGTATATCAGCAAAAGCTAGCACCGAGAACGTTCGTTCTCTAGAGTTCTTTACGACGCGAGAACGATCGTTCTCGCCTTTGGTTTGGGAGGCCTGTCATGCCGTACATCACCGTCGGGACCGAGAACAGCACCAACATCGACGTGTATTACGAGGACCACGGTCAGGGACAGCCGGTGGTACTCATCCACGGCTACCCGTTGGACGGGCACTCGTGGGAGAAGCAGTCCGCGGCCCTGCTCAAGGCCGGCTACCGGGTGATCACCTATGACCGGCGGGGTTTCGGTCAGTCCAGCCAGCCCACGGTCGGCTACGACTACGACACCTTCGCCGCGGACCTGAACACCGTCCTGCAGACCCTGGACCTCACGGATGTGGTGTTGGTCGGGTTCTCCATGGGCAGCGGTGAGGTGGCCCGCTACCTGTCGCGCTACGGCTCGGCCCGGGTTGCCAAGGCCGCGTTCCTGGCCTCGCTGCAACCGTTCCTGCTGCAGACCGACGACAACCCCACCGGGGTGCCGCAGGACGTGTTCGACGGCATCCTCGCCGCGGTCACCGCGGACCGCTACGCCTACTTCACCGACTTCTACCGCAACTTCTACAACACCGATGACACCCTCGGCACCCGCCTGTCCGAAGAAGCCTTGCGCAACAGCTGGAACATCGCCGCCAGCGCGTCCTGGCACGCCTCCAGCGCCGCCGTGCCCACCTGGATCACCGACTTCCGCACCGACATCCCCAAGATCGACGTACCAGCGCTGATCCTGCACGGCACCGCCGACAACATCCTGCCCATCGACGCCACCGCCCGCGAATTCCGCAAGCAGCTACCCGACGCCGACTACATCGAAATCGACGACGCACCCCACGGCCTGCTCTGGACCCACGCCGACGACGTCAACCAGGCCCTGTTGACCTTCCTCGCCAAGTAACCCTGCCGAGAACAGAGGCCTCAGCCCGGCGAGGTGCCCTACCGGGCCGAACGCCGCGGGCAGGCGTCGGCACCCCACCCGGGGCCGACGCCTGCCAGTGGCGCCCACATGAGCCCCGAAACCACCCTCACCCCCACAGCCGAGGCCGGCTCCGGCCGCTCCCTACTCGCCTGAAAGAGATCCGCTGATGTCCACGACCATCGCCCCCACCGTTGCGCCCACACCCACTCCCGGCAGTGTCGGCGGCATCCTGCAGCAGACCCTCATCGACCTACTCGACCTCGTCCTCCAGGCCAAACAAGCCCACTGGAACGTCACCGGGCCTCGGTTCCTGCCCCTACACCAGCAACTCGACGCCCTCGCCGACGCGGCACGTGAACACGCCGACACCATCGCCGAACGCGCCGCCGCCATCGGCACACCACCCGACGCACGCGCCACCACCATCGCTGCTACCAGCCGGCTACCCCAGTTGGACACCGGCGTATTACCGGACGACACCGTAATCGACAAGATCGGCGAGCTCCTCACCACCACCGGCGCCGGAATCCGCCAAGCAATCGAGGCCACCGCCGACGACCCCATCACCCAGGACCTACTCATCACCGCCGGCCACACCATCGAACACCAAGCCTGGCTTCTGCGCTCCCAGCGATAACACGTCGACCGCTGCTCAACTCCGCGGGTGCGAGTTGAGTCGGGCCGCCTGTCGCGCGAGGTGGTCGCGCTCGGGGCGGCTCGGCGCCGAACGGGCGGCCTCGGCGTAGAGCCGGGCCGCGGCTACCGGGTCGCCCGCCCGCTCGTGCAGGTACGCCGCGACGGCGGCGTACCGGGGCAAGGCGGGGTCAAGTCCCGCCAGAGCGGCCATACCGGCCCGCGGGCCGTCGGCCTCCCCGAGCGCGACCGCCCGATTGAGCCGGGCCACCGGGCTGTCGGTGAGGCGCACCAGTTCGTCGTACCACTCGACGATCTGCCTCCAGTCGGTCTCCTCGACCGTCCGGGCGTCGGCGTGCAGTGCGGCGATGGCGGCCTGCGCCTGGAACTCTCCCAGCCGGTCGCGGGCGAGGGCCTTCTGAAGCACCTCGACCCCCTCACCGATCAGGTGGCGGTCCCATCGGCCGCGGTCCTGCTCGGCGAGAGGCACCAGCCGGCCGTCCGGGCTGGTGCGCACCGGACGCCGGGCGTGGTGCAGCAGCATCAGCGCCAGCAGGCCCGCGACCTCCTCATGATCAATCTGGGCGGCCAGTTGACGAGTGAGCCGGATCGCTTCGGCGGCCAGGTCGACATCCCCGGAATAGCCCTCGTTGAAGACCAGATAGAGCACGCGCAACACCGTGGCGACATCACCGGGCTGGTTGAGTCGGACACCCGAGACCGTCCGCTTGGCCCGGCTGATCCGCTGGGCCATGGTCGCCTCCGACACGAGGTAGGCCCGCGCGATCTGCCGCGTGGTCAGACCGCCGACCGCGCGCAGCGTGAGCGCGACCGACGAGGCCGGTGTCAGAGCAGGGTGCGCGCAGAGGAAATACAGCTGCAGCGTGTCGTCCACCGCCTCGACCGGCCCGGGTACGGGCCCGCCCTCGACGCGGACCTCGCGCCGCCGCCGGGAGGTGTCAGCGCGGGCGGCGTCGAGGAACTTGCGCCAGGCCACGGTGATCAACCAGCCCCGGGGGTCCTGCGGCGGATTCGCCGGCCACCCGCGCACCGCCTCGACCAGGGCGTCCTGCACGGCATCCTCGGCCGACGCGAAATCCGCACCGCGCCGGACGAGAACCCCGATCACCGCTGGTACGAGATCCCGCAGCAGTTCCCCGTTCACTCCGCCATAGCCGCCGGCACGCCGTAAAACGGTCGGACCTCCAGCCATTCGTGGATCGGCTCACCGCCCGGCCCGGGGGCCGCCGACAGCTCCCCCGCCAGCTCCACCGCCCGGTCCCACGACTCCACGTCAATGACGTACCACCCGGCGATCAGGTCCTTGGTCTCGACGAACGGCCCGTCGGTCACCGGTGGCCGCCCCTCGCCGTCGTACCGCACGAACGCACCACCGGGCGATAGTGCCTGAGCGTCAACGAATTCGCCCGTCTCCTTCAGCCGCGCCCCGAAATCCTGCATGAACCGCATGTGCGCGTCGACCTCGTCCGGTGTCCACTGTTCCATCGGAGCCCGGTCCACGGCGGGCGCCGGGCCACCCCGGTAGTGCTTGAGCAGCAGATACTTGGCCATCAGCTTCTCCTGACGAAGCGACATCTCCGGCGGTAATTCCGCGCGGGAGGCGGGCAGACTCCGCGCGGGGGCGGGCAGACTCCACGTCCCCCGCGCGGAGACTACTGCGAATCGATCGATCAGGCCTTCTGCCGCACGGGACCGGCAAGAACTTCTTGCCGACCAGCCGACGGCCGGTTCACGCCGCCGGGCACCGCGCGCCGGGGGCGGGCAGCGTCACGTCAACGAGGTAACGGTCCACCACGGCCTTCGTGCAGTCGGTGCGCTGGTAGATGCCGTGGCCCCAGCCCTCGTACGTCACCAGGCGCCCATGCCGGCCAAGGTGCTGGGCGACGTTGGTGGCCCAGTTGTAGCCGGTACGGGGGTCGTGCAGGGCGTTGAGCAACAGCAACGGAGTACGGGTCCGCACCTGCGGTACGTGCGGGGGGTTCCGGACCGGCGACGGCCAGCCGAGGCAGGTCTGCACCGCCAGCAGCCCGCCGCCGTACCGGATATCCGGCCCGGCGGCCGCGGCCGCCCGGACCAGGCCGGCGTACTCGGTGTAGTCGCGGACCGGGGCGGGCCAATCCGCGCAGAAGGCGGCGAAGGAGAGGGGAAGATTCGGCTCGTCGGGCGGGCTGCCGGCCTCCATGTCACGCACGTCGACCGCCAGCTCCGACCAGTCCGGACCGGCAAGCAGCTTGAGCGCCACGGCGGTGACGTCGAAGGCGGTACGCGGCGCGTACTCACCCCGATCCGCCCGGGCCAGCACCTCGGCCCAGACCGCCCGCACGTCTCGACCGTGCAGCACGCACTCGGTTGAGCTGTCGCACCAGGAGACAAATTCGTCGAACGAGTCCTGCAGCGTGGCTGCCTGGGTGCGGACGAAGGAGCGCAGCCCCAGGCTGTGGTCGAACACGCCCTCCAGCACGACGGCCCGCGCCCGGTGCGGGTACTGCTCGGCGTACTGCTGGCCCAGCAGGGTGCCGTAGGAACTGCCGTGGAAGGAGATCTGTCGCTCGCCCAGTGCTCGCCGCAACGCCTCCAGATCGCGCACCGTGCTGAGCGTGTCGGCGTGGTCGAAGACCGGTGTGGTTGGCCGACACCGCTCCCAGAACGCCTGGTTGTAGGCCACCATGGCATCGAAGTCAGCCTGGCTGCCCAGCGGGACCGGCGGCTTGGGCAGCGTCGGGTCCGGGCTGCAGTCCGGTGCGGCGCTGCGGGCCACCGTCCGTGGGTCGAAGCTGACCACGTCGAACCGGTCGAGCAACTCCTCGCTGAACCGATATCCCTCGAGGATCCGGCGCACTCCAGAGTCTCCGGGGCCGCCCGGCCCGAACACCAGCGTGCCCACCCGTTGCGCCTGCTCCCGCGCGGGCCGACGCGCCACGGAGAGCTCGAAGGTCGGGCCGTGCGGGCGGGACCAGTCCACCGGCAGGCGGAGCTGGGCGCACTCCACCGTGCCGTCCGGGGCGGGCGCTGGTAACTCGTCCTGGCATTCGCCCCAGGACAGGGTGGGTGGCACGGGGGGCGGGTCGGCCCGGGCCGGCGCGGACACTCCTGCGACCAGGGTGAGCGCGGCGACGGCGGTGGTCAGGGTACGGCTGGGCATGGCGCCTCCTTCAGAACTACCATGCCGTCCAAATTAGACAGCAAAATCACCCTCGACTATGGGTGTAGCTCCGGATAGGACCCGGAGCCGCACCCCTTAGGGTCACCCCGCTCCGGCGGCCCGCATGCCGCGCGGAAGCCGGTTGGCCGCTACGGCTCCAGGGTGAGCGTTTGCGCCGCCTCCGCCTCGATGCTGGCGCGCTCCCAGCGCATCGGCAGGGTTTCCCCGGTACGCCACAGCTCCAGCTGGTCGTCGTAGTTGCGGTGGAAGGCATGCCCGGAGTTGCCGGTCAGCTGAATCCACCGGGAGGCGTCCAGGTCCGCCAGGTCAACGATCATCCGCATGGACGGAACGGCCTTGACCTCGTACCCGTCGGCGGCGTCCCAGCTGGTGGCGTTGACGATCGAGCCGCCGCCCGAGACGCCGATCGGGTCCGCGTTGAAGAGCCACTCGATGATCCCCACACCCGAGGTGCCGAAGGACTGGTTCCGCACGGTCAACGTGTGCATCCGGCCCCAGCGCCAGTCGGCCGGCTCGTCGCCCTGGTCCCGGGAGAGCTCGTTGGCCGCCGCTTCGGCCGCCGCGCGCAGCAGGTCGTCCCGGCCCTCGACAGCCTCGGTCTCCGACCGGTCCCACCACGGCGAATCGGGCTGGCGGAGCAGACCCCGCACCACCTCGAACGACTGGTCGTTGCCGTCGAGCCGGTAGTCCGCGGGCAGTTCGTCGAAGGTCGCCAGAAGCAGGTGCCGCCAGACGGCGTTGTAGTACGCCGCGGCGGCGGAACGGCGCCCGTCCTCGGTGCCCGACTCTCCCTCCGCCGGCTGCTGGTAGTCCCACTCCGTCCACAGGTCGGTGGCGGACCGGACCAGGCCCGAGGCATCGGCGGCAACAGCCGCCTTGACCGCCGGGACGAGCGTCGGCGCGAAGCCGTTGCGGTTGTCGAACTGCATGGCCTGCACGTCCGCGACGGTGATCTCACCGGCATTCCGGGCCGAGGTGATCAGCTCATAGATGCGCTGGCTGCGGTAGCCGTAATCCCAGTCGTTGGTGAGCAGGTGCGGGTACGAGGGGCCGATGACGGCCTGGTTGGCGGAGACCAAGTAGCCGTCGGGCGGGTTGAGAACGCTCGGCAACTCCGCGAAGGGAATGAAACCCTGCCAGTCGTACGCCGAGTCCCACCCGGGTGCCATCCACCGTCCGTCTCCCTTGCCCCGCACCGGGATCTGGCCGGGGGCCTGGTAGCCGATGTTGCCGTCGATGTCGGCGTAGACGAGGTTCTGCGCGGGCACCTCGAACAGTGCCGCCGCGGCGCGGAAGTCGGTCCAGTTCGTCGCGGTGTTCAGCTTGAAGATGGCGTCGGCGGTCCGGCCCGGCACAAGCGCGGTCCAGCTCAGCGCGATGGCGTAGCCGTCACGCTGCTCGTCGTCGGTGGTCGCCGACTCGTCCGGGCGCGGTTCCGGGGTGGCGGCGACCGACACCGGCGAGCCCGCCGGGTCGACCGGCGGGTTTAGGCCGATCTCGCGCAGTTCGGCCGACGCGTCGGAGAGCAGGGGGCCGTGCCCGGAGGCCCGTACGGTGATGGATACGTCCTCGCCACC
This sequence comes from Salinispora fenicalii, assembly GCF_000514815.1. GTDB lineage: Bacteria > Actinomycetota > Actinomycetes > Mycobacteriales > Micromonosporaceae > Micromonospora > Micromonospora fenicalii. The sequence continues at coordinate 193,003 of NZ_AZWQ01000018.1, forward strand.
GGCGACCTTGATGGTCTCGGTGCGGGTCTCCAGCGGCTGCCACTCTCCGTCGACCTGTACCCGGTCGCCGTCCACCCGCTCCAGGTAGAGGTCGTTCACATCCGGCTTCATGTTGGTGAAGCCCCAGGCGATGCGGGCGTTGTGCCCGATGACCACGCCCGGTATGCCGGAGAAGCTGAAGCCGGAGACGTTGATGTCGCACTCGCAGTGCAGCCCGTTCTGGTACCAGATGCTCGGCATGCTGGGGCCGAGGTGCGGGTCATTGGCGAGGATCGGCTTCCCGGTGTCGGTCAGGTCGCCGCCAATGACCCACGAGTTGGAGCCGATGCCCCGACCGGCGCCCAACATGGTCGGCAGCCGGGAGAGCCCGCCGGCCAGCGCGGTGACCATCTCCGTACCCCCGCCCGCTCCGGCGGTCTCGGTCCCGGCGGTCCCGGTCCCGGCGGGATCCGGGCTGTCAACCGGGTCCGGGGCGGCCGGGCTGGCCTCCTGATCAAAGGCACCAGCCACGACGTCTCCATCGACGACGATCGGCTTGTGTCGATCGAAGGGGTACGCCGGATACAACTCCTCGACCTGCGGACGGGTCAGCCCCTCGGCGAGCAGCGCCGCCCGGGTGATCTCGTCTTTCATGTTGCCCCGTAGGTCCCACGCCATCGCCTTCAGCCAGGCCAGGCTGTCCACCGGGTGCCACGCCTCGATCTCATAGCCCGAGTTCTGCAGGCCGAGTACGGCGTACTCCAGACTCGCCCGGCCCCCGTCGTTCTCGGCGAGCCAGGCGTTCACCCCGTCGGCGTACACCTGCAGGTAGCGCTTGGTTTCCGTGCCGAGGAGGTCCCACTCCTGTTCGGCGACCCGACGCCACCCCATCGTCCGGAGGTAGACGTCGGTCTCCACCTGGCTCTCGCCGAAGAGTTCGGCGAGCCGGCCCGCGGTGAGATGGCGACGGAAGTCCATCTCCCAGAACCGATCCTGCGCGTGGAGGTAGCCCTGGGCACGGAACAGGTCCTCGGCGGTCTCCGCGTACACCTGCGGGATGCCGCGCTCGTCGCGGTGCACGGTGACCGGTGCGGTGAGCGCGGGCAGCCGAAGCGCGCCGTCGTGCTGTGGGAACGCTCGCCGCACCGTCCAGACGGCGGCGAGGGTGAGCACGAGAGCCAGTGCGGTGAGGACCGCCACGGTCCAGAGCGCGACCTTACGCACCCGGGGCGAAAAAATACGTGCAGGATTCACACCGGAATCCTAAGGGTTTAGCGACCCATGCGGTGATCTTGAATACTTGAGTAACGTACCCGGGGCACCGGAAGGGCTACCCATTGGCGTGACCGAATGGCGGAAGAAACTGATGAATCCGACGATCGCCCTTCTCCCCAGCGCACTGCTCGGACCCGCCGTCTGGCAGCCGGTGCGGGATCAACTCCGCGCCGCCGGCCGAGACGTCATCGTCACCGGGGAGCAGACAGCGAGCGGAACCACCGTGGAGAAGGACGCGATCCTCCCGCCTCAGCAGGGGACCACCCCGGTGGCACCGCAGGGCCTCCGGGAAATGCTGCACACCCGCACCGGGCGGGACGGCAAGCTGCCGGTCTGGACCTCCTGGTGGCCACCGGAGGAGGTCGCCGCCGCGATCGCCCGGCTGCTCTGATCAGCACCGGCACCGACCTGCCGCCTCGAATCACGATCTCGCCGACCGCGTCACGGTGCGCTCTTGGCGGCGGCAGCGGTCTGGCGGGGCAGCGGCGCGGGGGTGTCGTAGCCGGCGGCCTGCAGGGTGAACAACTCGGCGTACCGACCGCCGGCGGCGAGCAGGTCGTCATGGTTGCCGGCTTCGACGAGCCGACCGTGGTGCAGGACGTAGATGCGATCCGCGTGGCGGACGTTGGCCAGCCGGTGGGTGATCAGGATGGTGATCCCGTGGCCCTGCCGGTCGCGGATGGCCTGGAACAGGGCGTCCTCCGCCCGCGGGTCGAGCGCCGAGGAGGGCTCGTCCATGATGAGCAGGTCGGCGTCGCGCAGGAAGCCCCGGGCGGCCGTGATGCGTTGCCACTGCCCACCAGAGAGGTCCTGCCCGCCGGCGAAGGTCCGGTCGAGCAGGGTCTCGTAGCCGTGCGGCAGCTCTTTAATCATGTTGTGGGCGACGGCACGGCTGGCGGCGGCCTCGATGCGGTCGGACTGCGGGGTGGTGGTGAGGTCGCCGATGGCGATGTTCGTGGCGGCGGTGAACGGCCACTTGTGGTATTCCTGCGTCACCACCGCGATCCGGGCCCGTAACGCGTCGGTGTCCCAGTCGTCGGTGGGCCGTCCGTTGTAGCGGATGGTCCCGCCGGTGGGCGTCCGCAGGGTGGCGATCATCGTGGCGAGGGTGGACTTGCCAGAGCCGTTCTCCCCCACGAACGCCACCGTCTGCCCCGCCGCGATACTCAGGCTGACCTGGTCAACGGCGGCGGTGTCCCGGTCGGGGTAGCGCAGGCTGACCGCATCCACCGCGACCGCCCGCAACCGCTGCGGCACCGAGCGGCCGGCGTCGCCGGTACGCGGCTCGGGCAGGCAGTCAGCGTCACCGGTACGCGGCTCGGGCAGGTAGTCAGCGGCGCGGGTCATGAAGCCGGTGTAGTCGCGGAAGTGCTGGCCCTCGGTGTAGGCGCGGTCCATCTGGAAGGTGACCACCGCCAGGGATCGCTGCGCGGACTGCACGGCGATGACGCCGGTAGCCGCGGCGGCGAGGGGAATGTGCCCTTCGACCAGCAGGAAGCCGAGCAGCACGTAGACCACGGCGGTGGCGATCCCACCGATCATCGCGCCGACGGTGGTGGTCGTGGTGACCCGGCGGGCCAGGGCGAGCTGAATCCCGGTCTCGACCCCCATCACCCGGTCGTACTGGTCGAGCAGGAAGGACCGCAGCCCATAGCTGCGCAGCTCGGGGGCGGAGTCACGTTCGGCCATCAACCGGTGCAGCAGCCACAACCGCCGCCGCCGCACCGACCCCGCCGCGTACGTCTGATAGCGCAGGTGCCCGGCGCGCAGCGACGCCCAGCCGTTCGGCACCGTGGCCACCAGCAGGGCAACCAGCAGCAGCGGGTGGATCACCACGACGGCGACGGCGACGGCGAGCACGCCGGTGAGGCCGGCGAGCAGGTTCACCGACGCCTGCACCAGACCGGTGGTGGAGTCCGCGCCCCGGGAGGCCCGCTCCATGTCGTCGGCGAAGGCGTCCGCGTCGAACGCCTCCAACCGGACGGCCGTGGTCACCTCGAACAGGCCCCGTTCCACCTCCCGGTCGACCTTCGGGCTCAGGCCGTTCTGGGCGTACCCCATCGCGGTGGCCATGCTGGCGCGCAACGCGGTCACCGCCGCGAGGGCGACCAGGGCGGGCAGCGCGGCGAGCACCTTGTCGGCGGTCGGGCCCCCGGCGAACAACTCCACCAGCACCCGCTGCGCGGCGAGGAGCCCGAAGGCGGCCAGCACTCCGGCGCCCACCGTGGTGGCCGCCACGATCGAGGTGCGGAGCCGGTCGGCCCGCCAGCTGACGGCCAGCGCCGCGCCCACCAGTCGGGGCAGCTCGGAGAAGACCGCGAAGAGACCGGCCTGCGCCCGCGCTCGTACCCCGGTCTCCCACCACATCTGGCGGAGCTCCGGTAAGGCCGGGCCCCGCACACCCTCGGCATCGGGACACGAGTCTCGCTGGGTCGGCTTGGGCTGATCGGACGCGCGATCGGGCAGGCTGGTTGTCGGCATGCGGGAAACGTAGGTCCGGCCAGGAGGACACGCCCGCAGCACCGCGCGCCAACAATGTCGGCAGCCGCGACACCGATTCCGACATCACCCGAACGCGTCGGCGGCGGCGGACGGAAGTGTCACCGCCGACAGCTACGGTGTTCGCTCATCGTGACCGCGACCCGGGGGTGGCAGCGATGCGCGACACCGACGACACCAGGTCCGCCCGTCGCGCCCTCGGCCGTCGCCTCGCCGAGCTGCGCCGGGCCGCCGGGCAGACCCAGCACGGTCTCGCTCGACTGGTCCAATACGGACGCAGCTCCGTGGCGAACACCGAGACCGGTCGCCAGCACCCGGAACGGCCCTTCTGGACCCGCTGTGACGAGGCGCTGCGCACCGGCGGGGTGCTCACCGCCGAATATGACCGCATCGCCAGCCGGGAGCACCGCCACCGCGCGGTCCCGCCGCGCGGTGGCGGTGCCGCCCCGACCAGCGGCCCCCCAGCCACGTGGCGGGAGACCGTGGACGGCACCGAAGGCTATTCACCGGCCGCTCTCGTGGACCGGCTCTGTCTCCTACGCCACGATGTGGACCGCGCGATCATCGCGCTGACCTGGCTCGGCTACCACCCCACCGCGACGATCAACCACTCCGGGTCGCCCGCGGAGATGAACGAGGACTGGTCCGCGACATCGTCGTAGGGGAAGCCGTAGGAGAGGCCGTCGAGGGACTGCTCGTGCCAGAACTTCGCGTAGTAGTTCGCCGGTGCCTGCTGGTAGAAGAGGTTCGGGTCCTCCCACTGCGACCGGGGCAGGTGGGCGACGTGCCGGTTCAACGCGGCACAACCGTCCGGGTCACTTGCCAGCGGTCCGGAGCACCCGAAGATCTGGGCGGTGGTGGCGGGGATACCGACCGACGACGCGTACCCGCTCAGGTAGTCGGCGTATTGACCGCCCGAGCGGAACTGGGGCGTGTTGCCGGGGGACGGCACACGATAGGGCGCCTCGATCGTGGCGAGGTGCTTGAACTCGGCCGGCATCGCGTCGGAGAAGCGCTGGAACGTCGTGTCGCGGTCCTCGGCGAAGATCGCCTCGGTCTCGCCGACCGCTTTGTCGTATCCGCCACCGGCGCGGAGCCGCATCGCGAGTGGGAGCCCGAACGCGTCCACCCGGGTGGTGTTGCCGTTGAAGCGGTCGGTGGCGACGGTGAACTCGACGAAGTCCCGATACTGGCTGTTGGGTGAGCCGAGGTAGAGGTACATCCGGCCGGCCGAGTTCGCCGGCATGTCGATGTACGGCTGTTCGGCGATGGAGCGGGTCTGGCCGCCGAAGCTCCAGTACACCTGGCTGTCGGGGTAACGTCCGTTGGTGCGGTTCAGGATCTTGACCGTGAGGACGTTCTGGGCGGGTGGGATCGTGCTGGTGTCACCCCAGAAGTCGTCGCTCGGCGGTGGGTCCGACTCCGCCGTACGCACCACGAACTCCCAGAGCGAGTAGCCGTACGGGGTGTTGCGGGCGGTGCCGTACATCCGCACGTACCGTCCCGTGCCGGCGACATCGAGTGTCTGCACGCCGCCGGCGCCGGTCGTGGTGGCGTAGCGGGTGGTCCACGGTCCAGCCGGACTGTCGGCGGTCTGCAGCTCGAACGCCCGCGCGGAGGCCGCCTCCCATCTCAGGACGACCTGGCAGATGGTCCGGACCGCGCCGAGGTCGACCCGAAGCCACTGCGGGTCGGCGAAGGCGCTCGACCAGCGGGTGGCGACGTTGCCGTCCACGGCCGCCGTGGCCGGGGTGGCGGCGGTCTCGACCGAGGAGGCCGCCACGTCCCGACCGAGTGCGGCATTACCCGTGCAGGTGGAGCCGCTCGTGCCGTAGACCTCGAACTCCCACAGGGAGTAGCCCCACTCGGTGCCCCGGTCGGTGCCGTAGAGCCGGACGTAGCGCCCGGTGCCGCTGACCGTGAGGTTCTGGGTGCCGCCTGTCCCGGCGGCCGTCTGGTAGATCGTCTGCCAGGGGCCGGCGGGGCTTGCCGAAACCTGGAGCTGGAAGGCACTTCCGTAGGCGGCCTCCCACCGCAGGGTCACCTGGCTGATCGTGGCGGCGCTGCCCAGGTCAACCTGGAGCCACTGCGGGTCGCTGAACTCGCTCGACCAGCGGGTGTTCGGATCGCCGTCGGTGGCGGCGGTGGCCGGTGTGTCCGCTAGTTCGACTGAGGAGGCGGTGGTCGGCTTTCCCTGGGAGAGCAGGACGGCTGCGGCCTGGGCCCGCTGGGCGGGCAGTGTCAGGACGGTGGCGAGCAGGATGAGCGGGACCGCGAACGCCAGCGCGAGGCGGTAACGGGGACGGTGGGAGATCAGGCGAGCTGTCGGCATGACGGGCTCCCGGACGGGTGATGGTGGCAGAGAGCGCTCTCAGCGTCATCGATACACTCGAATTAGTCAAGCGGCCTGAGCTGCGCGATCACCAGATGATCCGTCTCCGAGCCACTGAGCACCTGCTGCCGTACGGCGGTGAAGCCGGCCTCGTGCAGCAACCCGACGAGTTCGTCGTGGCCGTAGGCCCGGCCGCCCTGGGTGTGGAAAAGGTTCAGGCTGAACATCCGGACGAACGCCGCGCCCAGACCGGCCGTCGGCTGCTCCGGCGCCGTGGCGAGCGGTTCGAGCAGGGCCACCCGGCCGCCGGGGCGCAACGAGGCGGCGACCCGACGCAGCAGGGTCAGCGTCTCGGCCGCCTGGTATCCGTGCACGACATTGAAGAGCAACGCCAGATCGTGACCGGTACCAAAGTCGGCCTCGAAGAGGTCACCCGCCCGTAGCGTGCACCGGTCGGTCAGGCCGGCGGCGGCGACGGTCTCCGCCCCCTGGGTCAGCGCACCAGCCAGGTCCACCACGGTGGCCCGCAGTTGCGGGTGTGCGGTAAGGAAGGCCACCGGATAGCTCGCGTGCCCGCCACCGACATCCAGCAGGCTACGCGCGTCGGCCGGCACCGGCAGCAGCTCGACGATCTCCGCACTGAGCCCGTCGGCGAGTCGACGCAGCATGGTCTGAAAGTCCGCCAGGACCTCCGGTCGCTGCTCCAGCCAGGCGTAGAAGTCACCGGTCGGAGTTCCGGAACAGATCGACGACTCCAGGTCATGCCACCAACCGGTGAGCAACGCCGACCAGAAGGCGAGCACCGGCGCGAAGCTGTCCGGGGCGGCCCGCAGGAGCCAGCGGGTCGTGTTGGCGCTGTTGGCGTACTGATCGTCGGCGTGGACCAAATAGCCGAAGCTGGTCAACGCGTCGAGCAGGATCCGCAGACCGAGTGGATCAGTGCCGATACGGACGGCGAGCCGCTCAACCGGAAGCGGGCCGCCGGCCAACTCCTCGAAGACTCCCAGCCGAAGTGCGGCGCCGGCACTACGGAAGGAAACCGCGTCGAGCAGGTCGAGAAATGCGGCGGGGGCGGCGTCGGAGGCGTGAAACTGCTGCGCCTCCTCCGGGCTCAACGGCACCGGCATGGCAGAACTCCTTCAGGTGGCGGGTTGGCGGTCGGCGGAGACGTGCTCGGGACCCGAGGTGTCGTCGGGGAGATCGTCGGGCCCCGGGGGGTCGGGGAGATCGTCGGGACCCGAGGTCTCGTCGGGCAGCGCGTCGGGAAGATCGTCGGCGGCGCGCAGCACCGGTCGGGTCCAGGCGAACGCGGCGAGGAGCACCATCGTCACGCCGGTGACCGCGAAGAGCAGCGCGATACCGCGGCCCTCCCCGGTGCCGATCACCCGGCCGACCGAATCGGCGAGCGCCCCCTCCGGACGCAGCAGCGGCTCGAAGAGGCCGTCGGCGATCGGCCCGGCCAGCACGTACGCCAGCGGCACACTGGCGTCCCCGATCACCCGGGCGGTGGCGAGCACCCGACCCAGCACGGAGGGCTCGGTCTTGGTCTGAATCAGGGTCATGGTGGAGCTGTTCACGATCGGCAGGGTGAAGAGGAAGAGCGGGGCCACCACCCCGATCAGCCAGGCGGACGGGGCCGCCGCGTGCAGTGCGAGCGCCACTCCCCCGAGCGCGAGTCCACCGCAGACAGCGGTGACCCGGCGCGTCGGCCCGCCCCACACTCCCATCACCAGGCTGCCGGCGAAGAGACCGGCGCCCCCCGCTGACATCAGCAGGCCGAGGGTGTCCGCCGTGGCGAACGAGAGGACCAGTGGCTGCACCAGGACCCCGGCGATGCCGAAGAGAAAGTTGAAGGCGCCGAAGACCACCATGAGCGCAAGCAGGCTCGGCCGTTGCCGCAGATACCGCCAGCCGGCAGCGGCTCCCCGTAGTACCGCCTCGGCGGGGCCGGATCCGGCCGGGCGGGTCACCTCGACGGGTAGCCGGACCAACAGCAGGGTCGAGGCCGCGACCACGAACGTACCCAGGTCGATCGCCATCACCCCGCCGATCCCGACGGTCACCACGAGCACCCCGGCGATCAGTGGCGCGGCGATCTGCACCGCCCGGGACATCTGCATCAGCCCGTTGATCCGGCCCAGCTGCCGCTTGCCGACCAGCGCCGGGGTCATCGCCTGGTAGGCGACCTGATGCACAGCGGATGCGGTGGCGCTCACCGCGGTACCCAGATAGATGTGCCATACCTGGAGGGCGTCGACGGCGACCAGCGCGGCGAGCGCCGCCGTCCCGGCGGCAGCCACGGTGTCGGCGACCAGCATCAAGCCGCGGCGGTCCCGCCGGTCGGCCAGCGCCCCGGCGAACGGCGCGATCAGGACCGCCGGCAGGGTGGCGGCGAGGAAGATCAGCGAGAACTGGGTGACCGAACCGGTGCGCTGATAGACCCAGACCCCGAGGACGAACGCGGTAAGGCTCGACCCGATCAGGGAGACGAGCTGGCCGAGCCAGATCGCGGCCCACCGGGCGGTGGGCACCGTGCGCTCAACCATGGGCACTCCCGGGCGGTGGGTCGAGGAAACCGGCGGCCACGAACGCCGACAGGTAGGTGTGCAGCAGCCGCTCGTCAGCCGGCGGGCAGGTGATCCCGGCCGCCGCGAGCGTCGCCTCGGTGCCGGTGCAGTCGAAGTCCGGCTGCGTCCGAACCGGGGTGTCCACCTCGAAGAGCGGGGCGAGCTGGGCCAACGCAGCGTCCGGCCGGTCCAGCAGCGCCGCCCGCCAACGCGGGTACGGCACCGAGGTCACCGGGTAACCGAAGCTGGCCAGTGCGGCGGTCAGGGCGGCGTACGACATGGTCTGGTTGTTGTAGTAATGGTGATCCGTCGTCGCCCCCGCCCGGGTCAGGTGCCCGATGCCGGCCCCGACGTAGTTGACCGGTGCGAGGTCGGCGGGGTCGTCGATCTCCGGTACGGCGCCGAGCTGCACGCAGGTCTTCAACAGCCGGCTGAAGTAGTCGTCGGTGTTGCCGCAGCCGTTGCCGGCATCCCCGGTGATCCGGGCGGGCCGGTGCACGCTGACCGGCAGCCCCCGTTCCCGGGCGGCCCGAACCAACTCGTCGGCCACCCACTTGCTGGCGTTGTAGCCGTCGGGGAGCCCGTCGCAGTCGGCCGGGACATCGCCCTCACGCACGAGGGTGCCCCGGTGCGACGGGGTGACGAAAACCCCGAGGGTGGAGACGAAGTGGACCGCGCTCGGGCGACCGGTGCTGGCCAGTCGGAGCACCTCAACGGTGCCGCCGACGTTGGCCGGGCGCAGCGTCGAGTACGGCGCGACGAAGTTGACCACGCCGCCGTTGTGCACGATCGCGTCCAGCCCCTCGCCCAGCTCGGCGAAGTCCGCACCGCTCAGGCCGAGCCGGGGTGCGCCGAGGTCGCCCGGGACGCCGATCAGACGGGCGGCGTACTCCGGCCGCCAGAGGCCGTACCGGCGTAGGTTGCCGCGGACCCGGTCAAGTGCGGCGGTCGGCGTGTCCGCCCGGACCAGACAGTGCACGGTGGCGGTGCTGTTGGCGAGCCAGTCGGCGAGCAGGTACGCCCCGAGGAATCCGGTCGCCCCGGTGCAGAGCACCGCACGTACCGGCGCAGCCGACATCCCGGACGGTACGACCAGGTCAGCGGGGAGTCGCGCCTCGGCGCGGAGCAGGTCAACGCCGCTGTCCTGGGCGGGCTCGACTCCGTCAAGAACGGCGGCGAGGTCGGCGAGGTCGGCGGTGGAGAAGAGTGCCCGCAGCGGCAGCTCCACCCCGAGCGCGGCCCGAACCCGGGTCGCCAGACCCGCGGCGAGCAGTGAGTGTCCACCAAGGTCGAAGAAGTTGTCGTGCCGGCCCACCTGGCCGGTGTCGAGCAGCTCGGCCCAGATACCAGCGAGCGTCTTCTCGGTCGGGGTGGTCGGCGGCTCGTGCGCTGGTCGGTCGGTCTCCTCCGGTCGGGGCAGGGCGGCCAGGTCGAGCTTGCCGTGCCGGTTGGTGGGCAGGTCGGGTACCCGGATGAGGGCGGTGGGGACGAGGTACTCCGGCAGCCGGCGGCGCAGCGCGATCCTCGCCTCGGAGCCAATCGGGGTGGCGTCGTCCCCGACCAGGTAGGCGACGAGCCGAGGGCCGGCCGGGGCATGATCGACAATCACGGCGGTACGGCGTACCCCGGGCAGGGCGGCACAGGCCGCCTCGACCTCGCCGATCTCGATCCGATGGCCCCGGATTTTGACCTGTTGATCGGTCCGGCCGAGGAATTCGAGGCTACCGTCAGCACGATGCCGGGCGAGGTCGCCGGTGCGGTAGAGCCGCGACCCGGCGGGGCCGTACGGGTTCGGGACGAAGCGGTTCGCAGTTTCGCCGGGATTGTCGAGGTATCCGCGGGCAGGGGCGGTGCCCCCGATCCAGACCTCGCCGGCGAGGCCGATCGGCACCGGCCGCAGGTTGGGATCGAGGACGTGCACCTGAACGTTGGGCACCGGGCGGCCGACCGGCAACCGGGTCAGGCCGGGCAGCTCGACGCCGTCCACGGTGGCGTAGGTGGTGGCGCAGACGGTCGCCTCGGTCGGGCCGTAGTGGTTGTGCAGGGTGACCCGGCCGGCGGTGAGTCCCGCCCAGCGGCGCACCGTCGCCAGGTCCACGGGTTCCCCACCGACCATCATGGCGCGCAACGTGCCGACGTCCGGCGCACCGGGCTGCGCGGCAAGGTCGGTGACCCAGCGGGCCCAGAGCGGCGCGGCGGTGTCAACCAGGGTGAGGCCGTGTGCCCGGCACAGCTCGACCAGGCCCGCGCCGGTGATCGCGGCCGGCTGCCGGTGTACCACGATCATGGCCCCGCTGACCAGGGCCGGGAAGAGGTCACCGACGGAGGCATCGAAGCTCAGTGGGGGCAGCATGAGCAGCCGGTCACCCGGACCGATGCGGTGCAGGTCGATGAAGGCCAGGGCCAGGTTTACGGCGGTGCGGTGGCTGACCATCACCCCCTTCGGCGTGCCGGTGGAGCCGGAGGTGTGGATGACGTAGGCGAGCTGGTCCGGGTGGACCGCCCGGGGAGCAGCAGGCGCCGTTTCCCCGGTCGGGCCGGCTTCCGCCGGTTGACCATCAGCACCAACAGCGAGCACGGTACCGACGTACGGCGGGTCGTCGTCGCGCGCGTCCGGCGCGGCGGCCAGGGTGGCGGCGAGCTCGACCTCGGCCAGGCAGACCGGTGCACCGGCGGCGGTGAGTAGGGCACGCAGCCGGGCCGGGGGATGGCTGGGGTCCACCGGAAGATAGCCGGCGCCGGCCTTGAGGATCGCCAGGATGCCGGTGACGGCGGCACGGCCGGCGGCCAACGCGAGCCCCACCGGCTGGTCGGGGCGGACCCCGCAGCGGCGCAGGTGTGCGGCGAGCCGGTCGGCATCGGCGTCCAGCTGCCCGTAGGTCACGGCCGGCCGGTCCGGCTCGCCCGGGCTGATGTCCAGCAGGGCCGGCGCGTCCGGGTCGGCCGCCGCCCGCGCGCTGACCAGCTCGTGCAGCCCCGAGCCATCCGGGTACGCCCGGTCGGTGTGGTTCCAGGAGGCCAGGTCGTGTCGCTCAGCGGGGCCGACCAACTCCAGCGCGGAGAGCGGCAGTTGTGGCCGGGTGGCCAACGCCCAGAGCACGGACCGGAACCGGTCGACGAACCGGTCGATGGTCGCCTGGTCGAAGAGGTCGGTGTTGTAGTCGACCATGGCGTTGAGGCCGGCCGGGGACTCGTACACCGCCACGGTGAGATCCATCCGGGCGGTGTTCCGCAGCACCGGCACCGGGCGGACGGCGAGACCCGCCGGCGGGCTGGCGGCACTGTCCTGGTTCAGGACCAGCATCACCTGGAAGAGTGGATTGCGGCTCGGGTCGCGGGGCAACCGCATGGTTTCGATGATCCGCTCGAAGGGCAACTCGGCATGCGCCATCGATTCCACACAGGTACGCCGGACCCGGGCCAGTGCCTCGGCCAGCGTCGGGTCCCCGGACAGGTCAGTACGCAGCGGCAGACTGTTGACGAACAGGCCGACCAACTGCTGCTGCTCGGGGTTGGTGCGCAGCGTCACCGGAGCACCGACGCAGACATCGTCGGTGCCCGCGAGGCGGGCCAGCAGCACCTGGAGACCGGCGAGCAGAACCATGAAGCGGGTGCAGCCGGTCCGCTGCGCCACACCGTCAAGTGCCGCGATCAGGTCGTCGGTGAGAGCGAAGCTGTGGTTGCTGCCGGCGAAGGTCAGGGTGGCAGGTCGCGGACGGTCGGTCGGCAGGTCGAGCAGGCCGGAACAACCAGCCAGCTGGTCGGTCCAGAACTCGCGTGACCGGTCGGCGGCGGCGCTGGCCAACCAGTCCCGCTGCCAGAGCACGTGGTCGGGGAAGTGCGTGGCCGGCCGAGTGGTCGGGGCGGCTGCCCCGGTGAGCCGGCGGTGGTGGCCGTCGAGTAGCCCGGTGAGCACGATGTCGAAGGACAGCTCGTCGGCGATGATGTGGTGCAGGGCGACCACCAACAGGTGCTCGTCGCTGTCCAGCTGCCCTAACCGGACCCGCAGCAGGGGGCCCCGGCCCAGGTCGAACGGTGTTTCACTCTCCCGGCTGGCAACTTCGGCCACTGCGGACTCGCGGGCGGCGGGCGGCACCGTGGTCAGGTCCTCCACGACCACCTGACATCGGGCCGCCGGGTCGGTGGCGGGCAGGATGACCTGCTCCACCTCCCCATCCCGCTGCACGAACCTGGTCCTGAGGGCGTCGTGCGCGGCGACGACCTCGTCGAGCGCGGACTGCAGCGCGACGAGGTCCAACCGGCCGGTGACCTGCACCGCCCGGCTGAGCACGTATGCCGTGCTTCCCGGCTGGAGTTGGTCGAGAAACCACATGCCCTCCTGCATCGGGGAGAGCGGCACCCGGGCATCCGGGTCCCGAGGCGGAATCCCGGCCGGCTGCACCTGGCGGGCCAGACCCCGGCGGGCCATCAGTTCCTGGATCAGCCGTTCACGGTCGGTCCCGGAGGCGTTCATTCCGCCCCTCCCAGCAGGGCCCGTAGTTCCTCGTCGGAGAGGTCGGCCACCTCCGTCCGAAGGGCAGCGACGGCATCGGTCCGGCCGGCTACCTCCTCCGTGGAGCGCAACGCGCGGGCCATCGCGTCGATCGTCGGTGCCTCGAAGAGGATCCGGATCGGCACCTCCGTCTCCAGCGCGGCGCCGATCCGGCTCAACGCCTGCGCGCCGAGGAGAGAGTGGCCACCGAGGCGGAAGAAGTCGTCGTGCACACCGATCCGCTCGACCTGCAGTACCTCCTGCCAGACTCCGGCGAGTACCTGCTCGAGGGCGTCGCGGGGGGCGACCCGCTCCACCCGCGAGTCGGTCCACGTGGGGGCGGGCAGGGCGTTCCGGTCCACCTTGCCGTTGCCGTTGAGCGGCAACGCGGTCATCGGCACCAGGGTCGCGGGCAGCATGTACTCCGGCAGCCGGCCGGCCAGGTCGGAGCGGACCTGGTCGGCGAGGGATTCCGGGTCGGCCCCGGACGCCGGCACGGCGTACGCCACCAGGCGGGTGTCGCCGTCCCCGCCGGCCCAGGTGCCGACCACCGCGTCCGCGACCAGATCGTGGCCCCGGAGCAGGGACTCGATCTCGCCCAGCTCGATCCGGAACCCGCGCACCTTGACCTGATGGTCGGTGCGGCCGAGGAACTCCAGCCGGCCGTCAGCGCGCTGCCGGGCCAGGTCACCGGTGGCGTAGAGCCGGGCACCGGGGTGGTCGGCGAACGGGTCGGGGACGAACCGACCGGCGGTCAGGCCGGGCCGGCCGTGGTATCCGCGCACCACACCGGACCCGCCGATGTGAATTTCTCCCACCACACCCACCGGCACCGGCTGGTACGCCTCGTCGAGCAGGTAGATCCGGGTGTTGGCGATCGGCGAGCCGAGGTCCACCGCGGCCGGGGCCGGCGCCACGGGGGCCGCCGCGGACCAGACGGTGGTTTCGGTGGGCCCATAGCAGTTCCACAGGGTCACGCCGTCGGCCTGCAGGGCATCGGCGAGGTCCCGGGGCAGGGCCTCACCGCCGCAGAGGCGCAGCCGCAGCGCCGGCGGCACCCCGCCGGACGCCAGCAGCAGGCGCCAGGTCGCCGGGGTGGCCTGCATGGCGGTGATCCCCGCTTCGGTGAGCCGACGACGCAGGGCCGGCCCGTCGCCGACCTCGTCGGCGCCCACGACCAGCAGCGGGACGTCCAGCAGCAGCGGCACCAGCAGTTCCAGCACCGAGATGTCGAACGACAGGGTGGTGACCGCGGCGAACCGGTCCTCGGGCGTCAAGTCCAGGTCATCGTGGAAGGAGGCGACGAGGTTGGTCACGCTGCGGTGCGGGACCGCCACCCCTTTCGGTCGACCGGTCGACCCCGAGGTGTAGATCAGGTATGCCAGTGCGTCCGGATGCGCCGGGACCGCCGGAAGTGGCTCCGCCCGGCCGGGGTCGTCGGTGGCATCGTCGAGCAGCACCGTCACCGAACCCGCCAGCACCGGGCCGAGCCGCGCGACGACCGCCCGGTGGGTCAGCACGACCCGGGTGCCGGAGTCGGCGAGCAGGTGGCGCAGCCGATCCGGGGGCAGAGTGGGGTCGAGCGGTAGGTAGCCGGCACCGGCCCGCCACACGCCCAGCACCGCGGCGACCATGTCGACCCCGCGATCCAGGCAGATGCCGACCGGGGTGTCCGGGGCGACACCGGCGGCAAGCAGTTGCCGGGCGATCTGTCCGGCCCGCCGGTGCAGCTCAGCCCGGTCCACGGCCCCGTCCGGACCGATGACGGCAGGCGGAGCGCCGGGCTCGGCGGAGTCGGTGGGGAGCAGGTCCAGGAGGGTGTCGACCGGCAACGTACCCCGGTCGGTTTGATTCCACTCGACCACGGCACGCCACCGCTCCACTCCGCTGAGCAGCGGAAGCCGCGTCAGGGGACGATCCGGCTCGGCGACCGCCGTGTCCAGCAGGGTGCACAGGTGCCGGGCCAGCCGGTCAACCGTGCCGACGTCGAACAGTTCGGCGTCGTACTCGAAGGCCAACTGCAGGGCGCCCTTGTCGGTCAGCTCACCGGCGAGGGTGATGTCGAACTTGGCGGTGCCGCTGTCGACCTGCAGGGGGCTGGTCGTACAGCCGGCGAGACTAAAGGCGTTCTGCGGTGCGTTCTGCAGGATCAGTTGGGCCTGGAAGATCGGTGCGTGGGCCAGACTGCGTTCTGGCTGCATCTCCTCAACCACCCGCTCGAACGGCACCTCGGCGTTGCCGAGACCGACGAGGGTGACCTCCCGTACCCGCTCAACAAGCTGCCGTAGCGATGGGGAGCCGGCGGACGACACCCGCAGGGCAAGCGTGTTGACGAAGAAGCCGACCAGCCGCTCCAGGTCGGGATGTTCCCGGCCGGCGACCGGGGTACCGATCACGATGTCGTCCTGCCCGCTGTGTCGGGACAACACCGCCTGGAACACGGCGAACAGGGTCATGAACATGGTGACCCCGGCACCCTGGTTGAACTCCTCAACGCGGCGAACGGTCGCCGCCGGGACGGTGACGTAGTGACAGGCACCCCGATACGAGCGATTGGCCGCGCGGGGCCGGTCGGTCGGGAGGCTGAGCAGGGCCGGCGCCCCACGCAAATGCGAAACCCAGTGGTCGAGCTGTCGACGCAGCGCGTCACCGGCGAGCCGCTCCCGCTGCCAGACGGCGAAGTCGGCGTACTGCGTGGGCAGGTCGGGCAGGTCGGCCGGGACACCCGCCAGTGCGGCCGCGTACGCGGTCTCCAACTCCTGAAAGAGCACCCCGATCGACCAGGCATCGAAGACGATGTGGTGCACGCAGAACGCCACGTGATGCCGATCCGGGTCCGTCCGGATCACCGCCACCCGCAGCAGCGGGCCTGCGGCCAGGTCGAACGGTTGCCCGGAGTGCGCTCGAACGAGCGCGGTGGCCTCGACCTCACGCTGCTCCGCCGGCAGCCCGGTCAGGTCTGTCTCGGTGAGATCCACCTCGCCGGTCGGTCGCACCACCTGTACCGGTTCGCCGCCGGATTCGCTGAACGTGGTACGCAGCGCCGCATGCCGGTTGACGAGCGTGGTCAGCGCGGTACGCAGCGCCGCGACGTCCAGTGGCCCGTGCACCTGGAAGGCGACCGGGATGTTGTAGACCGGGATGCCCCCGGTGAAGCGGTCCAGGAACCACAGCCGCTGTTGGCCGAAGGAGACCGGGTAGCTACGGGGCGCCTGGGCCCGTTCGGCGAGCAAACGGGCCAGCAGGGCACGCTTGCCGCCGCTGCCGGGCGTGGTGGAGTCGGCGGTCGTCATCGAACCCCCTGATTCGTGTTCGCGTGCGAGGTGCCGGCATCGGCGCGGGGTTCGGGTATCGGCAGGCCATGCCGCTGCGCTGCCGCCTGGACCTGCCCACGCAGCGACGCCGGGCCCCCGTGCCCGAAATACCGCAGGTAGCTGGCGAAGGTCGCCGGGTCGTCGGCGAGGAATGGCAGATCACTGGCGACCATGTGCCGGACCACCAGCATCGGCACCGGGCTCCGCAGCGGCCGGAAGTCCGTGTTCCACAGGCCGCCCTTGGCCGGCGGTCCGTCGTGGAACTCACCGAGCATCAACCCCTGATCGGTGTAGTGCGGCTTGAGCCGCTCCTGGGTCCGATCCACGACCTCCCGGGCGACATCGTCCGGCAGGTCCGGGAGCGTCAGCAAGATCGTCTTGAACTGGGCGGACGGACCGGTGAGCGGGTCCAAGTGGTGGAACCACTCCCGGTAGACGGCGAGCACCTTGTCCAGCTCGGCCTCGTCGGCGGTCTTCCCCCGATGAACGGCCAGGTAGAAGATCTTCCGGTCCAGGGAGCCCTGGGCGTACGGACAGACCGGGCCCTTGCGGCCCAGCTCCGGATGGGGTTGACAGAGGTACTCCCGGGCCCAGGCGACCACGGACCGCACCTGGTCGACCGCCCCGACCAACAGCGGGTGCAGCGGGTCGGCGTGCAGGTCGGACTCAGTGAGCAGGATCTGTTCGGCGTTCATCGGATGCGTCAGCACAGCCCTCACCGCCCAATCGCGCTACGACGGCCGACGCGGCGGGCGCCGGCGGTGGCGGCAAGGCCGATGGCCAGGACGAGCCCGGCACCGGCCTGCCGCAGAATACGGTTCTGACGGTTGGCGCGGGCCAGCGCGTCGGCGTACGGGATGGTGCTGTGCGCCACCATCGCGTACAGCGGCACCCAGTGTTGCGGCAACAGCCGGGCCAGCAGGCGATCGGCGGCAGCGGAGGCGCTGTAGCCGAACCGGTGCACCCGATCTCGTAAGTCTTCGAAGTTCGTGGTGGACAGGTCGGCGAGCACGTCGGTGTGCGGCTTCCGGGCCGCCTCGTACGCGGCCAGCGCGGTGGCCCGGTCGGAGTGGGCGGTGAGGCATTCGTCGAGGACCACGCAGTCCTCGAAGGCCGAGTTCATACCCTGGCCGTAGAACGGGTAGACAGCGTGTGCGGCATCACCGATCAGGACCACCCGGTCCGCGTACCGCCAGGGAGCGGTCCGAACGGTGACCAGGTGCCCGACCGGGTGCTCGGCGATGTCCCGGACCAGGTCGGGCATCAGCTCCTCCGCGTCGGGAAAGCGCCGGCGGAAGAAGTCCCGTACCGCCGTCGGGGTGTCGAGGGCGGCGAAGCTCACCGGACCCTCGTGCGCCATGAAGAGCGTGCAGGTCAGCGAGCCGTCCCGGTTGGGGTGAGCGACCATCATCGCCTCGTGACCGGGCCAGACGTGCAGCGCCTCCAGCCGAACCCGGGGCTGACCGTCGACACCGACCGGGATGGTCAGCTCCTTGTATCCCCAGGGGAGGAACTCCTGAGCGTAGTTGGCGCGCAGCCCGTGCTGCAGCTGTTGCCGGACGGTGGAAAAAGCCCCGTCGGCACCGACGATCAGGTCCGCGGTGACTGTTGTCGGCTCGCCGCCGGCGGTGGGCGTGACGTGTACGGTGCCGTTCTCCCGATCCAGGCCGGTCAGGAGGCGATCGAAGTGGAACCGCACCCCCGGTTCGGCCTCGGCGGCGTTCACCACCAGTGAGATCAGCTCCTCCCGGAGTACCGAGTGGAGAATCTCGTGCTCGCGTACCCCGTACGGCTGGACGCGTACTCCACCATCCGGCGAGTGCACCACCCGATCGCGCATCGGCACGCTGTGCTTGAGTACGTCGGCAAGGAGCCCCACCCCGTCCAGCGCCCGCATGCCTCGGGCGGATAGCCCCAGGTTGATCGACCGACCCTCTGGTCGGGCCAGCGCGGAACGGGGGTCCGGACGTCTCTCGAAAACATCCACCTCGTGGCCCTGACGGGCGAGGTATAGCGCGGCGAGCGAACCGGCTAGGCCGGCCCCGACGACGACCACACGTTCTCTGCGCCTATTCATACGCCCTCCTCGGCGATCAGACTTTCCAGGAGCTCGTCAACCTCGCGGTCCGAGAGGTCGTCGAGCGAGGCGAGCAGGTGCTTGGGGCTGGTATCGGCAGGACCGATCCCGTGCGGTTCGCCGGGGGAGCCCGCAGCGGCGATATGGACCGCGAGTTCGGCGACGGTGGGCGCGGTGAAGAGGCTCCGCAGCGCCAGCTCGACACCGAAAGTCGCGCGGATGCGGGCGATCAGCCGGGTCGCGGTGAGGGAGTGTCCACCCAGGGCGAAGAAGTTGTCATGCACGCCGACCTCGGTGCGGCCGAGCACGTCCTGCCAAAGCGCGCTGAGCTGCGCTTCGACCGGGTTACGGGGGGCGGTCGGGCCGCTCCCGGTGGTCTCCCGCCAGGTCGGCTCGGCCAGCGCCCGCCGATCCAGTTTGCCGCTCGCGGTGCGGGGAAGCGTGTCGAGCAGGACCAGGGTGGCCGGCACCATGTACTCCGGCAGCCGCCGGGCCAGACCAGCACGGAGCGCCGGCCAGACCGATGCCGGGTCGGCGGCGGCGGGTTCGGTGACCGCGTACGCGGCGAGCCGGACGTCGGAGTCGGCGCCCCAGGTGGTCACCACGGCATCCCGGATGCCGGGCTGGTCGCGCAGCGCTGACTCGATCTCGCCGAGTTCGATCCGGAATCCCCGCACCTTCACCTGTTGGTCGGCGCGGCCGTGGTAGAGGAGACGCCCGTTTGGGAGCCGACGGGCCAGGTCGCCGGTGGCGTAGAGCCGTCCGCCGGGGATCGGGCCGAACGGGTCGGGGCGGAACCGGGCTGCGGTACGGCCCGGGTCACCGTGGTAGCCCCGGGCCACTCCGGTGCCCCCAATGTGGATCTCTCCGATCACACCGTCGGGGACGGGCTGGCCGGCGGAGTCGAGCAGCTGGATCCGGGTGTTGGCGAGGGGACGCCCCAGGTCGACCGGTCCGTCTTCTCCCACCAGCCCTGCCGAGGAGTAGACGGTGGTCTCCGACGGCCCGTACCCGTTGATGACCCGGGCACCGTCGACGCGCAACGTGTCGGCCAAGTCGCGGGTCAGCGCCTCGCCACCGCTGATCCGCAACCGCACCCCGGCCGGTACACCGGCTGCGGTAACCAGCATCCGCCAGGTCGCCGGGGTCGCCTGGAGGACGGTGACACCCCGCTGCGCGCAGGCAGCCCGCAGCAATACGGCGTCTCGGGCCGTCGCCGCGTCCAGTATCTCGATGCGCGCCCCGGCCAACAGCGGCAGTACCAGCTCGACCACGGAGATGTCGAAGGCTGGGGTGGTGATCGCCGCGACCCGGTCGTCGGCGGTGAGCCCGAACAGCCGGTGACAGCCGACCAGGTGGTTGATCACCGAGCGGTGCGTGACCACGACACCCTTGGGCGCACCCGTCGAACCGGAGGTGTAGAGCAGGTAGGCGAGGCCGTCCGGGTGGCCGACGACCGGTGGCGGGTCGGTCGGCAGGTCCGGGTCGAGCTGGTCGACCCGGAGCACCACCGGGGTGGTGCCGGAAGTGGCGATGGCATCGCTGATCAGGGGTATCCCGGCAGGATCGGTGAGCAGCACCGGCGGGGCCGCGTCGGCCAGCACGGTGGCCAACCGACCGACGGGCAATGCCGGGTCGAGCGGCAGATACCCACCGCCGGCCCGCCAGACGGCGAGGAGTGCGGCCACCAGGTCGGTGTGCCGGCCGAGGCAGAGCCCAACCGGAACATCCGGGCCGACACCGTGGGCGCGGAGCAGGTGGGCGAGGCGGTTGACGCGAATGGCGAGGTCCCGGTGGGACAGTGCGCCGTCCGGGCCAATGACCGCGACCGCGCCCGGGTCGGCCGGTGGAAACCGGTCGAGTAGTTCACCGACGTTGGCCACGTCAGGTAGGGGCAGTTCGGTGTCGTTGCCGTCCCGCAGGATCCGCGCCCGTTCGGCCGGGTCGAGCAGGGGGAGCTCACGGACGGGGATGTCGGGCCGGTCGAGGGCGTTGGTGAGCAGGGTGAGATACCGCTGCGCGAGGTGACGGATCCGGTTCGCCTCGAAGCGATCGGTGCGGTAGGTGAGGCGACCGCGCAGCCCTTCGGGGCGGTCCTCCACGGTGAGGGTGAGGTCGAACTTGACCGTGCCGTTCTCCCAGAGCTGGGGGGCGATCCGCAGCCCCGCCGACGTGGTCTCCGGCGGTGGCTCGTCGAGGGCGAACATCACCTGCACCAGCGGGCTGTGGGCGAGGCTGCGAGTCGGGGCGAGTCGGTCCACGATCTGGTCGAAGGGCACGTCCTGCCGCGTCTGTGCGGCGATGCTCGAGGCCCGGGCCTGGGCGAGGACATCGGCGAAGCTGGACTGGTCGGCGAAGCGGGCCCGCAGGGCGAGGGTGTTGGCGAAGAAGCCCACCACGTTCCGGGTCTCGGGTCGGGTGCGCCCGGCCACCGGGACCGCCACCAACAAGTCGTCGACCCCGGTGAGCCGATGCAGGAGGGTCTGGAAGCCGGCCAGAAGCCGGGTGAACAGGGTGCCGTCCCGGCTCGCCCGCAGCCGGGCGGTCAACTCGTCGGGGACGTCGAAGACCAGCTCGCCGCCGGCGTCGGACTGCTCAGCTGGGCTGGGCCGGTCGGCGGGGAGCTCGAGCAGGGTCGGGGCGCCGGCCAGCTCCGCGTGCCAGAAGTCGACGTCGGCCTCGAAGGCGCCGCGGTCGGCCCGTTCCCGCTGCCAGACCGCGAAGTCCGCGTACCGCACCTCCGGTGCGGGCAGGTCGGGGCGGGCACCGGCGACCGCTGCCGCGTACCCAGCGGACAGCTCACGGAAGAAGATCCCGAACGACCATCCGTCGGCGAGACTGTGGTGCACCACAACGGTGAGAATGTGCTTCCCACGGCTCCGTCGGACGAGCCCGAACCGGGCCAACGGGCCGGCCGTCAAGTCAAAGGGTTCGCGGGCCGCCGCGTCCACCAGTTCCCGCTCGGCATCGTCGGAGGCGGCATCCACAACCGACAGCCGGACCGGTGCGGCGGGCAAGACCTTCTGGGCCGGTTCTCCGTCGACCGAGGTGAAGTGGGTCCGGAGGGTCTCATGCCGGTCAACCAGCCAGCTCAGCGTCGATTCCAACGCGGCCGCGTCGAGCGGGCCGGTCAGCTCGACCGCCCAGGCGATGTGGTAGGTCGCCGTCCCCGGCGCCAGCTGATCGAGCATCCACAATCGGCGCTGGCTCAGCGACGTCGGCGGGAGGTGGGCTTCGGTGCTCGTACCCGCACCGGACCGCGCTGCCGTCGGTTCATCCGCCGATCGACGGATCCCGGTGTGGACCGGCCGCGCGCCGGCCTGCTCGTCGAGGACGCCGGCCAGCCGGGCGAGGGTCGGGTGTTCGTAGACGAGGCGTACCGGCAGGTCCACCCCGAACCGGTCGGCGACGACGAAAGTCAGCCGAGTGGCGAGCAGGGAATTCCCGCCCAGCGCGAAGAAGTCGTCGTCCGGGGCGGAGGGGCTGCTACCCAGGAGCTCGGCCCAGAGGGCCGCCAGACGTACCTGGACCGGATCGGTCACTTCGGTACCGGGCCGAGCCACGGGCGGCTCCGGCCGGGGCAACGCCCGCCGGTCGATCTTGCCACTACGGGTCAGGGGCAGCTTGGGAAGGACCAGGTACGCCCCCGGTCGGAGGTGGGCCGGGAGCCGGTCAGCCGCGTACTCGGTCAGTTCTTGCGAGGTCGGGGCCGGCGTGCCGGGACGGGGGGTCAGATACGCCAGCAGTCGGCGCCGTTCCCCCTCCCCGTCAACCAGGACAGCGGCGTCCCCGACAGCGGGGTGGGCCCGCAGCGCCGCCGCGACCTCGCCCGGCTCGACCCGAAACCCGCGGATCTTTACCTGTTCGTCGATTCGACCAAGAAAGTCGAGGGTGCCGTCCGGCCGCCAGCGGACCCGGTCCCCGGTGCGGTACATCCGGGACCCCGGGCGGGGGTCGAACGGGTCAGGAAGGAACACCGCCGCCGTGGCCCCCGGGCGACCGAGGTATCCGCGGGCGACCCCGGCACCGCCGGTGTACAGCTCGCCGGGGACCCCGACCGGCACCTGCCGTCCGGCCGGATCGAGAACGTACACGGTGCTCCCAGGCACGGGCCGGCCAATCGGCACCGGGCTCGGCACGGCCTCCGGATCGGTCATCGGGTGCACGCAGGTGAAGGTGGTGTTCTCCGTTGGCCCGTATCCGTTGATCAGGACTGCCCCGTCGCGCACTCGCAGTGCCCGGCGGACCGCCTCCGGGGCAAGTACGTCCCCGCCCGCGAGGAGTTGCCCGACCCCGGCGAGGCAGTCCGGGTCAAACTCCACCAGTTGGTGAAAGAGCCCGGCGGTCAGCCAAAGGACTGTGATCCGTTCCTGGCGGAGCAGCCGAGCCAGCTCGGTGAGTTCCAGCGCACCGGGTGGGGCCAGCACGAGCCGAGCCCCGTTGGAAAGCGCGCCCCAGATCTCCAGGGTCGCCGCGTCGAAGGCGACCGGAGCGAGTTGAAGGACCGTCTCGGTGGGCCCTAGGCGCAGGTAGCCAGGCTGGTGGACCAAGCGAACCACGGCGGAGTGGGCAACGGCGACCCCCTTCGGCGTGCCGGTGGAGCCGGAGGTGAAGTTGATGTAGGCGAGGCCGGCGGGGTGAAGCCGCCGCGGCGCGGCACCGGTTGACGCGGCGGCTCCCGTTGCTCTGGCACCGAGCTGGTCCAGGCGGAACAGTCGCCCGGCGCCGGGCACCTCGCCGGCAGCCAGCACCGGCGGGTCCCCGGCAACGGCGAGCAGTTGCCGGATCCGCGCTGGCGGGTCGGCCGGGTCCAGCGGCAGGTACGCAGCACCGGCCTTGAGTACGGCGAGCAGGGTGACGATGAGCTCCACCGAGCGGGGGAGGACCACCGCCACCGGCTCGTCCGGACGGATGCCTCCGGCGACGAGCCGGTGGGCCAGGGTGTCGGCCCGCTCGATCAGCTCACGGTAGGTGAGCGTTGCCCCGTCACCATCGGCCACCGCGACCGCGTTCGGCTGCCGCCGCGCCGCAGCGGCCACGAGGTCCGGCACGGTGTCGCCGACGGCGGTGGGCGTCGGGTCGTTGGCGGTGGGTGTCGGGTCGTTGGCGGTGTCGAGGGGCCCTGCCCGCACTGTGCACTCCTTAGCGTCACAACACCGAAAGACAGCTACAGAAACAGTGGAACGGAGGAACAGAGGATGGCAATTCCGCCGACCCTGCCTTGAGTGGAACTCATGGGCCGGAGATGGAGAGAAGCTACGAGAAAATTTCAGGATCTGTCAACCAACCATCGCTGACCTGGATCATTAGCGGCCAGCCGGCGGGCGATCCGCGATTTTCGGAACGTTGGTAACCATCTCCTGACCCCATGTCACATGAAAGCACCGCGGGCGAAGAAAGTGACAGTGGGCCGAAATAAGTAGCCGCGGGCGCCCCGGTTTCCCGGTGCGCCCGCGGCGGTTTGCAGTGCGGGCAGGCGTCAGCTCTGGGTTTCCAGCCACTCTCGCAGCCCGCGTGGGCGCAGGTCGGTCCAGACCTCGTCGATGCGTGCAAGGCAGCTGGTGCGATCGCCGCTGAAGCCCACCATGCGCCAACCAGCCGGAATCTCCGACCCGTCGGGCCAGATCGAATACTGCTCCTCGTCGTTCACCACGACGTGATATCGGCGCGGATCCTCGGATTCTTCCATCGATATTCTCCACGGGAAGACAACCATAAGTTAGCCGGGAATTGTACGCCCTATTCGACTGGGCCGGATTGACCGATCGTCGCCATTAAACCATCCGATCGTCCATGAAAGACAGACCGGGAATGGGAATGCAATCGGTTAAGCGGAAAGACTCGGAAACATAGCTATAAGACCGATTCAGGTCATTCGAGCTATCTGAGAAGTCGGTAGATATTTGTCAGGCCAAATAGGTGGCACGAACGGAGGCATCGCACCCACAGCTACGGTGTTCACTCATCGCAACCGCCACCCGGGTGACAGCAGGACAGGTGAGACCGCGACCGCCAGCGCGGGACAGCAACGCGAACGGTGGGAGATCAGGCGAGCTGCCAGCATGATGGGGCCCCCAGATCGACGGTGGTGACAGTGAGCGCTCTCAAGTGTGATCGACATATTCCAATCAGTCAAACCCCGGTCTGGTTGGTGCCGAGTCGCACCAGCAGGGCACACCCCAGCGCCGAACTGGCTGCCTGGGCAAACAGCCAGGGCCAACCGAGCACCTCCGGCGCCGGCACCAGCACTAGCCCGACCGAGACCGGCAGGGTCAGCACGGCGAGAACATCAACTCCGTTGAGCAGCCAGAGCAGCATCCCGGCCGGAAATGCCCCGAGCGGCGTATCGATCAGGATGGTGCCGATCGAGGCGGCACTCGCCTTCGCCCGCTGGTAGGCAGCCGCCGCCACAGCCGGTCCCGCCAGCAGACCGAGCGCCCACCACGGCCCGGTGAGCGCCCCGAGGCCCTGCAACACGGCCAGGGTGATCGCGAGCCAGCCACCGGCGATGACAGCGGGGACCACGAGTCGCGCGGCGGTCACGCGACGGCCCGTGACACCGAGCAGCCGCAGCATCGCCGGGTTCGCGGCGTCACTGTGCGTGGACTCGCCGGTGAAGCCGGCGGCGCCCAGCGCACCGATCAGGACCACACCGAGCAGCAGCCAGGCCGGACCCTCGGCAAGGTAGACCGGGACGGCTACCGCGCCAACCGGCCACCAGAGCCGCGGCGCCTTCCGGCGCAAAATGATCAAATCCTGGGCGATGAGCGGAGGAAGCCAGCGGGCCAACAGCAGCCGTGTCGTCCGGACCCGGGTCCGGCCGCGCCAGAACCGACGGGCGCTCATCTCGGCCAGGTAGGAGGGTTCAACCGCGTAAACGACATCGGCATACGCGCCCGCGTTGATCGACGCTTCGGCGATCGGCGCGGCGGGCCAACCCTCCACCGCCCGCGAGGTCAACCCGACCGCGAAGAGCCCCGCGACCAGGGCGCCGACACCGACGGCGAGCACCACCACGGGTGGCACCGGCAAGGCGGGCAGGCCAGGCCCGCCGGAAGCGCCTAGCGCGGCGGCCATGATGAGGCTGCCCGCGCCGACCGCGACGCCGCCGCCGTCAGCGAAGCGGGCCGCGGTGGGCCGCGGCTGGCCGGCGATGGCGAGCAACGCCACGAAGACCGCCGCAGCCGCGCCGGTGGTGCCGCCGGCCCACAGAACCGGGAGCTCGGCTGGGCGAGAAACGCTACGTCCGGTCACCGCGATCCCGATGGCAGCGCCGACGACGAGCGCGGCGACGGTGGTGAGGGTAAGCGCCGGCGCGAGCAGGGTACGCCGAGGTATCGGCGCGAGCAGCAACCAGGTGGCATCGCTGCGGCTGACCGAGAGCGGGCCGAGCTGGCGCAGCACGACGAAGAAGGCGGCGAGGGCAGCCGCCGCTCCGACGAACGGGGTCACCGCCGGATCGCCGGATACCTCCGGTGGCCAGACCACCCGCACCACCGGCTGCCCGACCAGCGCGGCGGCCATCAGTACCGTGAGGGTCACGACGTAGACAGTGCTGACTTCGACGCGGCCCTCAGCGGCGATCCGGCGGCGGCGCACCCAGCGGCGGGCATCAACCGTGGCTGGGGCCGTTGGCCGGGCCGGGGCCGCGACCGGAGTCACTCCGCCTCCGGCCGGACGAGTACGACCTCGCCGGCGCCGACGCCGACCCGGAACCCGTCATCGTGGCTGGCCATGACGAGCGTGCCGCCGTCCGCCACGTACGAACGCAGGTGTGCGGCGACCGCACCCTTGATCCGGGTGTCGAGGCGTTGCTCGGGCTCGTCCAGGACCAGGAGTCGGCTGGGCCGCACGAGGGTCGCGGCGAGCAGGAAGCGCTGCCGCTGCCCGGAGGAGAGAGTGCTGGGCAGGCTGTCGGAGAGCCCGGACAAACCGAGGGTGACGCAGAGCTCGGCGATGTGTCCATCGTCGGGGTCGCCGCCGTTGACCACCCGGACCAGATCGAGATGTTCCCGCACGGTCAGGCCCTGATACCAGCTCGGAGACTCCACTGTGGTGGCGACTTGTCGCCAGAACTCCGTACCACGGCCCGGCACCGCCGCGAAGACGGAGATGTCACCGGCGGTTGGCTCCTGCAGCCCGGTGACACACCGCAGCAGAGTGGACTTTCCGGCCCCGTTCTCGCCGACCAGTGCGACGGCGCCGCCCTCGGGGACCTGGAGGTCGATGCGGTCCAGAACCAGCGTCGAGCCGTACCGGACCGTCACCTGCCGAACGTCAACCACCATGGTCATCGGCGCGATCTCACCGTCATACCTCCATCCCCGTCGCGCGAGTTCGCGCGCTTCGCCCGGACATCATGGCAGAAGTCCGGTAACCGGAACAGATCAGCGTGAATGGCAACCAGACCCCCACAACACTCGCCTGAACAAGTTTTCATCAGCTCTTCTCGATCCCGAAGCAACATGGTTACATCTGTATGTGTCGTTGATTGGAGCGCTCCCATGTACACCCGATACTAGGAGGTAGGGCATGAGACGCCTGTTCCAGGCGCTGACCGTACTCGCGGTCGCTGCCACCGCTGCGCTGGTCGCCGCAGCGCCGGCACAAGCCGCAACGATCTGCGAGCAGTACGGCACCACCACCATCCAGGACAAGTACATCGTCCAAAACAACCGCTGGGGCAGCGCCGCCGAGCAGTGCATCGAAACCACCAACAGTGGCTTCCGGATCACCTCGCAGCAGGGCTCCACCTCCACCTCCGGACCGCTGCTCTCCTTCCCGTCGGTGGTGCTCGGCTGCCACTACCAGAACTGCTCACCCGGGACCAACCTGCCGGCGCAGCTCAGCCAGGTCAGCAGCGTCCCGTCCGCGATCAGTTACGGATACGCGGGCGGGACCTACAACGCCACGTACGACATCTGGATGGACCCGACTCCGAAGACTGACGGAGTAAGCCAGATGGAGATCATGATCTGGTTTCACCGACAGGGCTCGATCCAGCCGATCGGCGGTCCGGTCGGCAACACCTCGGTGGGGGGACGTAACTGGGAGGTCTGGCAGGGCAACAACGGCGGCAACGACGTTGTTTCCTACCTCGCACCCGCGACTATCAACAGCTGGTCGTTCAACGTCAAGGACTTCATCGACGACGTCGTCGCGCGGACCCAGGTCACCAACGACTGGTACCTGACCAGCCTCCAGGCCGGCTTCGAACCGTGGAACGGCGGCGTCGGGCTGGCCGTCAACAATTTCTCCGCTGATGTGAACATCGGAACAAGCCCCCCGCCCCCGCCCGGTGACGGCGGCACGGTCGTCGGCCAGGACAGCGGACGATGCCTGGACATCCTGGACCTCGGCACCGCCGACGGCACCCCGATCCAGCTCTGGGACTGCACCGCAAACTGGAACCAGCTCTGGAACCGCACCGGCAACACCTTCGTCAACCCGCAGACCGGCAAGTGCCTCGACGTTTCCGGCGGCTCCACCGCTAACGGCGCCCGGGTACAGCTCTACACCTGTAACGGCACCGGAGCCCAGAACTGGCAGGTCAACGGCGACGGCACCATCACCAACCCACAGTCGGGCAAGTGCCTTGACGCGGTGGAGCGGGGCACCGGCAACGGCACCCGGATCCAGATCTGGGACTGCTTCGGCGGTGGCGGCACCCAGCCCAACCAGGTCTGGACGGTCAACGGCGGCAGCACGCCGCCGGGCGACGACCAGACTCCCTTGGCGATCAACGGCCAGCTGTACGTCTGCGGGGTGAACCTGTGCAACCAGTACCACCAGCCGATCCAGCTACGCGGCATGAGCACCCACGGCCTGCAGTGGTTCAACAACTGCTACAACGACGCCTCGCTCGACGTGCTGGCCGACGAGTGGCGGGCTGACCTGTTCCGGATCGCCATGTACGTACAGGAGGGGGGCTACGAGACCAACCCACCGTGGTTCACCAACCGGGTCAACGAGCTCGTGGACGAGGCCGAGGAGCGCGGCCTCTACGCAATGATCGACTTCCACACGCTGACGCCGGGCGATCCGATGTACAACCTCGACCGGGCGAAGACCTTCTTCGCCTCCGTCGCTTCTCGCAACGCCGACAAGAAGAACGTCATCTACGAGATCGCCAACGAGCCCAACGGGGTCGGCTGGGGCACCATCAAGAGCTACGCCGAGCAGGTCATCCCGGTGATCCGGGCCAACGATCCGGACGCCGTGATCATCGTTGGCACCCGTGGCTGGTCCTCACTCGGCGTCTCCGAGGGATCCAACGCCGACGAGGTCATCAACAATCCGGTCAACGCCAGCAACATCATGTACGCGTTCCACTTCTACGCCGCGTCCCACCAGGACTTCTACCGCGCCGAGGTGCAGCGTGCGGCGACGACACTCCCGCTGTTCGTCACCGAGTTCGGCACCGTCGACTACACCGGCGACGGCGGGGTCGACGTGGGCAGCACCAACGCCTGGATCAACCTGCTCGACCAGTTGAAGATCGGCTACGCGAACTGGACCTACTCCGACGCCAACGAGGGCAGCGGAGCGTTCAATCCCGGAACCTGCAACAGCGGCAACTTCTCCGGGACATCGAACCTCACCGCCTCCGGCAATCTCCTCCGCAGCCGGATCAGCACCCCCGACAACTTCCCGACGAGTTGACCTCGGCCTGACGCCGGTTGGCTCGTGGCCGGCGGCGGGTGGCTTTCTCCAGCCTGACCCGCCGCCGGCCACGGCCACCGTAGGTGTACGGGCGCGTCCTACCGCCACCACGGGGGCGTAGGTCTACTTCCCGGCGTGGCTGCCGCCGTAGCTGGCTACCCGCGCGTGGTCCGATCCGGGGTGACTCTTCCTGAGCCGTGGCCGCCGCGGTCCGGGACCGGGGGGCGGGGCGCGGCCAGCGTGGGCGTCAGCGCGGCGGCGACTTCCTCGGCGAACTCCTCGTGGACGAAGAGCTTGCCGCGCCGAACTTCGTGCAGGCGAGCGTGACCCCGGAAACCGGACCTCATCCCGCGGGTCCAGCCCACCGGGAAGTAGGGGTCGTCGGCACCCCAGACCAGCTGGACGGGAACGGTGATGCGGGAATGCAGGTCAGCGAGAGCGTCGAAGGCCGAGAAGTCGAAGGTCCGGAGGAACTGGCCGAAGGCCCAACGCCGGTCAGCGCTCACCTTGAGGGGCCGCAGGAAGAACTCCGCGAAGTCTCCGTCCAGCAGGTTTCGGTCCTGAAAGGCATCGCCGAGAACGAACCTGTTTCGCCGCAGTCGTCTAATATTCAACGCCGCCGTGAGCAGACGCTCGAATCCGGGTAGGTGGCGGGTGGCGATCAGCAGCGAGAGGCGCCAGTGGGCCCCCTGCGGCTGCTCGGTGTCGATCAGGCCCCAGGAGCGGACGCGAGGATCCCCCGCCAGGGCGTATCGTGCGATAAGTCCACCACTGTCATGGCCGACAACTGCCACGTCGTCCAGGGCGAGGGTGTCCACGACGCGCCGCACCGCCGCCACGTGCGCAGCAACATCGACGCGAGCGGTCCGATCGAAGCGGCTATCACCCGCTCCAACAAGATCAATGATGTGACATCTCAGGTGTGGAACGAGAAAGGGCAGCAGACCGCGGAACGTTGCCCCGCTGACTGGCCATCCGTGCACGAATAGCACGTCTGGCCCTTCCCCAATACTGCGAACCGCAACCTGACCTCGATCCACATCAATTAAACGGTCCGGCCGGGCGCGGAAGAGATCGGCGGCCTGCGCGGCGGTAAAATCAGGCATCGATTCACTCCTATCAAGATAATGGGGCGTGGCGAAGCCACCGGAGGAGAGCACGCACCGCCACTCCCGCCGGCAGTACGCATGTCATGGCTCGACAGTGACAGCCCAATAACACCCTGTCGATTACCTGCAAGGTAGTGAGCCCGTTTCAGCGACCAGAGCCGCCTCGCTGGGAACAGCGTCGTCCTTCCTTACCTCGCCGAGTGGAGCCGCGCCACCGGAACCACCAAACTCCACCAGCGCCGCCAGCCCGCGCATCTTCACGCCCCATCCACGAGGGCAGCTCGACGGCACCCCACACACCACCTTGCCTGCGGCGCCGGAAAGGTGGCAGCAAGACCTACCCACATCACGGGAAACCACTCGCGGCCAGCAGTCCACACCACCGCCGCCGTGCCGGAACCACAGGGTCAGTTTCAGTCGGAAGCCGAGCGCCGGCCTCTCAGTTCTCGTGCGGTCTCCTCGTCTGCGGGATAGAACGATTCGATCGACAGCTCGGAGAGGGTTACGTCCAACGGCGTACCGAAGGTTGCCACCGTAGTAAAGAGGTTGAGCACCCGGCCGTCTCGGCGCAGCCGCACCGGCACCACGATGTCGTTTACCGTTGAATTGTCGGCATGAGTTTCATCGCCGGGATAGCTACGCAGTTCCTCCTCAAGGTCGGCCAGATCCGGGTCACCACTGAACTCCACCTGCCGGCTCAGCCGATGCAGCAGATGCCACCGCCACTCACCAAGGTTCACGATGTGCGGAGCCAGTCCGTCCGGATGCAGGCTCGCCCGGAGGACATTCGCCGGCGGTACGAGCAGCCGGGGTGCCACCAGGTCGGTGAGCACCGACAGACTCTCGTTGGCCGCTACCAGGTTCCAGCCTCGGTCAGCGACGACGGCGGGGTACGGT
Organism: Salinispora fenicalii; assembly: GCF_000514815.1. Taxonomy (GTDB): domain Bacteria; phylum Actinomycetota; class Actinomycetes; order Mycobacteriales; family Micromonosporaceae; genus Micromonospora; species Micromonospora fenicalii. The sequence goes on from NZ_AZWQ01000018.1 coordinate 224,206, forward strand.
TCGTGTCCGTCAAGCACCTGTCGAATAGCGGAGCGGATAACGGTCATGGGCGGAGCGTCCAGCGCGTTCTCTGAATAGACCGGCGCAAACCCGGCGGCCAACAGCAGCCGGTTCCGCTCTCGCAGCGCCAGGTCCAGTCGATCCGCCAGTTGCAACACCATCTCCCGGCTCGGCGACGAGCGGCCGGTCTCCAGGAAGCTGAGGTGCCGGGTGGAGATGTCGGCCCGGATGGAGAGCTCAAGCTGGCTGAGTCGGCGCCGACGACGCCAGTCCCGCAACATCACGCCAACGGCCGGTCTCGTCATGGTCATGCCAGCATCGTCCGTCGCCGACTTCTCGCTGTCCATTACCTGCGAGGTAGCGCGCCATACGCCCGCTGGCCAGCCAGTGGCTGACACCACCGGGTCAGCCACGCACCGTCAGCCCCGCGCCACCGGTCAGTCCCGCGCCACCGGTCAGCCCCCACCCGTCACCAGGTGACCAGGAGTTCGGCGGGGCCGTGCGTGCGGAAGGTCGGACGCCAACGGACCTGCGCCACGGGTACGGCGAGCGCCAGACCGGGTAGCCGCCGAGCCAGCACGGTCAGCGCCTCCTCAGCCTCGACGCGGGCCAGGGCGGCGCCGAGGCAGAAGTGGGGGCCATTGCCGAAGGCCAGCCGCGTGGTGCTGCCGTCCGCCCCCCGGGTGGCGGCGGCGATGCTGAGCAGCACGGTATCGCCGGCCGGGATGGTGGCACCCCCGATGGTCATCTCCTCGGTGGGGAAACGACGAACGGCAGCGGGTGCAGGAGGTTCGAGACGCAGCGTCTCCTCAATCGCCGCAGGAACTCGCACGTCGCGGATTCCACCGTGATCGAGTAGGCGTAGCACGGTCGAGGCAATCAGGTTGGCGGTGTTCTCGTACCCGGCGAACAGGATCAGGAAGGCCAGTGAGGTGAGCTCGTCCCGGGTGAGTCGGTCCCCGTCCTGCTCGATGGTGGCCAAGACGCTAAGCAGGTCGTCGCCGGGTTGCTGCTGCTTCGCGGCGATCAGGCTGACGACGTAGCCGTGCAGTTCGACGACCGCCTGTCGAATCGCAGCTCGGTCCGGCGGGTAGCTGGTGAGCATCGTGTCGGTCCAGGTCCGCAGATCTGCGCGACCAGCTTCCGGTACGCCCATCAGGTCGGCGATGACCCGGACGGAGAGCGGCGTGCAGTAGCCGGTGACCAGGTCAACGGGATCGGTCGTGGCGACCAAGATGTCCAGCAGATGCTCGGCGGTTCGCCGGATCCGGGGACGTAGCGCGGCGACCCGCTGCGGGCTGAACGCCGGGCCGACCAGGCGGCGCAGCCGGGTGTGATCGGGTGCGTCCAGGTTAAGCAGGTTCGCATCGAGGGCCGGCGGCAGCGCGAACCCGGACCAGCCACCCTGGCTGTGCCTTCGGTTGAGGGCCAGACGGGGGTCGGCCAGCGCCCGGGAGACCAGTTCCGGGTTGGTGACCAGCCAGGCCAGGGAGGAGTCCGGCAGCAGCACCTGATGCACGTCTCCGGCATTTCGAAACTCGTCGTACTCCTGCCCGAGTTGCGCGCCGGAACGGGGAATCGGGGCCAGCTCAGCCCTCGTCGGCTGGTCTTGGGACATCACGCCAGAGTAGCGGCGATCCGCCAACAGTCCGAAGTGGCATAAGGCCGGTCGGCGAGTCGACGTGGAGCCGGCGGACGAGCCGGCGTGGCTGCTCGACGAGCCGACGTGGGGCTGCTCGACGAGCCGAACCGGTCAGGATCAGCTCGCCGAGCCCACTGCCGACCGACCTCAACGGTCAGCTGACGATCGGTCAATCACGGTACGAGAAACATGCGCCGGGCGATGCCGGGATCCCGCAACGGCTTGACCGCCAACCGTACGAGGATCAGTGCGTTGTCGTCGCCGGCGATCCGGTTGGCGCTGAGCTCGCCGCAGGAGCGGCACTGGTGAATGATCATCCATTCACCGTCGGGCCGCACCGACATGCTCAACGCCTCCATCCGGCCGCGGCAGCTCGCGGCCCGGTCGCCGGGGATTCGCCGGTCCACGTGCAGACTGGCCAGGCAGTTCGGGCAGTGATTGCGGTGCGTGGTGCCGGGTGCCTCGACCGACACGTCCAGCCGACAGCCCACGCATCGGAAGTCGTTCGCCCGATGCCCGCCCGGACGGTGCAGAACATCCTTGTGTCGCTGTGGCCGCCGGTTTGCTCGCGCCCGCTCGTGCGTGCTTCTGCTACGCCTTGGCATCGTCGATACCTCCAGTCACTTCAGAGGTCGCCGAAGGTTTCGAGCGGAAACGGGGGCTGTGCCAGTGGGCGCACGGCGATACGCATCAAGATGAGCTGGTTGTCGTCGACGCAGACGGGGTTGGAGGTCAGCTCATCGCAGCGCACGCAGCGGTGGATGACCATCCAGTCGCCAGTGCGGAGCACGGCGATGGCGATCGGCGACATTCGGCCCTGACAGTCACTGGGACCGCCCTCGATATGATCGGAAACGTGCTGGGAGTGTAGGCAGGACGGGCAGTGATTACGCCGGACGCCGTCCCCGGCGGCGGCGGACACGGTGAGGCCGCACCGAATGCAGGAGAACGTACCGATCTTCAGGATGTTCTGCGACGTGCGCGAGAGAGTCTTCTTGGTGTTGGACACCCGGGGTGCTCCTTGCTGAGATGTCGGTAATGACAGCAAGAGCAGGCCGAGCAAGCCTCGCCCCCACCCGTGGCATTCGCGGGCCGGGAATGGGTGGCTGAGTCAGGCACCGGAGGGTAAACGTCCGGTCACTCACCGCTCGGAGGGAGCGGCGTCAGGAGACGGACGACTGGACGGTGCAGCGAGGCGCACTCGGCGCGGGCTGGAACATAAAACCTCTCTCTCCCAGGGCAGCGGCCCAGAGCAGGGTGGACGGAACTTTCGTCAGGGTAGGCAGCCCGCACCGCCGCTGTCACCCGGATTATCAAGCGTCCACCTCACCCTCCGTGACCCAGGAACGAGAGTCACAGCATGCCCGATAAGGGCGTTTTCTTCGCGTTTGTCCAGGAATGTGGGCTTCTGTCGGTTTACGGTGCGGAGTGGATGCTACCGCCGGCCCGGTAGCCGAGGGGCACCACCCGACCTGTCCCCGGGTTGGCGCCTCCTCGCCGCCCATGGGGGAAGGACACCGAACCGCGATGAACCAGCAGGAGCACACCCACGAACCTGAACCGGACCACCACCCTGGCGGATACCGGGCATGGTCCCGACGACGGTGGTGGGCCATCGGACTGGTCGGGGTAGCCGGCCTGGCCCTCACCGCCGTCGGTGTCGCCACTACCCCGGCCGCCGACCCCCTCCCCACCGACGACCGCACGGAGAAAACCCACCAACCCTCCCACGACGACCGGGACCAGAAAAGCGACCGGCACCAGGAAGACAACCAGTACCAGGAAGGCGACCGACACCAGGAAAGCAACCGGCACCGGGAAGGCGACCGGCACCAGGAAGGCGACCGGCACCGGGAAGACAACCAGCACCAGGAAAGCAACCGGCACCGGGAAGACAACCGACACCAGGAAGACAACCGACACCAGCACGACTACAAGAACAAGGGAAGCAAGGAAGAGAGCCAGGGGAAGAAGGGGCAGAAGCCCAAGGGCACCCCCGTGCCCTGTGACGCCGACGCGCTCATCGCCGCCATCACCCTGGCCAACGCCCGCGGCGGCGCTGTGCTCGACCTCGCCAAAGACTGCACCTACCTACTCACCGCCGACATCGACGGCGCCGGNCTCCCCGCCATCACCACCCCCATCACCCTCAACGGCGGCAAACACACCACCATCGAACGCGCCGCCGCCGTCGACGAATTCAGAATCCTCACCGTCAACACCGGCGGCGACCTCACCCTCAACAAACTCACCATCACCGGCGGACAGACCACCGACGAGGGCGGCGGCATCCTCGTCAACCCCGGTGGGGCCCTCACCACCCACCACAGCACCATCACCCGCAACATCGCCGAAAGCGACGGCGGCGGCATCGCCAGCAACGGCACCGCCCACCTCCGGCACTCCACCGTTGAACGGAACACCGCCGTCGGCTCCGATGGTGGCGGGATCTTCAACTCTGGCCTGCTCACCATCGACAAGTCCCGTATCCGCAGCAACAACGCCTTGGAGGGCGGTGGTATCGCCAGCGGCTCCGGCACCATACAGATCGAAGACAGCACCATCAGCGCCAACCAAGCAGCGTCCGCCGGTGGCCTGATCCTGGCGAACACCAGCAGCACGATCACCGACACCCACATCACGCACAACGTCGCTCAGCAGAACGGTGGCGCCCGGATCGTGGCTGGACAGCTCACCCTGCGTTCCGTCGTACTGGCCCAGAACACGGCGACGCTCAGCCGCGTCGGCGGCCTCGCGGTCGACCCTGCCACGCCGGTCGTCGTGGCGGACAGCATCATCACCGGGAACACCGCCGACAAGGACGGCGGTGGCATCCACAACGCCGGCGACCTGGTGGTACGGCGAACGCAGATCAGCGGCAATCAGGCCGAGCAGGGCGGCGGCATCTACACCACTGTGACGGGCACCACCACCCTCTACAACACGAAGATCGTTAAAAACATCGCTGTCATCGATGGTGGGGGGATCTTCAACGACGGCGGAACGGTGAACCTGAACACCGCCACTGGCACCATCGTGATCAACAACCGGCCGGACAACTGCGTCAACGTTCCCGGCTGCGCGGGCTAACGCCGTCACCATCGACGCCAGCAGGGGCTCGCCCTCCGGTCACACCGGAGGGCGAGCCCCTGCCACTGGCTACTCTCGGGGCTTTGCACAACGGATCGATATCGACCAACGGTGCATTTAGGGTAGTTCTTTCACTTTCATGTCTAATGCACCTAGATGCCTGCTTACCGTACAGGGGCTGCTACCACCGACCTGGTAGCCGAGAAGCGCCATGCCCGGTCCGCCCCGGGGTTGGCAGCTCCTCGCCGCACGGGGAAGGGGATCGACACCGCGATGAAGCACCAACACCACACGAAATCTCCTGGCACAAGCCAGGCAGCGGCACGTCGACGGCGGCGGTGGGCCGTCGGGCTGGCCGGCGTGACCGGCCTCGCCCTCAGCACCGCCGGCCTCATCCCCGCCAATGCCGCCGCCAGCGTTGACGCCAACGCCAGCAGCGACGCCAACACCGTCGAACGAC